>NZ_CAMYMK010000001.1 GCF_947259545.1 uncultured Marinobacter sp.
TCTGGCTCTGGCTCTGGCTCTGGCTCTGGCTCTGGCTCTGGCTCTGGCTCTGGCTCTGGCTCTGGCTCTGGCTCTGGCTCTGGCTCTGGCTCTGCACCATTATTCGCCACTACGGATCGCTCTACCAGAGCACTCTCATCGTCCGTCGCCTCTGCCGATGGTTGTGGCTCCGGGTTTTCAGGCCCAATAGTGATACTTTTGCGCACCCGCTCGGGCTCAGCAACTGCTTGTTTTTCCTGACTGACAGATTGCTCGTATTGTTGTGCCACAATCCACCAGGAACCACCAAGAAGTATCAGCGCCAATGCGGGCCAGCGAAGGCTTAACAGCGGTTTCAAACTCACTGACGACCTGGATCTGGAAGCCGGCGTGATGTCCAGCCAGACCGCCGGAGTTATCCTCTGCAGGCGCGAAAAACTGCCCTGACTGAGCTGATGGATCTGCCGTATCCTGGCGGTACTGAGAAGATCTTCGATCCGGCCACCGGCACGATGCACGCGGGGTTCGAGATACGACCTGATCTCCCCTTCTGTCAGCGGACGCAAATGTACCTGATGAATGCCAGTGGACTTATCTCCAAGCTCCAGCATACTGACCAGGTCGTTCGTGCCACTGAACACTGGCACAGCCGCAGAGGCCCTGTCAGAGGCGAGAAACGCTGACAACAACAATTTCAGCAGATCGGGGGAGGCACGATCGGCGTCATCAATCAGCAGCACCAGGCGCTGCCCCTTGCGGACCCGGGTTTCAGACCAGCGGAAAAATCCATAAACGGCGTCACGGGAGCTTTCTGAAGGCTCAAGACTTTTATGGGCAATCGACAACAACCCACGCGCCAGCGCATGGGCACTTGTCAGAGCTGCAGCAGGTAGCCGGTGAAAATCCAGGCGAGCCGACTCACTGCGAACCAGTTCAGCCAGCACCCGGGTTTTGCCCGCACCCGCCGCACCGGTCAGCACCATTGCCATATCGCCAAATCCACACAGATGGCGGAGGGTTTCCAGTGCGTGCTGGCGCATGGCATCCGGAAAAAAAGGCGTTTCCATTTCCATTGGATTGGCTCTCAGGCCATAACGCTCCTGAAGCCTCGGAAACAGGCCTCCCCCTTCAAGGCTGTTCAGTCCTGAATCGTTCACAATCGTTCCCTGTCGCGTTCAGTTCACATGGAATGCATTAATCAGGTGTCCCCTGACAGAACGCCCCAAGGGTCGCGGCCAGGTTCTCCGGGCTCGCATCTGCCGTGACAAATGCATCACCCAAGGCCCTGAGCAAGACCAGACGCAGGGCCCCGTCAACATTCTTTTTATCGACAGCCATCAGATCCATGAAGTGCTCCGGGGTCATCTCCGCTGGAGGCAACAGCGGCAAGCCGGCCCGGGCAACCAGTGCGCGGGTGCGGGCCACGTCTTCTCCGGAAATCATCCCCTCCCTCAATGACAGGTCGGCAGCCATGACCATACCTGTACCGACCGCTTCGCCATGCAACCAATTGCCATACCCGGCAAACGTCTCAATGGCATGACCAAAGGTGTGGCCAAGGTTGAGAATGGCCCGAAGCCCCCCTTCCCGCTCGTCCTGGGCAACGACGTCCGCCTTACAGGCACAAGACCGGTATATGGCCTCGACCAGCGACTCCGGAGACAAGGCCATCAATCGGTCCATTTCCGACTCCAGCCACGCCAGAAATCCGGTGTCCCGGATCAGTCCGTACTTGATCACCTCGGCCAGGCCCGCGGACACTTCCCGTGGCGGCAGAGTTTTCAGAGAGTTCGTGTCGATCAGAACCACTTCCGGCTGATGGAAGGCGCCGATCATATTCTTTCCCAGTGGGTGGTTGATTCCGGTTTTTCCTCCCACCGAGGAATCCACTTGCGATAACAACGTGGTTGGTATCTGGACAAAAGGTACGCCACGCTGGTAACTGGCGGCTGCAAACCCTGTCATATCACCAACCACACCACCACCGAGAGCGACCAGGGTCGTCTTACGAGTATGACGTTTTTCCAACAAGGCATCGAATATAAGGTTCAGTGTTTGCCAATCCTTGTACTCTTCACCATCCGGAAGCACCACCGAGTCAACCGCCTTTCCCGGGAAACAGGCTTTTGCCTGTTCCAGGTATAAGGGAGCAACGGTTTCGTTGGTCACGATCATGACCTGGCCACCCGCAACATAAGGCGTCAGATCCATCCTGCCCAGCAGTCCGTCACCAATTAAAATGGGATAGCTGCGGTCACCCAGATCAACCTGCAACTCCCTAACGGCGTTATGCATGATTTCGACCTTCCTTTCTCACTTGCCGGCGATGACGCGGGGTTTTCGGATTCACTCTATTGACCAATTGGCGGACCACCAGCCTCGGGCTCTTCCGGTCGGTGTGCATGACAATATCAGCCAACTTTTTATAGACGGGGTCCCTCAGGGCAAACAGCTTTCGCAAAACGGCCTCGGGATCATCGTTCTGCAATAGCGGACGGTTCCGGTCCCGACGTGTCCGCTCAACCTGCTGCTCTATAGAGGTTTTAAGATAGATCACAGTGGCATCGCGCTTGAGAAGCTCATGATTTTCCGGCTTCATGACAGCACCGCCACCCGTGGCAAGGACTGTCTCATGCTGCTGAGACAGCTCCGCCAGCATGGCCGTTTCGCGTTGCCGGAACCCCTCTTCCCCCTCGACATCAAAGATCCAGGGGATATTGGCACCACATCGCTCTTCAATAATTCTGTCCGAATCCAGAAAACGATAGCCCAGCTCTCTGGCAAGCATGCGACCAATAGTGCTTTTGCCCGCGCCCATGGGGCCAACCAGGACAATTCGTTTTGGCAATGACATAACTTCAGCTCATAGACGTTCTGGCGGGTGAGAATAGCACAGGGCGCCGAAATCGATAAGTTTCGCAAATGTGAGGACACAAAAAAGCCGCCGGTGTGAGGCGGCGGCTTTCTTGATCAGTGCACTTACCGAATCAGGTCACTCTTGATAATTTTGGGCGTGATGAAGATCAGCAGCTCACTGCGCTCATCGATGTGCTCTGTCCGCTTGAACAGGCGCCCGAGGTATGGGATGTCACCAAGGAACGGCGTCTTCGTGGTCTGGGTTGCCACTTCGGACTGGAAGATGCCACCCAGAACAACCGTCTCTCCATTACCCACCAACACCTGAGTTGTTACCTCATTGGTATTGATTGCCGGGATACCTGCCGTCACTTCGCCACGGGAATCCTGATTGACGACCAGGTCCATGATGATCTTGTCGTCTGGCGTGATCTGCGGCGTCACTTCCAGCGACAGGGCAGCCTCCTTGAAGGAAACCGACGTAGCACCGCTGGAAGAAGCTTCCTGATAGGGGATCTCTTCACCAGACTTGATCTTCGCCGTCTGCCGGTCAGCCGTCACCACCCGAGGCTGGGAGACCACTTCAGCGCGACCATCGGTTTCCAGTGCAGACAATTCAAGATCCACCAGGAAGTCATCACTCCCCCATCCGATCGCGAACGAGGACGCACCTTCACCGGTAACCCCAAGGTCGACAGCCAGTGCCCCCGGGAAGGTAATCGTATTGTTGTTACCAGCCGCTGCCTGACGAGCTTCTTCAACCGCGCCTTGGGAGCCACCAATGGAAACCACATTATCGCCATTCACATCATACGCAGCGCCGCCCCAGCGAATACCCAGGTTTTCAGCAACATTAGTTTGCGCACGCACAATCCGCGCCTCAATGGATACCTGGCGAACCGCCACATCCCATGTGGAAACCAATTGGCGAATTTCTTCCAGCTTCTCCGTAGTTTCGCGGACGCTGATAGTGTTGGTCCTGGCATCGGAAGAGACGAAACCACGAGAGGAGATCAGCTCTTCATCAGCCTTGATCAGGGCCACGATATCTGCGGCCTTGGCATAATTGACCTGGATGATGTCCAGACGGACCGGAGCCAGCTCGGCAATCTGTTTACTGGTTTCCAGCTCAAGTTTTTCCCGGGCTGCAATTTCATCGGCCGGAGCGACCAGAAGCACGTTACCGATCTGGCGCTTGTCGAGGCCCTTGGTCTTGAGGATCAGATCCAGAGCCTGATCCCAGGGGACGTTCTGCAAACGCAGCGTGATACTTCCACTCACGGTGTCACTGGCAACCAGGTTCAGGCCGGTGAAGTCTGCAATCAACTGCAAGACTGAGCGCACCTCAATGTCCTGGAAGTTGAGTGACAGCTTGTCCCCGGTATACGGGAACTTTTCTTCGCGGCGCTCTTCAGCTTCCTGCTCGGTCAGCCTTTCCACGCTTACCGTAAACTGGGAGCCGGACTGATAGGCGATGTAGTCGTAGCTGCCTTCCGGGCGAATTTCGACAACCGCATTGCCACCTTCAGTATAGGTGTCCACCCGTGTCACCGGAGTCGCGAAATCAGTCACATCCAGACGACGACGGAGATGCTCGGGAACGGTCATTCCATCCATCGTCAATCGAATCTTGCCTCCGAGCTCAGAGAGGTCAACAGGCGCGCTGGCGCGACCGAGATCGACTACCACCTGCCCTTCGCCATCTTTTCCACGACGGAAATCCACTCCCGCCAGCACCCCATCACGGACGGAGGCCGATGACGATGTTGTGCTGGCAGCCGGAGCCGCGGAACCGCCACCGGAGGCTGTGGAAGCACCACCTTGCCCGCCAATAGTCATGACCAGCGAGTTGCCCTCACGAACCGTATCATAGGGGGCCAGCTCCACCAGATTGAAAATCAGGCGAGTGCGGTCCTTGGTTTCCACCACCGTCATGCTCTGGGCATTTCCAGACCCGAGCGGCACACTGCGGCTGTCCAGCCCGCTGGTGGTTCCTTTCAGGTCGACCGCGATCCGGGCAGGCCGCTCGATGGTATAACCCGTGGGTTCAGGTGGTTGACCGTCAAATTCCAACGTTACTTCAAGCTGGTCGCCAGGTAACGATGAAAACGACACGTCTTCCAGCGTGACCGCATTGGCCAGGCCGGATAACAACCCAAGAGCAATCACGCCGACGTATACATTGAGTTTTCTGAACATCGCTAGCCTCGACCCCAAACTTTTTTGTTCATGCATGGTTCTTTCTGTATTCATAATGCCGCCCCTTAGCCATCGCCTTCGTCTTCGTCAAGGGACAGGGAACGAGGACGCTCAACCCATCCACCCCGGCCATTGGGAACGATTTCAATCAGTTCAACACGGGTTTGGCTGATTCCGACAATTCTGCCGTAATTCTGCCCCATGTAATTTCCGGTGCGCACTCTGTGGACCCCCCCTTCGCTATCACGAATCAACGCGAAAAGGCCGCCGGACGCATTTGTCAGGGTACCCACCATATTCAGGCTTTTCAGGTCAAAGTTCTCAAGCACCTCTCGCGGGCGATCAAGGTCCGGCTCAACATCACTCACCGGCTCGTCATCAACCATCGTCAACTGCACATCAATGGGCGGCTCAAAGGGTGCCCGCCTGTCTGCAGCTGAGTAACTGAATGCTTCGTATGCCTTGAATTCCGGCAAAGGTTCAACGTGACCTCTCGGCTTGGCTCTGGTATCCGCCATGAATTTGTCAAGATCAGAGAAACCATTTCCCTGGGAACAAGCCGTCAATAGGGATACCAGACAAATACCCAGCCAGGCCTTTCCTGCATGCTGTCCTGCCATGCTTAATCTCCAGCCCGGTAGCGGTAGGTACGGGCAACAACCTGCATATCAAGTCGCTCACCATCACCGCCAGTTGGTTTTATGGTTAAATCGTGCAGCGTCACAATCCGCGGCAAGCTGGCTACACTACTGACGAACGTCGCCAGCTCATGGTAGGAGCCCGAGACACGGATATTAATCGGCAGCTCCGAGTAGAAATCACGACGCTGCTCGGGTTGGAGCTTAACCTCCTGCAATGCAAGGCCACTGCCCAGGGCCGTGTTGGTAATGTCCTCCAGCAAGCCCGGTACTTCCGTCTCGCTGGGCAACTGTCGCACCAATGCCCCGAACGTTTCCTCCATCTCTTCCATCTGCGCCCTGAAGACATCCAGGTTCGCCACCCGATAGGCCTTGTCTTCGTATTTCTTCTTTAATTCCTGCTCGGTACGTTCAACACGCTCCAGCTCTGTGTACTGATCCTTGATGAAGAACCAGTAACCGCCACCGAGAATCAGGCCAAAGATGATCAACACAACGATGAATTTTACCGGTGCCGGCCAGATACCCGCATTATTGATATCCAGATCATTGATATCAAATTCGTTAAGACTTTTGAGTGAGTCCGCGAGGCTCATTACTTATCCTCCCCTTCGGGCTCTGGAGTTTGTTGCTTAACCGACAGGTTAAACTGGCTGTATCCAGCTCGACGATTGTCCGCCGCCGACACATTGGAAAGATTTGGCTCTGTAAACCAGTCGGATTCATCAAAACGCCTCATCAGGGTGGAAATCCGACTGTTGGATTCAGCCATTCCGACAATATCGACGCGGTCACCGGTCTTCTTGAGGTCGGTGTAGAAGAGCCCGTCCGGCAAAGTCCGCACTAACTCGTCAAACACCCGCACAATAACCGGACGCTTACCCTGGAGATCCTGAATGACCTGCATGCGCGACAACAGCTCATCACGCTTGCGCTTCAGGTTTTCAATTTCCTTGATCTGCTTATCCAGTTCCTTGGTCGCGGTTTCTATGTAGGCGTTGCGCGATTGCTGGTACGCAATGCGGTTGTCCATGTCCGTCTTCCAAAGAAACGCCAGGCCCGCAGCGACAATAGCGGCACCCAGTATCATCACGACAAACTGCTTCTGTTTTTCGGCCCGAAGCTCTTCACGCCATGGCCTGAGGTTAATCTTTGCCATCAGTCAAAGCTCCTCATCGCCAGCCCACATGCAATCATCAGCGAGGGCGCATCACTGCCAAGCGCTGACGCGTTCACCCTGGAGCCTACCGACATATCGGAAAATGGATTTGCTACCAGAGTTGGCGTTCCGGTTTTCTCTTCAACCATTTCTGTCAGGCCCTGAATCGACGCAGTACCACCAGCCAGAATCACGTAATCCACCGCATTGTATTGACTTGCACCAAAGAAGAACTGGAGAGCCCTCGCCACTTGCTGAACGACTGCCTCCCGGAAAGGGGTCAGGACTTCGGACTCGTAGTCATCCGGCAGCCCCCCCTGCTTCTTCGCAAGTCCGGCCTCTTCTACAGACAGGCCGTAACGACGCTGGATTTCCTCGGTCAGTTGCTTGCCACCGAAAATCTGTTCACGGGTATATACCGTCTTACCATCGGCCAGAACACTGAGAGTGGTCATGGTGGCGCCAACGTCGACGATGGCTACGACCAGTTCCTCTCCCTGGGAATCAAGCTGGGGCTCAATCAGGGTGTACGCCCGCTCGAGTGCGTACGCCTCAACATCGACAACCTTTGTGGTGAGCGACGCTATCTCCAGCGCATCCTCACGAATATCGACGTTTTCCTTTCGGCAAGCAGCAAGAAGCACATCAACCTGATCGGGGTTGGCTTCTGAGGGACCCTGTACCTCGAAGTCAATAGCGACTTCATCCAGGGGATACGGAATGTACTGGTCTGCCTCCAGCGCAATCTGATCTTCCATTTCAAACTCATTGAGGCCGCCATCCATCTGGATGACTTTGGTGATGACGGCAGAGCCCGAAACAGCAACGGCGACCTGTTTCACGCCGGTACGCGATTTGGAAGCGACGCGTTTGAGAACTTCGCCGACCGCCTCCACATCTGTGATGTTTTTCTCAACAACAGCGTTAGCCGGCAACGGCTCCACTGCATAACTTTCGACCTTGTAACGGTCACCGTTCTTGGACAGTTCCAACAGCTTGACTGAGCTGGAGCTGATGTCCGCACCCAAGACGGCACTGGATTTTTTTCCAAACAATCCGAACACGCGCTCACCCTATACCTGGTTAATGCACCGGGTTACGTAACTTATGTGTTTTTTATTTAAGAGAATTTCTTCAGTTTTCCGTCTACAATGCGAGTTCTTCTTAAATTGAGAGACATTGCGACGGTGAAGCGACTCGTCCTTCCTAAAGCAATTTCTCAAATGATAGACCTATATCCAACAGTTGTCAGAAAAAAATGTCTCATTTGTTGCGTACATCCCGCCTGTTTGCCTGGTTATTTATCACCGGACTCAGTCTTTCGACAATCGTAGCGTCAGGTTTTTATCTGTACCTGCGCCCTGGACTTCCCCCCGTGGATCAGCTTCTTGATATCAAGTTGCAGACACCGCTGAGAGTCTACAGCGCAGACAACAGATTAATAGCAGAATTCGGCGAAAAGAGAAGGGCACCAGTCACAATCGAACAGATCCCTACAATTCAGTTACATGCCTTTATGGCTGCTGAAGACGCCCGTTTCTATGAGCACTTCGGGGTCGACTTCAAAGGCCTGCTGCGGGCTGCCATCGAACTGGTCTCCACCGGAGAGATCCAGTCAGGGGGCAGTACCATCACAATGCAGGTTGCAAAAAATTACTTTTTGTCACGCGACCGAACCTTTATACGAAAGTTCAATGAGATACTACTCGCACTTCAGATAGAACGTGAACTGAGCAAGGATCGCATCCTCGAACTTTACCTGAACAAGATTTATCTTGGTAATCGCGCTTACGGTATCGCTGCGGCTGCGCAAGTCTACTACGACAAACCGGTCAACGACCTGTCATTGGCCCAGATGGCCATGCTTGCCGGCCTGCCGAAAGCACCATCTGCCTACAACCCTCTGGCCAACCCCGAGCGGGCACACATTCGCCGCAACTGGATTCTGGGTCGCATGCGGGACCTCGGCTACATCACCGACGATGCTTATCAGCTTGCGGCTTCCGCGCCCCTGACCGCCACTTACAATACCGCCGACTCGGAAGTAGACGCCGATTTTGTCGCCGAAATGGCCAGAACGGAAATGGTTCAACAGTTTGGCGACAAGGCTTACACCGATGGCTACAAGGTCACCCTGACCGTTGACAGCAAAAAGCAGCAACAGGCCACCCTCGCCTTGCGCAGCGGCCTGGAGGCCTACGACCGGAGGCATGGCTTTCGCGGCCCAATCGGACAGATCGACGAAGCGGATCTCCGCCCCGAGAACCTGGAAAGCCTGATCGCAAATTACCCGAGGGTAGAAACCCTGATTCCAGCGGTCGTAATACGGGTTAATGATGAGAGCGGCGAAGTCGAACTGTTTGCCCGAACCCTTGGCAAGACTGTCATGCCGTTTGAGACCATGACCTGGGCCAGACGCTACAAAACAGAAAACCTGACCGGCCCAGAACCGGAGAAACCATCGGACGTTGTCAGCAAAGGCGATGTCATCTATGTCAAACCCTCAGCAACCCCCACCCTCGACGCCACGGATGAGCCCCCGTCGACAACAGATGATGGCACAAGGGAAATCAGAACCATCGATATCCGCAAGGTGGAGCTGGCTCAGATCCCGCGAGTAGAGGGCGCCCTGATTTCCCTCGACGCGGACACTGGCGCGATTGAGGCTCTGTCAGGCGGCTATAGCTTCAGCCAAAGCAAATACAACCGGGCCATGCAAGCGAAAAGACAGCCAGGTTCCAACTTCAAGCCATTCCTCTATCTGGCCGCCATGGAACGCGGCATGACGCCTGCAACAATCTACAACGATGCCCCCATCGTCTTTGACGACGAGGAGCTGGGGACCGCGTGGCGCCCCGAAAACTCCTCCGGAAGGTTTGAGGGACCTACCCGCCTGCGGAAGGCGCTCTACCAGTCAAGAAACCTGGTGTCCATTCGCCTGCTGCGGGACCTGGGCATCCAGTCCACGCTGGATTACCTGGAACAGCTGAAGATACCGACCGCCGACATGCAGAAAGACCTTTCCCTGTCTCTTGGCAGCGGCCTGCTCACCCCGATGGAAGTAGCCAGAGGCTACGCGGTGATTGCCAATGGCGGCTACGATGTTCAGCCCTTCCTGATTCAGAGCATCTCCGACGCTAACAACGAAGAGCTCTTCAACGCACCTGAGGTCGTCCTGTGCGACAGAGACTGCGAGGACATTGAACCTGAAGAAACGGGCGCAGAAACCAGCCGCGATGAACGAGATCATTCGGTAAGACTTGCCCGGCGTCTGGCGGATGAACGGAGTGTCTACCTTATGCATTCCATCTTGAAGGATGTCATTACAAGGGGGACTGGACGCCGGGCATTAGCACTGGGACGTAGTGATCTGGCAGGTAAAACCGGCACAACCAACGAGCAACGGGACACCTGGTTTTCCGGCTTCAACCATGATATCGCCACCACCACCTGGGTCGGTTTCGATCAACCCGCGCCCCTCGGCCGTCGCGAGTTCGGTGCCAGCACCGCTCTGCCAATCTGGATGGACTATATGGAGGTCGCCCTTGAAGGTGCCCCCGTCTCTCATATGCCGCGCCCCAATGGTCTCGTCAACGTCCGCATTGACCCGGAAACCGGCAAGCGCGCCCGCCCGGGCCAGGACGGCATATTCGAGCTGTTTAAGGAAGAGAATGCCCCAGCGCCTCTGGATCCGCGGGATGCCTCAGGCAACGGCGATAATGGCAACGGTGACGACTTGTCCCGCCAGATATTCTGAGTGGGCAATCGGACACAAAAAAACCGGCGGGATCACCGCCGGTTTTTTTGTGTCCAGTCACTGACCACTAACTTACTGAATGTCTTCCATAGACTTCAGCGGGTAGTGAGCAGGATACGGGTTGCGCGCAACACCGGAATCTACCGCCGCGCGGGCAACTGCGGCCGGAACCACTTCCAGAAGACGCACATCCAGCGGCTTCGGAATGATGTATTCCCTACCAAACTCAAAAGCTGCCACACCGTATGCTTCACAGATTTCCTGCGGCACCGGCTCTTTCGCCAGCTCGCGAATCGCGTGCACTGCCGCGACCTTCATCTCCTCATTGATGGCGGTGGCACGTACGTCCAAAGCACCACGGAAAATGAACGGGAAACCAAGCACGTTGTTCACCTGGTTCGGGTAATCCGAACGACCGGTTGCCATGATCAGGTCATCGCGGGTTGCCAGGGCAACTTCCGGGCTGATCTCTGGATCCGGGTTGGAACAGGCGAAAACAATCGGATTTGGCGCCATTTTCTTCAGCTGATCCGCAGTCAGCAGATCCGGGCCAGAAAGCCCAAGGAAGACATCCGCACCGTCGATTGCGTCATCAAGTGTACGCCGGTCAGTATCATTGGCGAACATTGCCTTGTACTGATTCAGATCATCACGACCAGAGTGGATCACACCCTTACGGTCAAGCATGAAGATGTTCTCTGAGCGAACACCGCAGCTGATCAGCAGCTTCATACAGGCAATAGCAGCGGCCCCTGCACCCAGGCACACTACTTTTGCTTCTTCAATCTTCTTACCCTGAAGCTCCAGAGCGTTGATCATGCCGGCCGCGGTTACAATGGCGGTACCGTGCTGATCATCGTGGAAGATAGGCACATTGCATTTCTCAATCAGAGCACGCTCGACCTCGAAACACTCCGGCGCCTTAATGTCTTCCAGGTTGATACCACCGAAGGTATCAGCGATACGCTCTACCGTTTCAATAAACGCCTGGGGGCTTTCGGAATCGACCTCGATATCAAAGACGTCGATACCAGCAAAGCGCTTGAACAGTACGCCTTTGCCTTCCATTACCGGCTTGCTCGCCAGGGGACCGAGGTTACCCAGACCAAGAATGGCAGAGCCGTCGGAAATAACGGCTACCAGGTTACCCTTGGCAGTGTATTTGTATGCGTTCTCGGGGTCCTTCGCGATCTCGCGGACCGGCTCGGCAACCCCAGGGCTGTACGCCAGGGAAAGGTCGCGGGAAGTCTGGGTAGGCTTGGTGATTTCAACACTCAGCTTACCAGGCCGCGGCTTGGCGTGGTATTCAAGGGCTGCTTCTTTCAGATCTTGAGACATTGCCACTGTTCCGTTTGTCACGTTTAAGAGGTAATAAACCGCCGGGACCCGTCCCAGCGGAGCGCGCCATTATGGCGCGAAGGCTCACATCAAACAAGGGCCGATTGCACACTTACTGATCAGTCAATAGGGCAAACTGCTTATAGATGAAGGCTGAGCGAACCCGGCGAGAGATTCAGACATAAAAAAAGCGCCATTGCAGGCGCTTTTTCTGTACCAAGAGCTGAATCAGCCCTTCTTGCCACCGATGCGGCCACCGAAACGCTTCTGGAAACGGTCAATACGGCCACCGGTATCCATCACTTTCTGCTTGCCGGTATAGAACGGATGGCACTGTGAGCAGACGTCCAGCTGCAGGTCATGCCCGATGGTGGAGCGTGTTTTAATGACATTACCGCAGGAACAGGTAGCGGTGATGTCTTCGTACTTGGGGTGGATACCTTCTTTCATGGCGAACCTCTGTCGGTCATGCCGCTACCTGATCGCGGGAGCTTTTTTCACTCCAGGCGCCAGGCACCGCATATTTGAATCAATTGAGAAGACGGGGCACAATCATGCCCTGCCGGAAACAGACCGCGAATCTTACTTGCAAACGCCACGGCAGGCAAGTCCCAACCCGGGGCAATCAGCCCAATACATCGCACGGACCGGTGCGCAGGCAAAACCAAGGATACGCAAATACCGTGACAGCCTCACCACAGCGGAGTTCCAGTGTGCGAGAACGCTCCCCGCTAACCGCGCGCATAGCCCTCAACCGTCCCTTGAGAAGGCTCTTTGACTACCGGATTCCCGATAACCTGACGCTTGAACCAGGTCAACGCGTGAACGTTCCGTTTGGCAGGCAGTCCGCAACCGGCCTCGTCGTCGAAACCGGCGTAAAGCCCCCCCGGGGAATCACCCTCAAACCCATCCATTCCGCATACGAGCCCTGGCCAGCGCTACCCACGGAAACCTTCCAGTTACTGACCTGGGCATCGGACTACTACCAACACCCTCTCGGGGAATGCCTGTTTACCGCCCTACCCCCAGCCCTGAGGCGTGGCAGGCCCGCATCAGAAAAGCAGGATACCTGGTGGAAAGCGATTGCCGGCCCGGAAGCCCTTGCGGGAAACGCCCACCGCCAGAAAGCACTACTGGCATGGCTGCGGAGGCACCCGCAGGGTGCGAGCACCTCTAACCTGACCGCGGCCGGCTTCACCCGGGAGCAAATCAGGACGCTGCAGAAACGGGAACTCATAAAGGAAACAGAGGCCGTTGCAGCCCCCAAAAATCCTGAAGAAAATGAGCAACCGGGACCAAGCCTCTCTCCAGCCCAACAGCAAGCTGCAGACCAGATTCCCGGCCCCCATGCGGGCTTCAGCGCTTCCCTTCTGTATGGCATCACCGGAAGCGGCAAAACCGAGCTTTACCTGCACTATCTGAAACAGCAGTTAAGCGCCTCGGCCCAGGCATTGGTGCTGGTACCTGAAATCAACCTTACCCCCCAGACTGTGGCCAGATTTCAACGCTACTTCGGCCAACGCATTGTCGTCTGGCATTCAGCCCTGAATGATGGCGAGCGCCTGTCCACCTGGTTGAAGATCCGCAATGGCGAGCCCGTCATCCTGATCGGCACCCGCTCTGCCGTCCTACTTCCCTTTACCAGGCTACAAACGATCGTTGTGGACGAGGAACACGACAGCTCCTACAAGCAGGGGGAAGGCTTTCGCTATTCCGGGCGAGACATGGCGGTCTACCGTGCGCACTTGAATCAGTGCCCGGTCATTCTTGGCTCAGCGACGCCATCCCTTGAGTCCTATCACAACGCGCTTACCGGGAAATACCGGCTCATCAGGCTCGAGGAGCGGGCCGGTAACGCGAAACCACCCTCTATCAGCCTCCTGGACATTCGCAGCCGACCGCTGGAAGGTGGCCTGTCCCGCCCCGCAATACAGGCGATTGAAAGGTGTCTGACCGATGGACAACAAGCCCTGGTGTTCGTCAACAGGCGTGGCTTTGCGCCGGTCATGATGTGTTTCGATTGCGGCCACATGGTGGAATGCCCGCGCTGCGACACACGCCTGACCTACCATCGCCGGGACCGCGCCATGCGCTGTCACCACTGCGATTACCAGACTGCCGCCACGGAACACTGCCCCAAATGCCAGAGCGACGCTTTCAAACCCGTTGGGCAGGGTACGGAAAGAACCGAGGATATATTGGCTTCGGCATTCCCCGAGACGCCGGTGGTCCGCGTGGACAGGGACAGCACCCAACGCAAGGGCAGCATCCAGGGCATTCTCAAAAAAGTGAACACCGGAGAGCCCTGCGTTCTGGTTGGCACCCAGATGCTCGCCAAAGGCCATGACTTCCCGAACGTTACCCTGGTTGTCGTAGTCAACGCCGACGGAGGCCTGTTCAGTGTGGACTTTCGCGCGCCGGAACAGCTCATCCAGACCCTGCTACAGGTAAGCGGCCGCGCGGGCCGAGGCGAGAAGTCCGGCCAGGTACTGGTGCAGACCTGCCACAGCGATCACCCCATACTGAAATCGTTGCGCCAGGGTCACTACCTCACTCTCGCCGATCAGCTGCTGACGGAAAGGGAAGCCGGTCAGTTTCCCCCGTTCCGCGCGATGGCCATTTTCCGCGCCGAAGCGGACTCCATGGCCAAAAGCCTGGAACTGTTGGACAGGATCAAGCCACAGGCCAATGTCCCTGGCATTGAAATCTGGGGGCCACTCCCCGCACTGATCGCCAGACGCGCCGACCGCCACCGAGCCCAACTGGTACTGTCCTGCGACAACCGAAAGCGCCTGAACCATGTACTGAGTCACCTTTGCCAGAGCCTTGACCAGCAAAAACTGCCCTCGGGCGTAAAGTGGATGATCGATGTCGATCCGCAAGAGACCGGCTGAGACAGACCGGCTTTTTGCTTGCAGCGCCACTTTCCGCGATAATACCCGCCTTCGATTCCCGGCGGCTTCCCGCCTTATTCCAATTCTCTTGTAAACCGAGTCGTCCGACAGCATGAAAGAGACCGTATCCGATCTGCTCCAGTCTGCACTGGCCACACTGCAGTCCGAAGGCACCCTGCCAGCGGACCAGTCATTCACTCCACAGGTGGGCAACACTAAGGACAAGTCCCATGGTGACTATGCCTGCAATATCGCCCTTGTGGCTGCCAAGGCAGCGGGATGCCCGCCACGACAGCTGGCCGAAGCCCTGGTGAAGCGACTTCCGGAGAGTTCGGCCGTGGAGAAGGTGGAAATCGCAGGCCCCGGCTTCATCAACTTTTTCATGAGCACCGCCAGCGCGTTTGAGGTGGTCAACACCATTCTGGAAGAAGCGGGTCAGTTTGGCCGTAACCAGAGCGGCCAGGATGAAAAGGTGCAGGTGGAATTCGTATCCGCCAACCCGACGGGCCCGCTGCATGTGGGTCATGGCCGTGGCGCAGCCATCGGCGACTGCCTGTGCCGTCTGCTGGAAGCCAACGGCTACGATGTCACCCGGGAATTCTATTACAACGACGCCGGCGCCCAGATCAATAATCTCGCGCTGTCGGTACAGTCACGAGTTAAAGGGCTGACACCTGACGATGAAAATTGGCCTGCCGACGGCTACCGTGGTGATTACATCGTTGATGTTGCCAAGGCTTATCTTGCACGCGAGACCGTAACTGCGGATGACCGGGAAGTCACCGGCAAGGCTGATCCGGAAGATATGGACGCCATTCGCGAGTTCGCCGTGGCCTACCTGCGCCGGGAACAGGACCTGGACCTCAAGGCCTTTGGCGTCGAATTTGACGTCTACTTCCTGGAATCTTCCCTGTATGAAGAAGGCAAAGTGGAAGCTACCGTGAAGCGCCTGCAGGAGAACGGCTATACCTACGAACACGAAGGCGCCCTGTGGCTGAAGACCACGGAATTCGGTGACGACAAGGATCGCGTCATGCGCAAGAAGGATGGTGGCTACACCTACTTCCTGCCGGACGTGGCCTACCATCTCGACAAATGGCAACGCGGCTTCACCACGGTGATTAATGAACAGGGGGCCGATCACCACTCCACGGTCACCCGCGTCCGTGCTGGCCTGCAGGCACTGAAAGCCGGCATACCCAGTGGCTGGCCGGATTATGTCCTGCACCAGATGGTAATGGTGACCCGCTCCGGGCAGGAAGTAAAAATCTCGAAACGTGCCGGAAGCTACGTCACCGTGCGCGACCTGATTGATGAAGTGGGTCGGGATGCCACCCGGTTCTTCCTGGCCGCTCGCCGGGTGGACTCCCAATTGACCTTCGACATCGACCTGGCTCGCTCCCAGACCAATGAAAACCCGGTCTATTACATTCAGTATGCCCATGCCCGCATCTGCAGCGTACTGCGCAAGCTGGCTGAGGAAGGGGTAAACCGGGGCTGGAACGAGTGTCAGGGCGACCTGTCGTTGCTGACCCTGGATGAGGAAAAGGAATTGGCCAATCAGCTGGCCAAATACCCGGAACTGATCGTCAACTCCGCTGCCCAGCGGGAACCGCACCATCTGACTCATTACCTGCGGGACCTGGCGGGACAGTTCCACACCTACTACAACGCCCACAAGGTGTTGATTGAGGATACCGCCATCCGGGATGCCCGCATCAGCCTGTATCTGGCAGTTCGTCAGGTCATCGCTAATGGCCTGGATCTGCTGGGCGTCAGCGCGCCGGAAGAAATGTAAGACAGGAATCGTCAGGATATGCCCCGAGACTACGCCCGCAAGAATCCTAAAGGCAAGGCAGCCGCCACGCTCCGCAAGGCCCCCAGGAGCCAGAGGAGCAGCAAACCGGCACGCCCGCGGCCTGAGCAGCGAACACCGGCTCGAGGGCAACAGGGCGGCCTGTCCCTTAAATGGATTCTGTCCCTGGCAGCGGTCGGAGGTTTCATTGGCTTTATTGTCTACCTCAACTCGCTGCCTGCGCCGACTCCAACCCAGCAGACCAGCGGGCCGGCACCGGCGACACCACCAGCCGAGGAGCAGGAAGCCGCAGCAGGCGAGGAAGCCAAGCAACGGTACCGCTTTTACGAGATGCTTCCGGAGAGCGAAGTGGTGCCGCCCAAAGTGGAGGAATACACTCCCGGGCCGACGAAGCAGAGTTACACCTACCTGATCCAGTCTGGCTCGTTCCGTAGTCAGAAAGATGCTGAGCGCCAGCGAGCGCAGATTGCGTTCCAGGGCCTGCGGGCCAATGTCCAGCGCATTGATCTGGATAACGGCAGCGTCTGGTACCGGGTCAATGTGGGGCCGTTCAATTCCCGCAGTCAGATGAACTCCGCCATCGATAAACTGGTGTCGATCAACATAGAGCCATTGGTGCGCAAAATCCCCAAGGAGGGCTGATTGGCCCTCTTTGCATGACTGCCCGATCAGCATGCAGCCCTACTGCCCTTGAAAAAAAACCACTCGCCTCCATAACTGCTGAATACTGTTTTCTATCAGGCAACTGGAGCCCACATGACTACCATACTTTCCGTCAGGCGCGATGACGAAGTCGCCATGGGTGGCGATGGCCAGGTTTCCCTCGGCAATACCGTAATGAAAGGAAATGCACGCAAGGTTCGCCGCCTGTATAACGGCAAGGTACTGGCAGGATTCGCCGGCGGGACCGCCGATGCATTCACCTTGTTCGAACGATTCGAGGCCCAACTGGAAAAACACCAGGGCAACCTGACACGGGCAGCGGTTGAGCTGGCCAAGGACTGGCGAACGGACCGCGCCCTGCGCCGGCTCGAAGCCCTCCTGGCAGTGGCCGACAAAACCGCGTCACTGATCATTACCGGTAACGGCGACGTCATCGAACCGGAACAGGGGCTGATTGCTATCGGCTCCGGCGGCCCATTTGCACAGGCCTCGGCGCGCGCCCTGCTTGAGAACACCGACCTGAAAGCCAGAGACATTGTGGAAAAAGGCCTGGATATCGCGGCCGACATCTGCATCTACACCAACCACAATCGCACCCTTGAAGTGCTTTCCGCCAACGACTGATTCGGAGCAACCATGTCTGCAATGACTCCCCGTGAGATCGTTCACGAACTTAACAAGCACATCGTAGGTCAGGAAGAAGCCAAGCGGGCGGTTGCCATTGCGCTGCGGAACCGCTGGCGTCGCATGCAGCTGGACAGCAGCCTGCGCGAGGAAATCACTCCCAAGAACATCCTGATGATCGGCCCCACCGGCGTCGGTAAAACCGAGATTGCCCGCCGTCTGGCGAAACTGGCCGACGCCCCCTTCCTGAAAGTGGAAGCCACCAAGTTTACGGAAGTGGGCTATGTAGGCAGGGACGTGGAGTCCATCATCCGCGACCTGGCGGACATGGCAGTTAAAATGCTTCGCGAGAAAGAGAAGAAACTCCATGAGCACCGTGCGCTGGATGCGGCGGAAGAGCGTATTCTGGACGCCCTGCTGCCCCCGGCCCGGGATTTCAAGGAAGACAGCCAGCGTACCGAGGATTCGTCCACGCGCCAGTTATTCCGCAAAAAACTGCGGGAAGGCGAACTGGATGACAAGGAGATCGAGATCGATCTTCGTAGCGGCGGCGCGGGCGTTGAGATCATGGCCCCCCCGGGCATGGAAGAGATGACCAGCCAATTGCAGAACATGTTCTCCAACATGTCTTCGGACAAGCGCAAGACCCGCAAGATGAAAGTGGCGGATGCTCTGAAGCAGGTTCAGGACGAAGAAGCCGCGAAGCTGGTGAACGAGGAAGAAATCAAGCAGAAGGCGGTCCAGTCCGTCGAGCAGAACGGCATCGTATTTATCGATGAGATCGACAAGGTCGCCAAACGCTCCGAGAATACGTCGTCCGATGTGTCCCGTGAAGGCGTACAGCGCGACCTGCTGCCACTGATCGAAGGCAGCACTGTCAGCACCAAATACGGTACTGTCCGCACCGATCATATTCTGTTTATTGCCTCTGGCGCATTCCATCTGTCCAAGCCGTCAGACCTGATTCCAGAACTTCAGGGCCGCTTGCCTATCCGGGTTGAGCTGCAGGCACTGACTCCGGATGACTTCAAGCGCATCCTGACCGAGCCGGATGCCTCGCTGGTGCAGCAATACGAGGCACTGATGGGTACGGAAGGCGTGAAACTGACGTTCGCGGAAGATGCCATCACCCGGATTGCCGAAGTTGCATGGAAAGTGAACGAAACTACCGAGAACATCGGTGCGCGCCGCCTGCACACAGTGCTCGAGCGCCTGCTCGAGAGCCTCTCCTATGAAGCCGGTGACAAAGTCACTGACGGCTTTGAGGTAACAGCAGCGTTCGTGGATGAGAAGCTTGGGGAATTGGCGGAAGATGAGGATCTAAGCCGCTATATACTCTGATACTGATGTCGGATTACGGCTTTGCCTAATCCGACCTGCGGGTATGGCGCGCAGTCATATCTGCAGGTTGGATTAGCAAAGCGTGATCCAACAATCAGCGGGCACCACTCTTTTTTACTCCGCCCGTGAAAAGAGCTGTGTCACATTCTCCAGACCGCTTGCCAGCTTGCCCTTCTGGGCCTGCTTCTTACGCCCCTTCGCCACATACAACGGCAACATCTCCCCGTACAGACTGGTACTGATGGTGCGTTGCTCGTCTTCAAGGCGATCACGGCGCAGCTTGATTCCATACTTCGACAGCTTGGGCTCCAACTCGTCCGCACGGGCCAACAGGTCACGACGGGTCATCTGGTAGGCATGCTCACACACCATCCGTCGGGACTGGAAGCTGAACACGTTGGAGAAAAACAGCTTGGCATCATCACGGGTTGGCTCAAACAACAGGATATCCTTATCAGGATAATCCCGCGCATACTGGGCAATACCGGATTGCATGCGGGAATAGACCATGGTCCGGAACATCTGCGACAGTAGATTAGGCATACCGGATCGGGTCAGCTCACCCGGCTTCATGGTTCCTGCCCTGACTGCCGCGCTTGCGTCAATCGGCACCTGGGGATTCACCGCAATCACCAGATCCGCACCGTCCTCGAATGCCACCGAAGCGTGAAGCCCTTTGCGCAACGTGCCATCCACGTAGTAGCGGCCATCAATGTTTACCGGCACATACAAGCCGGGAGAGGACATACTGGCCTGTATCGCACGGGAAATCGGCACATGGTCGAAGCCCGGTGCACCGAAACAGACGGCGTCAGTGCTCTCCACATCGGCCGCCACGATATAGAGGCTGCGCCTGAGTTGACGGAAATCATTGGTGCGTCCCAGCATGGTGAACGCCCGCTGGAGATATTCGTGCAACCCCTCGTTATCAAACAGTCCTGCAGGCGCCGCTTGAGCAAGAATGGTCATCGCTTCCAGCAGGCTTTGATCGTAGGGATTATTAATAAAGCGACGAACCGCCGTAGTCAGCAGCCCGGGCACGGCCAACAGGCGACTGCCAAGCTCGCGAAGAGCTGGGCGATAGAAAACCTCAGGATGGAAGGGATGCACTTCGGCTTCATTGCGCACAAAAATCCGACACAGCTGCGCGGTGGTCATCTGATTTGCCAGGTTCGCAGCGGCAAAGGAGCCGGCGTTGACCCCCACATAGACGTCAATATCATTGAAATCGAGGCCGTCCAGAGCCTCATCAAGCGCTCGCAGGGCACCGATTTCATAGATCCCACCCAACGGACCGCCACCTCCCAATGCGAGGCCAATGCGGGGTCTGGGCTTGATCTCAGTCGTCACTGACGTCATACAGCTTTCCCTTCCGGGTTTTTATACGTTTAGTGTCTCAATAAGGTAACAACCGGTTTTAGAGTCTACACCCTATTATTCGAACTTGATTCTGCAACCCCTCACAATGCCGCATGCTCGGCCAGAGCAACCGGGGTCGTTCTGCCCGGACGGAGGTAACGTCCAAAACCGGCATTGCGCAGCGCCAGGTCCACGCAACTCTTGATAACGTGAGGCGAATCCAGCAGCAGGACATCCTCCAGAAGCTGCCCTGCCCACTCACGACTGACACTGCGAATAACAGATTTTACCTTGGGCAAACTGGCGGCGTTCATCGACAGGGAGTCATACCCCATGGCCATCAACAACAGCGCGCCCCCCGGATCACCGGCCAGTTCACCGCAAATACCAACCGGCTTCCCAACGGAATGCGCATCCTGGGCTATGCGAACCAGCGCCTGCAACACCGCCGGGTGATAGGAGTGGTACAACTGGGCAACGCGGGGGTTGTTACGATCCACGGCCAGCAGGTATTGCGTCAGGTCGTTGGAGCCAACCGAGAGAAAGTCCACCCGGTCCGCCAGCTCGCGGATCTGATAAACCGCCGCCGGGATTTCCACCATGACACCCACCTTGGGCATGTGGATCTCGTAACCTTCCTCCCTGACTTCATGATAAACCCGGTAGATCAGGTGCAGGGACTCTTCCACTTCTGAAATGTTGCTGATCATCGGCAGCATGATCTGCAGATTGTTCAGGCCCTCGCTGGCCTTGAGCATGGCCCGGACCTGCACCAGGAAAATTTCGGGGTGATCCAGGGTAACTCGAATACCGCGCCAGCCCAGGAATGGGTTCTCTTCCTCAATCGGGAAATAGGTCAGCGCTTTGTCACCACCGATGTCCAGTGTCCGCATGGTGACCGGGCTCGGTGCAAAGGCCTCCAGTTGCTCCCGGTAATACTCACGCTGCTCCTGCTCAGAGGGAAAGCGATCCTTGATCATGAACGGTACTTCGGTGCGATAAAGACCGATACCTTCAGCACCATGATTCAGTGAACGAACAACGTCGGTCATCAGGCCAGTGTTGACGAGCAACGACACCCGATGACCGTCGATCGTTTCACAGGGCTTGTCGCGCAGGACCTCAAGCCCCTTGATCAGCTCGTCTTCCTCGTCACAGATCTCCTGGTAGTAGGCCCGCAGTTCGTCTGAAGGCGAGGCAAAGATCTGACCCTCGAAACCGTCAACTACGAGGTCCCGACCATCCAGCTGATTGACGGGGATATCCACCAGCCCCATCACGGTCGGGACTCCCATCGCACGGGCCAGGATGGCAACGTGGGAGTTACTCGACCCTTTCACTGACACCAGCCCAACCAACTGCCCCTTGGGGACCTCACCCAACATGGCAGGCGTCAGCTCTTCGCTCACTAGCACAGTTCGTTCCGGGTAGACCTGGTCTTTCTGCTCCCCCTCCTGGAGATGGGACAGCAAACGACGGCCCAGGTCGCGAATATCCACCGCCCGTTCCTGCAGGTAATGGTCATCCATCATCTCGAAGTGGCGCACATACTGCTGAACAACCTGCTTCAGGGCTCCCTGGGCCCAGAACCCCTCACGGATCTTGTTGGCGACCTCGCCCGGCATGGCATCATCGCCGAGCATTCTCAGATAGACATCAAACAGGGCCTGCTCCTCCGGACGCAGCTGGGAAGCGAGGCGATTGGCAACCCGTTCGATGTCTTCACGGACAGCGGTAACAGCCTCCGCAAACAACCCAAGCTCCAGGTCTATATCGTCCGTCGGTTTTTCCGGAACCACATCCAGGTCTGCCGCGGGATAGACAACCACCCCTGTGCCGATAGCCACACCTGGGGCGCCGGGCACACCATTGAAGCTGACATCCCGGGCTTCTTCGCCGGTGAGGGACAAACCGCTGATGGCGCCTGTTGCCTCACTGTGAGCAATTACACCCGCCAACTGCGCGGATACCGTTACCAGGAAAGCCTCTTCCCCTTCATCAAAACACCGGGAGCTTTCCCGTTGCTGTACGACCAGAACCCCCAGCACACGACGGTGGTGGATGATTGGCACGCCAAGGAAGGAACGGAACCGCTCTTCACCGGTTTCCGGGAAATATCGATAACGTGGATGGGAAGGGGCATCTTCCAGATTGATGGGCTCTTCACGGGCACCGACCAGCCCCACAAGACCTTCAGAGTACGCCAGGCTCACCTTTCCAACTGCCTTACGGTAGAGACCTTCCGTCGCCATTAGAATGTAGCGGTTGGTGGCCGGGTCGAGCAGGTAAACGGAACAGACCTCGGTCCCCATGGCCTTTTGCACCCGCGATACGATGATATCCAGCGCTTCCTGCAGGTCGCGGGCGCTGTTCACCTCTTGTACCAGATTTCGCAGTATGCTCAGCATGGCGGTTTCAGCCCGTCATTTCTGTTGGTCCTTTACACGCTGATTCTGCTCGCTGCGATACCACTGCTCCATGTTATAGAACAGTCGCGGCGCGAGCTCCCTCAACGCACGTCGATACACTTCACGCTTGAATGAGACCACTTGTCCCAAAGGGTACCAGTAACTCACCCACTGCCAGCCGTCGAATTCCGGCGAATCGGTGCCATCCACACGTACTTGCGCGTCCGGCGATAACATCCTCAGCAGGAACCATTTCTGTTTTTGTCCCACACAGACGGGGTGCGAGTTATGTCGCACCATCCGCCGCGGGAGGCGATATCTCAGCCAGCCCCGGGTACAGCTGATGATTTCGACATCGGCCGCACTCAAGCCTATTTCTTCCCCCAATTCCCGATACAACGCATCTTCCGGTGATTCGTTGTGCTTGATACCACCCTGCGGGAACTGCCAGGAGTCCTGCCCTATTCGCCTAGCCCAGAGAACCTCGCCCCTGTGGTTGGCCAGAATGATTCCGACGTTGGGTCTGAAACCGTCTGAGTCAATCACGGCACAGTCCTCTTATAAGTCGGCGGACCAGTTCAAAAATTCACCGGTCGGAATTGTCCAAGTTGCTATCATTCTTACAGAAACCCAAGGGTTCGGCAAACGAAGCCGTTGCCTAAATGTCGTGGTAGACTGTCGCCTTTCCCGCAATCCCTGCCATGACCGGAGGTAATACCCTTGACGCTTGCGATCTTTGACCTAGATAACACCCTGCTCGCCGGGGACAGTGACCATGCCTGGGGCGAGTTTCTGGTGGAGGAAGGCATTGTGGATGCCGAGGAATACCGCAAGGCCAACGATCGTTTCTATCAGGAATACCTGAACGGGGAACTGGATATCCTGCATTATCTGGGCTTTGCCCTGCAGCCCCTGGCCAAACATGCCATGGCCGACCTGCTGACCTGGCGCGAACGCTTCATGGACAAGAAAGTCCGCCCTATGCTGCAAGACAAGGCATTCAATCTGCTGGATGAGCACCGAAATCAGGGCCACACCCTGATGATCATCACCGCCACCAACCGTTTTGTGACCGAGCCGATTGCCGATATTCTGGGCATTGAGCACCTGATCGCCACCGATCCGGAGCTGGTTGATGGTCGTTACACTGGTAAAGTTGCAGGCATTCCCAGTTTCCAGGACGGTAAGGTGACCCGACTTAACGACTGGCTGGACTCGAACAGTGAGACGCTGGATGGCGCCTGGTTCTACAGCGATTCCCACAATGATGCGCCATTATTGAGAAAAGTCGACAACCCTGTGGCAGTTGACCCGGACCCGACGCTGGAAAAGCTAGCTGTGGAGAATGGCTGGAAAGTGATGTCACTGCGGGAGTAAGACGCCCGGAAGGCAAGTGGGGTGGCTGTGCCGGGACACGCTGTGAATACATCCATGTACGCTCGACAAAAACATCCCTGTTTTTGACGGTCCCGGCACAGCCACCCCACTCACCTTCCTACTTTGCGTTTATCGGCCCAACAATTTCCTATCCGCAAATTCAGAAAAAACCAGTCAACGAACGCACAAAGCAGGATTTGATGTAGTCCGTTTCCGGAATCCCTGGAATCACCGGATGGTCCGGCGCTTGGTGACCCTGCTCCAGTAATTGGACGAAACGATCAATCTTACGGCCGCTGCCACGAATAATATCAGTCAGCTTCTCCTGGGACAGGTGCATTGAACAGGACGCCGAAATCAGCAGACCATCCCGCTCCAGCAACCTCAACCCCAGCTGATTCAGCCGTGCGTAGGCCTGCTCACCTGCTTTCTGGTCACGACGACGGGGGATCAGCGCCGGCGGGTCAAGCACCACGATATCGAATTTTTCTTTCTCGTCCGCCAGCGCTTTCAGGGCTTCAAACGCGTCACCCTCTACGGTTTCCACGTTATCCAGACCATTCAGCCTGGCGTTATGGTGCACCGAATCAATCGCCGACGTAGAACTGTCGACGCAAGTCACCTGACTGGCACCGGCACAGGCCGCCTGAATCCCCCAGCCACCGACATAACTGAACACATCCAGCACCCGCTTGCCCGGGGCATAGGCCTGCAGACGCTGACGATTCATGCGGTGATCGTAGAACCAGCCGGTTTTCTGACCGCCTTCCAGCGGCACCTCGAAACGCACACCGTTTTCTTCCACCGTGAGCAGATTGGCTTCCGCCCCGTGGGCCTGCTCAACATAGGTGTCCAGCCCCTCTACTTTGCGCATCTTGCCGTCGTTCTTCAGGATGATCGCTGCAGGATGCACCAGACGCTGAACCGCACGGATAATCGCCTCTTTCATCAACTCCATACCAGCGGTGGAAATCTGCACCACCACGGTGTCGTCAAAGCGATCAATCACCAGCCCCGACAACCCGTCGCTGTCCCCGAACACCCAACGGTAGAAAGGCTTGTCGAACAACCGCTCACGCAGCGAGAGTGCCGTTTCCATGCGCTGGGTAAGGCGCTGAGGCGTCATACCGTGACCGGCATTCCGACTGATCAGACGGCCACAAATCAGCGCGTGAGGATTCACGAAAACCGTCCCCATGGGCTTATCGTTCGACGCCCGCAATTCCGCCTGCGCGCCGGCCTCAAAGTCGGTTAATGGCGATCGACGGGTGTCCACTTCGTTGCTGTAAACCCACAGGTGACCGGCTTTCAGCCTGCGCTCAGCGCCTTTGCGGAGATAGAGGACGGGGAAGTTCATAAAGGTTTCCTAACGGAACTGGAGTAGGGCCGCGGATTATACACGAGCAAACGAATTCAGCACGGCACTCCGGGAATTGGGTGGGTCGGGCCTCCCAAAACTGTGCGGAGCCATGGATGGCGGAGCCCAAGCGTCACATGGATGTGCTTGAGCGTGTTTTGGGAGGCCCGACCCACCCAATTCCTGCACCAAACTCAAATAAAACTATTCCTCTGCAGCAACATGCTCGGCATAGGCCGTGCCATCCATCAGGCCATCCAGCTCGCCCTTGTCCACCAGGCGAACCTTGAACAGCCAGCCATCACCGTAAGGATCCTCGTTCACCTTCTCCGGCTCATCTTCCAGGCTCTCGTTCACCTCGATCACCTCACCGGTAACCGGACTGAACACATCCGAAGCCGACTTGACGGATTCCGCCACACCGGCCTCTTCACCGCCATTCACGGTAACGCCGATTTCCGGCACACCAATATAGACCACATCGCCCAACTGCTCCTGAGCGAAATCGGTAATGCCCACGGTAGCCGTGCCATCGTCTGAAACGCGAACCCACTGATGGGTTTCGATGTATTTAAGATCTGCGGGTACATCACTCATGATTGGATTCCCTATTGATTTTTCGCGCAGTTTAACCGAAGAGTCTAACTCCAGCGAACCCCTCGGGCCGTATTCATGAAGGAATTCAGGTAATCCACCTCGCGATCACGGTCACGAAGGCCTAAAAAGATCTGCTTCTGAATTCCCTGGTCACCCAACCGCACGGACTTAAGTGGCATTTTCTCCGCGTACTCATCCACTAACCAGCGTGGCAAAGCCGCCACCCCGCGACCGGCAGCCACCATCTGCAACATGATGTCCGTCGTTTCTATGGTCTTGTGTTTGGCCGGGCTGGCGTGGGCCGGCAGCAGAAACCGGGTATAGATATCCAGCCGCTCCACTTCCACCGGATAGGTAATCAGGGTCTCGTCCGCCAGATCAGCCGGTTCCGCCCAACCTTTCGATGCCAGTTGGTGCCCACCGGGCACCACCAGCACCTGTTCATAATCGAACACCGGCTCAAACACCAGACCGGGCCGATGCAAGGGATCCGGTGTTACCAGTATATCAATGTCGTGACCGAACAGCGCTCCGATGCCCCCGAACTGGAAACGCTGTTTTACATCCACGTCCACCGTGGGCCATTGCTCCAGATAGGGCCCCACAACCTTGAGCAGCCATTGATAGCAGGGATGGCACTCCATACCGATACGCAGGGTGCCACGCTGCCCCCGGGCAAACTGTCCGATCAACATTTCCGCATGCTCAAACTGTGGCAGCAGACGTGTCGCCAGCGACAGTAAGTACTGACCCGCCTGGGTCAACCTGAGCTGACGCCCTTCCCTTTCCCATACCGCCGTCCCCAGTTGCGATTCCAGCTTCTTGACGGCGTGGCTCAGGGCCGACTGGGTCAGGTGCAGCGCTTCAGCAGCGGCCGTCAACGACCCTTGCCGCTCGACTTCCCGCAGGATTTCCAAATGATTCCGTTCGATCATCGCTTGCTACCGTCCAGCCTGATACGTGAATTAAATTCATGGAAAGGTGAAATAATACCATTATTCTTCATTAATCCAGAGGCGTAATCTTGGTGGTTCTTCTCGAAACCCAGTTAAAAGAACGCAAGGACAACACCATGATTACCACCCATAACCTGGGATTTCCCCGTATTGGCGCAAGACGAGAACTCAAGTTCGCCCAGGAGGCATTCTGGAAGGGTGAGCTGGAAGCCGAAGACCTGAACATCACCGCTGCGGACCTGAGGCGTCGCCACTGGTCACAGCAATCGTCGCTGACGCTTACCCCGGTTGGCGACTTTTCCTACTACGACCAGGTGCTGGACATGAGTTTCACCCTGGGCAACCTTCCAGCCCGGGCCCAGGACACGGGCGGAACGGACCTGGATCGCTATTTCCGGGTAGCCAGGGGGCGATCCGCAAACGACACTGCCTGTTGCGCCATCCATGCCGGCGAAATGACCAAGTGGTTCGACACCAACTACCACTACATCGTGCCGGAGTTCGACCGCGAAACCCGGTTCCAACTGAACCCTGCCCGGCTGCTGGAGCAACTCGCTGAGGCCAAGGCTCAGGGCGTCAAAGCCAAACCCGTTATCATTGGTCCGGTCACCTATCTCTGGCTCGGTAAAGCCAAGGACGACTGTGACCGGCTCGCACTCCTCGATGACCTTCTGCCGGTATACGCCGAACTGCTGAACTTGCTGGCCGAACAGGGCGTGGACTGGGTGCAGATCGACGAGCCGGCCCTGGTCACCGAACTCAATGGCGACTGGCGGCACGCATTCAACCTCGCCTATCACCAGCTCAAAGCCTGTCCGGTCAAGCTTTTAGTGGCCACCTACTTCGGCGAGCTGCGGGACAACCTGCAACTGACCTGCGAACTGCCGGTCGCCGGACTGCACCTGGATGCCATCAGCGCAGCGGGTGAGGTCAGCCGTGTTACCGACTGGCTCCCGGCCCACAAGGTACTCTCCCTTGGCGTTATCAATGGCCGCAATGTCTGGAAAACCGACCTTGAGGCCACCCTGGACTGGCTTGAGCCGGTACACGAGCGCCTTGGTGAACGGCTGTGGCTGGCCCCCTCCTGTTCGTTACTACACGTCCCGGTGGACCTGGCATCAGAAACCGCGATGGATCCGGAGATACGCTCGTGGCTGTCTTTTGCCGTGCAAAAACTCGATGAACTCCAGATCCTGGCCAACGCCCTCAATCATGGGCGTTCCGCTACCGTTGAGCCAATGGCACAAAACGCACTGGCCATCGCCAGCCGCAAGAACTCCACCCGCGTACACAACCCCGATGTCACCCGGGCCGTTGCCGCGATCACTCCGGAACTGGGCGAGCGCAGGAGCCCCTACACCGAACGCCTGAAGCTGCAGAAGTTACACCTGAATCTTCCGGCATTCCCGACCACCACCATCGGCTCGTTTCCCCAAACCCGGGACATCCGCCAGACCCGCCTGCAATACCGTAAAGGCAATCTCAGCGAGCGGGAATACACCACCCGCATTCGTGAGGAAATTGCCCGCTGCGTGCAGGAGCAGGAAGCGCTGGGATTGGATGTACTGGTACACGGCGAAGCCGAGCGCAACGACATGGTGGAATACTTCGGCGAACAACTGGACGGCTACGTTTTCAGCCAATTCGGCTGGGTGCAGTCCTACGGTTCCCGCTGCGTGAAACCGCCCATCCTCTTCGGTGACATCCAGCGCCCTCAGGCGATGACGGTGGACTGGATACGTTACGCCCA
Source organism: uncultured Marinobacter sp. (assembly GCF_947259545.1). Taxonomy (GTDB): domain Bacteria; phylum Pseudomonadota; class Gammaproteobacteria; order Pseudomonadales; family Oleiphilaceae; genus Marinobacter. The sequence goes on from NZ_CAMYMK010000001.1 coordinate 29,069, forward strand.
GTCGCTGACCGACAAGCCACTGAAAGGCATGCTCACCGGCCCGGTAACGATCCTCAACTGGTCGTTCGTGAGGGATGACCAGCCGAGAAAAGACACCTGTCTGCAACTGGCCCTGGCGATTCGTGAGGAAGTCCTGGACCTGGAGCGATCCGGCGTGCGCATCATCCAGATCGACGAAGCCGCCCTGCGGGAAGGCTTGCCCCTGCGCCAATCGGACTGGCAGAGCTACCTGGACTGGGCCATCGAGGCATTCCGCATCAGCGCCAACGGCGTCAGCGACGAAGCCCAGATCCACACCCATATGTGCTATTCGGAGTTCAATGACATCATCGAAGCCATCGCCCGCATGGACGCCGATGTGATCACCATCGAAACGTCACGCTCGGACATGGAACTGCTTGATGCCTTCAAGGGTTTCCAGTACCCGAACGACATTGGCCCCGGCGTGTACGACATCCATTCGCCGAACATTCCGGCAAAACAGCACATGGTGTCTCTGATGCAGAAGGCAGCGGAACGGATACCCTCGGAAAGGCTCTGGGTGAACCCGGACTGCGGCCTGAAAACGCGGAGCTGGGAGGAAGTGATTCCGGCGCTGCAGGGAATGGTCGATGCCGCCCGGGAATTGCGGGGCGGCTGATTTTGCGGAGAGAGGCCCTCGGCCTCTCTCCGACACCGTTCTGGTTCAGGATGCCAGTTCCGGCAGAAAGGAGGTATCAACCCAATACTGCCTGGGGTTGGTCGGGTTGATATAAACAGGGATCGACTCACTGGAGATATGGTCTGAAGGATCGAACCAGAGGTTATCACTTCTGAATACATGAAGATCTGAAGTAACCGGGTTCTGCCACTGACACACTATCTGGTAAGGACTCTTGCCATTCATGACGAGCCCCTCGTTCCTTTCCACCCCCTGATAGCGAGATTGAACCAGCTGTCCGGTTTCGCGCAGTTTTGCCGCACTCCCGTTCCTGATGGCCGGCACCACAAACATACCAGCGCCGACCAGAAAGAAAACTCCTCCAATCCCACCGACAATAAGGGCAACGCCCCAAAGCGAGAAGAAACCGTCGATACGTGCAGACTCCGGTTCACCCGGAGCAAAAAGCACACGAACTTCCTCGCCACGGCTGTAACTCGGAGGATTGCTGCCGCTTGAAGACTGAAACTCCATCGGCGCGCCCGGCTCATACTCGAATCGGACAATGGGATAATAGGCGTTGGAATCACTGGACCGCGAGCGAATCAGATCAGTCACAACCCCGGGCTTGGCTGTTGCGGTTTCAAGAAAGGTTGACGTGCTCTGGAATGCGAAAAAGGCACCGGCCAGCATGCCGAAGCCCACGAGCGTAAAGATCACCCGCAGGGTGTTGAAGGTTTTCATATCAGTTCCTTTGATGATTATTTCCTTACCCGAGAACGGCCTGTTCTCGGGGAGTGGCAATTATACGCAGATCTTATTTTCTTGAAAGCCATAAAGCTTTGTTATCACTATGCAGAGAACGGCAACATCCACTTATTCAGGTGGTATTCTTGGGTAGTGAAAAGATAGACTTGGCCCATATTTACCCGACAGTTAGAATACTGCTCCTGCTTTATAAGCCATCCAATGGACTGGATTCAAAATGACTACCTCTCGTATCCCAAAATCTCTGCTGTTTGCTTCTTCCCTGACGATCCTGGGCGGCTGCGATGCCATCAACGATTGGCATGCCCTCGAGATGGTCCAGCGCAATATGGACTACATGGTGTTGGTTGAGGGCGGTGAATTCCTGATGGGCAACCCGGGCGGCTGGGCCATGGGAGCCGACACCATACCGGCCCATCAAGTGGTGCTGGATGATTTCTATATCCAGAAGTACGAAGTGACCCAGGGGGATTTTGAGGTTTTTGTGAAGGCTTCAGGTCACAAGATCAAAGCACGCTTTTACGAAGACAAACAAAGCGAGTCCCCTGAACGCTTCGCAGGTGAGCTTCCAGCTCCCGTATCCTGGCATGACGCCAAGGCGTTCTGTCTGTGGCTCGGGAAACAGTCTGGCCACAACGTGGACTTGCCTACCGAAGCACAGTGGGAATATGCCGCACGGTCTGGTGGCAGACCATTGCGTCACGCCACCGATAACGGGGAGCTGGAACCAGGGCGCAATATAAGCAGCACCAGTGGCCCTGCCTGGTCCTTGCACAGCGACTTCCAGAAACTCCCTGAACCTCCCGGTCGTTATCAGCCCAACCCCCAGGGCTTATATGATATGTCCGGCAATGTCGCTGAGTGGGTAAACGACTACTACCACGCCGATTACTACCAGAATTCAGCGAGAATCAATCCCACGGGCCCAGAAACAGGCAAATCAGTTACCGTCGGGCCAGGCTTCAAAGAGCCTGAAAGAGTTATGCGTGGCGGGGACTACCGAGGTCACATTATCAACAGTTCGACTGTTTCCCGACGAGTCGTGCCTGAGTCAAGCGTGCCTTTGACCGGCGGGTTCCGCTGCACAAGGAACTAAACGTACCTCGCACAACTGTTACGAGTATAACCCTGAGAGCCACTGTTCCGTTTGTTCAGCCTTTGAGGATCTGTAAAGGAACCTCAAAATCAAGTTAATGTAGTTGTTCTTCAGATCCGCCAGGCTACCTTTGATGCCATCATCCTGCCCCATGCGCCGGAGAATTTCAGTAAATTCCCGGTGCCCCCCGGCAGTGCTGAGCACTACGAAAGCGGCCGCTGCCATTTGCTCGAAATCCGCATTATTGGTGCGCTTCGTCTGTGAAGCATTTCGTGAAAACAAGTGGAGCACTTCGGCCTTGGCCTCTGGCGTGTAGTTAGCCACGTCTGCTTGCACAACCCTGTTTGCTGCATCAACTGCTTCCAAGTAGCTTTCTTGGACCGATCTCCAGTAGTCTTGCAGCCGGTCAAGTGGCCAAGACGCTAAATTTACCAGATCATCACCACTGATTGCCTGAACACGCAGCATCAGAGATATAAGCGAAAATGCCTGGCCGTCTATCCACTCCAGGAATCGGAAATCGGACTGTTCCAGAGACCAGCGCACAAATTGGATGAGTTCTACAATCTGCGGGCCGTTTAGTTCCGCCGCAACTCCACCACCAGCGCCGGGCCCCAGCACCAAGTGACCTTTCAAGGTCATGTAGAGCCGCCGATTGTCCGAAAGCCCAACCTTGAACTCAAACCCGGCACCAAGTCCTGCAGAAAGAGCGATTTCAGGTTTAACCTCCAGCAGAGACTGAAAGGCCTTATCCGCCTCATCCCGGTTTTCCTGCTCGTTCTCCGAAATGGATCCGACCTGACCTTCGCCCTGTTCGTCTTGAACTTCTGCGTATGCCGTCTTCCATTTCACGCTGAAGGCCGCTTCGTTCTTCAGGGTGCCGCCGGCGAACACCTCGCCGCCGGCGTCTCCGGTGATGCCCACATTCCCGGGAGCCGTGGAGGCCTTCACGTTGGCGGCCAGGGATGCACAGGCTCCGGCGAAACCCTGGATGGCGCATTCCACATCGGTGCGGAGGTGGCCACAATGCAGGCGCACCAGCTCACCTTTCCGGTCCTGGTATTCCAGCCGCAGGGGCATTCCGTCGGCATTTGGCAACTGGGCCTTGAGCGAAGCCTTGCCCTCCAGCAAGCTGTAGGCGCTTTCCATCTTGCCGCCCACGTGAACTTCCTCTTTCACCGGGTTGTATGAGGCAGATAATCCGGCCTGGGCGGCAAAGCGGAACATCTGCGCCTCGGCCTCCGCAGAGAATCGCCCGTCTTCCGTCGCAATCTCTTCCTTGAACAGCTCAATATTGAGCTGGTTGAAGAAATTGTCTTCCTTGCTTTTCCATTCGGCAATCTTGAGTTTTAGTTCCCGGTTCGTCTGCAAGGCATTACGGGCTTGTGAACCTGCCTCCCGGAAGCGGCCGGCGGACATGGCTTGCTTCACGTCTGCCGTAGTCAGTGGCTGCCAGCCCTTGCGGAATCGCTGCAGTGCCTCCCGGTGAATATAGCGGTATCCGGATTCACTTGTGCGCTTGATTTCCACCACATTCCAGGCCCGGGTATCACCAACATTCGGGCTGGCAAATATATCGTTTTTTGACGGTGGGCTGGTTTCAACCAAATAGCTCAGAGCCTGCTCTTGTTCCGTGATGAGATTTTTCTTCTCATCCTGAAGCTCACGGTAACGCTCGACTTCCCCCGTATCGACCAGGCTCCACAGGGATGGGGTCGGATCACTCCTGACAACGTAGTCGGCGAACTCACGCCACCACGCGGGATCAGGCGTGGCTTCGATGTCGTTCAGCCGTTGCTGCCTTTGTACCAGTGCATTCATGTCCGAACTGGCAATGAATTCCGGCCAACGTGTGCGTGCTTTGAGTGTATCGGTTTCATGAGCCAGTTGGGCGACTGTCTCGGCCTCCTGAGTGCCCGATGCCTGAGCAACCCGATAGGTAACCTCCGCCTCCAGCGCTGCCCGAAGAAACTTCAGTCGCTCATCCAGAGCTTCGTAGTTTTTCTGTTCGGAATCGACGTTGCTCCTGCGCGCCTCCAGCACGGTGTCGATATCGGGCAATGTCTGCTCCAGCTCGTGGGACAGAGTCCGGAAAATACGGATGGTTATCAGGTCCTTGGGATTGTTGCTGGACTGTCGGTACATCGGTCTCAGAACCTCGCGCTGGATTTGTCCCAGCTCCTCTCTAATCCGCTCCCGTCGCCGTTGCTGGCGATCCAGGCGCTGCTGTGCCTGCTGCCAGCGTGCCTGATACTCATCCAGTAATTCCTGAGCCGTGGTGCTGGAAGAAGTCGGTGGCAATGCGTCAAGATCCTTCAACGTCCGCCAGACTTCCTCCTTGGCTGCTGGAATCCGGTCCTCCGGTCCACTCTCCGCTTGTTGCAGATCCTGCAAAGGCGCCTGCAAGGCTTCAATAGCTTTGTCCAGCTCATTTCGTTGCCGTTCGGTCAGGGCATGCACCGATCCTGTCTCCCCGGTAATGTGGACCAGTTCCACAAGCTCTACCTGGCAGTCAGTGCAGGAGGCCTCGGTAGAGCTTGTGTCGCTCGCAGACCTGGGCGGTGGAAGATCCTCTGAACTGGCTGAACTATTTGCCGGGATATTCAGTTTCCAACCAACCTGAATCAGGTCAGGATCCTTAATTATGGGGTTACGGGCCTGAATCTCCAATGCCGGGACCTGATAGCGCTGTGCAATCTGCGACAAAGTGTCTCCTGCCCGTACTTCATGCTGCTGGGACATAGTCCTGCTTCCTTATGCTTTCCATAGCGGTAAGCCTCTCACTGGCTGACCATTGCTCCTGCAATAAAACTTCCTGGTACGGCTTATCTCTGGGGAAGGCATCACCGTGTCTGATGGCCAGCCGCAACCAACGCTCCTGGTCCGACACCGTGTTTACCCCTGATCCATGAGCCTCCAGCAAACAATTCAGAACCCAAACTATGGGATCTTTGCACGAAGTCAGACTGCTTCCGTAATAGTTGGCAAAGCTCTCTGCCTGGGCGGCCATTCGGTAAGGGGAAATTTGTCGAAGCTGCTCTTCACTGACCGAGATTAAGCTATAGTCCTTGGTTGCAGCGCTATCGGTCGCCATAGTTGTTCGAGTTCGCCACTTCAGGCCATCATGCCAGGACCACTGCTCGTCTGGAGGCATAAATTGACGCAGCTGCACTTGGCCCATGACGCACAATAGCGGTCCAAGCATTCTGGGCTCGTAAAAGCGCAATAGCCGCGCGCGCCCCGCCCCAAACAACCACTGCTGGCAGCGATCTCGCAGGTTCGTAGCGTCCAGCGACGTCTGGATCATGATGCCCAGGGGGCGGGATTCCAAATCAACCGCAAGCTGTTGCGTGAAAGTACCGCAGTTTCGCAAGTCAACCAGAATGGGGCCACTAGCCCAGTCTGTTTGCCATTCGGTGCCCTCAAAGAGACTCCACCACTCAATAGGCTCGTTGGCCATGGCTCTGTAGAGTCGCGGCAATAAGTCGTGGGCTATAGCAAGGTCAACAATGGCATATGAAGTTGCCTCCGGCTTGTCACCTTGGGGGACCGTATCCTCAAGCGTGGTTATGTAGAATGCAGCGTCCATGCTCATCGTACTCACATTGGGAAATGGCCAAGTTACCTGAATCCGCAGCTTCTTTTAGTAAGCTGGCTCTCGAGACCTCGGGACTCGCGTCATGCCTCTGATTCGTGCCAGCCAATACTGCTCCATCCTTGTTAGAGATAACATCTTCCGGTATTGACTGCGGAGAGTCTGGAATCCGGACCGACGCAGCACTCCCACTCCCCGGCCCTCCCCCGGAATTCATCTTCACCATCGGCCCTGAAACCGTCACGCCACTGGGGTCCACTTTCACAAAACTACCCCCGGCCTTGAGGGTTACTTCCGCACCCGCTTCGATCACAATTTTCATGCCGGCCTTGTGGTGGATTTCGCTGCCAGCTTCGACGAACTGGTTCTTGCCCTGTTTGCTGTGATGGCTGCCGTTAACGGTGAGGCTGACGTCGCCTCCGATGGCTTCACGTTTCTCCCCATCCACCGTGGCGTGGTCATTGCCCTTGATGTGGGCGTTGCGGTGGTTTTCCACGGTGAGGTGGCTGTCATTCTTGATGACTTCGGTGCGGTTGTGTTCGGTCAGCAGGTCCAGGTCTTTCTGGGCGTGGACATAGATCTGCTCTTTGTCTGCTTCGTCCTCAAATCTGAGCTCGTTGCTACCCTCGCCCTTGTGGGTCTGGGTTTTGAGGGTGGTGCGGGTCTTGTGTTCCGGCAGCGCGTACGGCGGTGTGTTGGTGGCGTGATAGGTCCGGCCGGTAATGATCGGCTGGTCCGGATCGCCGTCCAGGAAAGAGACGATGACTTCGTGGCCGATTCTCGGTAAGGCCATGAACCCATACTGGCCGCCGGCCCAGCCCTGGCTGACTCGCA
>NZ_CAMYMK010000002.1 GCF_947259545.1 uncultured Marinobacter sp.
AAATGCCTGACCACCCCCTGATCGGCTACCATCTTTGGTTATTCTGAGAAGTATGGGTTGGTTTGCGTTATTGCCTTTCCTGTCTTTAATTCGGCGTCGGTGGAACTTTTTGCGTACGCTGGGTCATAATCAGTTCCAGAATTAACTAACAAAACCGGAGACAGTCGATGTTTAGAAGTCTGAGTACTGCAGTCACCTTTCTGGCGGCCTTCGCCATAGCTGGCCAGGTCAATGCGGCCGAGTGGCAGGAGGGCACTCACTATCGGGAGCTGAGTTCTCCGGTCCGTACCGACAGCAGCGAGAGTATCGAGGTGGCAGAGGTGTTCTGGTATGGCTGCCCCCATTGTTATACGTTCAAGCCGATGATAGAGGCCTGGGCTGAGGATCGCCCGGATGACGTTGACTATGTACAGATTCCGGCGGCCCTGGGCAAATCCTGGGTGCCTCACGCCAAGGCGTTCTACGCGCTGGAAGCCATGGGTGAGCGGGACAAGGTTCACGATGCCCTGTTCGATGCCCTGGCCGGCGAGCGGCGGCCGTTGAATTCCGGAGAAGCGCTGGCGGAATTCGTCAGTGGTCATGGCGTGGATGGTGAACAGTTCCTCGAGAACTACAACAGCTTCGGGGTCAACATGCGGATGCAGAAAGCCCAGGCTAAAATCCGCGGCGCGCGTATCACTGGTACACCGACTATGCTTGTTAATGGTAAGTACACGGTCAGTGCCTCCATGGCGGGTGGCCATGAAGCGGTATTGGAGGTCGTTGACTATCTGATCGAGAAAGAGCGCGGCTCCGCAGAGTAAACAGGCGTTGTCGGGGTCCTGGAGTGTGCGTCACAGTCGGATGAGCCGGTAACATGTACAGACACATTCGCAAACAGCTGGATGGGCTTCTCCGACCGACTGGAAAGCCCAGGGGGAGTTGCTCAGGGAGTGAGCATGTGCCCGAGTTTGAGCCTCACCGGCATATCCGGCTGCTGACCTTCAATATACAGGTGGGTATCAATACCTCCTCTTATCGTCATTACCTGACCCGCAGCTGGCAGCATTTCCTGCCGCATCGCAACCGCATCGAGAATCTGGACCGCATTGCTACCCTGCTTCGGAATTACGATGTGGTAGCGCTGCAGGAATGTGATGGTGGCAGTCTGAGGAGTGGCTACATCAACCAGGTTCAGTATCTGGCGGAAGCGGCCGGTATTCCATACTGGTACCAGCAACTGAACCGAAACCTCGGGCAGATCGCCCAACACAGCAACGGTTTGTTGAGTCGGTATCGGCCGCTGAGTGTAACCGAGCACAGGTTGCCAGGACTGATTCCGGGGCGCGGTGCCATTATCGCCCGTTACGGTTCGGAGGATGATCCGTTGGTGCTGGTGATGATGCACCTGTCACTGAGTCGGGCGGCGCAGCAGCGTCAGTTGGGATACATCCGGGAGTTGATCGGTGATTATCAGCATGTGGTCTTGATGGGTGATATGAATAACCATGCGGAGGAGTTACTGACGCAGACGCCGCTGAAGGAAACCGATCTGATTCCGCTGCCGGATACTGCTCACAGTTTTCCAAGCTGGAGGCCAGAGAAAGCCCTGGACCACATCCTGGTGAGTCCCAGTCTGGAAATTCGCCGCTCCGAAGTGGTCAGCTATCCAATGTCGGATCACTTGCCCATTGCCATGGATGTGGCCTTGCCGAAAGGCTATCTTGAGGCCTTCTGAGGTGACTTCCTGGCAATAAAAAACCCGGCACATGGCCGGGTTTTTCAGGTTGCCAGATCGCAATTACTTGATCTTGGCTTCCTTGTACGCAACGTGCTTGCGGACAACCGGATCGTACTTCTTGATCTCGATCTTTTCCGGAGTGTTACGCTTGTTCTTGTTGGTCGTATAGAAGTGACCAGTACCTGCTGATGAAACCAGCTTGATTTTCTCGCGCATGATGCGGCTCCTTAAACTTTCTCGCCGCGGGCACGAAGATCGGCCAGCACAGCGTCAATGCCTTTTTTGTCGATGATGCGCATGCCCTTGGTGGAAACGCGCAGCTTCACGAAACGCTTCTCTGATTCAACCCAGAAGCGGTGGTTCTGCAGATTCGGCAGAAAGCGACGACGGGTGTGATTCATCGCGTGGGATACATTGTTACCGGTGACCGGACGCTTACCGGTAACCTGACAAACTCTGGACATACTTGCCTCCGACCTGAGCAATGGTCTTAATATACGAATTCGTTTAATCGCGCCTCTGGTTGCTACTTGCGCCTCAAAATGCACGCTGCTCGCCAGACGCCGCCAGAAAGGGACGCTTTTATACCAGAACTGGCCCCCCAACGCAAAAAATTGTTGGGAATTTGGCCAGTTTTTTCGATCTGGCCCAGGCTGGCTTACATCAGTCCCCGTTCAGCCAGGGATATTACCTCACCGTGGCCGATAACCATATGGTCAAGAACCCTGATATCCACCAGGCCAAGAGCCTCTTTGAGGCGTCCGGTCAGGGCAATATCTGCCTGACTGGGCTCGGCAACACCGGATGGATGGTTGTGGGCAAAAATGACCGCAGCGGCATTATACTCCAAAGCCTGCCGGACTACCTCCCTCGGATACACTGCGGCACCATCAATGGTGCCGCGAAAAAGTTCGCTGTACTGGATCACGCGGTGCCGGTTGTCCAGAAACAGGCCGGCGAACACCTCATGGGGGTAGGTGCCCAGTCGACTGCACAGGAATCGCCGGGTGTCCGTCGGGGACCGTAGGGGGTCCCCCTGTCTGAGGGGCTCATCCATCACTCTTTGCGCCATTTCCATGGCGGCCTGTACCTGGGCGTATTTCGCCGTCCCGAGGCCTTTGACGTCACAGAACTGGCGCCGGGAGGCAGTCATCAGGCCGCGGAGACCGCCAAAGGTATCAATGAGGTGTCGCGCCAGTTCCATGACCGGCATGCCGGCGGTGCCGGTGCGAAGAAAGATGGCCAGTAATTCGGCATCGGAGAGACTGTCGGGGCCATGGGCCAGCAGCCGTTCCCGCGGGCGCTCGTCCGCAGGCCAGGGATGGGTTGTCATGATTGCGTCCTTGCTGTTTTTAGGCGTTGGCTTGAAAACCGTGGCGGCGCTCCCTGCGCAGGCCACTGAAATCCAGGCGGAAGTCTAGCATGGGATGCAGGCTGCCGGCAGACGTCTGCCGTGCTATCTTATAGACCTTTTATTTTTGCCGGATACGGAGCAATTATGGCCGCGAAACGAATTCTGCTGGGGATTACCGGTGGTATTGCAGCCTACAAGAGTGCGGAACTGGTGCGGTTGTTGAAGAAAGCCGGGCACCAGGTACGTGTGGTGATGACCCGGGGCGCCGAGGCGTTCGTGACGCCAATGACCTTTCAGGCGCTCAGTGGCGAACCGGTACGGACGTCACTGCTGGATCCGGAAGCGGAGCAGGGCATGGGACACATTGAGCTGGCCAAGTGGGCGGATCAGGTGGTCATTGCCCCGGCGACTGCTGACTTTATTGCTCGCCTGGCCCAGGGTATGGCGGACGATCTGCTAACCACGCTTTGTTGTGCTACTGAAGCGCCAATCGTTGTGGCGCCAGCAATGAATCAGGCGATGTGGAATAACCACCGGACCCGTCGCAACATCGGATTGCTGGAATCGGATCCGCAAGTCACGCTCTGGGGGCCGGATCAGGGTTCCCAGGCCTGCGGGGATACCGGGCCCGGCCGTATGCTGGAGCCCCAGGAATTATTTGAACGCATTACTGCAGTCTGCACCGGCCCTCTGTCGGGCAAGCGGGTCGTTATTACTGCCGGCCCGACCCGTGAACCCATCGATCCGGTCCGCTACATCAGTAACCACAGTTCCGGGAAAATGGGGTATGCCATCGCTGCTGCCGCCAGGGATGCCGGCGCTCAGGTGGTGCTGGTCAGCGGGCCGGTGTCGATCCCGGCGCCCACCGGTGTGGACGTGCGTGCGGTGGTTACCGCCGAGGATATGCTGGCGGCCGCCGGGCAGGCGGTAGGTGAGGGCTGTGATGTGTTCATCGCCACCGCTGCGGTAGCCGATTACCGGCCGGATAACTGTGCCGGTGACAAAATCAAGAAAACGAGCGAGGACATGTCACTGGCGCTGGTGCGCAATCCCGATACCCTGGCCACCATCGCGGCCCGTCCCGATGCCCCATTTACGGTGGGTTTCGCGGCTGAAACCCGCGACGTGGAACACTATGCCCGGGACAAGATGCAGCGCAAGAAGCTCAACATGATTGTGGCCAACGACGTATCGGCGCCCGGGATCGGATTCAACAGCGATGATAATGCCGTCACGGTGTTCTGGCGGTCGGGGCAGCAGGCCCTCGGGCCAGAAAGCAAAACGGGCATCGCTCGCCAGTTGGTGGCACTGATTGCCGAACAGATTCAATGACAGACCTTCGCACAGGAAACTCCATGACACGACAAACTTTCCAGGTCCGCATTCTGGACCCACGCATCGGGGACAGCATTGCGTTTCCGGAATACGCCACGACCGGATCGGCAGGACTGGACCTGAGGGCTTGCCTGGACGAGCCGTTAACCCTGAAGCCCGGGGATACCCAGCTGATCAGGACCGGGCTGTCCATCCATATTGCCGATCCATCACTGGCGGCGATGATTCTGCCCCGCAGCGGTCTGGGGCATAAACACGGTATCGTACTGGGCAATCTGGTGGGGCTGATCGATTCCGATTACCAGGGAGAGCTGATGGTGTCCTGCTGGAACCGGGGGCAAAGCGAGTTCACCGTGGATGTCGGGGAGCGTCTGGCACAGCTGGTGCTGGTGCCGGTGGTGCAGGCCGATTTCGAAGTGGTGGAGTCGTTCGATGCCAGCGCCCGCGGCGCCGGTGGCTTTGGGTCAACGGGGACACGCTGACGGGGTAGCGGAGCCGGTAACAGTCTGTAAACGCGGAGACATTGCCCGACGTCTATACTTGGGTGACTCATTGCCGCGGGCGAATACTATAAGTGCAGGATGGACTATGAAGCTGGGTAGGAAGAAATCAGACGAGGCTGTTGCGGAGACAGCGGGTCAGCCGGCTGGCAAACAGAAGCCGAAGAGCCAGGAAGCCAAAGGGCCTCGCTTGAAACGGCTGGGGGCTGTGGCCGGTGTCCAGGCAGTCGCCGTACTGGTGGCTGGGGTACTGTCAGTGGCGCTGCTTTATCTGTTGGTGCTCGAACCCGCGGAGTCGCGTCGCGCCGAGCGGCAGGCCGCCCAGGAAGTTGAAGCCGCCACCACCCGGATCAATCAGCGTCTTGCCGTCTTGCAATCCGCGGTAGAGGGCTTGGCAGCCCAACGCCATGTCCGTGAGGCCCTGGTCAGTCGGGAGGGGATAGAAACGGTAGCTGAGGAGCTTGGCCAAACTCTACCGGGCGTGCGGGCGGTGCATCTTTTTCCCTACGGCGATATCCCGCGCAGCACCAGCGGCTCTGACACCCTGGGCTTTGCCGGCCTGGACCTGGCCCGTCGCGCTGAATCCGGCAAGCCGCTGCACCCCGATGCCTTCCCGCGAGACAGCCAGTGGTATTTCCAGATGGCGGCCTCCATCCGCAAGCCCGGTAACCGGGCCCTGGCGGGGAGCATGTTGGTGGTATTTGATGTGTCCGAATTGCGGCCTCTGCTGGCGGTGATTAATCGTGAGCTGGGCGGCAAAATGGCGCTGGTACAAAGTATCAATGGCTCTTCCCGTGTGGTGGCAAGCAATGGTTCTGGTGGCGGAGAAGCGGTGGAGCGGCCACTGGCTACCCCGGGTTGGTCTCTCAGTTACCAGCCTGCGTCGGTGCCGGCGCCGGTCATTAATACCGTCCTGGCCATGATCCTGGTTCTGACTCCCGCCCTGATTGCCGCCATCGTGGTCTGGGTGTTGCTGGGGAATGCCCAGCGCAGTCTTCGTCAGGATGTATTGGTACTGACCCAGTGGGCCCATAAGGTGTTCGGTGGTGAGCGGCTCAAGCTGCCGGCATTGAAATGGGACCTGGTGTCATCCATCGGTGAGGTAATCCATCGCCTGTCGCGGATGGTGGATAAGCGAGTGGCAAAGGCGGCGGACTCCTCGCGTTCCCGCGTTCCGGCGGAAAATGCCGGTACTGCCGAGGAACCGTTGTTCCAGGAAAAGGACATGCTGGATATCGACATGCTGGACGGTGACGATGATGTCCTGGGGCTCGGAGGCGGTGCTGATGCGGACCAGGCGAGTGGCTCGGAACAATCCCCGGCAGTGGAGGAAGTGGCGCTCCCCCAGGTCGACATACCCGCGGGTATCTTCCGCGCCTATGACATTCGCGGTATTGTCGGCGAAACCCTGTCTCCGGAGATCGTCAACGTTATTGGTCGGGCTATCGGCAGCGAAGCATTGGAGCGCGGCATCGACAGTCTCTGTATCGGATATGATGGCCGGCATTCGAGCCCGGATCTGGCCGATGCCCTTGCCAGGGGAGTTATGTCCGCTGGCTGTAACGTGATTCACGTGGGTGCCGTACCCACGCCGGTCCTGTATTTCGCCACCCATCACCTGCAAACCGGATCTGGTGTGATGGTGACCGGAAGCCACAACCCCGCCAACTATAACGGCCTGAAAATCATGCTGGGTGGTGACACGCTCTCCGGGGACGCCATCCAGAAGCTTTACCAGCGCACCCAGACCGGCGACATGGTCAGCGGTCAGGGTGCGCAATCGTCGGAAGATGTACGCCGTGCCTATCTGGACAGGATCGTCGGGGATATTGCTGTGGCGGCACCATTGAAGGTGGTACTGGATGCCGGCAATGGTATTGCTGGTGAGTTGGCCCCCATATTGGTGGAAGAACTTGGCTGCGAGGTGGTGCCCCTCTACTGCGAGGTGGATGGAGACTTCCCCAACCATCATCCTGACCCCGGCAAACCCGACAACCTGGTGGACCTGATTGAGCGTGTGAAGACCGAACGGGCGGATATTGGCCTGGCGTTTGATGGTGATGGTGATCGCCTGGGTGTGGTCACCAACAGTGGCAAGATTATCTGGCCGGACCGGCTGTTGATGCTGTTTGCCAGGGACGTTGTGTCCCGTAATCCCGGTTCCGATGTGTTGTATGATGTGAAGTGCAGCCGTCGCTTGGCGGGTGTGATTTCCGAAGCCGGTGGCCGTCCCATTATGTGGAAGACCGGGCACTCCCTGATGAAGGCCAAAATGAAGGAAAGCGGGGCGTTGCTCGCCGGGGAAATGAGCGGCCACATCTTCTTTGGCGAACGGTGGTACGGCTTTGATGATGGCCTTTATTCGGCCGCTCGCCTGCTTGAGATTCTGGGCGTTGAGGATCGCCACAGTGATGAGGTCTTCGAGGATTTCCCGGAAGATATCAGTACCCCGGAACTGAATGTCGAGGTCACCGAAGACAACAAGTTCCAGCTGGTGGAGCGTCTCGCCAGTGAGGGTAGTTTCGGCGATGGCAGCATCAGCACCATTGACGGCATCCGGGTGGATTACGCCGATGGCTGGGGGCTTTGCCGCGCCTCCAATACCACGCCGGTTCTGGTGCTCCGCTTTGAGGCGGAAACCGAAGAGGCGCTCGAGCGGATCAAGGGCGTTTTCCAGGATCAGTTGCAGAAAGTGGCACCTGACCTACACACAGATTTTTAATAGACAGATTGTTAAGGCAGCAATATGGCAGCACTGGGTCGTGAAACAGCAATGCAGGTGGCATCCGTTCTGAGCAAGGGATTGCCCTACATTCAGCGCTTTACCGGGAAAACCGTTGTCATCAAGTATGGCGGCAACGCCATGGAAAATGAGGAACTGAAGAGCAGCTTTGCCCGGGACGTGGTGCTGATGAAGCTGGTGGGCATCAATCCGATAGTGGTTCATGGCGGCGGCCCCCAGATCGGTGGCTTGCTGGAGCGCTTGAATATCCAGTCACGCTTCGTCAACGGCATGCGGGTGACCGACAGTGAGACCATGGACGTCGTCGAGATGGTGCTGGGTGGCCAGGTCAACAAGGAAATCGTGTCCCTGATCAATGCCCACGGCGGCACTGCGGTAGGGCTGACCGGTAAGGATGCCAACCTGATCCGTGCCCGGAAGCTGGAGGTGGTCAACCGTTCCGCTGAGCTGGAACGGCCGGAGATCATCGATATCGGCCACGTTGGTGAAGTTGACAGTGTGAATGTCGAAGTGATCGAGATGCTGACCCGCAGCAATGTCATTCCCGTCATCGCGCCGATTGGTGTGGGCCCCGATGGCGCGTCCTACAACATTAACGCCGACCTGGTTGCGGGTAAGGTAGCAGAGGCCATGAAGGCCGAGAAACTGATCCTGTTGACCAATGTGTCAGGGCTGAAAAGCAAGGAAGGCAAAGTCCTGACCGGACTGACGGCCAAGCAGGTCAACGAACTGATCGAGGATGGCACCATTCACGGCGGTATGCTGCCGAAAATTCGCTGCGCCCTGAGTGCGGTGGAAAATGGCGTGCGCACGTCACACATTATTGACGGGCGGGTTGCCCATGCGACCCTGCTTGAGATATTCACGGATGAAGGGGTGGGAACTCTGATTTCCCGCAATTGAAGCGGCCCTCCGTGCTGACATTTGGTGGTTCAGTTCGTCGGGCCAGTCCCGGCCGGACAAAAGGATAAATGAATGAAACGCCTGCTGACCTTTATTGTTGTAGTGGTCCTGCTGGGCTGGCTGTTGTTCAAAGCGGCGGTCTGGTGGCTGGCTGACCAGCGTCTGGCCGAAGCCAGGGAAGCGGTTGAAAGTGTCGGAGTGATTGATCGCGGCACTATTCGTTCCGGAATCGAAGGCCGCTTGTTGCTGGCGGATGCCCGGTATCAGGATTTTCGTCTGGCACAGCCGGTCGAAATTGGGCGCCTGGCTTTTGATGCAGGCTCGCCATTGAACCTCCTCACGGCCTTGATGGACCCTGGCCGCTTGCCCGTGGCCTGGTCCCTGCGGGCGGAAAAGGTCGAACTGAGACTGGAAGCCTCAATGTTTCGCAACTGGGTCACCGCGTCCGGAGAAGCCAGTCAGGCGCTGTTTGCCCCCGTGTGTGGCCCGGACCATCGCCAACAGCTGGGCAGCGGAGACCTGGTTCGCATGGGGGTTGATGGCGTCACCGGTGAGGCGTTGATACGTCAGTATCCTGATCGGCTGTACCTGGAATTGACCACGGAAAGTACCGGCAGTCTGGAGGTGGAGTGGCCCGGGGCGCGGGTGGATATCATGAATCCCGAGCGACTGGTGCGTAGCGGAGAGGGGCCGATGGCGGTGACCATTCGCGACGGTGGTCTGATGCGTCGGATTGCAGCCTACTGTGCCCGTGAATCCTCGGTGGCGATGGATGAATGGACCCGTATCGTCATGGATGCCTTTCGGCAGGGGTTGAACTTGCGTGGCTACGAAGCCAGCGCCCAGTTGCTGGCACTCTACCGGCAGTGGTTGATCGAGGGTGGTGAACTGACACTGATGCTGAATCCCGATCAGCCAGTCTATGGCGTGCCAGTGCAGGGAACTGAGCAGGAGCGCGCCCCTGACCTGATGGTCAGTTACAATGGTCAGAAGGTGCCTGATGTGTATCTGGAGGAGGTTGAGCCGCCGGAGCCGACGGTTTCCGAGAAGTCCCTGCAGCCAGTGGTGCCGGAAGGCACGGACAATCAGGTGGCGGGTTGGTACCCGGCTGAACTGGCGGAAGCCGGACGTTGGGTCGGGCATAATGTGAGAATTACTCTGTCCAACGACAATGTGGTTGAGGGCCGGCTGGCCAGTGTTGGCGAGCAGACCCTGGAGGTTGCCCGAACGGTTGGTGGGGGCGAGATCGCCTACCCGATGACGATTCGTGCAATTGAAACATTTGAGGTCTGGCAGCGTGGCCAGATCCGGTGACCCGGAACCGGGCCAGGAATCCGTTTATGTCTGAGTCCAAGAACAGAGCCGATGTGGTTCCCGGCATCCGCGAGATGCTGACCCGGCTGATTGCTCTGCCATCCATCAGCAGTGCAACTCCGGACTGGGATCACAGCAACGAAGCCGTTGTGCGGACACTGGCCGAATGGCTGGAACCGCTGGGGTTCACGGTGGAGTTGATGGAAGTGCCTGGTATGCCAGGCAAGTTCAACATGATTGCCACCCTCGGCAGTGGGCCGGGTGGGCTGGTGTTATCCGGGCACACCGATACCGTGCCTTTTGACGATAAACGCTGGCAGAGCGACCCCTTCACCCTGACCGAACGTGACGATCGCTGGTACGGATTGGGTACCTGCGATATGAAAGGGTTTTTTCCGCTCGCTATTGCGGCGGCGCGGGAATTTGCGGACCAGGATCTGAAGCAGCCGCTGATCATCCTGGCGACCGCCGATGAGGAAAGCTCGATGAACGGTGCCCGGGCATTGGCGGAGGCGGGGCGTCCGAAAGCCCGGTATGCGGTGATCGGGGAGCCGACCAATCTCAGGCCGGTGCGCATGCACAAGGGCATCATGATGGAACGCCTGGCGTTTGAGGGGCAGTCCGGGCATTCCTCTGATCCGTCCCTTGGCCGCAACGCCCTGGAGGGTATGCATGAAGCGCTGGGAGAACTGTTGGCCCTGCGTTCAGTCTGGCAGGAGAAATACCGGAACCCGAATTTCAAGGTTGAGGTTCCGACCATGAACCTGGGATGCATTCATGGCGGGGATAACCCCAACCGGATATGTGCCAACTGTGAGCTGCATTTTGATTTGCGGCCTCTGCCCGGCATGGATATGGCGTCGCTGCGCCAGGCCATTCTCGATAAACTGCAGCCTGTCGCCGAGCGTCGCGAGCTGTCCATGGTGTTTGAGCCGTTATTCGATGGCGTGCCGCCGTTTGAAACGCCCGCTGATGCGCAACTGGTGAGGGCCTGCGAGAAACTGACTGGTCACACCGCCCACGCTGTGGCGTTTGCAACCGAAGCACCCTGGATGCAGAAGCTGGGGCTGGAAACCCTGGTGATGGGGCCGGGGTCGATTGATCAGGCGCACCAGCCGGACGAGTTCCTGGAACTCTCCCAATTGGAGCCCACTGTCAGCATCCTCAAAGGATTGATTAAACAGTTTTGCCTGTAAGGTTCAGATCATCAGGAGAGACGATTGAAATCTAACGACTGGCTGCATGGATTCCGCCATTCCTCCCCCTATATCAACACTCACCGTGGGCGTACGGTGGTCTTGACCATCGGTGGGGATGCGATAGCCCATGACAACTTCATCAACATCATCCATGACATCGCGCTGCTGAGCAGTCTCGGTGTGCGTCTGGTGGTGGTGTTCGGAGCCAGACCGCAGATTCAGCAGAGACTGGATGAGGCCGGAGTTGAGTCGTCATTCCATCGTGACCTGCGCGTGACTCAGGAATACCAATTGCCCCTGGTGTTACAGGCCATAGGCGGGTTGCGGGCGTACCTGGAAAGTCAGCTGTCCATGGGTCTGGTGAACTCGCCCATGCACAATGCCCGCATTCGTGTCAGTGGTGGCAACTTTGTGGCTGCCCGCCCGGTTGGCGTTCTCGACGGAATCGATTTCGGCTATACCGGTCGTGTACGCCGGGTGGACGTGGCCGGTATAGAAAAACTGCTGGAACTCGGTCATATCGTCCTGTTGCCACCCCAGGGGTATTCACCCACCGGAGATGCCTTCAACCTGTCCTACGAAGATGTCGGCAGCCAGGTAGCGGCAGCCCTGCAGGCCGAGAAACTGATCATGTTTATCGAGGATCAGGGACTGCTTGAGTCCGGTGGCTCGCTGATTCGGGAGTTGTCCGCTAGACAAGCGACGGAGCGGCTGGGAGCAGGTGCCGTAACCGGTCACGATGGAGCATTGCTGAAAGCGGCGTGCGACGCCTGCGTCAAGGGGGTGCGTCGCTCCCACATCATCAGCTACGTGAATGACGGAGCGCTGCTGGAGGAACTGTTTACCCGTGATGGCTCCGGTACGCTGGTCAGTGGTGACCATTACGAACAGATCCGCCAGGCCCGGGTGGAGGATATTGGTGGGGTGCTGGAACTGATTCAGCCACTGGAAGAGCAGGGCATTCTGGTGCGTCGCTCGCGAGAGATGCTGGAAACGGAAATTGACCGGTTTGTGGTCGCGGAGCGTGATGGCACGATCGTCGGCTGCGCAGCACTGTATCATTACCCGGATGAAGGCGCGGGTGAGCTGTCGTGTTTTGCGGTGGATCCGAACTATCGTCGTTCCGGACGGGGGGACGATATCCTTGCGATGGTGGAGAAACTGGCGCGGGGGCAGGGAATTCAGCGGTTGTTTGTACTCACCACCCAGACAGAACACTGGTTCCGGGAGCGGGGCTTCCAGCCCTCGACGGTACAGGCGTTGCCGGGCCCCAAGCTGGCCTCCTACAACGCCCAGCGCAACTCAAAGGTCTTCGTCAAACCGTTGTGACAGGGCCGACAGGGTCAGCGTCCGTTGCTCCCTGTCCAGTTCGGACAGCGCCCTGACCTCGTCAAAAAAGGCGTCAAAACGGTAGTCCTGCTCTTTCAATAATTGTCGGAATCCGGGAACAAACTGATTGTATTGCCGGAACAGGGCGATGTTGGCGTTGTTGAGTGTCTCGATCGCGTTGCCGAACGGGCCGGGCTGGTCCCACTCGCTGGCCATTTCGTTGTAGCGGTCGATCAGCTCTGTAAATATCTGCTCTTTGCGTGCTCTCATGCGCTCAACAGGCAGCTCCTCCCGCCCGTACAGCGCCTCCAGCTCAAGAGACGTATGTTCCACCAGCGCCAGGGTCTGATTTCTTTGAGACAGCCGTTGCAGCGCCGCGGTAAACTGGTCACCTTCACCGCGTTCCTCCAGCCATAGTCGCAGGCCCTCAAGTTCCACAGCCGTTGCAAAGCTCTCGTTGAATGCCGTGTCTTCGTCAACGTAGATGACCTGGTGGGCCAGTTCGTGGAACATCAAGGCCACCATCCGATCATCTGACAGACTGGTAAATCCGCTGTGCAGCGGATCATCGAACCAGCCCAGAGTTGAGTAGGCCGCCACTGCGCCGATGAAGGTATCAAAGTCCCGCCTGTCGAACTGACGTTGCTCCTTGCGCGCATCTTCAAGGCTGAAGTAGCCCCGGTAAGCCTGACAGCCAATAACCGGATAACACCACTGCTGGGGAGTGAGGGAGAATTCCGGTGCTGCCACCAGGTTGACCACCACCCAGGGTCGTTCCAGCTCTGAATAGTCGGTAAAGGCTTCGCCGGCGGGCAGGGCCAACCGACGCTCGGCGAAGTGGCGCGCATCCCGGGCGATGGTCAGTTTGCGTTTCAGCTCATCGTCGGTGGTCGGGGCCGTCAGCAGGTTGTCGACCGGTTGCGAAGCCAGCATCAGCGAGAGGTGACCACTAACCGCCTGGCTGTAGTAGCCAATGGTCGAACACCCTGGAAGCATGGTTACCAGTAGCAAAAGAAGATAGATCTGATTAAGCTGTATCATGGTTCACAATGTGATGATGGGGCTGTCCCGCAACGGGGTTGCCGACTATATTACAGACATGTTCCCCGTATAGTAGCAGGTGGCCCGGGCCACCGTTTCAGGGACGCTGGTCAGGGTGAAAATGTGGATCACCCGGACATTGCCGAATATCAGGTAGTACATGGATCCCAGAGAACGTCGCACAAGCCCCCGACAGCCAATCAAACTTGCGGCCCAGCTGGACCTTGGGGCGGGGGAGGTATGGCCGTGTCAGATTGCGGACTTTTGTGCGGAGGGGCTGTTTATTCGTTACTCCGGAGAAACGTCGCGCAAACTTGAGCGCGCGATAGTAAGCGGTGCCCCCGAAGAAATCACCGTTCGTTTTCGTTCCGCCGACGGTAACCGCCGTCACGAGTTGTATGTCAGTATCGTCCGCCGTATTGAAGGTGCCATGGGGGTTCATTTTGTCCGCGCCAACCCGGAAGCTGTGAGCGCGATGCTGAAGCAGTGTGGTGGCAGCCGTCATCAGGAGAGATCGGCTTTGCGCGCCCCCAGTGATCGGGTGCAGTTTGTCCTTCACCAGTCCGCCCGTGCGGTTGTCCAGTTTATTGAACCTTTGATGGATACCTGCCTGGCACAGATGATCGTGGCACTGAAGCAGGCTGCCCAGAAAGCCGGCAGTGATCAGATGGCCAATGAATTCATGGATGCCTCTGGCCAGCTCCAGGCCCGTCAACGGGTGATCTGGCACCAGATGGCGCAAAGCCTGGAATCACCCCTCAAGCCTGCACGTAAAGGGTTTCCCGGCTCGGAGTTGTCGGTGGTGGACAAGGGCGAGTTTGAGGACTGGCTGACCATCCGGGTGATGGTTACCAAGGCTGATACCCAGTACCGGGGGGAGCTGCTCCAGCTCAAGCTGCGGCTGGATTCATTAGGCATTGCCAATTCCACTGGCCACCACAACCCGCTGGGGCCGTCACTGGTGTGTGAATCGTTTCATGCCGGACTGAGTCACCTGAAAGCCAGTCGTGATGTCGAGAAAGTCTGTTTGAAGGTTTTTGAGCAATCGGTGCTGCAGCAGCTCAGCCCGCTCTATCAGGAGCTGAACAACATCCTGATTCGCCATGGCGTCATGCCGGATCTGGACTTGACCAAATACCTGTCTGAACGATCCACGGTGAGTGATGCTCCGGCCCGGGAAGTGCCTGCCACCGCCACCAGCAAACCCGGCCCGCAGAAGGCGCCAGCCACATCGTCGGCCCCCGCGTCCGGACAGCTGCCCGGGGTTGCCAGTCCCGGTAAAACCGCGCCTGCCGAGTTCCGCACATACGCCAATGCGGCGCAGACAGCCTTTGCCACTGTTCGTAACCTGATCGGCACGCTGGCTGCGAGTCGACTGGCCCGGGGAGATACGGATCCTGTGACCTTCGCTCCCAACGCCCGACCACTGTCGGTCGGGGAGTTGCATCGGGAACTGCAGCAGCTGCAGGTCGAGTCAACGGCCTCATCAGAAGAGCAGGGCACACTCAGGGAGCGTGTGGTCGAGCACATTCGAGGCAGTGGTGACAATGCCCTCAACGGGGAGCAGCAGGAAACCCTGGATGTGGTGGATCGCTTTTTCCACAGTGTGGTGGAGAGCCCAAAGCTCAGCGACTACGCCCAAACCCGTATGCGCCAACTGGAAGTGCCGGTGTTGAAGGTGGTGATGCGGGATCCGTCTTTTTTCGACGATCAGAACAGCCCTGTTCGCGGTGTCATGAACCGTCTGGCTCAGCTCGGTGTCAAGGGGGGGCGTATCAACCCGGTGGTGCAGCGTCGGGTTGACGAACTGGTCCATCGTATTGCCACTGAATTTGATCAGGATACGGGGGTCTTTGAATCCACGGTGCAGGAACTGGACACCCTGATTGACCGTCAGAACCTCGTGTATCGCCGTAATGTGGAGCGGGTCACTGCCGCGGCGGAAGGTGCTCAGAAGGTGTCCGACTCCAAGTCTGCTGTCACTGAGGTGCTCAACCGGAAGTTGGCCGGCCGCAAGGTCCCCCGAGCGTTGTTGAGTTTGTTGGAAGGGGGATGGCGCGACCTGCTGTCATTGACCTGGATTCGCCAGGGGCCGGACAGCCAGTTGTGGCAGGACTACCTGTCTGTGATCGACTTGCTGCTGGCGTTTGCGGATGATCCCCGCGCGGGCATTAATCTGCCGGAATTGTTGCGGGTCATTCAGGATGGCCTGGCCTCTATCTCCAGTAACCATATGCCTTCATCCCAAATCCGGGAGGAGCTGAAGCAATTCCTGGTACGCCGAGAGGATAAACCGCTCGAAATGGTGGAAATGCCTCCTGTCCAGACGGAAGATGACAAGCGTAAGGTGCTGTCCGAGCGGGAGCAGCGCAGTCTGCAGCGCTGGATTCATCGTGCTCAGCAACTGCGTACCGGTGACTGGCTGAGGGACCAGGAAAACCCCGATGAGCCCCAGTACATCCGCCTGGTATGGATTGCCCGGGGCTTCAGTCGCTTTGTGTTTGTGAATCATCAGGGTATGAGGGTGGTGGAGCTGGACCTGGATGCCCTGGCACGCCAGATGCGCAAGGGTATTGTGGTCCCCGACAGTCAGTATGAGCGGCCGCTGGTGGATGAAAGCCTGGATCGCATGGTCCGCAAGGTGTATGACCAGCTGTCCTGGGCCTCCACCCATGACGAACTGACCGGGCTACTGGGGCGCCGGGAGTTCGAGCGGATGCTTGAGCAGCAACTGGCCCGCCATGAAGATGAGCGTGCCCTGGTGCGCCTGGACCTGCGTCAGTTCCGTTTACTGAATGACACCGCCGGCTATCAGGCCGGCGATGACGCCCTCCGCAAGGTTGCGGATATTCTCCGCGCCGGCGTGGGGGACGGCATGCCTCTGGCGCGCCTGGCCGGTAATGAGTTCGCCTGGCTGTTGCCGGCGGAAACAGCGCTGACAACCACCGAGGCCATAATTGCCGAGATCGAGGCCACTGAATTTACCTTTGACGGTCGCGGCTACCAGTTGTCAGCCAGTGCCGGACTGGTGCCGGAATTGCCTGCGCTGACGGCCGCTGAGCGCTGGCTGCGCGCATCCGAACATGCCCTGAAGGCGTCAAAGAAGCAGGGGCACGGCAAGGTCGTCGAATATACCCTGGATGCAACGGACCAGTCCCGACAGGAACAGATTGCCGCGAAAGTGGCGAGCCTGGGAAACCTGGACGAAGAGCGCATGCTGTTGCGCTGTCAGAAGATCATTCCGCTGCATGCCAATACCCGGATGTTGTCGCAGTACGAAGTGCTGATCAGCATGTACGATGACCGTGGTGAGTTGATCACCGGCAGCGATTTTGTGCGCATGGCCGAACGTTATGATCGTATGCAGGTGGTAGACCGCTGGGTGGTGGGGCGCATGCTGGACTGGTTGCGTGACAAGGCCCCGGACCCGGATCACCTTGGTGGGGTCTGTATTAATCTGTCCGGTTATTCCCTCAATGACCAGTCATTGCTGGAATTTATCTATGACAAGCTGAGTCAGAAGGAGGCGCCCATTGAGCGGCTCTGGTTTGAAATTACGGAAGCGACCGCCATCAATGACGTCAATCTCCTGGCGGAGTTCATGTCGGAGATGAAGGAGCTGGGCTGCCGTTTCTGCCTGGGCAATTTCGGTAGCGGTCCGGTGTCGTTCCAGTTGATGCGCAGCCTGCCGGTGGACCTTATCAAATTGGACAGTGCGTTTACCAAACAGGTGGATATCAATGAGACTGACCGGGCGATGGTTCAGTCCATGGTGGATATGGCGCACTATATGAAGCGGGAGGTCATTGCTTCTCAGGTTGAATCCCGTGAAGTTCTCGATATGCTGAGGCTCCTGGGTGTGGACTATGCTCAGGGTTTTGTGATTGAAAAGCCTCGGCTGCTGGACAGCCTACACTAACGCCTGACCACGGTTTGCCATGTCGAAACGTCACCCTGTTATTGCAGTCACCGGTTCTTCCGGGGCTGGCACCACAACCACCGGCCAGATCTTCAGCCGGATTTTCGCCAGTGAAGGGCTGCGGGCCGCCATGGTCAGTGGTGACAGCTTCCACCGTTACACGAGGGAGCAGATGGCTCGCCTGGCGGCCAAAGGCCAGTTCGGCGAGCGTAACCATTTCGCCCTCGCCGCCAACCACATCGACAAGCTCGAGGCCCTGCTGTATGACTATGGCCACACCGGCCATGGTCAGTTCCGACAGTATGTCCATGATGAGGACCAGGCGCTGGTGGCTGCGGGATACAAGCCCGGCACCTTTACCCCCTGGGGGCCGCTACCGGCGGATACCGACTTGCTGTTCTACGAAGGATTGCATGGTGGTGTGGTCAGTGACACCTACAACATCGCCCAGTACGTCGACCTGCTGATCGGCGTGGTGCCGATTGTGAATCTGGAGTGGATCCAGAAGATTCACCGTGACACCAACCGGCGGGGGTATTCCCAGGAAGCAGTGGTGGAAACCATCATCAACCGGATGGATGACTACGTCCACGATATCGTGCCGCAGTTTGCCCATACCCATATCAACTTTCAGCGGGTGCCGCTGGTGGACACGTCCAATCCCTTTGTCGTGCGGGATGTGCCTTCCGAGGATGAGAGCATGGTGGTGATCCGGTTCCGCGACGCATCGGAAGTGGATTTTCCCTATCTGTTGCGAATGATCGCCAACAGCAGCGTGTCCCGGCCTGACACTCTGGTCATTCCGGGCCCAAAGCTCGGGCTTGCCATGGATCTCATCCTGAGACCCATGGTGTTGAGGTTGATGGCGCAAAAACCCTTTGCGTGACCAGCAACCGGGGAACTAGTCAGAGCATTCCTTCCAGCACCCCTTGGCAATCCGTTCGATCCGCTCCCGCATCCAGATAACACCGGGGTCCCGATCGTGCCGGGTGTGCCAGATCAGGTACAGGCTGAGGGGATCAATTGCGATTGGCGCTTCGGTGGACCACATGCCTTCGTTGATACCGGTGTCATTGGTGGCTATCCGGGGCAGGGTGGCAATCATGTCTGACTGGCGCAGCAGCCGGGGGACTGCGGGGAAGTGATTGACGGTGACGGCCACCCGGCGCTTGAGCCCCCGGCGTCCCAGGGCCTGGTCGACGAAGCCATTCACCTCCCCGGACAGGGACACCATCAGATGACGAGCATCGACGTAGTCGTCCACCGTCAGCGGTCGGCCCGCCAGAGGATGGCCGTGCCTCATGACGACAGTATGGCTGCTGTCGAACAGCCAGTGACTGCGAAGGCTGCGATCGTGTTCCGTCAGCATACCAAGGGCAAGGTCCACGTGCGCTTCGCGGAGCTGAGTGAGGGCGTTCTCCGCGGTAAACGGCACCGCGTGCAGGTCCACGCCGGGGGCTTGTTGCTCGAGTTCAGCCACCAATGGCTGCCAGATCAGTTCCAGCATGGCGTCGGTGACCGCGACCCGGAATTGTCGCCGGGCATGGGCCGGTTCGAATCGGGTCACATTCACCGCATTGGTCAGGTCGTGCATGGGGCCGCGAATCTGGTCCCAGAGACTGCGGGCGTAGGAGGTCGGTCTGATGTTCCGGCCCTGCTTGACGAACAGCGGATCGTGCCAGGTATCCCGCATGCGGGATACCGCATTCGAGACCGCCGGCTGGGTCATCGCCAGCCGCTCGGCAGCGCGGGTTATCGATCCTTCAGTCATAATGGCATCGAATACATAGAGCAGAGTTAACTCCTGGTTCTTCACCCGCCTAATCTCCCTGAAAGCCTGGCATTGAGGCTCCACCCTATGCCAGGTTTTTCTGACCGGCAAGGGATGTTTCTGACATACATCATTTCAGATGATGTGAAGTATGCAAGGAAACCATTGGTCGTTCGACCGGGTGAGTGGGCATTCTGTGTTTGTCCAACCCACCGAAATGAGGGAGAGAGCTATGACCAACACCATTCAACACCTGGACGACAGCAATTTTAACGACACTATTCAGGGCTCGGCCAAGCCCGTCCTGGTGGATTTCTGGGCCGAGTGGTGCGGACCCTGCCGCGCCATCGCCCCGTTGCTGGAGGAACTGGCGGACGAGTTCGCGGATGAGCTGAGCGTGGCCAAGGTGAATGTGGACGAGGATCCAGACCTGGCGGCAGCCACCGGTATCCGGGGCATTCCGGCCCTGGTGATCTATCGCGACGGCAAGCCCGCGGCGCAGCACACAGGCACGGCGGGACTGGGCCAATTGCGGAGTTTCATTTCCGGGGCGCTTTGAGCCATTGGGGAAACGCCGGGCCCCGGAGTCGATAAACAATGGATTAGCGAGCCATGGACTACACTTTCCTGAGGGAGGTGAAGTCCATGGCCAATCGCACATTGTGGGCCCAGCGGCTGGTGGCGTTGTTTCTGCTCGGCTGTCTGCTTTTCAGCTACCCATTGTTGGCATTGTTCGATAGCCGCGGTGAGGTATTCGGTATTCCGCTGCTGTTTGCCTACCTGTTCGGGGCCTGGTCGCTGCTGATCGTTCTGATGGTCTGGGTTATCGAAGGCTCCAGGCGATGAGGGAGCGTTTTCCATGCCGCTGTCCATGCCCCTGGGTGGCCTGATACTGCTAACGTCCTGCGCCTACCTGGGCGTACTCTTCGCCATTGCCTATTGGGGCGACAAGCGGGCTGACGCCGGTCGTTCAATCATCGCCAACCCATACATCTATGCCCTTTCCATGGCGGTATACGCCACGTCGTGGACCTTCTATGGCAGCGTCGGCCGGGCGGCGGTCAGCGGTGTCGGCTTTCTGCCCATCTACCTCGGGCCAACCCTGATGGCGGCTCTGTTCTGGCTGGTGCTGCGCAAGATGATCCGCATCAGCAAGGCCAATCGCATAACCTCAATTGCCGATTTCATCGCCGCGCGCTACGGCAAGAGTGCGTTGCTGGGTGGGCTCGTCACCCTGATCGCGGTGGTCGGGGTGATTCCCTACATCGCCCTGCAGCTCAAGGCGGTGTCCAGCAGCTTCCTGATATTCTGGCAGTACCCCGCCATCCAGATGCCCAACCAGGGCGAGGCCATGAGCCCGCTGCAGGATACGGCCCTCTATGTGGCATTGCTGCTGGCACTGTTCACCATTGTGTTCGGTACCCGCCATCTGGATGCCACGGAGCGCCACGAGGGCATGGTGGCTGCCATTGCCTTCGAGTCCCTGGTCAAGCTGCTGGCTTTCCTCGCCGTGGGGATTTTTGTCACCTTCGTTCTTTACGACGGTTTCGCCGATATCTTCGATCGGGCCGCGGAGTTGCCCAATATTGACCAGTTGCTGACCCTCGGCGGTCCGGCCGGCACCTATGGCTCCTGGGCGGCGCTGATTTTCCTGTCGATGCTGTCGATCCTGTTTCTGCCGCGACAGTTCCAGATCAGTGTGGTGGAGAACGTCAACGAGAACCATCTGGCCAAGGCGATCTGGCTGTTTCCCCTGTACCTGCTGGCGATCAATATCTTCGTGCTGCCAATCGCCTTCGCCGGACTGATGCATTTCTCCGCCGGAACGGTGGACGCCGACACCTTCGTGCTGACCCTGCCCATGGCCCATGGCCCATCGCCAGGAGGCCCTGGCGCTGCTGGTCTTCGTTGGTGGCTTGTCCGCCGCCACCGGCATGATCATCGTCGAAACCATCGCGCTCTCTACCATGATCTGCAACGATCTGGTCATGCCATTGCTGCTGCGATGGAAAACGCTGGGGCTGGCCCAGCGCCGGGACTTGTCGCGGCTGCTGCTGGGCATCCGCCGTGGCGCCATTCTGTTGCTGATGCTGCTCGGCTACGTGTATTACCGGGCTGCCGGAGAAGCTTACGCGCTGGTTTCCATCGGCTTGGTGTCCTTCGCTGCAGTGGCCCAGTTCGCCCCGGCGATGCTCGGGGGGATGTACTGGAAGCTGGGGACTCGGGCTGGCGCCCTGTGGGGCCTGTCTCTGGGTTTTCTGCTATGGACCTACACCCTGCTGCTGCCAGCGTTTGCCAAGTCCGGCTGGCTGCCGCTGAGCTTTATCGAGCTGGGACCGTTCGCCATAGGCTGGCTCAAACCAACGGCGCTGTTTGGTCTGGATGGCGTTGACGAACTCGGCCATTCGTTGTTCTGGAGTCTGCTGGCCAATCTGGGGGCCTATGTCGGGGTGTCGCTTTTCGGACACCAGAGCAGCCGCGAGCATGCCCAGGCGCTGCTCTTTGTTGATGTTTTCAAGTCGGTTGGACGGGGCGCCAGCCTGTGGCGCGGCGGGGCTTCCATGACCGAGGTAATCGCCCTGGTGGGGCGCTTCCTCGGGCCGGAGCGTGCCGCGAAAGCCTTTGCCGACTACGCCGCCCGGCAAGGCCTGCGCTCCAGTGCCGAACTGGTGCCGGATGCCAACCTCGTGCACTTCGCTGAGCAACAGCTGGCCGGGGCCATCGGCGCGGCCTCGGCGCGGGTAATGCTGGCGTCGGTGGTGCAGGAAGAACCATTGGGTATGGAGGAGGTCCTGGGTATTCTCGATGAGACCTCCCAGGTGATCGCCTACAGCCGCCGTCTGGAGCAGCAGTCCCGGGAACTGGAGACCGCCACTCGTGAGTTGCGCGCGGCCAACGAACGGCTGCGGGAGCTCGATCGGCTGAAGGATGACTTTATCTCCACCGTAACCCACGAGCTGCGTACGCCTTTAACCTCCATCCGCGCCTTCTCCGAGATCCTGAACGATAATCCGGATCTGGAGCAGGCGCAGCGGTCGCAGTTCATTGCCATTATTGTCAAGGAGAGCGAGCGTTTGA
This sequence comes from uncultured Marinobacter sp., assembly GCF_947259545.1. Taxonomy (GTDB): domain Bacteria; phylum Pseudomonadota; class Gammaproteobacteria; order Pseudomonadales; family Oleiphilaceae; genus Marinobacter. The sequence goes on from NZ_CAMYMK010000002.1 coordinate 22,207, forward strand.
CCCGCATGATCAACCAGGTACTGGACCTGGCTAAACTGGAGGCGGGGCGGGTGGAATGGCACGCCACTGAAATTGACCTGGCGGAAGTGATCGACGATGCCCTGGCCACCACCAGCCAACTGGTGCAGGAGCAGGGCGTGGAGGTGCAGCTCGACCTGCCTCGGAGGGTGCCTCCGGTCATCGCGGATCGCGACCGGCTGATGCAGGTGCTGCTTAACCTGATCACCAACGCCATCAAGTTCTGCGACCGCGGGGCGGGCCGCATCGGTATTGCGGTAAAGGTCTTGCCGGAGGTGCTGCAGGTGGATGTGCGCGATAATGGTCGTGGTATCGACGTGGCGGACCAGGACACCATCTTCGAGAAGTTCCGTCAGGCCGGGGACAATCTGACGGAAAAGCCCCAGGGTACCGGCCTGGGGCTGCCGATCAGCCGGCAGATCGTCGAGCATTTCGGCGGTCGGCTCTGGGTGTGCAGTGAGCCCGGCGAGGGCGCGACGTTTTCGTTTACCTTGCCCCTGGGGCAGTCCGATGTGGCCACGGCGGACCCTGGCCACGAGAGGGAGGACAGGACATGAGCAAGACCGTGTTGATCGCCGACGATGAGCCAAACATCGTCATTTCTCTGGAGTTCCTGCTCAAGCAGGCCGATTATCGGGTGGTGGTGGCGCACGATGGCGAGGAAGCGCTGGATGCGATCCGTCGCGAGACCCCGGACCTGGTGCTGCTCGATGTCATGCTGCCGCGCCTGAGCGGCTTTGACGTATGCCAGAAGATTCGCGAGAACCCGGACTGGCGGGACATGCGCGTGCTGATGCTGACCGCCAAGGGCCGTGAAGTGGAGGTCAGCAAGGGCCTGGCCCTGGGCGCCGATGCCTATATCACCAAGCCGTTCTCGACCCAGGAATTGCTGGCGGAGATCGAATCGCATCTGGGGGGGCAATAGCCGATGCGTCCGAGAGTGCGTCTGGCGCTCTGGTTGCTGGCACTGATCACGCTGCTGGCGGGCCTGCTGGTGCTTGCCGGGGGCTTCGTCTGGGCCGACCTGAATACGGCGGAACGGGCAGCGCTGAGTGACCTGGTATCCGGGCGCGGCATGCTAATGGTTGTGCTGGGCGTGCTGGTACTGGTGCCTTTCGGCGTGCTCGTTCGGCAGTGGCTGGTGGCCTATCCGGAGGCGGTGATCCGTCTTCGCGAAGACGTTGATATCATTCATCGGGCCCATCCCGAGCACCGCGTCACCCTGACCGGCAGCCGTGATATGCGTCGTCTGGGGGAGGCGGTGAACGCCTTTGCCGAGGCCCACTGCGCGTTGCAGCGTGAGGTGAAAGGCCGCATCGAGGAAGCCAACGTCCGCCTTGAGCAGGAAAAGAACCGCCTGGCGGCGCTGATGTCGGAGCTGTCACAGAGTGTGCTGATGTGCAACAGCGAGGGCCGTATCCTGCTTTACAACGGCAGCGCCAGCCAGCTGCTCGAGCCCCACGCCGGAGGCCCGGCACGGGCACCGGTAGGCCTGGGCCGCTCGATTTTCGGCATACTCGACCAGCGGCTGATCGTACATGCCCTGGAACGGATCCGGCGGCTTCTCCGGCAGAACTCCCCGGATCCGGTGGCCCACTTTGTCACGGCCCGTGGTGACTGCCTGCTGCGGGCGCAAATGGCCCCTATGCAGGATCATCAGGGCGAGTTGATCGGATTCGTGCTGATACTTGAGGACATCACCCGTGAGGTGGCCCTGGACAGCCGCCGCGATGCGCTGCTGCAGCAACTGACCGAAGGCACCCGGGCGGCACTCGGCAATATCCGCGCCGCCGCGGAGACGATGGAGCGTTTCCCGGAAATGGATCCCGGGCACCGGCGCCGGTTTGGCGAGGTCATCAATGACGAGGCTCAACGGCTTTCCCGGCACCTGGAACAGGCACTGAGCCGGCATGCGGACCTGCTGCACCCACAGTGGTTGCTCGAGGACATGCTGGCCAACGATCTGATGGTCGCCCTGCAACGCAGCTTTGCCACAGTGGGCGTCATGGCCCGCTATCCCTCCGATAACAACCGTTACCAGGAGAGTGACGAGTCACTCTGGTTGAACCTGGACAGCTACTCCCTGGTCCAGGCGATGACCCAATTGATGGCAACCCTGGCCGATGCCCTGGACATTCGAGAGGTAACATTTGATTTGGCCGCCGACGGTCACTTTGCGCGCTTTTCGATCGGCTGGCGGGGACCCGCGCCGGAGCCTGAACACCTGCATGAGTGGGAGCAGCGACCGTTCAGGGCCGTCGCCGAAGGCCCCGCGGCGTCGTCCCTGCGAGAGGTCCTCGAGAGTCATGGCGGCGAGATCTGGTGTCGGGGCGATACCGTGGCCGGATACAGCCAGCTGTGCCTGCAATTGCCGGCGACCCGGTCAGAAGCGCAGGTCCACGAGCCCGCGCGGGTTCCGGGGCGGCCGGTGTACTACGATTTCGACCTGTTCAACCAGCCGGGGCAGAGTACCGAGCTGGACGAGCGGCCGCTGCGGGAGTTGACCTACACGGTGTTCGACACCGAGACGACCGGACTGTCGCCCTCCGAGGGTGATGAAATCATCTCCATTGGCGCGGTCCGAATCGTTAATGGGCGGCTGCTGGTGCAGGAATGCTTCGAGCAACTGGTCGACCCGCACCGGCCGGTGTCACGTGAGTCACAGATGATCCATGGCCTCACGCCGCAGATGCTCAGTGGGCAGCCGGACATAACCGAGGTGCTGCCACTGTTCCAGCGCTTCGCCGAGGATACCGTGCTGGTGGCCCACAACGCCGCTTTCGACATGCGCTTTCTGCAGCTCAAGGAATCGCAAACCGGTACCCGCTTCATTCAGCCGGTGCTCGATACCCTGCTGTTGTCAGCCCTGATACAGCCGGCTGAGGGTCACAGCCTGGAGCAGATTGCCGCTCGTCTCGGGGTGCAGGTGGTGGGCCGGCACACAGCATTGGGGGATGCCATGGTCACCGGCCACGTACTGCTGAAGCTGATTCCGCTGCTTGAAGAGCTTGGTGTCCATACCCTGAAGCAGGCGCGGGAGGCATCCCGCAAGACCGCCTACGCCAAGCTCGACTATTAGCACGCCAGTCTGATCGACCAGCTCAGGCGGTCAGGCGCCCATCCCGGTAATCCCGCAGGGTCTGCTCGATTTCCTCGCGGGTATTCATCACGAATGGGCCGTACTGGACAACCGGCTCGTTGATCGGCTTACCGGCGATGAGTAGCAGTCGGGCGCCGTCGCCACCTGCCTCAATCCGTAGCTGATTACCCTCGTCGAGGATGGTGGCCGCTGCCAGCCTCAGAGAGGTGTCTGTGTTTTCGTGCTGAAGCCTGGCGTCCCCCTCGTACAGATATACCATGGCATTCAGCTGTTCGCTGACAGGCAGGGTGATGGCTTTGCCCGGCTCCATGTGGATATCCATGTATAGCGGGCGTGTACTGCCGCCGGCAACCGCGCCGGCGATGGTGACACCATCCACCTCGAGTTCACCGGCAATCAGCTTCAGCCGGGCTCCGTCCAGATGAACATCGGGAATCTCCTCCGGCTGGATGTCCCGGTATCCCGCCGGTTGCTTTTTCTCGGCCGCCGGCAGGTTCAGCCAGAGCTGGAAGCCGCGCATCTGACCCGATTCCTGTTGGGGCATTTCCGAGTGCACAATACCGCGGCCAGCGGTCATCCACTGCACGCCACCGTTTTTCAGGTTGCCCTGATTGCCCAGGTGGTCCTCGTGAAGCATGTGGCCTTCAATCATGTAGGTCACTGTCTCGAATCCGCGATGGGGGTGAGACGGGAAGCCAGCAATGTAGTCCTGGGGCTGGTCGGAACCGAACTCGTCCAGCATCAGGAATGGATCCATACGAATATTCTGGTGCTGGCCAATGGAGCGCCTGATGCGTACGCCGGCGCCGTCAGACGTTTCCAGGGCCGGAATGATCTGTTTGATGGCTCGTAAAGTCATGATGTCCTCCTAGTGCGTTAATAAGACTATTAAACGCCGGAGGTTGCGGAGAATAAAACGGAGATTTTCGGGGAGGGGCATCAAAAAAACTGAATGACCGGCAGACGCCGTCTCGCCGGTCATTGGGGGGTATCGTTTACTGCACGTTGCGGGAGTAAAAAATCTCCAGCATCTCACGGCGCAGACGGTCCTCGATGGACTGTGCTTCCTGTGGGTCCAGATCGCTGGCGTTCACGCCGAAGACGTAGTTATCCAGCTTGAAATTCTTCAGCATCATCTTGGTGTGGAACAGGTTCTCCTGGTACACGTTGACGTCGATCATCTGATAGGCGTTCTGGGTATCCTCGGTCAGGTAGTTCTGGATCGAGTTGATGTCGTGATCGATGTAATGCTTGGTGCCGTCCACGTCGCGGGTAAATCCGCGTACACGGTAGTCCACCGTCACCACATCGGAATCGAAGCTGTGGATCAGGTAGTTCAAGACCTTCAACGGTGAGATCAGGCCGCAGGTGGACACGTCGATATCAGCGCGGAAGGTACTGATGCCTTCGTGGGGGTGACTTTCCGGGTAGGTGTGCACTGTCACGTGACTCTTGTCCAGGTGCGCCACGATGGCGTCTGGCAATGGCCCCGGAGACTCCGCGTTATCCGGCTCACCGGAGGTGAGCTCATGCTCGGCGATCAGCATGGTCACGGAAGCGCCATGGGGCTCATAGTCCTGACGGGCAATGTTGAGAACATTGGCGCCAATGATCTTGACCACATCGGTCAGGATCTGGGTCAGCCGCTCGGCGTTGTACATCTCATCGATGTAATCGATGTAAGCTTCCCGTTGCTCTTCCGTCTGCGCGTAACAGATATCGTAAATATTGAAGCTCAGGGATTTGGTCAGATTATTGAAACCGTGCAACTGGAGTTTGGTTTCCATGCTCAGCCCCTCCGGACAATGGAGATGAATGACTACAGAAGGCCCGATCGGACATTCTGCCGAGGCCGCCACCGACTACTGACCGGATTGTTTACCATTTGCGCAGACCGGCGGAGAAGGGTGCGTATTATGCACACCGCGAATGTGGTTGGGTAGCCTTCGCAACCACATTTTAGCATCCGTAATTTCCGTGTCCCCTAAAGGCTAGTCCGCCTCACGGATTTCGTGGCTGTGGGTGATTTCCACGCCAGCTTTTTCGAGCATGATCGAGGCAGAACAGTATTTTTCCGCAGACAGGCTCACGGCACGTTTGACCAGGTTTTCTTTCAGTTTGTGACCGGTTACCACAAAGTGTAGATGTATGCGGGTAAAAACGGCAGGGATGGCGTCGGCCCGTTCCGCTTCCAGCTCGGCGTGACAGGCGGTCACGTCCTGTCGGCTCTTTTTGAGAATGCTCATGACATCAAAGGAGGAGCAGCCGCCAAGTCCCATCAGCAGCATTTCCATCGGGCGCGGTCCCAGGTTTTCACCGCCGTGATCGGGGGGGCCGTCCATCTGAACGGTGTGGCCGGTAGCGCTGGTGGCCTTGAAACTGGCATTTCCTGCCCAGTCTACAGTTGCTTTCATGTCAGTAAACTCCGCAATACATCAGGGATCTGGCACGGATGCTAGCACATAGAGCGGCACCCGGCAGCAACACCCGGCCCGGGCCGGTTAAGCACATCCCGTCGGTTTCAGGTTGCCGAACCCGGGCCTTCTTGTTATAAGTTGCGCTGATTTTGAAGAAAAATGACTAAACCCGCATGGAAAGCCGGGTACATAATAAACATCGGGACCCGCCAGTTTTTGAGGAGGCACGACTCGCACTATGGCCACTATCGTCAAGCCGGTTGAGCAGAAAACCAAGCATCTGGATTATTTCCTGTCGCAGTGTCACCGCCGGCGCTACCCCGCCAAGAGCACCATCATCTATGCGGGCGACAAGAGCGATTCACTGTTTTATATCGTCAAGGGCTCCGTTACCGTCATCATTGAAGACGATGATGGTCGTGAGATGATCATGGCCTACCTCAACGCCGGTGACTTTTTCGGCGAGATGGGGCTGTTTGACAACATGGATTCCCGCAGCGCCTGGGTGAAGGCGAAGACCGAATGCGAAGTGGCTGAGATCAGCTATACCAAATTCCGGGAGATTGCCCAGCAGGATCCACGGGTGCTGTATTTCATTGGTGAGCAGATGGCCTCTCGCCTGCGCCAGACCACCCGCAAGGTCGGCGATCTGGCCTTCCTGGACGTTACTGGCCGTGTTGCACGGACCCTGCTGGACCTGTGCAAGGAACCCGATGCCATGACCCACCCGGACGGCATGCAGATCAAGATCACCCGTCAGGAAATCGGTCGCATTGTCGGTTGTTCCCGGGAGATGGTTGGCCGAGTCCTGAAAACCCTGGAGGACCAGGGGTTGGTCCGGGTCAAGGGCAAGACCATGGTGGTCTACGGTACCCGCTGACCACCGGCCCGTGCTTGTCTATGCGCGGGCCGCCTTGCTGGCAAATCCGTCAATCCAGCCGGCAATGGCGTCGGGCTGGGTCAGCAGCACCCAGTGCGGCGCATCAACCTCCTGCCGGCTCAGTTTCCCTGCCCACTTCTCCAGCCCTTCAAATAGCTGCTCTTTCACGTAGTTGTCCTGCCCAGGCACGATCAGTTGTACCGGGCATTGTGCCTGCCTCGGCTCTGGCCTTAACAGTTTGGGCATGAAGTTGGCCCGGTAAAGCTTCACGCCGTAACGGCCGTCATTGCGCTGAAAACGGTTGTATTCGGCGTCGGACACCTGTTCCCTGTTCTTCAGGTAGTTTGGCCATAGCTTGTCGAGACCGGCACGCCAGGCGGTCTCCGGCAGCAGTGGCAGCTGAAACATGGCAACGTACCAGGAGCTGGCGAGCTGATTGATTACCTTGCGGGTGCCCCCTTCACTGATCCGGGTGACGTTGTTGCGTAACCAGAAGCCGACATGGTCCAGGCACGGCCCGGAAATCGTGGTATAGGACAGGATCCTCGATGTCAGCGGGCCAGTGGTCACCGATTCCCAGCTCTGTATGGACCCCCAGTCGTGGGCTGCAAGGTGGAAAGCCTGATCGGGTATGACTGAGTCCACGACCGTTGCCAGATCCGCAGCAAGGTGAGTCATCCGGTATGAACGGGTTTTGGCCGGCTTGTCGGAACGACCTGCACCGCGAACATCATAGCGGATAACGAAATAACGGTCTTTCAGTTGCTCGGTCACCCGGTCCCACACGGTATGGTTGTCCGGATAGCCGTGCACCAGCACCAGTGGCGGGGAATCGGGGTTGCCGTCGGTGGCGACATACAGGTTAACGCCGTTGCTGTTCACCCACTGATGTTGTGTTGTCATTGCATGCTCCTGTCGGCCGGATGGCACTGTGATACCTTCACAGGTTACCGGTCGGACGGAGTGCTGGCCCGTGCCAAGCGGGCCAGAGTATTGCGCAAGTTGTCCTCGTGGCAGTTCAGTCAACAATGGCGACGGTTTTGATCTGCAGCCAGACCTCCATGTCCGGTGCCAGCTGCAACTGGTGGGCAGCCCTGCTGGTTAGTCTGGCCAGGAAGGGAGTGTCGCCGGACTGCAGTCTGACCAGGGTGGTTCCGGGACTTTGCTCGCTGGCGATCTGCTCCACCCGCGCGGGCAGCAGGTTCTGGATGCTCTGCTCGTGATTGGGGGCCAGCGCGATGCTGACGTCCCGGGCGAGAATCTGAAGCCTCACGTCCCGGCCGGTCATCAATTCCGGCTCGTCCCGTACCCAGAAACTGCCGCCTTCAAAATCGGCGCGGCACAGGTGCCATTGGGCGTCACGCTCTCCAATGACGGCGTTGACGATGACCCCGGCATCCTCTTCCAGTGCAAACGGCTGATCTGTGCGAGCCAGGGTTTCCTGAAGCGGTCCCTCGGCTACCACGCGACCGCTATCCATCATCACCACATGGTCAGCCAGCCTGGCCACCTCAGACACTGCATGCGAAACATACACCACCGGAATATCGAGGGTATGATGCAGGCTTTCCAGGTAGGGCAGGATGTCCTGCTTGCTGTGGCGGTCCAGTGCGGACAGGGGTTCGTCCATCAACAGCAGGCGCGGGCTGGTCAGCAGTGCCCGGGCAATGGCTACCCGCTGACGTTCACCGCCGGACAGTTTCGCCGGCATTCGGGGCAGTAAGTGTGACAGTCCCAGCCAGTCCACGGCCTGATCGAATCCGATCTTTCGTTGGTCGGAGGGAATGCGATGGTAGCCGTAGGTCAGGTTGCGATGGACCGACAGGTGGGGGAACAGGCTGGTTTCCTGAAATACATAAGCCAGGGGGCGCTGATGAACGGCCAGGCGGCGGTGGCCATCCTGCCAGCACTCACCGTTCACGGACAGGTAACCCTCTGCCTTCTGCAGCCCGGCCATGCATCGAAGCAGCGTGGTCTTGCCACAGCCGGAGTGACCAAACAGGGCGGTAACGCCCTGTCCGGGGAGTTGCAGGTCCACGTCCAGCTGAAAACTCTCGAAGCCGCACTGGAAACGGGCGAGAATGCCTTTGCCCTGGTTCATTTAACGACCCCACCTGCCAGCCGTCCATTGATGGTGTACAGACATACCAGCACCAGGAAAGCGAACAGCAGCATGCCTCCGGCCAGCCAGTGCGCCTGACCGTATTCCAGGGCCTCGACGTGATCGTAAATGGCCACGGAGAGCACCCGGGTTTCTCCGGGAATGTTGCCGCCAATCATCAGTACCACGCCAAATTCGCCGATGGTATGGGCGAAGGTCAGTACTGCGGCGGTCAGAAAGCCCGGCCGGGCCAGGGGCACGGCGATGGTAAAGAAACGATCCCGTGGCGAGGCCCGTAAGGTTGCGGCCGCTTCCAGCATCCGATCGTTCAGGCTGGCAAAGGCATTCTGCAGGGGCTGCACGGTAAATGGCATCGAATAGATGATGGATGCCAGCACCAGACCCTCGAAAGTGAACGGCAGCGTGCCGATACCCAATCGTTCAGTCAGTTGGCCAATAAAGCCGTCGGGACCGAGCATCATTAACAGATAAAAGCCCAGAACTGTTGGCGGAAGCACCAGTGGCAGGGCAACGACGGCGAACACCGGTTGACGCAGCCAATGCCGGCTGCGGGCAAGCCACCAGGCAATCGGGGTGCCGATGATCATCAGCAGTAGGGTGGTGATGCCGGCCAGTTTCAGGGTGAGCCATACCGCTTGCCATTCCGGGCCCATAGTTGCTCCGTCGGATTCACCGGGTGTGCCGGTCATTATGTCAGGATCTGACGGTTATCCTAGCGGTCTTTGCCGATGATTTCCCGGGCTTTTTCTATGGTTGGCGGCATGCTGTCGGGTGTGGAGGCGCATCGGCCCGCATGGAGGCGGGCCGATGGAGGGCTTACTGATGCTTCCTGCGACGGGATAAGCCTATGCCTGTCAGTCCCAGGCCCAGCAAGGCCAGCGTGCCGGGTTCCGGAACCTCGTTGGGCAGGTCGACGGTATCCAGGGTCTCACCCATGACGTAGGAATAGCTCAGGTTCACCAGTTCCCCGGAAAACAGCGAGCCGATGTCGAACCCCAGGCCAATGACATAGTCCCCATCCCCATCATTGACTCCGGCCAGGTAATCGTCCGGGTTGGTAGACCAGGGCGCGGAGATCCCGGTGTTGTGGGTGATATCGGATTGCGTGTAGAGACCGAGGGTCAGCCCGGTCATACCGCCCTGGGAATTGACAAAGTCTTCCTCTGCCACACCGGTGGTGCCCCTGGTGTTGGTGGTGTCATAGGAGCCGAGGGTGTTGACGTCCGGATCGGGATCAATGGCGCGAAGGAATTTCAGATCGCTCAGATCCTGGAGTGCGGTGATCGTGGTCAGCACATCAATACGCTCGTAGTCGTCATTGAAGGAATAGCTGTGGCTGATGGTGAACAGGTCGCTGTACTGGCCCTCCCAGGCCACCTGATTGTCAGCGCTGCCACCGGAAAGATCGGTTGGGCCGGTCAGGGTGTTGATGTCCGCGGAGGAGCTGGCGTTGTTGTTTCCAACAGTGCCGCTCTGGGCTGATTTGACACCAAACCATTCCCACGGAGTGCCGGGAGTCAGGTAGTCCTCCGGACCCCAACTGCGGGTGCCGCTGGTGTCGTGGATGATGCCCGGGTCGGCGCTGCCACCAGCACCGAGGGTACCATTGTCACTGACTGCAGTGCGGACGAAATCACCTTCCATTACGATAGGAGCCGCAACGGAGGAACCCGTAACCAGGAGCCCTGCAGCAGCCAGCGTGTGTGGAAGAAAGCGGGATAGGGTACTAAAGCGCATGTGTAACTTCTCCTTGTCATAGTAAGTGCGTTTCATGCGCCGTCCGCAAATGCAAGTACCACGCCGGTGCCTGTAGAAAGCATTTAAAACAATGGCTTATCTATGAAATGGCTCGGCGTCACCGCTCAGCATGTAAAATGGTCTGACACTCGGTTATTGGTTGTCGTTATTCCGATGGGTTCCGCTGACGGTCCGCCCGTTGCCACTCGGGCGGGCGCCACAGGTGCTGGAGTCGGGTCTGCAACGCGCCCGGGTGCGTCATATCCCGGAACATATCCCGGTATTCATGGGTCCACAAAACAATCAGGTTGTTGGAGTACACGGGGCGGGTAATGCCGTACTCGGGGGGATTGTGGGCATCTTCCGGTGTAAAGGTACCAAACAACCGGTCCCAGATAATGAGGATGCCACCGTAGTTACGGTCGATGTACTCCGGGTTGCGGCCATGGTGCACGCGGTGGTGACTGGGTGTGTTGAAAATCAGTTCCACCCAGGAAGGTAGCTGCCTGACCAGCGTGGTATGGATAAAGAACTGGTACACCAGGGACAGGGCATAGGCGACACCGATCCATACCGGGTTAAAGCCAATGAACGCCAGTGGCAGGTAGAACATCCACCCACCGTTGAAAATATTGGTGGCATTCTGGCGCATGGCGGTGGAAAAGTTCATTCGCTCCGAGGAGTGATGGACCACGTGGGCGGCCCAGAACCAGCGTATGCGGTGGCTGGCCCAGTGCATCCAGTAGAAGCAGAAATCGACCCCCAGAAAGGTCAGAAATCCGCTCACCCAGTTCAGCTCCAGATCCAGCAGCCGGTAGTGGTAAAAAAACGCGTAAACCGGAAACGCTATGATCCCGGCAAACAGTAATTCGGTCGCCTGGTAGCCGGCACCGAGGGCAAAGTTGCGGACGGCTTCCCGGGTATCCATCAACTTCGGGTTATGACGAAGTCTCAGGTATTCCCAGACGGTGACGGCGATAAACACCGGCGTTGCGATCATGAAAATGAGTTGTCGTTCATCCAGTGCCAGCCAGGGCGCCACCAGGTTCCAGAGTGGCAGCAGGCCGCTGTTCTCCAGTACGGTCAGCATCATGTCAGTAATGGCCATAATCAGATCCGGTTGTCCGTTATCGTGTGTTGATTATTCTTGCCTGCCTGTGGCCTTAAAAATTGACGATATACGCCACTAAATTGATAATCCATGCCAATATCGTGGGCATTGGTCGGGAGTTGTCCCCATGGCAAGAGTGTTAAGGGTAACCGGAGCCTGGACGGGGTTGTTGAGCGACTGGCTGGACCAGCAGCACCTTGATGCGGGGCCACTGCGCCCGGAGCTGGCACGCTGGTCTGCGCAGGATAATGTCCCGGTCGCAGTCTGGCGTGACCTGCTGGCGAGGGGGCTGGCTCTGCGCCCGGACAGTGCCGCGCCGGAGCTGGAGGTGGGTAGCTGCGTGCGGCCGGGCCACGTGGGAGTTCTGGGTTACCTGGTACTGGCGTCAGATACACTGGGTGAAGCCATGCTGGCCTACCAGCGATACGAAACTCTGTTCTATGGCACCACGCTGGCGGAAATAGATATTGGCGGTGGTCAGGCGGAAATGCGCTGGCCGCGGTCGGACAATGAGCTGGGGCAGCAGGCAGACGGAACCGCTATCGCGGCCCTGGTGACTTTCCTGCGCCGCCAGATCAATAACCCGCCACCCCCTTCGTCGGTCTCCTTTCTGGAATCCGTGGACCCGGTAGCTGCCCGCGCCTATGAAGCTTTCTTTGGGTGCCCTGTCACATGGAACGACAGCCACGTGCGGGTTCGGTTTCCGTTGGAATACCTGAACATGCCCATGCCACGGCGGGATCCTACGTTGCGGGAGCTGCTGGACCGTCAGGCCCAGGCATTGCTCCGGGCTCTGCCGGGTAGCTCGGAAACCGAGCGACAACTGCAGCAGGTGCTTTTAAAGTTGCTGGCCGATGGTGAGCCCACCCTGGAGCGGGCTGCCAAGGCAATGTACATGTCCCCCCGCACGCTCCAGCGCCGCCTGGCCCGCCATCAGCTCAGCTGGCAGCAGTGGCTGGATCGCAGTCGTGAGCAGTTGGCGCGGCAGTATCTCGCGGATGCCTCACTGAGCCTGACCGACATTGCCCTGTTGCTGGGGTTTTCGGAACAGAGCGCCTTCACTCGTGCTTATCGCCGCTGGGCGGGTGTCTCCCCTGGCCGCGATCGCAGACGGCTCAGCGGTTAGCTTGGTAGATTTTTTCCAGGACCTGCAGCTGCGGTTGCCATTGACTCAGCCAGTCCTGAATGTCCCGCGGGATACGTTTTTCCCTGGGCCATGGCACGGGGTACTGTTCCGGCTGGAACATAGGGGCGAACATGCTGGCTGCCGTCAGATCGGCCCGGGAAAAGGTATCGCCCGCCAAAAAGTCTTGTTGGCGGTAGGTGTCGGCGAGTTCCACTAGCAGTGTTTCCATGGTCCGGCGCGACGCCTCAGCGGTTTTCTCGTTGATCTTCATCCACTTGCGCATAATCTCGTCAACCCGGCTGAAGGTCAGCTTCAGCAGGATGCTGTTGTAGAACGGCGTTTGGGCCGCGAGTAACGGCACCACGACCTTCGGGCGCTTTAGGAAATGATGATAGGAGTAGCAACGTACGGCCGGTCCGGCTTCGTCATCCAGGCGTTTTTCCCAGGCGAGTGCCGCCGCTTTTGCCTCGGGATCGGCCGGCGTTAACGGCCGCTCGGGAAAAGCCTCATCCAGGTAGTCCAGAATGGCGGCAGAGCCCTGGACAACGTGACCGTCATGATCCAGAACCGGCACTGATGTTGCCGCCCCGGTGAGCTTGCGAATGGTATTGATGTGCTGGCCTGGCAACAGGCTGTGAGTCTGGTATTGCAATCCTTTGAAATCCAGTGCCCAGCGTACTTTTTCGCAGTAATGAGAAATGGCGAACTGGTAGAGCCTGATGGCCATTGCTAATGTCTCCTTCTGTAAGTGATCCAAGGATAATGGGGTTGCCGCGAGATAAGAAGCCCATCCGGGTCAAATTGCGCTGGCCGTCAACATGTCCTCAGCGTAATGAAGGCTTTGGGCAATTTCACTTTAGAATTCAATGTTCTTGAAGACTGATATCAGGGAAGGAGTTATGACATTGCAACACATCGGAGTGATCAGCCTGCTGGGTGCCGCCTCCTTAATGGCGGTCGGTTGTGCGTCTACCAGTGATGCCCCGGGTGACATCGAGATCCCGGCGGACCGTATGTTCTGCGGCCAGGCCGCTATTGACCTGGATTACCGGGAAGATTCGGGGCAGCTTGTGCTGACGCACGAGGGCACCCGTTACACTCTTGCACCGTCCAGAAGTGCCTCAGGGGCGCGTTTCACCGATGGTGACGATACGGACACGGTTTTCTGGAGCAAAGGCAACTCGGCAAACCTGACCTTGAACGGAAATGAATTTCCCGAGTGCCTGGCCGTCGGATCGCTTTCTACGCCTTTCGTTGCCAGAGGGAACGAGCCGTTCTGGCACGTCACGCTGGTGGGCAGGGAATTGACGCTGAGCCGTATGGGTGAGGCAACAGAAACTCTATATTCCAGAGTGGTGGCGCAGGGAGAGAGCGGACAGACGATTCGCGCTGAGCGCGAGGGGCTGGCGCTAACGCTGGATGTTGCCCCCCAGCTGTGCATGGATTCGATGTCCGGTATGCCACACCCAAACCAGGTGCGGCTCACGGTCAATGGCGAGACATGGGCCGGTTGCGGGGGTAATCCGGAGCGCCTGCTGCGTGGTACCGAGTGGGTGGTGGAAGACATTGACGGGGGCGGAATCATTGACCGTTCCCGGGTAACCATCCGGTTTCTGGCAGACAACCGGGTAGTCGGTCGATCTTCCTGTAACCGCTACATGGGGGAATGGAGCCTGACGGGGGAGGGGCTTGAGTTTGGCCAGATGGCCGGCACCCTGATGGCCTGTGCGCCGGCATTGATGCAGCAGGAAGAGCGCTTCCTGAGCGTGTTGTCAGAGGTGCAGCGTTTCAAGATCGGGCCGCACGGTGAGCTGATACTGACTACGGCGGATGGTGACGCCCTGCGGGCTGTTCAGTCCTCCGGTAAGCCATAGGTCGCCATGATCTCCCGGATTCGGCCACTTTCCCGGAGTCTGGCTGTTCCCTCGGACAACAGGGCGGCGAGGTGTTCGGAACGTTCTTTTTCCGGTGAGAAGGCGACATAGGTATCGGATTTCTTGAGCAGGCCGGCATTGCGGGGAGGGGCTGATCCGGTGTGGTCTTTCAAAGCCCAGGTCATGACGTAAACATCCTCCGGATACACATCGGCGCGATGTTGGTTCAGCAGGTAGATGGCCCTGTTCAGGGGAGATGGACCTGAAATTACCCAGACTATTGAGGGTTGGTCCGCGTGGGTCCGGATATAATCATCCAGTTCCTTGGAATAGGAGTAGCCATTGATGGCGAGCAGGGTCTGATCTGTCAACGACTCCAGCCCTCGATAGAGCCATGGGCTGTCAGCCGGTGTGTACAAGGCGATGTGTGAGCGCCCCTGGGGTTCATCCGGGAATACGAAGTCCGGGGCGTCGGTGGTGAACGCGCCAACCACGGCATCCAGCAATCCCTCGCGGGTCATCTGCAATGCCCTTGCCCAGCTGACGTTCAGGTATTCCACTTCATACCCGGACGCTTCGAATACCTCCCGGGTAATATCAATCATATAGCCTTCCTGCTGTTCGCCCGCCAAGCAGTTGTGGGGGCACCAGGGATCAGCGCCGATGGTGATGACCTTTTGCTCGGTGCTGAGCATAGGCGTGCCCTGGGTGCTCTGATCCAGCGTGTCGGCGGCCTTGGGGGCCTCGGAAGGAGAGCAGGCACTCAACAGCATTGTCAGCGTTAACACGAAAACAGTCTTGAACATGGTAGCAGACCGTAAACACCGCAAACGGCGGCCCTGTTTTCATCATAGTCCTTTCCGGTTTTGTTGTAATGGGGAGCGTGAGGGGCGCTGTCAAACAATTGCAGCATAACGCTGTCATGTTGGAGGGTCGCCAGAAAACGGAGCCCCACATGACTGAGCTGAAAAATCTGACCCCCCATGCTGCGATTCCGCAGGAGCAGCTAACCCGGGATGCTCGCCAGCGTCGCCTGCTGAGAACGTTTCTGCCGGAGCTGGTGTCACTTGAACGTCTGCTGGCGGAGGCGCCCGAGCAAGTGACGACCGAGGTGATCGAGCGGACGCGGGTGGGGGCAATGACGTTGCCAATCTACCGCGTGGACCTGGGAAGTACATCCGCCGATGCTCCGGTCATGGTCCTGGTAGGCGGCGTTCATGGCCTGGAGCGGATCGGCAGCCAGGTGGTCATGGCCTGGCTGCGTAACCTGCTGGCCAGGCTGGCGTGGGACGACCATCTCAAGGAACTACTGGGGCGGGTACACATCACCATCCTGCCGATACTGAACCCGGGCGGCATGTACCTGAACCAGCGCAGCAATCCCAATGGCGTCGACCTGATGCGCAATGCCCCGATCACCGCTCAGGACCGGAGTGCCTTCCTGCTCGGTGGGCAGCGGCTGTCGCCACGTCTGCCCTGGTATATTGGTGGCCCTGAAAAGGGCATGGAGCTGGAAAACCGGGCGCTGGAATCGGTGATCAGCGGCCTTCTTCCCGGTCGCCCTTTCAGTGTTGCGCTGGACTGCCACTCGGGCTTTGGCTGGCAGGACCAGATCTGGTTTCCCTATGCTTACCGACGCCGCCCCATGCGCAAGATTGCCTCGGTACTGGCGCTGAAGCTGATCTGGGAGCAGGCTTATCCGGATCACAATTACAGGTTCGAGCCCCAGTCCCGTCACTACCTGACTCATGGGGATCTGTGGGATTATTTTTATAAGAGGGTGAATCGGGATAATGCCGGGACTTTCTTGCCACTTACCCTGGAAATGGGATCATGGCGATGGATTCGTAAACGTCCCCGTCAACTCCTGAGACTGGACGGTTTTTTTAATCCACTGGTGCCCCATCGGCATCAGCGGGTGTTGCGCAGTCATCTGGCCTTCATGGATTTTCTGCTCAGCGCCACGGCCAGCCATGGCAACTGGTTGCCGGATGGTGCCGACGAGTCCATGCTGAGGGAGGCAGCGATTATGCATTGGTACAGGAAAAGCGAGTAAATATGCACTGGATACTTCTGCGCGGGCTGACGCGGGAACAGGCTCACTGGGGGGACTTTCCTGACAGGCTCCGGCAGGCGTTCCCCGGCCATCGTTTTCACCTGGTGGATTTTCCGGGGACCGGCGTGCATTATCGCGAACCCTGCCCGGCGACAATAACCGCCATCCGCGAGAAAGTGCAGCGGCAGATCAGTCATATTCCCGGGCCATACAGTATTATGGCGTTGTCCATGGGAGGCATGGTGGCGCTGGATTGGGCCCAGCACGCCTCAGAAGGGGAAATCCAGAACCTGGTGCTGATCAACACCAGCTCGGGTTTCAGTCCGCCTTGGCACCGAATGCGGCCAGCAGCCTGGCCGAGGATTGTGCGATTGCTGGCGCGGCGGGAACTGTTTGACCGCGAGGCGGATATCCTTCGGCTGACCTCTAACAGAGAGCCGGACTTACAGATCATGAAGCACTGGTACAGTATTCAGCGCCAGCGCCCGGTCTCCCTGCAAAACGCATGGCAACAGGTGAAGGCGGCGGCCTCGTATCAGCCGCTGAACCGGCGACCATTGCCTGAGGCGCTTTTGCTGGCCAGCAAGAAGGATCGCATTGTTCACTGGAAATGCAGCCAGAAGCTGGAACAGCGTTGGCAATGGACTCTGAAAGTGCACCCGGAAGCGGGGCATGATTTGCCCATGGATGACCCTAGATGGGTGATTGAGCAAGTGCGGCACTGGTTGATTGTCTGATATCGGTTGCTTGACGCAACCGTTCTTTCACGTCAGTCTCTTGGGTGATTATGACGCGTCCAATTTCACTGACGGAGCCAAGAACAATGAAGATCTTCGAGACGAAAACCGCCCCTAATCCCCGCCGTGTCCGTATGTTTCTGGCGGAAAAAGGCCTGCTGGATAAAGTCGAATTTGTGGAGATCGATATCCAGAAAGGGGAAAACCTGACCCCCGAGTATGTCGCCATGAACCCGATGAAAAAGGTGCCGGTGATGCAGCTCGATGACGGGACCAGCGTGGCGGAGACCATGGCCATTTGCCGATACTTCGAAGAGAGTTATCCGGATACACCGACGCTGCTCGGTGATACGCCTCTTGAAAAGACCATGATCGAACAGTGGCTGCGTTGGATTGAGCTGTACTTTTTCGTGCCGACCGGCATGTGTTTCCAGCACACCAGTGGCTATTTCAAGGATCGCATGAACCCCATCAAGGAATGGGGGGAAGAGTGTGGGGTTGGCGTTGAAAAATTCATGCACTTCCTCAACAAGCACCTGGAAGGCAAAGAGTACATTTGTTGCGACCGTTTTACCGCTGCTGACATTAACGCTTTTACCACCGTTGCTTTTGCCAAGGTGGTGCAAATTCGCATCAAGCCAGAGCAGACTCACCTGCAGGCCTGGTTCGACCGCATCAAGGCCCGCCCCTCAGCCCAGGTCTGAGGGGAGGATAACGAAGAACCCATGGTACCCAGTCAATGAGCCAATCCGAACACCTCGACTGCGCCCTGCGCGCTATCGACGACGCGAACCGTGAAGACCCGAACCGGGAACAGGTGGGAGACGATCTGCTCCCGCGGGAATACGCCTACAGCCTGCACATGACGCGGTGGCTGTTCGCACTTGAGCCGGAGCCAAGTGAGCGGATGCAGATCGCCTGCCGGGCCCAGCACATTGAGCGCTGGACCATGCCCCGCAAGGAGTATCCGGAAGGACGAAAGGGTTATTACGAGTGGCGTCAGGCCTGTGGCCGTATGCATGGCCGGCGGGCGGCGGAGATCATGTCGGCCTGTGGTTATCCGCAGGAGGAGTGTGATCGGGTTGAGACGATTCTCACCAAGCGGGAATTGCGCAAGGACGCGGATACACAGCTGCTGGAGGATGTTGCCTGCATGGTGTTTCTGGAGCGTTATTTCGCCGATTTTTATGAAGAAAAGGCGGAGTACGATCGGGAAAAGTGGTTGCGGATTGTCCGCCGCACCTGGGGCAAAATGTCGCCACGGGGGCATGAGGCGGCGCTGAAGCTGGCCGGTGATCTGCCGGAGCATCTGCTGGCATTGCTGCAGGAGGCATTGGCGGAGCCTGAGGGCTGAACCGTGCCTCAAGTCAGCGGATAAGTCGTGTCAAAATACGCTGTGAATACTTCCCTGTACGCTCGGCTCCGCCCCTCAGTGCTTATTGCTCCTGCGTCGCACTGAGGGTCCTGGGCAGGCCGTCCTTGGCCTGCCCGTGAAGAGCTTCTCGCTCTTCACCCATGGCTCCGCACGCTTTTGGCACGACTTGTCCGCTGGCTTGGATAAGCCTTTGAGTCAGCCGGCTCGGAAAAACAGTTCCTGCAATTTCTGACCAGGTTCCTCGGCTCGCATGAAGGACTCGCCTACCAAAAATCCGTAAATGCCCCGGGAAGTCATGGTCTCGACGTCATCACGGGTCATGATGCCGCTTTCGGTGATCGTCAGTCGGTCTGCGGAAATACGCTCGTGCAGGTTGAACGTGGTGTCCAGGGACACCTCGAAGGTGTGCAGGTTCCGATTGTTGATGCCCACCAGCGGTGTCTTCAGGGTCAGCGCATCGTCCAGTTCCTCGCCATCATGGACTTCCACCAGTACATCCAGTCCGATTTCGTGGGCGATGCCTTCGAGTTCCTGCATCTGGTCTTTGGTCAGACAGGCGGCGATCAGCAGGATGCAGTCGGCGCCAATGGCCCGGCTTTCATAGACCTGATACGGAGCCACCATGAAGTCCTTGCGGATCACCGGCAGGCTGCAGGCAGCGCGGGCGGCCTTCAGATAGTCCTCGTGGCCCTGGAAGAAATCCCGGTCTGTCAGGACGGACAGGCAAGCAGCGCCGCCCTGTTCATAGCTCTCGGCAATCACTTCCGGTTCAAACGGATCACGAAGAATGCCTTTGCTGGGTGAAGCCTTTTTTATTTCGGCGATGACCGCTGGGGTTTTGGCCTCAATTCGGGTGCGCAGTGCATCGGCGAAGCCTCGTGCTGGCGGTTGGTCACCAGCCATGGCTTTCAGGTCGGAAACAGAAAGCTGGGGCTTCCGCTCGCCAATTTCCTCCCATTTCCGATCAACGATCTTTCGAAGGATGGTGGGAGTCTTGTCTAAGTGTCGGTCAGTCATATCGAGCCCGTAAAAAGTTTGCGAGAGCCGGAAGGGATACCCCACCGGCTCGTCCGGCTGCAATGTCGGCAGACCGGTATTAAAAGCACTGCGAAAAGTCAGCCAGCTCGGACATCTTGCCCGCTGCCAGGCCCGAACCCATAGCGTCCAGGGCCATCTCGACACCCGCTGTCGGGGTGTCGGCCAGGCCGGCTACGTAGATGGCCGCGCCGGCGTTCAGAGCGATCAGGTCACGGGCCTTTTCGGCCATTTCGTCGTGGCCGCGGCCGAAAGCGGCGCGGATCAGTTTCAGGGATTCCTCGGAGGAATCCACGGCCAGACCGACCAGAGACTGACTCTTGATGCCCAGATCTTCCGGGGTGAGATCGTACTCGGTGATCTCACCGTTCTTCAGTTCCGCCACATGGGTGGGGCTGGCCAGGCTGATTTCGTCCAGGCCGTCTTTGGAGCACACCACCATGATATGTTCGGCCCCCAGGCGATGAAGCACTTCCGCCATAGGACGGCAGAGCTCACGGGTGAACACGCCCACCAGCTGCCGCTTCACGCCCGCCGGGTTGGTCATCGGACCAAGAATATTGAAGATGGTACGACAGCCCAGTTCCTTGCGAGGGCCTATCGCATGCTTCATCGCGCCATGATGGGCGGGCGCGAACATGAACCCGACACCGATCTGTTCGACGCAGCGGGCCACTTCCTCCGGTTTCATGTTCAGGTTGATACCGGCTTTTTCGATCAGATCGGCACTGCCGCTTTTCGAGGACACGCCCCGGTTGCCGTGCTTGGCGACAAAGCCGCCGGCCGCGGCCACCACGAAAGACGCGGCGGAGGACACGTTGAACAGGTTGGCACCATCGCCGCCGGTGCCGACAATGTCTACCAGTGGTTCGGCGTTGACCGTGACTCCGGTAGCCAGTTCGCGCATGACTTCGGTGGCGCCGGTGATTTCATCGATGGTTTCACTCTTCAGGCGCAGCCCCATGAGAAAGGCCCCAATCTGCGCATCGGTGGCTTCGCCTTTCATGACAATGCGCATGACGTCCTTCATTTCCTCCCGTGACAGATCCAGGTTGGACGCAATGCGGTTCAGTGCTTCTTTCATGTCCATTAATGGGCCCCTTGGGTCAATCTGCGTTTTGTGTTCTGTGCTTTGGTCTAGCTTAGCAAGTTCCTGTTTGGTGTAGGACCTGTTGTTCGGTTGGCCCTTTGACTGGGAGCATGGCCGACGGCTGGAGTACCTGCTTCGCAAAAGCGCCTCAAGACGTCCCTGTGCGGCTCGGGCTCCGCCATCCATGGCTCCGCACGTTTTGCGAAGCAGGCACTCCAACCATCGACCCTAGAGCTTGGGGAGAGCTTACCCAATGTTCAGTTCTTCAACGCTCTTTTTTCGTTCCAGTCTTGAGTGAAGAACATACTGGAACAACATGCTCAGAGGGCAGCGAGGGGGAGAGCCTTCCCCAAATGCAGGCGTGTTTTGGGAAGGCTCTCCCCCTCGCTGACCGGGCTCAGAACCAGACCCCAGGACCACCCAAACAAACTAGCTTCTCAGAAAGTTCCGCAACAACTCATGCCCCTGCTCAGTCATAATCGACTCCGGATGAAACTGAACCCCCTCAATGGGCAACGTCTTGTGACGAACCCCCATGATTTCTTCCACCGAACCATCCTCATTGCGGGTCCACGCAGTCACCTCGAGGCAATCCGGTAAGGTGTCCTTGTCGATCACCAGGCTGTGATAGCGGGTCGCCTGTAACGGATTGCTCAGGCCACGGAACACGCCCTGATCCTTGTGATACACCGGTGACACCTTGCCGTGCATCACCCGCCCAGCGCGGATTACATCGCCACCGTAGACCTGGCCGATGGCCTGGTGGCCCAGGCAAACACCCAGGATCGGCAGTTTGCCGGCAAAGTGGCGGATAGCGGCCATGGAAATGCCCGCCTCATTGGGTGTACAGGGCCCCGGGGAGATCACCAGGCGCTCCGGTTTCAGCGCCTCGATTTCTTCTACCGTGATTTCGTCGTTGCGGTACACATGAACATCCGCACCCAGCTCGGCCAGATACTGCACCACGTTATAGGTGAAGGAATCGTAGTTATCGATCATCAGCAACATAATCTGTTCCTCCGCCTCAGTGGTCGAAATCGTTGTAAGTCATGGCGACCGCCCGGAAAATCGCGCGGCCCTTGTTCATGGTTTCCTTCCACTCAAGGCGAGGCACCGAATCGGCTACCACGCCGGCACCGGCCTGGATGTGCAGGGTATTGTCCTTGATCACCGCGGTGCGGATGGCAATGGCGGTGTCCATGTTGCCGTTGAAGGACAGGTAGCCCACGGCGCCGCCATAAACGCCCCGTTTCACCGGTTCCAGCTCGTCGATGATTTCCATGGCGCGGATCTTGGGAGCGCCACTGAGGGTGCCGGCGGGCAGGGTGGCGCGCAGGACATCCAGGCAACTGGTGTTTTCTTTCAGGCGACCGGTGACGTTGGAGACGATGTGCATGACGTGGGAGTAGCGCTCCACGATCATCTTGTCGGTCAGTTTCACGGTGCCGGTCTCGGACACCCGGCCGGCGTCGTTGCGGCCCAGGTCGATCAACATCAGGTGTTCGGCGATTTCCTTGGGGTCGGCCAGCAGTTCCGCTTCCATTGCCCGGTCCTCGGCCTCGGTGGCGCCGCGCTTGCGGGTGCCGGCGATGGGGCGAACCGTGACTTCCTCGTCTTCCACCCGTGCCAGTATTTCCGGTGAGGAGCCGACGATGTGGAAGTCGTCCAGATCCAGGAAATACATGTAGGGGGAGGGGTTGAGCACCCGCAGTGAACGGTACAGGTTCAGCGGTGGCGCCTCGAACGGAATCGACATGCGCTGGGAGATGACCGTTTGCATGACATCACCATCAAGCACGTATTCCTTGATCTTGCCCACGGCGGCTTCGAAGTTTTCCTGATTGAAACCGGAGATGAAGTCGCTTTCATCCACGGTCTTGCCGCGCAGACTTTCCGGGGTGCGGGGTGCATCCGCGGTTTGCCGGTGCAGTCGTGATTCCAGATCGTTAATACGTTGCTGGGCCTGTTCGTATGCGCCCTTCACCGCGGGGTCGGCGTGTACGATCAGGTGCAGCTTGCCGCGCAGGTTGTCGAACACCACGATCTCATCGGACACCATCAGCAGGATGTCGGGAGTGCCGATCCTGTCCGGCGGGCAACTCTGGCGCAGGCGCTTCTCGATGTAGCGCACAGTGTCGTAACCGAAGTAGCCGACCAGTCCACCGTTGAAGCGGGGCAGCTCTTCCAGGTCCGGCGCGTTGAATCTCGCCTGGTATTGCTCGACAAAGGCCAGCGGATCATCCGCTTCGACTTCCTCGATCACCTGGTTGTCTCGGGTAATGGTGACCTGGTGATCGCGAACCTTGAGGACGTCGCGACAGGGCAGGCCGATGATGGAGTAACGACCCCATTTTTCACCACCCTGAACGGATTCAAACAGGTAGGAGTAGGGACCGCTGGCCAACTTGAGATAGGTGCTCAGTGGGGTGTCCAGGTCGGCCAGGACTTCACGGTATACCGGGATGCGGTTAAAGCCGGCCGCGGCGAGCTCGGCGAATTGCTCGGGTGTCATGTAACGGTTTCCTGAAATCTGATCTGCTTGTTAGCTGGCGCTGTCCCCGGTTTCTGTCCGTTCACAGCCCAGCCGATGGTTGCGGTCATCGTCGGGGCACAGCCCGATTGACCGCTGGCCTGAATCAGCCAGTGCGCCATCGCCACCATCGTGTTGCGCGGGTTGTCAGGATGCCTCGCGCTGCAGTCAGATTCAGTCCCTGCACGGCAGGAATCTCCCGAAATGAAGTGATCAACGTAATATCCTTGTGAGATTACAAAAGCTCAGCCAGTGAATCAACCACTGTGTCCGCACCCAGGGAGTCCACGGGCGGGCCGTAATTGTAACCATAGCGTACGGCCACGCATGGAATGCCCGCTGCGAGGGCAGCGCTGATGTCTGCTGCCGAGTCGCCCACCATGACCGTGGTGCCCCGGGTTCCGTTGAGGGCCTCCATGGCATGGAGCAATGGGGCCGGATCGGGTTTCTTGACGGTCAGGGTATCACCGCCAATGGTCAGATCGAACCAGTGTTCCAGGCCCATCTGTTCGAGTAGTGGCGCCACGAACTGTTCCGGCTTGTTGGTGACCACAGCCATCCGGCAACCCTGTTCGGCCAGATGGGCCAGGCAATCTTCCACACCATCGTAGACCACTGAGTGCTGGCCGTTAATCTCGGTGTAGGCATGGTAGAAAATGGCGAGGGCATCATTGAACAGGGCCTCATTTCTGGAATCGACCGGTTCCCAGTCAATGGCGTCTGCCAGTGCCCGTCGTACCAGGATCGCAGCGCCATTGCCGACCCACTGCCG
The DNA here is from genome assembly GCF_947259545.1 of uncultured Marinobacter sp. Taxonomy (GTDB): domain Bacteria; phylum Pseudomonadota; class Gammaproteobacteria; order Pseudomonadales; family Oleiphilaceae; genus Marinobacter. Next base: position 46,187 of record NZ_CAMYMK010000002.1, read on the forward strand.
CACCTTGTCGATGCCGGCGGCAGGCCGGCTGAGGTGTTCCAGCATCTGGTCAACGGCGGCTGCCAGATCCGGCGCGCTGTCCACCAGGGTGCCGTCAAGGTCGAACAGGGCAACGCCGGGCCAGCGGGCATTGAACAGACCATTCAGGCTCATTGGTCTATGCTCTTTCTGGCCAGTTCCAGCTCGGCGCGCATCTGGTCGATGGTGGCCTTGTAATCGTCGGTGTTGAAGATGGCGGAACCGGCGACAAAGGTGTCGGCGCCGGCTTCCGCGATCTCGCGGATATTGTTCACCTTCACGCCGCCGTCGATTTCCAGGCGGATGTTATGGCCGCTGGCATCAATGCGCTTACGGGCTTCCCGCAGTTTGTCGAGTGTTCCGGGGATGAAGCTCTGACCACCAAACCCCGGGTTCACTGACATCAGCAGGATCATGTCGAGCTTGTCCATGACGTGGTCCAGGTAGTGCAGCGGGGTGGCCGGGTTGAACACCAGACCAGCCTTGCAGCCACCGTCCCGGATCAGTTGAAGGGACCGGTCAATATGGGCGGAGGCTTCCGGGTGGAAGGTGATGTAGCTGGCACCGGCGTCAATGAACATGCGGATCAGGTCGTCCACCGGAGATACCATCAGATGCACATCGATGGGGGCGGTAACACCGTGCTTGCGCAGGGCTTCACAGACCATCGGTCCGATGGTCAGATTGGGAACGTAGTGATTGTCCATGACATCGAAGTGCACAATGTCCGCTCCGGCTGCGAGAACGGTATCGACTTCTTCCCCCAGTCGTGCAAAATCCGCGGACAGGATCGATGGGGCAATCTGATAAGGGTTCATGACGGCTCTCTCAATGACATTGATAATGGCGTGGTCAGTCGGGACACTAGTCTAACAGTTTGATGATGTTTTTTCGCTGCGGAAGAGAAGGTGCATGTGAGCAATTGGTACAAAATATGGGTGCTGCCTCTAGCGTTATTGTTCATGGCCTTTTCAGGGCCTGTGTTTGCGCAGGAGGTCGTTCGGCTGAGTCTGGACGGTGACGGGACCGGGCAGGCGTTGTTCGAGTCGGAGCTGCGGGTGCCGGCCAGGGGAGCACTGTTGATACTGTCGGACGAGGGCCAGTCGGCACGAGCCAATCTGTTGGTCGCCCTGGGAGCATCGTTTACCTCATCGGGCTGGGCGGTGATGACGCTGGGGCTTGATGCGCCACCATACGAGGTCCAGCAGGCCCGGCAATACAGTGTTGACCCCAACTTCGGAACGGGTGCTGGTGGTATGGCGGATAAGGGCTCAGAGGCGGTGATGATCGATGTCATGGATGATGGCAATCTGGCGGACCTTGAATCCAGATACATCGCCCGAATTCAGAGTCTACTGGGTGCGGCGCAGGCAGACCTTCAGCGGCGTGGTTACGACCGGGTGGTGCTGGCGGCGGTGGGGCAGGGAGCTGTCCATATGGCCCGCTTCGCCGGCGGTAGCGGCTTTAATGGCGAGATGGTGTGGATTGCTCCGCGCTTTTATTCCGGTGACGAGTCTGCATTGAGTGAAGCCCTTGCCGGTATGGATGACCTGTCCGTGCTCCACCTCTACAGTTCCCGACAGGATCCGGAGCTTCTCTCCATGGCGCCAGAGAGGCGCATGGTGCGCCTGAAAAAAGCCGGTGTTGGTCGTTATCAGACTCAGGCTGTCGCTATGGCGGTGCGCCCTGAGGTCCGCGATGCCAGGGCACTGGCGAACCGCATGCAGGCCTGGTTAAAGGTCGACTGACCCCGCCCCTTACGCTACCGGGCGTGGTGGCGTCTGATCAGTTCCCATGCTTGTTGGTAGCGCAGCAGGCGATCTTTTGCCCGGGCTGTTTCAACGGCGTTCAGGGCTTGCTGCGCGAGCTTGTCAGGGTGGCACTCTGAGACCTTCCTGCGATAGGCCCGCTTGATTCCCTCCAGGGGCTCGCGGCGGGTGACCCCCAGCAACTTGCAGGCCTGCTCGTAGCTGGTGGGTTGAGGCTGGCTTTCCGGTTGGGTGATCCAGACCTTGCAGGCATAGCTCTCGAGGATGTCGTCACTGACTCTTACCGGCAGTCCGAGCCGGTCGATGGCGTCCTCGCAGCGATAGCGTCTGGGTTTGCGGGGTTTGCCCTGAAGTTGCGCTGCGTGGCACAGGCAGATGGCGACCCGCAGCGCCGGTGATGGCCACAGGTAGTGCACCAGTCGCATCTTCAGCGCACTCAAGGTTGGCAACTCGCTGGTATTCTTGCCCTTCTGGAACCATTGGATGGCTTTTCGACGCTGGCGCCGGGACAGTTTCAGTGCCTTCATCAGGGATTCGGCGAACCCGACATCGGCTTCGGTGACGCGCCCCTCAGATTTTGCGATATAGCCCAGAAAGAAGAACAGACTGCGCCGGCACCAGCCGGGCAGGCTGGTGCGTGTGATCAGTTCGCTGGCCTGGTGTCCACAGGAGGACAGCTCCTTCAGCAGCTCGGAAAACTCGGCCTCAAGCCGGGCCGGGAGCATGTTGTCGCCATCATTCGCTGCCATGGTTTACCCCTGGTCCCGAATGGAGCAGGTTGTCCAGTTGGCGCAAGCGGTCGGGGGTGCCGATGTCCATCCAGTTCCCGTCATGACGCATGCCACGGACCCGGTTCTCCGACATCGCTGTGCGCAGGATCGGTGCCAGTTTTCGTGGCCCTTGGGGTAACCCATCGAACAGGCGTCGATGGAGCAGGCTGATACCGGAGAACGTCAATTTGTCGCGACCTTCGGAGGTCACATAGCCATTGTCACGAAGGTGGAAGTCTCCTGCAGGGTTATGGCCGGGATTGTCGGTGAGTACCAGCAGGGCGTCGGCGTCCCCTGGAGGGGTCAGGGAAGCCAGGTCAAAGTCGCACCAGATGTCACCATTGATCACCAGGAACCAGTCATCACCGCCGGCGACCAGCATGGGCAGGGCCTGGATGATGCCGCCGGCGGTTTCCAGTGGCGCGGCTTCCCGCGAGTATTCGAGGCGCAAGCCGAACCGGTCACCGTCTCCGAGAGTGTGTTCGATCTGATCGCCCAGCCAGGCGTGGTTGATGACGACCTCGTTAAAGCCTGCACGCCGCAGATGTTCCAGGTGGTGAACGATGAGCGGCTTTCCACCAGCTTCCAACAACGGTTTGGGGGTGGTGAGTGTCAGTGGTCGCATACGTTCGCCCTTGCCGGCCGCGAGGATCATTGCCTTCACGGTAACTCCTTCTCCGTGGCGTTCGAGGGGGCAGGCCCGATCACCTGTTCGATTCTCGGCATGACGGTGTCCGCTAGCCATTCGTGGAAATGTCGAAGGGCTCCCTGCCTGGCACTGGCCTCAATCAGGTAATGGACCGTGCGGGGAATGTCGGCCAGGTAGCCGTCCTTACCATCGCGGATGGACAGGCGTGCGAAGATGCCGGACGCCTTCAGGTGCCGTTGCATGCCCATCAGTTCAAACCATTGCCGGAAGGTATCCGGGTCTGCCTTGTGCAGGCCGGCCGCCAGGCTGATCTGGCGGTATTGTTCCACCCAGCGGGCAATGTCCCCCTCGGGCCAGCGGATGTAACAGTCCTTGAGCAGGGAAACCAGGTCGTAGGTTACCGGTCCGCGTACCGCATCCTGGAAATCGATGACCCCGGGAAGATCGGTGTCAGCGCGAACCAGGAGATTGCGGGAATGATAATCCCGGTGCACGGTGACTTCCGGTTGGGCAAGGGCGGATTCACGCAGGTAGGCGAAGGCGGTATCCAGCATCGCCCTTTCCCCATTGGACAGGTCAAAGCCCAGCTTTCGGGTCAACAACCAATCGGGGAACAGCGCCATCTCGCGGTCAAGCAACGCAGTGTCGTAAGGCGGCAGGGGATAGTCCGCTGCCTCCGTGAGCTGCTGGATACGTAGCAGTTCCGTCAATGCACCCTGGTACAGCTGGTCCGCGGTATCGGTTGTCAGCTCATCCAGCATGAGCCGGTCGCCAAAATCCTCCAGCAGCAGGAACCCCTGTTCCAGATCGTCTTCTATCACGTCGGGTACGGCTACGCCCCGCGCATGCCAGTGGCGGGCAATGGCCACGAACGGGCGGCAGTCCTCATGCTCCGGCGGTGCATCCATAACAATAAACGGGCGCTGACCAGTGGCCGTGTTGCCGATGACGCGGAAATAACGGCGGAAGCTGGCGTCCCCCGAAACCGCTACGGGGTCGGCCTGTTCGAGGCCGGGGATCTGTCGGACCCACTGGGTCATTTTCTGCAGACGGGTATCCATGAAACAGGCGACTGTCCTGACAAGGTGAATGTTATTTCAGAAGCTTCCGAAAAGAGCTGGAAGTTAGCAGCTCAGTATAGAGAGGGTAAAACGGTTTTGCAGCAAAGTCGGGTTTCCGTTAACAAGGTGGGGAGCCCCGTGTAAACTAGGCGGCTGTTAAAAATCCCTGAGCCCTCAAGCCAATTGTAAGGAACCCGACCACCGTGCCAGTCCCAGCAAGGAACCTGCGAATACCGGCCAATCGGTTGCGGCACCCACCGGGGCTGGGACTGGTGTCCGCAGCGGGCATCATGTTCCTGGTGTCATCGTGGTCCTGCGCAGCAGCTGGAGCCGAGGCAGCTCCCACAGCTGCGGAAATGGACTGGCGTCCCAGGTCCGAACTGCCGGAGTCGGTCAGAAACACTCTGCCGACATTCTGCGAGGGCGGATACTTGCCCTCGGAAGCGTCGATGGCGGTTCCCGGGAGTGGAAACGGGATGCTGGGAACCATGCCGGATTCGGAGCAGCCCCTGCATGCCAGTGGTCTTTCCGCCCGATACGAACTGGATTCCGAACTGTACCTGAAGGGCGACGTGCAGCTGCGTCAGGGGCGGTTCTCGGTGACTGGTTCCGAAGCCCGTTATGACCAGGTGGGTGGCTCTGTCTCTGTGGCGGGACCTCTGGTCAGTCGTGGCGAGGCGTTTCTGCTGACCGGTGAGTCCGCGGACTACGACGTCAACAACGGTCACTTCGACATCAATACCGCGACCTTCCTGCTTCACAGCGCAGAGATGCGCGGCTCGGCGAGCACCCTGTCGCGCATTGCCGAAGACCAGGTATTGATCCGTGATGGTGCCCTGACCACCTGTGCGCCCAACCGGAACGACTGGTCCATCGTCGCCTCCGATATCCATCTTGATCAGGGCGAAGGTTTCGGTACCGCCAAACATGTGCGTCTGGAGATCAAGGACGTGCCGGTATTCTACTGGCCTTATGCCAGCTTCCCCATTGATGATCGCCGCAAGACCGGTTTTCTGTACCCTTCATTCGGGACCTCGAATACGGGCAGTGGTGCCTATCTGTCCGTACCCTATTACCTGAACCTGGCCCCTCACTACGACGCCACCCTGACGCCGCAGTATATTCACGGCCGGGGCCTGTTTAACGAAGTGGAAGGCCGTTACCTGAGCCCGTGGGGCGAATCGGTTCTGCAACTCGGTTACATCAGCAACGACCTGGAATACCAGGACGAGTTTCCGGGCGAGGACGGCGAGCGCTGGGCGCTGGATTTCACCACTCGTGCCGACCTTGGTGATGGCTGGAATGCCTATGGTGATTACTCCGTGGTCAGTGACGAGGATTACCTCAGCGATCTGAACCAGAACCTGGAAATCAATCAGGCCACGCACCTGCAGCGTCGCGGTGGAGCCCGCTACCAGGATGGTTGGCAGTATTTCGAGGTCTATGCCAACGGCTACCAGACGATCTCCGAACGTATTGCCGAGCGCAACAAGCCTTATGCCCAGTTGCCGGAAGTAATCTACGGCATGACGACAGACCTCGGGCCGGTAGAAACCAATCTCGAAAGCCAGTACACCTATTTTTACCGGGATAACGCCGAGTTGACCGGGCTGGACCGGGCCAATGGTCAACGCCTGCGGGCCATACCGGAAGTGGCGCTGCCGCTGCGGGCGCTGTGGGGCTTTACCCGCCCGTCCGTCAGCCTCGATTACACGCGCTATGAACTGGAAGACTACGAGCTGAACAGTGGCGGTTTCGATCGCACCGTACCCGTGTTCGAGTGGGACTCGGGGCTCTATTTTGATCGTCAGTCCAGTCTGTTCGACATTCCCTACAACCAGACGCTGGAGCCCCGCCTGTATTACGCATGGGCGGACGCGGAAGCCGATCAGGATGATATTCCCGATTTTGATACCGCGCTGCGTTCATTCAGTTTTGACCGCTTGTTCCAGCGCAACCGGTTCACCGGCGGCGACCGGGTCGGGGACGCGAATCAGTTGACGGTGGCCCTGACCAGTCGTTTCAATGACCTGATCAGCGGGGCGGAGCGGGCCCGGTTCAGTATCGGCCAGGTACACTATTACGACGACCGGGAAGTGACGCTGATGGGGCAGGGGGCGGATGACCGCAGCGATTCTCCGTTGGCGGGGGAAGTGCTGTTGCGGCCACTGGAGACCCTGGATATCCGCAGTGCCGGTCTGTGGGACCCGGACACCCAGAAGACAGAGGAGGGGCGCAGCCAGCTGATCTTCCATTCGGAGGATTATCGCTACCTGGCCAGTCTGGGGCACACCTACAGCCGAAACGAATTGGAACAGTCGGATATCGGGGCGGTTTTTCCTGTCACAGACCGTGTTAGTCTGATCGGCCGCTGGGTCTATGATTCCCAGCTGGATCGCACCGTCGGCTCACTGGCGGGCATTGAATACAATAATTGTTGCTGGAGCGTTCAGGTGGTCCACCAGAACTACCTGACCGACGATGAGCAGTTGGAAAGCCGCATGCTGTTCCAGATCCAGCTCAAGGGGCTGGGCGGCAGTGGCGGTTCGTCCGACCGGATCTCCGAAGCCATCTATGGATTTGATGAGCGGGAACGCCGTCGCTTTGGCGGCACGGGTACCAGGTACGATTAAGTCAGCATGTAGCGGGCGTTCCGCAGACAGAATGTTCATTTATCAGAGGTGATTATGAAGGCGAACCTTCGCCATTGCGCAAAAACATTGTTGGTCCTCCTGGCGGTGATGATGGCCTCGGTCGTCCAGGCTGAGCGTCAGCCGCTGGATCGGGTTGTGGCCATTGTGGACGATGGCGTGATCCTGCAGAGCGAGCTGGATAACCGCATTGATACCATTGTGGGGAGACTGCAGGCCCAGGGGACCGGATTGCCACCAAGGGATATCCTTGAGGAACGGGTGCTGGATCAGTTGATCACCGAGTCGATCCAGTTGCAGATGGCGGAACGTGCCGGCATGCGGATCAGTGACAACGAACTGAACGAAACCATGGCCGGTATTGCCCAGCGCAATAACATGACCCTGGCGCAGTTCGAGCAGCAACTGGCGGCGGAAGGCGTCAGTTACCGTGAGGCCCGCGAGCAGATTCGCAACGAGATGCTGGCCAGCCGGGTGCAGCAGCGCCAGGTGGGGAATCGTGTGCGTGTCACCGACCGCGAGGTGGAGAACTACCTGCAGACGCTCACCGCTCGCGAGCCTAGCAACGAGGAATATCGGCTGGCCTATATCTATGTAGAGGTCGACAATCCGAACGATGACTCGGCCGTTGCCGCAGCCCGCAAGAAGGCCGAACGCCTGCGCTCGGAGATCGTCGGCGGTCGTGACTTCCGCGAAGTCGCGGTGGCTGAATCCGATGCCGCCAATGCGCTGGAAGGCGGTGATATGGGCTGGCGCAGAAGGAGCCAGCTGCCTTCGCTGCTGGAATCCGTGGTACCGGAACTGGAAACCGGCGTGCCGTCGCAGGTGCTGGGGAACAAAAACGGCTTTCACCTGGTGATGGTCCGCGATCGTCGTGGTGGTGAAAACAACCAGGTGATTGAACAGTCCCGTGTGCGTCATATCCTGGTGCGGACTAGCGAGACGGTTTCGGAATCCCAGGCCGAAAGCACCATCCGTGACCTGTACCAGCAGATTCGTGACGGCGCCGATTTTGCCGCACTGGCGCGGGAGCATTCCGACGACCCGGTGTCCGGTTCGGATGGTGGCAATCTGGGCTGGGTCAGCCCGGGTCAGATGGTGCCTGAGTTTGAACAGGCCATGATGGCGGCGGATGTCGGTGAGCTGAAAGGGCCATTCCGGTCCCAGTTCGGGTGGCATATCCTGGAAGTGCAGGAACGCCGTCAGAAGGACATCAGCGGTGACGTCCGCGAGTCGGAAGCCCGTCAGGCGATATACCGTCGCAAGTTCGATACCGAGCTGCAAAACTGGCTGCGGGAGATCCGTGACGAGGCATTCGTTGAATTCAAGGATGAGTACGCGCAAGAGAACGAGGAATCCCAGCAATCATGACCGACCCGGTAACCCTTGCCCTGACCGCCGGTGAGCCGGCGGGTATCGGCCCGGAACTTTGCCTGCAGCTGGCAGCGGAAGCCCGTCAGCCGGGCGTTGTTGTGGTCGCTGCTAGGGAACTTCTGGAGGCGAGGGCAAAGAAACTTGGTATCGAGGTGATTCTGGAGTCGTGGCAGCCCGGTGAAGCAGCGACCAGAGAGCCGGGACACCTCTCGGTGTATCACGTTGACGGGCTGGCCAGTACAGAAGCCGGTCAATTGAATGCCGGCAACAGCCAATACGTGCTCGAGACCTTGCGGATTGCCGCTCAGGGCTGTCTGGATGGACTGTTCGATGGCATGGTCACCGCACCGGTCCACAAGGGTGTGATCAATGACGCCGGTATCGCTTTCAGCGGCCATACCGAGTTCCTGCAGGAGCTCTGTGGTGTTGAGCGGGTCGTGATGATGCTGGCCACCGAGGAGCTGAGGGTGGCGCTGGTCACCACCCATCTGCCCCTGAAGGACGTCGCCGCAGCGATTACGCCGGAGCGTCTGACCCAGGTGACCCGGATTCTCGACGCCGATCTGCGCACGTTCTTTGGTATAGAACACCCGCGCATTCTTGTTGCCGGTCTCAATCCCCACGCCGGTGAGGGCGGTCACCTGGGCCGTGAAGAGCTGGAGGTCATCGAACCAACCCTCGACAACCTCCGTGCCGAGGGCATGACCCTGACCGGCCCGCTGCCGGCGGATACCCTGTTTACACCACACTGGCTGGACAACGCCGATGCCGTCCTGGCGATGTACCATGATCAGGGATTACCCGTCCTGAAATTCCAGGGGTTTGGCCGCGCGGTTAATATTACCCTGGGACTACCGATCGTCCGGACCTCGGTTGACCACGGTACCGCCCTGGATCTGGCTGGTACCGGCAAAGCGGACGCGGGCAGCCTGCAGACCGCCATCAAGGTCGGTGAGCAGATGGCGATTTACCGAAAGTTGGCAAAAGAGAGCTAGCGTGAGCAACAAACCAGGCCATCAGGCCAGAAAGCGGTTCGGACAGAACTTCCTTCACGATCCGGGCGTGATCGAGCGCATCATTCGCGCCATCAATCCCAAGCCCGATGACGCCATCGTGGAAATCGGCCCCGGCCTTGGCGCCATTACCGAAGAAATCCTGGCGGTGAACCCGGCGTTGCAGGTGGTGGAGCTTGACCGTGATCTCATTCCGGTTCTACGCACCAAATTCTTCAACTACCCGGATTTCAGGATCCACGAAGCGGATGCCCTGAAGTTCGATTTCAGCCAGCTGGCCGGCGACAAGCCGCTGCGGATTATCGGCAACCTGCCATACAACATCTCCACGCCCCTGATTTTCCATCTGCTCAGCTACTCCGGTGTCGTCCAGGACATGCATTTCATGCTGCAGAAAGAAGTGGTGCAGCGCATGGCTGCCGTGCCCGGTGATAACAATTATGGTCGCTTGGGCATCATGACCCAGTATTTCTGCAAGGTGCAGCCGCTGTTTGAAGTCGGTGCAGGAGCGTTCCGGCCGGCCCCGAAAGTGGACTCCGCCATTGTCCGCATGGTCCCGCATACCACCTTGCCGCACCCGGCCAAAGACCTGGGTACGCTACAGTCTGTCGTCCGGACCGCATTCAATGCCCGCCGCAAGACCCTGCGCAAGGCGCTGGCGGGGCTGGTCACGGTCGAGCAGCTGCAGAGCCTGGGTATTAATGACGGACTGCGACCGGAGAACCTGGGGCTGGCGGACTACGTAGCGATTGCAGACATGCTGGTCGACCGTAAAAACGACAACCCGGCGCAGCACGGGGAGAGTGATGACTGACTACGCCATCGGTGATATCCAGGGCTGTTACGATCGCCTGCGGGACGTTCTGGATAAGGTCAATTTTTCTCCGTCCCGGGACCGGCTCTGGGTCGCCGGGGACCTGATCAATCGGGGACCGGCGTCACTGGAAACCTTGCGGTTCATCGAAGGACTTGGAGAATCTGCCGTTGTGGTTCTGGGTAACCATGACCTGCACTTGCTGGCGGTCGCTTTGGGTGGTCACCAGACCCGCAAGAAAGACACCCTTGATGGTATCCTGGACGCCCCGGATCAGGCCCGGCTGGTGGACTGGTTGCGGCAGCAGAAACTCTGCATCCACGATCCTGATCGCAACCTCTTTATGGCCCATGCGGGTCTGCCGCACATCTGGACGCCGGAACAGGCGGTCGCGCATGCACGGGAAGTGGAAGCGGTCATTTCCGGTAGCGATGCGGAAGAATACTTCACCCACATGTATGGCAATCAGCCTGACCGATGGGATGACAGCCTGACTGGCATGGACCGGTGGCGGATAATCACCAATTACTTTACCCGCATGCGCTTTATCACGGCCGATGGCACCCTGGAACTGGCCACCAAGGAGTCGGCGGACAGCGCCCCGACAGGGTTTGCCCCCTGGTTCGAATTTCCCCGCAGGGATAACGTCAAAGTGATCTTTGGTCACTGGGCGGCCCTGGAAGGCAAAACCGGCAAGGAGCAGTTTATTGGCCTGGACACCGGGTGCGTCTGGGGCGGAGCGCTGACGATCATGAACCTGGACAGCGGGGAAAAGATTCACTGTGACTGCTAGGCATATCGAAGTCATGCGCCCGCCCCTGGTCATCGGTGCCCTGTTGGCACTGGTCGCGGTCATGGCCGGTGCCTTTGGCGCCCATGGCCTGAGGGACCTGGTCAGTGCCCGGGGCCTTGAAGTTTTCCAGACTGCCGTCACCTATCAGGTATACCATTCAATTGCACTGATACTCGTGGCCATATTGACGGGTATGGAGTTGCCCCGCCGCCTGTTGGCGGTGGCTGCGGGATTTTTCCTGGCGGGTATCCTGTTGTTCAGCGGCAGTCTCTATGTGCTGGTACTGACCGACATTCGCTGGGTGGGGCCGATCACCCCCATCGGTGGTGTCTGTTTTATGGTGGGGTGGGCCCTGGTTTTGATCGCCGGACTTCGGCGCCAGAGAGATTTTCAGAGGTAAACATGCAGGTGCAGGTAAACGGTGATGGGTTAGAGCTGCCCGCCGAGGCAACCATCGCAGATCTGATAGAACACATGGCCCTGACGGGCAAACGGCTGGCCGTGGAGGTTAACGAAGACATCGTGCCCCGCAGCCAACATCCGGATTTCCGCCTGAACGACGGCGACCGGGTCGAAGTGGTGCATGCCATCGGCGGTGGCTAGGTGATGCCGCATTGATGCGGCCAGTCCGGCCGATGACGTCCCCAATATTCCATACAGCCTCAGGAAGGTTATGAGCGAACAACCGACAATTCAGCTTCCAGACGACAAACCCCTCGAACTCGCCGGCCGTGTCTATCAATCACGCCTGCTGGTGGGGACCGGTAAATATCGTGACCTGATGGAGACCGGCCATGCCATAGAAGCCAGCGGTGCGGAAATCGTCACCGTGGCTGTGCGCCGGACCAATCTGGGACAGAATCCGGACGAGCCCAACCTGCTCGACGTGATTTCCCCGGACACCTATACCATCCTGCCGAACACCGCCGGCTGCTACACCGCGAAGGATGCGGTGCGTACCTGCAAACTGGCCAGGGAACTGCTGGACGGCCATGACCTGGTGAAACTGGAAGTGCTGGGCGAGGAGAAAACCCTGTACCCGAACATGACCGAAACCCTGGTGGCCGCTGAAGAGCTGATCAATGACGGCTTCAAGGTTATGGTCTATTGCTCCGACGATCCACTGCTGGCCAAGCGTCTGGAAGAGATGGGTTGCATTGCCATCATGCCGCTGGGCGCGCCTATCGGATCGGGCCTGGGCATCCAGAATCGTTACAACATTCGCCTGATTGTCGAGAACGCCAACGTGCCAGTGCTGGTGGATGCCGGTGTTGGCACCGCCTCGGATGCGACCCTTGCCATGGAGCTGGGCTGCGATGGTGTTCTCATGAACACTGCTATTGCACAGGCCAAGGACCCGATCAAGATGGCCCACGCCATGCGCCTCGGTGTGGAAGCCGGTCGCGAAGCGTACCTGGCGGGGCGGATGCCCAAGAAGCTCTACGCCAGTGCGTCCTCGCCCATTGATGGCACTTTCTTCTGATTTAGTGAACAATCCGGTACAAAACTGAATAATACCGAGGGCCGGCGCCAAAGACCGGCCCCAAAAATAACCCAGTTACAGAGCGCTGAAGTCCTGTCATGACCGATCAAAAACCCAGTCGTCGGGAGGCGATCCTGCATGCGTTGGTGGAGCTGCTGGAAACCGATCCCGGAGCCCGTATCACCACCGCCGGCCTGGCCAAATCCGTAGGCGTCACCGAGGCGGCGCTGTACCGCCATTTCCCCAGCAAGCGCAAGATGTTCGAGGCGCTGATCGACTTCGCCGACGAAGCGGTCTTCAGCCGTTGCCAGGTGATCCTGCAGGAGCAGGAGGACGCACGCGCCCGCCTGCAACAGCTGGCCAATCTGGTGCTGGTGTTCGCCGAACGCAACCCTGGCCTGTGCTGTGTGCTGACCGGCGACGCCCTGATGGGCGAAAACGAGGCCCTGCGCAAGCGCGCATCCCACTTCTTCGAACGCCTGGAAACCCAGGTGCGCCAGATCCTAAAGGAAGGCGAGATCCGCCAGGGCTTGCGTCCCCGCACCAGCGCCAATCGCGGCGCGGACTTTGTGCTGGTCTTCATCGAAGGCCGGATTCAGCGGTTTGTCCGCTCGTCGTTTTCCCGCTTGCCCTCGACCGACTTCGACGAGAGTTGGGGGCTGGTTTCTGAAGTCGTCTGGGGCTAACCGGATACCGGGGAGTTTGTTTCTGACTGTAGCCTGACAGAAATGGGGGAGGTCGAAGGCGGGTATGGCCTCCACAGAACCGCTACAAGCACATCCATGTGCGCTTCGTTCCGGCCATCCATGGCCTCCAAGATTCTGTGGAGGCCATACCCGCCTCCGACCAAATCACTTTCGGTGATATCTCGTTTCTCCAATACAGCGAAGTGGGTAACCAGCCGCTGCTGTCTCCAACATTACCTTTGTCGCTACCTGCGATATATCTGCGTAGCTGGATGGTTGGGGGTGTCAGGGCCCTTCCCGGAATTTCGAAGGCCATGGATGGCCTGAGAGAAGCGCACATGGATGTGCTCGTAGCGGTTCCGGGAAGGGCCCTGACACCCCCAGCCCTACTCCGGAACAAACAGGCTACCGAATATAACTCGAGTTAACGCCGAAGCCTCAGTCATACCCGGAAGCAGAACGCAGGATCTGGCGAACAGGCTCCCAGATCGCCGGTGCGGAGATCAGGATATCGCGGCCGTACAGGTCAGCGGGATAGCCATCGGGAACATCGCCGAAGTGGCCAGCGGTGGCGCCGGCTTCCAGGGCGATGAGACGGGCGGCGGCGAAGTCCCAGGGGCTGACGTTTTCGTAGTAGATATCCAGGCGGCCGCAGGCGACCCAGCAGATGTCGAGGGCGGCGGAGCCGATGCGGCGCAGGTCGCGGCAATTGTGGATCATCGCATCCAGGCGTTTTACCAATGGTTCCAGGCTGTCTTTGGTGTAGGGAAAGCCGGTGGCGAACAGGGAATCGCGGGGCACCGTAGCGCCGCTGTGTTTGATCGGTTCGCCATTGAGGGTGGCGCCTTCGCCCTTGGTGGCGCGGAAGGTTTCGCCGGGAAACGGCGCGTGAACCACGCCTGCCTGGACGCGGCCCTTTTCGGCGTAGGCAATGGACACCGCCACCTGGGGGTGGCCGTAGGCGTAATTCACGGTGCCGTCGATGGGGTCAACGATCCACAGCGGCGTCTCCAGTTCCTCCGCCTGGCTCAGGTCCGGCATGGATTCCTCGGAGAGGATGCGGTGGTCCGGAAAGCGTTTGCGAATGGCACCAGTTATGAACTCATCGGCCATGAGATCTGCATGGGTCACCAGTTCGGTTTGCTGTTTGTAGTCGGTGCGCAGGGTGTTGTTCTCGCGTTCACGACGAATCAGTTCGCCCGCTTCAACTGCGACCTGTTCGGCAAAATCCGTTAAGTCTCTCAAAGACGTGATCCTCTCTGGTGCGTCGTTTTAATCAGAAAAAGGTTCCCTTAAATATCTGCGATGTGTGAAGTATGTCACAGATTGCCGTATATTTTTTTAGCCCTTTAAATTCATTCGCTTAGAATATGTATAGGTGGCAAACACGTCCATTCTGGAAACGTTTCATTACAAATTGTAATAACGTTATACCTTCGAAACATATCTATACAACCCCTGTCTTGTGAATGCCCTTGAAGGCTCCTAGTCTCGTTGTGCGGCGCTCCTGGATTTCGAGCAGCCCCGAAACCTTTTCGGAAATGACAACAACTTTGGAGATTGATCGTTATGGCAGACCTGTCCGGTTTGAAGGAAATTGATGGTTTCATTGGCGCCTGTCTGGTGGACAGCGATTCGGGGATGGTTCTTGGCAAGGAAGGAGGAAAGGACTTTGATCTCGATACCGCCGCAGCAGGTAATACAGAAGTCGTGCGTGCCAAGCGTAAGACCATGTCAGCGCTGGGTATTTCCAGCAAAATCGAAGATATTCTGATTACCCTGGATGATCAGTATCACCTGATCCGGCTTCTGAACAGTAATGAGGCAGTCTTCCTATACGTTGTGCTCGACAAAGCCCGTGGGAATCTCGGAATGGCCAGAATGATCACCAAGAAAGTTGAGCAGACTGTGGATATGTCCAGCCTTTAACTCGCTGAATTTAACAACGGATGGGGATCTGCGTTTTGAAGACACTTGCCAGCGTTGGTTTGTCTTCCAAAGACGAGACCGTGTTGAAATCTTTGCTCGATCTGTTTGGTACAAAGACCCGGGATCACTGGGTTTATGCCAACTGGGATCATGCTGATGCCATCGTTCTGGATATGGATAATTCGGAAGCTGTAGCTCAGTGGCACAACAGTGATGAGATGAGGCGCCGGATCCCGATTGCTTTATCTGGCGAGGTTTCCAGCCTCTCTGAGTCTTACCATTTGCCTAAACCCCTGCGTGCGGCTCCATTGATCTCAGTGCTCAACTTGATTGTGGAGAACGGACACCACTCTGCGACGGCACAGTTCCGGGGGCCGGAACAGGGGAGTGCTCCGGATGATGCCGACGTTGATCAAGCAGATTCGCTTGCCCAGAGAATCAAGTCGTGTGATGCCCGCTTCGTGCGGGTAGCTTTTCATCGCGGCAAGTTATTTCTCGATCGTCAGAATCGCCTCTGTGCCACGTCTCTGTCGCTTGAGCAGCTCTCTGGACTCATCGCGGAACTGTCGGAGGATGTTGAGATAAGCGAGAGCGAATCAGTCTTCCCTGATGAAGAAGCCGGTATGGAGTGGGTGGCTGACAAGCCGTTCTTATGGCTGATCGGTATCTCCGGGTCAGAAGGGCGGCTGCTGGCGGGGCTGGCCCCCGATAGCCGGCTCAGGCTGCTGCGCTGGCCCTCACCGGTGTTGATTCGCAGGTCACAGGATTTCATGACCTTGTGTGCTTTGATGAGCCGAAAGTCAGGGATCACCCTGGACGAGATAGTTGCCTCATCAGAAGTCTCCAGGGATCGTGCTATTGCCTTCATCAATGCGGCGTCGCTCATCGGGAGTATCACTGCCGTAACGGCGAATGCAGAATCTTCGCAAAGCAGGGCACCTTCGTCCTCCGGTGTAAGCAAGGGACTGTTAGCAAAAATTCGTTCTCGTCTGAAGGTCTGACGTCAACAAGGGGCTGTCTTTTGTGTCGGAAATAAAACTGATAATTACCGGAACGCCCGGCGCGGGGAAAACGACTGCTATTGCGGCAATCAGCGAGACCCCTCCGGTCAGAACGGATCAGGCAACGACTGATGATCTTGCTGACTTGAAGGAGGAGACAACCGTCGCGATGGACTTCGGGGACCTGACCTTGGAAGACGGGCAGAAAGTGTTCCTGTATGGCACCCCCGGCCAGCGCCGCTTTGAGTTTATGTGGAAAATTCTGGTGCAGGGCGGCCTTGGTTTGATCTTGCTGGTCGACTGCAGCCGGGACGACCCGCTGGCTGATATGGACATGTATCTGGAGAATTTTGCCGATTTTATTGAAGAAACCGGGGTGGTCATTGGCCTGACGAGACGAGACGAATGTGAGTCTCCCGACCTTGATGACTTTTACGAGAGGCTGGATCGATGGGGAACTGTTTTTCCGATTCTGGAAGTGGATGTTCGGAAAAGAGAGGATGTCAGCCTGATGATTAACGCACTTATTTCAACTATCGAGTTTGCTTGAGCGGCACTCGCGACCGGAACGGAATCATGAATCAGCCAAGAATCAGTGAGAGTGGCGAGAAATTCTGTCAGGAAGTCTTTGCGCAGATGATGGAACAGAGCCATGCAGTCTATGGTGTTCTCATCTCAACGGTAGATGGACATGACGTGACCAAACGCTTCAAAAGAGAGATGCCTGTTGCCAAACTGTCAGCCATGATGGGCTCGGTGCTGGCTCTGGGTGAGACCATTGCCAGGGAAGCTCAGCAGGAGCGTTGTCGTTATGTCATCGTTGAAAACAGTGATGGCTTTATCCTGACGCTTAAGCTCAAGGAGAAGTTGGTACTCACCGTTATTGCCTCTGCAGACGCCAACCTGGGATTGCTCCACACCTTGAGCAGGAATGCCGTAGAGAAATTGGCAAAAAGTCTGAAATGAGAAGTCGGCAAGCCAACTGCCCGGCAGGCCGGGCAGTGGCGGACCGGGAGCCTAGGTGTCAGTCAGCCAGGCTCTTCAACCAGTTCTCTGTCTTGTCCATGGCCGTGACCAGGCGGGGGCAGGCCTGTGTTACGAATGTGTCGTCCAACTCCTGCTCTGCGTAGTCACCACCTGCCAGTTTCAGGGCAGCCGCACCATCAAAATCCACGAACGCCAGTCGCGCGCCCAGATGATCCGGAACGAAACCGAAATCACTGGCGGGAAGGATGGCCACGCCGGTGTTCTCCAGTAATGCCTGGCAGAACGCCTGACTGGTTTTGATATCCTTTGCGGCCAGGGCGTCACGGAAGTTTCTGAAATCGGGGAACAGATAGAACGCCCCTTCGGGCTTCTGCACCACTGCGCCCATTTCACTCAGGCGTCGATGCATGTATTCGCCCACAACCTTGAGCACCCGCCGTGACTGCTTGAGGTATTCGTCCATATCGTCGCCCCCGTTGAACGCGGAAATGGCGGCGTACTGGATGGGGGCGCTGGTGGCGGTGTAGGTTTCGCTGGCGATGATGGCCATGGCATCCTGCAGTGGCCGTAACTCCGGCGGGAAGATAAATGTCCCCAGACGCCAGCCGCCGGCGCCGGCCCATTTGCTCAGGCCGGTGCTGATGATTGTGCCTTCCGGGTAGTAGCGGGCGATGGATTTGTGCTTGCCTTCGAAATGCACCTCGCCGTAGATCTCATCCGACAGCAGGATCAGTCTGTACTTCCGCGCCACGTTGGCGATGGCCAGCAACTGGTCGTCGGTGTAGGTACAGCCGGTGGGGTTGGACGGGTAGTTCATGATCAGGATGCGCGGACGTGAAGGATCGTCGCGGCAGATAATGTCCAACTCTTCTGCGGTCAGTTGCCAGTTGTTTTCCCCGTGCGTGGGCAGCCAGTGAACAGAGCGGCCGATGATCCTTGCCTGGGGTGCATAGGATACCCAGCTGGGGCGGGGAATCAGCAGGTCACCGTAGTAGGCCAGTTGCAGGATGAACAGCAGTTCCTTGGACCCGGGGCCGATCAGTACATCCTCCCAGGTAAAGCGCATGCGCTCACTGCGGTTGATGTAGCCTGCAATGGCCTCACGCAGTGATTTCAGGCCCTTGACCGGGAGGTAGTCCTTTTCATGGGCATGATCCTGCAGAGCTTTCACCACGCGGTCGGGTACCGGGAATGGTGATTGCCCCAGGCCCAGTTTGATGATGTCCCGGCCCTCCGAGCGGAGCTGATTGCTCAGTTCATTAATGCGTAGCGTGGCGGAAGGTTGAATACCCCGAACGTTGAGGTTAATCGCATAGCGGTGATCTGTCTGAATGTCCATGGTCCCGATCTGTTGGTTGAGGGTGACACTGGCAGTATAGGAAACCCAGAGAGATCTGTGGTGAGGAGGTTGGTAGGTGATTGCCGAAGAGCAGGCGGGTCAGTCTGTGTTTTCCCGATTCAGGCCGGCCAGCGCCTGATTAAATTGGTCCCTGAGTTGCTCGCCGTCGGGATGTCTGCGTGAAAAAGCCGCTCGAAAGGGACGCTCTTCACCAACCATGCCTGGCACGGCTTCAATGTTGGCCAGTTCGGGATGGACCGGTTGGTGTTTCTCGAGCAGGAAGCGACACACTGACTGTTCGCAGATGAACAGGTCAATCCGGTCATAGGCCACCATTCGCAGGCTGGTAAGATCCGGCTTTTGCTGGCTGATCCTTATGATCTTGATATCGGCGGTTTCCAGCCAGTTCATGAATTCGGGGGCGTAGCTGTAGGATGATGACAGCCCCAGGCGCAAGCCTTCCAGATCATCCAGTGTCTGCCATTCAATATCGCGGTCCGAGCGTGCGAAAAATACGTCCCGCGCGGTGTTGATCGGGGCCGTGAAATAATAATGGCGTGCCCGCTCTTCCGAGTGGGTCAGGGAAAAGATCATATCTGACTGGCCACTTCTGGCACGGGCTTCCGCACGTCTCCAGGGGACGACCACAAACGCCGGTTCCATCCCCATGCGGTCAAGGACCTTGCGGACGGTTGTTACATCCTCACCGACAAGTGCTCCATCCTCCAGGTATTCGAATGGGGGGTACTCCGATGTGGCAATACGAAGGGTAGGAGGATCAGCCAGTGTGGAGCTGGAGAGTACCAGAAACAGCAATCCGTACGTCAATTGCAGCAGCATGGGGTCTGTCGGTTCTCAGGTCATGGGTGTGTGGCTTGGCGGCGATGCCAGTATAGTCCTGATAGGCCTCTTCTGCACGGACCCAGGGGAAGGAGGAGCGACGTTCAGAGGTTTCGTCTCAGTTGAGCCGGTGAGGCTCCAGCTCCATATGCAGTATACGTGGGCCGAGCATAATCACCCTGCCCACGTATCTTTCCTCGCCAGTAGATGTGAAATCGAACAGGAAGCGTCGCCATACCCGCAGTTTTCCTGTTTCATCGCGCTTGAACCAGAGCCCACGCAGGTAGACGGCGTCATCCAGCAACATTACATCCATTTTCTTGCAGTAGTTCCTGGCCGCCTGCAGGACGAAATCCTTGATGGCCTTGGCCCGCCACCAGTACCAGATGGCGAACGCGGCCCCGAACAGCCAGAACAGCGTTCCCAGAGTCACTGTGTCGGGACCGATGCGTTGTCACTGTTGCCGTTACCGTATTCCTCCGCAGCGGAACCGTGATGGTCACGGGCCAGCAGGATGTAGAATGCCGGCAACACGAAAATGGTGAACAGTGTGCCAATACCGAGACCGGCGCTGATGGTCAGGCCGATGGCAAAGCGGCTTTCCGCACCCGGGCCGATGGCAATCAACAGCGGCACCATGGCAAAGATCAGTGCCAGTGATGTCATGATGATGGGCCGCAACCGGATAGCCGCCGCCTCGATCACCGCATCCCGCTTGTTCAGTCCCCTGTCGACCTGCAAGGCGTTGGCAAACTCTACAATCAGGATACCGTTCTTGGACACCACGCCAATCAGGGTAATCAGACCCACCTGGGTGTAGATGTTCATGGTGGCGAATCCGAGCACAATGAATGCCATGGCACCGGCCACGGACATGGGGACCGAGACCAGGATAATGAACGGATCACGCCAGCTTTCGAACTGGGCTGCAAGCACGAGATAAATCACCAGCAGCGACAGGAAGAAGGTAACCACCAGGGCGCTGCCCTGATTGGCGAACTGTCGGGATTCACCGGTGTAGTCGGAGGTGAAGCCCTGAGGGAACACCTGGTCTGCGGTTGACTCCATGAACGCCATGGCATCTCCCATGGTCACCCCGGGCATCACCACACCTTGCAGCGTCAGCGAGTTCAGCTGGTTGAACTGGGTGCGTTGAGATGGCTCGATATCGTGCTTGAAGCTGATAACACTGCCGAGGGGAACCAGCTGGCCGTTATCGGCGCGGATGTAATAGTCGTTGAGTGCGTCCGAATCCATGCGGAAGTCCCTCTCGACCTGCGGGATCACCTGGTAGGAGCGACCTTCCATGTTGAACCGGTTGATGTAACCGCCGCCAAGCATGCTGGACATCGCCTGTCCCACATCCTGCATCGACAGCCCCAGGTCCGCGACCCGGTCACGGTCGACTTCGATGCGTGTTACCGGCCGATCAAAGTCGATGGATTTCTGCAGGAACATGAAGTTACCGCTGGCCATGGCTTTGCCAAGCATCTCATTGGCAACGTCGTTGAGACGGTTATAGTCTTCCCCTGTGGTAATCACGAACTGGAAGGGCAGGCCGCCACCGGAACCGGGCAGGGAAGGCCGCGGAAATACCGCAGTCTGCAGGCCGGTAACCTGTTTGAGCGCACTGTTCAGTTGCGGCTGTACTTCGAACTGGCTGACCTCACGATCTCCCCAGGGTGCCATCTTGAACCCGCCAAAGACGGCGTTGGGCGCAGTAATCCCCAGAATCATGAAGTCCTCGTTGTAGCCGGGAACCTTTTCCATGTGTTCCAGCACCTCATCCCCGTGCTCCTCAAGGTAGTCCAGGGTTGCGGTCTGAGGCGCCAGCCCCTGATAGAACAGGATGCCCTGGTCCTCGGTGGGAGCCAGTTCGCTCTGGCTCATCATCACCATAAAGTAAATGGACGCCAGCACCACAAGGGCAAAGAAGATCACCACGGACTTGGTTGCCATCAGGGAACTCAGTGCCGCTTTGTAGCTGTTGGCAATCCCGTTGAACGACTGCTCCACCAGCTTTTCGAAGCGTCCCGGATTGCCATGAGGCTTGAGGATTTTTCCGGACAGCATCGGTGAAAGCGTTAGCGCGACAATCCCTGAAATCACAACAGTGCCTGCCAGGGTAAAGGCAAACTCGGTAAACAGTGATCCGACCAGTCCCCCCATGAAACCAATCGGGGCATAGACAGCTACCAGGGTGGTGGTCATGGCGATGATGGGCACGGCCATTTCCCGCGCGCCGTTGATGGCGGCGTCAAACCGGGATTCCCCCTGCTCGATGTGGCGATGAACGTTCTCCACCATGATGATGGCATCATCCACCACCAGACCTATGGCCAGCACCATCGATAGCAGTGTCAGCAGGTTCAGGGAGAACCCCATCATCAGCATGACGAATGCGCCACCGATCAGCGACAGGGGCACGGCCACCGATGGGACCACCGCGGCCCTGACTGAGCCCAGGCACAGGAATACAACGACCAGTACGATGAGTATGGCCTCCAGCAGAGTCTGGATAACCTCGTTGATGGAACTGTCGATGAAGTCGGAGGCATCGTAGGCCAGTCGTACGTTCAGGCCGGAGGGTAACTGGCTTTCGATATCCGGCAGCTCGCTCTTTACCAGGTCGGCAACCGTCAGCGGGTTGGCGCCGGGGGACAGTTCGATGGCGACATAGGTAGCGGGTTCACCCTTATAAAGGGCCAGTTGGTCGTAGGTTTCCGATCCCAATTCGACCCTGGCAATATCCTTGAGCCGGATCAGCGAGCCATTGGATTCCTTGACCACCAGCTCCCGGAACTGGTCGGGGTCTCCCACGTCGGTGTCGCTGGTCATGCTGATCTTGGTGTATTTGCCCTCGGTGTTACCCACGGCGGCCTGGTAGTTGTTCTTCAGCAGAACCTGAACCACCTCCTGAGGCGTCATATCGACCGCGGACAGGCGCTCCGGATCAAGCCAGGCGCGCAGAGCAAACTTGCGTCCCAACAGCTCTGCTTTGCCAACGCCCGGTAAAGCCTGGAGTTTGGGCTGGACAACCCGTGTCAGGTAATCCGTTATCTGTGGCACTTTCAGTTCATTACCGTAGAAAGCAATGTACATCAGCGCTGTCGAATCCCCGGTGGTGGAGGAGATGACCGGGTCCTGCGCATCTGCCGGCAGCACGTTCCGCTGACTGGCTACCTTGGCCTGGATTTCCGCCAGTGCCGCATTGGCATCGTAGTTCAGCTCCATCTTGGCTTCGATGGTGGAGAGGCCCTGGGAACTGGTGGAGGTCAGGTAGTCAATGCCACTGGCTTCGGCGATAGCCTGTTGCAGTGGGGTGGTGATAAAACCTTTAACCAGGTCCGAACTGGCGCCCGGATAGGCAGTGGTCACGGTAACGGTCGTGCTTTCCAGTTCGGGATACTGGCGAATTTCCATCTCCATGGCTGCCCGGGCGCCGAGCAGCAGGATCAGCAGGCTGACCACCGTCGCGAGGACGGGTCGCTGAATGAATATGTCGGTGAAACGCATTATTCGGACGCCTCCGCCGGGTCGTTATCGCTTTCCTGCACTTCCACCCGTTGTCCGGCGCGGAGTCTCAGCAGGCCCTTGGCGACCACTTCCTCGCCCTCTGTCAGGCCCTCTTCCACAGCAACACGGCCATTGCGTACTTCGCCGGTCTGAACCGTCCGGCGGTTGACGATCAATTCACCTTCTTCGTTCTCTTCCACCACGAAGACGAAGTCGCCGTATGTGTTGTAGGAGATTGCAGTCCGGGGCACGGTGACAACGTCACGATCCTGGGGCTGGTTGGTCAGGATGGTGGTAAACATGCCGGGGCGCAGAGCATTTTCAGGATTGGCCAGCGTGGCACGAATGCGGACGGTCCGGGTTTCCGGGTTGACCGAGGTGTTGATGGCGCTGACCTTGCCGTCAAAGGTTTTGCCGGGAACCGCGGCAACCGTGGCGGTAACGTCATAGCCGGTTGCGATTCTCGGAAGGTCTTTTTCGGACAACGTATAATCCACGTAGATAGGGTCCAGCATGTTGATTTCGACGATCGGCGTGCCGGTGGGAATGTACTCGCCCTGGTCCACCAAACGAAGGCCGAGGGTGCCATCGAAGGGAGCACGAATCACTTTCTTGTTGAGCTGGGCCTCCGCCTCGTTGACCCGGGCGCGGGCAGCATCAACATTTGCTTTGGCTTCGTCGAACTGGGCTTGTGATACCGCGCGTTTCGGAAGCAGGTCGGATATCCGCTGGAACTCCTGCTCTGCCAGTTGAGCTTCGGCCCGGCGTGTCCGCAGCGCAGCTTCGTCGATGGCGGCATCCAGTCGAATCAGGATATCGCCTTTACTGACGGTGTCGCCGGATTCAAAGCCAATCTGTTCAATCACGCCCGGAACCTCATTGGCCACCTCAATGCCATTGATGGCCTCGACGCTCCCCACAGCCTTGACGGCGGGCGTCCATCGAGCACTACTGGCTTTGGTAGTGGAAATCTGGGCCGGCGGTTGTGGCTGCGACAATTGCTTTTTAAGCTGACCGAACTGGTAAAACTTGTATCCAAATATGCCGCCAAGTACAACGCCAAGGAAGATAATGACGATCAGGAAACGGGGAGCCGTGCGCATAATTCAAGTCCTGGGTATCAGTGTCCATTTGGAAATCGCCCAACGTGGCCGGTCAGGCTCGTGAGTGATTGTCCCTGTTTATCTGTAACGGGATGAGTGTGTAACTGATTCTTAACAGCGATGAATAAAATAGCATCCTATACAAAGCGGGGGTGTTTTGTCATCGCTTGAACACCAGAATTACGGTAGGTAAGCGTAAGGGATTTCACTATGCACTGGATATTGGGGCTGGCCCTGACGGCTGCGGTTTTTGTCATACTGAAGCAGTGGGGAGCGTTGTCAGCGGAGAAAAAGAAGACCGCCGTCTGGAAGATGGCGTTGGTGATCGGTGGCGCTGTCCTTCTCTTTCTGGTGTTAACCGGCCGCGTGCATGTACTGACGGCGGCCGTGGCGGCGCTGGTTCCCCTCCTACGAAAATTGCCGGCGTTGTTGAAGTTCACGCCCATGGTAAACCGGATGTACCGGCAACAGCGTCAATCGGGCAATGACGGGGCCGGCGCCGGTGGCGCCAGGTCGGGCGATGCGGGGCAGCGGACCGGGGCAGAGCCGATGTCTGTGCGCGAAGCCTGCGATGTGCTCGGGGTTTCTCCGGACTGCTCGGAGGATGAGGTGATCATGGCTCACCGGCGGCTGATGCAGAAGATTCATCCTGATCGTGGCGGTAATGATTACCTGGCCGCCCAGGTCAATGAGGCAAAAGCGACCTTGCTTGCGTCACGCAAAGGGGCGGCCTGACGATTCAGAACATCTCTACCCGAACCTCAACGGTCTGATTTTCCCTCTGGTCGCCGCCAACCTGATAGGTGATGCCGGAGCGGTTGCTGGTCTGCCTGCTTCGGGTGCTGCCAAGCTCGATCCATTGCCC
This sequence comes from uncultured Marinobacter sp., assembly GCF_947259545.1. Lineage (GTDB taxonomy): Bacteria > Pseudomonadota > Gammaproteobacteria > Pseudomonadales > Oleiphilaceae > Marinobacter. The sequence goes on from NZ_CAMYMK010000002.1 coordinate 70,848, forward strand.
GGGTTCCACCCGGCGAATGGTCATCAGAGCCTCGGTTTCATAGCCGGGTATATCGTCCGCCGGGTCTTCCTCGAAGGAGACGATATTGAGCTCAATGGTTCGGTCGGAAATAACCTGCGGGCTGACCAGAAAGCCGCTGCGTGTCTCTATCTGTCCGAGGATGGCAGCGGGGTTACGCCCACCTCGAATGGCGATCGGGACTGTTCGCACCTGTCCGGAATGGATATGGGCTGACTGACCGTCCTGAACCACCAGGGTGCGCTCCTGATTGCGGCGAGTCGTCGTGACTCTGCGTTCAACGTTGGCACTGGCCTGGCCGTTGCTGATGGTGATATTGCCACCTCCGCTTTTGGCGTCCAGGTTGCTGCGGGTCCGCACGGTGATCCGCATCTGTACCGGGGCGACGTCCATGGTTTGCACCAGAGATCCAATTTCGTCCAACACCTCTGGCTCTCCGCGTACGATCATCTGCTGTCCCCTGGTGGTAATGGCAACCTGGCCATCGGGGTACAGCTCCCTGACTTGCGCGCCAACCTGTTCAGAGGAGCGGTTGTTGAGCTGGTAGGTACGGGCCTCTGGTGCTGCCAGTGCGGACAGGGGCATGACGAACAGGAACATCCAGAGGGCGATGATTGCTGACCCGTTCCGGGAGACAGTCTGGTTGGTTTGTATCGCAGTCACGGCAAAAGATTCCATCAAATTCGGGATTGCGGGTTGCAAAGCCGAAAACCGGAGGTATATATTGAAAAGCATGAAGACTACACACGCGACCTGTCAATTGAATGTTCTGAAAGCTTTCGGTGCGAAACCGGCAGCTGCGGTCGCTGCTGTGTTTTTCTGGTGGTTTGGTTATGGCTTTTATTTTAGCCAGAGCCAGGGCCGCCCATAAGATCTTCATCGACTGAATTACGAGGAAGGCAGCCCGGCAAAACCCAGGCTGCCACCGGACTCGAAAAAGCCCCGACTGGTAGCCCAGCCGGGGCTTTTTTGATTCTGACACAGGGAAACGGACAACTGACATGAACATGCCACTGAATATCGACACCCTGACTGACGGGGCCAGCGCCGGGAATTCCACCGCCCCCAATCGCAGGGAAGAGATTCTTCCGACAGCGTCAGAGCTGAGGACCCGCCTGCCACTGGCACCTGCCGTGGAGCACCAGATCCTGCGCCAACGTGATGATATCCGCCGGGTACTTAACGGTGACGACCCGCGCACGCTGATTGTGATCGGGCCGTGCTCGATTCACGATGAGGTGGCCGCGCTGGAGTACGCAGACAAGCTTAAGGAACTCGCAGCGTCTGTCAGCGACCGTTTCCTGATCGTGATGCGTGCCTACCTGGAAAAACCCAGAACCACCGTGGGCTGGAAAGGACTGTTGTACGATCCGGACCGTACCGGAGCCGGTAACCTCAACGACGGTCTGGTGCGGTCCCGCCGGCTGCTGTTGAACCTGGCGGCAACCGGTCTGCCGCTGGCGACCGAAGCCCTCAGTCCATTCGCCATGGATTACCTTGGTGACCTGATCAGCTGGAGCGCTATTGGCGCCCGCACCACGGAATCCCAGGTGCACCGGGAACTGGTCAGCGGTCTGCCGATGCCGGTGGGCTTCAAGAACGGCACGGATGGGGGCGTGACGGTGGCGATCAATGCGATGAAATCCGCTGCCCACCCGCACCACCACATGGGCATTGCCAGCACGGGCGCCCCGGCCATGATCACCACCGAGGGCAACCCGGATACCCATCTGGTCCTTCGGGGCGGACGAGGCATTACCAACTACGATGCCGACAGCATTGGCCAGGCCATTGAGTCACTGTCAGACGCTGGAGTGTCCACTGCCGTCATGGTGGACTGCAGTCACGATAATGCCTGCAAGCAGGCAGATCGTCAGCTGGATATTGCCCGGGAGGTCGTGGCCCAGCGAGCCGCCGGCAACAACTGCATTCGGGGCCTGATGCTGGAGAGCTTCCTGGAGCAGGGCCGCCAGAATGACGGCGCCGATCTCATATACGGTTGCTCCATTACCGACCCGTGTATTGGCTGGGCCCAGACGGAGGCTCTGATCCGCTCACTGTAGAAAACAGCAGCTGCCCGGCCAGCAACAACAGCACACCGCCCATCATCCGGTCGAGCCAGTGGCCGAATCGGTTAAAGCCGCGTCGTACCCTGGGCAGGGTGAAAAAGCTGGCCACCAGGGTGAACCACAGGCCCGTGGCCAGGGCCATATAAAGACCGTAGCTGGTTTGCAGCGCGATGGGGGTATCGGGACTGATCACCACGGAAAACAGTGATACGAAGAACAGGGTTGCCTTGGGGTTCAGAACATTGGTCAGGAATCCCAGCCTGAACGCGGCAAAGCCACTTTGTGGCGATGCGTTGTCTGTTTCAACATGAATGCTGCCTGCCCGTGATCTTAGGCACTGCACCGCTATCCACGTCAGATACAGCGCACCAATGACCTTGAGAATAGTGAAAAGCAGCAACGACTGTTGAATGAGAATGCCAATCCCCAGCAGTGAATAGGTCACGTGCACAAGTATGCCAATGCCTATGCCGGCTGCGCTGAGCACGGCGTTGCGCCGACTCTGGCACAAAGCCTGGCGGAGCATGACCGCGAAGTCGGGCCCCGGGCTGGCAACCGCCAGCAGGTGGACGACGGCCACGGTCAGGAATTCGGCCCAGTAGGTCTGCATGTTCTGTTCTCCTTGCCAATGCAGGACGTGATTGAAAAAAACTTGTTGGATGAAGGCAAGGATATAAGTGATGGTGAAAAATATCCTGTGCCAAGCGCAACTATTCCTGACGGCTATACTCACCAGAACCACTTTGACGGAGAACGGGCAGGAGAGGCAGTCATGGAGATACGCAGGGTAGACGTTGCGATTATCGGGGCCGGCACTGCCGGCATGGGAGCTTATCGCGCGGCACGGAAACACACCGACAACCTGCTGCTGATTGAGGGCGGTCCTTTTGGCACCACCTGTGCTCGTGTTGGCTGCATGCCCAGCAAGTTGCTGATTGCCGCCGCAGACAGCGCCCATGGCATGGAGCTGGGGCCGGTTTTTGGTATCCATCCCGGCGGAGTGCAGGTTGATGGCAAGGCAGTGATGGATCGGGTCCGCAGTGAGCGCGACCGTTTTGTCGGTTTTGTCCGGGAGACCATTGATGAGATGCCGGAATCTCATCGCCTGAGCGGCCATGCCCGGTTCGTGGATACCCACCGCCTGATCGTTGATGAAAAAATTGAAGTAATCGCGGACCGGATTGTTCTGGCCACTGGCTCCCGACCCAATATTCCCGGATTTCTCGAAGAGGCCGAGGACCGGCTGGTGGTCAATGACGACGTGTTCGAGTGGAACGAGTTGCCGGCCTCGGTTGCGGTGTTCGGCCCGGGCATTATTGGCCTGGAACTGGGGCAGGCGCTTAGCCGGCTGGGCGTTCGTGTTCGCATGTTCGGTGTCGGCGGCGCTGTTGGACCTATACGGGATGACCGCATCCGGGAGTACGCCCTGGAAACCTTCAGCCGTGACTTTCCGCTGGACCCGGATGCCAAGGTGAAAATCGTGAAGCGGACAGTCGACGGCGTCGAGATCACCTTTGTGGATAAATCAAAAGGCAAGGTGACTGAAACCTTTGACTATGTTTTGGCTGCAACCGGACGAAAAGCCAACGTTGATCATCTGGATATCCAGAATGCCGAGCTGGAGCTGGATGAACACGGTTCACCGCTGTTTAACCGATACACTCTACAGTGTGGCGACAGTCATATTTTCATTGCCGGCGACGCCAATAACGATGCCCCGCTGCTTCACGAAGCCGCAGATGAGGGGCGCATTGCCGGTGATAACGCCGGGCGATACCCGGATGTCCGCGCGGGCTTGCGTCGCACGCCGCTGGCGGTGGTCTTTACCGACCCGCAGATAGCTACGGTGGGGCTGACCATTGATCAGGTGAATGAGCGTTGCAAGGGCTGTTTTGCCGTTGGCGAAGTGTCCTTTGAAGATCAGGGGCGCAGCCGGGTGATTGCCAGGAATAAAGGGTTGTTGCGGGTCTATGGTGAGCAGGGCAGTGGCCAGTTTCTTGGCGCGGAGATGTTTGGTCCGGCGGCTGAGCACATCAGCCACCTGCTGGCGTGGTCAGTCCAGCGGCGAATGACGGTGAGTGAGATGCTGGACATGCCGTTCTATCATCCGGTTATCGAGGAAGGAGTGAGAACGGCGTTGAGGGCGCTCAACCGCAACCTGAATATCGGACCGGAGGTCATTACACGCTGCATGGACTGCGGTCCCGGGGGCTGATCACTGGTTGCGAGGGCTGGGTGCGGCGTGCCCAGATCTTCTCGTGAAAGAAGTAGGCGACGGTATTGATAGCCGGCTCCACCATGGCAATCAGACTGCCGATGAGAAGGTCGCCGGTCAGCAGAAAAGCCACACTGAACGCCACGGTGAAATGGGTGATGGCAAAGGTGATCGTCTTTAATAGCGAATGGTCGCCGCTTGCTCCGTGGTCGTGGACAAACAATTTGAGCGCACCCATGATCAACTCCGCTTATGAGATGTTTATGAGCCCATTTAAAGACAAATGATAATCACTGTTAAATAAATTGTTCATTGATCTTTGATAGGATCTGGCTATAAATAGGATTTGGTTTTGACCTTTTCAATGTCGATAGGTTAGTGCTATCGAAGGCATTGGGAGACTAAACTTCACTGATTTCAGTCTTTTGGCTTATATTTCAGCCAGATTTACTTCATTAACTGTCAAGGAGGCATGTTATGGGCAAAAATTTTATTGGACTGGACACGGAAAAAACCGAGCAGCTTGCCAACGCCCTGAACGATCTGCTGTCGAACTATCAGATCTTCTACATGAACGTTCGCGGCTATCACTGGAACATCAAGGGTGACAATTTCTTCGAATTGCACGTGAAGTTTGAGGAGCTCTACGACGATCTGCTGCTGAAAATCGACGAGATTGCTGAGCGCGTGCTTACCCTCGGACATCGTCCGGCGCACGCTTACAGCACCTACATCGAGAAATCCGAGGTGCCTGAGCGCAAGGACGTCTCCGATGGCAAGGTGGCCATGGAGAACATTGTGGAAAGCTTCGCCAAACTGATTGGTAAGCAGCGCGAACTGTTGAGCCTCGCCGGAGATGCGGACGACGAAGGCACTGTTGCGCTGATGAGTGATTATATCTCGCAGCAGGAAAAAACGGTCTGGATGTACCGCAGTTATCTGGGGCAGTAATCCGTTTTCGGCACGTTGAGAAGGTGGCGGCCCTCGGGTCGCCATTTTTTTGCCGGTTCGGTGAGCCTATCTTCGTTTCCTCGCACCAGTCACCAAACTGCCATAGATCATTAACAAATCGTTAATAAACCCTCTCCATAGTGTGATCACGAAATTCAACACCGATCAAACGTGATCACTGATGGAGAACACACGAATGAAAAAGCAGTTGCTGGCTCTGGCTATCGGTTCCATGGTTGTTGCGCCCTCCGTTGCGATGGCTGACAAGGGACCAATCGTTTACGGCAAAGCCAACGTGTCCTACGAAAACCAGGATAACGATGTAGAAGATGCCTGGAAGCTTCAGAGCAATGCCTCGCGCCTGGGTGTCAAAGGAGACCTGGATCTTGATTTCAACGAGATCAAAGCGATCTACAAGGCAGAATTCGAAATCTCAATCGACGATGGTGACAAGGGCGGAGAAACCTTCAGCCAACGCAATATCTACGGCGGTTTTGCCCACGACACCATGGGTACACTGATTGCCGGTAAATTTGATACACCGCTTAAAAAAGCTCAGGGCAAGGTTGACCAGTTCAACGACCTGCAGGGTGACATCAAGAACATCATGGCCGGCGAGAACCGCACCAGCAATATGGTGCAGTACAGCTCTCCCAGCTTCGCAGATGCGTTGTCCGTGAACGTGGCCTTGATTCCGGGTGAAGATCAGGAAGAAGGTACCGACGAGAATGGCATTGCCGACGCGGTCTCCAGTTCCATCGTATTTGATCAAGGCATGTTCTACGGTGCCCTTGCCTATGATTCCGAGATTGAAGATGAACTGGTCGCTGATTCCACGATGGAAGGCAGGTTGAACATTCTTCGTGCCGCCGGGCTGGTTCGGCTCGACATGTTCGAGTTTGGCGCGTTGTACCAGCTGGCGGAAGAGGAGGACGGTGACGGTGAAGAAGACAGCTATCTGCTCAGTGGTGCCGTGAAGTTCGACCGGGTGAAACTGAAAGCCCAGTACGGCCTGACCAAAGCGGATCTGTCAGACGAAGAACTGACCCTTATTGGCGTTGGTGCTGATTACAAGCTTGCCAGTAAAAGCAAGGTTTACACCTATTTCTCCCAGGTGAAACAAGACATCGGCGATCAGGAAGACACCACTTTCGGTGTGGGCTTTGAACACAAGTTCTCTATGTAAGACGGAAGTAAAGAAGCGCAGTATCGTGTTGGCGTCATTGTTTGCCGGGGCAATAGCCCCGGCTTTTTTGTTGCAGCCCTACACGGCAACATCCAGTAGCGGCACCTCCTGATGCAGGAACCACTTCTCGGTCACAACCTTGCGGGTAAACCAGTGTGAGCGCATAAGGGCACTGGCCACTGGTGCTTTCACCCATTCCGGGAGATGCCAGCCCTGTTCCGCCTCTGCCGCACGGTTACCAAACCGTTGGGCAATGGTTTCACCATAGGCCTGCAGCGTCTGGGCTGAATAATCATCCGCCTCGCGAATCACCTGGGCTGCGATCAGGGCGGATTCAATGGCCGGGCGAATACCTTCCCCGCTCTGGGTATAGGCCAGTCCAGCGGAGTCGCCGATCAACATGACGCCGTCGTCCACCAGCGGGCGTTCCGCATGATCGTACAATAGATAGGCATGGCCCTTGAAACGTCCGGGCAGATCGGCCGGGATACGGCCACTGGCCTTCATTTCCGCCACAAACCGTTCGAGATGGTCGGAGAGCTTGTGGTTGTCCTCCCGGCCCAACCCGATATTCAGGAAATTACCCTTGCGGAACACCCAGGCATAACCTTTCAGATCCTTGCAGAACCACAGCTCCGGCGTGTCTCCCCGGGCCTGGCAGACCTCGGATTGTTCCGGCGTCATTTCAAACTCGACTTCCTTGGCGGCAACCACGGTCTCATGGCTTCCGGGCCCATCACCCAGGAGTTTGGCCACCGGGCAGAAGTGGCCGCCGGCACCGACTATGAGTGGCGCTTCCCAGGTGTCATTAACTACCCAGTTGCCGTTTTTTCGGGTAATGGATTTGACCGGGGTGCCCAATTCCTGCGAAGCGGTCACCCGATTGAGCAGGTAGTGGTCAAACTCACAGCGGCGAATGCCGTAGCTGACCACGTCATCGTGATTGTTCTCTACGGCAGGTTGTCCCATCATGCCGATGCGAAAGCGGCGAATGGGTTGCAGGGTGCGCTCCCTGGCGTAGTCTGATAGATCAATGTCGAGACTCGCCATCACCGCCGGGGTCACCCAGCCTGCACAGGTCTTGTCGCGGGGGAAGGTTTTCTTGTCGATGACAAGAATGCGCTTGCCACTGTCCCGAAGCGAATGAGCGAGCGTGGCGCCGGCGGGGCCGGCGCCGACGATGATCAGGTCATAATAATCCATTAACGGGCCTCCGGTGCTGCGGGCGTTGTATAAAGGTCCTGGCGGCTTTGTGGTAACCGGTTATTGTCGCCGTGGGTGAAGACGACCTGAAAGAGCTGTAGAGAGCCGGCACGGAAGGCGGCGATGGAGCCGGCCAGGTACATGCTCCAGGCCCGGGTGAAGTGCTCGTCGTACATCTCGGACACCTGGTCTTCGTTAGCCGTAAACCGCTCCATCCAGTGGGTGAGAGTCTGGGCGTAGTGCAGGCGCAGGTTCTCCACATCCAGCACGGAAAAATCGCCGTGTTCACAGAGAGTCATGAATTCGCCGATGCTGGGAGGGTAGGCACCGGGGAAGATCCGTTTTTCGATCCAGGCATTCATTAGCATCGGGCGGTTCCGACCAATGCTGTGGAGCAGGGCAATACCGTCCGGCTTCAGGGAGCGCTTGATCAGCTCCGATAATGCCGGGTAGTTGTCCTTGCCGACGTGTTCGAGCATGCCAATGGATACGAAGGCGTCGTACTGGCCCTGAATGTTGCGGTAATCGTCTTCCACATACTCAATCAGGTGGCCCAGTTGCTGGCGTTCAGCCTCGGCGCGGGCGTAGGCGAGCTGTTCCTTCGAAATGTTGTAGGAATACACTTTTACGCCATAGTTCCTGGCCATATAGCGGGCGAGACCACCCCAGCCGCACCCGGCTTCCACTACTGTCATGCCGGGCTTGAGACGGAGTTTGCGACAGACATGCTCCAGTTTGGCCAGTTGTGCCTGCTCCAGAGTCAGGTCCGGACTTTCGTAATAGGCGCAGGTGTACTGCATTTCGGCCTCGTCCAGCCATAGCTGGTAGAACTCATTGCCGAGATCATAATGGTGGTGAATATTTTCCTTGGCCTCGGATATGCCGGTTGGACGGGGGTTATGATTGCGCCACAGAGCGTCCAGCCATCTGGGCCAGCGCTGACGGGCCTGGTGAACCGAGCGATAGAGTGCTTCCATCAAATCAGGCAGGTCGCCGTCGACCACGAGGCGACCGGCGCTGTACAGGTCGCCAAACGCCAGGTTGGGATTGGTCACCAGAGAAACCAGCGCCTTGGGGTCGGTCAGGTGAATCGTAAAGCGGGCCTCGCCGCAGTCAGGCTCAATGACCTCGTCATTCCACAACCGGAACCGCACCGGCGGCGAGCCTGCCATTCTCATCAGCTTGGCGACCAGCCAAAGCTCGTAGGAATGAGGTTCACGGTCAGCCTGAAGGTTTTCCAGGGGGAGCTTCAGAACGTGTGCTTTCTGGTCGTCCTGGTGTTTGGAATCATCCGTTTTCCGAACAGTGCTCTGATTCATGAACTCTCGTCTCCCATAGCCTACTGTTTAATTCAGTATAGAAAACGATCAGGTTTTGTCATGTGGAGACGGCACTAAAGATCTTTATCAAAGGAATAGAGGGTCGGGATTCGGGGGCTTGAGCAGGAGGGGCAAACAGGGCCGGAGCGTGCCTCCGGCCCTGGTCGGGGTCAATAGGAAGAGCTCATCCCGAACCATTCCGGGAAAATCACAATGAGCGCAAGCACCAGCATCTGCAGCAGGATAAAAGGAAGAACCCCTTTGTAAATATCCGTTGTCTGCACATTGGGTGGAGCGACGCCCTTGAGGTAGAACAACGAGAACCCGAACGGGGGCGTCAGGAAACTGGTTTGCAGGTTCATGGCGATCAGGATGGCAAACCACAGCATGTTGATGCCCAGGGCTTCAGCCACCGGCGCGAGGATCGGCACGATGATGAACGAAATCTCCACGAAATCGATAAAGAAGCCCAGTACCAGAATGACCAGCATGGCCAGGATGATAAAGCCCCATTTCTCGCCCGGCAGCTGCAGTAACCATTCTTCAAGCAGGTAGTCGCCACCGGTATAGCTGAACACCATGGAGAACGCGGTGGCACCGATCAGGATGGCGAACACCATGGCGGTGACCTTGACGGTATCCTTGGAGGCATCCCACACCATTTTGAAGGAAAACTGCCGATAGATAATCGCCAGAACGACAGCCCCCACGCCGCCCAGTGCAGAGGATTCAGTGGGTGTGGCAATACCGGTGAAAATTGAACCCAGCACCACGACGATCAGTGCCAGCGGCGGAATGATGGCCAGCAGCGCATTGAAAACTTCCTGTTTACGGGATACGCCGCTTTCATCAGGCATGGCCGGTGCCGTTTCCGGTTTGAAACGCGTCATGATCAGGATGTAGCCAATGTACAGGCCGATCAGCACGACGCCGGGCCATACGGCGGCCTTGAACAGGTCGCCCACCGGCAGGCCGAGTACGTCACCCAGAATGATCAGTATGATCGAAGGTGGAACGATCTGTCCCAGAGTACCGGAGGCGCAAATGGTACCGGTCGCAAGACGCTTGTCGTATTTGTGAGCCAGCATTACCGGTAAGGAGATCAGGCCCATGGCCACAACGCTTGCACCCACCACGCCGGTTGATGCCGCGAGGAGTGCTCCCACCAGGATGGTGGAGATAGCCAGACCGCCGGGCAAGCCGCCAAACAGGCGACCCATGGAGGTCAGTAACTGTTCCGCCAGTTTGGTGCGCTGAAGCACAACGCCCATGAAAATGAACAGTGGGACAGCCATCAGTACGGTATTCTGCATTACGCTCATGATGCGGTAGGGCATGAAGGCAAACAGATCCATGCCTTCTGCAAACACACCAAAGAAGAGCGCTACGCCACCAAAGGTGAACGCCACGGGGAAGCCCAGCATCAGCATGATGAGGGCGGCGCCAAACATTATCATACCGATCATGCCAGTCCCCCTCCGCTGTGCTCGCCTTCGTATTCTTTTTCACCGGACATGACGCGCAATGCGAACGTCGCCATGTTGAGGCCGGCGATGGCGGTGAAGATGGCGGTCAGGGGGATTACTGACTTGATGATCCAGCGATGGGGTAGACCGCCGGGATCGCCGCTACCTTCACCCATGTTGTATGAATTCACGGCGAAGTCGTAGCCATAGATGCCGATCAGGTAGGCGAACGGGATAACGAAAATGAACGCGCCCAGCAGGTTGATCCACGCTTTCGCCTTGTTGCTCCAGCGCGTGTAGAACACATCAACCCGCACGTGCCCGTCAGTGCGCAGCGCATAGGGAATGCCGAACAGGAAGACCACCGAATAGAGGTGCCATTCCATTTCCTGCATGCCGATTGAAACGTCATTGAATGCGTAGCGGGCGACAACATCGTAAAAGACGTTGGCTGCCATCAGTATCATTGCGACACAGGCAATCCAGCCACAAAGAATAGACAGTCGGGCCAGGCCCTCGTCCAGTTTGATAATCCACCGCATTGATGATCCCCTGCCAGGTGGTCTGGCGATTTTTCGTTACTAGAAACGACAAAGCCGGGATCACTTCTGGAGCGATCCCGGCCCTGTTACTACCCGTATCTTACTCGACTTCGGTCATGGTGTTGAGGTACGCCCGCTCGGAAATGTTCGTATAGGCGCGGCTCTGTTCCAGGTAGTTCTGCTGGGACTCAATGATCTTGGCCGCCATTTCACTGCCTTCTGCAGATTCCTTCAGCAGTTTCTCGTTGGCATCGTACATCGCCTGGAAGATGTCATTCGGGAACTGCTTGATCTGCACGTTCGGATATTCCTCCTTGATGCTGGCCCAGGCTTTGGCGTTTTCATGCTGGGAGTGCACCAGCATGTCGTAGGACGCGGTGCGCATGGCCACACGCATGATTTCCTGCAGGTCCGCCGGCAGCTTGTCCCACACGCGCTTGTTCACCAGGAACTGGAGTTCGGTAGCAGGTTCGTGCCAGCCGGTGTAGTAATAGTCAGCAATCTGCTGGAAGCCCAGGCGCAGATCCAGGGCCGGACCGACCCACTCAACCGCATCAATGGTGTTGCGTTCAAGGGCGGTATAGAGTTCGCCCGGCGCGATGTTGGTCGGGTTGACGCCCACTTCCGCAAAGACTTCGCCTGCGAAGCCGGGAATGCGCATTTTCAGGCCTTCGAGATCTTCCAGCGATTTGATTTCCTTGCGGAACCAGCCGCCCATCTGTACGCCGGTGTTACCGCCCGGGAAAGACAGCATGTTGTGGGGCTCATAGACTTCCTGTATCAGCTCCATGCCGCCGCCATGGTAGAACCAGGCATACTGCTCCATGGCATTCATGCCGAATGGCATGCTGGTGAAAAACAGTGTCTCGGGAACCTTACCTTTCCAGTAGTAAGACGCGGAGTGGCCCATGTCATACTGACCGGCCTTGACCATGTCAAAGACACCGAAAGGGGCCTTGTGCTTGTTGGCAGAATCAATGCGAACCTTCAGCCGTCCGTCGGACATTTTTTCGACAGTTTCGGCGAAGCGCTTGGTGGTGTCACCAAAGATCGGGAAGTTCGGTCCCCAGGTTTCGGCGAGACGGAGTGTAAAGGTATCTTGGGCAAGCGCCTGTGCGGAGGCAAGGGTAGTTGCGACTGCCAGCACAGTTGCGGAAAGAACAGAACGGATCTTCATTGCTCTTCTATCCTCTGATGTGATTATTGTCTTATTGGGTGTGTCGGGAGCGTTATCCGTTTGGGATTAACAACCCTTTACTCTAGTCCAAAGTAGCAGTAAATGTGGGGAAACGGAAAGCAAATACCGGGTTTCTAAGACGTAGGTCGTAGGGGGATTTCGAGGTGTTTCACAGGTTTGTTCCGGATTTTCCGGAACCATCCCAGTGCTGGTTTCTCGATGGTGTAGTGGATGGCGGAGGCGATTGCCAGCGCCAGCGAGAGGGCCAGGCAGACACCGACCCATCCGGGCAGGCCGACCTCGTAGCCCCAGGCGATCACACCGTAGCCAATGTTCTGATGTACCAGGTAGAGGGCATAGGACAGGCTGCCGAGCCAAAGCATGGCGCGATTCGCCAGTAGGTTGAGATAACCCGCCACCGCAAGCACGAACACCCCGTAACAACCCAGCACGAAGACGTTGAACGGTGCTTTGTACGCCACTGCTGCATGGCCGATGGCGAGCGCGAGCAAGAGCATGTCCAGGGCCATGGGCCGGCCGTGCTGGTGCCAACGGTAAATCAGCATGCCACTGACAAACAGCGGTGCGTATTTCACGAACAGCAGATCCTTGATCAGAAAATCCAGGGCATCGGGGATGGCGTTCCACCAGATGACGCCGGCATAGCTGATTGCCACCCAGATCCACAGGGCGATGCGAATACGGCCCCATTCTTTCAGGCCGTAGAACAGCAGGGTTATCCAGCAATAAAAGGTGGCTTCAATCACCAGGCTCCAGTAGGCGCCGTCTACGTGAGGGAATTCCAGATATTCATGCAGCAGGGTGACATTCAGCAGGGCGCTGCCGAAGCTCACAGCGCGATCCTCCGGTCCCAGGGCATGGACCATCAGGAAGGTGATGGCGATGCCGGCCCACAGCGCGGGCATCAATCGAAAGGCCCGCGCCAGGCCGAACCAGCCTGCGGTCCGGGTCCTTTCCAGGGTCATGAAGATCACAAAGCCGCTCAGAATAAAGAACAGGTGCACGCCGTAGCGGCCATAATCCAGCATGGCAGGAGGAGTGAACGTATGGCCGTACAATCGATCGTAATAAGGCAGGTAATGAAACAGCACCACGCCGAGAGCAGCAATGCCCCGGAGTGCATCAAGAGCTGACAGCCGCTGTGAAGATTCTGCCATAGTCACGATTCCGTGTAGGTTCAGGCTATAGTAGCCTGCTTTGGGGCATAGCAGTACTAGTCAGATATACCGTTGTCTTGCCGCTGGCTTAAGATGTATTAACCTGCTTGTATCGGGAGGGAACCATGAGTACTGAACTTGGCATTATCGAAGGCTTTTACGGTCCCCTGTGGAGCTGGGAGGAGCGGAAAGAGCTGGTGATGGCGCTGGAACCTCATGGTTATGGGTTCTACCTTTATGCGCCCAAGGCGGACGCGTTCCTGCGCCGACGCTGGGATGAGCCTCATCCACACGATGCGGCAGTCAGTCTGGCGGATTTTGCCCATTTTTGCCGCCGGCATGGGGTGCGTTTCGGCGTTGGTCTGAGCCCCTTTGAAGTGTTTAACGACTTTAATGAGGCTGCGCGGCAGGCTCTGACCAGGAAGCTGGCGTTCCTGGATGAAATCGGTGTTCAGGAGCTGGCGATCCTGTTTGATGACATGCGCAGTGATACCCCGGACCTGGCTGCCCGGCAGGTGGACATTGTGCACTGGATCCGCGACCGGACCCACGCGGAACAGCTGACAATCTGCCCCAGCTACTATTCTGATGATCCGGTGCTGGACCGGGTGTTCGGAGACCGCCCCAGTGATTATCTGAGCACTCTGGGCGAGAGGCTGGACCCCGCTATCCGGGTGTTCTGGACCGGGGAGGAGGTCTGCTCGCGGGAGATATCACCGGGGCACCTCAAGCGGGTCAGCAAGGCGCTCGGTCGTAAGCCACTGTTGTGGGACAACTACCCGGTCAATGACGGTGACCGCATGTCCCGGCATCTGCACCTCAGGGGCTTTACCGGCCGACCGGCGGCCAATGCTGCCTATCTGGCCGGGCATGCCATCAACCCGGCGCTGCAGCCGACGCTCACCGCCATTCCCGCCATTACCCTGGCGGAAAGCTACCGGCAGGGGCCGGAGTACCAGTACGGCCAGGCGTTTCGCCATGCCACGCGGGAAGTCCTGGGCATCGATCTTGCCGACGAGGTGATGGCAGACCTGCTGGTCCTGCAGGATGCTGGCCTTCATCGGATCAGCGATGACAAGAAACAGGCCCTGCTGGAGAAATACCGGGGCTATTCCCACGCCGGTGCCGAGGAAGTTGTTCGTTGGTTATCGGGTGAATATCAGGTTACGGATGAAATGGTGCAGACTCAGTAACTCCCGGGGGCCCAGTATCGCAGGAGAGGAGAGCAGCGATGACGGATTTCACCATTGAATGTATCCAGGGCAACATTGCCCATCAGCCGGACATGGATGCCGTGGTTAACGCCGCCAATGCCCAGCTGATGCCGGGCGGTGGCGTTGCCGGCGCCATTCATGCGGCGGCCGGGCCGGGGCTGGCGGACGAGTGTCGCGCCAAGGCGCCTATCAAGCCCGGAGAAGCGGTGATCACCACCGCCCATGACATGCCGAATGCCCATATTATTCATTGTCTCGGGCCGGTTTACGGCGTGGACGAGCCGTCAGACCGGTTGTTGGCAGACTGCTACCGTAATGCCCTGAAACTGGCGGATCAGGCCGGGCTTGAATCCGTGGCGTTCCCGGCGATCTCCGCCGGGGCGTTCGGTTATCCATTGGAAGACGGGCTTGTCATAGCCGTGCGCACCCTTCGGGACGCCGCCCCCGAGTGCCGTCGTGTGCGCAAGGCGCGATTTGTCCTGTTCGGTGAGGATGATCTGCGGGTGTGTCAGGCGGTTCTGGGTCGTACGTAAGTTCAAGTTCGGGCACGACTATCGAACGGTACGCTGGATTGCTTCGGGCGCGTACACTCCGGCCATAACAACAAAACCATGGGGGGGTGCTTGTGGTCCAGCTACGCGTGTTTTGCTTAACCGCCCTTGCGATGACCGCCTTTGCAGGAAACTCCTTGCTGTGTCGGGTGGCGTTGCGGGACACCGACATCGATGCCGCGAGTTTTACGTCGGTGCGTCTGGTGTCCGGAGCCCTGATGCTCTGGCTGCTGTTGTCACTTCGTGGTAATCGGCAGCCCCTCAAATACGGTTCCTGGGGATCCGCATTGGCGCTGTTTGCCTACGCAGCCACTTTTTCCTTTGCCTACGGTGGGGTGTCGGCAGCCATGGGAGCGCTGCTGTTGTTTGGTGCGGTGCAGGCAACCATGATCGGCATTGGTATCTGGCATGGCAATCGCCCCAATGGGATGCAGTGGGCAGGTTTTGTCGTGGCGTTTTCAGGACTGATCGGCTTGCTGCTTCCGGGGCTCTCTGCGCCGCCCGTTGGCAGTGCGATGTTGATGATTCTCGCGGGTGTTTCCTGGGGAATCTATTCCCTTCGGGCGAAAGGGGCGGGTGAACCGACTGCTGTTACAACCGGCAATTTTATCCGTTCGGTACCATTGGCGCTGGCCCTCAGCCTGGTCATGCTTTTCCGTGTGGAAATGGATGCCGACGGATTCCTCTACGCGGTCGCTTCCGGAGCGATTACCTCTGGTATGGGCTATGCCATCTGGTACATGGCGCTGCCTCTGTTGCGGGCAACATCGGCCGCCACCGTTCAGCTTAGTGTGCCGGTGATCGCCGCTTTGGGCGGCGTTCTGCTGTTGAGCGAACCCCTGACCCTGCGGCTGGTGGTGGCCGGGGTGGCCATTCTGGGCGGTATTGCCATTGTGATCCTGGCCGGTAACAGAAAGCCGGCCTGAGTTGGGTCAGTCGCAGGATATGTCCGCGGCCTGGCGAAACTGCTCCCGGATGGCATTCCTGCGGCGCTCGTTGTCTGTGTATTCCTGCGGCAGGGGCTGCAGGAAGTACAGAAAATCCCCTTTCTGCTGATGGGCTTCGACCAGGCCCTGGAAGTCATCCCCGGGCTGCCAGAACGCCGGACTGATAACGGCCACGGATAAATCTGGGCGTTTCTTCTCCAGTACGGCCACCATGCCCAGGCGACTTTCAGCGTGGAAGGTGCCCGTCAGGTGAATTACCTGGTGACCGGGGTAGTCCCGCAGCGCCTGGATTACCTGGTCTGCCATGGTGTTATCCCGCAGGAGCTGGGCCTTGTAGCTGTTTTCAAAGCGGGCATCGGTGCCGGAGCTGTGGTTTTTCCCCAGGGTGTCAAAGAATTTCTCCCGGTAAGCTGGGGTGTCTGTGAACGGCGACTTTGGTAACTGGCTGCGCTCAGCCATTTCCAGAGAATCCAGGTAGACCTCACCCTGGCGTCCGATACAACGAACGGTATCCGCGGGGGCGTTGGCGGCAACGACCGGAATGTTCCGGGACTTGGAAAACTCCACCAGGGGGCGATAGGAGGCCTTGTAATTCGACCAGGCCCGGGCATCGGCAATCAGCTCGGATTCTCCGGACAGTCCGGCCAGGTAGCGATCCAGTTCCTGCTGATGGTCCAGAGTGAACTGTTCCATAGTCAGCACCTGATGCGGGCGCTGTTGGTATAGCGCGGACTGGAGCAACGATTGCAGCAGGTGGGAACCGTGGTGGCCGTGATATTCCCCGATGACGATCACGTCGGCAGCCCGCAGCTGGCTGGCCAGCTGGTTAATAGAGAGCAAAGCCCCTTTGCCATTCGTGATGATGGCATCGTATTGCGTTTGCGGCGGCAGCACCTGCGTCCGATGGCTGGGCAGGGCCGTGCAGCCCGCAAGGAGCAGGTATGTAAGCAGCAGGGTCAGGCGCAAGGCATTCATGGTTCTCTATACGACCACGAAACACATTCGGTTGTCAGCTTTCAGGTGGGTTTTCTCGCCAGTTTTCACCAAGTCTCGCTTCCACGTATTCGCGAATGAACTGCCGGACCTTCTGTGATGGTGTGACATCCTCTTCTTTGCACAGGGCTTCAAAGGCGGCTTTCTTTTGGGGATCTATCAGCAGGGTCAGGCGGGCTGTACGGTTTTCCATGGTTGTTCATCACGCTCGTGCAGTTGTTGGCGGGTCTTGCATACATCATATGTTAATCAGATTAACATTGAATGACATTATGATGAGAATATAATGTAAGCATAGCTGATTCAACAGTCGAGAACCTTCATGCCGCACCGCGCCCACCTGTTTTCCCTGCGACTGGCACACGCCTTCCGGGAGGCCTGTCTCTATGAGCCTTACACTGGCCGGCGCCTGTCCCGGGATGTGATGGCCGGGTTGACGGTGGGGATTATTGCCATTCCGCTGGCCATGGCTCTGGCCATCGCCAGTGGTGTTCCGCCCCAATACGGGCTTTATACCGCATTCATTGCCGGTTTCCTGATCGCCCTGTTGGGCGGCAGCCGGTTCAGTATCTCAGGGCCGACCGCTGCGTTTGTTGTCATCCTTTATCCCATTGCGCAATCCCATGGTCTGGGTGGCCTGTTGCTGGCGACGCTGATGTCCGGTGTGCTGCTGGTGATCATGGCGCTTATGCGTCTGGGGCGGTTCATTGAGTATATTCCGGAATCCGTCACGCTGGGGTTCACTGGCGGTATTGCTGTAGTCATTGCAACTCTGCAGGTAAAAGACTTTTTCGGGCTGAGCCTGGAGACCATGCCCGAGCATTTCTGGGACAAACTTGCTGCGCTGGCTCAGGCGCTGCCAGGCGTGGATGCCATGAGTACACTGGTGGCGGTCACGACACTGGCCGTTATGCTGCTGTGGCCCCGCCTGAGAACGCCTATCCCGCCCCACCTGCCTGCTGTGCTGTTTGGCAGTCTGCTGGCACTGTTTCTGAACACCAACGGTGCCGACATTGCAACGATCGGTTCCCGTTTCAGCTATCTGATGCCTGGCGGTTCAGCGGGGACCGGTATTCCCCCCTTCCTGCCGGAATTTAACTGGCCCTGGCTGCGCCCGGATGCTGAGGGCCACCCACTCGGCATCAGTTGGACCATGGTGCAGGAGCTGCTGCCAGCGGCGTTTGCTATTGCCATGCTTGGCGCCATTGAATCCCTGTTATGCGCGGTTGTACTCGATGGCATGACCGGAAAACGCCACAGTGCCAACAGCGAGTTGCTCGGCCAGGGCATTGGCAACATTGTCACCCCGTTCTTTGGAGGGATTACGGCAACGGCTGCAATCGCCCGTTCCGCTGCCAACTACAAGGCTGGAGCCGAGTCGCCGGTGGCGGCGATGATTCACGCTGCTGTGGTGTTGCTGGCCCTGGTTTTTCTGTCCCCATTGTTGGCGTACCTGCCGATGGCGGCCATGGCCTCGTTGTTGATCATGGTGGCCTGGAACATGAGTGAAGCGCCGAAATCGGTGCACCTGCTGAAAACCGCTCCGAGGAGCGATGTGCTGGTTTTCCTCACCTGTTTTTCCCTGACCGTGGCACTGGACATGGTGATCGCCATTACCACCGGTATCCTGCTGGCGGCCGTTCTGTTCATGCGGGAAATGGCTCAGATGACCAGGGTCACGGATATTACCGGCAACCAGCGCATAGTGAGCGCCGGACTGCCTGAGGGCTGGCAGGTCTTCAAGATCAATGGTCCGCTGTTCTTCGCGGCGGCTGATCGTATCTTTGGCGAATTGGCCGGTCTGTCCCGTAATGCCCGTGGCTTTATCCTTTACATGGACGGTGTAACGGTCCTGGACGCTGGCGGGTTGTCGGCCCTGAACAAGCTGGTTGAGGTCTGCCAGGCAGAAGGCACCCGGATCGTGGTCGCCGATCTTCAGTTCCAGCCGCTGAAAACCCTGGCGCGGGCCGGCGTAGGACCTGTTGAGGGTGTCAGCAGTTTCTACTCCTCCCTGGAGGCCGCCCTGACCGCGGTCAGGGCCCGGCCCAGCCGGTAGTGCGTTCCCTGAAACCGTTACATTGGCCAGTGCAGTTGAAGGTTGCCGCCGCCGAACCCGAATTTGTGCAAGTAGAATGTCGGGTTCAGTGTCAGTACCGCATGATCCTGTTTGGAAATGATGGTTTCGAACGGCAGCGCAAGCTTGCCGGTAAAGCCATGATGGCGGCGGTCGCGGTTCTCGGCAAAGCTCTGGCGAATGTCGGGAGTGCTCAGATATAGCCCCGGGGATAACCGGGACCTGGGAGATAATGGAAGGGATAAGCCGCCGTATACAGTGGGCTCCCGGCGCCGGACGGATCCGATATCGTTCAGCGCCCTGCCGAAGAATCCTTCCTCATCCAGGTCAAGGTATGACAGACCGATATGGGGATGAAAGCGTCGTCCGGTATCCGTCACGCGGCTATCCAGCTTGATGTGGTCGCGGGAGAAGGCGGAGGAAGCCGGCTTATCTGCGCCGAATAGCTGGTAGTCCCGGCGTGTCCGTTCGCCGCTGACTTCCAGGTGCCAGCGCCAGTTATTCCAGCGGAAGCGATGGGTCAGCGCGGCCTTGAGGGATTCGTTTACCACTTGCAGGTTTTCGGTTCGGCTCAGAAACTCGGACTTTGGTGACACTGTGAGGGAGGCTGTAGTGCCGAGGGTCGGGTGTGTCGCTTCCGGCGCCTGGTGCCATTGCATGAAAAAACTCTGGGGCTTGTGAATGAACTCGTCGTCGGTATCGGATTTGTCATTGAAATACGTGTCCGGCAGGATCCAGCTGCCATGAATCCAGCTGTTTCCGTTGAGATATTGGCGGGCACTGAAATAGACGTCAGACTCTGATTTATTGGAGAACACGTCCCCCTGAATCCACAGCTCCGTGCGGTCCGTCAGGTTATGGCGGAAACCCACTAGCTGGCGTTGGTAGGCTCCGTCCAGGTCCTCGCTGCGCTGGATATCGAGCAGGAACCCTTGCCGGTCGTGGTCAAACCCGAAGTCGTTGCGGAAACGGAAATCCAGATACAGGCGTCGGCTACTGACACTTCCCCCGGTGCCTCTGATGCCGTTATCCGTGACGGCCGGGATTGCCTGCAGGTGATCAAACGTCAGTTCATGGAGGAAGCGTTCGGTGTTGTAGGCCTCATCCCGCCCCTGAACCACTGCATCCTGTCGCCAGGGTTGGGGAAGGTGAGCATTGCTGGATAAGGCATGGGGAGCCAGGGCGCCCGAGATGGTCAGGGTGATGCCAAGAACGATTCCGTTGGAAATCAGGCGCCGCTTCATGCTCTTCGGGACCTTCGTCAGTGTTATTACGCTATGCTACGTGTGTTTTGCATCCAGGGGCAAAAGGAAGCCACATGCTGCCATTTCGCATTATTGATCGAATCAAATTTATTGTAGAACGTCAGCTGGTTAAGGGGGCGGGATTTCAGTTGCTGGTGGTCGGCGTGTTCATCGGTCTGATCTCTCTGATTGGCGGTTTGCTGGTGATGCCCCAGGACGATGCCTTTGACACCACCGGCTCGGCCATCTGGTGGGCTTTCCTGCGTCTGACCGACCCGGGGTATCTGGGGGACGATGTCGGCACCTGGCAGAGGTTCGTGTCCACGCTGCTGACCATCAGTGGTTACGTGGTTTTCATGGGCACGCTGGTGGCGATCCTGACCCGCTGGTTGATCGCCAAGATGGCTGATCTCGAGCGCGGGCTGACACCGGTCACCCTGAAGAATCACGTGGTGGTACTGGGCTGGACCAGTCAGACCCTGCCGCTGCTTTCTGAACTGCTGGGCTCGTCGGGGCGAATGCGCCGGTTTCTGGAAAAGCACGATACCCAGACGCTCAATCTGGTGGTGCTCTCGGAACATGCTTCGGCGTTACAGGTCCATGAATTGAGGAACGAGCCGGGCATCAGGGGTAAGGCTCGTCGAGTTATTCTGCGCGCCGGGTTGGCCATCCAGCCGGACGCGTTGCATCGGGTCGCCTGCCTGGACGCAGCGGCGGTGATTGTTCCCAGTGCTGTCCATGAGGCGGGCACGCTGGTGACCTCCGATGTGGAAACGGTCAAGGCATTGTTGTCGATTGCGGCCCAGGCGCGGCATTTCGGCGCCCCCCTGCCTTTTGTAGTGGCGGAAATTCAGGATATCCGCAAGCATCCGGTCATCGAGCGCGCCTACCCGGGGGCGGTAGAAGTGGTGGGTGGCGATGCCACCATCAGTCGGTTGATGGTACAGAATATCCTGCATCCGGGATTATCCGAGGTTTACAACGAACTCCTCACCGCTGGTGAAGGGAATGAAATCTATGTGCGTGGCGGTGAGTCCGTTGCTGGTATGACTCTGGGAGAAATCGCGGCCCAACGTCCGTTGGCTGTTGTGCTGGGGATTCTGAAGCCGAGAGGGAGCAGTTGGGATGTGCGACTGGTTGCCCCCTCAGATACTCCGATTGAAATGACGGATCGGGTCATCATGCTGGCCCGCGATTATTCGGAAACTGAAGCCAATTCCAAGCTCGCTCCGTTGTCCGTCATTACCCGGGGGGAACCCGGTCGGTACCTTCACAAGACCGCAGGCCGTCCTCGTACGGTGCTGGTGTTGGGGTGGAATCGCCGGGTGCCCAGTTTGATTGCGGAGTTTGGCAGTTATGTGCGGCAGCCGTTTAATGTGGATATTGTTTCTGTCGTGTCGGCGACAGAAAGGGAGCGGGATATCGCCAGGTACATACAGGATCACCACCAGGTCACCTGCCATCATATTGAGGCGGATTATATGGTCGAGGATGAATTGCGCAATGTCCGCCCTGCCGATTACGACGCCGTCATCCTGCTGAGTAGTGACCGCCTGGCTTCAGGTGAGGAGGCCGATGCCCGGGCGATGGTGGGGTATCTGCAACTGGAAGATATTCTTGCCGAGAGCTACCGCAGGCCTCAGATAATCATGGAGCTGAGCGATCCTGACAATCGCCATCTGTTATGCGGTCACCAGAGTGAGATGATGATCAGCCCGATGATTCTCAGCCATGTCCTGGCGCAGGTGGCCTTGCGAAGGGAATTGCGGGTAGTGCTCGACGAACTGTTTACCGTGGGTGGTGCGGAAATACAGTTTCGTGATCCTCGGGATTACCCGTTGCCCGCGAGTGTCGATTTTCATCTGCTGGAGCGAATCCTGTCAGAGCGAGGCGAACTGGCATTGGGAGTGTTTCGACACAGTGGGGGCTCAGATGGCAGGCGCCTGGAATTAAATCCACCGCGCAAGCGGTTTCTGGACCTTCAGCCGGATGACCAGTTGGTTGTGATGGCGAATACCTGACGCCGAATGGCGAGGCAGCAGGATCGGGGCCAGGTGTGTTTATTCTGGCTGTCTTGATCATTCACCAGGAAAATGCCGAAAATAGATAATATAAATTTCAATTATAAATTCAAAGGTACTAAAGTAGCTTCCATCGTCAGCAGCCTGAGCGATTTTTGAGCGGGTTGTTGGCTCACTGGAGTAGTATTCTGCTTCTGATGAAGAGCACCTCAAACCCTAAACGACAGGACTGAGATCATGCCATACGCAAAAGACGTTGACGCCATTGCTTCTATCCTGAAGCAAAACCCGACCTGGAACGCCATCAATCCGAAGCACGCAGCCCGCATGCGCGCTCAGAACAAGTTCAAGACCGGTCTGGATATCGCCAAGTACACCGCCAAGATCATGCGCGAAGACATGGCGAACTACGACAACGACACTTCCCAGTACACCCAGTCTCTGGGCTGCTGGCACGGCTTCATTGGCCAGCAGAAGATGCTGTCCATCAAGAAGCACTTCGGTACCACCAAGCGTCGTTACCTGTACCTGTCTGGCTGGATGGTTGCTGCCCTGCGCTCCGAGTTCGGTCCGCTGCCTGACCAGTCCATGCACGAGAAGACCGCTGTATCTGGTCTGATCGAAGAGCTGTACACCTTCCTGCGTCAGGCGGATGCCTGGGAACTGAACCACCTGTTCCGTGCTCTGGAAGAAGCTGAGAACGCCGGCGACACTGCCAAAGCTGAAGAGCTGATCAAGCAGATCGACAACCACGAAACTCACGTTGTGCCGATCATTGCTGACATCGACGCTGGTTTCGGTAACGCCGAAGCGACCTACCTGCTGGCCAAGCAGATGATTGAAGCGGGCGCTTGCTGTATCCAGATCGAGAACCAGGTTTCTGACGAGAAGCAGTGTGGCCACCAGGACGGTAAAGTAACCGTTCCTCACGCGGACTTCCTGTCCAAGATCAACGCCGTACGTCTGGCGTTCCTGGAACTGGGTGTGGACGACGGTGTTATCGTTGCCCGTACTGACTCCCTGGGCGCAGGCCTGACCCAGAAGATTGCGGTGACCAACGAGCCGGGTGATCTGGGTGACCAGTACAACAGCTTCATCGATGGCGAAGTTATCGAGAAGGCTGAAGACATCAACAACGGCGACGTTGTTATCAAGCAGAAGGGCCAGCTGGTTCGTCCGAAGCGTCTGGCTTCTGGCCTGTTCCAGTTCAAGCCGGGCACCGGCGAGGACCGTGTGGTTCTGGACTGTATCACCAGCCTGCAGAACGGCGCTGACCTGCTGTGGATCGAAACCGAGAAGCCGCACGTTGGCCAGATTGCTTCCATGGTTAACCGCATCAAGGAAGTGGTACCCGACGCCAAGCTGGTTTACAACAACAGCCCGTCCTTCAACTGGACTCTGAACTTCCGTCAGCAGGTATTCGACGCATGGCAGGAAGAAGGCAAGGATGTATCTGCCTACGACCGCGCCAAGCTGATGAGCGAAGAGTACGACAACACCGAGCTGGGTCAGCTGGCAGACGAGTGGTGCCGTAACTTCCAGCGTGACGGTTCACGCGAAGCAGGTATCTTCCACCACCTGATCACGCTGCCGACGTACCACACTGCAGCCCTGTCCACCGACAACCTGGCCAAAGGCTACTTCGGTGACGAAGGCATGCTGGCCTACGTAGCAGGCGTTCAGCGTAAGGAAATCCGTCAGGGTATCGCCACCGTTAAGCACCAGGATATGGCTGGTTCCAACATCGGTGACGACCACAAAGAGTTCTTCGCAGGTGATGCGGCTCTGAAAGCTGGTGGTAAAGACAACACCATGAACCAGTTCGGTTAATCGAACGGTCAGGTGTCTGTCGGCCGGGGGAAAAAGTCCCTGGCTGAATCCCAAAACCCCGCCCTGGTGCGGGGTTTTGTTTTTTTAACACTGATCGTTTTCTCTATATTTCTGAATTTCCTGCATAAACTATCCGCATTGAGCGCATGCGCCGTAAATGCTGTTTCAGTGTTGAAACAGTTTTAATAACCAGTCATTGCTTAAAGCCCCACCTTAATTCAGTAAAAGCCCTTTTAAAACAGCACGTTAAATTTTATTAAGAAAAGCTGGCACGGTAATCGCTGAGGTATAGGGGCGGGTCTGACCATGTGTTGACGGTAGTCAGTTCAGGTGGAGCGGATCCTTTCGAAGCTGAAACCATGGATAAGGAAGGTATGTCATGAAAACCAGAAAGAGCTTGCTAGCGATTGCTATTGCTATGGGACTCGGGCTGTATGGAACCGCCGTGGCCGATCAGGGCGGCGATGGCAGCCCGAACACCAACGCTGATGATGGAAGCTTTGCCGCCAACGTTGCCGATAGTGCGAATGACAATTCGGACAACTCAACCAATGTGGACGTTGCGGACAGCGGCAATGACAACTCCACGGATAGTTCAGACAACAGCACCAATGTGGCTGATAGCGCCAACGACAATTCGGACAATAGCACTGATGTGGACGTCGCAGACAGCGGCAATGACAACTCCACTGATAACTCAAACAACAGCACCAACGTTTCGGATAGCGCGAACGATAACGACGATAACAGCACTAATGTGACTGATTCGTTCAAGATCAAGGACAGCGGTAACGACGAGTCGGACAACAGCACCAATGTTGATGTTGCTGACAGCGGTAATGACAACTCCGATAACAGCATCAACGATTCGTTCAAGATTGCGGACAGTGGTAATGACAATTCGGACAACTCCGATAACAGCACTACCGACCTGGATCTGCATGTGTTCCTGAACGAAGCCGATCTGGATGGTACTGTTTCAGGTGTTGCGACTGTCAACGCCCTTGACGGTGATAAGGGTGGTATGGCCGCAGTGACCAACCACAATGAGATTTCCGGTGGTTCTGCAAACTACACCGGTGTAGGGGCCTTTGCCCAGAGTGCTGGCACAGGCAATGTCACACAGGCGAACGTCAGTGTGATGTCCAACCTGAGTACCAGTGGCAACTGATGGTAACTGGCCGCACCCATACCGGGTGCGGCCCCGTTACCCGGGAGAACGAACATGGGTAATGTCATCAGATGCAAACTGGGCGCTGCCCTGTTGATGCTGGCGTTGGGATGGGGAGTGCAAGCCCAGGCTGAGGACTGGTTGGCGGGCGAAACTCTCTCTGCTGATCAGTTGTCGGATGCCAGCGGGCGTCAGGGTATTCCGTTGCAATGGCAGATCAACGATACCCAGCAGAATGCCGCAGTTTCCGACAACCTGCTGTCAGGTCATGTGGTTACGGGGGATAACATTATCTCGGACCATGCATTTGACAATATGAATGGGGTTGCCACGGTGATCCAGAATACCGGGAACCAGGTGGTCATTCAGGACAGCACCCAGATCAACGTAATGATTAACCATTAAACAGGAAGGAGGTGGGTCATGGCTGCACGCACGCTGACAATCTTGTGTGTGGGAGTCGGGCTGCTGTGGTCCACCGCATTTGCCGGTTCTGTAATGGTGCCGGGCATCGGCGGTGATGTAAGCGTCAGTGTCACAAACTATCAGGAGCGGCGGTTTTCCACTATTTTGCGGCAACAGTACGATTTCAGCTGTGGTTCGGCTGCACTCGCCTCGTTGTTGTCCTACCACTATAGCCACAGGGTATCGGAACAGGATGTTTTCTTTTCCATGCTGAAACTGGCAGACGAGGAAAAGGTCCGCCAGGAAGGGTTTTCGATGTTGGATATGAAGCGGTTTCTGGAATCCGAGGGCTATCGGGCCGATGGCTTTCGCATGCCGTTGTCAGGGCTCAAGGAAAAAGTGCGTCTACCCACCATTGTGCTGCTCAATCTGGACGGCTTCAGGCACTTTGTCGTGATCAAGGGGATCAGTGATACCGAGGTGCTGGTGGGTGACCCGGCCCGCGGGCTGAAAGTCTACTCGTATCGACAGTTCGAGGAGTACTGGGATGGAACAGCCTTCGTCATCCGGAGCCATCTCCAGCAAGGCCGGGAGTCGTTCCTGGGGGATGGCAATTGGCCACAGGTCGCCCGGGCTCCCCTGCAAAAGGGGCAGGGTGATACGTCGCTGGGGCATACATTGCCTTATTGGCCTTCGTCTAGGGAGTGGTGACATCATGAAATCGGGAAGATTATTGATCGTGGCTGCACTGGCATGTTTACTCTGGAATCCGACACTCCGGGCCGAACTTGTGTTACCTGTCACCCCTCTGGCTGACCCCGAATTGGCCAAACTGAGGGGGGGATTTGAAATGGGCAATCTGGAGATCGCTATTGGTCTGGAGCAGATCGTGTCAGTGAATGGCGATACTCTGGTGGTGAACCGATTGACCATTCCCAACCTGAATCAGGCCGTCCGTGATGGTACCGTGGAGCACCATATGGAGACTGTATTGCAGGTGGCAGGGCCGGACCAGAAAATCGGTTCACGGGTGTCAGGCGACCTGAGTGATTCTTCCGGTTGGATGACCCTCATCCAGAATAACCTGGACCAGACCATGATCCAGAATGTTCAGCACCTCAATATCGAATTGAACAATGTCGGTAACGGTACGCAGCTGCCGAACAGTCTGAATGACCACCTGATGCAGTTCCTGGGGCGCTGAGTTAGTCAGAGGCTAATGGGTAGTTTCAGGGTGATCTCGCTATTGGGTGCGTTGTCGGTCACCCCGACGCTGACCGTAAGGCTCAGACTGGTGCTGTTACTGAGGCGCTGGGAAAGTCCAAAGGACAGGGAGCCGACCTGAATCCGGCTAAAACTCGCGTCCAGCAGGTTGTTGTTGTCCTGCTCAAAGGTTGTTTCGCGGATGACCGAGTGATCATAGCCAAGACTGAACGAGGTTCTCTCGTTAAATGCGAATCCCATACCGAAACCGAAGCGTACGACATCGCCGGGATCCACCTCACCTCCATTCTCGATGCCCTGGTCTTCCTCTACAGTCCAGACATAGCTTAGATTGCCAAACAACACGGCGGGATCACTGGGATAAATAAAGGAGAATCCGGGCTCAACAGACCAGAACCCGGACCCCGTGGGGCGCTCTCTGAGCTCGATGCCAATCGGGTTACCTTCGCTATCCTCAATCACCCGCTGCTCCACATCATAGGGGCCTTCCCCTGTCGGCGGTTTTACCCGGAGTACACTGATGATATAGGGCATGCCATCAAGCCCATCGTTCAGTTGGTAACGGAGCGAGAGCTCCACGTCCCCCAAGCCTCTTCCGGTAGACTCCCTGACAGTATCCACCGGCGTACCCTGGAACGCCTGCCGTTCTCGCAAGTCCTCATTGATGCTCAGATGAGGAACACGCAATGCAGCTTCAAACCTGCTGGTGAAGCCATACTTCAGCGACAGCGCAGTGACGAAAATATCCCGCTGGATCTCGGAAATATTAATCAGTCCGACCAGCAGGGCGGGTATAACGGTGAAACCCTCTATCGCAACGACCGTTGAGTTGCTGTGAGCGTGGGAAAACGAGGGTTCAAGGGTCAGCCGACCGGGCCGGGTAACAATCCCCCGATCCGACGTGATGGAGGCGATGTCCGTTGCGAAGTCGCCGGCAGTCTCCGCCTCCCGGCTCTGGCCATAGTCGTCGTACTCCGGCTCAGCGATAGCGCTGAGCGGGAGAACTAACGTGGTCAGTAACAGAGGGGTTATATGACTGTTGGCCATTTTTACTGCTCCCTGTTAATTAATGATGGTTCCTCAATGGCTTATCCTGGCGGGGTTGATTGTGTGGGCCATATTTATCCATTAATCGATAAAAGGACACCCGTGAGATATTGAGAATCCGTGCGGCCGCGGATACGTTCTGGTGGGAAAGCTCGAGGCTGCAAGTCAGCGCCTGTCGATCGGCCCTTGCGCGGAAGGCTTCAAGGCTGAGGCCAGACTTCCCCGGCGAGGATGCAGTGAGTTCAGCCAGGCCCAGATCTGCCGGCTCGATCATGGCCGACTCACTGAGCAGCATCGCCTGGCGCAGCCGGTTTTGTAACTCGCGCAGGTTCCCGGGCCAGTCATGCAGCGCGAGGCTCTGCATAGCCTGGTTGCTGAGTTTGCGGACTCCGAATGCTGTATGGATATTGGCCAGGAGTTTGTTGGCAACGATCGGAATGTCCTCGGGCCTGTCACGCAAGGCCGGAAGTTGCACCTCCAGGCTGCCTAACCGATAGTAGACGTCGCTCCGGAATTCTTCCGTCTCCACCAGTTTCTTCAGGGGGCGGGAGCTGGTAGCGATAACCCTTACGTCCACCTTCCTGGACTGGCTACCCCCGATTCTCTCGATCTGGCCGTCCTGCAGGAACCGTAGAATGGCGGATTGCTGCTCGGGCACCAGTTCATCGATTCCCGACAGGAGCAGGGTGCCCCCATCTGCTGATTCCAGACGACCACGGCGACTGTCAAGCGCATGAGTAAAAGCGCCTTTCTCATAACCGAACAGCTCGCTTTGAGTCAGGGAGACTGGCAACGCTGCGCAATTGACGGTGACCATTGGGTGCGTACTGCGGGACGAGTGGGCATGGATGAAACGGGCTGCGGTATCTTTGCCAGTACCGTTTTCTCCGAAAATCAGTACGGGCTCCTGGGTCTTGGCAAATCGCCGAAGCATGGCCCGGACCTGCCGGATGGCCTGGGATGCGCCTTCCAGTGCGGCCTCCCGATAACTATCTTGGGGTTCGGCGCCGGACTGACGTTGCAGTTGGGCCATGCCCCACAGGTGCCCAATGACCGTATTCAAGCGATCTGGGTCCAGGGGCAGGGTATGATAATCGGTGCAGTGCCGGGAAATGAGTGTTCCCGGTGGTGTGTTCTGGTGGGGAGGGGACGGCAATATACCGACCCAGTAAGGGATCTGGAAAGCTTCAATCCACTGGTCCAGATAGGGCGTGCCCTGATCCGGATAGGTGCTCAGGTCCAGCACCCCAACCCTGGTCTTACCGGCGCCGGCAAGACCAAATGGGGGTGGCTCGGTCAGATCAAAAGGATGTATGTTCCATTGTGATAGAAGTGCTGGATTGAGAGGCTTGTCGGCGCTGGTAGCTGACAGCCAGACAAGCGGTCGTTTTTCCTGCATGGCGGATCTCCTGGAAATGGCGTTCTTGAAAACGGACACCACGACCTTCAGTAACGTGTTAACTGCTGCTGGGACTGCCAAACGCGGCCACTGCCCTGTGACTGGTTACAACCGGAAGAGCGGGTAAAAGAGGCCTTGCCATGACAACATTCATGTAATGTGCCAGATGATAGAGCCCGCGTATTTTCAGTGAGTTGAAATGGACTGAAGGATTGAGACGCGAAAACCTGTAAATTTTGCCGACAGGGGGATTGGGTGAGTACGGAACAGGGGTTGGTGTTTGGCATCCTGATAGCCACTCTGGGTTTGTTCATCTGGAACAGACTGCGTTTTGACGTTGTCTCGATGTTGGCCCTGTTAGCAATTGCTCTAACAGGGCTGGTACCTTCTGGCGAACTGTTTTCCGGTTTCGGTCATCCCGCTGTAGTGACGGTTGCCGCGGTGTTGGTGATCAGTCAGGGACTGGTCAATGGGGGATTGGTTGACAGTATTGCCCGCTTGCTTGGCCGGGTGGGCCATCGTCCTACCCTGCAGGTGTTGATGTTGACGGGGGTGGTTGCGCTCTGCTCCGGTTTTATCAACAACGTTGGTGCCCTCGCCCTACTGATGCCGGTAGCTGTGTGGATGTCGCGGGAAGCGGGCCGGTCGCCCTCCCTGCTGCTGATGCCCCTGGCCTTTGGTTCCCTGTTGGGAGGCACCATGACGCTGATCGGGACGCCGCCCAATATCATCATCGCCAGTTACCGTGAGGCCGGCTCCTTCGGATTGTTCGATTTCGCCCCCGTCGGCGCAGCAATCACGCTCGCCGGTATAGCGTTCATTACCCTGGCAGGCTGGCGCCTCACGCCTCAGCGGCAAGATAGTGAGGAGGAGGGGGGCAAGCTGTTCAGTGTCGGTGATTATGTCACCGAACTGCAGGTGCCCGAGGCATCGTCCTACGCTGGGGGCACCCTCCACAACCTGTTAACCGACGCTGACAGTGAGGAGGATGTGGTCGTTCTTGCCCTGATCCGGGGAGAAAGCCGGTCATTGGCGCCATCCACCTATAAGGTCCTCAAAGAGGGTGATGTCCTGTTGGTGGAGGCCGACACGGAGAGCCTGCAGGAATTTCTGGATCACACGGGGCTCGCCCTTGCCAGTGCCAGTGACGACGAGGGTGATGAATCCGCGCAGGAAGAGTCCGCAGCCCGATCCCGCAAGGAACTGTCTGCCGGCGAAGTGCGGCTTATGGAGGTCGTGGTTACCCCCGAGTCAAGCCTGGTAGGGCAGACGGCCAACCGCCTTAACCTGAGGGAATACCACGGTGTTAACATTGTTGCACTGGCGCGTCAGGGGCACCGGTTAAAGCGTCGGCTGGGAGATGTGCATATTCAGGCCGGGGATATCCTGTTAGTGCAAGGGCACGAGGATTCCCTCAGCGGGACCCTGCAGCGATTGGGATGCCTACCATTGGCTGAGCGCGGGCTCAGGCTGGGGCGGGATCGCAATGCGCCGTTGGCCGGTGGCCTGTTCATCGCTGCCATCGTCACTATTGTCGCCGGTTGGCTGTCACCACCGGTGGCACTGGTCGGCTGTGCATTGTCGATGGTGCTGACGGGCCTGCTTAGCGCCCCTGACGCCTACAAGGCCATCGATTGGTCAGTCATCGTTCTGCTTGCCGCAATGATTCCGGTTGGTCAGGCGCTGGAAACCACCGGCGGTGCCGAGCTGATTGCCACGCAGGTGCTGGCGCTGAGTGAAGGGCTGGCACCGGCCGTTGTACTTACGGTGGTATTGGTGGGCACCATGCTGCTGTCCAACGTGGTTAATAACGCGGCTGCGGCGATCCTTGTGGCACCTATTGCACTCAGCCTGTCGGCGGAGCTGGGCATGGCCTCCGACGCGGTGTTGATGGCTGTTGCCGTGGGAGCATCCTGTGCATTCCTGACGCCCATCGGCCATCAGTCCAATGCGCTGGTTATGGAGCCGGGAGGGTACCGGTTCGGAGACTATTGGCGTCTGGGGCTACCCATGTCAGTTCTGGTGACAGTAGTGGCCGTGCCCATGATCATGCTGGTCTGGGGGTAGGTCAGCCACGGACTGGCAAGAAACATGGTAAAAATTCAACGTCCGGACACTCATCCGGCGGGCAGTTTGTTATCGTACTATCAGACCGGCGTGTATGGAGAGCGAGAGCGTGGACAAAGCAACCCTGTTGGCCGAACTGGATCATACCCGACAACGTACACGGGCGCTGATTACCTCGTTGCCAGATGACATGCTTGATGTGCCCTATCACCCTGGCGTTAATCCCCCATTGTGGGAGATGGGGCATGCCGTTTTTTTCTACGAAGTGTTTGTGTTTAACCTGTTGGATGGAACGTCAAGCTATGATCCCTCCATGGATGACCTGTGGGATTCGTTCCATGTTGACCACAAGGATCGCTGGTGCCGGGAGCTGTTCCCTGGCCGTGAGGACACCCTGGCCTATTTCGATACCATCTATGATCGTCTGAAGGAGCGGATTAACAGTAAGCCGCTGACCGACGAGGAACTGTATCTGTACCGTTACGCCATCTTCCACCAGAACATGCATATCGAGTCATTGATTTGGTGCCGACAGACAGTGGGGTATCCCGCACCTCCCGACCATAATCCTGAACGCGTTGCGCCCGGCGACCGGGTTGACGGCGATGTCACCATCCCGGCAGGTCGATGGGTGATCGGGATGCCCGGCGAGTCCCCGGAATACGCTACCAATGATTTTGCATTTGATAATGAGAAGCCCGGTTTTGAGGTGGAGCTGGAGTCCTTCGCGATCTCCCGTCTACCGGTGTCCAATCGGGAGTTTCTCGATTTTGTCGAGGATGGTGGATACCGGCGCCCCGAACTCTGGTCCTTCGGGGGGCGCAAGTGGCTGCAGACCGAGATCGATGTTTCACTGGTCCATAACTGTGCCGGTCCGCTGATGCACCTGCCGAAACAGCCGCTCTACTGGCGCTGGCACGACAACCAATGGCAGGAGCGCCTTTTCGATGACTGGCAACCGCTGAACCTGGACGCTCCGGTGATCCATGTGAGCTACTGGGAAGCGGAAGCTTGGTGTCGTTGGGCTGGCCGGAGGCTGCCGACTGAATATGAGTGGGAAGTCGCAGCGTTGGGTAACCGGCCTGGTGAGCCTTTCCGCCGATTCCCCTGGGGGAACGACCCGGTGGGCCCGGCACGTGCCGATATGAGTGGTCGCACCATGGCACAAAATCCGGTCTGGGATTACCCTGAGGGAGAGAGCCCGTTTGGTTGTCGCCAGATGATCGGTACTGTCTGGGAATGGACCAGTAGCCAGTTTTTCCCCTACGACGGCTTCAGGATCGATATGTACCCATTCATGTCGACACTGCAGTTCGGTGACCACAAGGTCACACGCGGTGGCAGCTGCGCCACGTCCGCCTCACTGATTCGGGGTACCTATCGGCAGGCGTATCTGCCCATGAGAAGCGACGTCTACACCGGGTTCCGCAGTTGTGCGTGACCGAAACACTGCTGAGGACCAACCATGAACGTGTACGAAACCGATGAACTGCTCAGTCAGTATTTGGGATTTCATTTCGGCGATCACTATTTTGGCGTGAGTAATTACCCCGCACGATGTGCCGGTATCTGTCAGGAAATGATGGCTGGGCGGGACAAGCGCAAAGCGCTGGATCTGGGGTGCGCCGTGGGCCGCACGGCCTTTGAACTGGGCCGGGTGTTTGAAGAGGTCGTGGGCATCGATCTTTCCAAGCGGTTTGTGGATGCCGCCCATCACCTCAAGCAACACGGTGAAATCGATTACTTCCGCCGGGATGAAGGTGAACTGGGTGAGCGAGTGACCATAAGCCTGGAAGAGCTGGGCCTGGCCAGGGCCGCCGAGCGGGTGTCGTTCGCCACGGAAGATGCCTGTCAGCTGTCGGCGGAACATCAGGATTATGACCTGATTTTTGCTGGTAACTTGATCGACCGGCTACAGGCCCCCGGATCGTTTCTTGCCGGCATCCACGAACGTCTTGCGATAGGAGGTACACTGGTTATCAGTTCCCCCTACACCCTGATGGAGGAATTCACACCCCGAAACAACTGGATTGGCGGTTTCGAACTGAACGGGCAACCGAGGAGTGTATTGGATGGCATGCGGGACATATTGTCCGATCATTTCGAGCTGATCCAGCCCCCGATGGATGTGACATTTGTGATCCGGGAAACCCGGCGCAAGTTTCAGCACACGATTGCCGAGCTGACGGCCTGGCGAAGAGTTCGCTGAGCCCGGGTATGATCTGATAACAGGTAGATTGCCAAGCAATGCGGGGGCGCCAAGTTCGCCCTCGCATTGCTTGGGAAGAATCAGGGTAGCTCGACCAAAACGACCAGTCCCAGTTCTTCGAAAGCTACTGGTCCCGTGCCGTCTGGATCAAAAGACGTACGTAGCACGCCCAGGGACCCATCGTGGCTGATGAAGCCATCCATGGTGGTTACACCGTCTCCACCACTGGCCTGGGACGCGCTCATGCTGAGTGCTCCGCCACCGGTGACGCTGACATCCAGAGTATTATCCAGCGCAAAGGTCTCTTTGCCCACTTCCGCGGCGAGACCTCCACTTTTCACGACGGAGACATAATCGGCCGTAATCTCCGCCGCTGTTTCGTTGGTGAAGGTCACGGTGGAGTCAAAGCCCGTGTTGTTGAGGAAAATGCTGCCATTGTCCCTGAAGGTCACCGACAGCAAAAATACCCGGTAGGTGCGGTCGGTCAGGCTCGGTGCCGAGCCGTCTGGTAGTTTGACCATCAGGGTATGCTGGATATCTGCGAAGTCAGTGCCATCGTTGGGGTTGGCCCCGTCGAAATCCGGTACAGCCAGGAAGTCGAAGGTATCGTTGATAAAGCCATTGGCTGGCCCTCCGATATCGCTGATGGTGCCATCAGCCTCCAAAGTGATAGATCCTGATCCACCATCAGGGGTGCTGGACAGTGTGGTAGTGCCGCCGGTGGCGTCGCGGTTGATTTCAAGAAGACTGCCACCGCTCAGGGTAAAGTTACCGGCACCGTCAAAGTTGACCGTGCTTTGTTCGCTCTCGACACGAATGCCGGCGCCCTCTTCCAGGTAAGTGGACAGGCTGATCAAACCAAAATCACCACTCAGGTCGCTGTTTGTGGCGTTTTCTGGCAGGCGGGCAAAGTATTCCAGGGAGCGCATGACTTCGTCACCGTCCTTCTGATCCGGGTCGACGGCATCTTTCTCACCGTCTTCATCGGTGTCGATGGTGCGGTAGCGGACCGCGGCCTCCTGCGCAAGCAGGAAGAACAGGTTGTTCTCTGTGTTCTTCTGCAGCCGATAGGTCACGGGTGGGTGGCGGAAGCCGAAGTCGCCATCGATATCCTCTTCGAACTCGCCATCCAGCGTCAGCACGCCATTGCTGCTGTAGGTGCCGGTGAAGGACTCAGTCTCGTTATCCGCGAGTTCCGGGAAGTACTCCACCATCGCGCTGCCATCGTCGGCGCCGCCCAGGAAGGCGTAGGCCGAGGCATTGGCGCTCAGGGTCACGCCCACCTCGCCATCACCGTTGTCAGTAAAGGTGAAATCGTCACTGTATGTATCGGTGGCGAAGCTGCCAAAGCCCTGACCATCGGAATCGTGCAACTCCAGGTTCAGGGCAGAGCTGCGAAAATCGCCGGCGATTTCAGTGACGTCCCCTTCGGGTGTGGAAATGGA
Organism: uncultured Marinobacter sp.; assembly: GCF_947259545.1. GTDB lineage: Bacteria > Pseudomonadota > Gammaproteobacteria > Pseudomonadales > Oleiphilaceae > Marinobacter. The sequence continues at coordinate 106,013 of NZ_CAMYMK010000002.1, forward strand.
ATCCACCTGGCCTTCGACGAAGTCACCGATTTCCTCATCCAGTTTGGCGAACATTGACGAAAGATCCGCCTCTGCGGTCAGGTCAAATTCATCCGCCTGGCCGCGCAACTTGACAACTTTATCGGTTTCCAGGCTGTCGAGATCGGCTCCCCTGTCGATAAATTTCTGCAGGACAAACTCCGATATCGGATCAATGTCCACCTCCTGGTCGACCACCTGGGAGCGTAATTGTTGGTTGTTGCTGCCGGTTATCCGCACAATGAGATTGCCGGCAAGGCTGGTACCATCGGGCACTGTCAGGGTGTAGTCGCCGGTGATGGAGGTGGTTGTCCGGGCCAGCACGTCACCGACCTGGTTACCGGCGTTATCAACACGGATGAGTTCGACATCCGCTCCGTCCACTGGCTCGAGTCCGGTGATGGCTGCAGCAGCGCCTGGAACAAAAAACGCAACCGCCACCTCAAGCGGAGACCTTGATTCCAGCTGGGCGACCATGCCGCCTGGCGCTGTTACTTTGCCGCCTACCTCTGTGCCTGTTGTGTCCGCCGTATCGTCGCTGCTGCTGGACGAATTACTGCAGCCGGTAACCGCCAGACTGGCCGTAATCGCCGATAACAATGCTAACCGTTTGAATGAATGCATTTCGATCACCCGTATCGATTTATTGGTGTTTGCCGGGTGACTATTGCAAAAGCAAGGCGAGGCAAAATCCCCTAAATAGGGTATTCGTCGGATTCAGTCCCGTTGGGTGAAGACCGCTGTCTGAGTTGGGTGGCCAAATTCCGGATGGCATTCCCCGATGCCGCCAAACTCCACCTGATAGCCATTGCGTTTTGCTACACCACTGGCCCAGCGACGAAACTTGCAGCGATCCCATTCGAACCGGTGGTCCTCCTCGCGAAATTGATCGGCCGCCAAACCAAACAGCGGGTTGTATTCACGATTAGGTGTGGTCATGAACAGGTAGCGTGGCCGGTATTCTCCAAAAACCACTGTTTCTACCCGGGAGAGTGCCCCGGGATGCACATGTTCAATGGTTTCCACCATGGCGGCTGCATCATATCCGGCCAGCGCCGGGTTACTCTCGGCATAGGAGCCGCGGATCAGCTGGATACGGGGGGCACTCTCGGAAAGGTAGGTGGCCAGGATCGTGCGGGCCTGTTGCAATGAAAGGCCGGAGTTTTCCAGTCCGGTTACTTCCTGAAATTGGGGGTCGGAAAGCAGTCGGTACAACAGGGAGCCAGAGCCACACCCGAGATCCAGCACACGGGTGGCTCCGGTTGCCTTGAGTGCCTGAAAGGCGAGGTCCAGACGTTGCTCGTGTAGGCAGGTCATCTGGGTCATCCGGCTGCCGCTGGACTTCGCTGGCGCCGACATCAGGACTCGGCTCTGTTGCTGTGCGGCGGCTTACTCTGCCGTTTTTTCAATTGGCTGGCCAGCGCCACGCCGGTTTCACTCATAGTGAGGTAGGCCTGGTCTGCGCCTGCCGCGCGGATCTGCTGGGCTTCATCCTCGTACAGAGTGTGAGCCACAATGTATCCGGAAAAGCCCTTCTTGCGGAGATTCCTGGCGGCAATGAGCTTGCCCTCTATATCACCCATAGTAAGGATAACTGCCTCAACAGCCGGCATATGGAGACCCTGCCAGAAGGAGATGTCCTCTGCGTCTGCGAAGACCACATTACGGTCGGCTTTCTGGTGCTGGGATACTTTAGCCGGGTCAGAGTCGAGCCCCATAACACGGGGTTCTTCGTCCGACAGGTGGTCGTAGGCTGCAGTGCCTGTCCGTCCCATCCCCATGATCAGTACTTTTGTGCTTCCCAGGGAGATCGGCTGTTCGTCCGGGTGATGGCGTCTGCCCTCGTAAGGCGTCAGGCGGGTATTGAAGCGCTCATAGAGCGTGTGGGCAAAGCGATTGACCGGCGCGGAAACAAGGAAGGAAATCGCGACCGTGAGGGCGAGTGGCACCAGCCACTCTGGCAGAGCGACACTGGCGACAATCAGTCCAAACTCGCTGTAATTGGTGAGCGACAGGGCGCTCAGAAAGCTGCTGCGGGCTCGCAGCCGGAAGGCGAGTAACAGAAAGAAGAACAGCGCGCCTTTTAACGGCAACACCAGTGATGCGATCAGAGCGAATAACAATGCGTTGCCGTCCGGCAGTCCCCCGATGCCGATCTGCAGGAAAAAACCGACCAGGAAAACTTCCTTGACGCTCCACAGGGACTTGGACAGCTCCTGGGAACGCGGGTGGTTGGCAAGCATGGCGCCAAACACCAGGGCCCCCAGTTCCGGGCTTAAGCCGACGGCCTCAAAACCAAGCCCTCCGAGGGCCAGGGCTAGCAACAGTCCCAGAAGGACCAGCAACTCGTCGTGGCCGCTGGCGTCCAAAAGCCGGAAAAGGAGGGGGCGGAGCAGGGGCAGGCCAAAGACCACGAGTGCCCATTGCGAAGGTGTCTGTCCAGCAGCCAGGCTCATGACGACCAGGGCGATCAGGTCCTGCATGATCAGGATGCCAATGGCGACACGGCCATGAAACGCCCGCAGTTCCCGTTTGCTTTCCAGAACCTTGGCAGCGAGTACGGTACTGGAAAAAGACAGGGCAATGGACAGTAACACGGCAGTCTGCCATGTCAGGTCCATCAACCAGTGCAGTCCTGGCGCAAACACAGCACAGGTGATCGCAAAGTGGAACAGGCTGCCGCCTATGACCTCGGTGCTGATGATGGAGCGCAGCTTGAGTTTGAGCCCCACGGTGAACAGCAACAACAGGACACCGAGATGAGCAATATGCTCCAGTGCGTTGGTCGCCTCCACCGTAATGTTAAGGGGGGCTGCCAGACCACTTAGCAAGAACCCGGCCGCCAGGTATCCGACCAAGGGCGGCAAACCAACGGTTTTCACCAATAGCCCCAGGCCAAAGGCGAATGTAATCCAGATAGCTTCGGGCATGGTGGTCTTCTGTTGGATCAATTACTGGATTGAATGAACTGTCGGAACAGTCTAGCGGATTCTTCCGGCACTTCTATCATGGGTGCATGGCCTACGCCATCCAATAGGACCTTTCGGGCATGGGGAATGCGCTCGACAAAAATATCGGAATTGCGATAATTGATTACGCGGTCTTTCTTTCCCCACACTACCAGTACCGGTGCCTCAATGCGCTCGATGTCGTTGCGGAAACCTGGTTCGTAGCCGCTGTCCCGAATGGCGGCGAAGATCACCTCATTGACTTCACGGTTGGCGATGGCTTTTTCTTCCATCACATCGAGGATCGGCCAGGGCGCAAATGGCCTTTTTTCCAGGGCAAAGTCCAGAAGCCGATCGAAATCCCCGGGCTTCTTGGGAATCAATGGGTTATCCCCTTCTGTCACCAGCTCCACGAGCTCACTGTCATACTCGAAGATTCCGGCCGGATCGAACAGGACTGCAGAACGGACCTGGCCGGGAAAGGTTGCGGCATAGAGGGCAGTGATGGCTCCCCCCATGGAGTTGCCCATCATGTGCGGCTGGTCGATGTCCAGCGCGGCTATAATGCGGGACACGTGCTGCACCTGATCCTCGAAACGGTAACCAAGGTCCAGTTCCTTACTGCTGTCACCGTGACCGGGTAGGTCGATGGCATAGACGTTGAAGTCGTCGGTCAGCTCTCCGGCAAAGCGGATCCAGTTGTCTTTATTGGCTCCAAAACCGTGTAATAGAACCACAGGAGTACCATTGGTGATCTTTTGATTTCGTAGATAGGCGATGTCCAGCTCACCAATCTGGATGCGGTCCTCCGTCAGCCCGGCGCGGGAACGTTCCCATTCGATGGCCGTCTCATAAATACTCTGACGGGAGCAGGCTGTCAGAAACAGGCTGATGAAAATCAGCAGGACAATGGGAAGTGAAGACCGGTGCATGCGCAGTTCCTTCTATCAAACTCGGGTTGCTAACAGTACCGCAAAAAAAAGCCCGGTCAATGACCGGGCGAAATACCTGAGTGGAGACGTGAGGCTGGGCTCAGAAACTGACGCTCACGCCCAGCGACGCTGTGCGCGGCAGGTTCGGCCGAGCGCCATCGGGCAGTCGTGACACAATGCTCCGTTCGTCGAGCAGGTTGTCTACCTTGAAGAAGACATCTGCGCTCGGTGTTAGGGCGTAGCGGCTGATATAGTCGACAACGAACAGGGACTCGGTTTCATCCAGGCTGGTGGATGTGTTGTTGCAGCCTGCGCTGACACACATCTCATCCAGATAACTGGCCACCAGGTAGTTGTCCCAGCCATTCTGATGCTCAAGACCTACCCGCAGGCTCAGCTGGTTCTCGGGTACGTCCTTGAGTTGCTCACCCTTCTGCAGGCCCGATGCAGCATTATCTTTACTGATTTCCGCCTGTGTGTACGTGTAGGTGAAGTTGACGGGCACATAGAACTCACCGGCCCGGGTTCCGGTCTCCAGTTGGAATTCGACACCGGCAATCTCCGCCTCACCCGTTACAAAGCTGCCTGACGTGGCGCCATTGCTACAGGGGGAGCCCACAGAACAGTTCTCTGCTTTGTTGGAGAAGTCGCTGTAGAAGCCGATCATCTCTGCAAAGAATGCCTCGCCAAAGTAGCGGGCACCGAGCTCATAGTTGTCACTGGTTTCCGGATCTTCATTTTCTTTAGCGCCGCCACCAAGGGGGGAGAAGCCGCGATGCACGCCACCGAGTACCTGCCAGCTTTGGGACAGATCGTAGGTGAAGGAAGCGCCTGGCAGAAGCTCGCTGCTGTTGTTGCTGCGGGTACCGTCTACGGTCGTGCGCCCTGCGTCGGCGTACTGAGTGCGGCTGGTTTCCACGTCCTCGTAGCGGAGGGCGAAGTTCAGGGCGAGCCTGTCGGTAGCCTGCCAGCTGTCAAGAATCCAGAGGCTCAGGGCCTCGCCGGTCTCGAAGCGGTTATTGCCACCGGTGGGAGCAACGGTGTTCTGGAACACGAGGGAGCCGTTGACCTGGTCGTAAACATCTACCGGCTGGAAGCGGTCCATTTCATCTTCGTGGTAACGGGCGCCGACGGAAACCCGGTGTGCGCCCAGGTCGATGTCGACGTTGGTCTGCAGACCTTCGGACACGTATTCACGGGCGTTGTTTTTGTAATCAAGTCCAGCGACGTCCACGTTACCGTCGAGAATGCCCTGAGCAATAGCGTCACCGGCGTTTGCCTGATCGACGAAGGTTCCGCCACCGCTGAGTTTGAACCAGTTTCTCTCGAACTCGTTGCGGTAGAGGGTGGTGGTACTGCTCAGAGTGTCCGTCCAGGCAAATTGGTGGGTCAGGCTGAAGCCGTAATGTTCGTTGTTCATCTGATCGATGCTGGACAGGCCATAGCGGCGATCAGGGTCCTGGTCAAAGTCTGCATCGGTGAGGCCAAGGTAGCTGGCATTGGAAGTCTCCTCGGAGTACTGCAGTTTGGCGATTACGCTCTGGCGTTCACCCTGCCAACGGACCTTGCCAACATAGTCCTCGATATCGAAACCGGTATCGCGGTTGCTGCTATCAATATTCTTGAAACCCTGTCCAGAGCGCTGCACGGTCTCCAGCAGGTATCCCCAATCGCCAGCTACATCACCGAAGCTTGCATGAACGTCTGTGGAGCCTCGCTCATTGGTAACGGCTTCCAGCTGCCCCTGACGCTTTTCGGGAATTGGCGTTGAAATCAGGTTAACGACACCGCCCGTGGTTTGCGGGCCATGACGCAGCAGGGGGGCGCCCTTGAGCACTTCAACTGAGGACATGCGCTTCATTGTCGGGAAGTAGTACGCAGCGGGATTGGAGTAGGGCGCCGGAGCGATCAGGATACCGTCCTCCATCAGTGTCACGTTGCTGCTGCGCTCGGCAGTGGCTCCGCGAATACCTATATTGGGACGCAGGCCATAGCCTTCTTCCTCACGCACGTATACACCCGGGACGGTTTTCAGCACCTGGTGGATGTCAGTGACGACCTCAACCTCCATCTGTTCCTCACCGACAACGTAGCCGGATCCCGGCAGTGTCTGGGCCGCGGATGCCTCACCAATGATTTCCATGGGCTGAAGGGCTTTGGGCTCTTCATTATTTGCCGCCCAGCTGGCGCCGGGAGCAAGGCAAACTGCCACTGCTAGTGACAAGGGGGAGTGCTTGAACATGCAGTTGATCTCCATTCGTATGTGGATATGAGTATTAAAATAATAATCATTTGCAACAATGTCGGCGGGAGATTACGGGGGTTTAATGACAGAGTCAACTGGGAGTATGGGCCAGATGCGCGGAGGGGGCCCGGAGTGAGTCGGGGGTGTAGAAGGAAACAATCCCCGGGGAGGCCGGGGATTGTGGAGAGGTAGTCTGGATCGGTCTCAGTCGGTTTCCCGGGCGATGGCCCGGAATGCTATATCCTTGCGATAGAACGCCCCATTCCATTGGATCTGTGAGGCCAGTTCGTAGGCACGCTGTTGGGCTTCGGTGACGGTATTGCCCAGTGCCGTTGCACAGAGCACTCGTCCGCCGTTGGTGACCACCTGGTCTCCGTTTAGCCGAGTCCCGGCGTGGAATACTTTTTCGCCTTCGGTTTCGGTTTCCGGCAGGCCGGAGATAGCGTCGCCCTTGTTGTAACTGCCAGGATAGCCACCGGCCGCCAGTACAATGCCGACAGAGGCGCGGTCATCCCATTCGGAGTCACACTGTTCCAGTTTGCCATCAATGGCGGCACCACACAGTTCCACCAGATCGGACTTCATGCGCAACATGATCGGCTGGGTTTCCGGGTCGCCGAAGCGGCAGTTGAACTCAATCACCTTGGGGGAGCCGGAGCTGTCGATCATCAGGCCGGCGTACAGGAAGCCCTTGTACGGGTGGCCTTCGGCCGCCATGCCACGCACGGTCGGGTAGATCACCTCATCCATAATGCGCTGATGAATATCCGCCGTCACCACCGGAGCCGGTGAGTAGGCGCCCATGCCACCGGTATTGGGTCCGGTGTCTCCGTCGCCAACCCGTTTGTGATCCTGGGAAGTAGCCATGGGCAGGACGTGTTCGCCGTCCACCATGACGATGAAGCTGGCTTCCTCGCCGTCCAGGAATTCCTCGATGACAACCCGGCTACCGGCGTCACCGAAGGCATTGCCGGCGAGCATGTCACGGATGGCGTCTTCCGCTTCTTTCAGGGTCATGGCCACAATCACGCCCTTGCCTGCCGCCAGGCCGTCGGCCTTGACCACAATGGGAGCGCCTTGTTCGCGTACATAGGCGAGGGCGTCGTCAACATCGGTAAAGTTGGCGTAAGCGGCGGTGGGAATGTTCTGGCGTGCCAGGAAGTCCTTGGTGAAGGCCTTGGAGCCCTCCAGCTGTGCCGCCCCGGCACTGGGGCCAAAGACCCGAAGGCCGCGTGCTTCAAACTTGTCGACGATACCGGCGACCAGAGGGGCCTCCGGACCGACAATGGTCAGGCCCACGTTGTTGGCGGCAGCAAAATCCGCCAGACCGTCCAGGTCCATAACGTCGATGTTGATGTTCTCCAGGCCCGGTTCCCGGGCGGTGCCGGCGTTGCCTGGGGCCACGAAGACCCGGTCAGCATCCGCAGACTGGGCGGCTTTCCAGGCCAGTGCGTGTTCACGGCCGCCGGCGCCAATAACAAGAATATTCATAGTCGTTTTCCTGTTTGTCGGATTAATGCCGGAAATGGCGCATGCCGGTGAACACCATGGCAATGCCATGTTCGTTAGCGGCGTCGATCACTTCCTGGTCGCGCATGGAGCCACCGGGCTGGATCACGGCGGTAATGCCGGCTTGTGCGGCAGCGTCGATGCCATCCCGGAACGGGAAGAAGGCATCGGAAGCCATAACGGAACCTTTCACTTCCAGGTTTTCATCGGCGGCCTTGATGCCGGCAATTTTCGCGCTGTAGACGCGGCTCATCTGGCCAGCGCCGACACCGATGGTGCGACCGGCCCTGGCGTAGACAATGGCGTTGGATTTGACGTACTTGGCCACTTCCCAGGCGAACAGCAGGTCGTTCAGTTCCTGCTCGGAAGGCTGACGCTCAGTCACTACCTTAACGTCTTCCATGGCCACCATGCCCAGATCCCGGTCCTGGACCAGCAGGCCGCCGGTGACGCGCTTGTAGTCCATGGATTTGGCGCGCTCGTCATCAAGTTCGCCGCAGGCCAGCAGGCGCACGTTTTTCTTTGCTGCAACCAGTTCTACCGCTTCCGGGGCGATAGTCGGGGCAATGATTACTTCCACGAACTGCCGGTCAATAATGGCCTTGGCGGTATCAGCATCCAGTTCCCGGTTAAACGCGATGATGCCGCCAAAGGCAGATGTGGGGTCGGTGGCAAAGGCCAGATCATAGGCCTGACCAATGTCGGTACCAATGGCAACCCCACAGGGGTTCGCGTGCTTGACGATAACGCAGGCGGGATCCGCGAAGGGTTTCACGCATTCCAGTGCCGCATCGGTGTCAGCCACATTGTTGTAGGACAGTTCTTTGCCCTGAAGCTGCTTGGCGGTGGCAACGCAGGCCTCCTTCGGACTACGCTCAGCGTAGAAGGCGGCGCGCTGGTGGGGGTTTTCCCCATAACGCATGTCCTGAACCTTTACATACTGGGCGTTGAAGGTGCGGGGGAAGTCAGCGTTGTCATTGTCCGGGGTGCGCCCGCCAAGGTAGTTGGCGATGGCACCGTCGTAGCCGGCGGTGTGCTCGAAGGCTTTGACCGCCAGGTCGAAGCGGGTGTTGTAGGTCAGTTGACCATCGTTTTCTTCCAGCTCTGCCAGCACCCGGCTGTAGTCCGATGCATTGACCACGATGGCCACATCGTTGTGATTCTTGGCGGCGGCACGCACCATGGTCGGGCCACCGATATCGATGTTTTCGATCGCGGTGGGCAGGTCACAGTCCGGATTGGCCACGGTGTCTTCGAACGGATAGAGGTTCACCACCACCATATCAATGGGGTTAATGCCGTGTTCGCCCATAATGCTGTCATCGGTTCCCCGCCGACCGAGAATGCCGCCATGGATTTTCGGGTGCAGGGTTTTCACCCGGCCGTCCATCATTTCCGGGAAGCCGGTGTAATCGGACACCTCGGTGACCGGAATGTTGTTTTCCTTCAGAAGGCGAAAAGTACCACCGGTGGAGAGCAGTTCAATACCGCGCTCGGTCAGGGCACGGCCGAAGTCGACAATGCCGGATTTGTCACTGACGCTGATCAGCGCGCGACGGACGGGAGTGTTAGCCTGGTTTGCCATGGGTTGGTCACATTCTTTAGCTGGGGATGAACGAATAAGGGCCTCGCGAATGGTGTCCGGGAGGCCCTCGTTTCAATCGGGTAGCTGGATTATAGCAGACCGTATTGCTTAAGCTTCTTGCGCAGGGTGCCGCGATTCAGGCCAAGCATGGTGGAGGCCTTGGTCTGGTTGTTGCGGGTGTACTTCATCACCTGCTCCAACAGGGGCGCCTCCACTTCGGACAGCACCAGCTGATACACCTCTGTGACGGGTGCTCCGTCCAGCTGGGCAAAGTAGTTTTTCAGGGCAACTTCTACGCTGTCACGCAGGGTGACGCTGTTGCCGCTGCTGTTCACCGTCTGCAACTGATGAATGTCATCGTTGGCCGATGTGCTCAGGTTGTCGTTTGCCAAAGTCTCAGCGGTCATGCTGCGAATACCTCTCCATTTCGTAAGCCTGCAAAGTACTGTTGAATGCTGTCTCTTTGCTCCGCCGCCTCGTCCAGGGCGTTGAAGCGTTTGCGGAACTGTTTGCTCTCGTCGTGTGACTGCAGGTACCAGCCCACGTGCTTTCTGGCTATGCGCACACCCATGAAGTCCCCATAAAACTGGTGCAGGGCATCCAGGTGCTGTGTCAGGATCTCTTCTACCTCGGCCAGCGGAGGCGCCGCCAGGTGTTTTCCGGTCTCCAGGAAATGCAGGATTTCCCGGAAGATCCAGGGCCGGCCCTGAGCTGCCCGGCCAATCAACAGACCGTCGGCGCCGGTGTGCTGGAGTACCAGTTTTGCCTTCTCCGGGGACGTGATATCGCCGTTGGCAAACACCGGAATGCTGACGCGGGATTTTACTTCCGCAATGGTGTCGTACTCGGCGTCACCTTTGTAAGCGTCCTTACGAGTGCGGCCGTGAACCGCCAGTGCCTGTATGCCTGCATCTTCTGCCATGCGCGCGATCAGGGGCGCGTTACGATGGTCCCGGTCCCAGCCAGTCCTCATCTTCAGGGTGACGGGGATATCCACGGCGGCGACGACGGCCTCCAGAATCTCTCTGACTAGACTTTCGTCCTTCATCAGCGCGGAACCCGCTGCCTTGTTACAGACTTTCTTGGCGGGGCAACCCATGTTGATATCAATGATCTGGGCCCCGTACTCGGCATTCAGTTTCGCGGCGTGGGCCAGCATCTCGGGGTCGCCGCCGGCAATCTGGACCGACCTGGGTTCCGGTTCGCCGGCATGGTCCATGCGGGTCCTGGATTTACGCGTGTGCCAGAGCTTGCTGTCCGCTATGACCATTTCCGATACGGCCAGCCCGGCTCCCATGTTCCGGCACAGCAGACGGAACGGGCGGTCCGTCACACCCGCCATGGGTGCAACAATCAGCGGGTTGGGCAAGGTGTACGGCCCGATTTTTGCCGTTGGCAGCATGATCTGAGTCCGTGTCACAGCGGTTTAAGCAAGGGTCGGAATGGAACGATTGCTCAATAAGTGACCGATCCTGATCCGAAGGGCGGTAATGATACCGCCGGGACGCCGGTGATTGAAGGGGCAAAGGGGTGAAAAAATTGATTATTTTTCGTGCTTTCTGGTTGACTTTTAGTCTGTTCGATGGCGTCTGCCGTGGTTAACGAGTGAATGTTGGCTTACTCGGGGTTGTAGGCCCGAAAGGCAATGTTGTAGTTCACCGCATCCCTGCCCGGATCCCGGATATTGATCGCAATTCGCACCGGCGTGTCCGTTGGCATGGCTGACAATTCATGACCTTCGCCGGCGATGTATTCATCCGGAGTGAACACGCTTTGAGCAACCACGTCTCCGTTCAGGTTGGAGAAGGTGAGGGCAATGGCGGGGAAAGGTTGAGAAAACGTGGCCCGATTGATAATCACGGCTTCCACCAGCAGTTGGCTGCGGTTGTCGGGATTGGTTCGAACCACCAGTTTGCGACTCTGGATGGCATCGACGTCAATCAGAGGCTTGAGTTCACAGCCGGCCAGTTCGCAGCCTCTTTCGTAAAAAGGCCTCAATTCAGGGATTGAGGACAGACGGTCAAACTGGAACCAGGCAACCTGAGCCACCAATACGCCCATCAGTGCCAATACCACCAGGCTCCATGCTATCGTACGCACGCGTCCACCGGAGCTGCGATGAACGGAGACGGGTTCCCGCCGGAGGTCGCTGTAGGGATGGTGGGATGTCAGCGGCTCCTCCGTGTCGGCTTCATCTATTACGGGGCTTTCGACAGCCACTGTCTCTCGATGGTCCCTTGTGGGCTCGAGGCTGAGGTCGAGGGCGGTATCGGTCGGAGTAGCCGGCGCATCTTCGGATGGCGTCTGATCTTCCTGGGACTCACTGCCCGCACCGGGCGGGACGGAAGGCTCGATTTCCGGTTGCGGCTCGTCATCGGGTTCTGCCAGTGGCTCAGGCTCACGGGTGGCTGACAAACCGCTGTGTCCTCCGCTGATGTCATCGTCGACAAGCATGGCTTCGGCCCAGCTCTCATCGATATCATCGTCGGTACGATTGTCCTCGGCATCAAATTCCGATTTGGCTTCTTTGTCAACGGACCGAAAGCTGTCACTGAGCTCATCGTCGGAGAAGGTCATCCGGGAGCCGGCGTATCGTCCTTCTTCTGCATCCTCTTCAGGATTGTCGGCGAAGACAAAATCATCGTCTGCAGAGAAGCCGCTGGCGGAGCTGGCCGGTTCTGTATCCGGCGAAGCAGGCGGAGTGGGTTGCGACGGTGTCGTTGACGCAGCGGGTTTTACCTGGTGCTCCACTGCGTTGAAGACTTCCATGCAGTTTCCGCAGCGCACTTTGCCTCTGGCAATGCTGAGTTGCTCATCCGTTACCCGGAACCGGGTATCGCAATTGGGGCACTGTGTCTGCAGGCTGCTTTGGGTCATGCTTCGTTCCTGTAAGCGACTTCGCTACGAGTCACGGAGTTTAGTCGTTCACAATGGATTCGTCACCTGTCGCTACGTCGTCCTGTGAGGCGTATCCACTCTTCCTGTTGTTCGGGCTCATCCATCACAAACCAGGGTTCATAGGCCTCCATGACCTCGCGTGCCTGGTTGGCCAGAATCCCGGAGAGCACCAGGTCGCCGCCGGGTTTGACCCGGGCGGCCAGATGCGGCGCAAGGCCGATCAGCGGTTGGGCCAGGATGTTGGCCAGCATGATATCCGCTTTGGTATCGGGTTCATGCTCGGGCAGGTACAGGTCCAGGCGACGGTTTTCGACGCCGTTACGCTGAGAGTTGTCGCGGCTGGCTTCCAGCGCCTGTGGGTCTGTATCCACGCCAATAACGTGATCAGCGCCCAGTAACAACGCTGCCAGGCCGAGAATGCCGGAGCCGCAACCGTAATCGATTACCTGTTTATCCTGCACGTCCTGGCCGTCCAGCCACTGCAGGCAAAGGGCGGTGGTAGGATGGGTGCCGGTGCCAAAAGCCAGACCGGGGTCGAGCATCAGGTTGGCCGCGTCAGGGTCGGGAGCGTCGTGCCAGCTGGGGACAATCCACAGCCGTTCGCCGAACTGCAAAGGTTGAAAGTCGTCCATCCAGGCACGCTCCCAGTCCTTGTCTTCCACCAGGGACACGGCAATCTCTGGCAGGGATTGCTGGGTCTGCTGATGCCAGGCATCGCTGACCGCAGCGCACAGCTGGTCGATGTCCCGTTCCGAGTCGAACAGGCCGGTGACGCTGGTCTGGTGCCATAGTGGGGTGGTGCCGGGGTCGGGCTCGTATAGCGGCTGGTCAGCTGCGTCTTCCATGGAGACGGCTTCGGCACCCATCTCCATGAGCAGATCTTCCAGCTGATCCGCGTTGTCCGGATCAGCTGGGATCTGTAGTTGTATCCAAGGCATGTTTGGTTCAATCCCGCATCAGTTTTTCCAGGTAATGGATGGTGAAGTCTACCTGTTTAAAGCCACCATCGCGTACCAGTTTTCTATGCAGGGGTTGATTGGTCTTGATGCCTTCGACAACCAGCTCATCCAGGGCGTTCTTCATGCGCCGACGAGCAATCTCTCGGTCATCGCCCCAGGTGATCAGCTTGGCCACCAGGGAATCGTAGTACGGGGGTACCGTGTATCCGCTGTACAGGTGCGAATCGACCCGGATGCCGTTGCCGCCGGGGGCATGGAAATGCTTGACCTTGCCCGGACTGGGTACGAACGTCTTGGGATCTTCGGCGTTGATCCGGCATTCCAGAGCGTGGCCGGAAATGCGGATATCGTCCTGGGTGTATTGCAGTGGCAGGCCGCTGGCAACGCGGAGCTGTTCGCGCACAATATCCACGCCGGTGACCATCTCGGAAACAGGATGCTCCACCTGCACCCGCGTGTTCATCTCGATGAAATAGAACTCACCGTCCTGATACAGGAATTCGAAGGTACCGGCACCGACGTAGCCGATTTCCTTGCAGGCGTCGACGCAGGCCTTGAGCGTGCGCTCGCGGGATTCCGGGTTGATATTCGGAGCCGGCGCCTCTTCAATCACTTTCTGGTTGCGGCGCTGCATGGAGCAGTCGCGGTCACCCAGGTGGATGCAGTTGCCGTGCATGTCAGCCAGCACCTGAACTTCGACGTGCCGTGGATGCTCCAGGAACTTTTCGAGGTAGACCGTCGGGTCGCCAAAAGCATTGCGGGCTTCGCTTTGGGTAATCTGAACACCCTTTAGCAGTGCCGCTTCCGAGTGAACCACCTGCATGCCACGGCCACCGCCACCGGACGCGGCCTTGATCATCACCGGATAGCCGATCTCACGGGCAATGTGCAGGGTGCGCTCCTCGTCGTCGGTCAGTGGACCATCGGAACCGGGAACCGTGGGAACACCCGCCTTGATCATTGCATTAATGGCGGACACCTTGTTGCCCATGAGGCGAATGGTTTCTGCTCTGGGGCCGATGAAGCGGAAGCCGCTTTTTTCCACCTGTTCGGCGAAATCGGCGTTCTCGGCGAGGAAGCCGTAGCCAGGGTGAATGCCGACAGAGTCGGTCACTTCCGCCGCGCTGATAATGGTGGGGATGTTGAGGTAGCTGTCCGTCGCGCTGTTTGGGCCGATACACACGGATTCATCCGCGAGGCGTACATGCATCAGGTCACGGTCGACTTGTGAGTGGATGGCGACCGTCTTGATGCCCAACTCTTTACAGGCGCGCAGAATGCGGAGTGCAATCTCTCCCCGGTTTGCGATCAGAACTTTTTCTAACATAGCCATGATGTGCAATCACCGAGTTCAGGAAATGACGACCAGAGGCTGGTCGAACTCTACCGGCTGACCGTTCTCTACCAGGATTTCGGTGACGGTGCCGCTCTTGTCTGATTCGATCTGGTTCATCATCTTCATGGCTTCTACGATGCAGACCACTTCACCTGCTTTGACCTCCTGACCCACTTCCACGAAAGCCTTTGCCGTCGGCGACGGTGAGCGATAGAAGGTGCCCACCATGGGTGAATTGACGGTGTGGCCAGTGGGGCCGGTCGGCTTGCTCTCCGTGGCTGCCGGTGCTGGCGCATCGGCGGCCGCAGCCGGCTGCGGTGCAGGCGCTGGCGCCGGATAGTGAGCCATGTACTGAGTGGCGGCCGCGTGTTCACCGCGACGGGAGATGCGGACGGAATCGTCACCCTCATGAATCTCCAGCTCCTCGACGTCGGATTCCTCCAGGAGCTCAATCAGCTTCTTGATTTTACGAATGTCCATAGTCAGTTAAGTCCCGTATTTGTCTGTGGTCTATCAGTGAATTCGCTGCAGGGCCGCCTGAAGCGCGAGGTCATACCCCTGACTGCCCAGCCCGCAGATAACGCCTTCGGCGATATCGGAAAAATAGGAGTGATGGCGGAATGCTTCCCGCGCATGCACGTTGGAAAGATGCACCTCGATAAAGGGAATACCCGATGCCAGCAAGGCGTCTCTCAGGGCCACGCTGGTGTGGGTAAACGCCGCCGGGTTGAAAATAATGAAATCCACGCCTTCATTACGTGCATCATGGATCCGTTCAATCAGCTCATACTCCGCGTTGGATTGCAGGTGGAGCAGGTGATGACCCTGTTGTGCCGCCTGGTGGTGAAGCCGGTCGTCAATATCCGCCAGGGTCTCGCGGCCATACAGCTCCGGTTCCCGGGTGCCCAACATGTTCAGGTTGGGCCCATGGAGTACGAGTATAGTCGACATGATGATACGTGCCTTGTTTCCATTATTTGCTACAGGATCGCCGAAAATGGCGACATTTTCCATTCATGGTGCGTTTTCATGGCTTTCGGATCAATACATTTCGACGTTCCGGATGTGACAGCGGGAAAGTCTCATATTGCGGATCATTGTCGGAGGGTGCCGGCCAGACGTCCATAAGACGTTTGTTTCATTTCCGGTGGTTTGATCGTCTTTTTAGACCATAGTCTAGCAATATCGGTCGTGGCGGATGTGGTGCGGAGTCCACGCCACACCCGGGGATGAACCGGAACGGGGCCGTAGCTTGCAATGGCGGGTATGTCAGCAGACTTTGTACTGCCGGGCGTCAGTCCGTTGCTGCCGTCACACAGTTCCTGCCCAGCTCCTTGGATTTATACAGCGCCCGGTCAGCGCGCTCACACAGGGCCTGGGAGCTGTCCCCCGTCCATGCCGCAACACCACAGCTGAAAGTGACATTGAAATCTCGATCTCCGGCGGGCTGTTGCAGCTCCGAAAAGCGCTCACGGATTTCGTTGAGTACATTGCGGGCATCGCTCTCCCGGGTATCGGGCAGAATGATGGCAAATTCCTCGCCACCATACCGTCCGATATGGTCGGTCTTGCGCAGGCGTTGCTTGAGGAACATGGACAGACTACGTAGCACCCGGTCCCCGATGGGGTGGCCGAAGGTGTCGTTCACTTTCTTGAAATAATCGATGTCGATCATGGCGAAGCACAATGGTTGGTCCTTCTGCTTCGCACGAACAATCTCCTGGTCCAGCAGGTGGAGAGTGTGGGTGTGGTTGTACAGGCCCGTCAGGCTATCGCGAATCATCAGAGCCAGCAGAGAGCGCGCGCGTCGCCCGCGGTTGTGAATGGTAGCGACCAGGTGTTTGGGGTCAATGGGCTTGGTAAGGAAGTCATCGCCCCCCAGGCTCATGGCGTGCAGCTGCTTGGAGACGTCCTCCTCGGCGGACAGGTAGATAATGGGAACGCTGTGCAGTTTGTCCTGCTGGCGAATCACCCGGGCGATCTCCATACCGGTGCATCCGGGCATGTACATATCGAGGACGATGATTTCCGGTGAGAATTCTTCCAGTGCGTGAATGATCTGCATCGGATCGGTAATGATATGGGCGGTCATACCGGCTTTTTTCAGGACCGTTTCCATGAATTTGGCCTGGGCGCGGGAATCGTCCAGCACCAGTACCCGATATGGCTCTATTGTGTTGCCGTGGGTGTAGCTTTCGATTTTTTCAATCAGTTGTCCCGGGTCAACTGCCGGGTAGAAGAACTCTTCCCCCCCACAGCGTGAAGCGCGCAGGCGGGTTTCGATGGTGCCATCCTCACTGCTCATGAAAATGACGGGAATGGGCGTGTCATGTCGTTCCTGCAGGCACTCAATGGTGGCAATCCCGGCGTTGTCCCTGTCGCCGAAATTGACGTCCATCAGGATGGTTTCGGGTTTGTGCAGGGCGCAGGCTTCAATGAGCTGGTCGGCGTCACTGAAGGCTGTGGCCCGGAAACCGAAAAACTCCAACTGGCGGATCATCCGCCTGGCCATTTCGTCATTGGCCAGGGCAATATAAACCGGCGTCCTGCGGAATTGTTGGGGGGCATCCGGAGTGTTTATGTCGGTGCGGCGCAGGGTGTTGCGAGACAACAGTTCAATGGCGTCCTGCAGTTGCCGTTCCAGAGCGTCCGGAAGGTTCTCGCCGGTCGGCCAGTCCTCCAGGAGTGTCAGGACCTTTTTGCCGGCTTCGGAGTGACCGTCCATCTCGAAGCGCTGGGCGTAGCGAACCAGTTTCTCCGTGGCGATGGCGAAGTCCCCGTGAAAGGCCGCCGATTGCTGGTTGTTCCCATGGATTTTCTGCCAGGTGTCGAGCACCACTCTTGCCTGTGTTGTGACGCGGCGGGCAAAGTGCTGCTTGAGTTTCTCTTTCTGGCTTTCGTCGGTCATTGTATTCCGGCCTGTCTCTTTCTCTTTATCGTGTCGCCCCTCTCCGGGACACGAGTCCTTCACAGAGTCTATAGTGTTTAATGTTGTCGGCGTAGATCATGCTATGTAAATGTTTGTCAACTCTGCGGGGCAGGTCACATCAGGAGCCCGGCAGAACCTCATTTTTCAGGGCCAGACGGGCCCCGGGGGCCGCCAGTTATGGCACGGATGCAGTCTCTAACTTTACCTATGCGCCAGAGGGGCCTGATTTCCCTTCGTTCCCTTCTGCTGCTTTATACCGGCAGCCTGCTGTTGCTGATTCTGCTGGCCAGTCTCGCCTTCAGTTTTGATCGCTTCCGGGACTATGTGTCGGATCAGTTGGAAGGGCATGCCCGAGATGGGGCAACAGCGGTTGGGCTGTCGCTGTCGAACGCCATCGATGGCCGTGATCCGGTTGCGTCCGAGTCCCTGATTGACTCGGTGTTCGACAGTGGTCGCTACCTGTCGATGGTGTATTTCGATCATCAGGATGAGTGGGTGGCGGGGCGGCAAACCACCTTGTCCGGGGCTGGCGTGCCATCCTGGTTTGTGACCCTGGCGGATCTACCCTTGCCAGTGGGGCGAGCGGAAGTCGTTCGGGGGTGGTCCCGTCTCGGGTATGTCGAAGTGATCAGTCACCCGGGACGTGCCTATCGTGATCTCTGGCATGTGACCGTCGGAATGATTGCCGGAACCATCGTGGTTGGTGGGGTCGGGTTATTGCTGTTGTTCTGGATGGTCAGATGGATACTCAAGCCATTGAAGGCGCTTGAAATACAGGCAGAGGCATTGGGGCGACGGGATTTTCGCAAGCGTGTTGAGATAAATTCCACCCGTGACCTGAACCAGGTCACCCGTGCGATGAACCTGATGGCGGATGACCTCGGCGCACTGTTCGAGGGGCAGGCCAAACTGATTCAGCATTTGCGCCGGGTCAGCAACGAGGACACTGTCACGGGCCTGGCCAGCCGGAGCGCATTCGATCAACGTCTGAAGGTTGAAGTGGAGTCGGAGGAGCGGGCAGCGCCTGGGGTATTGTTTCTTATACATCTGGACGACTTTGCGTTGTATAACCAGACGTACGGTCGTAGTGAAGGTGATCGCTTACTGCTGAGCGTTGCCGATGTGATCAATCAGTTTGTCCGGTCCCATACGGGGGCGTTCGCCGGCCGTAGAAATGGTGCCGAGTTCGCAATTTTTTTGCCGGGTGTTACGCAGGCGGATGGCATCGTCTGGTGTCATCAACTGCTGGAAGAGCTGGATGGTGTTTATGCTGACCGTGCATCGCCCATGGATGTCATGGTTCATGGTGGCGTCGCCCAGGCTACGGAAGACCGGAGTGCCCGAGACTTGATGGTTGCCGCCGACGAAGCGTTGCGACAGGCACAGACCAGGCCTCAGACCGATTGTCACGCGGCGGATCCTGAGCGCGCTGGGCACCATAATCTGGAAACCTGGCGCGCCATCATTCGTCAGGCGATTGATTTGGATCGGTTGTCACTGTGGCTTCAGCCCATGGTGGTCAACGGTAATGGCCATCTGGTCTATCATCAGGTGTTTTCGCGTATTGAGAGCGATGAGGGAGAGCTCCGGGCAGCTGTGTTTGTGCCGATAGCCGAGCGCTTCGGTATGATCGCGGAAATTGATCGGCTGGTGATGCGGCATGCGCTTGTCCTGCTTGAGCGCCAGTCGCAGGCGAGTCTGGCATTATCTCTGGGTGCTTCATCCGTAGCCAGTGAGTCGTTCCGGCAAGACCTGATTGAATGCCTGGAATCGGCCGGGCCTTCGCGGGAACGTCTCTGGGTTGGTATTTCGGAACAAACCGTGCACCATCACCGGACGGCAGTTGGCTTGCTGGTACGAGCACTGAACCGGCTCAATGTTGCGGTACTGGTGGACCGTTTCGGAGTCGGCGGTGTGCCTTTCAGCTACCTGAGAAATCTGAGGTTCCAGGGGCTTCGTATTGATAACAGCTTCATTCATGGTATCGATAGCCATGAGGAAAACCGCTTTTATCTGGAGGCTGTGGTGGCCATCGCCCACAGTCGGGGGGTAAAAGTGTTCGCGACGGGCGTGGAAACCGCTGAAGAATATGAGGTTTTGTGTACATTAGGCGTGGATGGTG
This sequence comes from uncultured Marinobacter sp., assembly GCF_947259545.1. Taxonomy (GTDB): domain Bacteria; phylum Pseudomonadota; class Gammaproteobacteria; order Pseudomonadales; family Oleiphilaceae; genus Marinobacter. The sequence continues at coordinate 125,494 of NZ_CAMYMK010000002.1, forward strand.
CGATGGGGTACCATCTGGGCCGACCGTTCCAGGCTGATAACGATAACTGACAGGGGGTTGAATAACCGATGCCGGGCAGAATTAGACAGTATTTCAGGGATCGTAAGGACGATGTACAGGATTACACCGACGGAAGCGGTGTGATTGGTAAATTCATCCTCATTGTACTGGGTGTTTATCTGCTGGTAGCGGTGATACTGGGCATGTTCTGGAGCAGTGAGCCGGACACCTTCTCGGTTCGGGAGCACACCCGTACCGTCGCATCTGAAATGGGCCGCGAGCCGGTTGCCGGGTTTGCCACCACGGTGACCATGATTCGTTTGGCGGAAACCTTGCTGGACAAGCCCGGCGGCTATATTTCCAATGACATTTTCCCGCCCGGCCTATGGCTGGACAATATGCCGAGCTGGGAGTTCGGCGCGCTGGTACAGCTGCGCGACCTGGCCCGGGCCATGCGTAAGGACATCAGCCGGTCCCAGAGCCAGTCGGCGGAAGATCCGGACCTGATCGTGGCGGAACCGCAGTTCCACTTCGACAGCGGTAGTTGGGCCATTCCTTCCACTGAGGCGGAGTACCGTCGAGGCATCGACGCGCTGTATCGCTACCTTGACAGACTGTCGCGCCGGGATCAGCCCTCAGCCCAGTTCTTTGCCCGCGCAGACAACCTGAATAACTGGTTGGCGGATCTTGAAACCCGGCTCGGCAGCCTTTCCCGCACCTTGGGCGAGAGTGTGGGCAAGGCCTCCGTATCGGAGGCGGTAGCAAACCTTAATCCTGATGATCCGTTGGCCGAAGAAGCTTCCGGGGAGGAAGTCAAGACGCCCTGGACCAAGATCGATGACGTGTTTTATGAAGCGCGCGGCAGTTCCTGGGCGCTGTTGCATATCTTTCACGCCATTGAGGTCGATTTCCGCAAGGTGCTGAATGACAAAAACGCGATGGCCAGTGTGAAGCAGATCATCATTGAGTTGGAGGGCGCCCAGGGTTCCATGTGGAGTCCGGTCATCTTGAACGGCAGTGGTTTTGGAGTGCTGGCCAATCACTCTTTGACGATGGCGGCGTATCTGTCACGTGCCAGCGCCGCGATCAGTGATATGCGGGATCTGTTGTCCCGCGGCTGATGTCGGGTTTGCCGGTTACCGGCAATGATTCAGGCATAAAAAAACCGGGCTGTCATGGCCCGGTTTTTTTATGAGAGTGCGACGCTTAGCCTTTGTAGGCGTTCACCGACTCAACGATGGCCTTCTTGGCTTCTTCGGCGTTGCCCCAGCCTTGCACCTTGACCCACTTGCCCGGCTCCAGAGTCTTGTAGTTTTCGAAGAAGTGCTGGATCTGATCTCGCAGCAGCTCAGGCAGGTCGTCGATTTCCTTAATATCATGGTAGGAGGTAGTCAGCTTGTCATGCGGGACCGCAACGAGCTTGGCGTCACCGCCGGCTTCGTCTTCCATGTTCAGGACGCCAACAGGGCGGCAGCGGATAACGGAGCCTGCCTGTACCGGGTAGGGCGTGACAACCAGAACATCAATAGGGTCGCCGTCGTCAGCCAGGGTGTGGGGGATGAAACCATAGTTGGCCGGGTAGAACATGGGAGTGGCCATGAATCGGTCAACCAGCAGCGCGCCCATGTCCTTGTCCAGCTCGTACTTCACCGGCGAACTATTGCACGGGATTTCAATGGCGACGTAGATGTCTTCTGGCGGGTTCTTGCCTGCCGGGATGTTGTCGAAGTTCATGAGCAATCCTTCCTGAGGTACGTTTAACTGCGTTTAAAAAGTGGGCGCAATTATACGGGACTCTGTTGTGGATCGAAACTAAACGTTGGTCTCTCTTCAGAGATGCATTTGCTTGGCGATCAGCTCCTTCATGATTTCGTCGGTGCCGCCGCCGATGGACAGGATTTTGGCATCCCGGTACAGGCGTTCAACCACAGACTCCCGCATATAGCCCATGCCACCATGGATCTGGACCGCTTCACGAGTGACCTTCTCACACACCTCCACCGCAAAATTCTTCGCCATGGCCACCTGTTTGACGGGGTTCTTGCCGGCCTGCATCAGCGCGGCGCAACGGTAAGTATACTCCCGTGCGATATCCACCTGGGTGGCCATGTCCACCAGTTTGTGGCGGGTTACCTGAAAGCGGTCAATGGAACGGCCGAAGGCCTGTCGTTGTTTGGCGTAGGCCAGGGAGGCTTCCAGTGCAATGTCGGCGGTGGTGTAAGCCATGATGGACAGCATCAGGCGTTCGGCCAGGAAGTTGCTCATGATGGCAATGAACCCGGCGTTCTCGGCGCCGATCAGGCGGTCGGCGGGTACCCGGCAGTCCTCGAAGAACAGTTCTGCCGTGTCGCTGGCCCACCAGCCCATTTTCCGTAGCTTTTTGCCGGTGGAGAAGCCTGGCATGTCGCGGTCAATCAGTAGCAGGCTGATGCCGCCATGGCCTTCGCCCCCGGTACGAACGGCAACGGTGTAGTGATCCGCGCGCATGCCACTGGTAATGAAGGTCTTGCTGCCATTGACGATGTAATGATCACCATCGCGAACAGCACGGGTCTTTAGGTTGGCCACGTCGGAGCCTCCACCGGGTTCGGTGACGGCGAGGGCCGCAATTTTTTCACCGCGCAGTACCGGCGGCACAATCTGCTCGCGCACTTCCGGCTTTGCCCACTTGGCGACGGGTGGCAAACCAATGTCCAGGGAGCCGAGGCTGGCCACCAGGCCGCCCGAAGTGGAGCGCATCAGTTCCTCGGAGACGGCGACCTTCAGGAAAACATCGCCCTCTCCAGTGCCCCCGAGGGCCTCGGGAAATCCAATACCCAGCAACCCGGCGTCGCCTGCCTTCTTGTAGATGTCACGGGGAAATTCACCGGCTTCTTCCCAGTCGTCAATATGGGGAAGCACGTGAGTGGCCACAAACTTGCGGGCACTCAGGCGGGCCTGTTCATGAATATCGTTGAAGTAATCGGACACGGTAAACCTCCCAATGATCGGACATCATGGGAGGCAGTGTCGCGCAATTCCGAATACCAAGCAAGCGCTTGGTATGGGGTGAGGCTGGCTGGCCTGAATTGCCAGGAAGCTTTGCCGAAGGAGGTCAGCTCCCCTGGCGCGGGATGCTTTTCACGCCGCTACTGGTGCCCAGCAACAACAGATCCGCGGGACGACGGGCGAACAGTCCGTTGGTGACGACGCCGACAATCTGGTTCAGCTTCTCTTCAACCTGGATGGGGCGGGAAATATCCATGTTGTGGATGTCCAGAATGATATTGCCATTGTCGGTGGTGAAGCCTTCGCGGTAGACGGGATCGCCGCCCAGACGGACAATTTCACGGCCAACATGGCTACGGGCCATGGGGATGACTTCCACCGGTAGTGGGAAGGCCCCGAGCGTGCCAACCAGCTTGGAGTCGTCGGCAATGCAGATGAAGGTCTTGGCGACCGCGGCGACGATCTTTTCGCGGGTGAGGGCGCCACCTCCGCCCTTGATCAGTTCCAGGTGTTCGTTGGTCTCGTCTGCGCCGTCCACATAGAACTCCAGCTCACTGGCGCTGTTGAGATCGTAAACGGGAATGCCATGGCTTTTCAGTCGCTCAGCGGTAGCGTCAGAACTCGCCACAGCGCCATCGAATTCATTGCGGATCTCTGCAAGCAGGTCGATAAAGAAATTGGCGGTGCTGCCTGTGCCGACACCAATGACGCTGTCGCTATCCAGGCGGGGGGCAATGTAATCCAGTGCGGCCCTGGCAACGGCTTTTTTCAGTTCGTCCTGGGTCATGGAAGGACTCCGGTTGGGGGAAGTGAGTAAGTTTGGCGCTATTATAGCCTTTCTGGCGTCACCGCTTATAGACGGAGGGCGACCAAAGTTTCTACACTGTGCGTTTTCCCCATGAATCTCCCTAACTTCCGGACGGACCCATGCCGCAACGCTATATCAAGAAAATCCTCGATGCCCGGGTGTACGATGTGGCAATCGAGACGCCGCTGACAGAGGCGCGAAGCCTCTCCAAACGCTTCAATAACCAGATTTATCTCAAGCGTGAAGATCTACAGCCGGTGTTTTCCTTCAAGATTCGCGGTGCGTACAACCGGATTGCACAGCTGTCCGAGGAACAGAAAGCCAAGGGGGTTATCTGTGCATCTGCGGGGAATCATGCCCAGGGCGTGGCGCTGGCGGCCAAGAACCTTGGTATCAAGGCGGTCATTGTGATGCCGCAGACTACACCGGACATCAAGGTGCGTTCGGTGCGGGATCATGGGGCAAAGGTCGTGCTCAAGGGCGATGCCTTTGATGAGGCAGCGGCCCACGCCCAGGAACTGATCAAGAAGCATGGCTACACCTATATTCCGCCCTACGACGATCCGGACGTGATTGCCGGGCAGGGCACAGTGGCCATGGAACTCATGTGGCAGTTTACCAAGCCCTTGCATGCAGTCTTTATCTGCGTCGGCGGTGGCGGCCTGATTGCCGGGATGGCGGCCTATATCAAGTACCTGCGTCCGGAGATCAAGGTGATCGGGGTCGAGCCGGAGGATTCCAACTGCCTGCAGGCAGCCATGAAGGCCGGTGAGAGAGTGATACTGGATGAAGTCGGGATCTTCGCCGACGGGGTCGCGGTCAAGCAGATTGGCGCGCACCCGTGGGAAATCTGCAAGGATTATGTGGATGAGGTGATCACCGTCTCCACCGACGAGATCTGTGCCGCCATCAAGGACATCTTTGAGGATACCCGCTCCATCGCGGAACCGGCCGGTGCCCTCGGTGTTGCCGGCATGAAGAAGTATATCGAGCGCGAGGACATCGAAGGGGAGAATCTGGCGGCAACCCTCAGTGGCGCCAACATGAATTTCGACCGCCTGCGTTACGTCTCCGAGCGCACGGAAATTGGCGAAAAGCGTGAAGCGATCCTGGCGGTCACCATCCCCGAGAAGCCGGGGGCATTCAAGACCTTCATCAAGGCCCTGCACAAGCGCAGTATTACGGAGTTCAACTACCGCTACGCTGACAGCAAGCAGGCCACCATTTTCGTGGGTGTCCAGATTCAGGCTGGCGGCCTGGGTCGGGATGAGCTGGTGCAGGACCTGCGGGAGTCTGGCTATTCAGTGGTGGACCTGACCGACAGTGAATTCGCCAAACAGCACATTCGCCATATGGTCGGGGGGCACGCTCCCTCGGTGACCAACGAGAAGGTGTACCAGTTCGAGTTCCCGGAACGGCCGGGTGCGCTGTTGAAGTTCCTGATGTCACTGGGTACCCGCTGGAATATCTCCCTGTTCCATTATCGCAACCACGGCGCGGCATACAGTCGTGTACTGCTGGGCGCCCAGGTGGACGAAGAGGATCTGGCGGACTTTGAGGAAATGCTCGATAAAGTCGGCTTCCGTTATGAAGACATGACTGATAATGAGGCGTACCAGCTGTTTCTGGGTGCCGGTAACGGTCAGGCCTGATGACTGGGAGTGGGAACCGACTCGTGGGTGGGGGTTCCGAAACACGCTCAAGCACATCCCTGTGACGCTTGGGCTCCGCCATCCATGGCTCCGCACAGTTTCGGAACCCCCATCCACGACCCGGTTCAGTCAGAATTTATTCGCCTTCAGAGATCAATTTCCTTACAAAACTTTAACCTTCAAAAATTGTAAAATACAAGATGCGTGTTAGTCTTTCGTCTAATTCTTAAATAACAATAATAGCTCGCTGATTTTTCGAGTTTTTACCTTTTCGGGAGTTGGAGAAACGCCTAATGGAACGCAAGCCTGACGCCATAAGGGCCGTTGTGCTGATTTTTGCTGTCGGCCTTGTGATCACCGGCTTTACCTCACTGCATGCTTCTGAAGAAAAGCAGAGCGCCAATGAGCGTGTTGTGGCCAGCGGGGCAATGCTTGAGACTGTCGCCCGAAGTGATAGCCGTTAGCGAACGCGGTAACACCGTCGATCGGTAATGATGCTGTGCAGGGGCACATCCCATGGCTCAATGGGTAATTCCGGCACTTTCTGGAAATCGTGGGCAAGGCCAATCAGCTTGGGTGCCAGCCGGGGCCGAAGCCTTGTGAACGCGAACGTCCGGTCATAGAAACCTCCCCCCATTCCCAGTCGTCCACCCGATTCATCAAATCCCACCAGTGGAAACAGTACCGCATCCAGTGCCCAGGGCGGGCGCTTGAGTCCCTTATGGAAAGGGGGTTCGGGGATGCCGAAACGGTTGATGATCAGTTGTACCCCATCATGATAGGGGCTGAAAACCAGTCTGCCGTGATGGATGGGGTGCAGCACCGGTAAGTAGAATTGAATGCCTTTGCGTCGGGCCACCGACAGGTAGGTCTGTGGATCAATTTCGCCATCGTTGGGCAGGTACAGTGCGATGTGCCGTGCCCGGTGCAGATCCGGGTTGCCGAGAAGGTTCAGGGCGAGGTTGTCAGCGGCTTGCTGCTGTTGTTCCGGGGTTAGCGATCGCCGCTTGCGACGAAGTTCTTTGCGCAGGGTGCTACGGGATCGTTTGTCAGGATGTTCTTCGAACGGTTGGGGGGCAATAATCTGACTCAAAATAAAGCTTCCCGGACTGCCGTTATCGGATGTGGCCCTTGAACCCAAAGTTCAAGGTCGGTGGCCGCTGTGACATATTAGGCTTTCCCCCTTGGGGGACGTGCTCACAATGCCCTGAAGTAGCCACCTGGGTAGTGCGCATCGGCTCGAGGACGAATCCGACCAGCGAACAGCCCAGGAAGTTATTTACATTATACGGGCATCAGCGGGGCCGATTGCAACACCTGAATCCGGATGTGCCGTTATCGGCTTACTGGCCGGATGATTCTTCCAGTGCGCTATCAAGCTTGTGATCCATTGCTTCCAGAATGGCGCTGGCGGTGTCGGACATGGTGTCCCGCTCGAGCAGATCGTGAGTGATGTTCAAGGCTGCCATAACGGCGATGCGCTCAGTGCCGAATACTTTGCCGCTGGAACGGATCTCCCGCATCTTGCTGTCCAGGTGGTGGGCAGACTGAATCAGTGCCTCGCGCGCCTCCTCGGGGCAGGCAACCAGGTATTCCTTGTCGAGAATCTTCACTTCAACGGTAGTGGGCTGCTGTTGTGCCATCAGTGGTGCTCCAGGGCCCGTAGGCGGCCGATCATGGCTTCGATCTTGTTTTTGGCAAGATCGTTCTTGTGCATTAACTGGGCGCGCTCCCGGTTCCAGTCATCCTGCAGCTCTCTGAGTGCAGCATTATCCCTTTCCAGTTTGCGGCAGCGCTCAATGAGCTTGTCCAGTTTGTCCGCCAATGCCTGTAGTTCGGACTGTTCCATGATTGCGTCAACGCCTGTGGTTATAGATGCAAGTAACTATAAGTGTGCACTGCAACCCGGTCAATTTACAGGGTTGTCATGGCCTCTGAAGAGTGACAACTGTCACTCTCCGGCGCTGTGACTGAGTCCCTGTCGCCGGCCCTGCCGCCAAGCCTGCAGTGCCGGGATCAGGCCCACCAGGGCCGCCGTGACCGGCACGCTGGCCAGAATGATCCATTCCGGCGCTGCCAGAGGGCGCAGGCTGATCTGTATCCCGTAGTGTTCCAGCAGCCAGGGGCTGAGTAGTGTCAGCCCGCCGGTGCCGAGCAGCAGGGCCAGCAGGCAGGCAATGACAGCAAGGAAGATGCATTCGATGACGTGGAGTGCAGCGACCAGCCCCGGAGAAGCGCCGGTGGCACGGAGAATGGCAATTTCACGACTCCGTTGGGCCTGGAGGGTCAGCAGCACGGCGACCAGGCCGACGAGGCTGATGACCACCACAAAACCGGTAATGCCCAGCAGGGCGCGCTCAAATTGCCCCATGATACGCCAGAGTTCACTCAGGGCGACCCCCGGTAGCACGGCTGACAGCGGTTCCACCCGGGATTCGTTGATCTGGCGCTGCACCTGGAACGTCATCACTTTGCGCTCGATACCCACCAGCGCAGCCGTTATAGCATCGGGGGTCAGGTCGCGTTCCCTGGCTTGCTCTGGCGAGACGGTTCTTCCCGGGATCGCCACTCCGGACTGCCAGCCAATGTGCATGGCTTCCATGCCTTCCAGGCTGATGTAGACGGCCTGGTCTACCGGTGTCCCAGTGGGCGCCAGAACGCCGATGACGGTAAAGGGTGTGTCCTTGTGGTTGGAGAAACTGGTGCTGCCGCCGCCGTGGGACAGGATCAGTTTGTCTCCCAGGGAGTGGTCGTGTTTGCGGGCGACCTCTGCCCCGAGAACCACATCGAAGACATCATCAAACCATTGGCCTTCGCTCAGCTGGAGCGCCTGATCCCGGCCATACTGGAAGTGTTCTATAAAGCCGGTATCCGTGCCGACAACGCGATGGCCGCGATAGCTGTCTCCCAGGGAGAGGGGCACTGTCCAGTCGATACGGCTGTCTCCGGTCAGCCCCTGATAGGTGGACCAGCGGATATTGTTGGTGGCATCTCCGATATGGAAGACGGTATAGAGAAGAAGATTCAGTTGCCCGCTGCGGGCGCCGACGATCAGATCGGTGCCCGAAATGGTGTTGGTGAAAGACTGGCGCACTTCAGTGCGCAGGTACTGAACGCCCAGCAGCAGTGTCACACTCAGCGTCAGGGTCAGCGTTACCAGCGCGAGCACGCGCCGCCGGTGCCACAGGCTGGCCCAGGCCAGGGAAAACGCAAGGCGGGCCTTCATGGGTGCGTCTCCAGGATAAGTTCGTGGTCGAAATGGGTGGCCAGACTCTGGTCGTGGCTGACAAATATGACCGAGGAGCCTGCTTTTTGCCCCAGGGTCAGAAGCAGCTCGATAAACCGGTCGCGGTTGTCGGTGTCCAGCGCCGAGGTGGGTTCGTCGGCAAGTATCAGCTCGGGATGGCCAATAAGGGCGCGTGCCGCGGCCACCCGTTGTTGCTGACCGACACTGAGCCGGGTAACCGGTTGGTGCCAGTGGCTTTGCGGAATGGCCAGCTCAGCCAGCAGCGCTGCGGCTTCCTGTAAGGGTTCCGGTTTGGCGAGCTGGTGCCGCTTGGGAGACAGGCGACACGGCAGGGTGACATTGGCCAGAGTTGTGAGGTAGGGCACCAGGTTGAATTGCTGGAAGATAACGCCCATGTGATCGGCACGAAACCGGTCCCGTTGCCCATTGGTAAAGGGGGTAATATCCTCCCCCAGTAGTGAAACTGTGCCAGATGTGGGCCGTAACATGCCTGCCAGCAGGCCCAAGAGTGTGCTTTTTCCGCTGCCGCTGGGCCCCTTGATAAACAGGTGCTCACCGCGTTCCAGGGTAATGTCCGGAAATTGCAGTGCGGCCTTGCTGTCGGGCCACCGATAACCGAGTTCGCTGGTCGTGACGGCCTGCAGATTGCTTGCGGAACTTCTGGTCTGTGTGGGTGTCTGCTTGGTCATGTGCGCTTACGCTGATTCGGTGTATGATTTGCGCACAAATCCATAGATAGGCAATTTATGTTCTCGGCTTCACGCATGTTTTCACTATTCTCTGTGTTTACCCGCCGCTGGTTTCGGGGCGGCGTCACCGTTTTCCTGGCAGTATTCCTGGGTCTTGCCTCAGCGGCCGATCGGGAAATTGACTGGCTCGAACTGATGCCGGAAGAAGACCTGAATTTGCTGGAGAGTATGCCAGAAATCGTTCATGAGGGAGACGGCCCGCCTACATTGCCGGACGAGATCATGACCGGTCGGGTGGTGCCTGAGATGGATGGGGTTTCGGGAAAGATTCCCGGCTTTGTGGTGCCTCTGAAAACCACCGATGACATGCGTATCCTCGAATTCTTCCTGGTGCCGTATTACGGTGCCTGTATCCATGTTCCGCCACCGCCCCCGAATCAGATCATCCACGTAAAGTACAAAGAGGGTTTTACCCTCGAGGCGCTTTACGATCCGGTCTGGGTCGAGGGTACTCTTATTGTTGAGAGTACCGAGAACGACATTGCCACCTCGTCCTATTCCGTGGTCGCAGAGAAGGTGAAGCGATATCAGGAGTAAGGCTTGTGCGCCTGCCTTATTGACCCAGCTGGAACGTGGATTCGCCCTCGCCAAGCCGGATGCTGCCCTGTCCGGCTTCGCCTACCCATTCCACTGTCAGCACCTCAAGGTTCGGGAACCTGACCTTCAGGGAGCTTGAGAGCGCTTGGCGGGCAGTCAGTTCCGTGCACTTCAGTTGCTGAGAGACTTCGTATTCGCGATGGCCTTCTTCGTCCTCACTGTCATGATTGTGTTCGTCGTCATGGTGGTGATGGTCTTTGTCTGGCTGGTCCGAAGGCCCGCCATGATGAACCGCGCCCGCGATGACAATGCAGGAGCCGGGGACAGTGTCGATCAGTGGATTGTCGCCCAGCCAGTTTGAGATCTCTGCCAGCCTGGCTTTTTCTTCCGGGGTTTGAGCCTGCCTTTCAAAGCCGGCAAGGTTGTAGGCTGGCGAGGTAAAAAACAGATCAATACTGTCTCCCTGGACGGCCATTTGCAGTTGCCCATAGCCATGGCGGTGAGCGCCCGGATTATCGTCGGCGAAACCCGGGCCAGCCACTAACAGGGAGGCCATGCCAAGGCTGAGGGCCGTCTTGGGCAGGGCGTGGAGAATGTTGCTGTTCATGACTTCGAATCTCCGAATTATTGATATGTTATAACATAATTAATCATCTGGCAGCCTGAATCAAGAGGGCGAGTGTCTTCCACGGCCCCGAATGCTAGGATAGACCCCTAAATCCAGTGATACAGGACAGTTCCGTTTCATGTCAGAAACCGACACCTCAGGTGCTGCTCGCGCTGCTGCGTTCGAGCGTTGGGCCAACATCTTTACCGCGCACAAAGCCTTCAGTCACCCTTCCGAACTTCATGGCGTCCTGTGTGGGCGGCTGGCTGCCGGTGCCCGTATAGACCAATCAGAATGGCTTGCCATGGTCTGTGAACACATGGGGCTGCCGGATACTGCTGCTGAAGAGTCCTCTGAGCTGCAGGAATTCATGCAGGCAGCCTACGACCAGACCCTGGCTCTGCTGAAGGCCACGGACATGAGTTTTCATCCGCTGCTGCCGGATGATGACTACGCCATTGATCAGCGTCTGGAGGCACTCACTTCCTGGGTGCGTGGTTTCCTTGAGGGGATGGCCTTGTCCGCCGGGGAATCCCTGGGCCAGGCCCCGGATGAGATCCGCGAGCTGATTGAGGATATGGTGGCCATCAGTCAGGTCTCCGAAGACGAAGAGACGGACGATGAAAGCGAACAGCAACTGATGGAAATTGTGGAATACGTGCGCCTGGGGGCGCTGGCGGTGTTCACCGAATTCAATCCGCCAGAAAAGCCGGCCACGGAAACTCCGACACTGCACTGAGCAGGCACGTACCTGCGGGAGAGGTTATGCCGTCAAAGATACCCGTAAAAGAATTTGCCGATCGTCGTCGCAAGTTGATGGAGCTGATGGCTCCGGACAGCATCGCGATTGTACCGGCGGCTCCGGAAAGCGTTCGTAATCGGGATGTACTGCATCCGTTTCGTCAGGACAGTGATTTTCAGTACCTGTCCGGGTTTGGCGAGCCGGAAGCGGTACTGGTGCTCATCCCCGGGCGCGAGCATGGTGAATCCGTACTGTTCTGCAAGGAACGCAATCCCGAGAAGGAATTATGGGACGGTTTCCTGGCCGGCCCCGAAGGGGCGATTGAAAGGTTCGGGCTGGACGATGCCTTCCCGATTTCCGACATTGACGACATTCTGCCTGGTATGATCGAAGGTCGCAGCCGGGTCTATTATCCGCTGGGCAAGGATCACAGTTTTGACGCCCGGGTGATGGACTGGGTCAAGGTGATCCGCAGTAAGGTGCGCGCCGGTGCCCATCCCCCGGGAGAGTTTGTCGCTCTGGAGCACCTGCTCCACGACTTGCGACTGTATAAGAGTGCCAACGAAGTCAAGGTGATGGCCAAAGCAGCCGAGATCAGCGCAGAGGCCCACTGCCGGGCCATGAAGAGGGCCCGCAAGGGCGGGCACGAATACAACCTGGAGGCGGAGCTGATCCATACCTTCATGGATCACGGTGCTCGTTCCACAGCGTATCCGTCCATCGTCGGCTCCGGTGTCAACGGCTGCATCCTGCATTACATTGAAAACAGCGCGCCATTGAAAGCGGGTGATCTGGTGTTGATCGACGCGGGCTGTGAAGTGGATTGCTACGCGTCGGATATCACCCGGACATTCCCGGTCAGTGGCCGCTTCAGTGCCGAGCAGAAGGCGCTGTATGAGGTGGTTCTGTCTGCGCAGTATGCGGCGATTGAAGCGGTGCGCCCCGGCAACCACTGGAACCACCCCCACGAGGCAGCGCTGCGGGTGTTGACCCAGGGCCTGATTGACCTCGGCCTGTTGTCTGGATCCCTTGACGATGCCATTGAACAGGACGCCTATAAGCCCTTCTTCATGCACCGCACCGGCCATTGGCTGGGGCTGGATGTGCATGATGTTGGTGATTACAAGGTTGGCGACGCCTGGCGTCAGCTGGAACCGGGCATGACACTGACGGTGGAACCCGGATTGTATATCGCGCCGGACAACACCGATGTGGATGAAAAGTGGCGAGGCATTGGCATCCGTATTGAAGACGATGTGGTGGTCACCAAGGAGGGGTGTCGCGTGCTGACTGAAGCCGTGCCCAAGACGATTGCGGATATTGAAGCACTGATGGCGGACTGACGCGGTGGCCAGACTCGATACCGATCTGATTATTGCTGGCGGCGGCCTGGCCGGTGCCACCCTGGCGCTGGCATTGTCCCGGGTGGTGCCGTCATTGCGGGTAACCGTAGTGGAGGCGTTTCCACTGTCTCCCGATGCATTGCCGGACAGCTATCAGCCCAGTTACGACGCCCGTTCCACGGCACTGGCCTGGGGCTCCAGACTGATTTTCGAGGAGCTCGGGCTGTGGCCGCGGCTGTCGGCACACGCCACCCCCATAGAGCATATTCACGTGTCCGATCGCGGTCGTTTTGGTGCGACCCGCCTGCATGCCTCTGAACATGATCAGGCGGCACTGGGCTATGTGGCCGACAATCGCTGGATGGGGCTGTGCCTGATGCGGGAGCTACTGCAAACCCGCGTGCATTGGGAAGCACCCGCCGAGGTGGTGGATATGACGCCGCTACCCGAGGGTGTCCAGGTATCGGTCAAATCCGGTGACCACACCCGTGAACTGACCGCTCAGTGCCTGGTGGTGGCGGACGGTGGCCGCTCCGGCTTGCGGGAAAAACTCGGGTTCCAGACCCGTGTCCATGATTATGGGCAGAATGCCCTGATCGCCAATGTCTCGACCGCTGAGAGTCATGGCTTCACCGCTTTTGAGCGCTTCACTGACGCCGGTCCCATGGCGTTGTTGCCCCATGGCTCCTTGTCCCGTGCCGGCCACCAGTCGGCGCTGGTGTGGACGCTGACCGATGAAGCTCTGGACGATATTCTATCCTGCTCCAATGAAGACAAGTGCAGGCGGCTCCAGGAGCGATTTGGCTGGCGGCTGGGGCGGATCACCCGTATCGGGACCTGCAATCATTACCCGTTGAAGCTGACTACGGTGGATGAGCCGGTCCGGCCTGGAGTTGCTCTGGTGGGTAACGCTGCCCATGCGCTGCACCCCGTGGCCGGGCAGGGCTTCAATTTGGCTCTGCGGGGCCTGATGACGCTGGTGGAGCAGTTCCGCCTGGCGGCGGCGCAGGGCACGCCCATTGGTGATCTGGCTGTGCTCAAACGCTATCAGGCGCTGCATCATCGGGACTGGCAGCAAACCGTGCAGTTTTCGGATTCGCTGATCCGCATCTTCGGCCAGTCCATGCCGCCGTTGGCGGCCGCCCGTGATGCCGGACTGGTGGGGCTGGACCTGTTGCCGGGAGCCAAGCGCTGGTTTGCCCGCAAGGCCATGGGGGTTGGTGGGCGTCGTGCCGTGATTGGTCATCCGGCTTCAGTGAACAAGGAATCTTCGAATCATGAGTGACCCAAAGTCTTTCGACATACTGGTTGTGGGCGGCGGCATGGTGGGTTCCGCCCTGGCATTGGGTTTATCCCGTCAGGGGTGGCATGTTGGACTGGTGGAAGGCAGTGAGCGCAAGGCCCTGTTGGAAGCGCCGGCCACGGCGGACAGTGTGGAGGGCTTTGAGCCCCGGGTCAGCGCTATTTCGGTGGCCAGTCAGCGCCTGCTTGAAGAGTTGGGCGTCTGGAGCGCGATCGCTGCCGGCCGTCATTGCCCCTACCAGAGCATGACCGTATGGGACGGTGATGGTACTGGTCGGATCCAGTTTGAGGCGGCGGAACTCCAGGCCCGGGCTTTGGGCACTATTGTCGAAAACCGCCACATCGTGCGGGGGTTGTTTTCAGCTCTGGCAGACAGTCAGGTCGAGTTGATTGATGGCGTAAAAGTCACAGGCTGGTGGCAGAATCAGAACCAGCGTGGCATTGAGCTTGAGAATGGCACCATGCTGGGCGCAGATCTGGTGGTAGCGGCCGACGGCGCCAATTCCCGCCTGCGCCAGTGGGTGGGTCTGCCTACCCGTGAATGGGATTATGACCAGCAGGCCATTGTGTGCACCGTGAAAACCAGCCAGAGTCATCGCTTCACCGCCTGGCAGCGCTTTTCACCCACCGGGCCGCTGGCGTTTCTGCCGTTGCTGACAGAAGGCGGGGATGAGCATTTCTGCTCCATAGTCTGGTCTCAGGACACTGAAGAGGCTCGCCGTCTAATGGCTCTGGATGACGGCAGCTTTGCAGGCGAACTGGAGCGAGCTATTGAACGGGAGCTGGGGACGGTCGAATCCATTTCCCGCCGGTTTGCGTTTCCTCTGCGTCAGCGCCATGCCAAAGACTACATTGCAACCGGTTTTGCCCTGGTGGGCGATGCCGCCCACACCATTCATCCATTGGCCGGACAGGGCGCCAATCTGGGCTACGGAGATGTGCGGGCGTTGCTGGACGAACTGGCGCAGGCCAGAAAGTCAGGTCTCAATGCGTCTGATGACCTGGTCCTCGCGCGATATCAGCGTCGCCGCAAGGGTGAAAACCTCACCATGATGGCGGCGATGGAGGGCTTCAAGCAGCTTTTTGCCCGAGACGAGCTGCCTCTGCGGTGGCTGCGTAACACCGGCATGCGCTGGCTGAATCAGCTTGGACCAATCAAGAATCGGATCGCCGCCGAAGCCATGGGACTGGATGCCTGAATCGCCATTTGGATTTTCCCTTTTACCCGCCGACATAGGAACGTGTTATGGCCGGAAGTAGTCTGCTTGTCCTGATCGATGACATCGCCACGGTACTGGACGACGTCGCCCTGATGACCAAAGCCGCCACCAAGAAAACCGCCGGTGTATTGGGAGACGACCTGGCCCTCAACGCCCAGCAGGTCACCGGTGTGAAGCCTGCGCGGGAACTGCCGGTGGTGTGGGCGGTTGCCAAGGGCTCGATGATCAACAAGGCCATCCTGGTCCCTGCGGCCCTGGCCATCAGCTTTTTCGTGCCGTGGCTGGTGACGCCCCTGCTTATGTTGGGCGGTGCCTTCCTTTGTTTCGAGGGCTTCGAGAAGCTGGCCCACAAGTTCCTGCACAAGCAGGAAGATGAGAACCACAAAGCTAAACTCCACGACGCCCTGATGAACCCTGATGTCGATCTGAAATCGATCGAGAAGGACAAGATCAAGGGAGCGATACGGACAGACTTTATCCTGTCAGCGGAAATTATTGCGATCACGCTGGGCACTGTGACCACCCAGACAATTGGCATGCAGTTTATGGTGCTGGCCGTCGTGGCGGTGATGATCACCGTGGGTGTGTATGGCCTGGTGGCGGGGATCGTGAAGCTCGATGATGGCGGCCTGTATCTCAGTCAGAGAGACAGTGCCATCGCGCAGTGGATGGGCAATGGCGTTCTCTGGCTTGCGCCCTATATGATGAAAACCCTCTCCATCCTCGGCACCATCGCCATGTTCCTGGTGGGAGGGGGTATCCTCACCCATGGCCTGCCCCCGGTCTATGATGCGATTCATCACGTTGCCGAGGGCTTCAGCGGTGTTGCCGGCGCCCTGGTCCCGACTCTGGCGAACGGCCTGTTTGGTGTAGCGGCAGGGGCTCTGCTGGTGGCGATCATCACGCCGTTACTGAAGTGGTGGGAAGCTCGCTCCGCCTGACTTAGCGGCAGGCGTCGAGCAGGCGGCTGATCAGTACCGGCACCGCCGTTTCCACTCTCAGAATCCGCGGGCCGAGGTGGACGCTTTCGCACCCGGCCTCTTCCAGTTTGCCTACTTCATAGGGTGTAAAACCGCCTTCCGGGCCCACGCAGAGCGCGACGGGCTGGTCCAGATGCGCAGGGCAGGGAGTTGCGGTACCCGGGTGGGCCACCAATGCCCGTTTACCTTGCAGCAGCGTAGGTAACTCATCCTCCACGAACGGCTTGAACAGCTTGCGGGTTTGCACCTCTGGAAGGATCGTGTCCCGCGCCTGTTCCAGGCCCAGGGTGATGTTCTCCCGCAGGTTGTCATCGGACAACCAGGGCGTTTGCCAGAAACTCTTTTCCACCTTGTAGCTGTTGATCAGCCAGATGTCCTTCACACCGAGGGTGGCACAGGTCTGCAGCACACGCCGGAACATCTTCGGTCTGGGCATGGCAAGAATCAACGTCAGGGGCAGCGGCGGGGGAGGTGGATCTGCGAGGTCCACCAGAATGTCTGCCTGTGCGCTGGTGAGGCTCACTATTCGACCGGTGCCGATATCGCCATTCACCCTGCCCACAGGAATCAGATCACCCTCAGTGACTTTCAGAACCTCGTGGAGGTGTGATAACCGGCGGCCGGTGAGTACGGCACGGTCGGCCGTGACAAAGTCTTCCTCAAACAGTAGTGCAAGGTTCATTCGTCCGTCGCTTCACCGGTGTCCGGGGCATCAGTCTTCCTGACCGCCAGCTTGCTGAAGATGATGCCCAGCTCGAAGAGCAACCACATGGGCACAGCCAGCAGCGTCTGGGAAATGATGTCGGGAGGCGTCAGCAACATGCCGATCACAAAGCAGGCGACCACGATGTAGGGTCGTTTGGCGGCCAGGTCTGCAGGCGTGGTGGCCCCTGTCAGAACCAGCAGGATGGTCGCGATGGGTATCTCGAAAGCCACGCCGAAGGCGAAGAACATTTTCAGGACAAAATTGAGATAGCTGGTGATGTCCGGCAACTCGACGATGCCTTCCGGGCCAATGGCGGTGAAGAAGCCAAATACCAGGGGGAATACCACAAAGTAGGCGAAGGCGGCGCCCAGATAGAACAGGATCACCGAGGTAAACAGCAGGGGGAACGCCAGCCGCTTTTCATGGGCATATAGGCCTGGTGCCACGAAGCTCCATAGCTGGTAGAGAATCACCGGGATCGCCGCGAACACTGCCAGTACCAGGGCCAGTTTCAGGGGGGCAAAAAAGGGCGAGGTAATGTCGGTGGCGATCATCATCTGGCCAACCGGAAGTAGTTCCCGCAGCGGCTGTGACAGCAGCAGGTAAAGTTCGTTGGCAAACGGGTAGATCGCGGCAAAGCAAATCACGACCGCCAGCACCATTTTTAGCAGGCGATTGCGCAGCTCCAGCAGATGCTCAATCAGGGGCATTTCCGGCTGGGCTGTGGATGAATCCGCGGTGTGGTTGCCGTCAGGCTTGTTGGTCATGAACGATTATCCGACGCGCTTTCCTGATCTGGGTGGGGTTCCGGCTGGTGCTCGCTGGCTGTTTGCTCGGTCGCGGGTGTCGGCTCCGGGCTTTGCTGTGGCTGTTGAGCAGGCTCCGCAGGTGGTTTGGAGTCGGCTGTCCGGCGGGTTGCTGGCGCTGGCCTGGGCTTGTCCGTCCGGTTTTCCGGCAGGATCATGTGTTCGTACTTTTTGGCCTCATCCAGGGCGCCTCGAACACTTTTCTCGACGTCTTCGAGGCCTACGTCCCCGGCTTTGCGCAGCTCTTCCCGCAGTTCTTCGGCTTTCAACTGGCGGTCCAGTTCCGAGGTGAACTGGTTAACCATGCGGCGGGCACCGCCAACCCAGCGGCCAGCCGCCCGCGCTGCCGTGGGCAGGCGTTCAGGGCCAAGGACCAGCAGTGCGATCACACCACAGATCAACAGCTCGACAAAGCCGATATCAAACATTCAGCCCGGTCTCAGCCAGTGGTTTTGTCCCGGGGTTTCTCTTCCGGGCTGGTTTTGTGGGCCGCCGGCTCTTCCTTGTCTTCCAGGGAGTCCTGATCGGGGGTCTTGTTATCCTCGTCGTTCATGGACTTCTTGAAGCCACGGATAGCGCCGCCCAGATCGCTGCCAATGTTGCGGAGCTTCTTGGTTCCAAACAACAGGATAACGATGCCGAGTACGATAAGTAGTTGCCAGATACTGATGCCCATCACGGGATCCTCTCTCTAATGTTGCTGTTGCATGCCATTGTACGTTACCGGGACGGTATTGCGGAAACCCCCGTTAGGGGTACCCATGGCATTACTTGTCCCGGGATGCCTTTTCCTCGAGTCCAGACAGGTCGAAGCGGCGGGCCAGCTCATCCAGTACCTCTTTGGGGCCGAGGCCCAGGTTCGATAGCATGACCATGCTGTGAAACCAGAGGTCGGCGGTTTCGTAAACCACTTCCCGGGTGTCCCCGGACTGTTCTGCATCCTTGGCGGCTAACAGGGTCTCGGTGCACTCTTCGCCCACTTTCTCCAGAATCTTGTTCAGACCCTTGGCGTGCAGACTGGCTACGTAAGACTTGTCGGGATCTGCTTCTTTCCTTGCTTCCAGAACCTGGGCAAGTCGTTCCAGTACATCACTCACTCTGTTCGCTCCCTTTCACCGGTCTGTAGATGCTTTGCGGGTCTTTCAACACGGGGGCGGTGGTCACCCACTCACCGTCCTGTAGTTTTCGGTAAAAGCAGCTGCGCCTTCCGGTGTGGCAAGCGATACCGCCTTTTTGTTCCACTTTCAGCAGAATCACGTCTTCGTCACAGTCCAGACGAATTTCATGCACCACCTGCTGATGGCCCGAGGTTTCGCCCTTACGCCAGAGTTTGCCTCGCGAGCGGGACCAGTAGACTGCCTGGCCCTCCTCTGAGGTTAGCCGCAGGGATTCCGGGTTCATCCAGGCCATCATCAGGATCTCGCCGGTGGTGGCGTCCTGGGCAATGGCGGGAACCAGCCCGTCGGCGTTCCAGCGGATGGCGTCCAGCCAGTCAAGGTTGTCGACTTTAGGTGATGAATCTTGCATTTCTATGAATCCTGAAAAAATGTTACCGGCCACCCCGGACGACCAGCCCGGTCGCCACTGCGAGCATGGCCCAGCCCCACGGGGGCATTGACTGGGCCAGGGTCGGCAGTTCGTACTGGGTACTGAGCCAGGCGCCACCCACCAGGGCGGCTGCGATAAGGGTTCGTCGCCAGCGTCTTTCCGCCCGCTTCTGGTTGTCCCGCAGGATCTCCAGTGTAGCGCGATTCTGCTCTTCCGTGGGGCCGGAGCTGCGTAGCTGCACCAGGGTGTCGTGTACCAGTTGCGGCATTTCCGGGGACTGTTCAAGCCAGGCTGGCAAATGCGACTGCAGTGACTTGATCAGCCCGGACGGACCGATCCGCTGGCGCATCCAGCTTTCCAGGAATGGCTGGGCGGTACTCCACAGATCCAGATCCGGGTATAGCTGGCGGCCAAGACCTTCCACGTTCAGCAGGGTTTTCTGCAGCAGCACCAGCTGCGGTTGCACTTCCATATTGAAGCGTCGGGCGGTTTGGAAAAGCCTCAGCAGGAAGTGGCCGAAGGAAATATCCTTCAGGGGCTTCTCGAAGATCGGCTCGCACACGGTGCGGATGGCGGCCTCGAATTCGTTGACGCGGGTGTGTGGCGGTACCCAGCCGGACTGAATGTGCAGTTGCGCGACCTGGCGATAATCGCGGCGGAAGAAGGCGAGCAGGTTACGCGCCAGATAGCTTTGGTCGTCCGGCGCCAGAGTACCGACAATACCAAAATCGATGGCGATGTATTTCGGGTCTGTGGGATTACTGACATCCACAAAGATGTTGCCGGGGTGCATGTCGGCGTGGAAGAAACTGTCGCGGAAAACCTGGGTAAAGAATATCTCCACGCCTTTTTCCGCCAGCACCTTCATATCGACACCGGCTGCCTGCAGCGCCGGTATGTCGGCAATGGGAATGCCGTGGATGCGTTCCATGACAAGTACGGTTTTACGGGTGTAATCCCAGTCAATGAACGGAATGTAGATCAGTGACGAGTTTTCGAAATTACGGCGTAACTGGCTGGCGTTGGCCGCTTCCCGTTGCAGGTCCAGTTCATCGTGGATGGTGGAGTCGTAATCTGCCACCACCTCGACCGGATGCAGTCGCTTACCCTCGGACCAGTATTTTTCCAGAAGCCCGGCCATCAGGTACATCAGGCCCAGATCCTGCTGAATGACTCTCTCTATACCCGGTCGCAGCACCTTCACGACGACTTTCTGGCCGTTAAGCAGGGTGGCAGCGTGCACCTGGGCGACGGACGCCGAGGCCATTGGGTCGGCGGAGAACTCGTTGAACAACTCGGCAACGGGCGCGCCCAGGGAGGTTTCAATGATTTCCCGCGCGGCGGTGCTGGGGAAGGGCGGGACGCGGTCCTGAAGGTGCTTGAGTGACTCGGCCATGTCATCGGGCAGCAGGTCGCGGCGCGTTGACAGAATCTGGCCGAACTTCACGAACACCGGCCCCAGTTCTTCCATCGCCAGGCGTAGGCGGTCACCCCGGCTCAGTTTCGGTTGCGGAAACAGGTGCCAGGGAGCAAGGAGGAAGAACACTTTGAGTGGGCCGGGCAGCTCGGCCAGCGGCAGGAACGTGTCCAGCCGGTAACGGCAAAATACCCAGGCTATTCGGAACAGGCGTTGCAGACGGGTCACGGTGTCTCCGGAGGCTCTTCGTTAGTGTGGCGTTCCAATAGCCCGAGACGGGCCTCCAGCCGTTCAGTGTGAAGGCTCAATTGATCGATATCCTCAAAGGTGGCTTCCAGCTCCCGGCGGCCCGGCAGGGTCTGGCTTTCCTCGTGCACGTATTCTTCGATATTGGCGTTGAGGGCGGTAAACGCCTGGCGACTCCACTTCACAGCACCGCGAATGCGCTGGCCGATAAAGTGGGCTGGTACATCGCCCATATGGCGGGCCAGGGCGGCTTCCCAGTCGGGCTCAAGCTGGTTCAGCGCCCGCTGGAACTGGTGTGCCAGGGCGGTGTCGCCGATGACCTGGATGCGGCCATGGCGGAACACTTCGCCGTCGCCGGTAGCCAGCGCGGCGAACGCCATGGGTTTGCCCGCCAGCTGTAATGCCGGAATCTCGGCCGGCTGACTGCAGACCTGAACCCGATCCCCAGTCTGATAAAGTGTAAACGTCAGGTGCAGGGGGGCGGTCAGGGTAAATTCTACCGGCCCCGTCAGGGCACCCATTAACGCCTTGTGACCAGCCGGATCGAGTTCCAGGGCGCGGTTCAGGGCGCCCTCAACAACGGCGGTCATGGCAGAAAGCAGGGTAGGGCCGGGAAACATCAGGGCTTGATTCCCACGTGCAGGGCAACGATGCCGCCGGTCATGTTGTAGTACTTGCAGTTCACCAGTCCGGCCTGCTCCATCATGCCCTTGAGGGTGTCCTGATCCGGGTGCATGCGAATGGACTCCGCCAGGTATTTGTAGCTTTCGCTGTCACCGGCAAACAGCTGGCCCATCAGGGGCAGAGCGTTGAAGGAGTACATGTCATACGCCTTGTTCAGCAGCGGGTTGGTGGGCTTGGAGAATTCCAGCACCATCAGTTTGCCGCCAGGCTTGAGTACCCGTGCCATGTCCCGCAGGGCCTGATCCTTATCGGTGACATTACGAAGGCCGAAGGCGATGGACACTGCATTGAAGGTGTTGTCTGGAAACGGCAGGTGTTCGGCGTCCGCTTGGGCAAACTCGATGTTGCCGGCATAACCCCGGTCCATCAGGCGACCGCGACCCACCTGCAGCATGGAGGCGTTGATGTCGGCGAGTACGACTTTACCAGTAGGGCCAACCAGGTCGGAAAACTTCATGGTCAGGTCACCGGTGCCTCCGGCGATGTCGAGCACCTGATGCCCCGGGCGGACACCGCTTAGCTCAATGGTGAAGCGCTTCCAGAGCCGATGGATACCCATGGACATGAGGTCGTTCATCAGGTCGTATTTGCCGGCCACACTGTGGAAAACCTCAGCCACTTGGCCGGCCTTCTGGTTTTTCGGCACATCGCGGAAACCGAAGTGGGTGACATCGTCCTGCGGGGAGCCTGGCTGATTATCATTGGCCGGCGTTTGTTGCTCGCTCATGGGGGTATCCTGTCAGAATCTGAACCCCGTATTCTAACGGTTAGGGGGGTGGCTACAAGTTTATTACCCCCTTAAACTATAAAACCTCCCAATTTTTAAGAGAAACCTGATTCATGTCTGTAATCGATGTTCATCGCGCCCATTCCCTGGACAAGGAGCACGCTCGCGAAGCGGCGGAATCCCTGGCGAAGGATCTGTCCAGACAGTTTGATGTGAACTACCAGTGGGACGGGGATGTGCTGCGCTTCAAGCGCAGTGGCGTAAAAGGCCAATTGACCATCGACCACAATGACCTGCACATCCACCTGGAACTGGGCATGCTGCTGAGGCCCTTCAAATCTCGGATCGAGCAGGAAATTCACTCCCAGCTGGATCAGATCATCAAGGCCTGATCTGCGATGCCGTTGCTGCGATTACAGGTCTTTCGGCAGGCTGAACGGGGCCGGGTGCTCATTGAAGATATTGTCCAGGACCTGCCGCTCTCTCGTGACCAGTCGCTCGATTAGTGAGTCAACATCTTCCATTTTCCGGAAGGCGGTGTAGCCTCGGTGCAGGAAGCTGTGGAGGTCGCTCAGATCCGCCATTTCCGCCGGCCCGCGGGTCATGCTGAGCAGCCAGCCCAGGGTGCGGTTGCGAACGTAGTGATCCAGCTGCTGCCCCACCTCGGCCACCAGTGCAATCTGGCGCTGGCGTTGTGTCAGGTTGTGACTGGCGCGAAAGGCCCTGCAGTATTGTTCGTTGGTAATGGCGTCACGCGGTACTTCGCGCTGGGCGAGCTGTTCTGTCAGCTCGAGATCAAGTTGTTGGGTAACCAGGTTCAGCTCCACCAGTCCGGCGAACGTGTTGAGCAGGCTATTGGGCAGCCACTTCACCATTTTGGGGAACACGCGGTCGATGTTGTCGTCGCGACGGGTCATGTGTGCCGGGGCATACAGGTCGGTAAGCAGAAACTCCAGGCCGGTGTGGTAGCCGGGGTGCCGGTAAAGATCCTGATGGGTTTGTTTCAATCGTTCCGCCTGCCAGTCGGCAACCCGGAAAGTATCTTCCAGTAATGGATGAGCCGCCTTGCGCTGGCGGAAATCGTGGTACTCAATCAGCAGCAGCTGCAGCCGACGGGCGCTGTCAGAGTGAACTTCGGTAGCGACGAGGCGCTCGCGGTACATGAAGGGGGCTCCGGTAACCTTGTGGCAGAAAACCTGCGAGTTTACCGGAGCCGACAGTCAGATGGCAGTCTCAAGCCTCAGCGGATGCCTGCAGGGTTTCGAGACCAGGTACCCATTCCTTGTTGTCCAGCGTGATGAAGTGGCTTAGGGCCTCGGTTTCCACAATGCGCATGGTTGTCGGGCTTTGACGAGCGCTGGCCAGCATGGCCTTGCGGTCAAGAATGCGGTCCACCGCGGGAATCAGGAAGGTGCCGTGGCGAACGTTGTTGTAAACGCTGGTATCCGTGCGCTCCATCCAGTCCATGATGTTCTCGATGTTGCGAACAATGGTGAGATGATCCTTGGTGGAGGAAAACAGCTTGCTCAGCAACTGCTTCTTACGGGGATTCATCTTTCCGAAAAACGTCTGGCCATAGGCAGAAGACGGCGCACTGTTGATCAGGCGAATCAGCCAGGGCCACATGCCGTGGCTGACCGGTTCCAGTATGGTAGTGACCAGTCCGTGGAGTTTGCCCTGGGGCAATACCGGTGCTTCCAGGACCACTTCCACGTTGTCATAGAGTTCCGGCCGCTGGTGAATAGCCTCGAGGATGACCGCGCCGCCCCGGGAGTGACCGTGAACACGAATGTTCTCGGTGCCAGGAAGATTGGCAACAGCCTGGTTCAGTATGCAGGCGTCGTACTCAATGGTGCCCTCGAGGTGCTTGATGGGCACTTCCCATTCCGGAGTTTCCGGCGTCACGCCGTTGACCGGGATGTGGTAGTTGCTGCAGGTCAGCAGAATAAGTTCGGTGGTCGGCGCTTCATAGGCCTGCGTGAAGTAACAGTGGTTCTCAAGGAAACCGTGCACACCAATAACCGTTTGTTCCGCCTTACCACTATGGTTGCGGACGGAAACTGCACCTTTGCCTACACGGTAGACACGCCCCGAGAACATCTCGGAGTAGGCGCTTTCAATCGGTTGTATCAGTTTGCGAACATGGCTCGCTTTCATAACCGTTCTCCTGTCAGCACCGTGGAAGACTGCTTTTGGATTTGTGGTGTGCTGATAGTGACTGTTGTATCGCGTTCCCGGACCATAGTTATTGGCACTGGTTACTCAATATACGAACGCCCACGGCCAATAGTCTGCTTGGTTGGCAGGTAGACACCCGCCCGGGGCTCAGTTAATAACCATTCCATTAATTCATATAACCAGTATAGAGGCGAAGGGTTAATTGCGCGTAATTTTTTGTAATTCTGCGAAGAGGACGCCTTATATGGAGCCTCTCGTCCTTGTCTGGCACAATGCTGGATTCGCCAATTATTCAATGTTTGTTAATTCACCCGGGGACAGCCAGATTTGAACCAAGAGGACTCACATCTCCTGTTACCTGTGGATTCCGCATGGCTGTCCCTGGAAAGACCCGAAAACCCGATGACCATAACGGTCATGTTGCGGGTCGACGGGCTGACGGCGGCACGGTTGCGGGAATTTCTGGAGGCCTACTGGCTCGCCTGGCAGCGCTTCCGGTGCTTGCCTGTAAAGCGACCGCCGGGCTGGTGGTGGGAAGCGGATCCCGTGTTTGATCTCAAACATCACCTGCAGGTGGCTCCCGGCGCGTTTTCCGGTGAAGAACTTCAGGAATGGGTCTCCGCGCGTCTGAATGAGCCCCTTCCGGACTACCGGCCGCTGTGGAAATTCTGGCTTGCGCCTGATGCCGAAGGTGGCGCGGCCCTGTTGCTGAGAATGCATCATTGCTATGCCGACGGTTTGTCCCTGCTGGGGGTCTTCGAAAGGATTTGCACACCCTCTCCGCAACAGCTACCAGCCATCTACGGTTCTCAGGAAACCGCCCAACTCCAGAGCTGGAGGATGGCGGCCGGCACCTGGCTCAGGGATTTGATTGGTGATGAAATAACGGCGGTCTCTGGAAGCCGTTCCGGTGATGTGTCCGGTCGTGTGGACGGCTCATCGGGCACGTTGCAGGACGCTGGCAAGGTACTTGAGCGGGTCGCCCATGGCGGCCTGAAACTGGTTAACGAGATCAGCCAGTTTCTGGTGGAGCCGGAAGATTCCCCCTCGTCTCTGAAACGCCCACTACTTGGGCGTCGCCATTGTTGCTGGTCGACGCCCGTGGCGCTGTCACGGTTTCAGGAGGTTGCCCGATTAACCGGCGTCACCATCAACGATGTCCTGCTCAGCTGTGTCGCGGCCGCCGTGCGCAGGCAACTGGTGGCCAGTGAGGCCGACCTTGACGAAGCCGTTCTCCACGCGGCGGTGCCAGTGGATATCCGTGGCCAGTTACCTGCAGGGATCAAGCCCGAAGCGGGGGCGCTGGGCAATTGTTTCGGCACCGTGTTCGTTCCTCTCCCGGTGGACGGTGAAAGCTCACTGGAACGGCTCTATCGAATCAAACACGAAACCCGCCGACTGAAAAAAAGCTGGCAGCCCGGTCTTGCCTGGGGCCTGACCGCCAGTGCGTCGCTGGTACCTGAGCCCTGGCGCCAGTCTCTGGCCGATGTGTTCTATCGCAAGGCGAGTGCCGTCGTGTCCAATGTGCCAGGTTCCCATGAGGAGCGGTATCTGGCCGGTTGCCGCATTACGGAACAAATGTTCTGGGTGCCTCAGGCCGGGGACATTGGTCTGGGGGTAAGTATTGTCAGTTATGCGGGCCAGGTTCAGTTCGGGGTCGTGGCTGATGAGGCTGTTATGGCGTCCCCCTCGCGGTTCCTGGCCGATTGCCTGGAGGAGCTGGAAGCTTTCCCCGGCTGATCCGCGTCCTCATCCTTTACCTGTGCCCGTATCTGGCGGGTATTAATCCCAAAGTCCTGTTTCTCAGGCCTCCTAAAAGATCAGAAAACCTGCCCCCTAGGCGCATTTTCCCCGCCACAGCCATAACCGACCATGGAATTCAGGCGACAGACCTACGCCTGGGACTGCCGGATGAGTCGGCGTCCCGATCCCAGATTTCCTAAAAACAACCGGGGGAACTATGAACAACAACAATTTTCGAAAGTCAGGGTTAGCGATTGCGATGGCTGCTGCCATGGGTGCAAGCGCCAGCGCCAATGCTGCCGTTGAACTTTACAACGAAGACGGCACCAGTTTTTCTGTTGACGGTTATTTCAACGCTTTCTACGTAAACCGTGACGACAAGGTGTCCGATACCCGCAATTCAGATGTGAAGATGGGGTTTCTGCCGAATACCATTGGCTTTAATTTTAGCAAGGAAGTGGGCGACCTGACCATGGGTGGCCGCTCCTCGTTCTGGAGCACGATCAATGACAGTCTTCAGTCGCCAACGGATACGGCGATCGATGTTCGTCAGCTGTATGCCACCGTCGATGGCTCGTTCGGTCAGGTTCTCATCGGTAAGGATTTCGGATTATACGCCCGTTCCAACATCTTTCTCGACGAAGTCCTGATGGGCTTTGGCTCCCCGGGAGCAGCCACCGGCGTCTCTTTCGGTAACATCCGTACCGGCTACCCGTATCCCAATCCGTCAGCTCAGATTACCTACCGGTCCCCGGCAATGGGTGGACTGAAAGTGGCAGCGGGTATCTTTGAACCGGCGAATACCACTCCCGGTGCCCAATCCGAGCAGTCGGCACCGCGCTTCGAGGCGGAAGTTACTTACAGCGCCGATCTCAGTGGCCTGGCGTTGACCGGTTGGGTTAATGGTCGTCATCAGAGCTCGGAAAATGCGACCACTGAGATCGACAGCCAGGGCATCGGCTATGGTCTTAAAGCAGCGGCTGCAGGCTTCTCACTCACTGCCTCCGGCTTTACATCGGAAGGGGATGTGCCCGTGCTGCTCGTTGATGGGGCACTTGCTTCTGAAGAAGATGCCGACGGCTATCTTGCTCAGGCATCTTACACACTGGGTAGTAATCGCTTCGTGGCCTCCTACGGCGAAACGGATTCGGATCAGGGCGATTTCGAGACGGAAAACACCTCCCTGGCGGTTTTCCATTCTGTAAACAGTAACTTCAAAGTGGTTGCCGAGTACAACATGTTCGAGCAGGAAATCAAATCCTCGGGCGCGACTGCAGTGGATGCCGATACCATCGCCCTCGGCGCCGTCATCACGTTCTAAGCAGCAGCCATCGCTACGGAAGATGGGAAGTCCTCCGTAGCGCCGGGTTGTCTAAGACTAAAGTGCCGGTTTGTCTTCGTGCAGACCGGCAGCGCCGCCAGGCATTGATTCGGGAGGTATTTTAATCAATGGCTTACGATCATTTTGGCGCGCCTATTAAAAGCACTGAAGTCGCATTGGCTGCGTTTGCGGATGCCGTAGAATCGGTGGAAAGTCATCCGTTCTCGGGATCTGCGTTTATGAAGTCAGCGACGACCCTGCCCGCCGTCCGGGTAGCGAGCTCCAGTGTTCGCGACCCGATGCTGGCTGCTACCAATCTCGCCAGTCAGCTTAATCATAAGCACCTGGGTTGTGTACTGTTCTTCTGTTCCGCGGAATACGATCTCGGTCGTCTCGGAATTGCCCTTGAGCACGCTTTTCAGGGCGTACGTGTGTGCGGGTGTACATCAGCCGGAGAGATTACACCGGATGGTTATGGCCGCGGATGCATAACCGCCATCGGCTTCGATAACCGTTACTTTGCCATTGATTGCGCACTGATTCGTGAGCTCGACCGGTTTACCCTGCAGAACGCCCAAGGCGTCATAGACGGACTGCTTTCCACATGCCGTGATGCGAAGCTCGCGCCTGTCAAAGGAAACACCTTTGCAATTACCCTCCTTGATGGGCTTTCCAGTCGGGAGGAGCTGGTGTTGGCGACGCTCAACGCAGCGCTCGGGACCATACCGCAATTTGGCGGGTCAGCCGGTGACGACGAGCGTCTTGCCAATACCCATGTCTTTTACGATGGGCAGTTTCATACCGGGGCGGCGACCGTTCTGCTGGTTAATACGCCTCTGGATTTCCGGGTGTTTTCCACGCACCACATGGTTGAGCGCAACGAGAAACTGGTTGTTACCGATGCCTGCGCGGAAAGTCGTACCGTATATGAACTCAATGCCGAGCCTGCGGCAGATGCCTATGCCCGGGCTGTCGGCGTCGATGTGGATGCCCTCGATCGCAAGGTGTTCGCGCTGAGGCCCATGGGGGTGAAGATTGGCGGGCACTATTTCGTGCGTTCGGTCCAACGGGTCAATCCGGACAAGAGCCTCACATTCTACTGTGCTGTGGAAACCGGCATTGTGATGACGGCCATGGAGCCCGAAGGTCTCCTGGACAGCGTACGGGCCCAGATCGAAGCGTCCGAGCGAGTGGTGGGACCGCCGCTGGTGACCATCGGGTGTGACTGTTTCCTGCGTCGACTGGAGGCAGAGCTGACCGGGGAAGTGGAGGCGGTGTCCGAATTCCTTCGCCATCACAAGGTGATCGGTTTCAACACATACGGCGAGCAGTTCGACGGTATGCACATCAACCAGACCTTTACGGGGGTGGTCATTGGCCAGCCTGAAGCCCGTGCCGTGCAAGAATGACGTTTCCGCTGAGAGCAGGGATCGGCGCATCGCCGAGCTTGAAGCGGAGAATGAACGCCTGCGCCGCATCCGTGATGCCCTGATTGTGCGGGTGGAGTCTGGCTCCGCCCATAAGCCTGAACCCTATGCAGCCTTTGAACATTCCGTGGTACTGGCTGAGCAGGTGCGTGAACGCACCGAGGCGCTCAATCAGACCATGGAGGAGCTTAAAGCCAGTAACAAGGCACTGAGCCGTGCCCGCGTCGAAGCCGATACCACCCGCCAGCGCCTTAGTGATGCCATTGAGAGCATTGCTGATGGTTTTGTTCTGTTTGATCACCGGCATCGACTGATCCAGAGCAACAGTCGTTTTCGCAGTTATTGGCGTCATGCTGGTGTGGAGGTGCCGGAGTCGGGCACCTCCATTGCCGAAGTGAAACGGCAGGCTGTCAGTTCGGGGCTGGTTGTGGAAGAGCACAGTCATCCGGATTCGGAGGGTGTTGTCTTCCTGTTGGCCAATGATCGCTGGGTACAGATGACAGAGCGGCCTACCCGTGAGGGCGGGTTGGTTGTGCTTTATTCCGACATCACCGACGTCAAGAACAGCGAAATGGCGCGTCGGATCAAGGCGCTGGAAGAAAGTGAGCGCTGGATTCGGGTGGTGACAGACCATGTGCCGGCACTGATTGCCTATGTCGGCGCGGACCTTACCGTGCAGTTTTGCAACAAGGTGTACGAATCCTGGTATGGCCGCAAGGGGGAATCTCCCCTGGGTAAAGCACTGGTCGATGTGCACCCCGCCGATCTGTATCAGCGCCTGTTGCCACAGATGCAGCAGGCGCTGGCGGGGCACAGTGTCACCTTTGAGTTTGAGGAATGCGGTGAGCAGGGCGACATCCGCTATATGCTGCGTTCCTATGTGCCTAATTTCAATGAAGACGGAGAGGTGACCGGTTTCTTCGTGTTGATCCGGGACATCACCGATCGCCGCAAGACTGCCCTGGCGCTGGAACAGGCCTATGACAATCTGGAACGACGGGTCAAGGAGCGTACTTCTGCGCTGACCGGGCTTAACAATCAGTTGCGTCAGGAAATTACCGAGCGGGCTGCGGTAGAGGCCAGGTTGCGGGATGCCAAACTGGAGGCGGAAAGGGCGAACCTGTCCAAGACCAAATTCCTCGCCGCCGTCAGTCATGACCTGCTGCAACCCCTCAACGCAGCCCGCCTGTTTACCAGTGCGCTTCTGGAACAATCGTTCGGGCCCAAGGCCGAGGGGCTGGTACGGTCAGTGAGTACCTCCCTGAATGATGTTGAGAACCTTCTGGGTACCTTGGTGGACATTTCCAAACTGGATGCCGGGGTAATCAAACCCGACGTGACCGCGTTTGACCTGCGGGACCTGCTCAATAACATCGCCCGGGAATTCCGGCAAATGGCCATGGCTGAAGGCCTGCGACTGGACTTCGTGGCAAGTTCCGCAATCGTGGAATCCGATTCCCAGCTTCTGGCCAGGATTCTCAGGAATTTCCTTACCAATGCCATCCGCTATACGGGTAAAGGTCGTATTCTGCTCGGCTGCCGGCGGCGGCAGGATCACATCTTGTTGCAGGTCTGGGATACCGGCCCGGGTATCCCCGAAGACAAACTGACCGAGATCTTCCAGGAGTTCAAACGCATTCGGCCAACAGGGTCTCAGCCGGACAAGGGGCTTGGTCTGGGGCTGGCCATTGTGGATAAGATCTCACGAATGCTGGGCCACGAAGTGAGTGTGGCTTCCATTGAAGGTAAGGGCTCGGTGTTCAGCGTCAAGGTGCCGCTTGGACGACTGCAACCCTCGCGACCGGCAGCGGATCAGAACCGGACGGTGTCCTTTGACAGCGGTCTGGGCGGCGCCCGGATCTGGGTGATCGATAATGATCAGTCCATCTGCCAGGGCATGAAAACGTTGCTGGAAGGTTGGGACTGTCGCGTGATGACGGCTGTGTCTCTGGAGGATCTGGAGCGCCAGCTGGACCCGGCTGACAGTCCGGTGGACCTGATACTGGCGGACTACCATCTGGACAATGAAGAAAACGGTGTGGATGTGGTGGCGGAAATCAATGGTCGCCGTCGTTGTCCGGCACCGGTGGTGATGATTACCGCCAATTATACCAACGAGCTCAAGCAGCATATTCGTGAGCTGGGGCACTTGTTGATGAACAAGCCAGTGAAGCCGCTGAAGTTACGCAGTGTGCTGAGTCATTTACTGAGAAGTTGAGATCGCCGATGGATGTCGGATTACGCTTTGCTAATCCGACCTACGCGGGGGCCGACGTTACGTTTGTAGGTCGGATTAGCCAAAGGCGTAATCCGACAAGCAGGATTGGGTCAGGCGAGTTACCGCTTCAGATACTGACTGAAATCCACATCACTGGCGGAGAGAATCGCCTGAACCCGGTTGTGCACGCCCAGCTTGCGAAGAATCGCGGACACATGGGCCTTCACTGTGGTCTCGGCTATGTTCAGGTTGTAGGCAATCTGCTTGTTGGATTCGCCCTTGGACATGCGCTCAAGGACCAGCAGTTGGCGACGTGTCAGTGAGTTCAGCAACTCTGGAGAAATCGGGTTGTCCTCATGGCGACTGCGGCGGCTGCTGCTTTCTTTACCGGTTCTGATGATGTCCGAAGGCAGGTAGACATTGCCGTTGAGGATCTGCTGGATCGCTTCGGTCATCTGGGCCCGCGGCGAGGACTTGGTAATGAATCCGCAGGCGCCATAGGTAATCGCCTGCAACACAACCTGTTTGTCTTCTTCCGCAGAGACAATCACCACCGGAATGGTCGGCGCCTCATTGCGCAGCGTAATCAGGCCATTCAGGCCGTGCATGCCGGGCATGTTCAGATCCAGCAGTATCAGGTCCAGGTCGTCATTCTCCCTGGTGATATCCAGCGCGCTGTCCAGATCATCGGTTTCGATGATCTCGCTGCCCTCAAAACCGGAAGCGATGACACTGCTGATGGCTTCCCGGAAAAGCGGGTGGTCGTCGGCGATCAGTATCTTGTAAGCCGGCTCCATGTTCGGTTCTGCCTGTTTGTTGTCATTTTCGGGGAGTGCTTCCGAACCATGATAGCGTTTTTCGGAAGAGAGTGCGGCATCGAGCTCGTTAAGCATAGCGGCCTCCTGTGCAGAGAATCTCCGGAATCGGAGCGCATCCTCTGGTTATTATTGTGATGATTTCATTACACGCTATCTGCGCCTCAGGTTGAATGCGACCATCGCACCAAAAAACAGGCACCAAAGTACTATTCTTGCCCGGCTTTGGGCTTCGTATCGTGGAGACATGAGCCAACAGCCTGTAACAATGCGACATTTCAAGCCATCCGTAGCCAGCAGCCGTACCCATGGGCTGGTAGCGTTGATGCTGCTGGTCCTGGTGGTCGTGCTGGCATTAGAGGCAGAGGTTCGGGCCGATGCGCCAGAGGGGCACCCGAAGCTGTCGATCAGCGTATTGCAGTTTGGCACCGCCCACTGGGAGCTTGACCACCTTCTTCATCAGGGGCTGGACCGGAAGCATGGCTACCGGCTGGAGTTGATACCTGTGGCCAATCTGCCGGCCTCCCGCCTCGCCGTCACCAGCGGTTCGGTGAATGGCGCGGTTGCGGATCTGCTATGGGCACAATCCCGATACCAGTCGGGCACATCCTACCTGTACCTGCCGTTTTCCAGCCAGATTGGTGACATTGTGGTGGCCGGCAGTTCGTCCATCCAATCGGTGGCGGATCTCACCGGCAAGCGAATTGGCGTAGCCGGTGGTCCGGATAGCAAGGGCTGGATACTGCTGCAGAAAGTCGCCGACCAGCAGGGACTAAACCTGTCAGATTCCGCAGATGTTCAGTTCGCGGCGCCACCATTGCTCAACCAGGCCCTCAAGCGGGGGCAGGTGGATGTGATTGTCACCTATTGGCATTTTGCTGCGCGTCTCAAGGGTGAGGGCGGTTGGCGCTCGGCGTTCCGTATGGCCGACCTGCTGGGTGCCCTGAATCTGGATACCAACCTTCCTGTTCTGGGCTATGTCTTTCCGGCAAGTTGGGCGCGGGAGCATCAATCCCTGCTCCGGCGCTTTGCCGGCTCCCTGCGCGAGGCGAAAGCTGAACTGGCGGATGATCCCGGCTACTGGGAACGACTGCGGCCACTGATGGGTAATCCGGGGGAGGGTATTTTCGGGGCGCTTCGCGATGGATTTGTTGCCGGTACACCGGCACCGTTAACCGATCAGCGAACAGCCGACCTGCAGCGTTTGCTGGTGCTCACCGGAGCGGCTGAAGATAACCTGATGCCAGTCTCACTCTTCTACTGGAGTGAGCCATGACTAACCCCGGAAGTTCTGCCGCAATAGGGCGTCCCCCCTTCTGGAGTTATTGGGTGGTGCTTCCGGCCTTCGTGCTCATCTGGGCGCTGATCGCCTGGTGGATGCAGTCACCGCTGTTGCCAACACCACTTCAAGTGCTGGATACACTGATACGAGAGTCTGCGTCCGGAGATCTCTGGCATCACCTGGGCGCCACCTTCGGTCGTGTAGCAGTGGCCTTTGTGCTGGCCATGTCACTGGGTACGGTCATCGGTGTCGGTATGGGGCGTTCCGCCACCACCAACGCTCTGTTCGACCCATTGCTGGTGCTGCTGCTCAACCTGCCGGCGCTGGTCACTATCATTTTGATGTACGTCTGGTTCGGACTGGTGGAAGTGGCGGCCGTCATGGCCGTTGTCATCAACAAAGTGCCCAACGTCGCCGTCACCGTGCGCGAGGGTGCCCGCAGCCTGGATTACCGATTGGAAGAAATGGCCACAGTCTACGAATTCAGCCACTGGCAGCGGTTTCGCGACGTCTGGGTACCACAACTGTTTCCCTACCTGATGGCCGCCACCCGCGGCGGCCTGGCGCTGATCTGGAAAATCGTCCTGGTGGTGGAACTGCTGGGCCGCTCCAGCGGCGTCGGCTTCCAGCTCCATCTGGCCTTCCAGGTCTTTGACGT
Source organism: uncultured Marinobacter sp. (assembly GCF_947259545.1). Taxonomy (GTDB): domain Bacteria; phylum Pseudomonadota; class Gammaproteobacteria; order Pseudomonadales; family Oleiphilaceae; genus Marinobacter. Next base: position 159,445 of record NZ_CAMYMK010000002.1, read on the forward strand.
TGCCACCATCCTGGCCTACAGCCTCGCGTTCATTGCCGTGGTCCAACTGATTGAGCTGACCATCCTGCAGCCCCTGGAGCGCCGCTCCAGCCGCTGGCGTCAGCCGGAGGCCGCCGATGCTTGAACTGCGGATTGCCGGCCGCGACTTTGGTCAGCCTGTGCTGGGGGAAATATTCGCCACCGTGGAGAAGGGCGACCGTATCTGCCTACTTGGGCCCTCCGGCATCGGCAAAACCACTCTGCTGAACACCATCGCCGGTCTGGACAAAACAATTCCACAAGAAGCCGTCATCGGCCGTGACGAACTTCGGGTCGGCTACCTGTTTCAGGAACATCGTCTGCTGCCTTGGCGAACTCTGAGCGCCAATCTCCAGCTGGCGGGCGCAACTCCGCAGGAAGCAGAAGACCACCTCGCCAGTGTGGGTCTGAAAGGGTATGGCCACTACCTGCCGGACCAGCTCTCCCTGGGCATGGCCCGGCGAGTTGCACTTGCCCGTTGCCTGGCGGTTAAGCCGGACCTGCTGTTGTTGGATGAGCCGTTTGCGTCGCTGGATCCGGTTATGGCTGGTGAATTGAAAACACTGATTGCCGGCATTATGGATGCCAATCCGGGCATGGCGATGATTTGTGTGACCCATGATGGTGGTGACGCCGAGATACTGGCAAATCGACTGTGGTATCTGGATGGCAAGCCGGCGCGGTTGCAGTGGGATGACAGGGTGGGGGAGCCCGGTTTGATTGATGGGTTGTTGGGAAAGCTTCGAAGACTTGACCTGGCGGACTCCTAGTCTTCATTGATAGGCGCTTGCTTGTTTGTTTGTCGGATTACGCTTCGCTAATCCGACCTACGAAGCTATAAGGCTAGCTCGGAGTGTGGGTGGGCTGTGGGGACAGGTTTCCAAAACTGTGCGGAGCCAGGGATGGCGGAGCCCAAGCCGAACAGGACGTCTTGAGGCGTGTTTTGGAAACCTGTCCCCCACAGCCCAAATACTCCAATCAGGCAGGCTTGGTCCCAAGTATCTTGGTCCGCTGAGGCCTGAACCCGGCGGTGGCAAGTAAAGCAAACACGATGGTCACGCCCGCAGTAATGCCAAAGGCCATAGGATTCCATTCCAGGTGCAGCGAAAACCGGATGGCCTCTACGGCGTGGGTAAACGGGTTGAACTGGCAGATCCAGTAGAGCCAGGGGCTGGCTTCGTTCATGCGCCACAGGGGGTAAAGCGCTGACGACATGAAGAACATTGGGAAGATGACAAAGTTCATCACCCCGGCAAAGTTCTCCAGCTGTTTGATCCAGGTGGCAATCAGCAGGCCGAGAGCGCCGAGCATCAGGCTGGCCAGGATCAGGGCGGGAAGTACCGCCAGGTAGCCCCACAATGGCGGCTCTACATCCACCAGCAACGCCAGCAGCAGGAACACGTACACCTGCCCCACCGACACCACCCCCATAGCCAGCAGTTTGGTAACCAGCAGGAAAGGCCGCGGCAGGGGGCTCATCAGCAGCACTCGCATACTCCCCAGCTCCCGGTCGTACACCATGGACAGCGCGCCCTGCATACTGTTGAACAGAATGATCATCCCGCACAGCCCGGGGGCAATGTATGTTTCGTAGGTAATGTAGGTCTGGTACGGCGGAATAATGGAAATCCCCAGCACCGCCCGGAAACCGGCAGCAAACACCACCAGCCACAGCAACGGCCGCACCAGGGCACTGGCAAAGCGAGTGCGTTGTTGCCAGAACCGCAGCCATTCACGGGTCTGGATGCCGACGAAACAATGCCAGTAATGCGCAGCTCTCATGGTTATCCGGCTCCGGTCAGGGTGTGGAAGGTTTCCGCCAGGTCGCGGGTGCCTTCGGCCTCGCAAATGGCCTGGCCGGAACCGTCGGCCAGTAGCTGCCCCTGATGCAGGATCAGCACCCGGTCTTCCTGACGTACTTCCTCAATCAGGTGCGTGGCCCAAAGAACCGTCAGACCCGCCTCGTCACACAGCGTGCGGACGTGGTCGTTCAGTGCCTTGCGGCTGGCCACATCCAGGCCCACCGTCGGTTCATCAAGCAGTAGAAGCGAAGGCTCATGGAGCAGGGCGCGGGCAATTTCCACCCGTCGACGGTGGCCGCCGTTGAGTTTCCGTACCGGCTCGTTCGCCCGTTCCAGCAAATCGAAACGCGCCAGTTCCCGATCACCCCGTGCGCGGGCTTCCTTGCGGGAAAGACCATGGAGCGCGGCGTGGTAGAGCAGGTTCTGGCGCACGGTCAGGTCCAGATCCAGAGCGTTCTGCTGGAACACCACGCCAATCTGGCGCATGGCCTCGGACGGTTGTTTTTTCAAGGATTGCCCGGCCAGCAGGAGCTCGCCCTGCTGCAGCGCCAGCAGCCGGGTTAACAAGCCGAACAATGTTGATTTGCCGGCACCGTTGGGGCCCAGCAGAGCATGAAAACGGCCAGAGGTAAGCGCAAAGCTGACCTCTTTGAGCACTGGCTTGTCGCCGTAGCGAAAGCTGATGTTTTTGGCTTCAATGGTCATGAAGTCGGATCAATGACCACGCCCCAGGGGTAGCGGCCTACCTTGATGGATTTGATCACCTTCAGGTCCTCCACGTCGATGACCGACACATCGCCGGACACACCGTTAGTGGTATAGAGGTGTTTTTCGTCCTTGTCGAGATCCAGCTGCCAGACCCGGCTGCCCACCAGCAGATATTCCAGCACCTCGTAAGTCTGTGCATCCACCACGGCAACGTGGTTGGAGGGGCCGAGGGCCACGAAGGCATACTTGCCGTCGGACGTCAGTTCGATGCCGACAGGCTGGACACGATCCTGGTTAACGCCGGGTACCTTGAAAGACATTTCATGGATCTGTTCCAGGTTGTCCACGTCGATAATGTGCACCGTGCCGCCGATTTCGGCCGAGGCCCAGGCAATCTTGCTGTCCTTGCTGAACTCCACATGACGCGGGCGCTGACCCACGACGATGTTCTTTTCAATCTCAAACGTATCGGTGTTGATCCAGTGCAGCATGCTGGTGGTTTCACTGGTGTTCACCGCCCATTTGCCATCAGGGCTGACAGCCATACCTTCCGGCTCGATACCCACATCGATCTGGGCCAGTACGTCCTTGGTGTCCACGTCCACCACCGTGACGATAGCGTCGTCCTCGTTGGCGATGTACAGATGCTTGTTGTTCGGATGCAGGGAAAACTGTTCAGGATCCTCGCCGGAGGGCAGGGTGTCGACGATCTTGCGAGTCGCCAGATCCAGTACCTGTACGGTGTCGTCGTCACTGGCGCAGATATACAGCTTGGTGTGGTCCTTGGAAAGCAGGATGCCCCGTGGCCGCTGGCCTACATCAATGGTTTCGACCACGGCCCGGGTTTCGGTATCGATGATTGAAATGGTGTCATCCTTTTCGTTGGACACATAGGCCAGACTCGCGAGTGCCGGTGTCGACAGGCCGATCATGGCGGCCAGGGCGGTGTGCTTGAACAGAGATGTCATGGTGTAACTCCTTCTTGTTTTCGAGGGACTGACGCCAAAGCAGTCAGCCGTTAATCCGACATTCGCTCTCCGGCTTGTCGAAGCCGAGCGTGTCCATTTCAGTATTGGGGTGCAAAAAGCCTTCAAACGGTGCGCGTGCTACCAGTCCCCGTGGATGCACCAGGGGAATCGGCTGTCGCAACTGGCCGTTCCAGTCACGGAAAGTAAGTTTGCGGCCTTTGAACGCTGCCAGCTGGAATTTTTCACTGAACAGGAAGTCGCGGATCTCGCCGGGGTTTGCCGTGCCAAGGTCGGTTACCGCCGTGCCGATGGAGCGAATCGCGGCCCAGGCGGTATAGTCCTCACTGTTCATGTCGCGGTCGGCGAGGTCGCGAAAGCGATTCTGCAACTGCGCCGCGCCCCAGCTTTCCACTACCCGGTGCCAGGTCGCCGGCGACATGCCCTGGGTGCCGACGACGGGACGTGGCAACCAGGTGTTGAATGGTACGTACTCACCGAAATCGCCTCGCACATCGGCCACCACCACGGCATCGTAATCACTGGCCTGGGTAAACAGTGGCAACTCCTTCGAGGCGGTGCGCCGCAGGTCGGCATCAAAAGTCCAGGGTTTGTCCTCGACAATTTCCAGGCCGAAGCGTTTGGCGGAGCGACGGAAGGCATCGGCCCAGCCTTTGTCAGCCTCGGTGGGACCGGTAATCAGGAATACCTCATTCCAGCGCCGCTGGTTCAGCCACTGACCGAGAGCATCGGTCAGCATGGCGTAGCTGGGCATGGTGTGTAGCAGGTTGGAGTGGCACTGTCCGGTACGCAGGGCGTTGTCCTTGGCACCGGCGTTGAAAACCAGGGTGTTGTCACCGGCCTTATCCATGAGGGTTTTCAGGGTCTGTGCGGGAGCGTTCACGACGAACAGCTCCATGCCGTTCTGGTGCATAGCCTCGAAAGCGGCAACAGCAGCTTCTTCGGAATCCACAACTTTGCTTTGCAGCGAATAGGTCTGCCCCAGAAACTTGCCGGTGGTGCTGTTATCGGCGATGGCCAGTTCAGCGCCCCGCAGGCCGGCATCTTCCGGCTCCGGAATCACGTTGGAAAGAACCGGCCCCTGATCCGGGACCCACTGCAGATAGCCAATCTGCACATCCAGAGATTCGGCCTGCAGGGGGGCTGCGCCAACCACGGTGATCAGTATTGCAGCAGCTGATCTGGATAAAAGAGACATGGGATTCTCCGGTTTGTTGTTGTGCTTCCAGCTTAGAGAAGGGAAAAAGTCCCGGAAATATTCAGAAAGTAGGAAAGTGGCGGTACTAAAGAACTATTCCTGTAAAAGCTGGCCGCTTTAGCATGGGTAGGGAGAGGGTCCTGGAACTGAAGCGGACAACAATAATGACTGTATACCGGAAGATTTCCCTGTTGATGCTGGCGGTTTTTATCGTCATCTATCTGTTCGGTGGGCTGCTCTATGGCCAGCAGGCCAGGCACGACGTCCAGCGTGAACTGGATGGTGTGGCAGGTCTGGCGCAAAGTCTGGGTGTCCCGGCAAGCCTGCCGGCATCGCTGGTTGAGAGTGCGCGCCACCTCCGCCCTGCCAGTGAGCCTGGTGCGGGATACGGTGCCCGGGTTCCTGACTGGTTCTCGGACATAATTGCGGGGCAATCGGTGCGCCCGGTTATCAATGGCTGGCAGATTGATCCGTCGGATGAAGTCGAGGAGATATGGGAAGGTTTTCTGCTGATTTCGGGCTCTTACGCGATCGGGATGGCCCTGTGCTTCCTCGCGCTGTTTGTCATGGTCCGGCGGGGCATGCGTACGCTCTCCAGGCTTTCCGCGGCCATGGAAGCAGTCTCTGAAGGCCAGCTTACGTCCCGGTTGCCGCGACAGAGGGAGCAGGAACTGGATTCGCTGGTGTGCCGGTTCAACTCCATGGCCGGTGCTCTGGAATCGGAGCAGCGGACGGTCAGTCGCCTGGTGAATGAATTGCTGCAGTTACAGGACCGGGAGCGGGAACACATTGCCCGGGTTCTGCACGATGACCTCGGTCAGTACCTCACCGGCATCCGGGCCCAGTCCCGCAGCCTGCTCTACGACCCGAAGCTGAGTGAGCGGCAAAAACAGCAGGCCCGGGACCTGGCCGAACACTGCGAGACCATCCAGAAACATTTCCGCCACCTGCTACAGGATCTGCACCCGCTGGTTATGGAACAGCTGGGCCTGGGCAGTGCGATCCGGCACCTGAGCGAGCAATGGCAGCAACTCAGTGGCCTGGACTGCCGCCTGGCCATGGATGAGCGCCTGCCAGAGTTTACCGGTGAGCAGCAAACCCATCTGTACCGCTTCCTTCAGGAAGCACTGAATAATATTTCTCGCCATGCCAATGCTTCCTGCGCCACTTTGGCGGTCGCACGCAATGACAATGAGCTGAGTATTGAAGTGCGTGATGATGGCGTCGGTAATGACCAGTTGCTTGATAACGCTGGCCTCGGGGTGCGCTCAATGCGCGAGCGGGCCCGCTGTCTCGGTGGCGAGGTGGAGTTTTTGAGCCGTACGGGAGAGGGAACCCGCATCCGGCTCGCCGTGCCCCTTGCCCGGCTTTATCCAACACCCGGAGGTGCACTGTGAAACTGATGATTGTGGATGATCACCAAGTGGTCCGGCAGGGGATCGCCAATCTCCTGCGCTCAATGCTTCCGGCAGTGGCCATCACCGAAATCGACAATGGCCAGGACGCGGTGGTCCGGTACGGGGAATTGCGACCGGATGTGGTGTTGCTGGATATGGGCTTGCCCGATATTTCCGGTCTGGAGGTGGCGCGGCGACTTCGACAGCGCTGGCGTGGCGCTGCAATTCTGTTTTTTACCATGCACGACGAACTACCCATGGTGCGCCAGGCCCTGGATGTTGGCGGCCTCGGCTTTGTATCCAAAAGCTGCGCACCCGACGAACTGGCGGAAGCGGTAAAGCGGGTGGCATCCGGGCAGCCCTATATCGAACATCCCATTGCAACCCGGCTGGCGATGAATCAGGAGCGGCCGGTAGATTTCCGGTTGAAGGAAATGACCCAGCGGGAAATGGAAGTGCTGCTGATGTATGCCCGCGGCGAGAGTGTTCCGGGTATTGCCGAGCGATTGTGCGTGAGTAGCAAGACGGTTTCCAACCACCTGGCGGGCCTGAAAAGTAAACTCCAGGTCTCCTCGTCCGTTGAGCTGATTCACCTGGCAGTGGATGCGGGCTTGATTCGCTATGGTCAGCTTGAGGAAGCAAGGCGGGTCTGAGCCCGCCCTGGATCACCAGTCAAAGGGGCAGGCGGTGCAGCCCTCCATGTAGGTTCCCTCGAAGGTGGCGTAATGAATGCGCGTGCCGGTGAGGTCCGCGTTGGCAAGGTTGGCGAGCCCCAGTTTGGCTTCCTGCAGATTGGCACCCTTCAGATTGGCGCCCTCCAGGTTGGCCTTCGGCAGCCAGGAGATCTCGAAGCTGCTATAGGGCATGTTGGCGTTTACCAGGGTCGCCCCGGAGAACCGGGAGAAATCGAAGTTGGCTCCAGTAAGATCTGCCCCGCTGAAATCCGCTCCCTGCGCAAACAGATATTCCCCCTGCATTCCCTGCAGCCTCGCATTTCTGAGCGTTGCGCCCCGCATGCTGGCGCGGTAAACCTGAATCCGGTAACCGGTGACAGCGTCTAGGTTCGCGCCGTCGAGGTTGGCACCTCTCAGGTTGGTGTGGCTGAGGTTGGCGCCGGACAGGTTGGCGCCCCGGAAGTTGGCGGAACGGAGATCCATATTGGACAGATCGGCGCCCTGAAGGTCTGTGCCTGCACAGCTTGTGTCCCGTTCCAGTTTGCAGCCGTTGATAACCGGTGCCTGATCCAGGTCTGCCATGTAATCGCCAGCCAGTGCCGGTGTGATGAATAACAACAGTGATGCGGTAACGACAGGTTTCATGGTTGTACTCCCCAATCGGAGAAAAAAGGGGCCTGGCGAAGTGCCAGGCCCAGGCCGGAGGGACAGTTAGCGGGAAGCCTGTGCCCAGGAAGGCATCTTGAAGACCCAGAATGAGCCGCCTTGCGAGATGGGCTTGGTCAGCTCAGCCATGTCGCCGCCCCATAATGGCACCGCGCCACCATAGCCCGAGGCAACGCCGATGTACTGCTCGCCATCCATTTCCCAGGTGATCGGCGACGAGATGATTCCCGAGCCGGTCTGGAACTTCCAGAGCTCTTCACCGGTTTCCGCATCGAATGCCTTGAGGAAACCGTCACCGGTGCCGGTAAAGACCAGGCCACCCTTGGTGGTGAGAACGCCGGCCCACAGAGGCATATTCTCCTTGTGCTCCCATTCAACTTCACCAGTAACCGGGTTCATGGCCCGAAGAGTGCCCACGTGGTCGTCAAACATGCGCTTGATCCGGAAGCCCTGACCAAGGTAGGCGGCGCCTTTTTTGTAGGTAACCTCTTCGGTCCAGTAGTCCTCTTTCCAGTGGTTGGCGGGCACGTAAAAAAGACCGGTGTCCTGGCTGTAGGCCATCGGGTTCCAATTCTTGCCACCGAGGAAGGGGGGAGATACCTCAATGGATTCACCGCGAGTTTCACCTTCCGCAACGGGTGGCGGGCGTTGGCCTTCCACCTCGATCGGGCGGCCGTCCTCTCCAATGCCCTCGGCCCAGGTAATGTTATCGACGAACGGGAAGCCCTTTTTGAACTCGCCGTTTTCACGGTCAACGACGTAGAAGAAGCCGTTTCGGTCAGCGTGTGCCGTTGCCTTGACGGTTTCGCCATTTTCGTCGTATTCGAACAACACCAGCTCGTTGTTGCCAGAGAAATCCCAGGCGTCATTCGGGGTGTGCTGGTAGAACCACTTCACCTCACCGGTGGTCGGGTCTACGCCCACCTGGCCGGAGGTATAGAGGTTGTCATAATCCGCGGGATCCCCGCCGGGAGAGGTTCGTTTCCAGGTGTTCCAGGGTGCCGGATTGCCTGCACCAATGATGATGGTGTTGGTTTCGGTGTCAAAGCTGGCGCTTTGCCAGGGGGCGCCACCGCCATGACTCCAGGCTTCCACTTTGCCTGTTTCAGTGTTGGGATCATCCGGCCAGCTTGGAGCGCGGGGGTCGCCGGTTGGTGTGCTCTTTTCACCATTGAGGCGGCCGTAGTGACCTTCCAAAAATGGGCGCATCCAGATTTCTTCGCCGGTGTCCGGGTCGCGGGCAAACAGCTTGCCGACCACTCCGAATTCATCGCCAGAGGAACCATGAATCAAAAGTACCTTGCCCGTTTTCTGATCTTTTACCAGTACGGGCGCGCCAGTCATGGTATAGCCGGCTTCATGGTCGGCGAACTTTTCCCGCCAGGCAACCTTGCCGGTGTCCTTGTTCAGGGCAACGATGCCAGCGTCCAGAGTGCCGAAGAAAACCTTGTCGCCGAAGATGGCTGCTCCCCGGTTGACGACGTCACAGCAGGGGCGGATGCCCTCTGGAAGTCGATGGTTGTATTCCCAGATTTTCTCCCCGGTCTTGGCATCCAGCGCAAAGAGTCGGGAGTAAGAACCGGTTATGTAGATGACACCATCATGGACAAGTGCCTGTGACTCCTGCCCCCGTTGTTTTTCGTCGCCGAATGAGAACGACCAGGCAGGTACCAGACGCTCGACGTTGTCACGATTGATAGTCGTCATCGGGCTGTAGCGCTGAGCCTTCGGTCCAATGCCATAACCCAGTACGTCTGCCGTCGTTTCCGCATCATTGGCGATGTCCTGCCAGGTAACTTCTTTTGCGTGACCCAGGGCTGCCATGCCGGTAGTTGAGCCCAGCACCAGGGCGAGACCAATGCCTCTAAGTAATGGGTGTTTACGTGTGGTGTTAGTCATAAATTTCCCCTTGGTTTTTGTTGTGGCCAACGTCTTGCTCGTGGCGTCGACGCTCAGAGTATTAGCCTTGAGCCTCGACGGGAGCGACGGAAATAATCATCCGGGAACCGGGAAAATGCCGAAAAAAAAGGGGAAAAATTCCCGAGCATCAAGCTTGTGCCTGAGTAACGGGCAGTTTTTCGGTGTGGCTTGTCATTCTCGTGCTTTGGCCTTCGCTCTCACCATCTACTACCAAGGAACTAGGTCAAAACCCCCAAAGTGGCATTCGGATTCGAAGTCGGGATTCCTAGACTGGAAGTCAGCAAGTTGGCACCTGATAACTCCAATAGCCAACGCACGGGGAATCAAAACAAGAGGTAGCAACAATGGCAACTTCCTTTTCACTTAACGCACTCCTGGCGGCCACTCTTATGGGAGTTGCCGGCCTGGTCATGGCCCATGGCAACGTAACGCCTCAGGAGGTGGATACCGGCAACTTGCCCGAGCTGGGGGATGACGTTCGTACGGAAAACCCCTTCCGCGAGGGCAATGAGCATGGTGATTACAATGTCCAGGCCATCGAGGTAGGGGAGAGCGCCTACGCCGGCAACTGTGCCGGCTGCCACGGCATCCGTGCCATGTCTGGCGGCCTGACCCCGGACCTTCGGGAACTGACCGAATGGGATGACGAGTACTACGTGAACCGCGTGCTCAATGGCACCGATCGTGGCATGCCATCCTGGAAAAAGACTCTGGATCAGAACGCCATATGGGCCATACGGACCTATGTGGAGTCCCTGCCGAAGCCGGAATAATGGCCGCACCTGTTCTGCATTGAAGCCTGTTTGCGGGCCGGCCTTGTGCCGGCCCGACGTCGTTGGGGGAAAACAATGAAAATACTGTCTCGTATCCTTGCATTGTTGCTGCTTTGCCAGCTGGGGGTTGCCCAGGAAGTGGATGATGGTGACCCGTTACTGAACCGACCGGCGGACCGGACCTACGACATTATTCTGGAGTCCGGTTATCTCAAGGTCGGGGTCTATGAAAACTTCCCGCCCTATTCGTACCAGGTGGACGGCGAGCCCCGGGGCATCGACATTGAGATCGGCAAGCGGATTGCTGAGGCAATGGGCGTGGAGTTCAGGGTGCACTGGATCGTCCCCGACGAAAATCTGGGCGATGACCTGCGCAATAATGTCTGGAAAGGGCACTACCTGGCCAAGCGTCGTTTGGCCGACGTGATGATGCGCGTTCCCTACGACAAGAAGTACGCCTACATGCAGGATTCCACGGGGGAATACATCAATGAGCAGGTAGTGTTGTTCGGGCCTTACCAGCAGGAAACCTGGCAGATTGCTTTCAATCCGGAAAAGCTGGATGCCGTCGAGACCGTGGCGGTGTTCCAGTATCACCCCATTGGCGTGGAAATCGATACCCTGCCGGATTTCTACCTGAGCTCCGGTCTGCAGGGGCGCTTGCGGGATCAGGTTCGGCACTACGCCAATGTGCGCGAGGCTTTCGCGGCGATGCGCAACGGCGAGGTCAGTGCCGTTATGGGTATGCGCGCCGAGATTGACCATGAGATGAGTCGGCCGGAGAACGGGGATTTCCAGCTCGCTGGCAATGGTTTCCCCGCCATTGGCAAGCAGGTCTGGGATGTGGGCATGGCGATCAAGCATACCCATCGGCAATTGGGGTACGCCCTGGAAGCGATCATCGGTGATCTGGTCAAATCCGGTGACCTGCAGTCCCTGTTTGCCCAGCTGGAGCTTCGTTACAGCGTGCCCCAGTACTATCGGGAGTTCCTCAGCGAGGAGGCGCTGGCAAAAGCTTCAGGCGAACTTTGAATCTCCACCTCCTATTGCGAAGCCCGCGACATCCTCGCGGGCTTTTTTTTGGGGAGTAGTAGTACCAAGTGATGAGAAAACCTGTTCCGGGGGGTAATTGTCGGTTTTTCTCCTAAAGCGAAGAATCTTATTAGAGGCGGGAAAAGTTCCCGGTTCGCCCTGAAACGGAAAACAGAGAACCGAAAACAAGAGACTTGGAGAGCGCAACCATGAGAACGAACAAGTTCGGGATTCGCATTGCTGCCAGCGCCCTGGCGCTGGCGGTGTCGTACGGCGCCCATGCGGTGACCGACAAAGACATCATGAATGACCATAAGACCCCTGAGGACGTCGTCAGTTACGGCATGGGAACCCAGGGTCAGCGTTACAGCATTCTGGAAGATCTCAACACCAGCAACGTTCAGCATCTGCAGCCAGCCTGGGCGTTCTCTTTCGGCAGTGAGAAAATGCGCGGTCAGGAGTCCCAGCCGCTGATCAAGGATGGGGTGATGTATGTCACCGCGTCCTATTCCCGTGTCTACGCCATCGATGCGCGCACCGGCGAGGAAATCTGGCAGTACGACGCCCGCCTGCCGGATGGCATCATGCCTTGCTGTGACGTGGTGAACCGGGGCGTTGCCCTGTACGACGACAAGGTGATTTTCGGTACCCTCGACGCCAAGCTGGTTGCCCTGAACAAGGACACCGGCAAGCCGATGTGGATCAAGAAGGTGGCCGATTATCAGGCAGGCTACGCGATTACTGCGGCACCAATTGTGGTCAAGGGCAAGGTGATCACCGGTGTCTCCGGCGGCGAATTCGGTATCGTTGGCAAGGTCGAAGCCTATGACGCCAATACCGGTGACGTGGTGTGGACCCGTCCCACGGTGGAAGGCCACATGGGCTATGTATACAAAGACGGCAAGAAAATTGAAAACGGCATTTCCGGTGGCAAGGCCGGCGTAACCTGGCCCGGCGACATGTGGAAAAATGGCGGCGCCGCCACCTGGCTGGGTGGCACCTACGATCCGGATACCGACTCGCTGTTCTTCGGTACCGGTAACCCCGCACCGTGGAACTCGCACCTGCGCCCCGGCGATAACCTGTTTTCCTCCTCGCGTCTGGCCATCGACCCGGACGATGGCAGCATCAAGTGGCACTTCCAGACCACGCCCCACGATGGCTGGGACTATGATGGTGTCAACGAGCTGATTTCCTTCGATTACAAGGAAAAGGGCAAAACCGTAAAAGCAGCTGCCACCGCAGACCGTAACGGCTTCTTCTACGTCCTTAACCGGGAAAACGGTGACTTTATCCGTGGCTTCCCGTTTGTGGACAAGATCACCTGGGCCGAGGGTCTGGATCCCAAGACCGGTCGCCCCATCTACACCAAGGGCGGACGTCCGGGTGATCCTGCGGCAATGGAGGGAAGCAAGGGTGAAGTGGTTGTAGCCCAGCCGGCCTTCCTGGGCGGCAAGAACTGGATGCCCATGGCCTACAGTCAGGATACCGAGTTGTTCTATGTGCCTTCCAATGAATGGTCCATGGATATCTGGAATGAGCCGGTTTCCTACAAGAAAGGCGCAGCCTTCCTGGGCGCGGGCTTTACCATCAAACCAGCTAACGACGACTACATCGGTGTGCTGCGTGCGATGGATCCGAAAACCGGCAAGGAAGTCTGGCGCTATGAGAACACCGCGCCGCTGTGGGGTGGTGTCATGACCACTGCCGGCAACCTGGTATTCACCGGCACACCTGAGGGCTACCTGAAGGCCTTTGATGCCAAGACCGGCGAAGAGCTCTACCGCTTCAATACCGGTTCCGGCGTGGTCGGTACGCCGGTGACCTGGACCATGGATGGCGAGCAGTACGTCTCTGTTGCATCCGGCTGGGGTGGTGCAGTGCCGCTCTGGGGCGGTGAAGTGGCCAAGGTGGTCAAGGACTTCAACCAGGGCGGTATGGTCTGGACGTTCAAACTGCCGAAGGATCGTGTAGCTAGTCAGTGATCCGCAAAAGAGCCGGTGTTGTACCGGCTTGAAAGGGGCTGCTTCCGGGCAGCCCCTTTTGCGTTCACGCTGCCTGATGCCTTGCCGTCTGGTTGACTGAGTTGTTTATATCCTCATACAGATTCTGGTCGGTCTGATCGATCGGAAGGTCATAGGTGATCGTGGCGCCGAATGCCTGGGGATTGTGGGGGTCGTTGCGAACCTTGTCGAAGACCAGTAGCCGGGTGCCCAGGTAGAAGCCTTCTTTCAGATCGTGGGTAACCATGAAAATGGTCGTGCCGGTTTCCTGCCAGAGTTTGAGTAGAAGGTCGTGCATATCACCACGAATGCCGGGATCCAGTGCACCGAATGGTTCATCCAGCAACAGCACTCGGGGACGCATAATCAGGGACTGGGCAATGGCTAGCCTTTGCTGCATGCCGCCGGACAGCTCGTGGGGCCATTTGTCGGCTGAGTGGCCAAGTCCTACAGATTCGAGCATGGCGTCCACTTGCTCCAGTGCCTCACGTCGCGCAGCTCCGAAAAGTTTGCCGAACCAGGGTTTCTGTTCCAGCTCCAGGCCCATCAGCACATTCTGGCGCACCGTCAGGTGTGGGAATACCGAGTAGCGCTGGAACACGATGCCCCGGTTTCGGTCTGGCTCTTCCGGAAAGGCTTCGCCTTCCAGCAACAATTCGCCCCGGCTGGCAGATTCCTGACCCAAAAGCATTTTCAGGAAGGTGGACTTCCCGCAGCCGGAAGCACCCACCAGAGTGCAGAACTCTCCCTGTTCCACGTTCAAGTTCAGGTTTTCGAGCACCACCTGATCACCATACTCTTTCCAAAGTTTCCTGACGGTAATAAAGCTCATCAGTGGCCTCCTGTGTTATACCAAGGGAACAGCCTGCGGTTTGTAAAACGCAGGCACTGGTCGATGACAATGGCGAGAATGGTGATCCAGATGACATAGGGCAGGATCACGTCCATGGCCAGATAGCGCCGAACCAGGAAGATCCGGTAACCCAGACCTTCGGTGGACGCGATGGCTTCCGCGGCAATCAGGAACAACCAGGCGGGGCCAAGGCTCAGGCGCACGGCATCAATCAGGCGTGGCAACACCTGGGGCAGCGCCATGCGGGTAATCACTTGCCAGGAATTAGCGCCAAGGGTCTGAATTTTTATCAGTTGTTCGCCCGGAAGCTCCCGGACCCGCTGTGCCACATCCCGCATCATAATCGGCGCGGTGCCAATGACAATCAGCATGACCTTTGAGAGTTCCCCCAGGCCGAATACGATAAACAGTATGGGCAGTATCGCCAGGGGCGGAACCATGGAAAGCGCCGAGACCAGCGGTGCCAGATTGGACCTGACCAGCGGCAGAACCCCATTGAGTATGCCTACCACCAAGGCCAGCAGGGCGGCAATGCCAATGCCCAGCCCAAGACGTTCCAGGCTGGCGGTAGTGTCCTGCCACATCAGATAATCACCGCTGCGGCGATCCTCCTGGAATGCCATGCGATCCACTGCCGCGGTCATCTGTTCCAGGCCGGGCAGGAGTTTGTCGTTGGGGTTGTCCGCCAGGCGCTCCTGGGAGGCCAGGCTGTATATCAGCATGATCAACAGGAAGGGAAGCAGGCCAAGCAGGGTGGCTGAGACTCGCCCGGGATGACGGTTGATCATTCGCATACGTTGTCTCCTCTGGTCACAAAATACGGCAAAGTCATCGCGGGCAACGGTCTCAGATCTCCCCGTCCGCAGCCATTTGCATGTAGTCGTCGTTAAACCGAAGCTTCACGTTACCCTCGTCTCCCATGACTGAGCCGTTCGGGAACTCGATGCCGACGAAGTCGGGGCTCATGGCACTCTGGCCGAGCAGACCCTTGTCGAAGGAGAACTGACGGACACTGTCCATCGCCTCGTGTGCCTCCTCGCTGTTGATGAAGTCCACCGAGCTTTGAGGTTCCCAGAACATCTTCATACCGGCCAGTTGTGCTTCATACCCTGCCTGATCAGTACCGGACAGCTCGCCAAGGAAGGTACGGGCTTCCTGACCTTCTTCGCTGTCGGTCGCCAGGATGCTCATGGTTTCATACCACGCGCCTACAAGCGCCTTGCCCAGCGCCGGATTGTCGGCCAGCGTTTCGGTGTTCACCAGCGCCAGATCCTTGATGTGGCCCGGAATCTGGCTGGAATCGAACAGTTTTTTGGCATCCGGATAGGTTTCAATTTCCGAAAGCAGCGGATTCCAGGTGGCAACATGGCGCACATCATCGGTCTGGAAAGCAGACACCAGATCTGCATCGGAAATGTTGACCACGCTGATATCCCGCTCTTCCAGCCCAACGGTATTGAGGGCGCGGACCAGCAGGTAGTGGGAAACGGACAACTCAACCAGGTGGACGGTCTCACCTTCCAGGTCGGCAATGGACCTCGCATCTTTGGACACCACACCATCATTGGCGTTGGAGTAATCCCCGACGATCAGTGCGGTAGTATCGACACCAGAGGCAGCCGGAATCGACAGGCCGTCCATGCTGGTGGCAACCACACCATCAAACTGGCCGGCTGTGTACTGGTTGATGGACTCGATGTAGTCGTTGACCTGCACAATATCCACCTCGATATCGTACTTGTCCGCCCACTTCTTCATGATTCCGTAGTCTTCGGCATACTGCCAGGGCACCCAGCCGGCGTAGATGGTCCAGGCGATGCTGAAGGATTTCTTTTCCTCGGCAAAAGCCCCGATGGACAGGGAGGCAGTCAGCAGGCCGGCCGCCAGGCGCTTGCTCAGGTCAGATGTTTTCATGGTCTCTCTCCTCGGGCAGTGCCCGCGTTGGTCGATCTGGTTTTATTGGTATCAGGATTGTTGGCATTCATTGGCTGAGCTCTTCCACGACTACCACCGGCGTTCCCGTCGAGACCGCCTGTCCCGCCTCCCGGAGCACGTTCACCACTCGTCCGGCAACCGGGCTGAGAAGCTCGATTTCCATCTTCATGGACTCGATTACCGCCACCGGGCGCTGGGCCTCGATGGTGTCGCCGGGCTTGACCAGGCACTCCCACAGGTTGCCGGCCACATGGCTTTCCACCGCGTGCTGGCCCGCCGGCAGGTTGGCGATGTCGTCCTCGCCGGTATCTTCAACGGGCGCCTCGGAACTGAAATTGATCTGGCCGGATTCGATCCAGCGCTGCAGCTCTTCATCGAAGGCCTGTTTGCGCTTGTCGGTGAAGGTCTGGATCTCGTCGTTGTTGTCGGCGAGGAACTGTTCGTAGTCCTTCAGGTTGAAGCGGGTGTCCTCGACGCGCATCGGGTAGTCGCCATTGGGGAAGTCCCGGCGGATCTGTTGCAGTTCCTCCGCGCTGACTTCGTAGAAGCGCACCTGGTCGAAGAACCTCAGCAGCCAGGGCTTGCCGGGCTCGAAGAAGTCTGTGGTGCGGTAGCGGTTCCACATCTGCAAGGTGCGGCCGACGAACTGATAACCACCGGGGCCTTCCATCCCGTAGATGCACAGGTAGGCGCCGCCGATGCCCACGGAGTTCTCCGCGGTCCAGGTGCGGGCCGGGTTGTACTTGGTGGTGACTAACCGGTGGCGTGGGTCCAGGGGTGTGGCCACCGGGGCACCGAGGTAGACATCGCCCAGGCCCATCACCAGGTAGCTGGCCTCGAAGAGTGTCTTTTTCACGTCGTCGATGCTGTCCAGCCCGTTGATGCGGCGGATGAATTCCAGGTTGCTTGGGCACCAGGGGGCGTCCTTGCGCACTGACTGCATGTATTTGGCAATGGCGGTCTGGCAGGCCTCGTCATCCCAGGACAGGGGCAGGTGCACGATACGTGCCGGCACGTCCCATTCCGGCTGCTGTTCCAGTTCCTTTTCAGCGCTGATCAGCAGGTCCAGCAGGATGCGCTGGTTCAGTTTGCGGCTGTCGTAGTGCACCTGCAGGGAGCGGATGCCCGGCGTCAGTTCCAGGATGTCATTATGGTTCAGCTCCCGCAGCCACAGCATCAGGGCGTGGGCGCGGAAGCGCAGGCGAATGTCCAGTTCCATGGGGCCGTATTCCACCAGCACGTAATTGTCACCGGCAGCCCGGTACACCACGCCAGTTTCATGGTCGTTGGTGCCCAGCGAATCCAGGATCGGCGTTTCCGGCTTGATCGGCGTGATGTGAGTGGTGGCCGCCGTCAACGTGGCCACGGAATCGTCCAGGGCTTCACGCAGGGCGACAGCCTGATCCTGGCTCACCGGCACGAACTGCACCTTGTCGCCGGCCTTGAGCTGGCCCAGTTTCCAGAGATCGGCGCTGATGACCGTGACCGGGCAGACGAACCCGCCGAGGCTGGGGCCATCGGGGCCTAGTATGACGGGCATGTCGCCGGTGAAATCAACCGTGCCCACGGCGTAGGCGTTGTCATGGATGTTGGAGGGATGCATGCCGGCCTCGCCGCCGTCGCTGCGGGCCCATTCCGGTTTGGGGCCGATCAGGCGCACGCCGGTGCGGCTGGAGTTGTAGTGGATCTCCCATTCACTGGCGAAGAAGGTATCGATGTCCTGGCCGGTGAAATAGTCCGGCGCACCATGGGGACCATAGGTCACATGGAGCTTCCAGGTCTTGCCGATGGTCGGTTTCAGTTCGTTCGGGAGTGTGTAGGCAGCCACGGGTTCGGCGCCGCTCAAGGCCAGTACATCCCCGGCCCTCAGGGCCCGGCCACAGTGGCCGCCAAACTGGCCAAGGGTGAACGTGCTGCAGGAGGTGAGGTATTCCGGGCACTCCAGGCCTCCCCGGAACAGCACGTAAGCCCGTGCGCCGTCGCCGGTGGTGGCGCCGAGTTTCAGGGTGGCGCCCGCGGGCACGTCAACCACCTGCCAGAAACCGACCGGCTCATCGTCCAGGGTCGCGTCCAGTGGTGCGCCGGTGAGTACGATCTGGGTGGCCCGGTTAAAGCTGAGCACCGGCCCCTTAAGGGTGATTTCCAGTCCCGGCGCTTTCTCCGGGTTGCCCAGCAGGCGATTCCCCAGGCGGAAGGAATAGCTGTCGAACGGGCCGGAGGGCGGCACGCCGATTTCCCAGTAGCCGATCCGTCCCGGGTAATCCTGGATGGTGGTCAGGGTGCCTCCGCTTAGCACATCCACCGTTGCTGGCCGGTAGTTGAATTCGTTGAGGGTACGGGTAAACAGACGGCCTTCGGCAAAGCGCGGGTCGTCCAGCACCTGGCGCACGTACCTGAGGTTGGTTTCGATTCCGTAGAGCTCGCTGCCATCCAGGGCTCGCATCAGGCGCTGGCGGGCCGACTCGCGATCCTGTTCGTGCACGATCACCTTGGCCAGCATGGGGTCGAACAGGGGGGAGACTTCGGTGCCCGGCTGAATCCAGGTATCGATCCTCAATCCGTCTTCATCCGGCCATTCCACGTTGGTCAGCAATCCCGCGCCGGGCTGGAAATCCTTGTTGGGGTCCTCGGCGTAGATCCTCGCCTGTATGGCGTGGCCGGAGGCGATGAGGTTATGGCTCAGTTCCTTCAGGTCCGGCAGGGTGCCAGCCCCCAGTTCCACCATCCAGCGCACCAGATCCACACCGTAAACCTGCTCGGTCACGCCGTGCTCTACCTGTAAGCGGGTATTCACTTCCAGGAAATAGAACTCGGTGGTGTCCGGGTCGTAGATAAATTCCACGGTGCCGGCACTGCGGTAGGCGATGCTTTCACCCAGCAGGCGGGCAGTGGCGTGCATGCGGCTTCGTATATCGTCGCTCAGGCCCGGTGCGGGAGCTTCCTCGATCACCTTCTGGTTGCGGCGTTGGGCGGAACAATCACGTTCGCCCAGAGCCAGTACCTGGCCCCTGCCATCGCCAAACAGTTGCACTTCAATGTGGCGGGCGTGTTCCACGAATTTTTCCAGGAACACACCGCTGTTGCTGAAGTTGTTCTGGCTCAGGCGCTGCACGGATTCAAAACTTTTACTCAGATCCTCGGCGCTGTAGCAGCGGGACATGCCAATGCCGCCTCCACCGGCGGTGCTTTTCAGCATCACCGGGTAGCCAATGTTCTCGGCCGCCTTCAGGGCTTCATCCAGGCCTGTCAGCAATCCCGTGCCGGGCAGCATTGGTACGCTGGCGCTTTCCGCCAGGGCCCGGGCGGTATGCTTGAGGCCGAACTGTTCCATCTGCTCCGGGGTCGGGCCGAGGAATACCACGCCCTCGACATCACAGCGCCGGGCAAAATCGGCGTTCTCGCTCAGGAACCCATAACCCGGGTGAATGGCGCCGGCCCCGCTTTTGCGGATAACCTCGAACAGCTTGTCCTGGTCCAGATAGGTGGCTGCAGCCGGGCCTTCGCCCAGGGACCAGGCTTCGTCTGCCTGGCGCACGTGCAGGGAATCCGCATCCGCTTCGGCGTAGACCGCCACCGAGGTGAGGCCCATGTCCCGCAGGGTGCTGATCACCCGGCAGGCAATGGCGCCGCGGTTGGCAATCAGGACTTTGTTGAGTGTGTTGAATGTGTTGAAGGTGCCGCTCAGCTCCATACCAGCACCTCAATCGGTGTCGGGTTCCAGCCGTTGCAGGGGTTGTTCAGCTGCGGGCAGTTGGAAATCATCACCAGCACGTCCATTGCCGCCTTCAACTCCACGTATTTGCCAGCGTCGGATATGCCGTCCTCAAAGGTCAGGCCGCCATCGGCTGTAACCGGCACGTTCATGAAGAAGTTGATGTTGTGGGTGATGTCCCGTTTGGTCATGCCCAGTTCCTCGTGCTCGGTAACCGCCACCAGCCAGCTGTCGCGGCAGGCGTGCATGCACTTTTTCTCAAGGGCGTAACGGGTGGTGTTGCTCTCCGCCGCGCAGGCGCCGCCAAGGGTGTCGTGGCGGCCGCAGGTGTCGGCGGTGATCTCCAGCATCACGTTGTTTTCCGAAGACATCAGTTTCGAGCCGGCGGTCAGGTACACATTGCCCTGCTCACGGATGGTGTCCACGGCGCTGTAGCGCTCGGTCGGGTTGTGGGCGTTGTAGAACAGGGTGTCGGCGGCCTGGTTGCCTTCCAGGTCCAGGATACGGACGGTTTCGCCGGCCTTTACCACTTTCAGGAAATACTCGCCCGCTGGCACGGTTTCACGGAAGGCGGCGTTGTCGGGGTTCAGTTCGCTTTGCTTGATCATCTCCGGCCTCCGTTACTGGAACAGGTGGTACAGGGCGTTATTGGCGAAGGCGCGGGTGGCCTCCGGCGACGAGATCCTGCAGGGATCGGCATCGGTCACCGGCGCCGCCTTGAAAAGCTGGTAACGCACGGCGTGGCTTGGGTACTCGCTGGCCGGATTCATCGGGTGCGGGCAGGTGTGCAGCACCACGAGGGTGTCCATCTCGAAGCGCAGGTCCACGGTGGCACCAGCGTGGGAGTGGTTGGCGTCGAAGGCCATCTTGCCCTCGTCGTCGGTCTTTACCTTGCTGAACCAGTTCAGGTTGGCGGTCAGGTCTTTCTTGCCCAGTCCATACTTGGCCAGTTCATTGAGGAAGCTGGTGAAGCCGTTGCGGTGGTAATGGTTGTGGGCCTGCTGGTAGGTCTTCCTGCCCCAGCGTTGCTCCACCAGATCGGCGTTGCAGGTGCCGCTGACGGTATCGTGCCAGCCCAGGTCGTCTCGAATAATGGAGGCAAATACTCGCCCCATATCGGAGAGCAATACATGGCCTTTGGTCAGCAGAAAGGTGTGCTGGTTTTTCAGGGTGTCTGGCATGTTGTACCGCTCGAGCGGGTTCTCGGGGTTGTACATCAACATGCCGACATTGGCTCCGCCGGTTTCGTCAATCAGGCGCAGCACATGGCCACGGCGCATGATGAAAGACCAGTGGGATCCGCCGGGAATCAGATCGTCGTAGAGGGGGGCTGCGCTATTGAGCGAGTCGAGCATTGCCTTTTCCTTCTGGTACGGGGTTCAAAAAAACGAGAGACGTCAGTCACTGAACGATCCTCCCGGGCTTTTGTCCCGCCGTGTAACCTTGGAAAAGGTCGTCAACTCTCGGACCAGTCGCCTGTGTTGCCTCGCACTTGCATCACTGCGAGCAACAGGCCGGAACCCTAGTTGAACTATTTGTCAGATTGTCGCGCTTTGATGGTGGTTTCAGTAACCGACTCTTCGCTGCGTACCAGAAGCACAGCATAGTCTGTGCCAATTAGTTAACTGATTGTTCCTGAAGCGTTTTTATATTTTCGCCCGAAAAGCGTTGCTCCCAGATAGGGCGCTTGCACTATTTTGGGTCGAAGTCGCCTGTAGACGATGTGCCAATTTTAACAATTCGGCCGATGGGCGCCAGCGCACACTGCCGTGGACTTCCTGTCACCTACTACCAAGGGATGAGTTTTTCCCCTCCATCGAATCATTCACCTAACTGGTTTGGAGGTCTACATTGAACTGGTAAACGCGAAAGGCCGCGTTGCCAAGCGACAAACACAACAAGAGGTCGACACCATGATCTACGCACAACCAGGAAAGGAAGGCTCTGTCGTCTCCTTCAAACCCCGTTACGAGAACTTTATCGGCGGCGAGTGGGTCGCCCCGGTGAAAGGTCAGTATTTCGAGAACATCACACCAGTGACTGGCGATGTTATCTGTGAGATCCCGCGCTCCACCGCGGAAGACGTTGAGCTGGCACTGGATGCCGCCCACAAGGCCGCGCCGGCCTGGGGCAAGACCTCTGCCCAGGAACGTTCGAACATCCTGCTGAAAATTGCGGACCGTATTGAAGCCAACCTGGAAAGGCTCGCGGTTGCCGAGACCTGGGACAACGGCAAAGCCGTTCGTGAAACCCTGAATGCCGATATTCCCCTGGCGGCGGATCATTTCCGTTACTTCGCCGGCTGCATCCGCGCCCAGGAAGGCCATATGGGCGAGATCGACCAGAACACCGTGGCGTACCATTTCCACGAGCCGCTGGGTGTTGTGGGCCAGATCATTCCCTGGAACTTCCCGCTGCTGATGGCGGCCTGGAAACTGGGCCCGTGCCTGGCCGCCGGTAACTGCACCGTGCTCAAGCCTGCCGAGCAAACACCTGCCAGCATTCTGGTACTGATGGAGATCATCGGTGACCTGCTGCCGCCGGGCGTGCTGAACATCGTTAACGGCTACGGCATTGAAGCCGGTCAGGCCCTGGCCTCCAGCAAGCGCATCGCCAAGATTGCCTTCACCGGCTCCACCCCGGTTGGCTCGCACATCCTCAAGTGTGCCGCTGAAAACATCATTCCCTCGACCGTCGAGCTGGGTGGTAAATCACCGAACATCTATTTCTCCGACGTGATGAGGGCCGAACCCGAGTTTGTCGACAAGTGTGTTGAAGGTTTGGTTCTGGCGTTCTTCAACCAGGGTGAAGTCTGCACCTGTCCGTCCCGTGCTCTGGTGCAGGAAGACATGTACGACGAGTTCATGGCGAAGGTCGTTGAGCGCACCAAGGCCATCAAGCGTGGCAATCCGCTGGATACTGATGTTCAGGTGGGCGCGCAGGCGAGTAAGGAACAGTTCGACAAGATCATGTCCTACCTCGCCATTGGTAAGGAAGAGGGCGCTGAGGTGCTGACTGGCGGTGATCGCGAAGATCTCGGCGTTGAGTTCAACAACGGCTTCTACATCCAGCCGACCCTGTTCAAGGGCGACAACAAGATGCGCGTGTTCCAGGAAGAAATCTTCGGACCGGTGGTGGGTGTGACCACCTTCAAGACCGAGGAAGAAGCCCTGGCAATCGCCAATGACACCGAGTTTGGTCTGGGTGCCGGCGTCTGGACTCGCGACACCAACCGCGCTTACCGCATGGGTCGCGCCATCCAGGCCGGTCGGGTATGGATGAACTGCTACCACGCTTACCCGGCACACGCTGCCTTCGGTGGCTACAAGAAGTCCGGTGTTGGTCGTGAAACCCACAAGATGGCGTTGGATCATTACCAGCAAACCAAGAACATGCTGGTGAGCTACGACACCAACCCGCTGGGCTTCTTCTGATCGGAAAGCGACGGGCGGGCCCTTCCACACGGGCCCGCGCATGGGCCAGCACATCGGATGTGCGTTTTGATGCCCCGGCGATTGCCCGGGGGGCTCTCGGAAGAGAGTCGGGTTTTTCTTTGTCACTCTCTTTGGGCCCCTGCAGGGGCCTTTTTTTGGCGGCTGGAAAAGTGCACTGTTGAGGTGTGGTTGCCTTCAACTTAGGGAGGTCTGAAAACAGTGCCAAAGTACCATATGGCTCTTTTGCCACCACCGCTAGGATGAGAAATGAGTTATCGGCATTGCCGCTGATTCACCCTGAATGCGCTAACAATCATGACAATAGAGGTAAGCATTATGTGGACCAAACCAGCCTACGAAGATCTGCGCATCGGTTTCGAAGTCACCATGTACTTCGCCAACCGCTGAAAGCCGAAACGGCCAGCCTTTTGGCGCTGGCCGTTTTGCTTCCGGAGTTTTTCTCATGCATATCCACGTACTTGGTTCCGCAGCCGGGGGTGGTTTTCCTCAGTGGAACTGCAATTGCTCCAACTGTGAGGGTTTCCGCAAAGGCTCACTGAATGCCCGGGCGAGAACCCAATCCTCCATTGCTGTCAGCGAAGATGGCGAGCACTGGATCCTGTTTAACGCATCACCTGACATTCGGGCCCAGCTTGCTTCTTTCCCGGCCATGCAGCCAGCCAGAGCTTTACGGGACACCGGTATAAGCGCCGTGCTGTTGATCGATAGCCAGGTGGACCATACCACCGGCCTGCTGACCCTGCGCGAGGGACTGCCGCTTGATGTCTGGTGCACGGAGCAGGTTCATGAAGACCTGAGTGGCGGTTTTCCGTTGTTCCGGATGCTGGAGCACTGGAACGGGGGGCTGAACTGGCGGGAAATTCCCGCTACTGATAACGAGTCGTTCACCATTCCCTGCGCGCCGTCCCTGAGGCTCACTGCGATTCCGCTGCTGAGTAACGCACCGCCTTATTCACCGCGTCGGGATAACCCGCACCCGGGCGATAATATCGGCGTCTTTCTGGAAGACACCCGCACCGGGCAGACCGTGCTCTATGCGCCCGGGCTGGGTGAGCCGGACGCACGAATCCTGGCCTGGATGCGCAAGGCCGATGTACTGATGGTGGATGGCACCGTCTGGCATGATGACGAAATGATCCGCCAGGAGGTCGGCACCAAGACCGGTCAGGCCATGGGGCACCTGGCCCAGAGTGGCCCCGGTGGCATGATGGAGGTGCTCGACACCATGCCGGCGAAGCGCAAGATCCTGATTCATATCAACAACACCAACCCGATCCTGAACGAGGACTCGCCGGAGCGCGCGGAACTGATGCGCCATGGTATTGAGGTGTCCTGGGACGGAATGCACATCGACCTGTCGGGGCAGCCATGAACGCCAAAGCCAATACCGCTATGAACCGCACGGATTTTGAACAGGCCTTGCGGGACAAGGGACAGTATTACCACATCCACCACCCGTACCATAAAGCCATGTATGGCGGACAATGCACGCCGGAACAGATTCGCGGCTGGGTGGCCAACCGGTATTACTATCAGATCAATATCCCCCAGAAAGACGCCGCGATCATGGCTAACTGCCCGGACGCAAGCGTGCGGCGGATGTGGTTGCAACGGATACTGGATCATGACGGTCACGAAGGGGACGCCGGTGGCATTGAAGCCTGGTTGTGCCTGGCGGAAGCGGTCGGGTTGAGCCGGGAAGAAGTCATTGACCAACGTCATGTACTGCCCGGTGTGCGCTTTGCTGTGGATGCCTACCTGAACTTTGCCCGCCGGGCGACCTGGCAGGAAGCGGCGTGTTCCTCACTGACGGAGTTGTTCGCGCCGGAGATCCATCAGTCCCGGCTGGACAGCTGGCCGCAACATTATCCGTGGATCGAAGAGAGCGGATACCACTATTTCCGTAAGCGACTCTCGGAGGCACGTCGGGACGTGGAGCACGGCCTGACGATCACCCTGGACAGTTTCACCACGGCGGCCTCACAGGCGCGTGCTCTGGAAATCCTCCAATTTAAGCTGGATATCTTATGGTCTATGTTGGATGCCCTGACTATGGCTTACCTGCACCGGACGCCACCGTACCACACCGTAACCGATCAACCGGTCTGGCACCGGGGGCTGTGGTGACTGACAGGATGGCGAAGGTGCCCCGCCTGCGCCCGGGCTTCCGCTTCCAGTGGGAGCCGGTGCAGGACTGCTACGTACTCTTGTACCCGGAAGGCATGGTGAAGCTGAATGGTAGCGCCGGTGCTATCCTGAACGAAGTGGATGGCCAGCGCAGTGTGGCCGACATTATCGCCACCCTCGAACGGCAGTTTCCGGACGCCGGTTCCCTGGAAGGGGATGTGAACGACTTTCTCCGGGACGCTTGCCAGCAACATTGGATCGAGATGTCATGACTAGCCCCGAGGCAGGCAAAACGGTCAGGAACCCGCATAAGGCGGGGCCACCCCTCTGGTTGCTGGCGGAGCTGACATACCGGTGCCCGCTGCAGTGTCCTTACTGTTCCAATCCGCTGGACTTTGCCAATACCGAGCAGGAACTGACCACGGAAGAATGGGTGAGCGTGCTGCGCCAGGGCCGTGAGATGGGTGCCGCGCAGCTGGGATTTTCCGGCGGTGAGCCTCTGGTTCGTCAGGATTTGCCGGAGCTGATCGCCGAGGCGCGACATCTTGGCTATTACAGTAACCTGATTACGTCCGGCCTGGGACTTAGTGAAGCGAAGGTGAACGCGTTCCGGGAAGCCGGCCTGGATCATATCCAGGTCAGTTTCCAGGCGTCAGACCCGGAGCTCAACAATGCGGTGGCGGGCTCCCGTAAGGCGTTCGACCAGAAGCTGGCCATGGCCCGCGCTGTGAAAGACGCCGGCTACCCGATGGTGCTTAACTTCGTGATCCACCGCCATAACATCCATCAGATGAATGACATCATGGCGTTGTGCGAGCGCCTGGGGGCGGATTACGTCGAGCTGGCCACCTGCCAGTATTACGGTTGGGCGTTCAAGAATCGCGAGGGGCTGATGCCGTCCCGGGCGCAACTGGAAAAGGCGGAAGCGGAAGTTCAGACCTATCGTCAACAGTTGGCCGCCAGCGGCTCGGCCATGAAGCTCATCTTCGTCACCCCGGACTATTATGAGGAACGCCCCAAAGCCTGCATGAACGGCTGGGGTAGCCTGTTCCTGACCGTGGCCCCGGACGGCACTGCGTTGCCGTGTCACAGCGCAAAGCTGCTGCCCATTGATTTCCCGAGTGTGCGGGAGATGGAGCTCAAGACCATCTGGTATGACAGCCCCGGTTTCAATCATTACCGGGGTGACAGTTGGATGCCCGAGCCCTGCCGGTCCTGCGATGAGAAAGGCAAAGATTTCGGCGGTTGTCGCTGTCAGGCGTACCTGTTGACCGGCAACGCCGACAACGCCGATCCGGTGTGCAGTAAATCCTCTCACCATGACCGAATTCTGGCGGCGAGGAGAGCCGCCGACCACGCCACGGCAGGCATTGATGAGCTGACCTATCGCAATGCGGATAACTCCAGACTGTTCTTCAGGGGCTGATGTTTCCTGCGCCCCTGCCCGTGATTCCGACCCCTGCGGGCAGCCGGTCCTGCTGAGCGCCGAGGACGCCTGTGCCTCCTACATCCAGCGCGGGGCACTGTCGGTCTCGCGGGCCGGCGTGTTCTGGCTTCAAACTGAACCGGCTCTTGGCATAACGGCGCTGTGGCACCTGACAGACCAGGGCCCGGCACGGCTGGGGCCACAAGGCTTGAGTATTCGCAGTCGGGTCAATGGGTATGGCGGGGGAGCGTTGGCCGCTTCGGATCTCGGTGTGTTTGTGGTGAGCGAGGATCAACAGATTCACTTCATTGATCGGATGGATGGCCACTGCCAGCAACTGACCGAGGAACGGGGAGTTGCCTATGGTGGACTGTTGGCGGATCCGGCGCGACACCGAGTGTTCGCGGTAAGGGAGAGGGACGGTCAGCAGCAGTTGGTGGCTGTGGGTCCGGAGCAGGGCATCCAGATCCTGCACAGCGGCCAGGATTTTTACGGGGCACCGGCACTTTCCGATGACGGATGCCATATTGCCTGGGTCAGTTGGCAGTTGCCGGATATGCCCTGGCTCCGGTCCGAGCTCTGGACGGCTCTGGTGACAGAGAGTGGTTGGCTCCGCGGCTGCGAAACCTGGCCGACCCCTTCGGAAGCGTCGGTGCAGCAACCGGTGTTTGCCGGCGACACCCTTTGGGTACTGTCCGATCATGGTGGCTGGTGGCAGCCGTGGCGCCTGAACCCGGACGGCGATAACGGTGACTGGGTAACGTGTGATGTGCCGAACCTGGATCATGCCAATGCGCCCTGGCAGCTTGGGGAGTCTCACCATGTCTCCCTGGTGGGTGGTGGCTGGGCCAGGGTTCGCTATTGCAACGGGTCCGGTGAACTCTGGCTGGTTGACCATGATGATCACCAGGGCCGAAGGGTGGCCGCTACATTCAGTGATTTTCGTGATCTGTGTTCAGTGGGGGCGGAGTTGTATTGTATCGCCCGATCCTCCACGCGGCTGGATGCGGTGTTGGCAATCAACCCCGGCACCGATCAGGTGCGAGTTGTCGCGGGTGGCGAAGAGGCCATGAAGGGAAACTCACCGGCCTTGCCGCAGAACTTTGTGGTGCCCACTGGAAGCACCTCCGAGCCGGGTATTCAGGGCTTTTTCTACAGCCCCACCTCAGAGGAGCCGGAGAATCCGCCGCCCCTGATCCTGGTAGCCCACGGTGGCCCGACCTCGGCAGCCTATCCGGTCTTCAACCCTCACATACAGTTCTGGTGCCAGCGCGGATTTGCCGTGGCCGAAGTTAATTATCGTGGCAGCTCCGGTTTTGGCAGAGAGTTCCGGTTAGCGCTCGCGGGTCGCTGGGGCGAAGCCGATGTCGAGGACATGGAGCGGGCGGCCGATTATCTCGCCGAGTGCGGCCTCGTTGACGGCCGTCGCCTGTTTATACAGGGGCGAAGTTCCGGAGGGTACACGGTATTGATGACATTGATCGCCAGTCGCCGCTTTGCCGCCGGCGCAAGCATGTATGGTGTGACCGATCCGTTACGCCTGCGGGCGGCAACCCATCGATTTGAATCCGGATATCTGGATTGGCTGCTGGGCTCTCCACACCAACATCCCGAGCGCTGGGACGCGCGGACGCCGCTACACCAGGCCGACCGCATCCGGACACCCATGATTTTCTTCCAGGGGGGCCAGGACCAGGTGGTGGTTCCCGAGCAGACCAGGGCCATGATTGCCATGATGCAAGCCGCCGACCTATCGCCGGAACTGCACTGGTTTGACGACGAGGGCCATGGTTTTCGGCATCGGTCCAGCCAGGCTGGCATGCTGACCTGGCTCTACAGCTTTTATCGGAAGCACAGTTGATTTAAAGGCCATGAACCTGCGGGGAACTTGAGTTAAACTTTCGACGATTCCTATAATAAAAATGCGTCGAGTACAGCCCAATGAGTCACGACATATCAGCACTTCGAAAATTTGTTTCACCAGAGATCGTGTTTGGTGCGGGGGCGCGTAAATCCGTGGCCAATTTCGCCAGTAACTTCGGTGCAAAGCACGTACTGCTGGTCTCCGACCCGGGCGTGGCAATGGCTGGCTGGGTGAATGAGATTGTAGCGCTGCTGACGGATGCCGGCATTCGCACCACGATATTCACCGGCGTTTCACCCAATCCCAAGGTGGATGAGGTGATGGCGGGGGCGGAGTTGTACAAATCCAGCGAATGCGATGTCATTGTCGCCATTGGTGGTGGCAGCCCCATGGATTGCGCCAAGGGGATTGGCATTGTGGCAACGCACGGGCGCAGCATTCTGGAGTTCGAGGGGGTGGATACCATTACTCATCCGTCGCCCCCGCTGATATTGATACCAACCACAGCGGGTACATCGGCAGATGTCTCGCAGTTTGCGATCATTTCCGATCCCAAACGGCGCTTCAAGTTTTCCATTATCAGCAAGGCGGTGGTCCCCGACGTCTCCCTGATTGATCCGGAAGTCACGGAAACCATGGACGCCTATCTGACTGCCTGCACAGGCGTGGATGCCATGGTTCATGCGATCGAGGCATTTGTTTCCACCGGCAGTGGGCCGTTAACCGATACCCATGCCCTGGAAGCGATTCGTCTCATTAACCGCAATCTTGAGCCGCTGGTGGAGAACACCGCAAACCCGTTCCTGCGTGAACAAATCATGCTGGCGTCGATGCAGGCCGGGCTGGCTTTTTCCAACGCCATTCTCGGCGCAGTGCACGCCATGTCCCACAGTCTTGGGGGTTACCTGGATCTGCCACACGGTTTATGTAATGCGTTGTTGCTGGAACATGTCGTTGCCTATAACTACGTCTCGGCGGAAGACCGTTTCCGCCGGGTGGCGGAGGCGATGGACATCGATACCCGCGGTATGGGCAAGCCTGAAATCAAGAAGCGGCTGATGAATCGTATTGTCGAGCTCAAGCGCAAGGTCGGGCTGGAGGCGCGGCTCGCCGAGTTGGGGGTTACCGTGTCCGATATTCCGTACCTGTCAGGGTTCGCCCTGCAGGACCCCTGCATACTCACGAATCCCCGCAAATCCAGTTTGCGGGATGTCCAGGTCGTTTATGAAGAAGCCCTCTGAGGAAAAGGACAGTGGCTATGGAGTGGGCGATCTGCTGGGGCTGGGAAGCCAGTCGGTCCGCAAGAACTATTACCCCGCCCTGCAGGAACGCATAGAGGAGCTGGAGAAGGAGCGTAACCGCTATAAGTGGCTGTTTGAAAACGCACTTCATGGCATTTTCCAGGCCAACATGCGTGGTGGCTTCCTGGCCTGTAACCCGGCGATGGCCCGTATCTGCGGCTACGCCAGCGCCGAGGAGCTGAAGCAACGGGTGATCCGGCTGCGGGAACAGTTGTTCTGCAGTTCCAATGAGTTTGACAAGATCCGCCAGGAGCTCCTGGACGAGGGCAGTCTGCGTGTGCGGGAGACCCGTCTGCGTCGGGCGGACAACACGCCGGTGCATGTTGCGATCTCCATGTTGCGACGCCCGGATCTGGGCCCGGAAGTGGTGGAAGCCTTCGTTGCGGACATTACTGAACGGGTTCAGGCCCGGCAAAAACTGGAACAGCTCAATGCCGATCTGGAGCGACGGGTGGAAGAGCGCACTGCAGCCTTGCAGAATGCCAACGTCGGGCTGCGCTACCAGATTGAGGAGCGGGAAAAGGTTGAGCGCGAACTGGTGGTCGCCATGGAGGCCGCGCGTGAAGCCAACCGCAGCAAGGACAAATATTTGGCCGCTGCCAGCCACGACCTGATGCAGCCGCTGAATGCCGCCAGGCTGATGATTTCTGCCCTTCAGGACAGCCAGTTGCCAGATCAGGAACAGCGCATGGTGCACCAGGTTCACCGCGCCCTTGAGGGGGCGGAAGACCTGTTGGCGGATCTGCTGGATATCTCCAAGCTGGATCAGCAGGCGATGAGGCCGGATCTGGCATTCACTGACGTGGCGGCGCTTGCCACCGGGCTCGGAGAAGAGTTTGAAGCGGTGGCCGCCAATGCCGGTTTACAGTTCCGGATTCATACGGTGCCCGCAATGGTCAGAACCGATCAGCGTATGCTGACCCGCATCATCCGTAATCTGTTGAGCAATGCCTTTCGCTACACACGCCAAGGAGGAGTTCTGCTGGCTTTGCGCGCCCGTGGTGACTGCCTGCGTATCGAAGTCTGGGACACTGGGGTCGGCATCGAAGAGAGTAAGCTCCGGGATATCTTCAGGGAATTTCACCAACTGCTGCCCCAGGGCACTGGCGGGCGTCAGGGCGTGGGGTTGGGGCTGGCCATTGTGGAACGCATGGTCAGGATTCTGGACTACGATATTGACGTTGCTTCCCGGCCGGGCAAGGGTTCCCGCTTTGTATTGACCGTTCCCCTGGAGAAAAGTATGACTGGCCAGGCAGCAGTCGGGGAAAGGAATCCGCTCGAAACCTTTACCGAAGGTTTCAACGGTGCACGGGTACTGGTCATTGATAATGAGCAGGCTGTTCTGGATAGCATGCGGGTATTGCTGGAGCGCTGGGGGTGCACGGTCAGGACGGCCCGCAGTGATACTGAAGCCCAGGAATCGCTGGCGGCGGAGGAGCGGCCTCCATCCGTCATCCTGGCGGATTATCATCTGGATAATAATCTGACGGGGTGTGAAGCGATTTACGGCGTCCGCCGCAAACTGGATAGGGATATTCCCGCCGCGATCATTACCGCTGACAGTAGTGACAATATTCGAAGACTGGTGCGTGCCCAGTACCTGCCGATCCTCAACAAACCCGTGAAACCCAATCGCCTGCGAGCATTGTTGACCAGTCTGCTGGGGCCATCTTCGGAATAACGAACTAACCCGTCATGGCCCAAGGGTCTACACTGATTCCTGAGATCCCATGAATTTCAGGAGAGTGCATCATGGCAATAACCGATAACGCCCTGACCAATCACGAAGTGACCATCTGCCTGGCTGGCGGTGCTGTCCTTGGCCCGTTCAATGCCACATGGTCCCAGGACAATGGTGGTGATGTCCGCGAACTCGTGAAGGAATACGATGCCTTTTTGCAGGGTGAGAAGCAGCACCGGTTCAAGTTCCATCTCCACGATACCTACACCAATACCGTCCAGACATTAGTTGTTAACTTTGAACAGGTTACGGGAATTTGTGACCATGTCAGACTGAAGTCACACCATGGGGGCTGACGATTCCCTGATACCGATAAGGAGAGGGTGTCATGAGTGAATTCAGAACGGAGAAAGACAGTCTCGGAGAAGTGAATGTTCCTGCGGACGCTCTCTGGGGCGCGCAGACACAGCGGGCCATTGACAACTTTCCGGTCAGTGGCCAGCCCATGCCGTCGGCATTTATTGCCGCGGTTGCCCGGATCAAGCAGGCAGCGGCGGAGGCCAATGCCAGTCTTGGGTACCTGGACAATGAAAAGCGGGATGCGATCGTCGAGGCATGCGAACAACTGGTGAACGGCGAGTATGCCGACCAGTTTCCGGTGGACCGCTACCAGACCGGGTCTGGTACCAGTACCAATATGAACGTCAACGAAGTGATTGCTGCAGTGGCGGCGCGTGCCGGAGTGGAGGTGAACGCCAACGATCATGTCAATATGAGCCAGAGCTCCAATGACGT
The DNA here is from genome assembly GCF_947259545.1 of uncultured Marinobacter sp. Lineage (GTDB taxonomy): Bacteria > Pseudomonadota > Gammaproteobacteria > Pseudomonadales > Oleiphilaceae > Marinobacter. Next base: position 191,771 of record NZ_CAMYMK010000002.1, read on the forward strand.
GATTCCAACTGCCATCCATGTCAGTGCCGTGACTACGGTTCAGACCCGGCTGTTGCCGGCATTGTCTCATCTGTGCGGTATGATCTATGAGCGGGAAGCGCTGTTCTCTGAGCAGGTAAAAACCGGCCGAACGCACTTGATGGACGCCATGCCGGTTACCCTGGGGCAGGAGCTTCGCACCTGGCGTGAGCAACTTCTGGCGACGGAAAAGCGTGTGGAAGCGGCGGTTGACGATCTGATGTCGCTACCGCAGGGCGGAACGGCCGTTGGCACCGGTGTCAACGCACCCGATGAATTTGCAGGACAGTTCGTCAAGTTCCTGGCTACCGACACCGGGTACCATTTCCGCTCCCTGGAACACAAGTTTGTCGGGCAGAGTGCCATTGATTCGCCCGTGGCATTATCTGCCCAGCTACGGGGGGTGGCGATCGTACTGACCAAGATTGCCAATGACCTGCGCTGGATGAACAGTGGGCCGATTCATGGGCTGGCAGAGATCAGCCTGCCGGCACTGCAACCCGGTAGCAGCATCATGCCGGGGAAAGTGAACCCGGTAATTCCGGAATCGGTGGCCATGGCGAGTGCCCAGGTCATGGGGCTGGATACGACGGTTGCGTTGGCCGGTCAGTCCGGCAATTTCCAGCTCAATGTGATGCTGCCGCTGGTAGGGGCGAACCTGCTGGATATGGTGGACTTGCTGAGTAACGCTTCGTCCATACTGGCCAACAAGGCGATCAAGGGCTTCAGCGTCAATGAGGATAACCTGAACGCAGGGGTAGGCCGGAATCCGGTGCTGGTCACAGCCCTGAATCCGGAAATTGGCTACGCCCTGGCCGCGGACATCGCCAAGGAAGCCTACCGCACAGGTCGCCCGGTGATTGATGTGGCAGAGGAGCGAAGTGGGCTGGACAGGCCCCGGTTGGAAGCGCTGATGGATCCGCTCAAATTGACCCGTGGCGGGGTTTCCTGAACCGGAGGCTGATTGACTTGATCCTGGCACTGGAGCTGTTCGTGATGTTGGTGCTGGCTAACGGAGCCCCGGTGGTTGCCAGGAGATTGTTTGGCCATCATTGGTCGGCACCGGTGGACGGTGGCCGACTCTGGCGCGATGGTCGCCCAGTGCTGGGTAAGAGTAAGACCTGGCGTGGTGTGGTGTCTGGCACAGTGAGCTGTGGCCTGTTTGCCATGGTGGCGGGTCTTGGGTTGTTCTTCGGTTTGCTGTTCGGTTTGATGGGGCTGCTCGGGGATATACTCAGCAGCTTCATCAAGCGGCGACGTGGGCTGGAGGCCAGTGCCAAGGCTTTATGGCTGGACCAGGTTCCGGAAGCGCTACTGCCGATGATCCTGGCGTTTTTATGGTTACCTCTGGGGCTCTGGCAGGCGGTGGCGGTTGTGGTGCTGTTTACCCTGTCCAATATTTTGTTCTCACCCCTGCTATACCGCCTCGGTATCCGGCGCCAGCCGCACTGATCTTTACTCCGGTCCCCGAGTCAGGGTGTGGATCGTCACTTCCGGTGGGCAGTTCAGACGTACATTGATCACCGAGGTGCCCGATCCTGGCGAGGTGTACCCCTGCATGCCATTCATTTGCCAGTGTCCACGGCCGAGAGCCCTTGGGCAATCGGAATCCAGGGTGACGGGAATGCCGCCGGGCAGGCAGATCTGGCCGCCGTGGGTATGGCCGCACAGAAAGATGTCGTAGCCGGCGTGCGCGGCTTCCCGATAAATCTCCGGTGTATGGCTAAGTAAGATACTGATGCCCCCGAGGGGGATGTTATCCCCTGCCCGGTGCAGGTTGTGGACCTTGTAGAAGTGGGCATCATCTACCCCCGCCAGGTAAAGGACTTCTCCATTACGATGAATCTCTGAGTGTTCGTTCATCAGCAGCCGGTAGCCCATGTCTTCCAGGCCGGGAACCATCCGTATGCTGTCGTGATTGCCCAGCACCGCGTAGGCATCGCCGCGAATCGCATCCCTGAGTTTTGCCATGCCTTCCAGTGCTTCGTCCACCGGCCCCCAGGTCAGGCGCCGGTAATCACCGGTCAATACGCACAGGTCGTATTCCAGGGGGGCGATCTGGTCAATCACCGCCTGAAGATTGGCCTCGTCCATATCGACATGCAGGTCAGTCAGATGAAGGATGCGGAAACCCTCAAAGGATGCTGGCAGATCAGGTATATGAAACGAGCTGTTGGTGGTGGCCAGGCGTCGACTGTTGCTTTGCCCCCGCCCGAACAGGCCAGACAGTTGCAGGCAAAAACGGATAAACCCGGGGGCTAACGCCCAGTTCTCCAGGTGGAATGTCCTGTGGTTGGGTCCGAATACCCTGGCTTCAGCCTCCCGCTCGATCCCCAGCCTCTGGCGGGCGTGGACGGGACCAAGCCTCAGGCTTAAGCGGTACTCCAGTAGTTCATCCTCACTTTCTGGTGCATGAGCCCTGGCGGTCATGATAATTCCCATGTTGCACGTATTGGCAAACCCTAACTTCATTATGGTTGGCTTGGGGCGTGTTGCAACCGCAGTGATACAATGTTCATGTTTCACCAAACGAGTGGAGGCGATTATGGCAACATCATGTAATATTCCGGGGCTGGAAGTGCCACGCAGCCGGTTTCCCGATCCGGAGCAGGATCTGGAAGACAGCGCCAGCGCTGCCCATGTGGTTCTGGCTGGCGGTTGTTTCTGGTGCGTTGAAGCTGTGTTTCTGGCGATTAACGGCGTAACCCACGTGGAGTCTGGTTATGCCGGCGGCAGTGCCGACACGGCACATTACGAAGCCGTATGCGGTGGCCAGACCGGTCATGCCGAAGTGGTGGATGTTCACTACGATTCGTCTAAAGTCAGCTTTGGTCAGCTATTGAAAGTCTTCTTTTCCGTAGCCCACGACCCCACTCAGTTGAATCGTCAGGGGCATGATCGGGGCACGCAATACCGGTCCGCGGTGTTCTATGAAACGCCGGAGCAGAAGCGTGTGGTTGAGGCCTACATCCGTCAATTGGATGCTGCTGGGGTCTATCCGGAGCCCATCGTTACCCGGCTGGAGCCGCTGGAGGCCTTCTATCCGGCCGAAGCCTATCATCAGAACTTCGCCGCCCAGAATCCCTATCAGCCCTACGTCATGGCGGTCGCCGCGCCCAAGGTGGAGAAGCTGGTGGAGTCCTATGGCGATTATCTGAAACCCGATTACCGCAACGACGACACAGCCTGAGGAGGTTGCCATGAGTGTTTCTGCTTCCGGATACGACCTGACACCACTGACTCCAGCACAAATCGAGGAGATGGCCGCAGATCTGTCGGCGGAGGAGCGCCGGGTGCTGCTTGACCATGGTACCGAGCATCCCTTCTGCGGGACGTTGCTGGATAACAAGAAAGAAGGTGTTTACCACTGCCGGTTGTGCGACCTTCCGCTGTTCAGTTCCAGCTCCAAGTTTGATTCCGGTACCGGCTGGCCCAGTTTCTTCCAGCCTTTTGACAAGGAACATATCCGCTACATCGAGGACAACAGCCTGGGCATGACCCGTACCGAGATCCGGTGTCCGCGGTGTGACTGTCATCTGGGTCACGTATTTCCCGACGGCCCCCCTCCCACCGGACAGCGGTATTGTCTGAACTCTGTTGCCATGGTGTTTCGGGACCAATAAGGAACCTGGATGATCAGACTGACGATGAGCCCGCTGACGGAATCGGCCACCTTGCTGAGACGGGCGGGCGTTGTTCTGGGGTCCGCGGGGCTGACGGCCTTGTACTCCTTGCTGGTCCTGTTGCGGGCGCTGTTTGGCCGGCTGAATCGACCTATTGTCGACAAGTATTGCCGCGAGTGGTCGGCGGCGTTGTTGCGGCTGGTGCGGGTGAGTCTCACGGTGCGGGGCGCAGTGCCTGATTTTGGCGATGGTCGGCGTTATATCATCATGTGCACCCATGCCAGCCATTACGACATCCCGGTGACCTTTGTCTCCATGCCCGGATCGGTGCGGATGCTGGCCAAGAAGGAGCTTTTCAGCATTCCGTTGCTGGGGCAGGCGATGAAGGCGGCGGAGTTTCCCTCTATTGACAGGGCCCATCGGCAGCGTGCCGTGAGGGATCTGGAAAAGGCCAAGGCAATGATGGAAAGCGGTATCGTGCTCTGGGCTGCGCCGGAAGGCACGCGATCCCCAGATGGGCGGTTGCTGCCCTTCAAGAAGGGGTGTTTTCACCTGGCGCTGGACACCCAGGCGGTGATCGTGCCGGTGGCAGTCCGGGGCATTCACAAGGTCTTGCCGGCCAGGACCTGGCGTATCAATCTGGGGCAGCCAGTGGAAGTCAGGGTCGGCGCCCCCATCGATACTTCGGGTAAAAGCAAGGAGGATCTGGTGGAGGTAATGGCCGAGGTGCGCGGGCGCCTGGAAGGTCTCCTGGGAGATGGTGAAGCCAGCTGATTCCGTGGCTTCACCTTTTCGTGTTCAGCGGATGATGGTTGACGCCAGATACCCCGTATAGCTGACGTAAACCAGCAACAGCAGTGCACCATCGAAACGGCTGATCAGCCTGTTTTTTCCGGTCAACCCCAGGGTCATCAATAACAACCCTGCGGTGAGCGCTGCCATGAGAGTCCAATCGCGGTAGAGGACTTCCGGGTCAACGGTCAGCGGTTCTATGGCAGCCGCCAGGCCGACGACGGCCAGGGTATTGAAAATGCCGGAACCCACAATGTTGCCGAGAATCAGGTCGTGTTCATTCTTCTTGACCGCGGCCAACGCCGATGCCAGTTCCGGTAGCGAGGTACCGATGGCAACGATGGTCAGGCCGATAATCAGGTCACTGACGCCCAGGCTCTGGGCGATGGTCACCGCGCCCCAGACCAGCATCCTGGAGCTGACAATCAGCAGCACCAGACCGACCAGCAGCCATATCAGGGCTACTTTCAGTGGCATCGGATGGGCAATCAGTTCCGCATCGGTATCGCCTACCAGAGTGTCGCCTTTTCCCTTGATGCCCTGGTAAATGGACCAGCCCATGACCGCGGTGAATACGCCCAGCAACACCCAGCCATCCAGTCGGGTCAGCTGCCCGTCCAGCAGCTGCACCCCGGCAATAGCGGTCAGTGCCAGCAGCAATGGCAGTTCTTTGCGAATCACCTGGGAATGGACCGCGATGGGGGCGATCACCGCTGTCAGCCCCACGATCAGGGCGATGTTGGTGATGTTGGAGCCGTAGCCGTTACCCAGTGCCAGGCCGGGGTTGCCATCGGCGGCCGCCATGGCGGAAACGGCCAGTTCCGGGGCCGAGGTGCCGAAGCCAATGATCACCATGCCGATCAGCAATGATGGCATGCCCAGATGTTTGGCGGTGGCGGCAGCGCCTTCGACAAATCGGTCTGCGCTCCAGACCAGTAGAACAAGACCGGCAATAATGGCTCCGATTGCCAACAACATAATGAAACCTCAGTGAATGAAACGACCCAACATGAACACCCCTGCATAGCCAAGGGTGTATGCCAGCAAAAGGTGGCCAAGATACCGCATATAGGTAGCGAAGGTCAGCCCGGAAATCTTGCTCATAGCTACAATGCCCGCGGCCGAACCGATGACCAGCAGAGAGCCGCCAACACCGACGGCGTAGGTCAGCCCCATCCATTCACCGGGGCTCATTTCAATGCCGGATTTCAGTAGGGCGGCCGTCAGTGGCACGTTGTCGATGATCGCAGAGAAAATACCCATCAGGTAGTTGGCCGCGACCGGGGGCAGGACATCGTAAATGGCCACCAGTGATTGCAGGGCTTGGATTTCCTTGAGCATGCCCACCAGCAACAGGATGCCGAGGAAGAACAGCAGGGTTTCAAACTCGATCACGCGGATGTATTCCAGGATCGGGTCCAGGTCACTGTCCGTACTCATGAATCGGGAAACCAGGAACATAATGGACAGGCCAAACAGGAAGGTCAGTACTGGCGGAATGCTGAACAGGACATTGCCGGAAATGGTGGAAATGATGGTCAACAGGAACAGAATGCTGATTATCGCATCCACCGGACGTACCCGGTGGCTGGATGCGTTGAGGGTCACCGTGCCGGTCAGTCCCCTGGACAGGAAAACGGCCAGGATGAACACGGTGATGGATGCTGGTATGGCAAGGGTCAACAGGGTCAGGATTTCCACCTTGTCCGCCAGGAAGATCATCAGCGTGGTGACGTCCCCGGTGATCAGTGACACGCCGCCGGAATTCACGGCAAAGACCACCAGCGTGATGAACTGAATGCGCTTTTTCAGCTCAAGGTCGAGTGAGAGGATCAGCGAACATGAGACTAAAGTGGCGGTGATATTGTCTGCCAGAGACGAGAAAATAAAGCAGAAAAGACCAGTCAGAAACAGCAGCTTCCGCTCGCTTACCTGTTTCGGCATGATCAGGTACACCACGTTTTCGATCATACCCTTCTTGTTAAGGTACGCGACAAACGTCATGGCCGCGACCAGGAAAAGCCAGAGACCGGCTATCTCAGCGATGCTATCGGCAAGTCCTGCGGAGATGGCAGACGTTTCCGTGGCGTCCTCGCTGAACACAAACAGCAGCATCCAGCTCAGCGTGCCGAAAAAAAGTGTAACCTTGGCTTTGTTGACGTGAATGACTTCTTCAAAAATAACACCCAGCAAGGCCAGGAGGGCCAGGAATACAAGAACAGGCTCGAGACTGAGCATAAGGCATCCTGAAAGTGGGTTGTAATTGATAAGCGGCAGGATTTTAGACCTTTGACCCGCTGGCGGCTACTGCTGCGTGATTAAAGCAATCGTCGGGATGGTCCCTCAATGGGGTGTAAAACGTACCCATTGACTATCGCAATTTATTCTTGGGGCGAAAACCGGGATAATTGCGCCACATATTCGGACAGGAAGCCGCTGCCGGGCCCTAGACTCCTTGCTCTGCAGGCTTCCCAAAGACCTCTTTGCTGATCGTGAAGAGGTAACAGGCTCAAAACCAAGCAGGGTGAAGACCAATGGCCGTAAGACAGGCAGATGTAGTGCTGGTCGGCGGGGGCGTCATGAGCGCCACCCTCGGCATGATGCTCAGGCAGCTGGACCCATCATTGGACATCATCATGGTGGAACGTCTCGATCACGTTGCCCATGAAAGCACCGATGGGTGGAACAACGCAGGCACCGGCCACGCCGGCTACTGCGAATTGAATTACACCCCCGAAACCGAAGATGGCGATGTGGCCATCGAGCGGGCCCTTCAGATCAACGCCTCCTTTGAAGTGTCGCTGCAATTCTGGTCTTACCTGGTCGAGCAGGGCAAGTTACCGGAACCTACATCGTTTATTAACCGTACGCCTCACCAGAGCTTTGTCTGGGGAGAGAAGGACGTGGCCTTCCTCAAGCGCCGCTACGAGAAGCTCAGCAATCATCACCTGTTCCGGGAAATGGAATACACCGAATCCCTGGATGATCTGGCCGAGTGGATGCCGCTGGTGGTCAAGCACCGTGATGCCAAGCAGCCGGTAGCGGCAACTCGGATCAAGCATGGCTCGGACGTCGATTTTGGCTCTCTCACTCGCGGCATGGTCAAGTACCTGGAAAGTACGCCCAACTTTGAGCTGATGCTCAGCAGCCCGGTTCACTATCTGGCGAAACGGGACAATGGCCGCTGGAAAGTGCGGGTAAAAGACCAGAAAACCGGTGAAGTCAAGAAACTGGAAGCCGGCTTTGTGTTTCTCGGGGCTGGCGGTGGCGCCCTTCCGATGCTGCAAAAGTCCAATATCGACGAGGCTCGTGGTTACGGCGGTTTCCCGGTCAGTGGCCAGTGGCTGGTCTGTCAGGAACCGGAGGTTGTCAAACAGCACCACTCCAAGGTTTACGGCAAGGCGCCTATCGGCGCACCGCCGATGTCCGTACCACACCTGGACACCCGCATTATAAACGGCGAGCCGGCATTGCTGTTCGGACCGTTTGCCGGGTTTACCACCCGTTTCCTGAAGCAGGGGTCGGTGTTTGACCTGTTCGGATCGGTGAAGCCCACCAACCTGCGTCCGATGCTATCCGTGAGCAGGACCAACATGGATCTGACCCGCTACCTGATTGGCGAGGTGTTCCAGTCCCACACTGAGCGTGTGGCATCCCTGCGCAACTTCTTCCCGAACGCCCAGGAGCAGAACTGGAAGCTGCAGAGCGCTGGCCAGCGGGTGCAGATCATCAAGCAGACGCCGGATGGTGGCGGTAAACTCGAGTTCGGTACTGAGATCGTGGCGGCCAAAGATGGCTCGCTGGCGGCCCTGCTGGGTGCATCCCCCGGTGCTTCCACCGCAGCCCATGCGATGATTGACGTTATCGAACGCTGTTTTGCTGACAGGATCAAAACTGCCGAGTGGCAGGATCGCATGAAAGAAATGGTTCCGTCCTACGGTCAGTCGCTGGTCGACGATGAGTCCTTGCTCAGGAAAGTGCGTGACAGAACGCTGACCACGCTGCAATTGGGCTGATATAATCAATTGATCTAAAAACAGCAAAAGCACCACGGATACTGGTTCAGTGACCGGTGTCTTTGGTGCTTTTTGCGTGTAATCAGCGGGAGAATATTTGCGATTTGTGCTGAAACCTCTAGCTTAATAGGTACATCCCCTGAAAGGAGTACTACTGTGAGTGAGCACAAGTTCAATCCGGAGAAAGGATACATCGCTCTGCTGGGGTGGAGCCTCAACGCCATTGAGGCCGCAGACAAATTTGACCGTCGTTATGTCGTGGTTGCCCCGGACTGGGCCGAAGCATACTGCACAGAGCACAATATTCCGTACGTGCCCTGGAACTTCGAGCGCCTGAATGATCGTTCTTTCGAAATCGCCCAGACCCTCAAGAAGATGGGGGTGAATGTGGCAATCCCGCTGTTTGAAGAGACCGTGGAATGGGCTGGTGCCATCAACTCGGTGCTGCTGGATAGCCCCCGTCTCTTTGGTCAGGCCATGTTGTTGCGTGACAAGGCATTGATGAAGCGCCGTGCCCAGCTAGGTGGGATTCGTGTCGGTATTTTCGAAGAGGCCCATGACAAAGAAGATGTGGTGCGATTCCTCAAACGGGTCAACCAGACACTGTTGAAACTGGATGGTGACCCCAATGACCCGATCCACCTGAAAGCCTTCGACAAGGCAGGCTGTCTCGGGCACCGGGTGATTCGTACGCCGGACGAAGTGGATACCATTCCGGACGAGGAGTTCCCGGTGTTGATGGAGTCCCACCTGGACGGCTGGGAGTTCGCGGTGGAAGCCTGGATCCATAAAGGTAAGGTTGCGTTCCTTAATATTTCGGAATACGTGACCCTTGGGTATTCAGTGTTTGTGCCGGCGACACCTGATCTGGAAAAGTATCGCGCGCAGATTACCGCCGAGATCGAGAAGCTGATCAAGACCTTCGACATCGAATTCGGATTTATACACCCCGAATACTTTGTCACCAGCGACAGCACCATGTATTTTGGTGAGGTGGCTTACCGTCCACCGGGCTTCAAGGTCTTTGAGTTGTTGGAGCGGGCCTACGGCTTTAACGCCTACCAGGGGCTGATTCTGACCTTTGATCCGAAGACCACCGAGGAAGAGGTGAAGGCCTTTTTCCCGAAAGAGGTGGTGGACGCCAAGGGCTACGCCGGTTGTTTCGGTGTGTATCCCCGCCGTCGGGTGGTCAGCAAGCTGGAAATGCCCGAGGAGACCGAAAACCACGAGTATTTCGAGTCCCACGAGCTGACACCACCGGTCGAGGAAACCGTCACCAAACGCACGGCGTTTGGTACCCATTGGGGGTTGATCTACTTCTTCGGTGAAGACCCCTATGTGATGCGGGATCTACTTAAACACCAGGAAGAACTGGATTTCTATGTATAATTCCGTCAGGAATTACTAACAGTGGGTCTGGTCCAGGCCCTGAGGAAGACAGTTTGAGCGACTCCGACGCTGGCAGCTCTGTATCGGCCGTCAACTTTGAAAAGCTGATACAGAGACTGGATGATGCGATTGAGGCGCTGGAAGACAGCCGCCCCTTTGCCAAGCCTGCAAAGCTTCCCCGGCTGATAGATATTGTCCGCCGGGTGCTGCTGCAGCCGGAAGGCTGCGCAGCCGTGGTCGCGCGGGCGGAAAGGCTGGAGAATGCCGGTGTTTTCCTGGGTACTGACTGGGCTGACCCCGCCATACTCTTGCCGTACCTGACCACCAGCTCCCTGCAAAGCCCCCATGCCGACACCGTTATCATTGAAGCACTCAGTGAATTGCGGTTATTGGCGGTGGCAACCGGGGAGTACCTGCATCCGTCAGTATCCGCGGAGCAGGCGCATCATTACCTGACTCAGGTTCTGGCCCTTAATCTCAGCTTGCTGTTCGGTGAGGGCGGCGAGGCTGAGCGTGAACAGGGTAAGTTGGCACTGATCAGCCGGGGCGTGATCGGGCATGTCGCCAGGGAGGTTGGCTACGAGCATGTCATCGACCGGCTGATTGAGGAAATCTGGCGCATTCTCCAGCAGCGCCCGATCCAGGTCACCAGTGTTCGGCGGATGATCACCCAGATTGCCCTGTGCCGGACTGATCCGGCGATTGACCTGGGTGGTGCCGGGCAGGGCGCGGAACGCCTGATCTCCAGCCTTTATGGTCCGACCCAGGCCTGCCGCGAAGACCCAGGCGTCCCGGTCTACGAGGAGCGACTCCAGTCCATGGACGCCGTGGCACTGCAGAGTGAGGCCACGGGCTTTGCCCGTTCCATGCACGACACCGGACTGGTGTCCCCATACCATGCCGCGTTCGTACGATACACCCTGGAAAAACAGGACTCCCTGCTGACCGAAGCGCTTGGGCTCTCCAGTACCGGGCGTGACTGCCTGATGTGCTACCGGGGGCTGGTCCATGTGTTGGTGACTGAAGGCGTGTTTCCAGAGACGGCTCAAGGATTGTATGGCCTCGCGCTGATGCTGGAGCGGGGCATCCTCTACCAGCCACCGGTTGCGCCGGCACTGTGGCGGCAGGCGTTGCTGGCGATCTGTCCCGAGGCACGCGAGCGAATCCAGCTGGCTTACGGATATTCTCCGCAACCAAAAGCCTGGCTGATTCAGGGGGTGCTGAATATGCTCGGCCAGCCCCTGGGGGTTGGCCAGGGTAATAATCCCACCTGCCAGTCGGCCCGGGCATTGTCCATGTGGGCGTACAACGATCCCGACTATCTGTTGCAAATGGTGGCCTGGGCGGCACGGGATAACGAAATCATCATGCATTTCGAGGGGCAGCCGGTTTCGTCCGCTGAGAGTAGAGGCGGGGTGGCTTCGGAGCTCACCCTGGACCTGGATCCTGTGTCGCTGGTGGTGGTCCCGCATCTGGACCGCATTTACGCGGAGATGGGACGTCTTTGTATTGGCCGCCCGGGGGATCCCCACCAGTGGGTAAACCCGGAATTCCATGGCTGGTCTGCTGGCCGTGGTTTTGCCATCAATGTGGATGTGGGGACCGGTAAACTTCAGGATCTCGAAGGCTTCCTGCGCCATTTCTATGCCAGTTACCATCCGTACTACAATGGTAATCAGCCGCTGATCCATCCGCAGCCGGCCGGTATAGCTGTCACGGACAGCGCCGCGCGGTTTATCGGGTGGCATGCCATTACCATCCTGCGGGTTAACCTGGACCCGGAAGACGTGATGCGGGTGTATTTCTTCAACCCCAACAACGACAGTGGTCAGAACTGGGGGGACGGCGTGGTGGTAAGCACGGCCCGCAAGGGTGAGCGGTTTGGCGAAGCCTCACTGCCGCTCGAGCAGTTTGCATCGCGCCTGTATATCTTCCATTTCGATCCGCTGGAGCGTGGCGAGCCGGCGCGAGTTGACGAAGAAGAGCTGCAACGGGTTATCGATCGGGTGCACAACAGCTGGGGGCGCGACCGGGTGCCGGCTGATACGTCATTGCAGGCGGAGCCCCCACAATCCGGAGCGTAAGCGGCCCACAAGCAGCCCCCTCGGATCAGGAGACTGTATGACCGTAAAGGCCAGAGACAACCTCAATGGTGCGGAAATCTTTGTGCGCGCGCTGGAGAACGAAGGCGTAAAGTACATATTCGCCGTTCCCGGTGAGGAGAATCTGGACCTGCTGGAGGCGTTGCGGGAGTCCGATATTCAACTGATTCTCAACCGTCATGAGCAGGCCGCCGGGTTCATGGCGGCGACCTATGGCCGACTGACCGGGCGGGTTGGCGTTTGCCTGTCGACTCTTGGCCCGGGGGCAACCAATCTGGTCACTGCGGCCGCCTATGCCCAACTGGGTGCCATGCCCATGATGATGATCTCCGGGCAAAAGCCGATCAAATCCTCGAAACAGGGCCTGTTCCAGATCCTTGATGTAGTCGACCTGATGCGTCCGTTGACCAAGTACACGCGACAGATCAGCAACGCCAATACGATTCCGGCGAAGATCCGGGAAGCGTTCCGCCTGGCCTCGGAGGAGCGCCCTGGTGCGGTTCATCTGGAGCTGCCCGAAGACATTGCCGCCGAGATCACAGAACCGGACATTCACATTTTCCAGCCCAGCGATGCGCGCAGGCCGACGGCCAGCACCAAAAGCCTGGAAATAGCCTGTGAGATGATTCACCGTGCGAAGCACCCACTGATCATGATCGGTGCCGGCGCGAACCGTAAGCGGGTGTCTCAGGCGCTGATTCATCTGGTCAATACCAGCAACATTCCGTTCTTCACCACTCAGATGGGTAAGGGCGTGGTGGATGAGCGGCATCCCCGATACCTGGGCAACGCGGCGCTCTCCTCAGGGGATTTCGTGCACTGCGCCATCGACCACGCCGACCTGGTGATCAACGTGGGCCACGATGTGGTGGAGAAGCCACCGTTCTTTATGAAGCCCGGCGGCAAACAGGTTATCCACGTCAATTTCAGCGCGGCGGATGTCGACCCGGTGTACTTCCCTCAGCACGAAGTGGTCGGGGATATTGCTAACAGCGTGGAGTACCTTGCGGCACACTGTCCCCCCTGTGACAGCCATGACTTCAGTCGTTTTATGGAAGTAAAGGCAGCCGTGGACGAGCACGTGCACGCAGGCGAGTCTGACTCCCGTTTTCCGATCATCCCCCAGCGCATTGTCCACGATGTTCGGCAGGTCATGCCTGACGACGGAATCATTGCTCTGGACAACGGCATGTACAAGCTCTGGTTCGCGCGCAATTACCCAGCCTATGACAACAATACCGTGCTGCTGGACAACGCCCTGGCGTCCATGGGGGCGGGCCTGCCCAGCGCCATGATGGCTGCCATGCTATATCCCCACCTGAAAGTGATGGCGGTGTGCGGCGACGGTGGTTTCATGATGAACAGCCAGGAGCTGGAAACCGCCGTTCGCCTGAAGCTGAACCTGGTGGTGCTGATTGTCAATGACAGCGCTTACGGCATGATCAAGTGGAAACAGTCCCAGGAGGGCTTTCCGGATTATGGTCTGGACTACAGCAACCCGGATTTCGTGAAATACGCGGAAGCCTATGGCGCTGTCGGGCACCGGGTAACCCGCACGGAAGACCTCAAGCCGATTCTGAAGGCCGCACAGTCCGCCGGTGGTGTTCATTTGGTGGATGTGCCGGTGGATTACAGTGAGAACAAGCGGGTATTTGATGAGGAACTGGCGGAGCTGACCTGCAACCTGTAAGCGGTGTATGATCGGTATTCCGCTCAGTTTTCAGAGGACCTGTTGAATGCTTCGCTCCGTGTTGAGAATCCTTGCCTGGGTGTCCCTGGCAATTCTGGTGTCTGCCTGCAGTAAACCCAATACCCCGCAAGACGTGGCTGCTGCTTTCTGGCAGGCCATGGCCGACAACGACAGCAGCGACGTGGTCGAGTATTCCACTCTGAACAGTGACTCTGGTTTCGATGCTTATGAACGTGACTGGGCTGACGTGGTGCCCTCTTATGGTCGCGTGGTGATCAATGGTACCGAGGCCTCCATCGTTACCCGGTTGCCGGCGGAGAACGCCGGTGGCAACGAACGCCGGGAAGTCATGACGTATCTTGTCGAGCAGCAGGGGCAATGGCTGGTGGATTACGAACGTACCGGTGAAGCCATCATGAATCCGTCCCCCTTCAGTAGTCTGATGGGACAGCTCAGTGAGATTAGCGACCGCATCACCGCAAGCTTCTCCTCGTCTTCGGATGATATGGAGCGGCGCATGAACGACCTCGCCCGCGAGCTTGAGGCCTACTCCAACGACGTAGCCCGCCGCGCTGACGAGGCCATCAACGAATACGGTCAGGTACTCCGGGACTACATGGAAGAGTTGGAGGAATCCGTTAATCGGGCATTGGAAGAAAATCGCCAGGCTCCGGAAGCCGACCGGAAAGCCCTGGAACAGGCCGCGAAGGATCTGGAAAACGGCAGTGAAGAGCTGACCGACCCGACACTGGAAGCCCTGGCCAATGCGACCCGCACTCTGACCGATACTGGCCAGCGGCTTGCGGAAGTGAGCAGCGAATCCTTTGAGCGCAATCGGGAGGAATGGGCGGAAAAGCTGCAGGAGATCCGCGAGCGTTCTGAAGAGTTTTTTGAGGACCTGAGGGACAGCCTGAGATCTGAAAGCGAGGCGGGGTAGGCCCGCCTTGGCCGGGTGGCCGCCGGATCAGAAGAACAGGGTTAACCCGGATGACAGTTCGATGTTATGAGTCAATTGATCCTCCCGGATCAGGTCACTCTTGAACATATGGTCCCGGAAATCCACATGAACGGTTAGCCAGTCCAGCAGCACCACGCGGAATCCTGTGCCGAAGGTTGTGGTGAAGTTGTTTTCGCCGCCGAACTCGGTGTTGCCGACGCCCCCCACCAGATAAAAGGCTGAGTTGAAGGCCAGGGTGTCGCTGAAAAAGATCTCGCCCGGGAAAATATTGTAGCCCAGCAGGAAATCATAATAGTTAAAGTCTCGGTCCGAACTGCTCAGCAGGCGGACGTTACTGCCACTGAGCTCTTCGAAAGAGGTCAGGCCGGCTTCCGCCATACCGTAGTTGAACTGGATGAAGAAGTCCTCGGTGGCATGGAAGGCCGCACTGACACCAATCAGGGGTTCGGTGCTGAAGTTATCGATGGATAACAGCCCGGCGAAGCCGCCAACTTCGAAAAATTCGGCATCTATGTCTGCTTCCTTGATGGTTCGGGGCTGGACCTCCGGGGCGATGACCTGAACCGGGGCTGGCTTGTCATCAGCCTCAGTTTCCTCAGCCAGTGCCTTCAGTGGCAGCGCGCTGCCGATACCAGCCAGCAGCAGGGCAGCGAGCCCGGTGCGAGTGCCCTTCAGGCTCAAAAGAAAGTGTTCAATCCGATTTTCCATTCGCTTAAACCTGTGGTGTCTGAATTGGATGAAACCGAGTAGACGCGGTACTCGGCCCGGATAAGGAAATTACGGCCAATGTAATAGCTGGCGCCCCCGCCAAAGTTAATGGCGTCAGCATCACCGATATCGCTCAACAGGATTTTCTGACGGGCATCGAAGGAGAAGCGGGAGACACCCGCCAGGGCATAGGGAGTGATGTCCCATTGATGGAACGGCTCGATGATGAGATTGGCGCCGTAGTAATCGCTGGTGACGGACTGGTTATAGATCTTGCCCGCCTCCACTTCCATTCCGGCCCAGCTCAGAGGGCGGTAGCCCAGGGTAAGACTGAAGGCAGTGGAATCCTCGAACCGTCCGGCGGTAAAACCGACCCTCCAACTGGACTCCAGGTACTCGCCATGGCTCACTTCCGGCAGGTCCGCGGGTATACCGGTTGGTGCCAGTGTGCGGCCAAGTTGGGCGGCCTTGGTCCAGCCTTCCTCTCCAGCCGGCGTACGGACCTTGTACCAGTTGGTCTTGCGCTTGAGAATCTCGACCTGTTCGCCTTTCTCGATGACATGGAATATCGGATATCCGCGTCCCGGGGCCGTATGCATCTCAACGAATGGATCGACAACGTACAGCACCACGCCATCACTGTCCTGATCCGCCGCACTCGAAGAGGCGGCCCAGAACAGGCTCGCAATGGCAAAGGCCATACAGGACAAGTGCCTGCCTCTGGGAATCTTCTGCCTGCAATGCTGATTGCCGGTACATCCCTTCATGGTTATCTGTAGCCGCCCAGTCTTTGTTAAAAAATGTAAAATTATGTAAACATTTGTTTTTGTTGAAGAAAAATTCCACTTGCCGGCGGACTTTGAACCTTCGGTGTGGATCGGGCAACTCTGTTTGTCCGGAAACTTGAGGGAAATCACAGAAATGAAACATGAGCGAAAAAGCGTAGGGCAGATCGTAGCGAGCCTGTGCTAGGTTATTTTACGTTATTTGACGAATGGCATTTTCAGAACAAGAAATCTGACCATCGGGAACCAAGGGCCGTTAAAAGAGCTCCCCGGGCAAGAGTCAGAAACCTCAAAAGCCAGTGCCCCGTTTCCAGTCGTAGCCAGCGAATCGAATCAGAGTTGGCGGAGGAGCACCATGGCTAAGATTACAGTTCAAGAGTTTGCCAATTGGGTCAGGCCGGTACGGCATCGGGCGGTTATTGCCATGATGCTGGCGGTGCTGTGTCCGATGACAGGCCAGGCACTGGCGGCGGAAGACGCCAGTAAGCGCGCCCCTGCTGCGGCGCTAGACCAGATCATCGAGACTCCGATGTCTATCCGCAACAGTCGCCAGCAGGCACAGCAGGCGGTCAATGAATTGTCGCGGGACATCCAGGGTCTAAAGCAATCGGTGGTGGCGCTGAACAAGGACCTCCGGGTACTCGAAGAGGATCTGTTATTCCCCGCCAATACGCAGCTCAGTGTTTTCCTGTCCCTGGACGTGGGTGAGTTCTTTCGTCTCGAAGGCGTCAAACTTAAAGTCGACAGTGAAACCGTCACCAGTTATCTGTACAGCGACCAGGAGCGGGAAGCTCTCGCCAAAGGTGGCATGCACCGCCTGCATCTGGGCAATATCAGCCCTGGCGAGCATACCGTTTCCGCATTTTTCATTGGTGCCGGCCCCAATGGGCGTGAGTATAAGCGGGGCACCACCCACACGGTCACTAAGTCCAGCGGTCCGAAATACGTCGAGTTGAGTATCGAAGACTCGGAAGCCCGACAGCAGCCCGAATTCAGCATCCGGGAATGGTGACCCTATGATGCGGATGTGGGAGATAGGAAAGGAGCGCTGCACGCGCCGGCTATTGTCGGTCGGCGTCGCCACGGCGGCAATGCTGGGTGGGGCTGGGCACGGCGTGGCAGCCGAGCAGGTCCAGGACCTGAAGTACGGTGCCATACTCTATGAGTTCTACCAGCAGGACTATTTCGGTGCGCTGGTGGAATACGCTTACGCAGAAGAAAAGGGCGGGATTCATGGTCATGGCACCTATCCGGAATTGTTGAAGGGTGGTGTCAGTCTGTCCTATGGGCTGGATGTCCAGGCCGAGGACATTTTTACCCGGGTGGCCGAGGGCAATGTATCGGACCAGGCCCGTAACCGGGCCTGGTTCTACCTGGGAAAAATGCAATACCAGCGTGGGGACACCGAGCGCGCCGCACACAATTTGTCGAATGTGCGGGGACGGTTGCCAGAGTCGCTAGACGCCGAATACCGCTACCTGGCCGCCCTGGTGAACGTCAAACTCGGTTACTTCGAGGCCAGTGACAGCGTCACTGCCAGCATCGATAGCGATAGCCCGTACGCTCCCTATTTTTTCTTCAACCTGGGCATCGCCTACGGCAATCAGCAGCAGTCCGGTCTTGCTTATGAGGCGCTGGAGCGCGTGGTGTCATACGAAGGCGACAGTGAGGAACTGTCCCGGTTGGCAGACCGTGCCCGCATGGCGCTGTCTTTCCTCCACGCCCGTGAGGGGGAGCACGAACAATCCCGTCAGCAGTTCTCCCAGATACGCACCCACGGCGCCTACTCCAATCGCGGTCTTCTGGGTGCCAGCTGGCAGTCAGTCAATGACGGCGCCTTCCGGGAT
The DNA here is from genome assembly GCF_947259545.1 of uncultured Marinobacter sp. Lineage (GTDB taxonomy): Bacteria > Pseudomonadota > Gammaproteobacteria > Pseudomonadales > Oleiphilaceae > Marinobacter. Next base: position 209,699 of record NZ_CAMYMK010000002.1, read on the forward strand.
GCGCTGGGGCCGCTGGAGGTCCTGGCCAGTCGTTCCATCGCCCTGCCGGAGGTGCAGGAAGCACTGCTGCTCAAGCCCCACGTTTACGAGCAGATGGGGCTTGATGGCCGCGCTGCACAAGGATTCATTGACGCCGACAATAAATTCGGCGAGGCATTGGACTGGCTGGATCAGGCCCGTAACGCCCTGGCCGACGCCGACGTCATGGAGCTGTTTGTTCGCAACCTCGACAAGGTGTTGGGGGAGAGTGACTGGTTCGGGCGGGCACCGTCGGTCTCGGTCAATTACCTGTCGCCGTTCCTGGTGGAGCTGATGTCCGACCACAGTTTCCAGTCAGTGCTCAAGGATCTGCGCGATCTCTACGCGATTCGTAACAACCTGGAGTCCTGGAAAAGCCGCCAAAATGACTTCGATGTCATTCTGGCGGCCCGCAGCCAATCCCTGGCGAACGACCATCGAACACAGCAACTCAGTCATCTGGCGGCAACAGCAGGTCAGATCAAGGCCGACCATGATGCTTTGGCCAGCCGCGTGGCCAGCCTGGAACCCGGGCAGCGGGAGCAGGTGCAATGGTTGCTGGACAGCCTGGCCTTCGAAGTGAAGAGCAGTCAGGCCGCCCTGGCTGGTCTGCGAAGTGGCGGCTCAGGTAGCAGCGGCGGCGACTACGAAGCCAAAGTCCAGCGCATGATGACCGCGGTTGACGAGAACGTGGCGCAGACCGAAGCACTGATTACAAAGCTTGAAGACGTGATGCTCACTCTGGTGTCCACCGAACTCGATATCCACGAACAGCGGCTGACGCACTATCAGGTCGAGGCCCAGTTGGCGAAAGTCCGCATTCTTGATCGCTCTCTACTGGAGTTGGACGGCACTGAGACAGATGAGGCGACCGTCAACAGTGCCGGTGTGCAGTCACAGGAAGAAAGCGGGGAGACTGGGGAGCATAACGATGCGATATAGCGCAGTAATGCTGGCATTGTTACTGGGTGGCTGCGGCGCCTTCAATGGCGGTCAAACCATCAGCGGGCTGCAGGACCAGGACCGGGCACTGAACGATATCCCGTTGCCAAGTGTGCGCCATGCCGACGTGCGGGAGGAATACCGCCGCTTACTGGAGGTGGTCGAAGAGCGCAAACTCAAAGAACAGATTGAACGCCGGATTGCCAGCGTGTACATGCTGGAGGGGGACTACCACCAGCTGCTGGGTGTGCTGCCCGGTGACGACGGTTATTTCCCCGAGGCGATCAGCGCCTACCATCAGCTCCTGGAGAAATACCCCGGATCCGACGAGAACGCGGAAGCCATGTATCAACTGGCCAAGGCCTACGACCTGGACGGTCGTGACCGGGAGGCCCAGCAAATCCTCGATCGTTTTATCGAGGATCATCCGGACTCCGAGCGGCTATCGGAGGTGTATTTCCGCAAAGGCGATATCCATTTTCGCCACGAGCAATACGAGGAGGCAGAGCAGGCCTACCAGGCAGTAGTGGCCATCGGCGGGGACTCTGAGTTCCTCAACAACTCCCATTACCTGCTGGGCTGGGCGCGGTACAAATTGAGCGATTACGACCGCAGCCTGATGTCCTTCTCGCGGGTACTCGACCGCCTGGTGCCGGAAGATGGCAAGGTCGAAAAACTGGGCAACGTGGACCGCTCTCTGGTGGACGACACCCTTCGGATCATGAGTGTCGGGCTTGCCCATGCCGGTGGCGCAGGCAAGATCGACGCGATGTTTACGGGGCGCCCCGAGGCGGCCAAGTACACCTGGATACTGTACTCCAGTCTGGGTGAGCATTACCTGGAAAAGGAACGTTACGAAGACTCCGCGTCGTCATTCCGGGCGTTCGTAGAGAGCAATCCGGACTCCGACCGTGCGCCGGAAATGCATTCGGAAATGATCCGGGCCTACGTGGATGGCGAATTCTCCCAGCAGGTGTTGCCGGAGAAGGAACGCTATGTGCGTAACTACGGTATCCGTTCGGAGTTCTGGCAGACCAAACCGGCAGACATCAAGGCCAAGGTCACGCCGAATCTGAAAACCTACATCGATGAACTGGCCCGCCATTACCACGCTACCGGTCAACGCCTGAAGCGGGAGCTGGCGGATGGCAGCGTCAAGGCTTCAAAGGCCGTTGCCATGGCCGGCGAGCAGCGCACCAGCTTCCTCAAAGCGGCGGATTTCTACAGCGAATACGAACAGACCTTCCCGAACGACCCGCGTGTGCCGGAAATGGTGTACATGCGCGCCGAAGCCGCTTTTGACGGCGAAGACTACCCCGGGGCCATCGTCGACTACGAGCGCAGTGCCTACGAGTTCCGCCACCCCGAATACGGTCCGGATGCCGGTTATGCCGCCATTGTGGCCTATCAGAAGCAGGTGGAGCAGGTTATTGCCAGCACCGGGAAGCAGAGCGAGGAGCTGACCGAATGGCGGAGCAAGGCGGTGGAAAGCCAGTTGCGCTTTGTTCAGGAGTACCGTGCGGACGAGCGCTCCGGTGCCGTTCTTGCCAAGGCCTCGGAGGAGCTGTTCGAGCTGGGCCGCTACGAGAAGGCGTTGGAAGTGGCTACCAGCGTGGTCAGTGGCGCAGGCACCGTGGATCGTGACCTCAATCGCACCGCCTATGGCGTAATCGCACACAGCCAATATGAGCTGGGCGATTATGCTGCAGCGGAGCAGGGCTACCGCAAGCAACTGGAATACATCCCGGCCGACAGCGAAGAGTCCGGCAAGGTAACCGAGCGTATGGCCATCACCATCTACAAGCAGGGTGAGCAGGCCCTGGCTGCCGAGGACATGGCCGCTGCCATTGACCAGTTCCTTCGAATCAAGGCCGTTGCCCCCAACACCGATGCGCGGGTGGCTGCCCAGTTTGATGCTGCCACTTACCTGATGAAACTGGAAATCTGGGACCGGGCGTTGACCGAAATGCATGAGCTGCGTCGCCTGTTTCCCAATCACAAGCTCGCCGCATCTTTGCCACAGAAGATCGCCTACGCCTACGAACAGGACGAGCGCTGGGCCAGTGCCGCCAGGGAATACGAAGCCATTTACCACAGCAACGCCAGTGCCGCAGAGCGGCGTGATGCGCTATTCCTGGCGGCTGAACTCTACGAGCAGGCCGGTGAGGAGCAGCAGGCCCTGGCGTACTTCAAAAAGTGGGCATTTGACTACGAAGAGCCGTTCGATACCCGCATGGAAGCCCGCTACCACGTGGCCTACCTGTACAAGCGCCACAACGATCTCAATCGCCACCTTTACTGGCTGCGCCGGGTGATCGATGGCCACAACGAGGCCCCCGGCTCCTGGCAGACCGACCGCTCGGCCTGGCTGGCGGCCTGGGCCAACAACGAGTACGGCGATTACTGGCGCATTGAATTTGACCGGGTGAAGCTGCGGGCACCGCTCAACAAAAGCATTCCCCGCAAGAACGAGAAGCTGAAGAACGCCCTCGACCGATACCAGCAAGCGGCGGAATACGGTGTGCTCGAACAGACAACCCGTGCCAGCTACAACATTGCCAACCTCTATGGCCAGTTCGCCCGGGAGCTGATGGACGCGCCCCGGCCGGCGGGCCTGAGCGATCTGGAAAGAATGCAGTACGAACTGGTGCTGGAAGAACAGGCGATACCGTTTGAGGAGCTCGCAATTGAGCTTCACCAGGCGAATATCGAGCGCTCATGGAACGGCATATTCAACCGCTGGGTGGAAAAGAGCTTTGCAGACATGGCCAGGCTCAATCCGGCGCGATTCGACAAGCAAGAAGTACAGGTGGCTTATGGCGAAGGTATCCGTTAATTCCGTACGTACCGCTGGGATCCTGGGAATATTGCTGGTGTCCGGCTGTGCCGCGCTGCTCCCGCAACCCCAGGACAACAGTACCGTGGATGAGACCAAAGCGTCTCAGCCAATGGTGGCAGGCAGCCCGGCCACGCAATCCGATGCCCGGGCTCCGCTGCCGCAACAGGCGTATACCGCGGAAGGCGAGAAGATTGAATACAGGGCTGAGCCGAACCCCTATACCTCCAGCGACTCTGACGTTCCCCAGGAGGCGAGACTTGCTTTTCAGTCTGCCAGCAAGCTGATGGCTGCTGAACAGTATCGCGAAGCCCGCAAGGCATTCAAAGCAATGACCAGGGACTTTCCGACCCTGTCCGGGCCATGGGTGAAGCTGGGTGAAATTGCCGATAAACGGGATAACGCGCCACGGGCCGAAGCTGCCTACCGTAAGGCCATTGAGGTGAATCCTGACAACGTCAACGCATACATGGCACTGGCGCTGCACCAGCGTCGCCAGGGTGATTTTGACGGAGCCAGACAAACCTATGTTGATGCGCTGGAGCTGTGGAAGGATTTCCCGGGTGCCCATCTGAACCTCGCCATCCTCTATGACCTTTACCTGAACCAACCGGAACTGGCCCAGCCTCACTACGAGGCCTACGACTTCCTCACCAAGGGTAATGACCCCAAAGTCGGCAACTGGCTGGTCGAGGTGCGCCGTCGCACCGGTATTGAAACCAGCTTCATCGATAACCCGCCTCCACCGCCGGAGTTACCTGCGGAATCGTCGGAGCCGGTAGCTGCCGACAAGGGCGCTGAAAACGGTCAGACAGACAAAGGCTAGGAGTTCACCATGTGGAAAAACATCGCGCGACCCGGCTCGCCGCTGGTCGCTGTCACGGTCCTTTTGACCCTGACATTCGCCACGGCGGTGAGCGCCCAGGAAGACATTGACCTGGAAAGCACCTTTGTCGGTGACAAGGAACAGCCCTCGGTAAGTTATTTCATTCCCTGGAAGCCGCCGGAGGGACCGGAAAAGCTGTACCGCTCCATCACCTCCGTCTCAGGACGGGTGTTTGAGGTGGTCGACCGGGATATTCACTCACGAACCATGCAGTTTTACGACGAACTTTCTCTGGAAGAACCGTTGGGTTCTTCTCATGAGTGAGCCAACAAGCAGAAACACACAAACCAATCAAATAGCTAGCTGTGGGGTGTAGACCATGAACCTTTATTCAACAATCGTTTCTTTTTTCCAGGACGGCGGTGCATTTATGCTTCCGATTGCCTTGATACTGATGGTGGGGCTGGCGATTGCAGTGGAACGCTGGTTCTTCCTCAAGCGCGCTTATCAAGCCAACCGGGCAGCCTACTCGGAATTGCTTCCGCTGGTGGATAAAAAGCAATTTGATCAGGCCGAGACAGCGGCGCAAGGCAACGGTTCCGCTATTGGCCGTTTGCTGTCCGTGGCGCTGGACACCAAGCGTTCGTCTCCTCGTCGTGATGATATACACGCTGCCATGCAGGAAGGTGTGATGGAGAGCATCCCCCGGCTGTCCAAGCGCACCAACTACCTGTCCACCCTGGCGAACATCGCCACCCTGTTGGGCCTGCTCGGTACCATCATCGGCCTGATTGCCGCCTTCACGGCCGTAGCCAATGCCGACCCGGCCGACAAGGCCACCCTGCTATCCCAGTCTATCTCGGTAGCGATGAACACCACCGCGTTCGGCCTGATGGCTGCCATCCCGCTGCTGTTGATCCACTCGCTGCTGCAGAACAAGACCCTGGAAATTGTCGAAAGCATCGAGATGGCTGGCGTGAAGTTCCTCAACTCCATCGTTCGCAGCAACCGTGCATCCGTGGCAACACGCGAGTCAGACGCCTGAACAACAGTGGTGTGAAACTATGTTTTCCAAGCGAAGAGAGCTCGAAGAAGCCGACATCGATATCACCGCGTTCATGAACCTGATGATCGTGCTGGTGCCGGTGCTGCTGATGAGCATGGTGTTCAATCACATTGCCATCCTGGAACTGAACCTGCCGGACCTGACCGGTGCGCAGACCTCCAGCGCGGAGGAAAACCGCCAACTGGAAGTGGTGCTGCGGGAGTCCGCTATTGAGGTCTACTACCCCAGCGGTCGCCTGGTGAAGACCATCGATAACATCGAGGGTAAGGAGCCTGAAGCCAGTCGTCACGACTTCAAGACCCTCTCCACCGTGCTGCAGGAAATCAAGCGCAAACTGGCGGCCAGCAACGTCGACAAGCGCGACGCACTGCTGTTGTCCGAAGCTGGCGTCAGCTACCAGTCACTGGTGTCCACCATGGACGCCCTGCGTTCAGCGAAGACCGTGGTGGTGGCCGATGAGGTGGATGTTGAGCTGTTCCCGGAAATTTCCCTGGGCGACGCGCCGAAGAAGGGAGGGAAGTCATGATCGACCAGAAACTGACGTCATTCAGCCTTCAGGGGCAGCACAAGCAGTTCATGAAACCGGCCAAGCTGAACCTGGTGTCGCTGATGGACATTTTCACCATCCTGGTTTTTTTCCTGCTGCTGAATTCTGGCAGCAACGAAATTCTCAAGGTTAACAAGGATATAACGCTGCCTGATTCCACCGCCCAGGAGGCAGCCAGGGAGACCATCACGGTGCTGATCACCGACGAAGACATCCTCGTGGATGGCCGGCCGGTGGCGACCATGGAAGATGTGGTGAATGGCAACGGTTTGATTGCCGGCCTGCAGCAGGAACTGGGTTTCCTGGCCTCGAAGCGCACAGAGCTGACCGAAGAAGAGAAGGTCCTTGGGCGGTCGGCGACCATCCTGGGCGACCAGGAAGTGCCTTACGAGATTCTCAAACGCGTCATGTTGACCTGCGCCAAGGCCAATTACCGGGATCTCTCTCTGGCCGTTTCACGAGTGGCCGGAGGCGGCGCCTAGTCCGGGAGCATTAAATGACGACATTAACAACGACACCCTACGATTTTGCCCTTCCCTGGGACGCCAGTGCGGAAGAAGACAGCCGGTTTAAGCGCATCCTTAAACGCCTGGGCTTGTTGTTCCTGCTGTTCGCGCTGGTGTTTCCATGGCTGCCTTTGCCGGAAATTGAGCGGGAAGAGCAGGAGCGCATTCCGCCGGCCCTGGCGAAAGTTCTGGTCGAACAGCGCAAGGTTGCGCCGCCGCCCCCACCACCGGAACCGGTGAAGGAAGAGGTCAGCGAACAGCCCAAGCCGAAGAAAGAGACGGCGCCGAAACCGGCCCCCAAGAAAGAAGTGCAGGCGGCCCGGAAAAAGGTCTCTACGATGGGCGTCGCGGCCTTCTCCGATGAGTTGTCCTCGCTCCGCAGTTCCGTCGATGTGGCGAAGCTGCAGGCCCGCAACACCAACGTCGAGACCGGCGCAGCTGCCAAGGCCGCCCGTTCCGTTCTCGGGGCAACCTCGGCGACCAAGACCAGTGGCGGTGTGAACAGTTCGGAGATGAACAGCACCGGAACAGGCACCCAGCTTGCCAGCCACGCCTCCAAGGCGGTGGAAAGCCCTATCGGGGGCGGCACTGGCGGCACTGGAGCCAGTGGCGGCTCGGGGAGTGGGGGCGGTTCCCATCGATCGACGGTGGACAGTGGCCGGGATATGGAGTCCATCCGTCGGGTCTTCGAGCAGCACAAGGGCGCTATCTATGCCCTGTACAACCGGGCGCTGAGAAGCGACCCGAACGTCAAGGGCAAGTTTGTGTTCCACATTGTGATCCAGCCTGACGGCAGCATCTCCAGCATCAAGCTGGTGGACAGCCAGCTCGGTGACAAGACGCTGGAGACCAAGTTGCTGGCACGGATACAGATGATTTCCTTCGGTCCGGAGGACGTTGCCGCCACGCCCGTTAACTACAAGTTCGATTTTATGCCTGGTTGACCGGCACGTTACGCCACCGGAACGACCGGTGGCGTAACGTGCCCTGGCGGTTCTGATATTGGAGAGGTAGATCATGAATACATTGCGCAAGCGAGTTATCGGCCTGGGACTGGTCGGTATTGCGTTTCTGGGGCTCGGTGGCTGCTTTGAAGGCGAACTGAGCGACAATGAGCAGAGCATGATGTCTGACCAGCCTTTTGCCTATGTGGTGCGAGGTTATCCGGACATGGGCGATACCTCCTCCGTTAATGCCAGGCCACCGCTGGACCCCCGCGACCCCTATGCTTTCAATCCCGGTGCCCGGCTGATGGTGCGGGACCGTATTGCCCTGAGTTCGTCAGAGAAGGATATCCTGAAGGGCTATTTCGGCAGCAGCAACTATGACGTCAAAGACGTGGACGTGTCACCGGACGGCGAGCGCATGGTGTTTGCGGCCCATGGACCGGCCAGCAATACCGCCCACAGTACCTGGAACATTTACGAGTATACCTTCGCTTCCGGCCAGGTACGGCGAGTCTTCGCCGATGACGATATAGCCAATGCCGGTCAGGACACCAACCCCGCGTACACCAACGAGGGGCGCATCATATTCTCCTCGTCGCGACAACATTCCCGGGGGGACTGGCGTCTGCTGGATCTGCGTGAGTACCTGGAAGATTTCAGCGAACCGGCTTCCCTGTTGCATCTGGTCAGCCGGGATGGCTCCGGACTTGCCCAGATCACCTTTGGTGAGTTTCATGACATTGAGCCGAATACCATGAACGACGGCCATGTGGTATTCATCCGGTTTGGCCGCCTGTATGAGACCCTGGAAGACTGTACGCTGGAAAATATCGACGACCCCAATTTCAATACCCATCCCCACGGCGGCGGGTTCGGTCAGGGCAATGGCAACGGCTTCCCATCCGGTCTGGAAGAGTCCAAGGAATGGACTGTTGAAGACAAATGCGGTGCCTCGCTAGCAGGTGAAGTCGAAAACGAGCGGGTGTTCGTGGAAGACGTGCTCAGCATGTACCGCATTACCCCCAGTGGCGGTAACGTGCACCGTTACTTCGGAAGCCTCAGTGAAGAGTTTAACGATGCTTCCTTCATTCACTACATGGACCCGATCCCGCTGGATGACGGCAACCTGATCACGATCATGCGCCATATCTACAACCCCAACTATGGCGGCGATGTGGTCAAGATCAACAGCAAGAACTTCTTTGCGGTGGGGCAGCCGGTAGACGAAAGCGTCATCGGTGAAGCAGAGGAATCCATGACTCCGGGTCTGGTCAATTTCTTCCCCAATCAGGTATCGCCGTCCGGTTGGTACAGTGCCGTCGCCCCCTATGGGGATGGCAGCGGACGACTGCTGGCCAGCTGGGCCCAGTGTCTGGTTGAGGACGAAGAGATCAACGCGGTCTGCGAGGGTGCGTCCACCGTAGAGAACCTGGGCGAACCCCAATACGGCATCTGGATGGTGGACCCTGCCAGCAATACCCGCCTGCCGGTGGTGCGTGGTCATGAGCGGGCACTGTATACCGACATTGTGATAGCCAGCCGGAATGATCTGGCGCGGCCCTACACCGGCAACCGGAATGACCTGAATCTGGAGAACGACACCGCGGTGTTCCACATACGCAGTGTGTATGACCGGGACGGCACCGACATGGCGGAACTCTGGGACGGTGGTATCGAGACTCGCCGGGACCTCTCCCTGACCCAGCCCGATGACCGCTCCGAGCGCTTTATCCGCGTGCTGGGCAAACGTAGCATCCCGCCGGAACTGGAGCAGGCGATACTCACCAATGAAATCCTCAATCCCAGTGACGGCTCGCGGCCCCCGCTGGGGCTGACGCCCTTACTGGGCACCGGGGGGCGCGGACTGTATGACGTACTTTCCTACGCCATGGTTGAGCCTGATGGCTCGGCGATGGTGAAAGTGCCGGCGGAGACCAGCTTTACCTTTGAAGTGGTGAACAAGTACGGCAAACGTGTCGACCTGATTGCTGCTGATCAGTACAACTACAATTACCTGACCCAGCATCCCAGTTCGCTGCTGCTGGAGGACGGAGAGATACTCAAGTGTTACGGCTGCCATGATCCGGAACTCGACATTCCCCATGCCCGTACGGATGTGGAGCTGGCGTCTGCCAACCCCGGGGCGCCGGGCGATGCCATGCCGTTCCCCAATGCCAATCCGAGGATCCTGGCGCAGAACTGGAAGGACACCATGGCCGAAGCGCTGGCGGACTCCCTGGGTTATCTGCCCACGACCTGGGCGGACAACCTGAGCTACGAGGATTTCTGGAATAACCCGCCGGATGACTCACTGGCGTTTGAAGTTCCGTACGCCGGCCTGACCACCCCGGTCCCGACTGATGATCCGTCCTGCCTCACGGACTGGACTTCGGACTGCAAGGCGACCATCAACTATCAGGAGCACATCCAGCCAATCTGGAATGCCTGCCGGGTTAACCCCAATGACAACAACGCCATCACTTCCTGCCAGAACTGCCACCGTGCAGCCGAGTCCAAATCCTGCCCGGAAGGGGGAGGGGGCGGAGGTGCCAGCACCAACCTGCTGCTGGGTGATGGCCACGCGTCCTGGGACGGCCGTCAGCTTGAATCCTATGTCGAGCTGTTCGAGCCGGATTACTACCTGAAACAGGAGAACGGCGACTGGGTTGAAGTCTCCGATCCGGATGCCGAGGGCGCGTGCCCCAATGGTGTCGAAGGGGATCTGAGTGTCGACCACGAACCCGGAACCTGCTTCAGCCGCCGCTTGATGAGTGGGCGGGGTGCTATCGCCAGCGCCCGCTTCTTCAGCCTGTTCGACGATGACACGGACGATGACGAATACGAAGTGGAAGTCGAAGGCACCGCGACCATCAGGGAGAGCCACCAGGGCATGCTGAGCCGGGCCGAATTGCGGCTGATTGCCGAATGGCTCGACAGTGGCGCACACCTGTTCAACGATCCCGGGAAGTTTGAATTCCCGCAAGAATAAAAAAGGAAGCCGAACCGTGACAGTGGCTAGCAACCAGACAGAAATTATAAACCTTGACCGCTGGAACCTGCCGGATCTGGAACTTGAGCGGCAGGGATGGGGGGTTCCGCAGCGGGACACCTGGAAGGCAGATAGCCGGTTTCGCCAAGCCAATGTGCGCCGCAAGACCGGTACTGTGTTCACTCGTTTTAATCGGCACTTTCTGTCGATCCAGGCCTACCATAAGAAACGACCGCTGCCCGAGGCTGTGATCGACCTGGCCTTCCTGGAGCAGACGCCCAGGGAGGTCAAGGACTACAAGTCGCGGCTATGGCTGGCGGCAGCCAGCCTGCTGACCATCCCGCTTGCGCTGTTCTCGCTGCTGCCGACAGAACCCTTGTGGCTGATCCCGCCGTTTGCCACCGCACTGATGCTGATCGTGATCGCACTGCAACTGCGCCAGCACTATTTTGAGTTCCTTGCGCTCAACAGCGATGTGGTCGTGTTCCGGCTGGACGCGGGGCTGCCGGATAAGGTGAGGGCGGATGCCTTTATCGAGGAATTGTCGACCAGCATTGCCGACGCCCAACGGGGCTTGCCATCGGGCAGGCAGCGAATTCCGTTAGCGGTTGCCGAAATGCGGAGGCTGTCGGAGGACGGGGTGATCAGCAAGGAAGAATATGAAACCGTCAAGCTCAACTGGTTCCATGGCTGATTGCTGTTAAACCGACTGTTTGCCTTGGCGACGCTCAATAGCCCAGGTGGTGTCGGAGTGGTGTCGGGCCAGGCTCTCGCCGGTTGAAATGCAGAATGCAAAATAATGCAAAAAACATGTACAAAAAATGACCAGGTTCACGGAGGAGGTGTGATGGAATTAACCGAAACAGTCGCAGAACGCCTTTAGTATGGATCCTACGTTGAAGGAACCAAAACCAACCAAGAAGGAGAGTGGTAGTTTGACTGGACTAATTAGATAGGTAATTTTTATGAAGTTTTCTCGTATTGTCATTCCCGCCCTGGCCGCATCTCTGGTATCTACTTCCGCACTGGCTGTACAAGGTTCGAAGTTTTCCGCCACCCTGAGCAAAACCGCCCTGATGAATGAAACCACCAACGGCTCAGCCGTGGTCATGGATACGATGATCCATACTGCCAATAAAAAAGAGCTGTTGATTGGCGTATCTCTCGAAACCGGTCTCTACACCCAGACGCAGGTAAAGGGTAAAAACGGCGAAAAAGATTCTGCCAGCGCCATGGCCGGTATCGATGTCACAGTATACGTTGATGGGGTACCTGCCGAACCCGGTACCATCACTTTCAATCAACGTGAGCAGGAACTGACCGCAGTGCTGGGTGGAGTCATTGAATCCTGCACCTTTAGCACGGATCAGGATGGCGATGGTGTGACCGATGACTCGCTGACCGTCACCATTGAAGATGACTGCGTGGTCACCGATGAAGAAATTGAATTGATTCAAAGCACCATGTCGGCTCATCACTTCAATTTTGTTGCTCCCGACCTGTATGCCGGCGATCACACAATCACCGTGGAAGCGGCCATTTCAACCGATAGCAGCAGCGGTAGCGGCAGTGCCAGCGCAACCGGCCTCGTTGGTAAGGGGTCACTGACGGTTGAGTCGGTGCGGGCTATCAATCAGGATGGTGGCATTACCGTTCTGGAATGAGGCATTCATAAAGGGGCGGCAGCTTGAATCCAGGGGATTCGAGCTGCCGCCTTTTTTTCCTTCCTAGCTCTCCCTGACCCGTTTGATCTCCTCGGCATAGAAGTCGTCGAACTTCTTGAACTCCAGGCTGTCCTGACCGCAGCAGCGAATATCGCCGGATTTGATGTCGTACACCCAGCCGTGGATCTGGATCTTCTGGGTCGCCAGCTTCGCCGCCACCGCCGGGTGAGTGCGCAGGTGCTGGACCTGCTGCAGCACGTTCTCCTCGATGGCTTCGTTCAGGTACTGGCTGTCGAGGCAGGCGTCGGTGGCAATGTTGTGGCGCTCCCGGACAATTTCCATGGCGGAGCGGCAGTGCCCCAGCCATTCCTTGACGTGAGGCAAACCTTTCAGTGCCCCAACATCCAGCGCGCCCTTGATCGCACCGCAGTCGGTATGGCCACAGACGATGATGTGCCGGACCTTGAGCACCGCCACCGCGTACTCGATGGAGGCGGTCATGCCTCCGGTCTCATTGCTGTGAGGTGGGATAATATTGCCGGCGTTGCGGCAGATGAACAGATCTCCCGGGTTGGACCCTGTCAGCAGGTTGGGGTCGATGCGTGAATCCGAGCAGGTGAAAAACAGCACCTCCGGGCTCTGGCCATCGGCCAGGACGCCGAACAGGTCCTTGCGCTCGGGGTAGACGTTTTCCCGAAAATCCAGTACGCCACGAATGATGTGTTCCATATTGATTCCTTCTATCAGCCTATCTCGATCAAGATTTCCCCAGGGGTGACGCGTTCACCCCTGGCCACATGGATCGCCTGCACCGTCCCGTCGATGCTGGAATTGATTCCGCTTTTCATCTTCATGGCGTCAGTGACCAGTATCGCTTCACTCGCAGTGACTGTACCACCTTCCGCCTGACTACAGGATCAACGTGCTGGCAATAAACCAGAGAGTCAGCCCGGTGATTGTCGTCGCGATTAACGCCACCACTCCGTCCCGGACGACAATCGCCAACCCGAAGGCCATCAACGCTGCCCCACCGCCATTGGCGCTGAAAGGCACCAGTTCCATCGCGGGCATGGCCAATGCCACCGCTATGCAGATCAGTGCCATCACATAAAGCCCCGGGCCATTCACCAGATATGTGAGCCGGGGTTTGGTCATACGATCCAGAAACCGCGCCGGCCTTTGCAGCCAGTCGACACCCTTTACCAATTTCCCTCTGGGTATTTGCCGCCCGGAAATCCAGCTCGGCAGCCAGATTGAATGCCGACGGAATAGCAGTTGTCCGAGTGTCAGTACGACCACCAGGCCAAGCAGCGTCGGCACCCCGGGGATGTCTCCGATCAGAGGTGCAATCGTAATCAACCCCGCCAGCAATACCACCGGACCGAATGAGCGCTCTCCGACTGCCTCCAGAATGTTTGCCACCGGCACCTGCTCCAAACCCTCACTGGATGCCCGAATTCGATCAAGAAGCTGCTGCATGGTCGTTGGGTCGTTGTCATCCCGCATAGTGAGAATGTCTCGCTTGCTGTCGCTTCGGATGCTGATGAGCTACAAGAGAAAGTGAAAACTACCATCCCGGCGCTCCGGAAGACAGTAGCATTCCCCATTGGTCTAACGGGAAGGTGAGAGGCACGGCGCCGGGTGGAGTCCGGGCATAAAAAAAGCCCCTGAAGTCAGGGGCTTTTTCGGAGAGTTTGGTGGAGACGGCGGGAATTGAACCCGCGTCCGCCAGTACTCAGCCTTGAGGTCTACATGCTTAGCGTCTCTCTATTGATTTAAGTTCAAGCGACCCGAGAGCCAGGGTGCAAGAACCGAGTTCTTTAAATCTTAGCCTTTAGCCAGTGAACTCTGGTTAAAGGAGCATCCCGTAAGCGATGACGTCCTGAGATGTTGCTTCCGGGCTACGGGCGACCCGGTCAGGACGACTAGCAGCTTACGCTGCTAGTGCGTAGTTTTCGTCGTTTGCGACTATTGCGTTGCAGCTTTGGATTAACGAGATTGGCTGCCATCTCGACATGCACCCAAGGGTTCGCCACCAGCGTCGAAGCCATGTCGTCCCCTTACACACAGTATATGTGGCCGGTTCCAGCAACTTCAAGGGCTTCCTTGTTAAGTTTTATGTTTCCGGCCAGTGGACTTGTACCTACCTCAACTGGCGGTCTGGGCAGTTGTCGGCTCATTGCGCTGCAGGGCCGCGTCTCTCAGTTCAGCAAAGCTGTCACGGAAATAGCCCATGACCGCATTCGGGTCCGCGTTGATGGCCCGGTCGATGGTGATACCGAACTGCACCGTGCCGGCGTAGCTGAAGATGCTCATACCAATGCCAATATTGCCGCTCTGTGGCACCCAGAACATGGGTTGGACCAGTTTGGCGCCGGCAAGGTAGACCGCTTCCCGGGGTCCGGGCACGTTGGTCAGCACGGCAGAGGCCTTGTTGCTTAGCAGCGCCAATGCACGACGCTCCAGGATATCGGGGCCGCGACCAAACAGATCCAGCAGGCTATAGGTCACCTGAGCCTGGTAGGAGCGTTTGAGGCGATTCATGTTCTCCTGCACCTGACGGAAACGCATGAGCGGGCAGGTCACCTCGACCGGCAGGCATACCAGGACCAGTCCGAACTGGTTTCCCAGCGTCTCGATGGGTTGATTCAGCGGACGCAGGTTAAAGGGCACGGCCACGCGGATGCCGCATTCCGGAATGTGTTCCCCGGCTTCCCGAAAATGGCGTTGTAGTGCACCTGCCGCCGCAGACAGCAAGACGTCGTTGGCGGTGCCTTTCAATGCCCGGGCGCAGAGTTTCACTTCCGCCAGGCTCAGGGGCTCGGCCCAGGCTACCTGTTTGCGACCAGAGAGGGGCGAGCGCAGTCCGGTTTTGGGTTCAAAGCGTGCGGCACCGAGCTTGATCAGGTCCATGGCGATATTACCCGCCGCCGTCGCCATCTTGATGGGGTAATCCGGCTCCTTGCGTAACGAGCTGAGGAACAGTCGGCCTTGCTCCACGGCGGTTTGGCCGCTGTCCAGCACGCGGTTGGTAAAACGGCGAAGACTGCCGCCCACCTGTTGTTCCGTTGGCGATGTGGTGCTGGCGATGCGGCTGAGTTTGGTTTCCGGTGTCTTGTCGGTCAGAGACAACAACACTCGTACCAGCGAAATGCCATCGGCAATACAGTGGTGAATGCGAACCAGCAGGGCGCAGCCACCGTCGTAATTATCAATGTAATGGATGTCCCAGAGAGGGCGGCGGGAATCGAGTGCCGTGCTTCCCAGATCGCTGGTTAGCGCCTGAAGTTCGCTCTTGTCACCGTTACCGGGCAGGGCGACGCGATGAATGTGGTTGTCGATATCGAACAATGGGTCATCCTGCCAGTACACACGCTCGCCTTCCCGAACCACGCGTTGGCGAAAGCGGCGAAAACACAGAAAGCGTTCCTGCAGGATTCGTTTCAGGCGTTTGATGGAGATTGGCTGGTCAAAGATCAGGACCCCTGCAATCATCATCGGGTTCGTGGGACTGTCCATGCGCAGCCAGGACCGGTCCACGGCTGACATGGCGGTTTTGCTTTGAGACATGGGGCCTCCGTTCTGTGAGCAATCCATTTGCCGAACGGACATCACTGCCACGGAATCGTGGCATATCGGCGATCAGACCATAGAGTATAGGCCCATCATGGGGAGAGTAAAAGTGATTGCAGATGCGACATAGATCTGTCGCATCAAGGGTCAGGCATTGGCGTCGCGGAGGATGCGCTGTTTCTGGCGGTTCCAGTCCCGCTCTTTCTCGGTAGCCCGTTTGTCGAACAGCTTTTTACCTTTCACCAGGGCAATCTCGCATTTGACCTTGTTCTGTTTCCAGTACAGGGCCAGGGGAATGCAGGTGTAGCCGCTCTGGTTGACCTTGCCGACGATCTTGGCGATTTCCTTGGCATGCAGCAGTAGCTTGCGGGTGCGCGTCGGGTCCGCAATGACGTGGGTGGACGCAGTGATCAGCGGAGTAAAGTGCGAGCCCAGCAGCCACGCTTCGCCATCCTTGAGCAGCACATAAGCATCCGTCAGCTGCGCCTTGCCGGCACGGAGGGATTTAACTTCCCAGCCGAGAAGGGCGAGGCCGGCTTCGAAACGCTCCTCAATGTGGTATTCGTGTTTTGCCTTCTTGTTCAGGGCAATAGTGTTGCTCTGGGGTCCGGGTTTCTTTTTGCTCATGAATCCATAATCCGGGTTCGGATAAAAAATTTGCCGGGCATGGTACACGCCGGGAAAGCGCGCATTGTAGCCCAGGAGTGCCAGACCGGTCACGAAATCAGCGTGACAGAGCTATCGGTGGTCGTAGCAAGGGAGATTCATCCGCTACAATGGTCAGTTCAGCTCTGTCGGAATGTTGAATGCCTGCACCATATCAAACACATATCGGGTCCTGGACCCGAAAGTCGACCTTTTTCTGGGCCGCCGTCGGTGCCACGGTGGGCCTTGCCAACCTGTGGCAGTTCCCTTACCTGGCCGGGCAGCACGGTGGTGGGTGGTTTATCCTGCTGTACCTGGCGTGCCTGTTGCTGGTGACGCTGCCGCTGATGGTGACGGAATCCGCAATGGGCCGGTATTCGCGTCACGGAATTGTATTGGCGATGGACGGCTATATTCGCAGTGCCCGCTGCTCCCGATGGTGGATGTTTGCAGGGCGCCTCAGCATTATCGCGGCTTTTCTGGTGCTGTCCTACACTGCGGTCTTTGGCTCGATTGCGCTGGCTTATGTGTTCTATGGCGCCCTGGGCGTATTCAACAATGCCGGAGAGCGGGAAGCCACCGCCATATTGGCGGATCTGGTGTCGGATACCCGTGACTACCGGATGTTCATGGCATGGCACCTGTTTTTCATCGTGCTGGTGGTCTGGGTGTCCATTCAGGGGGTGGTCAGGGGGTTGGAGCGTGTGTTCCGGTCGCTGGTGCCGGCTTCCCTGTTGCTGCTGCTGGGGTTGTTTGCCCTGGCAGGCTGGCATGGTCGCCTGGAGGGGGCTATGGCTGCGATTCTGCAATTCCGGCCGGAGGACGTCAGTCTCGGCAGTCTCAAGGCTGCGCTTTTCCATGCCTTTTTCACTCTTGGGTTGGGGATGGGTGTGTGGGCCATTTTTGGTGCCTACACTCCGGTCGGGGTGAAGTTGAAGCGCTCGGTGCTTGCGGTGGTGTTGATGGATACCCTGGTCGCCATTCTCGCGGGGGTGCTTATTTTTGCCACGGCAACCATCGATGGTAGTTTTGATGATGCGCGTGGTTTCAGCCTGTTGTTCGTTTCACTGCCGGTGGCCCTGGCCCCTTTGCCGGGCAGTCAGTTCATTATTGCCGCGGCGTTCCTGCTGGTGGTCCTGGTGGTGTGGACCACTTCGCTGTCCCTGCTGGAACCGGTGGTCGGCTGGTTCCGTGAGTGGACCGGGTCGCCCCGGGGCTGGTCGGCCTTCATTATGGGGGTGCTGGTTTGGTTTGCCGGACTGGGCACCCTGTTGTCATTTAACGTCTGGGCTGATGTCCAACTGGCGGGTGGGACGTTATTCCGCTGGCTGGAGCTGATCACCGGTGGTTTACTGATTCCGCTGGTTGCCATCCTGATCGCTCTGTTTACCGGCTGGTGTCTGACCCGCTCGCTGTCATTCAGTATTCTGGGTAAGACGCCCTGGCTGTTCGGTCGTATCTGGTATTGGGTAATGCGTCTGGTTTTACCGGTGGTGGTGGCGGTGATCGGGGTTTCCTACACGCTGGCCTCGCTCGATAACCTGTGTGATGGCGGTGAACCGTCGAAGTGGTGTCGTCAAATCAGTCCGGTGGTTGCTTCACCCAAAGAGTCCCCTGCTGTTAATAGTCAGCAAAGTGAGGGGGGGCAGGTGAATGAGTCTCCGTCATCGGCCCCGGTTGACGGGGAGGCTCGTCCCGCGAGGCACGATGATGATCCGGGTAACGATCCGATCCCCGAAAAAGCCCCAAAGCGGGACGATATCCTTTATCATAGCGTCTGAACAAAGACGGCCACGGAGTAAAGTCTGTGGTTCGCTTTCAATGTGCATTTGTGAGCAGGACATCCGGTTTCAATGCCTCATCAGATCGACAAGACAGCCTTGGTCATGCACTCCGCCGAGCGCATGTTCCATCTGGTAAACGATATCGCCCGATACCCTGAATTTCTGCCCTGGTGCGCGGGTGCAGAAATTCATGACAGGGATGAGGGGCAGATTACTGCCTCACTCGATGTGGCGAAGGGTGGAATTCGCCATCGTCTTACCACTCGCAATCAGCTGTATCATCCCGAAACCATCGAAATGAGCCTGGTGGATGGGCCGTTTCGTGATCTCACCGGGCGCTGGCACTTTCGGCCGCTGGATGACAATGCCTGCAAGGTTATCCTGACTCTGGAGTTCGAATTCTCCGGGTCGCTCTCCCGTATGACCTTTGGTCCGGTGTTCAGTCAGGCCGCCAACACCATGGTGGATGCGTTTTGTCGGCGTGCGGATATGGTATATGCAGGAGTTGTGGAATGATTCGAGTGGAAGTGGCTTATGCCCGCCCGGACAAGCAGGAGATCATCAGCCTGCAGGTGCCGGCCGGAACTACCGCCCTTGACGCTGTCAAACTGTCTGGCATTGTCGCAGTCTTTCCTGAAATTGATCCCGAAAATACTGACATGGGGATTTTTGGCAAGGCCATCAAATCGCCTGCCGGGCACGAGCTGAGGGAGGGCGACCGCGTAGAGCTTTACCGGCCGCTGAAGATTGATCCGAAGCAGGCGAGACTCAACCGGGCTAAAAAGAAATCCTGACCCGGCCTTAATAGGCCGGTGTTTCTTCCAGTAGTTGCGCCTCGTAGTGGCTGTACTGGTCGTTGTCGTAATAGACGATGACCCGCTGTTCTTCGATATCACCACCCCGACGCTGGAAAGTGTAGATGTAGTATTCCCGGGAAGGGTCAACCGGGTTGATCATCAGGGGGTTGCCGAGGACGGAATGCACCTGGCTGCGGGACATACCCTCGGTGAGTGACGTCAGCTCCTCGTCGGTCAGGATGTTGCCTTGCTGGACGTTGATCTTGTAAACGCCGGGGAAGACACAACCAGACAGGATGAGAGTGAGAATGAGAGCTGTGAGCTTTTGCATCGCCGGGGGAAATCCTCTATCTTGAAATCGCCTGCCAAGGGCAGGTGTGACACGGTCTAACCGTATAAATGCGGCTTCATCATACCGGAAGCCGTGGGGCACACCAACGAGTGAATAGTAACATGTCATCTGAAAACGCCGAATTACGAAAAGTCGGTCTGAAAGTTACTCTGCCGAGAGTAAAGATTTTCAACATTCTGGAAAACTCCGAGGAACACCACCTCAGCGCAGAGGATGTGTACAAGAAGCTTCTGGAGCAAGGGGATGACGTGGGCTTGGCGACCGTTTACCGGGTTCTGACCCAGTTTGAGGCCGCCGGACTGGTGCTTCGTCACAACTTTGAAGGCGGGCACGCAGTATTCGAAATGGCCGGTGACGATCACCACGACCACATGGTTTGTACGCAAACCGGTGAGGTCATTGAGTTCTGCGATCCGATTATCGAAGAGCGCCAGAAGAAAATTGCCGAAGAGCGTGGCTATGAGATCATTGATCACAGCCTGATTCTCTACGTTAAACCTGTTGGCAAGTAACTTTCTTTCCGTAAGAGTAATGATCGAATAAAAAAAGGGGCGGGTATTAACCCGCCCTAACAGCTCTCGGGATCGAGAGGGGAATGTGCGCTGTCACTCAGTGATGGGTTGCCTGCCCCTTGGAAAACATTTCCCGGGCATGGGCAATGGTGTGCTCGGTCATGTCGACACCACCAAGCATTCTCGCCACTTCGCTGATCCGTCCATGGTCGTCCAGTGTTTCAATTTTCGAGAAGGTTGCGTCCTGTTCGGTAAACTTGCTGACGAACAGGTGCTGATGACATTGGGCTGCAACCTGCGGCAAGTGGGTTACGCACAGTACCTGACCGTCGTTGCCCAGGGTTCTCAGCAGCCGTCCGACCACTTCTGCCGTGCCGCCGCCGATACCGACATCCACTTCATCAAAGACCAGGGTGGGTGTGGTTGAGGTTTGCGCGACGACTACCTGGATGGCCAGGCTGATGCGTGAGAGTTCGCCGCCGGAGGCAACTTTGGCCAGTGGTCTTGCCGGCTGACCCGGGTTGGCGCTGACCAGGAACTCCACTTCTTCGAATCCATGGGGCGCCGGTTCACCGCCGGAGCGATTCAGATGGGTGACAAACTGCACTGACGGCATGCTGAGTTGGGCAAGTTCCTCTGCGATCCTCTGGTCGAGGTTGGCAGCCGCCTGCTGGCGGGCCTCCGACAACTGACCGGCCAGTTCATCGAAGCGGTGCCGCTGGGCTTCCAGCTGGGCTTCCAGTTGCTCAACACTGCCTTCGCCGTCATCCAGAGACGCCAGCTCGGCGCTGAGGCGCTGGTGCAGTTCGGGCAGCTCTTCCGGGGCAATGCGGTGTTTGCGTGCCATCTGGTAGATCGCACTCAGGCGTTCTTCGACCTCGGTCAGTCGTGCCGGATCGGCCTCGTAATCCTCCACAAACCGGCGCAGGTTGTCCCCGGCTTCGCTGATCTGGATTTGTGCCTCATTCAGCATCTGGATGGTGTCCGCCAGTGCGGGCACCTCAGTTGGCAGATGTTCCAGTTGCTGTAGTGCCTGACGAACCAGATCGGCGGCGCTGTTGTCTTCCTCTGTGCAGAGCAGAGTGGCTTGCTGGCTGTTCTGCAGTACGGTGTCGGCGTGGCTCAGTTGTTCCTGTTCCTGTTCCAGGCTTTCCTGCTCGCCGTCTTCCAGTGCCATACGGTCCAGTTCTTCCACCTGATAACGGAGAAGCTGTAGCCGGGCTTCTGCCTCGTCGGCGTTTTGCTGGCGCTCGGTCAGATGCTGACGGGTCTTGCTCCATACCTTCCAGGCATCGCGGGTGTCGGTGGCGAGGGATTCCACGCCAGCGTATTCGTCCAGCAGTTTGCGATGGGTTTCCTTGCGAAGCAGGGATTGGTGCTGATGCTGGCTGTGAATGTCCATCAACAGGCTGCCCAGATCCTTGAGGTGTGCAAGCGGGCAGGGCTGGCCGTTGATATAGGCGCGTGAGCGACCGTCCTTGCTGATTACCCGGCGCAGTATGCAGTCATGTTCGTCATCCAGCTCGTGTTGCTCGAGCCAGGTCCGGGCTTCGGTGATACGGGATACATCGAAAGAGGCCGTGATATCGGCACGCTTGGCGCCGTGGCGCACAGCGCCTGCATCGGCCCGCCCGCCCATGGCCAGTCCCAGGGCGTCCAGTACAATGGACTTGCCGGCGCCGGTTTCCCCGGTCAGGGCGGTCATGCCCTTGCTGAACTGAAGTTCGACTCTTTCAGCAATGGCGTAGTTGGAAACGGTGAGCTGTGTGAGCATGCTGGTGACCTCCGCTCTGGAAATACTGTGGTTACATACAGTGACTGTGAATATATACAGGGTTTTACCTGTTTGCAAATTCGCAGACATGAATTTGCGTATAAATGCATTCATTAAGGTTGAAACCGGAACAACGGGCCCCATATTCGTTCGCAACCCTCTTTGATCTGGCCTTGACCGGCTGGATGACATGTATAACCGGCCGTGCTTGCGGTCGCGGATGATTGACCAGGAGTAGCCATGAGTGCTGACGAGAATCGTAACGAGCAGGTTGAGGAAGAGCTGAAAGCCGCCGAGGCTGAAGCGGAGGAAAGCCCTGAAGGTGATTCCGCCGGTGAGCCCTCTGAAACTGAAGCCCTCCAGGCTCAGGTTCAGGAGTATCAGGAGCAGATGCTGCGGGCCCAGGCTGAAATGCAGAATGTTCGTCGTCGTGCCGAGTTGGACGTGGAGAAGGCCCACAAGTTTGCGCTGGAAAAGTTCGTGAAGGAACTGCTCCCGGTCGCTGACAGCCTTGAAAAGGCGGTTGAAAGTACCGAAGGCCAGGAAGCTTCCGGTGAGCTGGTGGCGTCTATTCGTGAAGGTGTGGAGATGACTCTGAACCTGTTCATGAATAGCCTCAAGAAGTTCAACGTCGAGCAGCTCAACCCGGTTGGCGAACCCTTCGACCCGCAACTGCATGAGGCCATGTCCATGGTGCCGGCGCCGGACGCTGAGCCGAACAGTGTCGTGGCGGTTGTGCAAAAGGGCTACACCCTGAACGAGCGCCTGGTTCGGCCCGCAATGGTGGTGGTGGCCAAAGCCGCGGATGCACCAAATATCGATGAGCAGGCTTGAAAAGTGAATTAAGGCGCCAATATAGGCAATAAACAGGCGGCGCCGGAATGAAATGCCGGGGCTGAGAGCCCGAAACAGTTTTGTCAGGCATCGGATGGACGATGTCGCAACCGGATCGAACAAACGAATTGGAGTGAATCAATGAGCAAGATTATTGGTATCGACCTGGGAACCACGAACTCCTGCGTTGCCATCATGGATGGCGACAAGGTCAAGGTTATCGAGAACGCCGAGGGTGATCGCACCACCCCGTCGATCATCGCGTACACCGAAGACGGTGAAACTCTGGTAGGCCAGTCTGCCAAGCGTCAGGCGGTCACCAACCCGAACAACACCCTGTACGCCATCAAGCGTCTGATCGGTCGTCGTTTTGAAGACGACGTGGTCCAGAAAGATATCAAGATGGTGCCCTACAAGATCACCAAGGCAGACAACGGTGATGCCTGGGTGGAAGTGAAGGGTGAAAAGATGGCTCCGCCGCAGGTGTCTGCGGAAGTCATCAAGAAGATGAAGAAGACCGCCGAGGACTACCTGGGTGAGAAAGTGACCGAAGCGGTGATCACCGTGCCGGCCTACTTCAATGACAGTCAGCGTCAGGCCACCAAGGACGCCGGCAAGATCGCCGGTCTGGATGTGAAGCGGATTATCAACGAGCCGACTGCCGCTGCCCTGGCCTATGGCCTGGACAAGAAGAGCGGTGACCGTACCGTGGCTGTGTACGACCTGGGTGGTGGTACCTTCGACATCTCCATCATCGAGATTGCTGATGTGGATGGTGAGCACCAGTTCGAAGTGCTGGCCACCAACGGCGACACCTTCCTCGGTGGTGAAGACTTTGACATGAAGCTGATCGAATATCTTGCCGATCAGTTCAAGAAAGACAGCGGCATTGACCTGCGCGGTGACTCACTGGCCATGCAGCGTCTGAAAGAAGCTGCCGAGAAAGCCAAGATCGAGCTGTCCAGCAGTCAGCAGACCGACGTTAATCTGCCGTACGTAACAGCGGATGCCAGCGGTCCCAAGCACATGAACGTGAAGGTGACCCGCGCCAAGCTGGAATCTCTGGTGGAAGAGCTGATCGAGCAAAGTCTCGCCCCATGTCGCACGGCACTGGAAGATTCCGGCGTTAAGGTCGGCGAAATCGACGAGGTGATCCTGGTTGGTGGTCAGACCCGTATGCCGCTGGTTCAGGAAAAGGTGAAGAACTTCTTCGGCAAGGAAGCCCGTAAGGACGTTAACCCGGATGAAGCCGTTGCCATGGGTGCTGCTATCCAGGCTGCCGTGCTGTCCGGTGATGTGAAAGATGTTCTGCTTCTGGACGTGACGCCGCTGACCCTGGGTATCGAAACCATGGGTGGTGTGGCCACGCCGCTGATCGACAAGAACACCACCATCCCGACCAAGAAGTCGCAGACGTTCTCCACCGCGGATGACAATCAGACTGCTGTGACCATCCACGTGGTTCAGGGTGAGCGTAAGCAGGCGCAGCAGAACAAGTCCCTGGGTCGTTTCGACCTGGCAGACATTCCGCCGGCGCCGCGCGGTGTGCCGCAGATCGAAGTTACCTTCGATATCGATGCCAACGGTATTCTGAACGTGTCCGCTAAGGACAAGGCGACTGGTAAGGAACAGTCCATCGTCATCAAGGCCTCTTCCGGCCTGAACGATGATGAAATCGAGAAGATGGTGCGTGACGCCGAGGCCAACGCCGAGGAAGATCGCAAGTTCGAAGAGCTGGTACAGGTTCGTAACCAGGGTGACGCGATGGTACACGCTGTACGCAAGACCCTGACCGATGCCGGTGACAAGGTCAGCGACAGTGAGAAGGAGTCCATCGAGGCCTCCATCAAGGAGCTGGAAGAAGCGTTGACCGGTTCTGATAAAGAGGACATCGAGGCCAAGACTCAGAAGCTGACCGAAGTATCCTCGGAGCTGGCTCAGAAAATGTACGCAGATCAGGCTGATCAGACGCAGCAGGCTGGCGGGGAAGAAGGTGCCCAGGCCCAGTCTTCTGACGACGCTGTCGACGCCGAGTTCGAAGAAGTCAAAGACGACGATAAGCGGTAATTTCTGACGTACATCAGGCAGTTGGAGAACGCGGGGGAGTCCCCGCGTTTTCCGCGTTTTAAAAACAGGGTTTTAAAGCATGGCCAAGCGCGATTATTACGAAATTCTCGGGATCTCCCGGGATGCGGACGAGAAGGAAATCAAGCGGGCTTACCGCAAGCTCGCAATGAAGTATCACCCCGACCGTAACCCGGACGACACTGACTCCGAGAACAAGTTCAAAGAGGCCAGCGAAGCCTACGAAGTACTGGCGGACCAGTCCAAGCGGGCCGCCTATGACCAGTTCGGTCATGCCGGCGTTGACGGTCAGGCCGGTGGCGGATTCGGAGGCGGCGGAGCCAGCTTCTCCGACATCTTCGGGGACGTATTCGGTGACATCTTCGGTGGCGGCGGCCGCGGTCGTAACACCCGTGGCTCCGATCTGCGGTACACCCTGGAGCTTGACCTGGAAGAAGCGGTCAAGGGTAAAACCGTTCAGATCCAGATTCCCGGCCACCGCGAATGTGACGTCTGCGATGGCAGTGGTGCCGAGAAAGGATCACGCCCGGAAGCTTGCGGTACCTGTAACGGTATGGGGCAGGTTCGCATGCAACAGGGCTTCTTCACGGTTCAGCAGGCCTGTCCTACCTGTCGTGGCTCGGGTCAGATCATCAAGAACCCCTGTAAGGCCTGCCATGGCCAGGGCCGGGTTCAGGAAGAAAAGACCCTTTCCGTCAAGGTGCCGCCTGGTGTGGATACCGGCGACCGCATCCGTCTCTCCGGTGAAGGGGAAATGGGTGTCGAAGGCGGCCCTCCCGGCGACCTGTATGTGCAGATCGCCGTTCGCGAGCATTCCATCTTCACCCGTGACGGCCGCAACCTGTATTGCGAAGTGCCCATCAGCATCGTGGATGCTACCCTCGGTGGTGAGCTGGAAGTGCCGACATTGGATGGCCGTGTAAAACTCAAGATTCCGCCGGAAACCCAGACCGGAAAACTTTTCCGTCTGCGGAACAAGGGTGTCAGCCCGGTTCGTGGCGGCCCGGCAGGTGATCTGCTCTGTCGCGTGATCGTGGAGACTCCGGTCAACCTCACCAAGCGTCAGCAAGAGCTGCTGGAAGAGTTCCAGCAAACGCTGGACGGCACCAATGGTACTCATCATGCTCCGAAGAAGACCTCCTGGTTTGAGGGTGTGAAAAGTTTCTTTGACGAAATGAAATTCTGAGGGCAGATAACATGAGGGTAGCAATCATCGGCGCCGCCGGGCGCATGGGGAAGGTCCTGATTGAAGCCGTGGACGGCACCGAGGGGCTGGAACTCGGCGCAGCGGTCGTTGAGCCGGGCAGTAGTCTGATCGGTGCCGATGCCGGAGAAATGACCGGGATCGGCAAGACCGGCGTGACCATGGCTGGCAGCCTGGCGGACGTGGCAGACGATTTTGATGTGTTGATCGACTTCACCTTCCCGGATCTGACCCTGGAGAACGCCGAGTTCTGCAAAGCCAACGGTAAGATGATGGTGATTGGCACCACCGGCATGACCGACGCCGAGAAAGAGCAGTTGACCGTGGTTGCCGAGTCAGCCCCTGTGGTGTTTGCGCCCAACATGAGTGTTGGTGTGAATGTCGTTCTCAACCTGCTGCGCACCGCCGCGGCGACTCTGGGTGACGACTACGATGTGGAAATTATCGAGGCGCACCATCGGCACAAAAAAGACGCTCCATCAGGTACGGCACTGCGTATGGGTGAAGTGGTTGCCGATGCCCTTGGCCGCGACCTGAAAGAATGCGCTGTGTATGGCCGTGAGGGCTTCACTGGTGAGCGTACCCGCAAGGAAATCGGTTTCGAAACCATCCGTGCCGGTGACGTGGTGGGTGATCATACGGTCCTGTTCGCCACCGAGGGTGAGCGCATCGAGGTGACCCACAAGGCGAGCAGTCGCATGACCTTCGCCAAGGGGGCAATGCGCGCGGCGCTGTGGCTTCAGGGCAAGCCAGCGGGACTGTACGACATGCAGGACGTTTTGAGCCTCAAATAAGCTGTGCTTCTCGTGGACATAAAGCGCCATATTTTTTACAATAAGGCGGTTTAACTGCACCAAGCGTAGCTTTGATCATGTCAGGGAACCAAAATTGTTCCCGGGGGAAACAAAAAAGCGGGACGGAGTTGAGACTCCCTCTCGCTTTTTTGCGACCTGAATTTGCGCTTGCGTTCCTGTTCGTGACGAACTTATACGCCACTCGATGAGGATACAAGCCTTGAGCACACCTGCAATCCTTGCACTCGCAGACGGAAGCCTGTTTTACGGCACCGCCATTGGCGCTGAGGGAGAGACCAGCGGCGAAGTGGTGTTCAACACCGCGATGACCGGTTATCAGGAGATCCTGACCGATCCGTCCTACTCCCGCCAGATTGTCACTCTGACCTACCCGCACATCGGCAACACCGGTGTGAACGAAGAGGACGTAGAGTCGGACCGTGTCCAGGCCGCTGGCCTGATCATCCGCGACCTGCCTCTGGTTGCCAGCAACTGGCGCAGCAGTAGCAGCCTGGATGAGTACCTGCGGGAAAATAATATCGTAGGCATTGCAGACATTGATACCCGTCGCCTGACCCGCATCCTTCGTGACAAAGGCTCCCAGAACGGTGCCGTGGTTGCGGGCGAGGGTGCGACCGCTGAGCGGGCGCTGGAACTGGCCAATGCCTTCCCGGGCCTGAAAGGCATGGACCTGGCGAAAGAAGTTACCTCCGACAAGACCTGGACCTGGAGTCAGAGTGAGTGGACTCTGGGAGAAGGTTACGGCGAGCGCACCGAATCCCGCTTTAAGGTAGTGGCGTGGGATTACGGCGTTAAGTTGAATATCCTGCGCATGCTGGCGGCCCGCGGCTGCGACATCACCGTGGTACCGGCGCAGACCCCGGCCTCCGAAGTGCTGGCCATGAATCCGGACGGCATTTTCCTGTCCAATGGCCCGGGTGATCCCGAGCCTTGCGATTACGCCATAAACGCCATTCGCGAAGTGCTGGACACCGAGATTCCGGTCTTTGGTATTTGTCTGGGTCACCAGCTGCTGGCGCTGGCCAGCGGTGCGAAGTCGATCAAGATGGGGCATGGCCACCACGGTGCCAACCACCCGGTCCAGAATCTGAGAGACGGTACGGTGATGATCACCAGTCAGAATCACGGGTTCGCGGTGGATGAGGCCAGCCTGCCGGATAATCTGGAGGCGACCCATAAATCCCTGTTTGATGGTTCCCTGCAGGGCATTCGACGTACTGACAAGCCGGCCTTCAGCTTCCAGGGGCACCCGGAAGCGAGCCCGGGTCCCCACGATGTGGCGCCGCTGTTTGATGAGTTTATCCGGTTGATGGAAGCCCGATAAGTTCCCGTTTGACGCTTCCCCAGTGAAACAGGCGCCGCAAATTGCGATGCAAGAATTTTTAAGTTGCTGACAGGTTTACCAAGAGATGCCAAAACGTACCGACATTAAAAGCATTCTGATCCTGGGCGCCGGTCCCATTGTGATCGGTCAGGCGTGCGAGTTTGACTACTCCGGAGCCCAGGCCTGCAAGGCCCTTCGCGAAGAGGGTTACCGGGTCATCCTGGTTAACTCCAACCCGGCAACCATCATGACCGATCCGGTGATGGCCGATGCCACCTACATCGAGCCGATTACCTGGAGGACCGTCGAGAAGATCATCGAGAAAGAAAATCCGGATGCGCTGCTGCCCACCATGGGTGGCCAGACGGCGTTGAACTGCGCACTGGATCTGGAGAAGCACGGCGTGCTGGAAAAGCACGGCGTCGAAATGATCGGTGCCAACGCCGACACCATCGACAAGGCCGAGGATCGCGATCGCTTCGACAAGGCCATGAAGAAGATCGGTCTGGAATGCCCGCGCGCCACGATCGCTCATTCCATGGCGGAAGCCTGGGAAGTGGCCGACGATATCGGTTTTCCGTGCATTATCCGCCCGTCCTTCACCATGGGTGGCTCCGGCGGTGGTATTGCCTATAACCGCGATGAGTTCGAGGAAATCTGTACCCGTGGTCTGGATCTGTCCCCGACCAACGAACTGCTGATCGATGAGTCTCTGATCGGCTGGAAAGAATACGAGATGGAAGTTGTCCGCGACAAGAACGACAACTGCATCATCGTCTGCGCTATCGAGAACTTTGATGCCATGGGTGTGCATACCGGTGACTCGATCACCGTGGCGCCGGCCCAGACGCTGACCGACAAGGAATACCAGATCATGCGGAACGCCTCGCTGGCGGTGCTGCGTGAGATTGGTGTGGAAACCGGCGGTTCCAACGTGCAGTTCGGTATCAACCCGGATACCGGCCGCATGGTGGTGATTGAGATGAACCCGCGGGTCTCCCGTTCGTCCGCGCTGGCATCGAAGGCCACCGGCTTCCCGATTGCCAAAGTCGCGGCCAAGCTGGCCATTGGTTATACCCTGGACGAGCTGCGCAACGAAATCACCGGTGGCGTGACCCCGGCGTCCTTCGAGCCCAGCATCGACTATGTCGTTACCAAGATTCCACGGTTCACCTTCGAGAAGTTCCCCCAGGCCGATGCCCGCCTGACCACCCAGATGAAGTCCGTGGGCGAGGTCATGGCCATCGGTCGCACCTTCCAGGAGTCCCTGCAGAAGGCCATGCGTGGCCTGGAAGTGGGTTCTGAAGGTTTCGAGGAGAAGGTGGATCTCACCACGACCGACGGGCAGGAGACCCTGACCCAGGAGTTGAACGTGCCCGGGGCCGAGCGTCTCTGGTACATCGGCGACGCCTTCCGGGCCGGTATGACGGTCGACGACGTATTCAATAACACCCACGTCGATCCCTGGTATCTGGTGCAGGTGGAGGATCTGATTCGTGAAGAGCAAGCGCTGAAATCTGCCGGCAAAGCGGATATTGATCGCGATACCCTGTTCCGGCTCAAGCGTAAAGGCTTCTCCGATGCCCGTCTGGCCAAGTTGCTGGGCATCTCCGAGGTGAGCCTTCGCAAGCTGCGTCATGACCTGGATATCCGTCCGGTCTACAAGCGGGTTGATACCTGTGCGGCCGAGTTCGCCTCGGACACGGCCTATATGTACTCCACCTATGAAGAAGAGTGCGAAGCGGACGCCTCTGATCGTGATAAAATCGTGGTCATTGGTGGTGGTCCGAACCGGATTGGTCAGGGTATCGAGTTTGATTACTGTTGTGTTCACGCGGCCCTGGCCATGCGTGAAGATGGCTATGAAACCATCATGATCAACTGTAACCCGGAGACGGTCTCCACGGATTACGATACCTCTGATCGACTGTACTTCGAGCCGATCACCCTGGAAGACGTGCTGGAAATCATCAACGTCGAGAAGCCCAAGGGTGTGATCGTCCAGTACGGTGGCCAGACGCCGCTCAAACTGGCCCGTGGTCTGGAAGCGGCGGGTGTGCCGATCATTGGTACCAGCCCGGATGCCATCGACCGCGCCGAAGACCGTGAGCGCTTCCAGCAAATGATTGGTCGCCTTGGGCTGTTGCAGCCCGAGAACGCTACGGTGCGCAGCCACGAGGAAGGTATTCTGGCGGCCCGCGAAATCGGCTATCCGCTGGTGGTGCGCCCATCCTACGTACTGGGTGGCCGGGCGATGGAAATCGTCTACGACGAGGACGAACTGGTTCGCTACATGCGCAATGCGGTTCTGGTTTCCAATGACAGCCCGGTACTGCTGGATCACTTCCTGAATGCTGCCATTGAGGTGGATATTGATGCCATCTCCGACGGCAAGGACGTGGTGATTGGCGGTATTATGCAGCACATTGAACAGGCTGGCGTTCACTCCGGTGATTCCGCGTGTTCACTGCCGCCATACACGTTGCCCAAAGACGTGCAGGATGAAATGCGCGAAGCCGTTCGCAAGATGGCGATCGAGCTGGATGTGGTGGGCCTGATGAATGTTCAACTGGCCTGGCAGGATGGCAAGATCTATGTCATTGAAGTTAACCCTCGGGCATCCCGTACCGTCCCGTTTGTATCCAAGGCTATCGGGGTCTCGTTGGCGAAAGTGGCAGCGCGGGTCATGGCCGGCAAATCCCTGGCGGAGCTTGGCTTCACTCAGGAGATCGTGCCGACCTATTACTCGGTGAAGGAGTCTGTGTTCCCGTTCAATAAATTCCCGGCGGTGGACCCGATTCTCGGCCCGGAAATGAAGTCGACCGGTGAGGTGATGGGTATCGGCGACAGCTTTGACGAAGCGTTCGCCAAGGCTGCGCTGGCCATTGGCGAGCGCCTGCCGGATCAGGGTACCGCGTTCATGTCCGTGCGTGATGTGGACAAGCCCGGGGCTGCCGAGGTTGCACAGGATCTGGTGGATGCCGGCTTCAAGCTCATTGCTACCACGGGTACCGCGAAAGCCCTGAAAGAGGCGGGTATCGAGGTCGAGCGGGTGAACAAGGTTCGTGAAGGGCGCCCGCATATTGTGGATGCCATCAAGAACGGCCAGGTTCAACTGATTATTAATACCACCGAAGGGCGCAAGGCCATTTCCGACTCGGCGCAGATTCGCCAGTCCGCCTTGCAGGCCAAGGTGACCTATACAACGACCCTGGCGGGTGGCGAAGCTTTCTGTCGGGCCATCAAGTTCGGCCCCGAGCGCACCGTTCGTCGCCTCCAGGATCTACACGCAGGAAAGTAAGACTATGTCTGCCAGAGTACCGATGACAAAAGCGGGCGAAGCCCGCCTCCGCGAGGAGCTCCAGAAGCTGAAGTCCGAAGATCGCCCTCGGGTGATTGCTGCGATTGCCGATGCCCGTGAGCATGGCGATCTGAAAGAGAATGCGGAATACCATGCCGCCCGCGAACAGCAGAGCTTTATCGAGGGCCGTATTCAGGAAATCGAAGGCAAGCTGTCTTCGGCGCAAGTGATTGATATCAACACCATCGAGAACACCGGCAAGGTGATTTTCGGGGTCACGGCGCACTTGCTGAATGTCGACACCGATGAGCAGGTGGTATACCAGATCTGTGGCGAGGACGAGGCTGACATCAAGGCCGGCAAGATTTCGATCTCCTCACCGATTGCGCGGGCGCTGATCGGCAAGAGCGAAGGCGATATTGTTGCCATCCGTGTGCCGTCCGGCACCGTGGAGTATGAAATCGAGGCGGTGGAGCACCTCTGAGGTTTCGTCCATTAAAAAAGCCGGCAGCGAGTGTTCGTTGCCGGCTTTTTTGTTGCTTCCGTGTGCTCAGCTTTTATTGCGGAGCAGGTTGGACAGCTTGGGATTGGGCTTTTTCGCGCGGCGCATGATGACCGCAATCTTGCCAATGGTCTGCACCAGTTCGGCACCGGCGGACTGGCACAGCTCGGCAATGGCCTCCTGGCGTACTTCCCGGTCGGGGCTGGCGATCTTGACCTTGATCAGTTCGTGGTCGTTCAGGGCTCGCTCAAGTTCTTCCTGCAGTCCTTCGGAAAGGCCCTTGTCGCCAACAATGATGACGGGCTTCAGGTTGTGGGCGATGCCCCGGTATTCCCGGCGCTGTTCCGGTGAAAGACTCATGATGTAATCTCTTAATGGATGCAATTAACAAAACGTCAGCGGCGAAATGGCCGCCAAAACCGTATAATTGGCGGATTGTAACAGATCACAACGGTTGAGAAATGGCCATTACCACGTATCAAGGCGTTCCGTTGCGCGTCTGTTCCTGTTTTATTTCGGAGGTTTGTTTTGGCCCGTTCAAAAACCAGTGATCGCTGGCTCAAGGAACATTTCGATGATGTCTGGGTCAAAAAGTCCCAGGAAGATGGCTACCGTTCCCGTGCCAGCTATAAGCTGATTGAGCTCGACGACAAGGACCGGCTGTTTCGTCCCGGTCAGGTTGTGGTGGATCTGGGCGCAGCTCCGGGGGGCTGGTCCCAGGTGGCGATGGAGCGTGTCGGGGACAAGGGTATTGTGGTGGCCAGCGATATTTTGCCGATGAATCCGATTGCCGGTGTGGACTTCGTTCAGGGCGATTTTACCGAGGACTCGGTGCTGGAAGAATTGTTGGGAATTCTGGGGGATCGAAAGGCAGACGTTGTAATTTCCGATATGGCGCCCAATATGAGTGGTATGGCTGCCGTGGATATTCCCAGGGCGATGGGCTTGGTGGAGTTGGCGCTTGATATGGCCCAGCAGGTGCTTCGCCCCGGAGGGGTGTTCGTGGCCAAGGTGTTTCAGGGCGAGGGTTTTGATGCGCTGTTGGCTGATATGCGGAAAAGCTTTAATACGGTTGTAAGTCGCAAGCCTGATTCCTCCCGGGCAAGATCGCGGGAGATCTATCAGGTCTGCAAGGGCTTCAGGGGCTGACTCGTGATCTCTGGTTGGTCCGGAAATCCAATGGCCTCTGTGGCTGATACGGATGGGCCGATTGTGGTGGAGCGGCGTACAATTGGTGTAAGGTGTTCAAAAAGGTTTCCCTGAAGACGGTCAACCTTTCAATTCACAGGTGACGATCCTTGAACGATATGGCAAAAAATCTGGTTCTCTGGCTAATCATAGCCGCCGTACTGCTGATGGTGTTTCAGAACTTTACTCCCACCACCAGCGGACAACAGGTCAATTATTCGCAGTTTGTCGAAATGGTACAGGACGGACAGGTCCGTCAGGTCACCATTGATGGTCTGCAGATTCAGGGTACCCGTGGGGATGGCTCTCAGTTTCAGACTATCCGCCCGCAGGTGGCCGACAACAAGCTGATGGACGATCTGTTAGCAAATCAAGTTGAAGTCATCGGCAAGGAGCCGGAGCGCCAGAGCCTCTGGACCCAGCTGCTGGTCGCGGCCTTCCCCATTCTGATCATCATCGCACTGTTCGTATTTTTCATGCGACAGATGCAGGGCGGTGGCGGTGGCAAAGGCCCCATGTCGTTCGGCAAGAGCAAGGCTCGGCTGATGAGCGAGGATCAGATCAAGACCACCTTCGGTGACGTGGCTGGTGTTGATGAGGCCAAGGAAGACGTCAAGGAATTGGTGGACTTCCTGCGGGATCCGAGCAAGTTCCAGCGCCTGGGCGGCAGCATTCCCAAGGGTGTGCTGATGGTCGGGCAGCCGGGTACTGGTAAGACGCTGCTGGCCAAGGCCATTGCCGGCGAAGCCAAAGTGCCGTTCTTCTCCATCTCTGGTTCTGACTTCGTGGAAATGTTCGTGGGTGTGGGTGCTTCCCGCGTCCGTGACATGTTCGAGCAGGCGAAGAAGCAGAGCCCCTGCATCATCTTCATCGACGAGATCGATGCGGTAGGTCGCCATCGTGGTGCCGGCATGGGTGGCGGTCACGATGAGCGTGAACAGACCCTGAACCAGTTGCTGGTCGAAATGGACGGCTTTGAAGGCAACGAAGGCGTTATCGTCATTGCCGCCACCAACCGTCCGGATGTGCTTGACCCGGCGCTGCTGCGTCCGGGGCGTTTTGACCGTCAGGTCGTGGTTGGCCTGCCGGACATTATCGGCCGTGAGCAGATCCTCAAGGTGCACATGAAGAAGGTGCCCCTGGCGGACGGCGTGGAGCCCATCCTGATTGCCCGGGGTACCCCCGGATTCTCCGGTGCCGATCTGGCCAATCTGGTGAACGAGGCTGCCCTGTTTGCCGCGCGCCGTAACCAGCGCCTGGTATCCATGGAGGAGTTTGAACTCGCCAAGGACAAGATCATGATGGGCGCGGAACGCAAGTCCATGGTGATGAGTGAAAAGGAAAAGCGGAATACTGCTTACCATGAGTCGGGCCACGCCATTGTCGGGCGCCTGATGCCGGAGCACGACCCGGTCTACAAGGTGAGTATCATTCCCCGCGGTCGGGCCCTGGGTGTCACCATGTTCCTGCCGGAGGAAGACAAGTACAGCCACAGCAAGCGCTTCCTGATCAGCTCTATCTGCAGCCTGTTCGGTGGTCGTATTGCCGAAGAGCTGACCCTTGGCTTTGATGGGGTGACTACTGGTGCGTCCAACGACATTGAGCGGGCAACCAGTCTGGCCCGTAACATGGTGACCCGCTGGGGTCTGTCCGAGAAGCTGGGACCCCTGCAGTATGATACTGACAGTGAAGAGCCGTTCCTCGGTCGCTCTGCTGGCCAGGCCCAGACGGTTTATTCGCCTGAAACCGCCCAGCGTATCGATGAAGAAGTCCGCAACATCATTGATGAATGCTATGAGAAGGCGAAGCAGCTGTTGGTTGATAACCGCGACAAGCTGGATCTGATGGCCGATGCACTGATGAAGTACGAAACCATCGATCGCTACCAGATTGACGACATCATGGAAGGTCGTGAGCCTCGTCCGCCGAAAGGGTGGGGGGATAGCGGCCCGACCGGTGGTGTGTCATCCGACGAGCCGGAGTCGGCGCCCGCGTCGCGCGATTCGGATGACGGGAAGCAGCCGGGTGTCGGTCGCCCTGCCGGCGAACACTGACGGCGCTAACCCGATAACAGTTTGTTTTATCATACGGCGCCGCCCCTTTCGGGCGGCGTTTGTTTTTGTGTACTGCCTGAAAAAGGATTGCCTATGGAAATGAATTTTGCCGGTCGGGTGTTGGACATGTCCCGCTGCCACGTCATGGGTATTCTTAACGTAACACCGGACTCCTTTTCCGATGGCGGACGTTTTAATCGGCCGGATGCCGCGCTTGCCCGCGCCCGCCAGATGGTTGCCGATGGCGCCGCTTTTATTGACGTTGGTGGGGAGTCGACGCGGCCCGGGGCCACTGAAGTGTCGGTTGCAGAGGAACTGGACCGGGTCTGTCCCGTAGTGGAGGCGATTGCCCGGGAACTGGACGTCGTCATATCGGTGGACACCTCCGCGCCGGAAGTTATGGCGGAAGCCGCCAAGCTGGGGGCGGGGCTGATCAACGATGTCAGGGCGCTGCAGCGCGATGGCGCGCCGGAAGTAGCCGCCGCAGCGGGTATTCCGGTCTGTATCATGCACATACAGGGTGAGCCTGATTCCATGCAGGACAATCCCGAGTATCGCAATGTGCGGCGGGAGGTCAGTTCGTTCCTGACCGAACGTATGCGCGTTGCCGAGGCGGCGGGCGTAAGGCCGGCGAACATCATTCTTGATCCCGGCTTCGGGTTTGGGAAAACGCTGGAGCACAATCTGCAGTTACTGGCTTCCCTGGAGCAGTTTCATATTCTCGGTCACCCCTTGCTGGTGGGAGTGTCCCGCAAAAGCATGCTGGGCCATATTACCGGCCGCGAAGTCAATGAACGGTTGCCGGCGAGCCTTGCTGCCGCGACAATATCCGCCATGAAGGGTGCATCCATTATTCGCGCCCACGATGTCCGGGAAACCGTAGATGCCGTCAGCGTTGTGGCGGCCATGAAGGAGGCTGGTCAATGACCGAGAGAAAATATTTTGGCACGGATGGGATTCGTGGGTGTGTCGGGGAGCCTCCGATTACCCCGGAGTTTATGCTCCACCTGGGGTGGGCTGCCGGGCAGGCATTCAAGCGGGCAGGTCAGCGCAACAGCGTGTTGATCGGTAAGGATACCCGGCTTTCCGGGTATATGTTTGAGTCCGCGCTTGAGGCGGGGTTGTCCGCTGCCGGCGTT
The DNA here is from genome assembly GCF_947259545.1 of uncultured Marinobacter sp. Taxonomy (GTDB): domain Bacteria; phylum Pseudomonadota; class Gammaproteobacteria; order Pseudomonadales; family Oleiphilaceae; genus Marinobacter. The sequence continues at coordinate 245,923 of NZ_CAMYMK010000002.1, forward strand.
GACGTCAAGTTGCTGGGGCCGATGCCGACGCCCGCCATAGCCTATCTGACCCGGACTTTCAGGGCGTCTGCCGGGATCGTCATAAGTGCCTCCCATAACCCTCATCAGGACAATGGCATCAAGTTTTTCTCTGCCAACGGCACCAAGCTCGATGATGCCCTGGAAGCGGAAATTGAGCGCTGGCTGGACGAGCCCATCAAGGTGTGCGATGCCGTGGATCTGGGCAAGGCGTTCCGGGTGGATGATGCGCCCGGTCGCTACGTGGAATTTTGCAAAAGTACGGTGCCGAATGATTTCACGCTGGAAGGCCTGAACGTGGTGCTGGATTGCGCCCACGGTGCTACCTACCATGTGGCCCCCAAAGTGTTCCGTGAGCTGGGTGCCAGGGTGTCGGTGATCGGTGCGGCTCCTGATGGCCTCAATATCAACAAAGAGGTCGGATCCACCCATCTGGACGCCCTGAAACGGGCGGTTCTGGAACAGGAGGCGGACCTGGGGGTTGCCTTTGACGGCGATGGGGACCGGGTGTTGATGGTGGATCGTGACGGTTCTGAGGTGGACGGCGATGAACTGCTCTATATTATCGCCTCCCAGCGGCACGCGGCGGGAACCCTTCGTGGCGGGGTCGTTGGCACCCTGATGACCAACCTGGGTGTTGAGTTGGCACTGAAGGAGTTGGGCATTGAGTTTGAGCGTGCCAAGGTCGGGGATCGTTATGTCATGGAGCGTCTTCTTCAGCACGATTGGCTGCTGGGCGGTGAAGGCTCTGGCCACATGGTGATAAGGGATTGCACGTCCACCGGTGATGGTATCGTGTCGGCGCTGCAGGTCCTGTTGGCGGTTCGCCGTTCCGGCAAGAGTCTTGCCGAATTGCGCCGGGGTATGACCAAGCTCCCGCAGAAGATGATCAATGTCCGGGTGGATCAGCGTTTTGATCCGCTGGGGCGTGAAGACATCGCGGTTGCTGTGCGCAAGGCGGAGGCGGATCTGGGTGACACCGGGCGCGTACTGCTGCGGGCATCGGGAACCGAGCCGTTGATCCGGGTCATGACCGAAGGGCAGAATGCCTCTGAAATCACCCGCATAGCCGAAGAGCTTGCGGTCGTTGTTGAGAGCTCCCGTGCCTGAGTTTGTGTGTGGGAGAGTTGTCTGGTCGGGTGGACTGCTGTATAGTTCGCCCTCCCTTGAATTCGGGGGCTGTTATGCGCCGTAAGATCGTAGCCGGAAACTGGAAAATGAACGGGTCGACAGACCTGGTGGAAAAGTTGGTTGGCTATGTCCGGTCAGGGGTGTCGTCCCTTGATAATGGTGTGGAGGCTGTTATTATTCCTCCCGCTCTGTATGTCCGGGATGTTAAAGCTCTTGCCGGTGATCAGCTTTCGGTAGGCGTGCAGAACATTGCATGCTGGGACTCCGGAGCTTATACCGGTGAAGTGTCCGCTGGCATGGCAAAAGATTGCGGTTGCCGCTACGCACTGGTTGGTCATTCCGAGCGCAGACAATTGTTTGCGGAGACCGATGCAACAGTTGCGGAAAAAGTTGCTCAGGTGCTATCTCAGGGTTTGGTTGCCATTGTGTGTGTTGGCGAAACCCTTGCAGAGCGCGAAGCCGGGCAAGCGGAAGAGGTTGTGTCTGCCCAGGTTCGTAAAGGGCTGGCAGGTGTAAGCGGGGATAGTTGGCGAAATGTTGTGGTTGCCTACGAGCCGGTTTGGGCCATAGGTACCGGAAAGACGGCCACTTCCGATGATGCGCAGGCAATGCATCAGTCAATCCGCTTTGTTTTGAAAGATCTGGGCGCGCCGGCGGAAGATGTTTCCCTGCTTTACGGCGGCAGTGTAAAAGCGGATAATGCAGCCGCACTTTTTGCCCAGCCAGATATAGACGGTGGTTTGATCGGCGGGGCATCGTTGGTCGAAAAAGATTTTGTGAGTATCTGCCAGGCTATGCCGGCGGGTACTTAAAGTTAAAGGTTCGCGAGAGTCGTTATGGATTGGTTAGAAACACTGGTAGTCGTTGTGCACGTGGTTATCGCGGTGGCGCTGGTGGGTCTGGTGCTGATCCAGCAGGGCAAGGGTGCGGATGCTGGTGCGGCATTTGGTGGCGGTGCGTCACAGACCGTATTCGGCAGTCAGGGTAGCGGTAGCTTCCTGACCCGTCTGACCACCCTCCTGGCGGTCGTGTTCTTTGTGACTAGTTTTTCGCTGGCAATCTTTGCCAAAGAGCGTGCTGAAGTCGCTGGTGAGGCCGGTATCCCGGTTGTCCAGGAGTCTTCCGAGGCATCTGCTCCGGTAGAGATGGAAGAAGGCGAAACCGAGAGCGGGAAGTCCTCAAGTGAAGACGAACTTCCCGAACTCGAGTAAAGGTGTTGCCCAGGTGGTGGAACTGGTAGACACGCTATCTTGAGGGGGTAGTGGCGAAAGCCGTGCCGGTTCGAGTCCGGCCCTGGGCACCATATAGAAGAAAAACGGCTTGGAATTTCCAGGCCGTTTTTTTTGGTCAGTCCTTGACCAGTCTTGCCGGCATCTCTATACTCCGGCGGATATTGGAGCGGGCTCTGGACGATGTTCGGCCGGCTCCTGGCAGGCCAGGTGTCTGTCAGCAGGAAACGGTTTGAATGGGTTTGTTTCCTGTGAGTTCTTGCAACAAAAGGCCCCACTCGTTCGGGGCTTTTTGATTAAGGGGCCTGGCGCATCAGGCCCTGGTGCATAAAAAGGGCTGATCAACAGCCCTTTTTTTGTTTCCGGGGTCCGGAAAATCCCGGGATTCAGGAAAATCCGGGATTCTGGAAACTAAGAGATGGAGACAGCAAAACCTTGTCAGCCAAGCTAAAGCAACTGGAAGACATATTACGGCCGGTCGTTGAGGGTCTGGGGTACGAGTTCTGGGGCATCGAATTTCGCTCCCAGGGCCATCATTCCCTGTTGAGAATTTTTATTGACGATGCCGAGAACGGCATCGGCGTAGATGACTGTGAAAAAGTCAGCCGGCAGGCCAGCGGTGTCATGGATGTGGAAGACCCTATCCAGACCGAATATACCCTGGAGGTGTCATCCCCGGGTATGGATCGACCGCTGTTTCGTCCCGAACAGTACGAGGCATTTGTCGGCCACCAGGTTCAGCTGAAGTTGCGAATGGCTTTTGAGGGGCGTCGCAAGTTTCAGGGCCTGATCAAAGGAGTGGAAGGCGATGACGTCGTGATCGTAGTCGACGATCACGAGTACCTGTTGCCGTTCGACAGTATCGAGAAAGCCAACATCGTTCCGGTTTTTGAATAAGTCGGTGGACGCAAAGTTTATTTTTAAGGGCAGGGCAATCCAATGAGTAAAGAGATCTTGCTGGTGGTTGAATCCGTCTCGAACGAAAAGGGTGTCGAGAAGGATGTCATTTTTGAAGCAATTGAGCTGGCGCTCGCCACCGCTGCCAAAAAACGTTACGAAGATGAAGAGGCCGATATCCGGGTCTCCATCGATCGTCGCACCGGCGAATACGAAACCTTCCGCCGCTGGCTGGTTGTTGATAACGATGCCGTCCCGGCACTGGGTACCGAACTGACCCTGCAGGAAGCGGAAGAGATTGATACCGCACTGAAGCCGGGTGATATTCATGAAGAGAAAATCGAATCGGTCGCCTTTGGCCGGATTGGCGCTCAGGCGGCCAAGCAGATCATCTTCCAGAAGGTTCGCGAAGCTGAGCGTTCCAAGATTGTCGACAGTTACCGTGACCGTGTCCACGAGCTGGTGTCCGGTACCGTAAAGAAAGTGACCCGTGACAATGTCATCGTCGATCTGGGCTCGAATGCGGAAGCATTGTTGCCGCGTGAACACCTGATTCCGCGGGAAACCTTCCGCATGGGCGATCGCGTTCGCTCTCTGTTGCAGGAGATTCGCACAGATCATCGTGGCCCCCAGCTGATCCTCAGTCGCACCGATCCGCAGATGCTGATCGAACTGTTCCGTATCGAGGTTCCGGAGATCGCTGAGGATCTGATTGAGATTCGTGGCGCGGCCCGTGATCCCGGTTCCCGTGCCAAGATTGCGGTGAAGACCAATGATCGCCGCATCGACCCGGTCGGCGCCTGTGTTGGTATGCGGGGTTCCCGCGTCCAGGCCGTGTCCAACGAACTGGGTGGTGAGCGTGTTGATATCGTGCTGTGGGACGATAATCCTGCGCAGCTGGTGATCAACGCCATGGCACCGGCGGAAGTGGCGTCCATCGTGATGGACGAAGATCGTCACACTATGGAAGTGGCGGTCGCGGAAGATAATCTGGCCCAGGCCATTGGCCGTAACGGCCAGAATGTGCGCCTGGCCACCGAGCTGACCGGCTGGACTCTGAACGTGATGACGGAAGAGGAAGCGGGTGAGCGTCAGGAGCAGGAATACAATCGCCTGCTTGAGCATTTCACCAGCAATCTGGATGTGGATGAGGAGTTTGCCGGCGTATTGATCGAGGAAGGGTTTACGTCCATCGAAGAGGTGGCGTACGTCCCCATGGAAGAAATGCTGGCCATTGACGGGTTTGATGAAGAGACCGTCACTGAGCTGCGTCGTCGTGCCAAGGATGTCCTGTTGAATCAGGCCCTGGCCAGTGAAGAGGCGCTTGAGGGCTCAGAGCCCGCGGAAGATCTTCTCAGTATGGATGGTATGGACCGTAGCCTGGCCTTCAAGCTGGCGGGTATGGGCGTTCGTACCATGGAAGATCTCGCCGAGCAGTCAGTCGATGACCTGCTTGATATTGAAGGTATGGATGAAGAGCGTGCAGGACAGCTGATTATGACTGCGCGCGCACCCTGGTTTGAAGACCAGGCCTAATTCGGGAGGAGGACCTGTATGGCTGAAGTAACGGTAAAACAACTGGCCGCAGACGTAGGCGCTCCCGTGGATCGTTTGCTGAAGCAGATCGTTGAGGCGGGGCTGAAAGCCCGCTCCGAGAACGACTCTGTCTCCAGCGATGAGAAGCAGCAGTTGCTGGCTTATCTGAGAAAGAATCACGGTGATAGTAACGCAGAGCCGAACAAGATTACTCTGAAGCGTAAAACCACCACCACTCTCAAAGCTGGCCGCGCCAAGACAGTAAATGTAGAAGTTCGCAAGCGCCGCACGTACATCAAGCGCGCCGAACTGGCACCGGAGTCGGAAGCCCCCCAGCCGGACGAATCGGCAGCAGAGGCACCGGCAGCGCAGGAAACTGCGAAGGAAACACCGCAAGTAACGGCAGAGCAGGCAGCTCAGCCGGAAGCCGGCAAGGGGGCCACTGCGGAAACGACGCAGGCAGAGCCGTCTCCGGCCGAAGACAAGCCTGCGGTGGAGGCAGAGCCGAAGAAGAAGGAAGAGGAAGAAGTTTCCATTCCTGCACCTGAGGATATGCCGATTCCGCCGCCTGAAGAAGGCGAAGGTAAGGATCGCAAGCCGAAGAAGAAGAAGGAAAAGGTGCGTGAGCGCGGTGACGAGCCGGAGGATGGCAAGCCCAAGAAGAAGTCTGCGGGTCACCGCGGGCCTCGCAACCGTCCGGTAGAAAAGCCTCCGATCATCAATGAAGACGAGGAAGACACCACGCTTCGCAAGCCACTGCGTGCGAAAAAGAAACCCAAAGAGAAGCGTCACGGCTTTGAGAGGCCGACCAAACCAATGGTTAGAGAAGTACAGATTCCCGAGACCATTACTGTTGGCGACCTTGCCCAGCGTATGGCGGTCAAGGCGGCAGACGTAATCAAGACATTGATGGGCATGGGCGTAATGACCACCATTAACCAGCCACTGGATCAGGAAACCGCGATCCTGGTGACTGAGGAGCTGGGTCACACCCCGAAAGCCGTCAGTGAAGACGCGTTCGAGGAAGAGGTTCTCAGCGAATTCTCCTTCGAAGGCAAGGAAAAGGCCAAGCGTGCCCCGGTCGTCAGTGTCATGGGCCACGTTGACCACGGCAAAACCTCACTGCTGGATTATATCCGCCGTACCAAGGTAGCGTCCGGCGAGTCTGGTGGTATTACCCAGCATATCGGTGCCTACCACGTGCAAACCGATCACGGCATGGTGTCCTTCCTGGATACGCCGGGCCACGCGGCCTTCACCGCGATGCGTGCCCGTGGTGCCCAGTGCACCGATATCGTGGTCCTGGTGGTAGCGGCTGACGACGGTGTCATGCCCCAGACCAAGGAAGCGGTTCAGCATGCCCGTTCCGCTGGCGTGCCGATCGTTGTTGCCATCAACAAGATGGATAAGGAAGCAGCCGACCCGGACCGGATCAAGACCGAGCTGGCGGGTATGGAAGTGATTCCGGAAGACTGGGGCGGTGACGTTCAGTTTGTCCCGGTTTCCGCTCACACCGGTGAGGGCATTGATGACCTGCTGGAAGCCTTGGTACTGCAATCCGAGATCCTTGAACTGGAAGCGTCTCCAGATGCGCCAGCCAAAGGTGTAGTCGTCGAGTCCAGCCTGGAGCGCGGTCGTGGTTCTGTGGCCACGGTTCTGGTCCAGAACGGTACACTGCGTCAGGGTGATATGGTTGTAGCCGGTTCCTACTTCGGTAAGGTCCGGGCCATGACGGATGAAGCCGGCAAACAGACCAAGGAAGCCGGTCCATCCATTCCGGTCGAGATCCTTGGCCTCAACGGTACCCCGGATGCTGGTGATGAATTCTTCGCCGTGGCTGATGAGAAGAAGGCCAAAGAGCTGGCCGAGTTCCGTCAGACCCGTGAGCGTGAGCAGCGTCTCCAGCGTCAGCAGGCGGCCAAGCTCGAGAACCTGTTTGAAAACATGGGCAAGGACGAAGTCAAAACCCTGAACGTGGTCCTCAAGACCGACGTACGTGGTTCCCTGGAAGCCATTTCCAAGGCCCTGCAGGATCTTGGTAACGACGAAGTGCAGGTCAAGATCGTATCGTCTGGCGTTGGTGGTATTGCCGAGACCGATATCAGTCTGGCGATGGCAACCAATGCCGTGATCTTCGGCTTCAACGTCCGTGCGGATACAGCAGCCAAGCGCCTCGTAGAGCAGGAAGGTCTGGATCTTCGCTACTACAGCATCATCTATAACCTGATCGATGATGTGAAAGCGGCGCTGACCGGTATGCTCGCACCTGAGTTCCGTGAAGACATTGTCGGTATTGCGGATGTGCGCGATGTGTTCCGTTCACCGAAGTTCGGTCAGGTGGCCGGCTGTATGGTGACCGAGGGAACCGTATACCGTAATAAGCCGATCCGTGTCCTCCGCGACAACGTGGTTATCTTTGAAGGTGAGCTGGAATCCCTGCGTCGCTTCAAGGATGACGTACCGGAAGTCCGGAACGGTATGGAATGTGGTATCGGTGTTAAGGGCTACGATGTAAAAGTCGGTGACCAGATCGAAGTCTTCGATCGTGTCAGAGTCGAGCGCAAGCTTGAGTCCACCGGCGCATGATGCGCCTGACGTTAAAGGAAGCCTGATGCCAAGAGAGTTCAGTCGTATTGATCGCATCGGCGATCAGATGCAGCGTGAGCTGGCCCAACTGATCCAGCGGGAAGTAAAAGACCCGCGGGTCGGCATGGTCACGGTCAATGCCGTCAAGGTAAGCCGTGATCTGGGGTATGCTGATATCTACGTGTCCCTGTTGACCACCGAAGAACTGACGGAAGAGTCTCCGGAGGTCAAGGAATCCCTGGCGGTTCTGAACAAGGCATCCGGATTCCTGCGCGGCCAGGTAGGTCGGGCCATGAAGCTGCGGGTCATGCCGCAGCTGAGATTCCACTTCGACACGCTTCAGGGCTACAGTCGCAAAATGGATAACCTGATTCGGCAGGCAGTGGGCGACAAGCCGGCAGTCTCCGATGACGAAACTTCCTCGGATGATCCGGAGCGAGACGCTTGAGCCGTAGACGCAAAGGCCGTGACGTTAACGGTATTCTGGTGATCGACAAGCCTCTGGATGTGACATCCAATGGCATCCTGCAGCAGGTCAAGCGCCTGTTCGGTGCGGCCAAGGCTGGCCACACCGGCGCGCTGGATCCGCTGGCCACGGGTGTTCTCCCCCTATGCTTCGGTGAAGCCACCAAGTTCTCCCAGATGATGCTGGACAGCGATAAGGCCTACATCGCCACGGCAAAGCTGGGTGTGCGTACGGAAACCGGTGACAGCGAAGGCGCGGTGGTTGAAGAGAAGCCGGTGCCATCGGGCCTGGATTCCGCCACTCTGGAGCCCGTGCTGGAGCGCTTCCGGGGCGATATTCAGCAGGTGCCATCCATGTACTCGGCCCTGAAGCACAAGGGGCGTCCGCTTTATGAATACGCCCGTGAAGGCATTGAGGTCGAGCGTCCCGCCCGCCCCGTCACCATCTACGAGCTGACTCTGCTTGAGGTGCGCGGTGACGAGCTGGATATCGCAGTCAGTTGCACCAAGGGTACGTATATTCGCTCACTGGTAGAAGATATCGGTGAAGCGCTTGGATGTGGCGCCCATGTGACTGCCTTGCGCCGTACCATGGCGTCAGGTTTTACCCTGGCGGATGCCCATCCTGTTGATAAGCTGGAGGCTATGCGCGAGCGTGGCGAAAGTCTGGACGGCCTGCTGGTGGCTCCGGATGCGGCCCTGTCGATGTTCCCGGAACAGGAATTGAGCGGTCAGCCACTGGTATCGATAATTAATGGGCAACCAGTTAGAATATCGGGTCAACCCGTTGATGGGTTCGTTCGCCTGTATGGCAATGAGCGGTTTATCGGGTTGGCGGAAGCATTCCCGGAAGGGGAGGCCACCAGACTGGTGCCTCGCCGACTGGTGAAGAGCAGCTGAAGCGTTTATCAATCGCGGAGGCTGGTTAGCCGGGCTGTAGAGATGCGTGGTTCGGCCGAATTCAATAGCATCGCAAATCATGAGGTGAGTTATGGCACTGTCTGCCAACGAGAAAGCACAGATCGTTCAGGATTTTCAGCAAGGTGATGGCGATACCGGTTCCCCTGAAGTTCAGGTGGCTCTGCTGAGCGCCAACATCAACAAGCTGCAGGATCACTTCAAGACCAACAAGCAGGATCATCATTCCCGCCGTGGTCTGATCCGGATGGTAAACCAGCGTCGTAAACTGCTGGACTACCTCAAGCGTAAAAACGCCGATCGTTACCTGGAGCTCATCCAGCGTCTGGGTCTGCGTCGCTAATCCGGTTGTTACAGCGACCTGACGGTCAATCGCCCGTAATTGGGGCGCGTTGACCATCAACTGGCGGGGTGCCCTGGGTGCCTCGCCAGTTGTGCTTTTCTCAAATCAGTCATGCTGCAGCGAGTAAATTTGTCGGTGGTGATCGGGGATTCCCTGTCGTAACGGAAAGCCGAAATTGATAGCAGGTTGTTGAAAAGCCCGGCTCTGAATTCCCATGGGAATGACTGTCGATGCCCGGGGTTTTGCAACAGCCTGTTAGCTTTCAGGCGGGTTACCCTTCGGATTACACCACGAACTTCCTGTAGCTGTAGCGGCCAACCCGCAGGGGCGGGTTGGCTGAGTCAATTTGGACAAGATAATTTCAGGAGTTACCGTGGATCTGAATCCCGTAAAGAAAAGTTTTGAACTGGGTGGCAAGACCGTCACTCTGGAAACCGGTCGTATTGCCCGTCAGGCAACCGGTTCTGTGCTCGTTACCATTGACGACATCTCCGTACTCGGCACGGTTGTTGGTGCCAAGGAAGCGAAGCCGGGTCAGCCGTTTTTCCCGCTGACCGTCAACTACTTCGAAAAGACCTACGCGGTTGGTAAAATTCCGGGTGGTTTCTTCAAGCGTGAAGGTCGTCCTTCCGAGAAAGAGACTCTGACTTCCCGCCTGATCGACCGTCCGATCCGCCCGCTGTTCCCGAACGGCTTCATGAATGAAGTCCAGGTCATCACCACCGTGATGTCCTCCAGCAAGAACCAGGATCCGGATATTGCCGCCATGCTGGCTGCGTCTGCAGCGCTGTCCATTTCCGGCATCCCGTTTGACGGCCCGATTGGTGCTTCCCGTGTGGGTTACACCAACGAACGTGGCTACTTCCTGAACCCGACGTTCGAAGAACTGGAAACTTCCCTGCTGGACATGGTGGTTGCCGGTACCGAGGACGCGGTCCTGATGGTGGAATCCGAAGCCAAGGGTCTGACCGAAGACCAGATGCTGGGCGGCGTTCTCTATGGTCACCAGGAAATGCAGGCAGCGGTATCCGCCATCAAGGAATTTGCCGCTGAAATTGGCAAGCCGCGCTGGGACTGGCAGCCGGAGCCAGAGAACACCGAGTTGCTGAATGCCGTCAAGTCCGAGTCTTCCGCTGCAATCGAGGAAGCCTACAGCATTCGTGACAAGATGGAGCGTTATGCCCGTCTGGGTGAGATCAAGACCGCGCTGGTTGAAAAGCTGGCGGGTGAAGAGGAAGGCCAGCCTTCCGCGGATGACGTCAAAAAGTACTTCGCCAAGGTGGAGAAGTCCATCGTCCGTAACCAGGTGATCGATGGCAAGCCGCGTATCGACGGTCGTGATACCAAGACTGTACGTCCGATTGAAATCGAAGTGGGTGTTCTGCCGAGCGTTCACGGTTCTGCCCTGTTCACCCGTGGTGAAACCCAGGCCATCGTGACCACTACGCTGGGTACCTCCCGCGATGTGCAGACCATTGATGCCCTGGAAGGTGAGCGCAAGGATCCGTTCCTGTTCCACTACAACTTCCCTCCGTACTCCGTAGGTGAAGCTGGTCGTGTGGGCACGCCGGGCCGTCGTGAGGTTGGTCACGGTCGTCTGGCCAAGCGTGGTGTTCTGGCGGTTATGCCGACTCTGGAAGAGTTTCCGTACGCCATCCGTGCAGTGTCCGAGATCACGGAATCCAACGGTTCCAGCTCCATGGCGTCTGTCTGTGGTTCCAGTCTGGCACTGATGGATGCCGGTGTGCCGATCAAGGCGCCGGTGGCCGGTATCGCCATGGGTCTGGTCAAGGAAGGCGACAAGTTCGCGGTTCTGACCGACATCCTGGGTGACGAGGATCACCTGGGCGACATGGACTTCAAGGTTGCCGGCACCAAAGAGGGCGTGACCGCCCTGCAGATGGACATCAAGATCAACGGCATTACCGACGAGATCATGGAAATTGCCCTGGAGCAGGCCCACGAAGCGCGTCTGCACATTCTGGGCGAGATGAACAAGGTTATCTCCGAGCCGCGTTCCGAGCTGTCTGCCCGCGCTCCGAGCATCACCGCCATCAAGATCAACCCGGACAAGATCCGTGACGTGATCGGTAAGGGTGGTTCCACCATCCGTGCCATCTGTGACGAGACCGGCGCTTCCATCGATCTGGATGACGATGGCAACGTGAAGATCTACGCGGACAACCAGGAAGCGGCCCAGGCGGCGGTGAACCGGGTTAAGGAAATCACTGCGGAGATCGAGGTTGGTGCCATCTACAAGGGCCGCGTTGAGCGCATTGTGGACTTCGGTGCTTTCGTTAACCTCCTGCCTGGCAAGGATGGTCTGGTGCACATTTCCCAGATTTCCGAGCGCCGTATCGAGAATGTGACTGACGAGCTGAGCGAAGGTCAGGAAGTTCTGGTCAAGGTGCTGGATGTGGACAATCGTGGTCGCGTTAAGCTGTCCATGAAGGAAATCAAGGAAGGCGACGAGCCGACCGATTTCTCTGCCTGATCATTTTCTGGCTTGATAAAAACCCGCCTTTCCTCCGGATTGGCGGGTTTTTTAATGCTTCATGCTTGGGTGCATGCAGCGGTTGGGCCTCTCTTTTCAAAAGACGCTACGAGCACCCGCAAGTGGGTCCAGCCAGCAATCACAGATTGCTGTCGTTCGCCTGCGCGCGAAGCTTCGCTTCTAAATCGCTTGTCTTACCCATGTGCGCTTCTTTCGGGCCATCCATGGCCCTCAAGACTTTTGAAAAGAGAGGCCCAACCGCTGCCCGTACCTTGTCAATGCCTGCTCATAAACCCTAGTACAGATTCTTTATAAGCCGGGATCACGAACGTCGCCGCATGGGGCGTATCGATGGGAAGAAACTGTTTGGGCTCATTCGCCGCCTCATACAACGCCTCTCCATGATGAAATGGGATAATCCCGTCTCGCTGGCTGTGAATCACCATCACCGGCACCGGACTGATGCGTCCGATATGGTCCACGCCTTCGTACTCGTCGGTAATGGTCCAGCTCAGCGGAATCTGGAACGGCCAGGTCAGCCAGAAGCTGCCGAGCTTTTCCCGGGCAATGCCGCGGAAGCCGGAGAAGGTGCCATCGAGGATGACGCCATCGATAGGCGGTTGTTCCTGCCGTTGCACCCATTCGCTGGCGAGCGCGATGCCAAGGGCGCCGCCCAGGCTTTGGCCCAGGAGGTAGAGCGGGCGATTGTCTGTTTGCGGTTGTTCCATCAGCCAGCGCAGGCCGGTTTCGCTGTCGTGCAGGGTGCCTTCTATGTCGGGGGCGCCAGTTGAGCGGCCGTAGCCGCGGTAGTCGATGAGGAATACGTTGTAGCCTTTCTCGGGCAGCCAGGCGACGTTCATCAGGTGGCTGCTGATGTTCTGGGCGTTGCCATGCAGGAAGTAAATCGTGCCTTTTGCGGCGCTCTCAGGGGCTGCTGAGGGCAGCCACCAGCCATGGAGTGTTTCACCGTCGGCGGTGTCCAGGAACACGTCGTCGTATTCCAGGTTGAGCCGGTCCGGGGTGATGTAGGTGACCTTGTCTGGATAGAAGAACACGCTGCTGCAACCGGATTGCAGCAGCAGAGTCAGGGCCAGGCCGGTGCTGGCGAAAGCCCTCAGAAGTAGGCGTGAAGTCCCAGTTGCCATGTGGTGCGGTACCTGTCGTAGTGGTCTTCGCGGCTGAACTCTCCGAACAGGCTGAAGTCCCGTCCGAGATGCCAGCCGGCCCTGGTATAGAGTTGATCCTGACGGTGTTGGCTGCCGACAATCCAGGCTTTGGTTTTGACCCCTGCTATCAGGCTGAGGCGATTGTTCTGGTGCAGCAGCCCAAGGTCGGCTCCCGGGGCGGCGTCATAGCCCTTGCTCAGGTCGTCATCGATTTCCAGATCGGCGGTGACCAGTGCAAAGGCCTGTATATTAGCGCCAAGGATCCAGCTGCCACCGGCGCCGCCTTCCAGGTAGGGTGTGAATACCCGGTCGTTTTCGGTGTCGGTACGGCGTCCGCCGAAGCCGACTTGCCAGGACAATGGCGAGAAGAACTGATTGCGGGGGGACAGCGAGCGGATTTCCACGCCAGTGAGCTGTTCCAGCTGCAGCTCATCGTTATCAGTGTAATAACGGGCATCCAGTCTCAGGAACTGCAACTGGGCGCCACCCCGGTACCCGGCGGGTGGGTCGAGTACATCGTGGTAAGCCGGGCGCAGGGTCAGTTGGCTGAAATTGCGATCCCCCAGGCGACCACCGGCCAGGCTGAAGCGGAAGGTGTCGTGGCCCTGGTCGTCCCGTACTTCCGGTTCGGGAGGCTTTTCCGGGGCGGATACATCGCGTATCTGGCTGCGAGTCCTGAGCAGGTCGTGTGACAGCGGCGCCGCGTGCTCACGAGGCCAGGCTTCGGCTTCACTCTGGTAGCGCACATAATCGTAAGTTGCATCCAGCAGGTGGGCTCGCTCCCGGTCGGGCAGTTGGTTGACCTCTCCGGAATCCACAGCAACGTAGCCGTTGGCAATGGCTGCCGCCAGTACCTGGTGATCGGGGGGCAGGGTGTCCAGTGAGTAGGCCACGCTGGTGGCAGCTGAGGGTCGGTAGATCACTTCTTTGACCAGATCCTTGTCCACCACCCAGCGCACGGTATCCGAGGGAATGGCATGGGTGCTGACTTCATCGAGCAGGTCAGTTCCCGGCCGCGCAACGTCGATCAGGGCCAGCAAACGATAAGCGCAGTTTTCGTCAAAGAAGTAATAGTCGAAGTTGATGTCCTTCAGCTCCCAGGCGTGGGCGAGCATGGCGTCAACTTCGTCCTGGGTCAGGTTGAGCTGGTATTCCCACAGGTCCCGGTGTTCGATATCGGAATACAGGCGGACCATCTCGTAATAGGGTTTGATGGACGTGATTCCGGGGTAGCCACCAAAAATGCCCTTGTAGGCGAACAGGATTTCACTGTCGTGGGCCTCGGCATCGGCGGCGTAGGAGATGGTGTCGGCCAGCAGCAGATCGGCTTCTTCGTCGTCCTGGGGCGGGTCCAACCGGATAAAGGTGTGACCAAACATGGAGGACGGGCTGTTCAGGTAGGACGCGGCAAACACCAGGGTGACGGTTTCGGTGTTCAGAGTGTCCTTCCATTCATCGTATCCGGGACAGTTGATCTCGTTGCGCGGCAGGTTCAGTTGCTGTCTCAGCCAGCGGTCCCTGGCGGGGAAGCGGCAACGGGCGTGTTCATCGCCTTCGCCGGATTCGGTGATGGCTTCCAGAGTGGCCTGTAATTCGGCCTGGGGGGAGTGCTTGCCGTTTTCGCTGAGGAAAAAGGCATCATCGTCGGCCTGACTGGTATAGCCGTCGGAATACTGGTTGGGCTGATAGTGCATCAGGGTCAGCCAGTCGGGATGTTCGTGCAGCTTTCCTGGGTCAGGTAGAGGTGTGGCGAATGTGTGGGTGCCTGTTGCCAGCCAGATCAAGGCCAGCCCGTACTGGAGCGTAGTGCGCATGAATTGTCAGTAAAGTCCGGGTTGGTCGGATGTCGTGTAACGGGAGTGCGCCGTCCCTGGCGCAGTGGGTCCCTTGATGTGCAAAGATCAGGCAGCTACGTACTTGCTGAGCGCCTCATCCTTTTCCAGCAGCGCTACGATCGCGTCAACCGCTTCACCAGAGGTGGTTTCAGAAGTCGGGAAAATGGTTGCAAAGTTTTCCTGAAGGATCTGGCGGAATGAGTCGCGGTCGGCTTCTTCCACGCCCAGAAGAACGGCCATGGTGTCGAGATTTTCACCGGAACCCCGGGACATGTCACGGGCAACCTTGTCGATGTTGCTGTCCATGTACATGGCCATGGATTGCACCGATTGGTTCGTCTGACAACCGAGTGTACCGGTGGTCATACCAAAGGTCTGGTTACCAAACGTGCCGTTGGTGGTGGCAGCCAGAACGTGAGGGGCAATGCCGGACTGGCCCTTCCAGATCATGGCACCGACGCCGCAACCAGGCTGAGCAAAAGCCATGGATGACGCGCCCAGAAGAATTGCACCTGCAATCAGTTTTTTCATTATCCACTCCTTGTTGTGGTCTAGCTCTCGTCGCTTTCCGTGGATGGCCACCGCTGATGGCGTGCCCACGGTAACGGCCCTGACTGATTTCCCGTAGAGCCAGGTTGACCGTTCCGTTGAGTATAGTCCAATTCCATGGAAAACAAGTCTACAGCGATGTGAGTTATTGATTTGTCCCGCAAAGAGAAAAAATGTGATCACGTGTTCATATTCCAAAAAGAGATATATAGAATAAGAAAGTATCTATATTGTTATATGTGGGTTCTTTGGGTATAGTGCGCGCGGCCATGAAGGCTTACACACAACACAAGGAGATCATTCTGTGAAAAAAGCACTTATCGCATCCAGCCTGCTGCTGGCCGGCGCAATGACCGGCTGCTCCTCCCTCAACGTCAGCTCCAGCCCGGTTCCTCTAAACGGTTCCGTGTCGACCGATATCAAGGCCGATATCGACGTTGGCGAGAAAATTACCGGCCAGTCTTCCGCCACCAAGGTTCTGTTCTTCACCATGAGTGATGACAACGAGTTTGCGGATGGAATGGAATACGGTAACGGTGGCGGCAGCGCCTTTGGTCTGGGCGGTCTGGACCCGGTATCGGCTGTCAAGTCAGCGGCTGCCTACAATGCCATTTCGGCATCCGGAGCTGACGTCATTGTCGCTCCCCGCTACACGGTCAAGAAGAACGACTATGTGGTGTACGGCACCATTGACGTCACTGTCGAAGGTTATAAGGGCACCATCAAGAGCGTGAAATAAGCAGGAGTGCGAAATAAGCACTGCTTTGATCGCTTGATACAGAAAAGCCGGAGTGTGTGGTCACGCTCCGGCTTTTCTGGTTTCAGGGGCGGCGACTAACCACCAAGGTAGGCGTTCTGCACATCCGGGTTGGCCAACAGATTCTTCCCTGTGTCGTGTAGTCGGATCTTGCCGGTTTCCAGCACATACCCCCGGTCGGCCAGGTTCAGGGCCTGGTGGGCGTTCTGCTCAACCAGAAATACGGTGATTCCTTCCTCCCGCAAGTGCCCGATGATCTCGAAGATCTGCTTGATGACCAGGGGTGCCAGCCCCAGGGAGGGTTCGTCCAGAATGATCATGTTGGGCTTGCTCATCAGCGCACGGCCAATTGCCAGCATCTGTTGCTCCCCGCCGGACATGGTGCCTGCCCGCTGGTGTTCGCGCTCTTTCAATCTCGGGAACAATTCATAGACATGATCCTGGCTTTTGCGGATTTCCGCCTTGGTATTGAAGAACCCCCCCATATGGAGGTTTTCCTCTACAGTCAGACCGGAGAATACCCGCCGACCCTCGGGTACGATCGAAATACCCGAACGCATGATGGTGGCGGTGGGTTCACGGGTGATATCCCGTCCCTGCAGAATGATCCGGCCAGAGGTGGCCTGGGGATTGCCGCAGACGGTCATCAACAGGGTTGTCTTTCCGGCACCATTGGCACCGATCAGCGAGACAATCTCGCCTTTCTTTACCTCGACGGACACCCCGTGCAGCGCTTCGATCTTGCCGTAATGGGTGTGGACATCTTCTAGTACTAGCATGGAATTTCCTCAGGCCTCACCCAGGTAGGCTTTGATGACGTCGTCGTTGTTACGGATTTCGTCCGGTGTACCACTGGCCAGGGGGCGGCCCTGGTTAATGACGTTGATGCGGTCGGAAATATCCATCACCAGACTCATGTCATGTTCAATGAGTACGACGGAGACGTTGTAGTCTTCCTTGAGGCTGACAATCAGCTGGTTCAGATCCCGGGTTTCCGCCGGGTTCAGACCGGCCGCGGGTTCGTCCAGCATCAACAGCTTGGGTTCGGTAACCATGCAGCGCGCAATCTCCAGCCGTCGCTGCTGCCCATAGGCCAGGTTGCCGGCGTCCCGGTTGGCGAGATCCAGCAGGCCCACCCGGTCCAGCCAATAACTGGCGCGATCCAGCGATTTCTGTTCCCGCTCCCGGTAGCTTGGCGTTTTCAGCAAGCCAGAGATCAGGTTGGTGTTCAGGTGGCGGTGCTGGGCGACCAGCAGGTTCTCCACCACAGTCATCCGATTGAACAGACGAACGTGTTGGAACGTGCGCACCATCCCGAGGCGGGAAATCCGGAAATCCGGTTTGCCCTGAACCTCGTGTCCCTCGAACAGGATTTTGCCACTGGTGGGTTTGTAGAAACCGCTCATACAGTTGAAGACGGTGGTTTTACCTGCGCCGTTAGGGCCGATAATGGATACGATTTCGTGTTCCTGAACGTCCAGGGAAACCTGATCAACCGCCAGGAGCCCGCCAAAGCGCATGGACAGATTCTGTACTTCAAGCATCGTCCGTTACTCCTGTTTTTCCAGTTCGATATGGATGCGGCGCATGGGCATCAGTCCCTGCGGGCGCCAGACCATCATCAGTACCATGGCGGCACCGAAGATCAGCATCCGGTATTCGGAAAACTCCCGGGCCAGTTCCGGCAGAATGGTGACCGCAATGGCGGCGAGGATAACGCCGAGCTGCGAGCCCATGCCTCCGAGAACCACAATGGCCAGGACAATGGCGGATTCCAGGAAGACGAACGATTCCGGGCTGATAAAGCCCTGTTTGGAAGCAAACACAGTACCGGCGAAGCCGGCAAAGAACGCGCCTATAGTGAACGCTGACAGTTTCACCGACGTGCGGCTCAGCCCCAGCGAGCGGGCAGCGATCTCATCCTCGCGCAGCGCTTCCCAGGCGCGACCCACCGGCATGCGCATCAGGCGCCGGATCACCAGTGCGGTGAAGACAGCGAGAACCAGGGCGATCAGGTACAGGAAGATGATCTTGTGTTCGCTGCTGTAAGCGATGCCAAAGGTCTCGTGGAAGGAGGTGTTGCCTTCCTCCTTGACGCGCCGCCCAAACTCCATTCCAAACAGCGTGGGATCGGGAATACCGCCGATGCCGTTGGGGCCGCCGGTGAGGCTGGTCATGTTATTCAGCAGGATACGGATAATCTCACCGAATCCGAGGGTCACAATCGCCAGGTAATCGCCCCGGAGTCGGAGTACCGGGAACCCCAGTACCAGTCCAAACAGGGCGGCCAGCAGTGCGCCAATGGGAAGCGCGAACCAGAAGGAGACGCCGTAATACTGGGAGAGCAGCGCAAAGGTATACGCGCCGACGGCATAGAAGGCGACGTAGCCCAGATCCAGCAGCCCCGCGAGCCCCACCACCACGTTGAGGCCCAGGGCCAGCATGATGTAGATCAGCACCAGGGTGGCCAGATCGACCGACCCCCGGGAAACAAAGAATGGCCAGAATAACGCCCCAATGATAATCAGGGTCAGGATGGTGGATTCCAGCTTCAGCCGTTTGCTCTGCTCCATGGGCTGGCGGTTGGCCAGAGGGTTCAGTGCCGGGGCTTTGCCGAGCAACGCCATGATGTTGTCGCGGAACAGCTGGAACAGGAAGACAACCACCGCAGCCAACAGCACCGAAATAACGGTCTGGGTCGTGGCACCTTCCAGGATGATATCCGTTCCCGAGGAGACCAGGTTAAAGCCAAGTATCGGATACGCCACGATCAACGTGACTATGGCGCAGAACAGCGCGTGTTTCAGGTTGTGTGCAGCCATCAGATCTTTTCCACCTCCGGTTTGCCAAGGAGCCCGGTAGGCTTGAAGAGAAGAATGAGTATCAACAGGCCGAATGACACCACGTCCTTGTACTCCCCGCTGAGATATCCGGAAGTCATGCTCTCGGCGACGCCGAGGATGAGGCCGCCCAGCATTGCGCCGGGGATGCTGCCGATGCCCCCAAGCACCGCTGCTGTAAAAGCTTTCAACCCGGCAATAAATCCGAATAGCGGGTCGATGGAACCGTAGTACATGCCCAGCAGCAGGCCGGCGACCGCTGCCAGTGCGGCGCCAATGACGAAGGTGGCCGAGATGATGCGGTTGGTATCGATGCCCAGCAGGCTGGCCATCCCCAGGTCCTGGGAAACGGCGCGGCAGGCACGGCCGATACGTGACCGGGATATAAACAGGGACAGCAGGGACATACAGATTAGCGTAGTGGCGAAGATCGTGATCTGCATGTAGGAAATCGACGTCTGGAATGAGTCCTCGCTGCCAAAGCGGAAACCACCTTCAATCAATGCGGGAAAACCAATGTTGCGGGAGCCCTGAGCCAGGTGAACGTAGTTCTGCAGGAAAATGGACATGCCGATGGCAGAGATCAGCGGGATCAGCCGGTGGCGGCCACGAACCGGCCGATAGGCGACCCGCTCCACAGCCCAACCCATGCTGCTGGAGACAATCATGGCGCAGACAAGGGCTACGATGAGTATCAGCGGAAGCCAGGCGATACCAAGGGCGGCAAGCCCGGTGATGGCAATCAGCGCGGTGTAGGCGCCGATCATGTAAATCTCACCATGGGCAAAGTTGATCATGCCGATGATGCCGTAAACCATCGTGTAGCCGATGGCGATCAGGGCATAGGTGCTCCCGATCGTCAGCCCGTTAATGAGCTGTTGCAGGAAATAGAGCAGATCTTGCATTGTTATGGGACTCCGAAAGCCTGCCCCCTCCACTGACCACACCTGACGCTCCGGGGTGCCGTCGCGGGTGCGGGAAGGATCAACAGGAGCCTAGAAAAACACCTTCTCCCGGATCGCGGTGAGAAGGTGCTCTCATTATTACCGTTTTTTAACGATTTCGGCTCAGTTTACCGGAGTTTTGCTGCCATCTGAATGCCATTCATACACAACGAATTCAAAGGACTTCATGTCACCCTTTTCATCGTACTCAACGGTACCGATGGGGGTGTCGAATGAGCCATTACGCAGTGCTTCGGCGACATCAAACGGATCTGTCGAGCCCGCTTGCTCAATACCCTCGGCAATAAGCTGAACGGCAGTGTAGGAAGTCAGCACGAATGGGCCGGAGGGGTCCTCGCCTTTTTCCTCGAAGGCTTTAACCAATTCCTGGTTTTGTTCCTGTTGGTCGAAGCTGGGAGGAAGTGTCACCAGAAGGCCTTCAGCGGCGTCACCGGCGATGGTGTTGATGTCCTTGTTGCCAACACCCTCTGGACCCATGAAGACGGTGTCCAGGTCAGCCTGCTCGGCCTGGCGCAGGATCAGCCCCAGCTCCGGGTGGTAGCCGCCGTAATAGACATAGTCAACATCCGCCTGCCTGAGCTTGGTAATCAGGGACGAGAAGTCCTTGGCGCCGGCGGTAATGCCTTCGAACATGGCAATTTCAACACCGGCATTTTTCAGGGTGTCGCGGACGGCTGTGGCAATGCCTTCACCATACTGCTGCTTGTCGTGGACAATTGCGACGCGCTCAGGGTTGAGGCTGGCGAGGTATTCCGCGGCAACAGGGCCCTGCATGCTGTCCAGGCCGATGGTGCGGAATACCAGTTCGTATCCGCGCTCGGTGATGGCCGGGCTGGTGGAAGCCGGGGTCACCATGAGGATGCCTTCGTCCTCGTAGATGTCAGATGCCGGCTGGGTAGAGCTGGAACACAGGTGGCCAACCACAAAGCGAACGCCATCGTTCACCAGGCGGTTTGCCACGGTGACAGCCTGTTTGGGGTCGCAGACGTCATCCACCTCTACGGCTTCCAGCATTTCTCCGTTGACGCCGCCATCGGCATTGATGCGTTCAATTGCCATGCGGGCACCGGAGAACTGCATGTCACCATACTGTGCAACGGGGCCTGTCATCGGGCCGGCAATGCCGATTTTGATTTCAGCGGCGGCATGACCTGCGCCCATCAGGGCAATGGAAGCGCTAACAGCGGTTACGAGTTTCTTTACTGAAGTTCTCATTGGGTCAGTCCTGTCGTGTTCCGGGTTATTCTTATGTTCTCAGATAGTTAAACAAACACCACGCCCTGCAACTTGTCAAGCTGATCGGGCCAGTCTTTGCTCGACCGCAAAGATTGTGCCTTGTCCGACCCTAAGCCTCTGTATTGTTCTCTTCTGTGTCCGGGAAAATGAGGGCCCTGAAGCTGTCGTGGTCCCGAAGTTGTTCGAAACTGGGGTCCACGGACGCGTCATCACGGTAGGCTTCGGAAATATCGATGGCCCGCTGCAGGGTTGCCACTGCATCTTCCCAGCGCCCGATTTCGGCATAGGCGCATGCCAGCTGATAGTGCGCGTGGCCATTATCTGGTGCGAGTTTGAGTGCACGTTGACACAGGCTGATGGCCCACAATGGTTCCTGCATCTCCAATACTGCATCGGCCTTGTAGCTTAGAGCTTCCACGTCGTCCGGTCGCAAATCCAGAATCCGGTCGTAGGCGGAAATCTTGTTTTGCTGGGAGGTTTCCTGGCTGGCTTTGAGCCACAGCGAGTGCACTTCATTAGTACGCTCAATTTCCGCCTGATTCTGGTGGATGATGTCGGATTTTTGCTGCAGCTGTTCTTCGATGGACTTCAATCGCTTCTCGTATTCAACGACCAGCTCGTTTACCCGTTTTTCGGCCAGGCTTGTGAGCTGGTTACGCATGTCGCGAATGGAATTCCAGCCGATCACGACCAGTATTGAGGTGGCACCGGCGATCAGATAGAAGAAATAGGTCACTGTGTCGGTGGCGTAGGACATGGTCTTGTCCGCGACGGAGAGTTCCTTGTCCACGACCTTTTCAATCAGCTCCGCCCGTGTATTCTGCATCTCTTTGCGCAGGGCTTTGCTTTCCTCCAGCAGATAGAGTTCCACAAAAGGCGTATACATGGGTTTTTCCAGCGACTCTATACGTTTTTCAACGTCTTCAGCACTCAGATCATCGGGCGGCGCGGCGGATGTTTGGGCCTGCGCGCCGGAGGCAATGAGTATGGCTATCAAGGCGCTTGTCAGAATGGGGATCAGCCGAAAGTTTGTCAGGGGATTGCGCCCCCAGTAATGCTTGGTCATGTAGCTATGTCCGTTCTGCGGAAGTTCAACAAAGTGATGACCTTAGCACAGTGCCTGCAGGAAAAAATGCGGGATGAACGAATGCCTGTCCGATCAATGATGCATGGCCGCGGATGCTCTGAGCAAATGCCGACTTGCATTTGCGGGAACAAAGACCTCTAATAGTTAGTGGTATAAATAAATTGATGGCAAGGACAGTGAGGCTGAAGCCGATGGCGAGTAGCAGAGTGCTTTACTCGAAGCAGCTCAACGCCTCCGATTTCAATCATAATGTGGCCCCCGGCCCGGATCGGAGTAGTACCGTGAACAATTATGAACAGGTGCTGGTGGCACTGCGGCGTGTTATTCGTGCAACCGACCTGCACTCCAAGCGCCTGAGTAAGCATGCGGGCCTGACGGGGCCGCAATTGCTGATCATGCGAACGATCCGTGATCTGGGGGAAGTGACCATAGGCACCATCGCCGACAAGGTGAGTCTCAGCCAGGCCACAGTGACCACCATTCTGGACCGCCTGGAGCACCGTCAACTGGTTTACCGGGTGCGCAGTACCCGGGACAAGCGCAAGGTGCACGCGCACCTGACCGAGGACGGCGCGGATATCCTTGCCCGCGCGCCCCAGCCCCTGCAGGAGGATTTCATCAAGAAGTTCCAGAGCCTGCATGAGTGGGAGCAGACCATGATCATCGCGTCGCTTCAGCGGGTGGCCAATATGATGGACGCCGACGATATTGATGCCTCGCCGGTGCTCGATGTCGGGCCGGTGCTGAAGGACGACGGCTGGAAAGAGAAGGCCTGAAGGCCTTCAATGCACCGAAGACCCCCTCCTGGGCTTGTTGCCAAAACAGACCTGAAACACATCGCTGTATTGTTTGGCGAAATTCACCGTCAGGCCTTCCTTCAGGTAGTCCGGTAGCTCCTCGTAATCCCCCCGGTTCGCCTCCGGCAGAATCAGGTTGCTGATTTTCTGACGGCGGGCGGCTATGACTTTTTCACGGATACCGCCTACCGGCAGCACCTGGCCTGTCAGTGTCAGCTCACCGGTCATGGCAATGTTCTGTTGTGGTGCTTCCCGCCGTGCGATGGACAGCAGGGCAGTGGCCATGGTGACGCCGGCGCTGGGGCCATCCTTTGGTGTCGCTCCTTCCGGTACGTGCAGGTGCACAAAGGATTTGTCGAAGAACGTGGGGTCGCCCTTGAAGCGCTTGAGGTTTGACGACACATAGCTGTAGGCGATTTCCGCCGATTCCTTCATCACATCCCCGAGTTGCCCGGTCAGTTTGAAGCCACGCTGGGAGCTGTGAATACGGGACGCTTCAATGCTCAATGTGGCGCCGCCCATGGCAGTCCAGGCAAGGCCGGTAACCACACCGATGCCCTTGAGGGATTTTTCTTTACGGAAGGAGGGCTGGCCGAGGTAGGTTGCCAGGTCTGCCACACCAACCTTCACCGGGGTATCCGGATCGTCCAGTAATCGCACGATGCCCTTGCGGATAATCTTGTGCAGCATTTTTTCCAGGTTACGCACCCCGGCTTCACGGGCGTAGCCCTCAATGACCTGTTTCACCGCCGCATCGCTGATGTTCAGCTGTTTTTTCAGCAATCCCACTCTCTTCAGCAGGCGAGGTATCAGGAAGTGCTTGGCGATGGCCAGCTTTTCCTCGGCGATGTAGCCGGACAGCCGGATAACGTCCATCCGGTCCAGCAGCGGGCGGGGGATGGTGTCCAGTTGATTGGCGGTGCAGATAAAAAGGACCTTCGACAGGTCCATGCGAACGTCCAGATAGTGATCCAGGAATTCGCGGTTTTGCTCCGGGTCCAGGGTTTCCAGCAGGGCAGAGGCCGGATCCCCCTGATAGGACGCGCCAATCTTGTCGATCTCGTCCAGCATGATCACCGGGTTGGACACCTTGGCGTCTTTCAGCGCCTGTACGAATTTGCCGGGCATGGCGCCGATGTAGGTGCGGCGGTGGCCCTTGATCTCGGCCTCGTCTCTCATGCCGCCGACGCTGAAGCGATAGAATTCGCGGCCAAGGGCATTTGCCACCGAGTGACCGATGGAGGTTTTGCCCACCCCGGGTGGGCCGACCAGCAGCAGTATCGAGCCGCTGACTTCACCTTTGAACGTGCCTTCGGCAAGGAACTCGACAATACGGTCTTTGACGTCCTCCAGGCCATCGTGGTCGCGGTCCAGTATCCGGCGGGCCTCCGTCAGGTCGAAGTGGTCTTCAGAGGTCAGTCCCCAGGGCACCTGGGTCAGCCAGTCCAGATAGTTGCGGGTGACGCCGTATTCCGGTGATCCCTGCTCCAGCACCTGCAATTTCTCGATCTCGTCTTCGAAGCGTTCTCTGACCTGCCCCGGCGGATTCAGTTTTTCCATGCGGGCCTGGAAGCGCTCCACGTCCGCGGTCTTGTCGTCCTTGGCCATGCCCAGCTCGCGCTGGATCACTTTCAGTTGTTCCCGCAGGAAGAATTCTCGCTGGTGTTTCTGCACCTTATCGTTAACTTCCTCGCTGATCTCCGCCTGCAGGCGTGCCACTTCCTGCTCCTTGCGCATGAGCAGGAGCACCTTCTCCATCCTGCGGAGAAGAGGAACAGTATTCAGCACATCCTGAAGCTCCTGGCCCTTGGCGCTGGTCATGGAGGCGCCGAAATCGGCCAGTGGCGAGCTGTCGTCCGGCCCGAAGCGGGACAGGTATTGCTTTACCTCTTCTCCGTACAGCGGGTTGGTGCGCAGAAGATCCTTGATGGCGCTGATGATGGCGAGGGTGTAAGCCTTGAGTTCATCGGCTTCTTCCTCGGGTTCGTTGGGGTACTCCACCTCAACCAGGTAAGGCGGTTTCCGACGCAGCCACTGGACGATCCGGAACCGTTGCAGGCCCTGGGCAATAAACTGGACCTTGCCGTTCTCCTGCTGGGCGTGGTGAACCCTGACGGCGCAGCCTATGGTTTCCAGTTCGTCGCTGGCGGGAATGTTTCGCTCCGGATCCGGGCCGTCGACAAAGCAGATGCCGAGAACCTTATGGTCGGTTTCGGCCACACGCTTGAGGGTTTCGTTCCAGGGATCCTGATTAACCACTACCGGCTGGACCTGCGCCGGGAAAAACGGGCGGTTGGATACCGGCAGGACGTACATGCGTCGGGGCATCAGTTGCTGGGGCAGCGCCAGGCCCTTGCTGTTCTCATCTTTACCGATGTACTCGGTGACATCTTCCTCGAATTCTTCAAGAGAGTCATTACGGTTGTCTTCGTTCATACCGTGCCAGTATCCATCCGGAAAGTTTGGTGAGGGGCATGATCGACTGCCCCGACGTGTCATTTATAGCTTATGTAAAGTCAGTTGCGGGTATTTCAAGGACCTCCGCCCAAGATGGGCGTGAGCCTTGAAATTCATCGTTTTGCCCCCAATACCATGGCAAACCCAACGAACTTTCCCAACCTGTTCAGGTGCCACTGATGAGCAATTCGCCTTATATTTTTGAAGCCAATATGGAGAACTTCCAGCAGAAAGTGATGGAAGCTTCTTCAACCACCCCCGTTCTGGTCGATGTCTGGGCGGAGTGGTGTGCACCCTGTAAGCAATTGATGCCCTTGCTGGAAAAACTGGCTGAGGAGTATCAGGGGGGCTTCATGCTGGCCAAGGTAAATGCCGACGAACAGCAGCAGCTGACCGCCTCACTGGGGGTGCGCAGTTTGCCCACGGTGATTCTGGTAAAGGACGGCCAGGCCGTGGACGGGTTCAATGGTGCGCTGCCGGAGAGCGAAATTCGCAAGGTGCTGGACAAGCATGTGGAGGCCCCCAGGGAAGATCCCTACGAAAAAGCCCACCGGCTCTGGGAGGGCGGCGACGTGGAGGGCGCCCTGGCGATCCTGACGGACATGAACCAGAAAGACCCGGAGGACCTCAAGGTCCTCATTGACCTGGCACAGTTGAAAGCGGAAATGGGGGATCTGGAAACTGCCGAACAGGTGCTTGAGAGTCTGCCGCCGGAAGAGAAGATGCAGACCCAGGCGAGGCAGCTGGCGGCTCGCATCAAGTTTCTGAAACAGTCCGCAGAGCTGCCGCCCATCAAGGATCTGGAAATGGCGCTGGAGCAGGACCCGAAAGACCCCCACGCCCTGCATCAATTGGCGCTGCACCATATCCTGCAGGAAAACAACGCTCAGGCGATGGAGCTGCTTATCCGCCTGATGCAATCTGACAGCAAATACAAGGATGAAGTTGCCAAGACAACACTGATCGAACTGTTCGACAAGCTTGGCAACAACAACCCGGACGTGAGGACCTACCGGCGCAAACTGTACACCTTGATGCACTGATCCGTTCGGTCAGCCTGAACCATTTCTGGATTCAGGCTGTCTGGCGTTCCTCTGCAGAGGTCTCTGCGTAGAAACGGTTTCCCCTCAGGAAAGTCCCGTAATCGTTGAAGCGAACCCCCATCTTTCTCATTACCTTGTGGGCGGCCGGTGCCGTCCATTGCCGGATATAGAAAGGTTCCCGCACCGCGAAGTGGTGAATGGCGTGGGTGCTGCCGAAGTTGAAGCAGAAAACCTGCATCGGCATCAGCCACCAGGGGTTGAGGACCTGGCATTGTTGCATCACGTTCCGGGCTTCGACGTCGCCGTAATAGTGCATGTTGGAGCTGATGAAGTGCAGGCAGAATGTGCGCAGGAAAGACGGCAGCATGTACACCACAGCAAAGGTATTCAGAGCGCTCATCACCGCAGACAGCTCGGCTGACAGGGTGAGCGGGTTGCCGCTGATCTGGGCGGTAAACAGGACTACGTGGGCGACCACCCAGCCGTGGAACAGCAGGTAATAGATGTTGCCCAGCGGTGCATAGGCGAGCATCTGCTGCAGGCTCATTTTTCTGGCTTCGCCCCGTGATGCCGGCTTCTGGGAGCGGATATACTGGCGCACGGCGCGCTGCATGGTAAACGGGCGGAGGAAAACCGCCATCATATTATCCCCGGTCATCAACAAACGCCGTAAGCCCCAGCGCTCACCGTTGGTAATGCCCCGCTCCTCCAGGTCGCTCTCGGTGCCGCTGAACTTGTGGTGGTGCAGGTGAAGCTTGCGCCGCACAAAGGGGCTGACGGTGCTGGCCCGTGCCAGCCAGCCCACAGCCAGCATAAGATCGTTGGCCCAGGGGCGGTTCTTGAAGTACATCAGGTGGATCAGGTCGTGTTCCAGCTCATGAATGAAGGAAGCGAAAATGGCCGTTGCCGGAATGCATGCCCACCAGGGGATGTAGCCCATGACGTAGAGTGTGCCACTGGCGATCATGCCCAGCAGTGAAACGATCATGATCGTTGCGCCGATCAGGTTCTGGTGTTTCTCAAGCCACGGATGACGGCGGCGAAGTGCCCGACCCTCTTCAAGAATGGTCTTGCGGATGTAATCAGTTTTCTCCGCATCGGTCATGGTGTTCGGATCAACAGACATGGATTTGACCTTTTTTACGGTTGTGGTTGGCAGCCAGGCACCTGTACCTGGCGATATCTGCTGCTATTGTGAGTGGGTCCATACCGAATCGGGGTATGATTGCACGACAAAAAACGATCATTAGACGACAATTACAATGACAACCGTTTCCATTGTTTCCAGTCAGCCTACTGTTCCCGGCACCTACGTTCTGCTACTGATCGATGTAGTAGAGCGGTGGAACGTCACCGTGGAACAGCTGTTATCAGAAGAGGGGCTTGCGCTGGAAGACCTGCTGCGCAGCGGCTTCCGTGTCCCCAGAGAAAGTTTTTCACGGCTTATACAGCGGGCTATCGCGCTGACAGGTGAGCCTGGCATCGGTTTCCTGTTGGGATTGCAGATGAAGGTGTCGTGTCATGGGGTGATCGGGCAGGCTGCCATGGTGGCAAAAACGCTGGGCGAAGCGCTCGATATCGCCCAGGCCTATTTCGCAGTCCCTTCGTCCGATCTGACATTGCGCCTCGATCGGGAGGGCGATGAGGTTCGTCTCATACTGAGTGAGCGGGATGGGCGCTACCAGCTCGGGGAGGTAGGGGCGCAGTTCCTTCTGACCGGGTTTGCCGCCATGGGGGAGGCGCTCACTGGCCGCAGGCTCAAGGGCAAGGGGGTGGTCCGTTTTCCAGAGCCGCCGTACATGGATCGCTTTGAGCACCTGATCGCGGGGCAGCTGATCTTTGACGGTGACTTCAATGGCTTCATCTTCGACGCATCGATTCTCGACTATCCCCTGGTCATGGCGGACCCGGTGGCTGCGCGGGTTGCCCGGGAGCAATGTAAAGAAGAGCTCGGGCGGCTGGGTGGCGGGCGCTCGCTGGTGCAACAGGTGCGGGACCTGGTGTTTGATGAGGAGCTGGGGTTTGCTTCCATGGAGGAGGTAGCGGAAAAGCTGAATGTGACTCCGCGAACGTTGCAGCGCCGGTTACAGGCTGAGGGAGTGGTGTTCCGGGAATTGGTAGAGTCGATCCGGCAGCAACATGCCAGACGCCTGCTTGCTATCCGGCAGAAAAGTATTGGTCAGGTGTCGGATTTGCTGGGCTACTCCGATGTCACCAATTTCAGTCGGGCGTTTCGACGCTGGACCGGCTGTTCGCCGCGGGATTATATGAAGGCGCCGGACTAGCGGCGCCTTCCTTTCGGGAGAGAGGGGCGGCCTCAGCCATTCCCCTTCTTCATCTGTTCATATTCATCCTCAAAGAAGAACTTCTCTTCCCCGAGTGCCGGTTCCAGCTCGTGCAGCCAGGTGGCTGTCTCACTGTACTTGGCGAAGAACGGGCGCTGCACCCAGTCCGGGTTGCGTCCCTGCAGGAAGCGCAGTACGAACACCTTCTCGCCATTGATTTCGGTGATGCCCTGCACCTCTACCTTGCCGGGGCCGGCGCTCATGGAGGGGCCGCGCGCGGTGCGGGCCAGGCCGGAGACCTGTTTCATGGCTTCGCGGTAGATCTGGAAGGCTTCGGCAAGCGGCACTTCGAAGTAGTTCTTGGCGCCAGTGTCCCGCTCCACAAACATGTAGTAGGGGATGATGCCCAGCTGAACTTCTTTCTTCCACAGTTTGGCCCAGGCTTCGGCGTCGTCATTGACGTGCTTGATCAGCGGGCCTTGGGCACGAATCTCTGCGCCGGTGGCGCGGATACGACGGATCGCTTCTTCGGCGATGTCGGTGGTGATTTCCTGCCAGTGGTTGTAGTGAGCCATGATGGCCACGTGCTTGCCAGCATCGACCAGGCGGGCAAACAGATCGATCAGCTCGTCCGCGTCCTTGTCGGTTACGAAGCGATACGGCCAGAAGGTCAGAGCCTTGGTGCCGATGCGAATGGTCTGGATGTGGTCGAACTCCGGCTGCAGCAAAGGTTCCAGATACTGCACCAGGTTCTTGGTCTTCATCACCATGGGGTCGCCGCCGGTAACCAGCAGGTCGGTAACCTCGGTGTGTTCCTGCAGGTAGCCATGAAGCTTCTCGGCTTCGGTGCTGGCCATCTTCAGGTCCTTGTCACCGACAAACTGTGCCCAGCGGAAGCAGAAGGTGCAGTAGGAGTGGCAGGTTTGCCCCTGGGCCGGGAAGAACAAGACGGTTTCCCGATACTTGTGCTGGACTCCGTCCAGAACCTCGCCGTCCAGCTCGGGCATGTTCATTTCCATCTGGCCGGCCGGGTGGGGGTTCAGCTCGTCACGGATTTCCTTGGCAACGGCCTGAATCTCTTTCTTGTCAGCACCTTCCCGATGCATCTTTGCCATGCGCTCGAAATGTTCGTCCTTCAACATGCCTTTTTGAGGGAAGACAAGCTGGTAGATCGGGTCGTTGGGTACCTTGTCCCAGTTGATCAGTTCGTTGATCACATACTCGTTGACCCGGAACGGAAGCACGCTGGCGACGACCTTCATTTCGAACAGGGTGTCTTCAGGGAGATTCTGGATAACCTCAATCTTGTCGAGCTGGCGGTCTGTATAGACCTTGAAGCGCCGCTCTTCGAACTCGGCAGTCGGGATGCGGTTCGGGAACGTGACGATGGAGTTCATAGATCGCCCTCTGGTTGAATGCCAATGTCAGGAGGATGGGGGTCGCCAACACTCCTCTGGTTAAAAAACGGGCAGGCAAGTATACATAAATCGATATTTATTTTCAGGTCTAATTAAAAAATCCTGGCGTTTTTGTAGAAGTGACTAGTCAAAATTGCCGAACGTCTTTAAAAATCAGCCAAATGTTCCGAAAGGTAATTATTGTCAGGATGGAAATTCGTTTAGCGTGATAAGGATAGGATGCCCTCCGTAGGAATACTACGACATTGGTCTAGACTTGGTTGTTTGCTGCTCGAAAACCCGTCATTATTGCGTAAGTAGTCGCAATAAAAGGTTTTGGTTTTCCTTAAATGGCCCTCGCAGTTGAATGTTTCTCTGGTTTTGTAGTAAAAAAACTACATAATGGCGGGCGAGATCCGGGCAGTTTCACGCCAGGCTTGCACCTTCTGGCCAAAAGCCGCGAATACAAAGGTGCCCAGGCAGTAAAGATGGCCAAGCTGTTCTATGCTTGATGACACTAGTCAGGCTGAATTATCCAAAACAACAGATTCTGCAATTCACCGCAGCGAATGACACCGTAGGCGCCAGGCTGCTGATCGTGGCCTGAGTGGCCTTTTTAATGCCAAGGGGAGGGTTTGATGTACCAGGACGATGATCCCATCGAGACCAGTGAATGGTTAGATGCACTGGAATCTCTTATCGAACAGGAAGGCGTGGACCGCGCCAAGTATATTCTGGAAAGGCTCTCCGAACGAGCCAGCCGCGATGGTACCGAGTTACCGTATTCGATCACCACCCCATTCCGTAACTCCATCCCCGTGACCCAGGAAGCCCGCATGCCGGGGGACCTGTTTATGGAACGCCGTATTCGCTCGCTGATCCGCTGGAACGCCATGGCCATGGTGTTGCGGGCCAACCAGCGTCCGGGTGAGCTGGGCGGGCACGTGTCCTCATTCTCCTCGGCGGCCACTCTATACGATGTCGGCTTTAACTACTTCTTCCATGGCGGTGACGAAAAGCGGGAATCGGACCTGGTGTATTTCCAGGGCCACTCATCACCTGGTATTTATGCCCGCTCCTACCTGGAAGGCCGCTTTGACGAAGCACAGTTGGACAAATACCGGGAAGAAGTGGATGGCAATGGCCTGTCTTCCTACCCCCACCCCTGGCTGATGCCGGACTACTGGCAGTTCCCCACGGTGTCCATGGGGCTGGGCCCGATTCAGGCGATCTACCAGGCCCACGTGATGAAGTACCTGCACAGCCGCGAGCTGATCGACATGGGCGACCGCAAGGTGTGGTGCTTTATCGGTGACGGCGAGTGTGACGAGCCGGAAACCCTGGGCTCCATCTCAATGGCCGGTCGCGAGAACCTGAGCAACCTGATCTTTGTGGTGAACTGCAACCTGCAGCGCCTGGACGGTCCGGTGCGGGGCAATGGCAAGATTATCCAGGAACTGGAAGGTGTGTTCCGCGGTGCCGGCTGGAACGTACTGAAAGTGGTCTGGGGGCGCATGTGGGATCCGCTGTTCGAACAGGACAAGGACGGACTCATGCAGCGGGTGATGGACGAAGCCGTGGACGGCGATCTGCAGAACTTCAAGAGCAACGGTCCAGCCTATACCCGCAAACACTTCTTCGGAAAGTATCCGGAGTTGTCCAAGCTGGTGGAAAACCTCACTGACGAGGACATCAACAAGCTCAATCGTGGTGGCCATGATCCCTACAAGGTATACGCGGCCTACCATCACGCCATCCACAACAACGGCGGGCGCCCCACGGTCATTCTGGCCCATACCATCAAGGGGTATGGTTTCGGGAGCGCTGGTGAAGCGCAGAACACCGCACACTCCCTGAAGAAACTCGACATCGAGCAGCTAAAGGCCTTCCGCGATCGTTTTGCCGTGCCGCTGAAGGACGAAGAGCTCAAGGATGTGCCTTACTACCGACCGGCACCGGACAGCCCGGAAATTGTCTACATGAACAAGCGCCGGCAGGAGCTGGGTGGTTTCTATCCCAAGCGCCGCAAGGATTGTCAGCCGCTGCAGACACCGCCGCTGGATACCTTCAAAGCTTTGCTGGAAGGCTCCAATGGCCGTGAAATCTCGACCACCATGGCCTTTGTGCGTCTGCTGACGGCCCTGACCAAGGACAAGCGCATTGGCAAGCGGGTGGTGCCGATCGTACCGGACGAGGCCCGTACCTTCGGTATGGAGGGCATGTTCCGCCAGCTCGGCATTTACACGTCGGAAGGCCAGAAGTACGTGCCGGAAGACCGTGACCAGATCATGTACTACAAGGAAGACAAGAAGGGCCAGATCCTCGAGGAAGGCATCAACGAGGACGGTTCCATGGCTGCCTGGATGGCAGCCGCGACTTCCTACAGCACCAACAACTTCCCGCTGGTGCCGTTCTACATCTTCTACTCCATGTTCGGTTTCCAGCGTGTGGGCGATCTGGCCTGGGCGTCTGGCGATATCCAGGCCCGTGGCTTCCTGGTCGGTGGTACCGCCGGGCGCACCACGCTCAATGGTGAAGGCCTGCAGCATCAGGACGGCCACAGTCACATCCTGGCCCAGACCATTCCCAGCTGTAAGGCCTACGACCCGGCCTATGGCTATGAGATGGCCGTGGTGATCCGGCATGGCATCAAGGAAATGTTTGAAGACAACCACAATGTCTTCTATTACCTGACCATTGAAAACGAGAACTACGAGCAGCCCGCCATGCCGGAAGGCAAGAAGGTGGAAGACGGCATCATCAAGGGCATGTACCAGTTTGAGTCCGTCGAAACCAAGGGCCGCAAGAAGACGCCGCGGGTCCAGTTGATGGGCTCCGGGGCCATCCTCAATGAGGTGCGCGCCGCTGCCCAGTTGCTGAAGGACGATTTCAGCATTGCCAGCGATGTCTGGAGCGTGACCAGCTTTAACGAGCTGGCCCGCGACGGCCTGCATACCGAACGTTGGAACCGCCTGCATCCGGATGACACGCCCAAGAAGGCTTACATCACCCAGTGCCTGGAGAAACAGCAAGGGCCGGTGGTGTCGTCCACCGACTATATCAAGCTGTTGTCCGAACAGGTGCGTGCCTATATTCCCAAGACCTACCTGACCCTGGGTACCGACGGCTTCGGTCGCAGTGACACCCGCGAGAAACTGCGGAGCCACTTCGAGGTGGACCGCTTCTACGTGGCGGTCACCGCGCTCTCGGCTCTGGCACGGGATGGTGAAATCAAGGAAGAGGTGGTTCTCGAAGCCATGCGCAAGTACGGAATCGATCGCAACAAAACGAACCCGGTGCTGAGCTAAGGAGACCGCCATGAGTGAACAGGAAATCAAGGTTCCGGATCTCGGCGGTGCAGACGAGGTCGAGGTTATTGAAGTTCTCGTCAGCCAGGGGGATTCGGTTGAGGAAGAAGATCCGATACTGACCGTAGAATCCGACAAGGCGTCAGTTGAGCTGCCATCGCCCGGCGCCGGCAAGATCACCAAAATTACCGTCAAGGTGGGTGACAAGGTCAAGGAAGGCGACGTGGTCGGCATGATGGAAGCCAGCGGCGACGCTGGAGGTTCGGATGACGACAAAGGCTCTGGTGAAGAAGCTAGCTCCGGCAAGGACGAAAAGGCCGAAGCCAAATCCGAAGACAAGGCTGAAGAGACAAAGCCGACCCCGAAGAAATCTGGCGGTTCCCGCAAGGAAACCGTTCAGGTTCCGGCTCTGGATGGCTTCGATAACGTACCGGTGATCGAGATCAACGTCAGCGAAGGCGATGAGGTTGAGGTTGATGACGCGCTGGTCACCGTGGAATCCGACAAGGCCACCATGGAGATACCGTCTCCCTTTGCCGGAAAAATTGGCAAGATCCTGGTGTCCGAAGGCGACAAGATCTCTGAAGGTCTCGACCTGGTCGAAATGACCGTTGTGGAAGAAGGCGGTGAAGAACCGGCCTCTGAAGCTGCGGAGCCCTCGGATGATACCAGGCAGGAAGGCAAGTCCGAGTCTGCAGGTAAGCGTGAGGAGCCGAAGCCGGAACCGGCTTCGGCGACCTATGAACCGCCAACGCCCGGCGCCAAGGTGCATGCTGGTCCGGCGGTGCGCAAGCTGGCCCGTGAATTCGGCGCGGACCTGACCCGCATCAAGGGCTCGGGTCCCAAAGGACGCATCCTGAAAGATGACGTGCAGGCCTATGTGAAGAGCCAGCTGCAGCAAACGCAGCAGGGCAGCACAGTGGCTGGCGGTGGTGGTGCCGGTATCCCCGGTGTGAAACTGCCGGACTTCAGCCAGTTTGGTGACATTGAGCGCGAATCCATGTCGCGGATGATGTTTGCGACCGCCAACAACATGCAGCGTAGCTGGCTGAACGTGCCCCACGTCACCCAGTTCGAGGACGCGGACATCACCGACATGGAGGCCTTCCGCAAGGCGCAGAAAGCGGCCGGTGAGAAGAAGGGCGTGAAGATGACGCCGCTGCCGTTCCTGCTGAAAGCCTGCGCCACGGCGCTGGCGGAATTGCCGCAGTTCAACGTGTCCCTGGACATGGAGCGCAAGGAAGTGGTCCGCAAGCAATACATTCACATCGGGATTGCGGTGGACACGCCTCACGGGCTGATGGTGCCGGTGATCCGGGATGTGGACAAGAAGGGGCTCTGGGAACTGGCTGCGGAAAGTGCGGATCTGGCCCAGAAGGCCCGGGACAAGCAGCTGAAGCCGGCCGAGATGCAGGGTGCCTGTTTTACCATTACCAGCCTGGGTGGTATCGGTGGCACAGCGTTTACGCCGATCGTGAATACGCCGGAGGTGGCGATTCTTGGTGTCTCCAAGGCGTCGATGAAGCCGGTCTGGGATGGTAAGGATTTCCAGCCGCGGCTGATGTTGCCGCTGTCGCTATCTTACGATCACCGTGCGGTGAACGGAGCGGATGCAGCACGGTTCACGACACTGCTGAGTCAGCTTCTCGGGGATATTCGGTCCCTGCTTCTCTGATCCCTGGCGGTATTGCTCCAGTAGCCTTCGGGCTACGGAGCGATTAACCGGATAGCGGCGTACTTTTCTGCGGGACCACCAGTCTGTCAGTGAATTTCCGAAGTTCCTCGTACACCCGGTCCTGCTGTTTTTCATAGCGGTGGGAGAAGTGAAAGGCAACCAGCTGCCTGACGTCGGCCAGGTTGGCGATACGGGCACAGGTCTCGGTGGTCAGGTGCTGGGTGCGTTCGGCCTGGTCCCTGTCGGCGAGCAGAAATGAAGCCTCGCAGAACAGGGTGTGGGCATCCCGGGCCAGCTCGCTCAGCTTGCGCACGTTCTCGGGGCTGTCGCGGAAATCGGTGGCGTACACGACTTTCTCACCGGGCGCTTTCTCCAGGCCGTCCAGCTGATCTCCGCGTACCTTGGGCTGACAGCGGGGCTCGTAGGCGTAGGCCATTACCGGGACCCCATGGTCCAGTTGGGTGGCGCGGACAGCAAAGCCCGCTTCCTGGTGTACAACTCCGTCCCTGATGGTCAGTGTTTCCAGGGGGATGGCCTGGGTTTCGCCAGCGGTGACCTGCCAGCGCTTGAGATGGTCCTCGTACCATTCGTGGACGATAAACTTCGGGGCGCGATCCTCCACCCGGTCCCATAGAATGCCACTGACCATACCTGACACATGCTTATGCAAGCCCGGCGGGCCAAACAGGCGGCAAGGCGGATAATGTCCGATGCGGCAACGAACCAGCCACAGGAAGCCGCCAATATGGTCGGCGTGGGCATGGCTGATAAACACATCGCTGATTTGGTGCGCGGCCCGCAGTGGCATCCGGCCGGTATCGCCGATATCGAAGAGCAGACTGCGGCCCTGGTGCAGCATTCGCAACTGCAATAAAGGATCGCCGGTAACACCGTTGACCAGGGTCGCCACAGTATTACCCACCCGCACCGCCACCTGGGGTTCACCGGTGACGTTAGTGAGTGCGCCCAGTTCCACTTTCACTTCTGTGGCGCCGGCGGCTATGGGGCGTGTGGGATCGGGTGCGGGAGGTTTTTTGGGGGCCGTGTGCAGTCGGTTGTCGCGGTAGACGGCGTCACGCACCAGCAATTGGTCGACGTCGACGGGCCGGCTGGCGGCTTTCACCTGTATGAGTGTTGGCGATGCTTCCTGCACTTCGCCCAGGGTCTGGAGTTCGCCTTGATGGAACAGAGCGACCTGACGACCACGCCAGGCCCTCGGGTTGTCCAGGGGCGGTGGCGTGCCCAGCAGGGTGAGCGGTTCAGGCGCCAGGCTCACGGTGTGGCCCTTGCCCAGGTGCTCGTTCCAGAGTTGGCTGCGCTTCAGCATCCGCTGGGTCCGTGGCACGGGGTGGGCCTGGGGAGACGAGGTTATGGTAATAACCCGCGCCGGCAGGGACGCCAGCTCGTTGTGCAAGGGCAGTGGATGGCCCTCGCGGGCCAATACCAGGCAAAGGTCGATATGAGCCGTGGCGGCCAGTGCCTGGAGCAACTCGGCGCCGCCGACACCTCGAACCAGTCCAGGGCTGTCCAGGAACAGGGGGGGCGTTTGGGTTTCTGGTGTTTGTTGAGTTCGTGGTAGCCGGGCCAACAACCGGTTGACGGCCATCACCAGTGGCATCCGGAAACGACCGGCATCCAGGGTACACAGGGGCTCGCTGGCCAGGATCGACCAGTCATCACCGTCGAGGCGAGCCAGCGTCAGGGTGCCCGGCACCCCAAAGCCGGGCATGCCGGGATCGCAGTTCAGGCAATAGCTGTTGCGCCCCCGGTTGGTGAGTTCGGTCACCAGTCGGCGGATCAGGGTGGTTTTGCCGCTACCGGACTCCCCCACCACTAACACGCGGTGGTCGGTGTGACAGAGCCGGTCCAGCAGTTCTGCTTCTGTCGGTTGGTACGGATCAATCACTCCGCATCCTCACTGATATTCAGTATTCAGTGTCTTTCTATAATACGCCGGTGTGGCATAGGCTGCAGTCCACGACATTTCTGCTTGCGGCACGGTCCGTCAGGGCTGACGGCATTCCGGCCAATGCAGCCAACGGGTTTCCTCTCCATGATCGGCGCTTGCCTTCGGATAAACCCATGCATCCTACGGAGACCGATCAATGAACGCCGCTGAATTGCTCTCGCAACCCCTGACGCTGAAGAATGGGGCCGTTATTCCCAATCGCTTTGCCAAGTCCGCCATGAGCGAGACGCTGGGCACCATCGATAACCGTGTCACCCAGGATCTGGTGACGCTGTATCGCACCTGGGCCGAGGGTGGTACCGGGTTGTCGATTACCGGCAACGTGATGGTGGATCGCCGGCACATTGGTGAGCCGCAGAATGTGGTGTTGGAGGATGAACGGGATCTGCAGTTGCTGAAGGCCTGGGCTGAGGCTGGAAAGGTTGGGGGTAACCAGATCTGGATGCAGCTGAATCATCCGGGCAAACAGAGCCCGAAGATGTTGAACAAAGATCCGGTGTCTCCCAGTGCGGTGCCGTTTCGCAAGGAAATGCGGAGCATGTTTGCGACGCCGAGGGCGCTGACCGGCCCGGAAATTGAGGACATTATCCGTCGTTTCGCAACCAGTGCAGCGATTGCTGAGAAGGCGGGCTTCAATGGGGTGCAGATTCACGGTGCCCACGGCTATCTGGTGAGTCAGTTTTTGTCGCCGCATCATAATCAGCGCACGGATGAATGGGGCGGCTCTGCTGAGAAGCGGATGCGCTTTGTGCTGGAGGTGTATCAGGCAATTCGGGCGGCAACCGGGGAAGGCTTTAACGTTGGCATCAAGCTGAATTCGGCGGATTTCCAGCGGGGTGGCTTTACCGAGGAAGAGTCCCTGGCGGTGATTGAGACGCTGGCGGATCAGGGCATTGATCTGGTGGAGATCTCCGGTGGCAACTATGAGAATCCGGCGATGGCCAAGGGGGCGGGGGTTGGTAAAGAGAACGGTGAAGTGAAGCAGAGTACGCTGGCACGGGAGGCGTATTTTCTGGAGTTTGCGGAAAAGGTGCGCGAGCGGGTGGATGTTCCCTTGATGGTCACCGGTGGCTTCCGCACGGAAACCGGTATGGCGAATGCTATTGCTTCTGGAGCAACCGATCTGGTTGGTATCGCTCGACCACTGGCGGTGGAGCCGGATTGTCCGAAGCGGATTATGGCCGGTGAATCATTTACCAGTGCGGTAAAGCCGATTAAAACCGGTATCCGGTTGATTGACGATATGGCGTTGATGGAGGTGAGCTGGTACACGCGGCAGCTTGGCCGTATGGGGAAGGGCAAGGCGCCGCGTACTCATGATCGGGGGGTGCTTTCTTTGATGGAGGTTGTTGGGGTGATGGCTTCTCGTGGGGTTCGGACTCGGTTGCGGGCCGGGGAGTAGCCCTTAATTTGGTAGTAGGGCGCGGGAGGGGGTATCTGGTAAAAAACGTCGCTTTAACTCGCTTTGCTCAGACAGGCGACGTTTTTTACCAGATACCCCCTCCCACACCTTGTCGGACTTTTGGGGCCTGGGGCCCTTTTAGTTTGCGAAATACATTCCTTCGAAGTAGTCGCGGAGATCCTGTATGACGGCGGCTTCGAAGGGGTGGGTCAGTTCGAAGAGCAGGCTGTGGTCGGTTGATGTTTTCATGGTGTCACCTCTGTTGGATTAAAACAGTGGCGGAGTGTGGTCCGTCACTTTGACTTCAATGGATGGACTTGCATCACATGTGCCAAATAACAGAAGTGCCTGCAGGCTGTTGAATAGAATAGAGATTGGGTTTGTCGGTGCTGAGTGACGGGCAGTCGGGGTGCTGTGGTTTGGTGCGTTTGATCCTGGATGGGGCGTACAAAAAGAAGCCCCGGCACTGGGCCGGGGTTTCTCCTGAGTTAACTTCTAAAGGGATTTAGAAGTTGTACTGGGCAGCGAACAGGACGCGGCTGGCATCACCGTCGTCACCGCTGACGTTTTCACGGTCCAGGAGCTGGTATTCAACGCCCATCATGACGTTCTGTACCGGAGTCCATTGGTAGTTGGCCATGATGGCAGAGTTGGTTTCACTCTGGTCGGCAACCAATACGCCGTCAGCTTCGGCATCATCCCAGTCCACTTCGACCAGGCCATAACCGACGTTAACGCTACGTCCGCCGCCGAGGTTGAAGCCTGCACCAAGGGTGCCGCCGTAACCGGAGATGGTTTCCACATCACCAGTAGCGGGATCAACATAGGCACTTGCAGCACCGAAATTATCGCCTGAGCGATACAGGTAGCTGTTTGCACCATCGGTGTAGCTCAATGAGCCCTGAATGGTGATCATGTCGCTCAGCGCCATCTTGGCAGCGACAAAGGTCGCAAAGCCGAAGGCGCTTTCATCGCTGGTGCCAGTGTCATAGCCTACCTGGTGAGCCAGGACCGCAGCTGAGTACGAGAGGCCACCGGCTGAATCCTGAAGCCGAGCGGTGAGCGATGGCAAGGCGTCTTTTTGAGCGTCATTGGCTGCATCAGTGACGAAAGAGCTGACTGGCTCCTCCAGGGAAACGGAAAGAGGGCCGGAAGTATAGCGTGCCTGCGCGGTACGGGCCTGGAAACCAGCCGCGCCGGGCATGGAGTCAAAGTCCAGAGTTGCGGTGTTACCCACGAAGCTGTTGAAGTTCGACCAGGTCTGGCCCATCAGTACGCCGTTGTATTCACCATACGCGTGACGAAGGCGCAGTGAACCGCCACCGCTGCCACGGAAGTCGCCTTCGACGTTAATCTTGACACCTTGAGGAGTCATGGTGGTTACGCCAAGACGGCTCTGGAAGGCATCTGCACCGAAGTGCCCGTCAGGTGCATCGTCGTTGTTTACAAGGCCGTCGAAAGAACCAGAGCGCGTGCTCAGAGCCTGATTACTGTCAACGTCGTAAGAAGCATTTAGGCGTGCGTAGCCATACACGCTCATCTCATAGTCGCCAGCGTTGAAGCTGACTGCTCCGGCTTGTCCAGCTACCCCTAGAACTGCTGCTGCTGCTGCCGTTGCACGAATTGCCATTCTCAGTTTGTTGCTTTGCATCGTTGTTGTCTCCACACATTATTTTTGTTGGACCCATTTCAAAGTAGTTACGGATCTGTGACATTTCAAATAAATTTGGTCATTAATTAGACGAATGTCTATACCCGTAATTCGTTGCTTTACAGGCATCTGCGATTCGCAGTTCGGAGTATCATTAAACTATGACCTCCAAAAGTACTGATCTGGGTGCAGTAACCCTCGCCTTTCTTGATATTGAGACGACCGGTGGAAGCTCTACCAGTGACCGGATTACCGAAATTGGTATCCGTTTCTGGCGGGAGGGTGAAGTCGTGGGTGAATGGCAGACACTGGTGAATCCCGGCACGAGAATTCCACCCTTCATTGAACGCCTTACGGGTATTTCCAACGAGATGGTGGCAGACGCGCCGCCATTTGAGGACATCGCCGACGAGCTCGAGGCGCGCCTTAAAGGTACAGTTTTTGTCGCGCACAATGCCCGCTTCGACTATGGCTTTATCAAAGCCGAGTTCCGACGATTGGGCAGGTTGTTTTCGGCGAAGGTGCTGTGCACGGTAAAGCTGTCGCGCAAGCTGTATCCGGAGTTTCGCCGCCATAATATGGATTCGTTGATTGAGCGGCATGGTCTGGGGCAGGTGCGGCGGCACCGGGCTATGGGGGATGTCTCCGCGATGCACTCGTTCTTCACTCATGCCCTGGCTGATAAGGGAACAGACGCTGTGGGTGAGGCTGTTCAGGTGTTATTGCAGCGACCGAGTATCCCCTCTCATTTACCGATGGATGTACTGGATGAGTTACCTCGAAGTCCCGGCGTGTACCGTTTTTATGGTGAGAATGAGGTTCTTCTGTACGTAGGGAAAAGCACGAACATTGCACAAAGGGTGGCTTCGCATTTTTCGGGAGACCATAACTCCAGCCGGGGCGTTCGGTTGTCAGAGAGTCTGCGGCGGGTGGAGTGGACCGAGACAGCTGGCGAACTCGGCGCTCTGCTGCTGGAATTAAAGCAGATAAAATCCCTCAAGCCGATGTTCAATCGCCGTTCGAGAGCTGCCAAGCAGTTGGTCAGTATTGAGCTGGCAGAGAATGAAGGGGGCTATCTTCGTGCCCGGCTGGTGCGGGAAATACGACCGGATCGTCTGGGGGATTACTTCGGACTGTTCCGCAGCAAGCGTGATGCCGAGAAGGCTTTAAGCGGAATTGCTGCCAGCAACGAGTTGTGCAACCAGTTGCTTGGTCTGGAGCCAGAACAGGGAGGCCCGTGTTTTCAGCGCGCACTCGGACGTTGTAAAGGTGCATGCGAAGGGCATGAAGATGTCGTCCGCTATAACCTGAGGGTACAGATTGCGTTCCATGCCCTGCGGCTTATTACCTGGCCCTGGAAAGGGCCGGTGGGGGTGGTGGAGCGAAACATCGATACGGGTGTTAGCGATATCCTGGTGATCTATAACTGGGTTCACGTTGCAACGGTCCACAGTGAGAAGGATCTGCATGATCTGTCCCTCCGGGGGCAGGCCGTGACATTTGATCTGGATTCCTACAAGTTGCTGGTCAGGGCTTTGATAGGGCGTGACAAGCGGAAGCTGCAATTGATCGACCTGCCTGCCCTTGGGGAACCGGATGTGCTGATGTCCTGAGTGGCGTATGATAAATATAGCTTTAATTCTTTGAACCGTTTTCGAGAGAGCCCGATGAACAGAGAACCCGTCAGTCGCGAACTTTTTGATGAAGTCATGGTGCCGAACTATGCTCCCGGCTCAATCGTTCCAGTGCGGGGAGAAGGCTCCCGCATCTGGGACCAGGAAGGCCGTGAGTTTGTGGATCTTCAGGGTGGCATTGCGGTGACCTGTCTCGGTCATTGCCATCCAGGACTTGTGGGTGCGCTAACAGATCAGGCCGAGAAGCTCTGGCATCTGTCCAATGTCATGACCAACGAACCGGCACTTCGTCTCGCCAAGACCCTATGTGATCTGACCTTTGCCGAACGTGTGTTTTTTGCCAATTCCGGCGGGGAAGCCAACGAGGCTGCGTTCAAGCTTGCTCGTCGTTATGCCTGGGAGCATTTCGGCCCTGACAAGAATGAATTTATCTCTTTCACCAATTCATTTCATGGCCGCACCCTCTTTACGGTCAGCGTGGGTGGTCAGCCCAAGTACCTGGAAGGATTTGAGCCGGCGCCCGGTGGTATTCACCATGCCACGTTTAACGATCTGGAGTCGGTCCGGAAACTGATCTCCAAAGAGAAAACCTGCGCGATCGTCGTTGAGCCCATTCAGGGCGAAGGCGGTGTCATGCCGGCAGATCCCGAGTTCCTGAAAGGCCTGCGCAAGCTCTGCGACGAGCACGATGCCCTGTTGGTGTTTGATGAAGTTCAGAGTGGGGTCGGGCGTACCGGTCATCTCTATGCCTACGAAATGTATGACGTGGTCCCTGACATCCTGTCCAGCGCCAAGGGCCTCGGGGGTGGTTTCCCGGTGGCCGCGATGCTTACCACAGCCAAAGTGGCCGCGAGCCTGGGGGTCGGTACGCACGGCAGCACCTACGGCGGCAATGCTCTGGCCTGCGCAGTCGCGCAGAAGGTCATTGATACCGTCAGCCAGCCGGAGATTCTCAAAGGCGTCAAAGCCCGTTCCGAGCGTCTGAAGAAAGGAATGATGGCCATCGGTGAGCGATATGGCGTGTTTAGTGAAGTCCGGGGAGCAGGGCTGCTGCTGGGTTGCGTTCTCACCGAGCAGTGGCAGGGTAAGGCCAAGGAGTTCCTGAATGCGGGGCTGGACGAAGGTGTGATGGTCCTGATCGCCGGTGCGAATGTGGTTCGGCTGGCACCGTCCCTGATCATCCCCGAACCTGATATCGAAGATGCTCTTGAGCGTTTTGAAACGGCTGTAAAGAAGGTAACTGAAACCGACAAATAACACGGTAATTGGTTCAGGAAAGGCGAGTACGAAGATAGAGGTGTAGGTGGGGTGACGATTATTTTTATGCGCCGACTGTCTGAGCAAAGCGAGTTCCACGGCGCATAAAAATAATCGTCACCCCATCTGCACAACCTCCAGAAGCCAAAACCAATAAAGGGGAGGCCTTATGTGGTTGGTCCGTCCGATTA
Source organism: uncultured Marinobacter sp. (assembly GCF_947259545.1). Classification (GTDB taxonomy): domain Bacteria; phylum Pseudomonadota; class Gammaproteobacteria; order Pseudomonadales; family Oleiphilaceae; genus Marinobacter. The sequence continues at coordinate 289,041 of NZ_CAMYMK010000002.1, forward strand.
AAATGGATGACCTGAAAGGTGTACTGGGCATCTCTGGGAAACAGGGTGCAAGGCTGTCATCGACCCTGCCAAAACAGGAAGACGCGTTAGCGGCCAAGATAGACTGCTCAGCCCGCTCCTTTGCTGATAAGCTCAAAACCGGAGAGTCCGCCCGTTTTCTGTTTGTTCTTCAGAACACCGCCACCGGCAAGATTCATGGTGTCGCCGGTATCGACGCCAGGGCTGGTAACGGCCAGCCTTTCTATAATTACCGACGGGATGCACTCATTCACGCATCCCATGAGCTGGGAGTGTCCCGTCGGGTTGAAGTTCTGTATCCATCACATGCACTGACGGACACCTCGCTGCTGTGTGCGTTTGCCATCGACCCCGAATTGAAAGGAACAGACGCCTTCGAGTTGCTTTCCCGGGCCCGTTTGATGTTCATTGCCGAACACCGGGAATGGTTCAGTCGCCGTATGGTGGTGGAAATCCAGGGTGTCCAGACCAGTCGTGGAGAAGTGCCATTCTGGGACAGTCTGGGGCGGCACTTTTTCGATATGGATTTTGAAACCGCAGACCAGCACTCGGGCCTGCTCAGCAAGACCTTTATCGCCGAGCTGATGCCGCCTAATCCGATCTACGTCACCTTGCTCTCCGCGGCCGCCCAGAAGGCACTTGGGCAACCCCACGAGCTTACCGGACCAACCTACGAGTTGCTGCAACATGAAGGCTTCAGCGCCGGTTGTTACGTGGATATTTTCGACGCGGGCCCCGTCCTGGAGGCCCGAACCGACAGCCTGAGAACCGTGGTGACCAGCCACCGTGCTGTGCTGCATGGCAACCCTGGCGATAACGGCGATATCTGTCTGATCTCTGCCGGATGGGGCGAGGCATTCCGCTGTACCCTGACACCCTTGGGTGAAACCCTCAAGAATGAGGTCAAGGTGCCGGTGAGTACTTGGCAATGCCTCGGATGCAGCTCCGGAGATGACGTGAGGATGGCCCCACTATGATCATCTGCAAGCCCACCAATTCCGGGAGGTTCCCATGCTGGTAATTCGTCCGTTGCAGGAAACCGATCTGGAGGCGTTGTACGACATGGCCCAGAATGCGGGGAAGGGACTGACCACCTTGCCCGCAGACCGGGAGTTGCTTGAACGCAAGATCGAGCATGCCCGGGAAACCTTCAATCAGCGGTGTGCCCCGGAAGCCGGCCTGTACCTGTTCGCACTGGAAGATACCGAACTCAAACGCTGCGTCGGCATCAGTGGCATTCAGGCCCGGGTGGGGCTGGATGAGGTGTTCTATAACTATCGGTTAAGCGTGACCGTCAATGCTTCGCGGGAACTCGGGGTACATGTGCGTACGCCGACCCTGCACCTGTCCAACGACATGACCGACACCACTGAAATCTGTTCGCTGTTGTTGTCTGACAGCCATCGCGGTGGTGGCAACGGCTTGTTGTTGTCCCGTTGTCGTTTCATGTACCTGGACAGTTTCCGCAAACACTTTTCGGAAAAGGTCTTCGCGGAAATGCGAGGGGTATCGGACAAACACGGGCGCAGTCCGTTATGGGATGCCCTGGGCAGCCAGTTTTTTGATATGGAATTCAGCGAGGCAGACATGCTGTCGGGTCTTGGCAACAAGTCCTTTATTGCCGAGCTGATGCCGAAGTATCCCATTTACGTGCCGATGCTACCGGATGCGGCCCGGGCGGTGGTGGGCAGGGTTCATGACAACACCGCGCCCGCCCTGAGGATGCTGCAGGAGGAAGGGTTCAACTTCAACGGGCTGGTGGATATTTTTGATGGTGGGCCCGTGGTGGAAGCCTTTGTGCACAATATTCGCACGGTGCGGGAGAGTATCAGCCGGCATGCGCTGGTCAGTCACAAGCCTATGGACCTGAATTTGCCAGCGTCGGAGCGTGTCATGATTTCCAACGTCTCGTTCCGGGACTTTCGGGTAACCACCATACCAGCGGAATGTATCGGGCCCGATACTGTCACCTTGAATAAGGAGGTTGCGGAAGCTCTGCTGGTGGAATCCGGCGATCAGGTTCGTCTGGCACCCTTGAAAGACGTTGGTCCGCAGGCCATCCATACAGTAAGAGAACATGGCCATGTCAGCCGGTCCCCCTGGGGGTAGGCGGACGGATCTGGCCGCAAGGGTTTTGATGACACCGCATTCAATCACCGGGAGGTGCAAGCTATGGCAAACCTGACAGGAGAGTTGTTTATTGATGGTCTTTGGCTGCAGGGCCATGGCTTACTGTTTGAGTCGATCCAGCCGGTCACCGGTGACACCGTTTGGGACGGCCAAAGCGCCAACCTGGAAGATGTGGATGCGGCGGTTCGTGAAGCCCGTAACAGCTTTGTAAAGTGGCGGCGGAAATCATTCGTTGAACGCAAGGCACTGGTTGAGGCGTTTGGTGAGAAGCTGGAAGAGCACAAGGAGGAGCTGGCTCATCAGATTGGTCTGGAGACTGGTAAACCGCTTTGGGAGTCCCGCACAGAAGTGGCGGCGATGATCGGCAAGATTGGCATTTCCGTAAAGGCCTACGATGAGCGGACCGGCCATTCGGAATCCGAGGTGGCTGGCGGTAAGGCGGTGTTACGCCACCGCCCCCATGGCGTGGTGGCTGTTTTTGGCCCCTATAATTTTCCCGGCCACTTGCCCAATGGTCACATCGTGCCTGCTCTGCTGGCAGGGAACACCGTGGTGTTCAAACCCAGTGAATTAACGCCGGGAGTTGCCGAACTCACCGTCAAGCTCTGGGAACGCGCCGGTTTGCCGGATGGCGTTATCAACCTGGTGCAGGGCGCGGCTGCTACGGGCAAATCCCTTGCCAGTCATCCGGGTATTGATGGTCTGTTCTTTACCGGCAGCTCCACGGTTGGCCATTTGCTGCACGAGCAATTCGGCGGTCAGCCGGAGAAAATCCTGGCTCTGGAGATGGGTGGCAATAATCCCCTGATTGTTCAGGACGTCGCGGACGTTGATGGTGCGGTCCATCACGCCCTGCAGTCTGCATTTCTGTCGGCGGGCCAGCGCTGTACCTGCGCTCGTCGCTTGCTGGTTCCCAAGGGCGCAAAAGGGGATCGCTTCATCGATCGTCTGACGGAAGTCGCTGCCCGTATCCAGGTCGGGGAGTTCGATGCCGAGCCCCAGCCGTTCATGGGCTCGGTCATCTCTGCCGAAGCTGCGGAAAAACTGTTGGCGGCGCAGGGCAACATGCTTGAGAAAGGCGCCCGCTCATTGCTGGAGATGAAACAGCTCAAGCCTGATACGGGCCTGTTGTCTCCCGGCATTCTTGATGCGACCGGCCTGGACGTGAGCGACGAGGAATTTTTCGGTCCTTTGTTGACGGTCTATCGTTACAAGAGTTTCGATGAGGCGCTGGAGTTGGCGAACAATACCCGTTACGGACTGTCCGCCGGGATTCTCACCGATGACCGCAAGCTCTATGAGCGGTTGGCGGAGGAAGTGCGGGCCGGTATTGTCAACTGGAATCGTCCGTTGACCGGGGCCAGCAGTGCGGCTCCCTTTGGTGGTGTGGGTGCCAGCGGCAACCATCGTCCCAGTGCTTATTACGCGGCGGATTACTGCGCGTGGCCGATGGCCTCACTGGAAGCGAAGAAGAGTGAGGTGCCGGACTCTCTGGCGCCCGGGTTAAATTTCGATTAATGGACTGACTCATGCCCAAGCACGCGGTAGAAGCCAATTTCGATGGCCTGGTTGGCCCCACCCATAATTACGCTGGATTGTCCTGGGGTAACGTAGCGTCCAAGTCCAATGTGAATGCGGTGTCCAGCCCCAGGGAAGCCGCGCTTCAGGGCCTGGCCAAGATGAAACGGCTGGCGGACCGGGGTTACGTTCAGGGTGTTTTGCCTCCGCACGAGCGGCCCCACATTCCCACCCTGAAGTCACTGGGCTTTACCGGATCGGACAAGGCGGTGCTGGCGGCCGTTGCCAGGGAGAATCCCTCAATTCTGGCAGCAGCATCGTCTGCGTCTGCGATGTGGACCGCCAACGCGGCCACGGTGTCACCCAGCGCCGATACCTCCGATCATCGTGTGCACTTCACGCCGGCCAACCTGAGTGCCAAGTTTCATCGCTCCATTGAGCATGTGGTGACCGGCAGAGTGCTGAAATCCATTTTTGCCGATGATGCCTGGTTTGCCCATCATCCGGCGCTGCCATCGGTCAGCCATTTCGGCGATGAAGGGGCGGCCAACCATACCCGTTTGTGCAGCCGTTATGGAGAGCCGGGTGTGGAGTTGTTCGTCTACGGTCAGGTGGCGTTCAATGAACTGGCGCCGGCTCCGGTAAAATATCCGGCGCGACAAAGCCTGGAGGCTTCCCGGGCTATCGCCCGCCTGCACGGCCTGAATGACAGCCACGTGGTCTTTGCCCAGCAGAATCCGGCGGCTATTGATGCCGGGGTGTTCCATAACGATGTGATTGCCGTGGGTAATGCCAATACCCTGTTCTACCATGAGCTGGCATTCCTGAAGGAAGAGCAGGTGCTGGCGGATATTCGCAGCCGCCTGGCCGGTACCGAATTGCAGGCGGTGCGCGTCAGCAGTGCCGAGGTACCCATTGAGGATGCAGTGCAATCGTACCTGTTCAATAGTCAATTGCTGAACACTGCCGACGGTATGTTGCTGGCGGTGCCCGGAGAGTGTCGTGAAGTTCGGTCGGTCAGCCGCTATCTGGATGACCTGGTGAAGGGCGATGGCCCGATCACCTCAGTGGAGGTCTTTGACGTCAAACAGTCTATGCGCAATGGCGGTGGCCCGGCGTGCCTGCGCTTGCGCGTCGCACTGAACGACGACGAACTGAAGGCCATGCACCATGGCGTGCTGCTGAACGATGCCCTGTACGAGCGCCTGACAACGTGGGTTGAAGCCCATTACCGTGAGGAACTGTCGACAGAAGATCTGGCGGATCCGATGCTGCTTGATGAAGTCCGCAAGGCGCTGGATGAGCTGACCGGCATTCTCGGTCTGGGCTCCATCTACGATTTTCAGCTCTGAATGGAAGAGGTCAGCATGTCCATTGTGTGACGAATCAGTGCGTTCGCAGAAAAAGTGGTGGGCGTACGTGGCGATTCGTCGCCTTCCCGCTCTGCCATTTCACTCTGGCACAACAGAATCACACCGTGCAGTGCACCCCGAAGGTACAGCGCCGTTTGCTCCGGGTCGCGAATCCGCGCCCGGTTCATGGTGCCATCCTCGAGACCCAGGCGGATTGCCCCTACCATCAGTTCCATCAACTCGGATTTTGAGCACAGCATGTCCATGGCCTGTTGTTCGTCCGCTTCCGTCATAGCGGTGGACGCCTTGGTCATCGCTGAAAAGTAATCCGGTTCTTCCAGGTAAAAGTGGTAGTAGGCCTCGCCCATGGCAGTGATCTGCGCCAGCCCTGTGGTGGCGGTGTCCCGTGCCTGCTCGAAACGGCGGCACAGGCTTTGGCCCGCACGCAGCATGATGCCTCGCTGGATTGCCGCCTTGTCCTTGAAGTAAACGTACAGCAGCGCACGGCTCAGGCTGGCAGTGCGGGCTATGTCATCCATGGAAGTGCGGTCGTAACCTTTCTCCGAGAATACCAGTTCGGCGGCATCCAGGATGGCATCGTAGCGGGCCTGCTTTTCCCGCTCCCTACGTGTTTTCAACTTCTCGCTCATTCTCGTGTCCGGTCGGTGGAAACTGCACTGTCATCATACCTTATGACAGATAAAAACCGATTATTGACAAATTGTCAAAGAATGACATTATGTCTTTTAACAACGATTGCTTCCAGGGACTTCGGGGCAGCCAAAACATCACAAACACGGAAGGAAGGGCCGGTCATGAATCCGAATCGAGTCATCATCAAACCTTTTCTGATTGCTGCCGCTGTGCTGATCATGGCGGGCTGCAAAGCCCAGGACACTTCACATGAGAGCGCCGTCCAGGCGGTCTCCGTTCGAACGGCAGAAGTCGCGGGCGGTCAGACCGAAGGGATTCCCCTGAGGTTTTCCGGGATCATCCGTGCCACCCAGAGAGCTACCCTGACGTTCCAGGTGAGCGGAACGCTGCGTGAGCGCGATGTCGAACTTGGCCAGCAGGTCTCCGAGGGTGATTTGCTGGCGCGGGTGTATAACCCGGCGCTCGAGCCGGCCCGTGATTCGGCCCGCGCCCGGTTGGACGAACTGAACACCCAGTATGACCAGGCAAAACGGGAGTGGGAGCGGTCCAGCCGGTTACACGAGCGGGGCGTGGTTTCCGAACAGACTCTGGAGCAGCTTGCTGCCCGTCGTGATGGCTTGCGAGCCAGTGTCGCCACTGCCCGGGCTTCGCTGGCGGAGGCGTCGCGATTGCTGGAAGAGAGTGTGTTGAGGGCCCCGTTTAATGGCCGTGTGGAAGCCGTGCTGGTTGAGCGGGATGAATTCGTCGCTGCCGGTCAGCCGGTGATACGGTTGTCTTCCCCCAAGGGCCGGGAAGTGGAAGTTCGGGTGCCGGCTTATATGCTCGGCCACGTCAGCCTGGGGCAACTGTTACCGGTCTGGTCGGTACAGGACCGGACCCGCGCGCCGGAGACCGGTTCCGTCGTCGAGATTGCGCAGGCAGGGGGCGTGCGGGGCGAGCTGCATCCGGTACTGGTGAGTCTGCCGGCAGATACCCTGGAGCCGGGTGAGCCAGTTGAAGTGGGCATCACGCCAACCGAGGTGGTGGCCACCACGGTTCCACTGCTGTCAGTCATGAAATCCCCCAGCGGTGCCAGTGTCTTTCGAGTAGCGGACGGCATCGCACGCCGAGTCCCCGTCAGGGTTCAGCGTGTGATCGGTGAACGTGTGGTGGTGGATGCCAAGGACCTCGAAGCCGGCGATCAGGTCGTTTACGCGGGCATGACACGGATAACCGATGGTGACGCCGTGGAGGTGCACTGATGGCTTCCCGGCTGCTGAATTACCAGCGTCTGCTGGGCATGGTGGTGACCATGCTGTGCCTGTTGGGAATCGCTGCCTACAGCACCATGCCAAGGCAGGAAGATCCGTCTTTCCCCTATCGTGCCGGGATGGTGACCGTGAACTATCCGGGAGCCAGTGCAGATGCCGTTGAACGTCTGGTGCTTAATCCCCTGACCGATGAGCTGCGTCAGGTAGAAGAGGTGGATTTTACCCAGGCCACTGCACGCACTGGCGTGGCGATTGTCCGGGTTCGCCTCAATGACAGCATATACGATACCGATTCGGCCTGGGACCGGGTACGCCAGGCCATGGACCGGGCCCGGCTCGAGTTCCCTGCCGATGTCGGACAAATGGCTCTGGATGACCGGCTGATCGATATTCCCGCTATTGTTCTGGCGGTGGGTGGCTCCACCTCGGTGACTGAGCTGAGCAAGGTGGCTGATCGCCTGAAACGGAACCTGTCGGATATACCTGGTGTTTCCAGGATTGAACTGGAGGGGGATGCCGACGAACAGATTACCCTGGCCCTGGACGATGCCGCCATGTTCCGCCTCGGGATTTCTCCGGCCCGGGTCATGGATACACTGGCTCGCCGCAATCAGACCATTCCCGGTGGTTTTGTGGTGGTGGATGGCCGCCGCATGTCGGTATTACCCAATAGCGAGTTTGCGGATATAGACGCCATACGAGCGACCCCCATTGAACTGCCGGACGGGTCACAAGTACCGCTGGCGGCAGCCGCCGAGGTATGGCGGGGGCCAGAGGAACCGAGACAGCCGGAGACCTGGTTTGACGGTGAGCGAGTGGTACTGGTCTCAGTGATCATGGAGGAAGGCTCCACCGACGCCATCCGCTTTGGCGAGCGGGTGAGGACGCGCCTGGATGCCATTCGTGGCGACTTTGCGCCTTACCAGATCCGGGAAATGTTCTTCCAGCCGGACAAGGTGGAGCAGCGCCTGGATAACCTGGCCTGGAGCCTGGTGTTGTCGGTGCTCATTATTGTCGCCGTGGTGTTTACCGGCATGGGCATCCGCATGGGGATTCTGGTGGCCTCCATCCTGCCAATGGTGGCATTGATCAGTATTGGCCTGTATGACCTGGGCGGCGGTGTGCTGCATCAGATCGCGGTGATAGGCATGGTGATCTCCCTCGGTATCCTGATCGACAACGCCATCGTGATTGTCGAGAGCATCCAGGGGCACCTGGACCACGGTATGCGCAGGCTGGATGCACTCAGGCAGTCGGTGCGGGAGCTGGCCGGTCCCCTCGGTGCCTCCACCGGAACCACCCTGGCGGCCTTCGCGCCGTTGTTGTTGTCCAAGGGGGGCACCGCAGACTTTACCCGGGGTGTCCCGGTGATGATCATGCTGACGCTGTCAGTCAGCTACCTGTTGGCAATTTCCGCGGTGCCATTGCTGGCTGCTCGGTTCCTCAAACCTCGTAAAGCCACGGGGCAGGATCGTTTGGTAGGGTTGGCCCGCTTCCTCGGCGGCCTGGTGTATCGCATGCCCGGGAAGCTGATGCTGGCAGGCCTGGTTCTGGTGCTTGTCAGCCTGGCATTGACGCCCTTCATGAAGCAGCAGTTCTTCCCTAATGCCGACCGTCCCCAGGTCATCGTAGAACTCTATATGCCGGAAGGAACCGATCAGGAGCGCACCTCGGCTGTTGCCGCTGATCTGGAACGGGCCATTCGTGAGCGACCCGAAGCCGTTCAGGTTCATCGGTTCACCGGCTATACCGGGCCGAGTTTCTACTACAACCTGCAGCGCTCGCCCCAGGCGCCCAACCGCGGCCGCATCGTGGTGTCGACACCGACGCTGGCCGATACCACCGAACTGATTCCCTGGATCCGCGACTACGCCAACAGCCATTTGCCGGAGCTGAGCCTGTCGGCGGGTGTTCTGGGGCAGGGGCCGCCGAGGGCCGCACCGGTGGAGATCCGGGTGTACCATGCTGACGAGGACACCAGAGCGCAAGCCGTGGAGAGAGTATTTTCGGCATTGCGCCGAGTCGAAGGTACGGTGGACGTACGTCACGACCTGGACATTGGCGTGCCCAGTATCTCTATCAACGTGGATGACGCCAGTGCCGCGCGATACGGTATCAATCGGTCCGATGTAGCCCAGGGGCTTTACGGTCAGAGCTTCGGTGTGGTTGCGGAACAATACCGCCAGGAGGAAGATCCCATACCTCTGGTGCTGCGGTCTCGCGAAGGCACTAGCCTGTCGCTGTCACGCCTTTTGTCGATAAACATCTACAACGACCAGGGTGACGCCGTGCCCCTTTCAGCGGTGACGTCGGTGGAAACCTCCTGGGAGCCGGCGGCACGTTACCTCCGAAATGGGGTGCGAATGAACACCGTCACAGCCAATCTGCTGAACGGTTACTCCTTCAGTCAGGCCTTGCAGGGACTGGAGGCCGCACTGGAAGAAAACCCGCTGCCCGCGGGAACGCGCCTGGCCATGGGGGGTGACGCGGAAGGCTCTGACGATGCCAACAATGCCCTGCTGACCACTGCGCCGATTGGCATATTGCTGTTGTTGTTCTTCCTGCTAATCCAGTTCAATTCCTTCCGCCGAGTGGGCATCATCCTGCTGACCGTGCCGCTGGCAACGGTGGGCATTTTCCCCGGCCTGGTGCTCTCCGGATCGCCGTTCGGATTCCAGTCACTGCTCGGGGTGATTGCCCTGGTGGGCATCGTGGTGAACAACGCGATCGTGCTGCTGGACGTGATGGACCGGCAACTGGAAAAAGGGGAGGGCATTCGTGAGGCGGTACGTACCGCAGTGGAACAACGCACGCGGCCGATCCTGCTGACGACAGCGACCACTGTGGCCGGCCTGCTGCCATTGGCATTCTCCAGCTCCACACTGTGGCCGCCCATGGCCTGGGCCATTATCTCCGGCCTGCTGGCGTCCACCGTACTGACCTTGCTGGTCATTCCATCGGTCTGCAGCAAGGTTATCCGCTGCAGGGTTGCCGAACCCGAGAACGCGCCGGCCTAAACAGCGGCAGGTGGGATCAGGCCCCGAGCGATTGCCGGGGCCTGATCAGCAACCCGACCCGCTGACCCACCGGCACATTCCGGTTGGGAAACACAATCGACTCCGGCGAATGCCCCACCCGATACTCAGTGTCCGCATCCTCCCAGATCAGCGTGCCGGGTGCATACTCCGTAAAATTGGCCACATCATCCGGAACATGAAAGCGGAAACCGTCGCCGGTATTGATGATCTCATGCACCACCTCAAACACCGCCAGGTGGTCGTGAGGTGGCGTGGGCGGAACTGGCGGCAGCCCACTCATGCGCCGACGCAGTGCATTGCTGATCCCGGCGAATCGGCTCAGATCGTTCTGACCAAAAGGTCGAACTTTCCCCAGCTCCACCGTAAAACTCTCCGCCTTCAGTACAGAAGACGAAAACGACGAAAACGTCGTTCCTTCCCGATGCTGCAGCAACAAAGTCTCAACCCCGGCCTCCAGCAAAAAGTCACACTGCGCCTGCGGTACGTCCCGCCCTGCCACAAACGGGTACAACGCAAACTTCTCCCGCCGGGATAATCGAATCGCCGTATGCAAATCGTAGTGACACAGATTGTGCGAGTGCTGCGCCGCAAACTGCCGGCAAGCCTCCTCCAGAAACTGAGCCCGGGCTGCCTCGGGTAACCCGCGGTATTCCTCTTTGCCGTGAGCACCATGGAACAGCCGGTTCATATTCGCATCGATAAACCGATCACCAGCGACCATGGCGGGCGGATTGCCCAGAATCAGCAGCATCGGACAGGCCAAAGTCCATTGCCCGTTCAGCAACTCCGTCACCAGACCGTTCAACACCTCAATAGGTGCAGTTTCATTGCCGTGAACCCCTGCAGAAACGATCAGTGCTTCTTGGTTAGGATTGGGGCGATCGGCAGGAGGGCACAGTTCCAGAACCCCAACGGCCCGGCGAATGGCGCGAGTGCCATCTGGCAATTGGGTTTTGATTTCGGGAAGCTGGGTATCGGGGTTGGCGAGAGTGTGGCGGAGCCAGTCGGAGTGAGTATCGAAGAGAGAGCTGCACGCTGTCATAGAGTCCCCGTAAAGAGTCTGGGGTCAGCCGATGGGGTCACCTTCCGGGAATCTTGAAGGCCAGGGACGGCCTGAAAGAAGCGCACAAGGATGTGCTCGTAGCGGTTCCCGGAAGGTGGCCCCATCGGCTGACCATGCACCATTAGCCGAAAGAAAAAGACAAGCGGTCAGGAACCGATCGGCCGCTGATGCTTCAACAAATGGTTCTCCAGTTTGCGGAACGCGAACACCAGCGCAAAGGTCAGCAGCATGTAAAGCAGCGCAACAAACAGGAAAGCATCAAACGGCGCATAAAACCGCGAGTAGATGTTCCGGGCAGCACCGGTCAGATCCACAATGGTCACCACGCTGGCAATGGCACTCGCGTGAAGCATGAAAATCACCTCATTCGAGTACGCCTGCACCGCCCGCCGCGCGGCACTGGGCAATACAATGCGCCGCATGCGCAGGAACCAGTTCATGCCATAAGCCTTCGCCGCCTCAATCTCACCATGGGGCGTCGACACAATCGCACCGCGGATAATCTCGGTAGTGTAAGCCGCTGTATTCAGCGTGAACGCCAACAGGGCCGGGTAGAAAGGCTCGCGGAAAATCTCCCACCAGAAGGTTTCCTGGATACCCTCAATCTGTGCCAGACCGTAATAGATAATATAAAGCTGAATCAGCAGTGGCGTGCCACGGAACAGGTAGGTATAGAGCCACACCGGGCCAGAGATAAAGGGGTTTCTGACCGTCCGCATGATCGCCAGCGGGACGGCAACCACCAAACCGATCACCAGGGACAGAAACACCAGGTGAACCGTGGTAACCAGACCGTCCCAGTATTCCATGATGGTCATGGCGGTGAAGATTTCGTTCTGGTTCAGCCACTGGGCAATAAAATCAGGCATCACTTAACCCTCCTGAACCACGCCGACATTGGCTCGTTTGTTGAGCCACTTGATGAACAACTCCGAGGCCGCCGTCAGGGTCAGATATACGAACGCCACCGGAATGAAGAAGTGGAACGGCATCCGCTCCGCCTTGGCGGCCTCCTCGGCCACACGGACCATGTCTGTCAACCCGATGATGGACACCAGGGCCGTGGTTTTGAGCAGCACCTGCCAGTTGTTGCCGACTCCGGGCAGGGCATGGCGCAGCATTTGCGGGAACATGATCCGGCGGAAGGTGTGCCAGCGCGTGAAGCCATAGGCACGGGCGGCCTCGATCTGGCCGGATTCCACTGCCAGGAATGCCCCACGGAAGGTTTCGGTCATATAGGCACCGAAAATCAGCCCGATCGTGATTACCCCGGAGATGAACGGATCGAACTGGAAGAAAAAGTCGATTTCGTAAGCCTCCCAGACATAATCCGAGATCATGTTCACGACGACCTGCCCACCGTAGTAAAACAACAGCATCATCACCAGATCCGGAACCCCCCGGATCAGTGTGGTGTAGGCGGTGGCAGTCCATTTGGCCGCCCGACTGTTTGATAGTTTGGCAGAGGCGCCGATCAGACCCAGGGTCACGGCGAGAGCGAGGGAGAGGAAGGCCAGTTCAATGGTGACGACCGCCCCTTCTAACAGGGCCGGGCCATAGCCTTTCAAATCGAGCATGGGAACGTCCGGTAAGCAGAGGGCGGCCGTTGTGGCCGCCCCGAAGCATTTTACATTTTGATGTCGTAAGCGAAGTATTTCTTCATGATGGTGTCATAGGTGCCATCTTCTTTCAGGGTGGCGAGGGCTTCGTTCACTTCCTCGGCCAGATCCTTGTCGCGTTTGCGCATAGCGACACCAACACCCTGGCCCAGCTTGACCGGCTCCGCCACTTCCTTGAAGCCTTCCTTGCTCAGAACGGTCTGCTCACCCACCGGGTAGTCCACGAAGACGACGTCCAGGCGCTGACCTTCCAGGTCCAGTACCATGTCGTCGGCTGTGGTGTAACGCTTGATGGTGACAATACCGCCCATGTTTTCGGTAACGTAGCTGTCCATGGTCGTGCCGCGCTGAACGCCCACGGTCTTGCCTTCCATCGCGTCCATGTCGGTGACGTCGGCATTGAAGCTCTCAGGGCCGAACCAGCCACCCGGGGTGTTGTAGTACGGCTCGGAGAACAGAACCCGCTCGGCACGCTCAGGGGTAATGGACATGGAAGACATGATCAGATCGAACTTGCGCGCCAGCAGGCCCGGGATCATACCGTCCCATGCCTGGATAACGAATTCGCAGTTGGCGTTCATTTCTTCGCACATGGCCTCTGCCAGTTCGACTTCGAAGCCGGTCAGCTCGCCATTGTCGTCCTTGTATTCGAACGGTTCGTAGGGCACATCAAACGCGATACGGAGGTCACGTTCCTGGGCCTGTACACCGCCTGTCATCATGGCCAGGGCACAGGTTGCTGCAACGATCAGTTTTTTCATGTGTCACTTCTCCAGTGGTTTGCCTTGTGGGCTTTATTTTTGTTGGAAGTTTTTGGTTCCAACTTTTTATTTCTTCACCGGTTCAAGATAGCACCGAGTGTCAGAAGTTGGGAGCCAGGAACTGTTTCATGCGTTCCGAGTCCGGGTGATCAAACACTTTGTCGGGGGTACCCTGTTCCTCGATCACGCCCTGATGCAAGAACAGGACCTGATTCGACACATCCCGTGCAAATGCCATCTCGTGGGTGACCACGATCATGGTGCGACCTTCCTCGGCCAGGCTTTGCATAACCTTCAGTACTTCGCCGACCAACTCCGGATCCAGCGCAGATGTCGGTTCGTCAAACAGCATGACTTCAGGCTCCATTGCCAGCGCCCGGGCAATCGCCGCCCGCTGTTGCTGACCGCCTGACATTTGCGCCGGATAGTAATCCTTGCGCTCATAGATTCCGACTTTGTTCAGGTAGGCTTCGGCACGCTCAATGGCTTCCTTTTTGGGAACCTTGAGGACGTTGACGGGAGCTTCAATGATGTTTTCCAGCACGGTCATGTGGGACCAGAGGTTGAAACTCTGGAAGACCATGGAGAGCTTGGCGCGAATCAGTTCAACCTGTTTGTTATCGGCGGGAATGCGTTCGCCCTTGCGGTTTTTGGTGAACCGGATGGGGTCGCCGTGCACAATAATGTCGCCGGAGGTTGGGGTTTCGAGCATGTTGATGCAGCGTAGAAATGTGCTCTTCCCGGAGCCGGAACTGCCAATCAGGGAAACCACATCGCCTTTACGGGTTTCCAGTGAGATACCCTTGAGCACTTCAAGCTGGTCAAAGGTTTTGTGAATATCCCTGCAGATCAAAGGCGCTTGTTCCGCCATGAGTGGCTCCTGAGGCTGTCATTCAAAGGCGCATGTTTTACGGACTGTGGCATCGGAAATCAATACCCTTTACGAAGGGGTTTACCGAGAATTACAACAGATACCGCCAAATCATTGTGTCGCAATGTGGGTGCAATGCAAGTTTTGCTGTTCAGGCGGACGGTGTCACGCCGGAATTTGAATGCTTTGCATCTAAGGGCATCCGAATCACTTCTGCTCCCTGGCTTTCCAGATCCCTCATGGAGTCTGCGACAAAGCGAACGTGATCTATGGCGGCTTTTCTGGCTGCGGCTGGTTTTCCTGCCAAAATAGCCTTATAGATCCGACGATGCTGCTTCATTATGGAATGCCGCATTGCTTCTCGGGGATTGAGATTGGCGACAGATGCCTGTACCGACAACAGCATCATGTTCTTCAGGCCCTTGAGTACGTGTACCAGGATGGGGTTGTGGGATGCTTCGACAATGGCCTGATGGAAGCCGTGATCCGGCTTGGCATTGCTCAGAGGATCCGTTTCTTCGAGGATCCTGAACGCTTTCGTGAGTCGGTGTCGGTCCATGCTGGTTGCGCGCTGGGCCGCAAGGAATGCTGCCTGCCCTTCCAGTTGTTCCCTGACTTCAAGGAGGTCATACATTGTTCGGGGATGACCTGCAAAAAGGTGCATGAGGGGGCCGCTTTCATCAAGATCTCTGGTTGCCGGAACGATGCTGGCAACAAAGGACCCTTTGCCGTGAAATGTATCGATCACACCTCGTCCCTGTAATTCATGCAGTGCCTCCCGGATAATGGCTCTTGAGACCCCCATGCGCTCGGCCAGTTGGCGCTCCGAGGGGATCTTCTGATCCGGAGCGAGGCCACCGTCGAGGATCAGTTGCTCCAATCGGTACGAGATTTCCTGAGATATTCCCATCGTCTTTGTCCGTTAACTCCCGCTGGTCTGACCAGTGATGTTGCTTTATGCGTGTCCCAAGTCCTTCTGCCTGATTGCCCTGTAGCCCTTTAACTATGGCTGATCGGCGAGTTCACGTCTATTTCACACAATTTAAAACTGGTCAGACCAGTTGGTTATTCTCTGGACTAAACGTCAATCGCCTACGAAGATCTTGTTAATACCGGCACCCGCTGGTGTTGGCTTCACTCTGATAACAACAACGGCAACGGAGATGTGTCAATGGACATCAAGTGGAACACGAACTCGCAATGTGATGATGGAAATCTGCGGCCCCGCAGGAGCTTCCTGAAAAGCATAATGGTCGGCGCTACTTTGTGTGGGGCTCTTCTTGTGGGGGCGGGGCAGGCCCAAGCGGCTACAACATGGAAAATCCAGTCCGTGTGGGATGCCGGCACCGTCGGATACGACTTATTCGAGGAATGGTGTAACAGCATGGAGGAGAAGTCCGGCGGTGAACTGATCTTCAAGTGTTTCCCCGCCAAGGCTGTCGCCGCCGATAACAATTCCCTGTTCGATTCGGTTCGCAGTGGCGTTCTCCAGGGTATGAACCCGTTCACCCTGTACTGGTCGGGCAAGATTCCCGCGTCAGTATTCCTGTCCTCCTACCCGGCCGGCCCTGATCAGCCCCACCAGTGGGATATCATGTTCTATTCCATGGGCATGCTGGAAAAGACCCGGGAAATCTACAAGAAGTTCGGGCTGTTCTACGTTGGCCCGATCCAGCACGATGCCAATATCATCCATTCCAAGGAGCCGGTAAACAGCCTCGATGATCTTAAAGGCCTGAAGCTGCGGGTTCCCGGCGGCATGGTCGCCGAGGTGTTCCAGGCGTTCGGTGCTTCCACCGTGAGCCTGCCTGGCTCTGACATCTTCCCGGCCCTGGAAAAAGGTACCATCGACGCAGCCGACTATGTGGGCCCGGCGGTGAACTGGGAACTGGGCTTCTCCCAGGTGACCGATTACATCCTGTTCGGACCTCCGGGTGTCATGTCTATCTACCAGCCGGTAGACCTGATGGATCTGACGGTGAACCTGCGTGCCTGGAACTCTCTGGATCCGAAACTCCAGCAGCTGGTCGAGGATGAAGTGCGAATTTATTCCCAGAAGCACTACCTGACCATCCAGAAGCGTAACGTTGAGGCCATGGAGAAGTTCAAGGGCGCGGGTGACACTGTGAGCCGTTTGAGCCAGGAAGACGTGGATGAATGGCGCCGCAAGGCCATTCCGATCTGGTACAAGTGGGCGAACAAGGACGAGGATGCCCGTGCCATCTTCGATATCCAGATCGAGTATATGATGAATGAGACCGTCGGCTACATCGATGAGTCTGACCTCGAAGGTGTATCGGGCCGTTAACATTTTGCTGAACCAATAAAAAAGCAGGGGGAAGGTCAGGGACGACTCCGCAAGAGGAGTCCCGCCTTCCCCGTTTTGTGGCTGAGGAAGTAACAACATGTCTGATCTTGAAGGTTTCGGATTCGTAATGCCGCACTGGTTCTACTGGGGCTGGCTTGCGGTCATGCCGCTGATCATGATGGCCTGGGACAAGTGGAGTAGTGGTCACGGAGGCGAGACTGTCGAACCGGAATTGACACCGGGCGAATTGCAGGCGGAAGAGGACGATCCGCTGATCTATCTCCAGTTCGAGGGGAACTGGTTTACCAAAGTAGTGGACTGGATTTGTGACAAATCCGGTTTGTTCGTGTCGTTCTGGACAATCAACGCCGTTGTCTTCTATTTCTTTGGGGTGGTCATGCGCTACATCTTCAACATGCCGACCATCTGGGTCCATGAAGCCAGCTATCTGCTGCTTGGCATGCAATATATGCTCGCAGGCGCATTTGCCATGCTTCATGGCGCACATGTGCGTGTGGATGTGATGTACAACATGCTGCCAGTACGGGGAAGAGTTGGTCTGGACATCTTTACGTCCATGTTCTTCTTCATTTTTGCCCTGATCCTGCTGGTTACCTCCTGGAGCTTCTTCCAGGATTCCTACGCCATGAAAGAAACCACTGTTGAGACCTGGGGCATCCAACACTGGCCGGTCAAAGGCATGATGGTGGTGGGGTCCCTCCTTCTCTTACTCGCGGGCATATCCAAGCTGATCAAGGATATTGTTCTGTTCGTTCGTCTTGGTCGGGAGCGCACGGCATGACTACAAGTCCAACAACTGTGCCGGGCAGCAACCTTGTGGGGAAGCTCAGTACCTGGCTGATGATTATCGCCACAGTGGCACTGGCATTTGTTATCTGCGTTGAGATGATCAACATTCTTTTCTACGATCCGTGGAGCGACGAGAAATTCCTGTTCAAGCTCTCCGGCAGCCTCTCTGACGTCAAGGTCGGCCCTCTGACCTATCTGATGTTTGGTTCTCTGGCCGTGGCCTTGATGATGGGGCTTCCGCTGGCTTTCGTGACCGGTGGCCTCGGGGTGATGTTCATATACCTGGTGGGCGACGCGATGATGCTGAACCTGGTGCCGGGTCGCATCTTCCCGATGATGACCAACTCTGATCTGGCGGCGATACCGCTGTTTATCTTCATGGCTTCGATGCTTGAGCGTGCGGGCCTGATTGAGGAAATGTTCAGTGTGGTCTACAAGTGGATGGGTGGCCTCAGCGGTGGTCTGGCGACAGCAACCATCCTGGCGTCTACTCTCCTTGCAGCCATGGTGGGTGTTATCGGAGCCGCCGTGGTCACCATGGGTATCATCGCTCTGCCGGCGATGCTCAAGCGCGGTTACGACCAGAAGATCGCGCTGGGCTCAATCATGGCTGGCGGTACTCTGGGTATACTGATCCCCCCCTCGATCCTGGCGATTCTCTACGCGGTTGTCGCCCAGCAATCGGTCGGTGAGTTGTATCTCGGCTCCGTGATCCCGGGCCTGATGCTTTCTTCCCTGTACATTGCCTATGTGCTGATCCGCAGCTGGATCAATCCGAAACTGGGGCCGCCGGTGCCGGTGGAAGAGCGGATTTCCTTCAAGGAAAAGCTTCTTCTCACCAAAAACCTGATCGCTCCACTGGTGCTGGTCTTTCTGGTGCTCGGCCTGCTGTTCGGTGGCATCGCAACGCCGGTAGAAGCGGCGGGTATTGGCTCCTTCGGGGCCATCGTGGTGGCCATGATGCACGGCAAGTTCTCTATTGGCGGGCTGCGGGAAGCATCTGTAACCACTACCAAGGCATCTGCGATGGTGCTATGGATCATGTTCGGTGCCTCGGTCTTTGTCGGCTTCTACATCCTTCAGGGTGGCCAGCAATTTGTAACGGATGCCATCCTCGGTACTGGCATGTCGCCTTATGGCATTCTGTTCCTGCTGATGTTCCTGCTGGTGGTCCTGGGTATGTTTCTGGACTGGGTGGGTATTCTGCTGCTGGCAGTTCCCATCTTCATTCCTATTGTCAAAGCACTGGAGTTTCCAGGGCTATTCGGCTTTCCACCGGTGGCAGGCGATGATGTTGTGCTCTGGTTTGGTGTGCTCTATCTGGTCAATATGCAGATGTCGTTCCTTAGTCCTCCGTTCGGTTATGCATTGTTCTACCTCCGCGGGGTATGCCCGCCGGAGATATCCATGGCCACGATCTTCAAGTCATCGTTGGTGTTCCTGGCCATTCAGGCATTCGGACTGTTCATGTGCATCCTGATACCCGGCATTGTGACCTGGCTGCCGGGGCTGGTTTACGGTTAATAAATTCAAGGAGTCATTATTATGCTCACGGTCAACAGATTGGACCTGGCTGATGCCCGGACCTTGATTGCAGGGGCTGCCGAAAAAGCCAGGGAGATTGGCGTACCCATGTGCATAGCCATAGTGGATGAGTCGGGAAACCTGATTGCTTTTGAGCGAATGGACGGCGGCAAGATTACCAGCGTGACCATCGCCCAGGACAAGGCTTTTACGGCGGCCGCGGCAAAGAAAGCCACCCACGACTACAACAAGGTCAACGTGCCGGGCAGCCTGGCGTTCGGTATTCACACCGAAGTGGGTGGCCGCATCAGTTCTGTCGGGGGAGGCCTGCCGGTGATTGTCGACGGCGAAGTCGTGGGCGGTATTGGCCTGAGTTCCGGTACTCCGCAGCAGGATATGGACTGTGCCCAGGCCGGTATTGATCATTTTGAAACCAAACGCGGTTAATGGCTGTCACAGCTAAAGCGACATATACCCAGAGATTGATATGACAACCAATCCGAAAATCAGCAAAGCCGAACTGGCGGAGCAATTCCGGACGTTTATCGACCCGGAATACGTCATTACCGATGACGAAACCATGAAGCCCTACGAATGCGACGGCATGTCCATGTATTGCGAGATGCCGTTGCTGGTAGTGCTGCCGGAAACGGTGGAACAGGTACAGCGGGTGATGCGTATCTGTAATGAAAACACCGTCCCGGTGGTGGCCCGTGGCGCAGGCACCGGGCTCAGTGCCGGGGCCATGCCGAACAAGGAAGGCGTGGTGCTGTCGCTGGCCAAGTTCAACCGAATCCTCGATATCGACCCGCTGGCGCGCACGGCCAGTCTGCAGCCCGGCGTTCGTAACCTCGCGATCAGCGAGGAAGCGGCCCAGTATGGCCTGTACTATGGCCCGGACCCTTCCTCTCAGATTGCCTGCACCATCGGCGGCAATGTGGCGGAAAACTCCGGCGGCGTACATTGCCTGAAGTACGGCCTGACCGTGCACAACATCCTGAGTGTGGAAATGGTCACCGTTGAGGGCGATGTAGTCACCGTCGGCAGTGATGGCCTCGACAGTTGCGGTATGGATCTCCTCGCGCTGATGACCGGCTCTGAAGGGTTGCTGGGTGTAGTCACGGAAGTGAAGGTCAAGCTGTTGCCCAAGCCGGAAGTCGCCCAGGTGGTGATGGCCGGTTTCGACAGCGTACAGAAAGGCGGAGACGCCGTTGGTGGCATCATCGCCCACGGCATCATCCCCGGAGGCCTGGAAATGATGGACGGCCACGCCATTATCGCCGCCGATGACTTTGCCCAGGCCGGCTATCCCCGCGATGCCAAAGCCTTGCTGCTGTGTGAAGTGGACGGCACCGAAGAGGAAGTCCATGAGCACATCGCCGAAGCGGAAGAGGTCTTTCGCAAGCTGGGCGCCACCTCGGTGCGCACCTCCCAGAGCGAGGAAGAGCGAGCGTTGCTGTGGAAGGGGCGCAAGTCCGCCTTCCCGGCCGTGGGCCGCATCTCGCCGGACTACTACTGCATGGACGGCACCATTCCGCGTCGGGAGATTGCCCGCGTTCTGACCGAGATGGAGAAAATGTCGGAAGAGTTCGGCCTGCGGGTGGCCAATGTTTTTCACGCCGGAGACGGCAACCTGCACCCGCTGATCCTGTTCGATGCGAACGTGCCCGGCGAGTTCGAACGTACCGAGGCCTTTGGTAGCAGCATCCTTTCCCTGTGTGTGGAAGTGGGCGGCTGTATCACCGGGGAACACGGCGTGGGTGTTGAGAAAGTTCGCCAGATGGCTGTGCAGTTCAACGATGAAGAACTGCAACAGTTCCATGACCTCAAAGCTGCATTCGACCCGAAGGGCATCCTGAACCCCGGTAAAGGCGTCCCGGCTTTGCGGTTCTGCCAGGAATACCGCTCACTCGAATACAAATTACACAAGCACGACCATACGGAAGCCGCCCATGGCTGATAATCTCCAGACACTACAGGAGCAAGTGCTCCAGGCCCGCGATGGCGGACACAAACTCAATATTGTTGGTGGTGGTACCAAGGCCTTCATGGGCCGTGCTGCCGATCTGGATGCCGGTACTCTCAATGTGGGAGAACACACAGGAATCGTCGACTACCACCCGGTGGAACTGGTACTCACCGTGCGCGCCGGTACCCCCCTGAAAGAAATTGAAGCCACCCTGGCTGAAGAAGGGCAGGCATTGCACTTCGAACCACCGCACTTTGGCGAAGACTCCACCATCGGTGGCACGCTCGCCTGCAACCTGTCAGGTCCGGCACGCCCCTGGGCGGGTTCTGTGCGTGATCAGGTGCTCGGTGTACGGCTGATCAACGGCAAGGGGGAGCATCTGCGCTTCGGTGGCCAAGTAATGAAAAACGTGGCTGGCTACGACGTATCCCGGCTCCAGGCCGGCGCCATGGGCACCCTGGGGGTGTTGACCGAAATCAGTATGAAAGTCATGCCCAAACCCGCCGCTACCCTGACCCTGGCACAGGAAATGTCCGCGGACGACGTCATCCACTACATGAACAGCCGCGCGGCTGAACCCAAGCCCATCACCGCCGCCTGCTGGCTCGACGGCAAAGTCTACCTCCGCCTGTCCGGCGCTCGCTCAGCGGTGGAAGCCACCGCACAGAAATGGTCCGGCGACGTGATGGAAAACGGCGACCAGTTCTGGCGCCAGATCCAGGATATGGGCCATGAGTTCTTCACCGGTGACGACCCGTTATGGCGCTTCTCCGTCGGCTCGACTGCTGCTAATCCAAAGCTCGACGGCCCCTGGCTGATCGACTGGGCCGGCTCCCAGCGCTGGTACCGCGGCAACGCGGAATTGAAACAGATGGAGGCGCTGGCCAAAGAGGCTGGGGGACAGGTCAGCCTGTTCCGTGGCGGTGATCGCGGGGGGGAAGTGATGCAACACCAGCCGGATGCCCTGAAAGGCATACAGCGGCGATTAAAGAACTCGTTCGATCCCGACGGCATTTTTAACCCGGGCCGGCTCTATAGCTGGTTGTAATCAACTGAAATGTCCGGGAAGCGTCTGAGTGCCGCCTTCCGAAACTGTGCGGAGCCATGGATGGCGGAGCCCAAGCGCACATGGATGTGCTTGTAGCGTGTTTCGGAAGGCGGTGCTCAGACGCTTGTACTCGAATCCAGAAGGCTAGGTAAATCATGCAAACCAATTTAGTTCAACAATTTGCCAACACCGCGGAAGGACAGGAGGCCGAGTCCATCCTGCGGGCCTGCGTCCACTGCGGCTTCTGCACGGCAACCTGTCCCACCTATCAGGAACTCAATGACGAGCGCGACGGCCCCCGCGGTCGCATCTACCTCATGAAAATGTTCCTCGAAGGCCAGGAAGTCACCGAAAAAACCCGCGAACACCTGGACCGCTGCCTCACCTGCCGCAGCTGCGAAACCACCTGCCCCTCCGGCGTCCAGTACGGCCGCCTGGTGGATATCAGCCGTGGCCTGATCGATCAGGAAATGCCCCGCCCGCCGAAAGACAAGTGGGTGCGCTGGGCACTGGCACGAGTCCTTCCCAACCGCAAACTGTTCGGTTTGCTGTTGCGCCTCGGCCAATTGTTCCGTCCGGCATTGCCGGAAAAGCTGCGCACCAAAGTGCCGCCCAGAAAAGAAGCCAGCCCCTGGCCTGAGGCTAGCCATAGCCGCATCGTGCTGGCGCTGGCCGGTTGCGTGCAGCCCTCCGCAACGCCCAACACCAACGCCGCTGCTGCCCGTGTGCTTGATCGCCTCGGTATCACCATGGTGGAAGCGCCAGCGGCCGGTTGCTGTGGTGCGGTGAACTACCACCTTTCCGAACACGAGAAAGGCCTGGAGCGCATGCGCCAGAACATCGATGCCTGGTGGCCCGCTATCGAAGCCGGTGCCGAAGCCATTATCATGACTGCCTCCGGTTGTGGCGCCATGGTGCAGGACTATGGTCATCTGCTGAAGGATGATCCGGTGTACGCCGCCAAGGCGAAAAAGGTGAGTGAGCTGACCATCGATCTGGGTGCGTTCCTGCTCCAGCAGGACCTGGAAAAACTCAAAGTGACCCAGAGCCCGGGTAAGGTGGCGTTCCACTGCCCCTGCACCCTGCAACATGCCATGAAGCAGAATGGCGTGGTGGAGCAGGTCCTGACCAAAGCGGGCGTGAACCTGGCTGCTACCAAAGACAAGCACCTGTGCTGCGGGTCAGCCGGTACCTACTCCGTGCTCCAGCCGGAGATGAGCCAGAAGCTGCTGGACAACAAGCTGAAAGCGCTGACCGTCGATCATCCGGACCGCATTGTCACCGCCAACATCGGGTGCCAGATGCACCTGGAAACCAAAGCGGATGTACCGGTTCAGCACTGGATCGAATTACTGGACCAATAACCTCTGCTATAGTCCCTGGCTCATTTTTGAAACCACAGGGAGTGGAATCATATGCCAGGGAGTTTGGCCGTCTTTCTTATAGCTTCATTGTTCGCATTATCGGTGTCAGCAGGTGTATATACCTGGACGGACGCCGATGGTGTGGTGCACTTCAGTGATAGACAACCACCGAGTCGCGAGCACGATACCGTAACGCTTACCGAGCCCTCGGTTGTGCCCATGTCCGAGAACATCGAACAGGGCAGGCGTGTAACCACCATCAATCAACAGGTAAGTCGCAGTCTGGAACGATCCGGTTCGGACCGGCGCTCTACCGCCGCCCGGAAGAAAGCGGAAGCGCGCCATCAGAAAATGTGTGGAGGGTACCGTAAGCGTCTGGCCAGAATTCAGCAGCAACTCAGGGCCGGTTACAGCAATGACCGGGGCAACCGCCTGCGGCGCCAGCGCAGGGAGGTGAGCCAGGCCCTCAGCCGCGAATGTCTGTTGCGTTAGGGCCCCGCTGTCGTTGAGTTCGGGCAGGTTACTGCCCGAACGTGGTGGACACCAGGTAGGCGGTGTAACCGATAAAGCAAGTCATTAGCAGACCACCTTCCACCCGGTTGATCCGGCCAGGACCACGGAAACCGTAGCCAAGCACAAACAGCGCGAGGGTAAGTCCCGCCATTACGGGAAGATCCCGCACCAGAACTTCGTCTGCTACCGACATTGGCGCAATCATGCCGGCAATACCCACAACTGCCAGGGTGTTGAACAGGTTGGAGCCAAGAATATTGCCCAGTGCCAGATCATGCTCGCCTTTGCGGGCAGCGATGACAGACGATGCCAGTTCCGGTAATGAGGTTCCAATGGCCACAATGGTCAGTCCGATGATCAGATCGCTTACGCCAAACGCTGTGGCCAGGTCTACCGCCCCCCAAACCAGCATGCGGGAACTGATGATCAGCAGAATCAGCCCGGCCACCAGCCAGAACACCGCCTTGCGAATGGGCATGGCGTGCGCTTTCAACTCCGCGCTCACTTCACCCGCGAGAGGGTCATCCGGTTGCTTCATGCCCGACCAGATGCTCCAGGTAAGCAATGCGGCAAAGGTCAGGAGTAAGCCAACGGCATCGAGCCGGCTGAGAGAACCATCCAGAAGCTGCCAAACTGCCAGGAGCGTCACCAGGATCAAAATGGGCAGCTCCTTCCGCATGACCTGGGAATGCACCGCAATTGGAGAAATCACCGCAGTGATACCGAGAATCAGGGCAATATTGGTGATATTGGAGCCGTAGGCGTTGCCCAGCGCCAGTCCGGGATTACCCTGTGAGGCGGCCAAGGCGGAAACTACCATCTCAGGTGCGGAGGTGCCGAAGCCAACCACGACCATCCCGATCAGCAGTGGCGGCATGCCAAAATGCCCGGCGGTGACCGCAGAGCCCTCAACAAACCGATCAGCGCTCCAGACCAGAAGCGCCAGACCGGCAAAAATGGCAAGCAAGGCAATGAGCACTATGGTGGCCTCCTGAGCAAGGGTTGTTGTATTTCATGTCCGGCACCCGGCCAGCGCAATTACACAGATCTACCTATATTCGTTGGCACCTGGCGAGGAACTGAGAGTGTGAGTGATATCCCTTATAGTCCCTTTGCTGAAGTGTGAACGGAAGGTGCTAAACTTGGCACCGAAAACCCACGACAGTGCCAACCGGAGAATTCGCCATGGCCAAAAAAAGGGCAAAGCCCACACAGCATAGTACTGTGCAGCGTGAGCTGAAAACACCGAAGTACCACATGAGGGTGGTGGAAGACAAAAGCAAGTACAAGCGGAAGCGTGACAAGACGGTGAGAATCGAGGATTTCCGCAAAGCTGCCTGACAGGTGGTTTTACGAAAATCCTTGATTCTCCTTCCCGCAGAGCTCTCACGTTTTTATGCCCCAGATTCAGCTGGCGATTCTATTGGGAATGACGGTCGCACTGGGACCGTTGGCACTGGACGCCTACCTGCCAGCCTTTCCGGACATCTCCGATGCCCTGGGCGCCTCCCACGGACAGATTGGGTTAACCCTCAGTGCCTACGTTGGCGCATTGGGGCTGGCTCAGCTTGTCGGCGGGCCGTTATCTGATCGTTATGGTCGCCAGCAGGTTCTGCTGGGCGGGTTGTCGATATTTGTCGGGGCAGCCTTTATGGTTGCCCACGCAGATACGATCAATCAGATGCTGTTCTGGCGGGTGATCCAGGGTATTGGTGGTGCCTTCTGCGCGGTATCGGTTCCGGCTATCGTCCGGGATCAGAGCCAGGGTTCCGAGGCGGCCCGATTGTTCGGGCTCATCGGGCTAATCATGTTTATTGCCCCGGCGCTTGCGCCCTCCATAGGATCATTGCTGCTGACCATCAGTGACTGGCCGGCCATCTTCCTGATGCTGACGGGGTACGCGATGGTGCTGGCGGTCATCCTGCATTTCGCGTTGTTCCGGCGCCTTCCGAGGCCGGAGAGAGAGTCAACGCCCGTTCATACTCTGGTGACCAACTATCTGCTGGTGCTGCGACACCCGGTGACCATGAGGTTCATCGGGCTGCAGGCGTTGTGCTTCAGCGCCATGATGGTTTTTATTACCCATGCATCCTTTATCTACCAGGAATGGTTCGGGTTATCCAAAGCCATGTTCTCCGGCCTGTTCGCCGCCAACATTGGGGCCATGGCCTGTATTAACCTGTTGAACCGCCGGCTTCTGAATCGTTTTGAGTCCGTCGATATTCTCAGGGTTTCCGTTTTCCTCCAGACCGTTGCAATCATCGCACTGGTGCTCTGCGCCTGGGCTGCCGCTCCCTATTGGGCTGTTGCAGCCTGTATCATCGTTGCCGTGGGCTTCATGGGGGCCATCGTGCCAAACAACATGGCCAACGCCCTGGAGTTCTTCCCGCACCTTGGTGGCACGGCAGCTGCCTTGCTGGGTGCGTCGCAATTCACCATCGCCGGCACCATCAGCGCGATATCAGCCACGCTCAGCGGCGGTTCGTTATTGCCCATTGTGTTGACCATGGCGGTTTGTGTGTCAGGAGCAGCGGTTCTTGCAGCCGGGGCGCCGGGGGCGGTTCGGCAGATTGCCTGAGAGGTCTTTCCAGTCAGAACGTCTATGCTGAGTATCAGCATGCAACAACAAAGGTACAGCGCCGTTGAAAGATCTTGAACAGCATAAAAAGATTGCCGTATTGATCGATGCAGACAATGCTCAGTTGTCAAAATTGCCCCTGATTATAGAGGAACTGTCCTCTCACGGGCATGTGGTGGTGAAGCGGGCGTATGGCGACTGGTCGGTGGACAGCCTCAAGAACTGGAAGACCGTGCTCAATGAACTGGCCATCCAGCCGATCCAGCAGTTCGCCTACACCAAGGGCAAGAACGCGACCGATGCATCCATGATCATTGATGCCATGGATCTTCTATACTCCTCCAAGTTCGATGCTTTTGCTCTTGTCTCCAGCGACAGCGACTTCACCAAGCTGGCGTCCCGGCTGAGGGAGTCTGAGATCTATGTCTTCGGCTTCGGCGAGAAGAAGACGCCGGTTTCATTCCGCAGTGCCTGTGATGACTTTCTTTTCACCGAGAACCTGGAGTATCCGGAGGAAGTGACGTCGGATGAGCCGGCCAAAGCGGCAAAAGAAGCGCCGAAAAAGAAATCCGAAAAGCTTCCTGAGGAAGTCGCACTGCTCAAACGAGCCTGGGAACAAACCCAGGACGATCAGGGATGGGCGACCTTTTCCGCAGCCGGTTCCTTCCTCAAACGCACTCGCCCGGATTTCGATCCCCGGACCTATGGCGCCAAGAAGTTTTCTGATCTGTTGGTCGCGAGATCTGAGTACTTTACGGTCAAGAAGGGGGCTGACGGGCAGGGGTATCGGGCTTATAAGCCGATAGGTCAGAAGTAAGTGGACACCAGAAATAACAAAGCTCGCAAAATAACCGCTACATGGCTAGCGGTTATTTTTTATGGGACATCTTGATGATACCCGCCGAAGTCAGACGCTGCGGGCCCCCGCCCCATCAGTTCAACCTGCTGGCCGGCAAGGTTGAGTTTAGAGGTGTGTCATAAGGGGACAATCTGAATGGAGACGACCGAAGAGGCGTCTTTAAGTGTCTGTATTAAAAATATTTTTCTTGTTTTTTTATGTGTGTTGGACGTTTTTGCTAGCCGTTTGGTGCTTTTTCCCATTCCTTTAAGTTCAAGTCGGCCTCTATGATGAATCTCAATAGTCACCGGGGCTGAAGGCGCAGTATTGCCCATTTCCTACTTGCGACTTTGGCCAGTATGCGCCTCTCAACGAACAAGGTTTTTCTCATGAGTAAAATAACAAGCATTGAGCCATCCTTGAAAATGGCGAAACGTAAGAGTTCTGACCGACCCATGCTGATCCCCGTGCGCAGAGACCTGGATTTCAAGTTGGATGAGAGCAAAATCTCAAACTGGAATACAGCAGCTGGTCCGGTATTCACTGCGTTTCTGAATACTTTCTCGGCAATACTCCCTGTGGGCGAGCGATTCTTTATTGACAGCGTCCGTGCGTATCGAGACCAGATTACCGATCCGGAACTGAAGAAGGCCGTTTCGGCATTCATCGGGCAAGAGGCTATGCATGGTAGAGAGCATGAGGTCTATAACTCGGCCTTCTTTAATAAAGTACCGGCTGCGGCTCGATTCGAGAAGCGGGTCAAGAGGATTCTTGATGGCTTCACCAAGCATTCCAGGCCCGTGTCGTTGAGTGGCACGATTGCCCTTGAGCACTTTACTGCCTTGCTGGCGGACAGTGTGCTAAAAGAGCCCCGTTTGACCAATGGCGCTGACCCAAAATACGCGGCACTCTGGCGTTGGCATGCCCTGGAAGAAACCGAACATAAGGCAGTAGCGTTTGATGTTTTCGAAGCAGTGATGGGGACCGGCATTAAAGCGTATAGTCTGCGAAGCTTTGGTCTCGTCCTGGCAACCCTTGTCTTCTGGGGATTGATCATACCGGTTTTCATCGAGGCTCTGCGGGCAGAAGGGCATCTGGGGAACCTGAAGGGGTGGCGCCAGTTCTTCCGTTATACCTTTGGTGATATTGGTATGCTGCGAAAGCAGATCGGAAACTACCTCGATTACTTCCGTCCGGGTTTCCACCCGTGGGATCATGACAACCGGGAATACCTCAAGGAGATCGATGCTTTCCTCGCGGAGCAGGAGCAACTGGCCACCGCGTGAGCCGTAAAGGCGGAGTGAGAATTGGCGTTTCGCGGACGCCATAAAAAACAAAGCCCGCACAAGGCGGGCTTCGTCAGAATTCTTAATGGTGCCCGGAGGCGGAATCGAACCACCGACACGGGGATTTTCAATCCCCTGCTCTACCGACTGAGCTATCCGGGCATGTTGCGCTACTGCTGTGCAACGGGGCGCTATTAAACCGGTTTCGTTGTTTTGAGTCAAGGCTGGGGGCTAAAAATTTCCGGATCTTTTGCGGATTGCTCAGCCTTTGATCAATAAAGGTTATTTTTCCGGCGGTACGTAGCCTTCCGCCTTGTCGAAGGGCTCGTTGTTGAAGAAGCGTTCCATCTGGGCCTGCAGGTATTTGCGGGTTTTGGGATCCATCAGGCTCAGGTGTTTTTCGTTGATCAGCATGGTTTGCTGCTTCTGCCATTCTTCCCAGGCTTTCTTTGAGACGGTTTCCCAGATCTCCTGGCCTTTCTTGCCGGGCATGGGCGGGAAATCCAGTCCTTCCAGTTCTTCCTGATACTTGCGACAGAAAACGGTGCGGCTCATGTCTGCTCCTATTGGAATTGGCCGTGTAGATAACTGGCGACGATGATAACAGATCGTGGTGGGGGCCGGTCAGTGTGTGAGCTCAGAGCAATGCGGTTTGCTCGGGGTTGGTCAGCAGCGTGCGTATCGGAGCAGGTAGGCCCAGAGTGAGGGCCTGGTCCCGGTGCAGCCAGCGCTGGCTGTCATTGTCAGCGATGGTGTTACTGGCGTTCACTGAAAGCCTCGCGGGCTGGATATGCAGGTGGTAGTGGCTGAAGGTGTGGCGAAAGCCACCAATCAGTTCGGCATCGCTGCAGTCAAAGCCAAACGCCTGCTCACAGGCCTCGGGAAGCTCATCCGAGCTGAATGCGGGGTCAAGCTCGGGAAGACTCCATAAGCCGCCCCAGATACCGCTGGGAGGGCGTCTTTCCAGCATGATGCGTCCCTCGCTGTCTTCGAGGATGACCATCCAGGTGGTTTTCTCCGGTTTCGCCTTCTTGGGCTTTGAACCGGGGTAAAGGCTGACTTCGCTCTTCCTGTAGGCAAGGCAGCCGCGTTGCAGTGGGCATGTCTCGCATGCGGGGCGAGTGCGGGAACACACCATGGCGCCCAGATCCATGATGGCTTGAGTATAGTCCCGTACCCGGTTATCCGGGGTATGCTTTTCGGCATGCTCCCACAGGGTGTTGAGTACCCTGGTTTGTCCCGGCCAGCCCGGCACCGCATGGTAGCGGGCGAGTACGCGTTTGACGTTGCCGTCGAGAATAGCCGCCCGTTTGCCGAATGCCTGGGCCAGAATGGCAGCCGCTGTGGAGCGGCCGATACCGGTGAGGGATTCCAGCTTTTCCTGATCCGCCGGGAATTCGCCGCCAAAGTCGTTAACCACGGTTCTGGCGGCTTTCTGCAGGTTGCGGGCGCGGGCGTAATAGCCAAGGCCGGACCAGTGGCTGAGTACGTCGTCCTCCGGCGCCTCCGCCAGGGCCTGAACATCCGGGAACCGCTGCATGAAGGCCTGGAAGTAGGGAATCACCGTGGTGACCTGGGTTTGCTGCAGCATGATCTCCGATACCCAGACCCGATAAGGGGTGCGGTTGTGGTGCCACGGCAGGTCATGCCTGCCGTGTTCGTCGTACCATGCGAGCAAATCCCGGGCGAAACTGTCACTCATCGGTTGAACAGCCCCTTCACCGCGTCCTTGATCTTGTCGCCTTCTTCTCCCAGTTGTTCGTCGATTTTTTCCTGAACTTTTTCTTTGGCTTTGTCTTTGGCGCGATCGGTTTCTTCCTTGACCTTTGCCTTTGCCGCGTTGGCAGCGATGTCCTTCAGGGTGTCCCGGAAGCGGGAACCGTCAAAGGAGCACAGGCCAGCAGGGTCTTCGGAGAAGTTGCCGCGGCACTCAACCGGGATGACTGCGTCCTTAACGTACTCGGTTACGCGGCAGGCTTCATCGCGGTGAATTTCGCCAACAATCCGCAGGCCCAACTCGTAGTCCAGGTTGGTTTGCTGCAGGTCGACGGTGCCGTCGCCTTCCAGGCGCATGCCGGCCAGGGCCGCGACCAGGTCAGTGTTGTTGAGGGTGTTGCCGTCGATCTTCAGCGTGCCCTTCATGTCGTTGAAGGGTGTGATGGTGCCCCAGTCACTGGTGCTCAGGGTGTCCTGATTTGCCAGTGCAATGCCCTGGCACGCCATGCGAGTCAGGTTCATTTTTCGGAACTCGCCTTTGGCGAGGTTGAAGCCGACTTCGCCTTTGGCATTGTTTCGCAGGGCGGAAATCCTGTTGCCGGTGGTTTTGACATCCACTGACAGGTTGGCGCCACCGGAGAGCATGTCGACTTCGGCCAGATCCGTCAGCAATGGCAGGGTCTGCACATTGTTGACCTTGGAGCCGATTGCCCATTTCGGACTATCCGTGCGTGCGTCCAGGGTGACATTAGCGCCGAAGCTGCCGTCGTACAGCTTGCCGCTGAACTCGTCCACTTTCAGCACGCCATTCTTGGCGGTAATGGACGATTTGATCTCGTTGATGGTGAGGTTGCTGATGATCAGCTCGCCCAGGCCAAGATCAACATCCAGCAGAAGACTGCGCAGGGTTTCCAGGGGCAGCAGGTCGCTTTCCTCGGCCGATGCCTGAGCGGTGCCGCCGGTCTTCTCCGTGCTGTCTTTTTCTTGTTCGCTGGCGGCTCCGCCTTGATCCTCTTCCGGCGTGGGCGGCAGGTAGCGGTCTGCATTAATGGCATCCCCCTGAAGGTTCAGCGCAACGGCGCTGTTGTTCAGGGTGTAGCTGCCTCCGCCAGTAAAGGTGGTGTCATCGAGGCTGATGGACAGGTCACTCAGCGCCACCGAGCCGGCCGGCCCCCCGATTTTGGTAGAGAATGAGATGGCCTTGAGGACATCCGGATCGTCGGTTTCTATGGCTGGCTGACCAAGGGCTGCCAGCAGTTTCCTGAGGGAGAATTCGTCAATGCTGAGGGTGCCGTCCAGCTTAGGATTGTCACCAAAACCCTGAACCGACAGGTCGGTGTTGATTGTCAGGTCGGCGAGGCTGGCGGTGAGACCGTTAATGCTGGCCGTCTCGTTCTCGAGGTTGGCTTCGATGGCGCCGGCCAGTTTGGCGGTCACCGCCTTGCCGCCAAACGGTTCGCCCTTCATGTCGAATACCGCTTCGAGGTCAGAGATGCCAAATTCGTTCAGCGCTTCGTTTGCGGCGAGCAGGGCGCTCAGGCGGCCGTCCACTGCAAGCTGGGGCTGGTTGGTTTCAACCCGGAAACTGATATCCAGCGGAAAGCTGCTGCCCAGAGTGATGTCACTGGCATTCACTGTGAAGTCTTCCAGGGTCACGGACTGGCCAGTGCTTGCATCGTTGTAGTGAACTTGGGCGTTGCTGATTTCCACGTTCTCCACGTTGAAGTTCAGAGGCTCGCCGCCTCCGGCTTCGGTGTCCTCCTGGACCGGCTCGCCTTGCTGTTCCTCGGCAGGCTGCTGGCTGTCAGCTACGTCACCTTCCGGCATGATGCGGGTCCAGTTGCCATTGCCGTCTTTATCCACGTTCAGGCGTGCATCCAGGCCATCCAGCAGGAAGGTGTTCACTTGCGGCGACATGGCGATCAGTGACCAGAAGTCCAGCTGGGCCACCAGTCGATCCAGTCGGACGAAGCGTTCGCCCTCAAGGGTGGCTTCCACATCGTTGAGTTCCAGGCCGAGGGGGATGAAAGACCAGCCGATATCACCGCCCAGGATGAGGTCGAGATTGGTGTTGTCTTCGGCGGCTTTCTCAATCTGGGGTTTGTAGGCGTTGGGGTCGATAACCATAACGGCAACCGCAACAGCGGCAATTGCCAGGATAATCAGGCCGATGATGGCGAAGGCGATGTAGCGAACAGCTTTCATAATTCGGGCTTCCTTCCATTTTTATGCGTTCGGGCAGCGCAGGGCGAACAGAGTTAAGGATAACGCAGGGGTAACAAAATAAAAGCGCGTATGTATGACAATACGTTAGTGATAGGCCAAAATAGCGAACTGTTTTCTGACAATAACGTGTAATAACTTTAATAACTCTTCAGAGACAAAAAGGAGCTGGCTGTGGCTATTACTGTATCGATCGAGCTGAACCGGGAACTGGACATACCGGGCAGTTACGATGATGTATTCGATCTTCTCGCCGATGTGCCCCGTTCTGCCAGCCACTTCCCGAAAGTGGACAAGCTGGTGGACCTGGGCGACAACGCCTATCGCTGGGAGATGGAGAAGGTGGGTGTCGACAAGCACGCCATTCAGTCCGTCTATGCGTGTAAGTATGCCGCTGACAAGAGCAGCGGCAGGATTACCTGGGAACCGGTAAAGGGTGAAGGCAACGGCGTGGTTCGTGGCTCCTGGACGATTACCTCCAAAGGGGATAACGTCACCGCCGTCAAGTTCCAGACCAAAGCCGAACTCACTGTGCCACTGCCCGGCATGTTGAAGCTGGCCATCAGTCCGGTCATCAAGCACGAGTTCAACAGCTTGGTGGATACCTACATGAATAACCTCAAGAAAGCCTTCTGACAGGGAAGCTATCAACTCCATTGAAGGTCATGGTGGGACTCGGGGATTCAGAAAAGGTATAATCCGCAAACAATCAGTTTCCGGCATTGTGCCTATTCATAACCTGGAGTCCCCATGGCCGAACGTAAGGCTCGGGTAGAGAGAAATACCCTTGAAACGCAGATCACCGTTGAGATCAACCTCGACGGTACCGGGCAATCCACCTTTGACACCGGTGTGCCGTTCCTTGAGCACATGATGGATCAGATCGCCCGTCATGGTCTGGTGGATCTGAACATCGTCTCCAAGGGCGACCTGCACATTGATGACCACCACACCGTGGAAGACATTGGCATCACCCTCGGTCAGGCCTTCAAGCAGGCCGTTGGTGACAAGAAGGGTATCCGTCGCTACGGTCACGCTTATGTGCCACTGGATGAGGCCCTTTCCAGGGTGGTGATCGACCTGTCGGGCCGGCCTGGCCTGATGATGGACGTTCCCTACACCCGGGCTGCCGTGGGCGGCTTTGACGTGGACCTGTTCGAAGAGTTCTTCCATGGCTTCGTGAACCACTCCATGGTGAGCCTCCACATCGATAACCTGAAGGGCAAGAATACGCACCACCAGATTGAGACAGTATTCAAGGCCTTCGGTCGCGCCCTGCGTATGGCTATCGAGATGGACGAGCGAATGGCGGGTATTACCCCGTCCACCAAAGGCTCACTGTAACCGGTCATCGAAGGACACCGCATTACCATGAAAACCGTTGCCATTATCGACTACGGCATGGGCAACCTTCACTCTGCTAAAAAAGCGGTAGAGCACGTAGCCCCGGACACCACCGTACTGGTCACTGACAATGCCGATCAGATCCGCGAAGCCGATCGGGTAATCTTGCCCGGTGTCGGTGCGATCCGCGATTGCATGGCCGAAATCCGCCGATTGGGGGTCGACACCCTGGTGCGCGAAGTGTCGCAGGATCGCCCGTTCCTGGGTATCTGCGTCGGCATGCAGGCGCTGATGTCCCGCAGCGAAGAAAACGGCGGCGTCGACTGTATCGACCTGTTCCCGTCTCAGGTGCGTTACTTCGGTGACAACCTGACGGAAAACGGCGAGCGTCTGAAAGTGCCACATATGGGGTGGAACGAAGTCTATCAGACTGTCGAACACCCGCTCTGGCACAACATTCCCGACGGCGACCGTTTCTACTTTGTGCACAGCTACTACGCCGAAGCCAAAGGTAACGCCGATATCGCCGGTCGCAGCCATTACGGCGTTGATCTCGCCGCTGCAGTGGCGAAAGACAATATCTTTGCAGCGCAGTTCCACCCGGAGAAAAGTGCCCGGGCGGGGCTGCAGTTACTGAAGAATTTTACTGACTGGACTGGAAAATGCTGATTATCCCCGCCATTGATCTGAAAGACGGCAAATGTGTTCGCCTGCGTCAGGGACGCATGGACGACTCCACCGTGTTCGGTGACGATCCCGTTGATATGGCCACCCGCTGGGTGGAAGCCGGTGCCCGTCGTTTGCACCTGGTCGATCTGAACGGTGCCTTCGCCGGTGAGCCGGTTAATGGTGAAATCGTCCAGGCCATCGCCCGCAAGTACCCGGATCTGCCAATCCAGATTGGCGGCGGCATCCGCTCTGCTGAAACCATCGAGGCGTATCTGAAAGCCGGTGTGCAATGGGTGATTATTGGTACCAAGGCGGTGAAAGAGCCGGACTTTGTCACCGAGATGTGCAAGAAATTCCCGGGTCACATCATTGTTGGGCTGGACGCCAAAGACGGCCGGGTCGCGACCGACGGCTGGGCGGAAGTGTCTGAAGTCATGGCCACCGACCTGGCGAAACGCTTTGCCAACGACGGCGTCGATTCCATTGTCTATACCGACATCAGCCGTGACGGCATGATGCAGGGCGTGAACGTTGAAGCGACCGCTGCATTGGCCGAAGCCGGTGGTATTCCGGTCATCGCCTCTGGTGGCGTCACCAACATGGATGACCTGAAGCGCCTGGCGACCGTGGCCGAGAAGGGTATCCTTGGCGCTATCACCGGGCGCGCCATTTATGAGGGCACCCTGGATGTGGCAGAGGCTCAGGCCTACTGCGACAGCCTCAAGGCATAAGGACACACGACTATGGGACTGGCCAAACGCATCATTCCCTGCCTGGACGTGGACAAGGGCCGCGTGGTGAAAGGCGTGAACTTTGTCGATATCCGTGACGCGGGTGATCCCGTGGAAGTGGCCCGCAAGTACAACGAACAGGGTGCGGACGAGATTACCTTCCTGGACATCACTGCCAGTCACGAAAGCCGTGACACCACCTACGAAACCGTAGAGCGTATGGCGGCAGAAGTCTTTATCCCGCTGACCGTGGGCGGTGGCGTGCGGACCGTCGAAGATATCCGCAAGCTGCTGAATGCCGGCGCTGACAAGGTGTCTATCAATACCGCTGCCGTGTTCAACCCGGAATTCGTGCGGGAAGCCGCCGACCGCTTCGGCAGCCAGTGCATTGTGGTGGCGATCGATGCCAAGCGGGTATCAGCCGAGGGTGAAGCGCCGCGCTGGGAAATCTTCACTCACGGCGGTCGCAAACCGACCGGCCTGGATGCAGTGGAATGGGCGCGCAAGATGACCGAGCTGGGCGCCGGTGAATTGCTGCTCACCAGCATGGATCGGGATGGTACCAAGATTGGCTTTGATCTCGGACTGACCCGTGCGGTTAGTGATGCGGTATCGGTGCCGGTGATTGCATCCGGTGGTGTTGGCGAGCTGCAGCATCTGGCGGACGGAGTAACCGACGGCGGTGCGGATGCGGTGCTGGCGGCCTCGATTTTCCATTTTGGCCAGCACACCATCCCCGAGGCCAAGGCGTTTATGAAGGCTCAGGGAATAGAAGTCAGGGATTAAATAGGGTTTGTCGGATTACGGCTTCGCCTGATCCGACAGCTCAGGCCTGATCTTGTAGACCTATTCGCCCCTGGCGTAGGTTGTCCGGATCGGCTGTTTCTCACCTTCGGCAAACATCTGTTGATTGTTATTCCGGATCGCCCACAGGCCGCTCACCGTTGCGACCGCGATGCCTTGCTCATCCAGCTTAGGCAGGTTTTTCTCTAGGTAGTCCACCGTCACCTTGTGTGGGTGTCCAATGCCGATGGCACTGCCGTTTTCTCGCGCCCGCTTAACCAGAAGACGGAACTGCCGGTCGACAAATTCCTCGGTTTGCTCATGATCCAGAAAGACATCCCGGGTCAGGGTCGGGATGCGATAGGCGCCAGCGACCTGGCCGGCAATGGAGGAAGCAATAGTGCGACTGTCGA
This sequence comes from uncultured Marinobacter sp., assembly GCF_947259545.1. GTDB lineage: Bacteria > Pseudomonadota > Gammaproteobacteria > Pseudomonadales > Oleiphilaceae > Marinobacter. Next base: position 325,432 of record NZ_CAMYMK010000002.1, read on the forward strand.
CAAAGTACACCGGATACAGGTCCAGTTCGGACATCACCCAGTCCATGGGCTGTAATTGCTGGGTCAGCAGGCTGCCCATGTGATTGTTCACGCCTTTAACGTGAGGGATGGATTGCAGCGCCCGGCGCAGTGTGGTCTTCAGACTCTGTCTGTCCATCTCCGGCGTTAGCCCGCCGGGGCCCAGCCCGAAATTTCGGGTGTTCGCCATGGGGGCGTGAAGCATGACTTCCTTTTGCTTCTGGTGGGCCAGCGTTGCCAGAGCCACGGTGTGGCGCCGATAGGGCAGGAAGGCCAGGGTAACCGGTTGCTCCAGGTTAATCAGGCGTTTGCCTTCATGCAGGTTATGCCCCATGTCATCAATGATGATGGCGATAGTGGGGGGCATCTCCCCCTCGCGGGTTGGTCCGGGCTCTTCAGCCCGGGCCACGGATGTCAGCAGTGTTGCGACCAGCAGTGGTATCAGCAGTCTCAAGGGCATTATTCCGTTTTATCGGCGCGGACCTTGTTGCCGCGCTTATCCAGAATCTTCAGGCCCTTGAGCAGGTTGAGCGCGGAGCGTAGCTGGAAATCCTGCTCCGCTGCCGACGCGTCCTGTTCCTGCTCGGGTGTGGGTGCTTCCTTTCCTTCACTCTGACCTTCCAGGTGGCCGCTCAGGTCCGCTTCGGTAAAGAACGGCCGGCCGTCAATCTCCTGAAATTCAGCCGGTCTCACTTCAATGTCCGGCTTGATCCCCTTGGCCTGAATGGAGCGACCGTCCGGGGTGTAGTAACGGGCGGTTGTCATCTTGATGGCGTGGGTCTCATCCAGGGGAATAACGGTCTGAACGCTGCCCTTGCCGAAAGACTGGGTGCCCATGACCACCGCACGTTCGTGATCTTGGAGTGCGCCGGCGAGGATTTCCGAAGCAGACGCGGAGCCCCCGTTGATCAGCACGACAATAGGCGTGTCTTCCATGACGTCACCGGCCTTGGCATTGAAGCGCAGGCGCGAGCTCTGTATGCGGCCCTCGGTGTAGACAATCAGGCCGCCGTCGAGAAGGGCGTCTGCCGCTTCAACCGCTGCCTGAAGGACGCCGCCCGGGTTGTTGCGAAGGTCAATCACCAGGCCATCAAGGTCATTGCCATTCTCTTCTTTCAGTTTGTTCAGGGCATCGACAAACTGGCTACCGGTATCGGCCTGGAACTGGGTAATGCGGAGATAGCCATAGCCGTTCTCGATCAGGCGAGACTTGATACTGGTCACCTTGATGATGTCACGTTCAACATCAATCTCGATCGGGGCGCTTTCGCCTTCGCGCATAATGGTCAGGGTCAGGACTGTGCCGGGTTTACCGCGCATCAGCTTGACCGCTTCCTCCAGGGACATGCCCTTGACCGGCTGGTCGCCGAGTTTGATGATCAGGTCGCCGGCCTGCACGCCTGCTTTCTGTGCCGGGGTGTCGTCAATGGGGGCAATCACTTTGACGAAGCCGTCCTCCATGCCTACTTCGATACCCAGACCGCCGAACTCACCGGAGGTACTTTCTTCCAGTTGCTCGTAATCCTTGGGGGCAAGGTAAGTGGAGTGGGGGTCCAGCTCGGACAGCATGCCTTTGATCGCGCTTTCCAGTAGTTGCCGGTCTTCTACTTCTTCCACATAGGCGTCCTTGATGCGGCTGAAGACTTCGGTGAACTTGCGGAGGTCATCAAGGGGGAGCTGTGTTTCGGGATCAGGGAGCTGAATCTGGACGCGTTCGCCATTCTCGACGCCATCGAGAAGCTCACCGGTACGGTCATCGGCTTCCTGAGCATGAATCAGGCCGGGAAAAGCAATAAAGCAGGTAATCAGAGTCAGTGCGCGGATGATTTTGGTGTTGTGTGTACTTCTGGCCCGTCTCATTCACTTATCCTGTGTATATTCCGATGGTTGAGCAGTCCCCTGTATACCGGGACAGTATGGCGTCACTGGCCGGGTTTGTCAGCCCTCGGTCCCGATAACCGGAAGTGTATCTATTTTGCCAGCCAACTGCGGGGATTCACCGGCTTGCCGTTGCGGCGAATCTCGAAATAGAGGGCAGGGTCTTCGGTACCGCCGGTGCGCCCTGCCGCCGCAATGGCCTCGCCGGGTTTTACCCAGTCTCCGGGGCTGGTGTAGAGGCTGCTGCTATGGCCGTAGAGCGTCATGTAGCCATCCCCATGGTCGACAATCGTCATCAGGCCGAAGCCCCGCAGCCAGTTGGCAAAGACCACCCTGCCATAGTGTACGGCTTTGATGTCCGCATCTTCGGAGGTGTTCATCAGCAGTCCGTTACGGCGGAGTTTGCCGTCGGCATAGGGGGCGCCAAAGCCACTGAAAACCCTGCCTCTGGCGGGCCAGGGGAGTTTGTTTCTCAGTGACTTGAACGGGGCGGACTCGTTGGGTGTCGGGATGTCGACAATGGCTTTTTCCACCTCGCGCAGCAGTTTCTCCAGGCGCGCCCTGTCAGCTTCCAGCTCTTTGCGTTCATCTTTTCTTTCGCTGATTTCGTTGTCCAGGGCTGCGAGGGTCTGTTTGCGCTGGGCTTTGTTGTTGGTGAGCTTTTCCTGGCGTTTTGCCACATCGGCTTCCAGCTTGCCCAATCGAGCGCGGGTAGCCTCAGCCTCTCGCTGGGTTTCTCTCAGCTGGCGAAGATTGGCATTGAACACCTCAAGACGCTGGACGGTGTCCCGGCTGAGGTATTCGTAATAGGTCATTGTGCGGGCGATCCTGTCGGGATCAATCTCATTAAGCAGGACTTTCACTGCAGGCGCATCGCCCTCCATCCAGGCGGCGCGAATCTGCTTTTTCAAGCTTTCGCGCTGGCTGGCCAGGGTGCGATTCAGATCTCTTTCTTCCTGCTGCAATTGCGCCAGGCGTTGTTGCTGTTCTTCCGCCTGTTGGCGCAGCTCACGGCGTTCCCGGGTCAGGCGGCTGATATCCTGTTCGATGCCGGTCAGCTGCTGCTCCAGGGATGAACGGTCCTTCTCGGCCTTTGCCAGCCACTGGTCAATGTCGGCAATCTGTTCTTTCAGCTCTTCAATCTGGCCGGGAGTGACGTCCTGATTGGCCAGCACTGGCAGTGCACTGAGTATCAGTGCCGCTGCCAGTAATCGTGGGGAAAACAATCGATCTCTCAACCGATGCTTACCAGGCTGTGCCCGGTCATTTCCGCTGGCTGATCCAGGCCCATGAGCGTCAGCAGGGACGGTGCCACATCGCTCAGGCTGCCGTCATCCTGCAGGGTGACCTGACGCGGACCGGTGTAGATCAGTGGCACGGGGCCAATGGTGTGCGCGGTGTGGACCTGCCCGGAATTGGGATCCGTCATCTGTTCGCAATTGCCATGGTCCGCGGTGATCAGCGCTTCGCCACCCACTTCTTCGAGCGCTTCCGTAATACGCTTCACGCAGTGGTCGATGCACTCCGCAGCTTTGATCGCGGCGTCAAGCTTGCCGGTATGGCCAACCATATCGCCGTTGGCATAGTTGCACACCACCAGGTCGTACTTGCCGCTCTTGATGGCTTCCACCAGCTTGTCCGTGACTTCCGGTGCACTCATTTCCGGCTGCAGGTCATAGGTTGCCACTTTCGGAGAGGGCACCAGGATCCGGTCTTCACCTTCAAACGGTGTTTCAAGACCGCCGTTGAAGAAGAAGGTGACGTGGGCGTACTTTTCGGTTTCTGAAATGCGCAACTGGGTTTTGCCCAGGTTGGACACATATTCACCCAGGCCGTTGACCAGTTGTTCGGGCGGGTAGGCGCAGGACGTTTGGATATCAGCGGCGTACTCGGTGAGCATAACGAAATCCGCCAGCTCCGGGTGCTTGCGCCGTTCAAAACCCTCAAAGTCCTTTTCTACGAAGGAGCGGGTCATTTCCCGGGCACGATCGGCACGGAAGTTCATGAACAGGACGGCGTCACCGTCATTGATGGTGCCCTCCGGCTCGCCTGCTTCATGGATGCGTGTTGGTGCAACGAATTCGTCGTTTTCGCCACGCTCGTAGGCCAGTTCCAGAGCGGATATCGGGTCTGTGGCAGTAAACTCGGCATCACCGGTGGTCATCAGATTGTAGGCCGCTTCCACGCGGTCCCAGCGGTTATCACGGTCCATGGCGTAATAGCGGCCAACAATGGACGCTACGCGGCCGACACCCAGGCTTTTCAGCTTGGCAGCGGCTTTCTCCAGGGAAGGCTTGGCGCTGCGTGGCGGCATGTCACGACCGTCCAGGAAGGCGTGAACATAGACTTCTTTTGCGCCCCGGGCGGCGGCCAGTTCGGCGGCTGCCAGAATGTGCTCTTCGTGGCTGTGTACGCCGCCGGGCGACAGCAGGCCCATCAGGTGCACCGCACGACCACTGCTGACGGCCTTGTCGATTGCCGCGCACAGCGTCGGGTTACTGGCGAAGGTGCCGTCTTCCAGATCCTTGTCGATGCGGGTCAGGCTCTGGTAGACCACGCGGCCGGCGCCAAGGTTCATGTGGCCGACTTCGGAGTTACCCATCTGACCCTGTGGCAGCCCCACAAACATACCGGAGGTATTGATCAGGGTTTTGGGGTTCTGCTGCCAGAGTTTGTCCCAGAACGGGGTGTTGGCGTTGCTGATGGCATTGTCTTCGGCAGGGTCACGGTGACCCCAGCCGTCCAGAATAATCAGTGCAGTCGGCTTACGCGTTGCGGTCATCACTCAATCCGGTATGGTTTGGAAGTTTGTAAACAAGAGTGCAGATTCTAACCGTTTTCATTCCGCTAGGCCACGGAGGTCTGCCTTCTGTCACTGGTTCAGGGTGTGTATAATCCCGCCAAACTAATTAACTGGGTGTTTTCATGGACAGGTTTATTGAATTTGCCGTCAACCACTATGTTCTGGTATCGCTGTTTGTGGCGTTCCTGCTAGCGATTCTTGTGCTGGAATCCCGCCGTGGCGGACAGAAAATCTCAGCCCAGGGTGCGGTAAGCCTGATCAACCGTGATGAAGCCGTCGTGGTGGATATACGTGACCGCAAGGAGTTTGGTGAAGGCCGCATTACCGGTTCCGTGAACATTCCGCTCAATGCGATCAAGAGTCGCGCCAGTGAGTTGAAGAAGTTCAAGGATAAGCAGATCATCGTGGCGGATAAAATGGGCCAGCATTCCGCCATGGCGGTAAAGCAGCTGAAAGCGGAAGGATATGAGAACGTGGTCCGCCTCAATGGTGGCATTGCCGACTGGAAAGGCAGTAACCTTCCTCTGGTCAAGAAGTAAAATACTTAATATAAAAATGGTGACCCCGGTGGTCACTGTCAGAGAAACGAAAAGGATTGAACATGGCTGAGAATCAGCAAGGCGCTGCAGGCAGCGATAACCAGAACCAACCCCAGTTCGCGCTTCAGCGTATCTATGTGAAGGACCTGTCCTTCGAATCGCCGAATTCACCGCTGGTTTTCCAGGATCAGTGGAAGCCGCAGGTGAACCTGGATCTGAACACTTCTCACAACAAGGTAAGCGACAACCAGTACGAAGTGGTGCTGTCGCTGACCGTGACGGCAAAAGTGGGCGAAAAGGTCGCCTACATTGTAGAGATTCAGCAGGCGGGTGTGTTCATGGTCCAGGGTATTGAAGGCCCGCAGTTGGGGCAGATGCTGGGTGCCTATTGCCCGACGATTCTGTTCCCCTACGCCCGTGAATCGATCGACGGCATCGTTAACAAGGGCAGCTTCCCGGCCCTGATGCTGGCTCCGGTGAACTTTGATGCGATCTACGCCCAGGCGCTCAAGCGCAAGCAGGAAGAGGGCGAAGGAACAGGAAAAGAAGAGCAGACTCACTGAGGTTATTGTTCAGGTATCTGCTTTCATAAATAAACCGGCTTTTGCCGGTTTTTTTATGTCTCGCCGAAGTGGGTCGGGGGTCAGACCGCACCTTCAAATCCCAGTTGTCGCCAGGCTTCGTAAACCACCAGTGCGGCTGTGTTGGACAGGTTCAGGCTCCGGCTTTGTGGTCGCATGGGCACCCGCAGGCGATGTTCCGGTGGCAGTCCGTTGCGAATGTCCTCCGGCAGCCCGCGGGTTTCCGGGCCGAACATCAGGTAATCGCCATCCTGAAAGCGGGCCTGATGATAGTGCTGGCTGCCCTTTGTGGTAAGCCCGAACAGCCTTTCCGGCTGCTCGCTCTCCAGGAAGGCCTGGTAGTCCTTGTGCACCTTTACCGTGGCGTACTCGCTGTAATCAAGGCCCGCACGCCGCATCTGTTTGTCCTCCAGGTTAAAGCCCAGGGGTTCAATCAGGTGCAGCTGGCAACCGGTGTTGGCGCAGAGCCGGATGATATTCCCGGTGTTGGGCGGAATCTCCGGCTCGTAGAGCACCACATGCAGCATGCAATCAGCGCTCGACGGCAAGCGCGACACCCATGCCACCACCGATGCACAGGGTGGCCAGGCCCTTTTTTGCATCGCGGCGGGTCATCTCATGCAGCAGAGTGACCAGGATCCGACAGCCAGACGCACCAATCGGGTGACCAATGGCAATGGCACCGCCGTTGACGTTGACCTTGCCGGTATCCCAGCCCATTTCCCGGTTAACGGAAATGGCCTGGGCAGCAAAGGCTTCGTTAGCTTCCACCAGATCCAGGTCATCGACTTTCCAGCCGGCAAGCTTGAGGCAGCGCTGACTCGCGGGAATCGGGCCGGTGCCCATGATGGTGGGGTCAACGCCTGCGTTGGCATGTGCCTTGATGGTAGCCAGAGGTGTCAGGCCCAGTTCCTTCGCTTTCTCGGCGCTGCATACAATCACGGCAGCTGCACCGTCGTTCAGTGATGAGGCGTTGCCGGCTGTTACCGTGCCATCCTTCTGGAACGCCGGACGCAGCTTGCCCAGACCTTCGGCAGTGACGCCATCGCGGGGATTTTCGTCCTTGTCGACGACCAGCGGATCGCCCTTGCGCTGGGGGATGCTGACCGGAACAATCTGGCTGTCAAAATAGCCGGCGTTACTGGCGGCAACGGCTTTCTGCTGGGACGCCGCGGCAAACGCATCCTGCTCTTCGCGGCTAATGCCGTATTTTCCGACAATGTTCTCGGCGGTGACGCCCATGTGGTAATCGTTGAACGCGTCCCACAGGCCGTCCTTGATCATGGTGTCGACCATGTTCCAGTCACCCATACGCTGACCGTTGCGGCTGTTGGGCAGCACGTGGGGCGCTTGGCTCATGCTTTCCTGGCCGCCGGCAATCATCAGTTCGGCGTCACCGGTGCGGATGGCCTGGACCGCCATGTGAACGGCCTTGAGGCCGGAGCCGCAGACCTTGTTGATGGTCATGGCGGGCACCGAAGCCGGAATGCCTGCATTGATTGAGGCCTGGCGAGCCGGGTTCTGGCCGCAGCCGGCGGTCAGAACCTGTCCCAGGACCACTTCGTTGATCTGGTTAGCCGGGACTCCGGTTTCTTCAAGCAGAGCCTTGATCACGGCGGACCCCAACTGGTCGGCGCGCAGGCTTGAAAGGCCTCCGCCAAAGCTTCCGACAGCGGTACGTTTGGCAGCTACGATGACAACATCACGCATGGATTCTCTCCGGTTCTGAAGGCGCAAGCGAATCTGAGTACCCGCGCAGGCAGGGTGGCAACTGACCGCATTGTAACGGAAAGCCGCCAAGCACCAAAGCCACGGTCGGGCAGGCGGTGTTTTCAGTGCGGGTGTTCGGGCAGCAGTTCAGCGATGCGGTGTAATCTTTCCTTCCGGATGGCCTCTCCCAGTGCCTTGCCCTTGTGACCCCGGGCCATCAGCTCTCTCGCATCCACGTTGGACGCAACGTTGGCAGACTCCCGCAGCAGGTCAATGGCAGCCGCATACTGGTCGGGCAGGGTGCAGGTGAGGGCTGCCAGCAGCCGCTGGAACCTGTCTGGCCTCCGCCAGGTGTCCGCCTCATCGAGCAGGGTCAGGAGGCCCTGTTCAGTCATCCCGCCGTCTGACTGTTCGCGAACCTGCGGTGCCAGCCGGCTGGCAAGGCGTGCCAGGTCCTGGCAATCGTTAGGGGCCTTGAGTGCTTGCGCCCGTTGACTGGCCTGGCTTTCGGGGAGGTGGGCGAGTAACACCGCGAAGCGGGTTGCGGTATCCGCATCCGTGGCACAAACACAATTCAGCGATCTCAGCGCTGATGCCAGTGTCGAGGTGTCTGACAGTTCAGGGATCAGCACCGAAAGAGCGTCACTGGCCTGGAGCACCTCAAAGAAGGTGGCTGGATCGTTTTCGTGAAGGGCTCGCTGGATTTCCTGCCAGACCCGCTCGGGCACCAGGTGATCAACCTCGCCGGAAGCGGTCATCTTCTGCATGAGCTGCAGGGTGCTGTCGGCAACCCGGAATCCCATGGGGGCCAGGCGAGCCGCGAAGCGAGCGGTACGGAGTATTCTCAGGGGGTCTTCCGCGAAGGCTTCTGAGACGTGGCGCAGGAGCCGTGCCTCTATATCGGCCTTGCCGTTGAAAGGGTCTATCAGCGCTCCTGACGTGGACATGGCCATGGCATTGATGGTGAGGTCGCGGCGCTGGAGGTCATCTTCCAGGGTGACGTCAGGCGCGCTGTAGACGGTAAAGCCATGGTAGCCCCGGCCGGCCTTGCGTTCGGTACGCGCGAGGGCGTATTCCTCTCGGGTATCGGGGTGCAGGAAAACCGGGAAGTCGGCGCCGACCTGCTTGAAGCCCTGTTTGAGCATCTCCTCAGGTGTGGCGCCAACGACAACCCAGTCGCGGTCCTTGACCTCCAGGCTCAGCAGTTCGTCCCGTACCGCGCCACCAACCAGATAGGTTTCCATGGGTCCCGAAGTTCTCCAATGCCCGAAAATGATCCGGGGATTATCGGTGGTAGCGGCGGCGGAGGCAAACCGTTCTCCCGGCTTAGAAAGTCGCGCCCAACTCGATGGCTGCACCGAATTCCGTGTCGCTGTAGAGCGCGCCTATATCCAGGCGAGCGCCAAATGGCGACAGCCCGATGCCGGCGGTGAACTGGGTTTCTTCCTCTGCGCCATCGTTATCGTCGTTACTCGCCAGATTCTGACGAGCGCCGGCACGCAACTGGGCGTACCCGAATGCATCGAATTCAGCACCAAGGGCCAGCCACTGGGTATCGTCTTCGTAGCCAAAGGCTTCCTTTTCGGTCAGGTCCAGTTCGGCGGTCAGCACGTGAAACTGGCCTTTGTGGGCAATACCGGTGGTGATCATCGGATGGAGCTTGAGCTTTCTCTTTTCTTCGCCCAGTTCCGGCCGGCTGGCAGCGGACTCAAGGTCCATCGGGATGAGGTTCTTTACACTGGCGCCAGCGGTCCACTCTCTATCTTCGCCAAAAGAATAAGCCATCCCAAGGTCGAAGTTCAGTCCACTTTTGGTGGTCTCGAATTCACTGCCGTCGAAGTCGTCGTCTTCAAAGCCTGATACCCGCTCGGTGTACTGAAAGGTGCGAAGCTGGACGTATTTCGGTGAAAAGCCGATCTGGAAGGCGCTGCCATCCGACAGTTCCGTTGATCGGGCGAGGGAGACGCCAACCTCGATTACTGCCGAAGCAAGAATACTGCCACGGGATTGCAGGTCCCGGTCCAGATCAGCCGTTGCCAGTGTCACTTCGTCTGCTGTTTCCAGCCCCCGGAGGAACGCTTCGTCCCGTTCATCAAATTCGCCGCGGACCGTTGCTCGCAAATTGCCGGTGGAGAAGAAGCCAACCGAGGACTCTTCGGTGGGGATTGCGGCAGCAATGGCCAGGCCCGTATCAACTCGTACAGTGTCTTCATCGAATTCGTTGAGCTGGCGGCGCAGATCGCCAGCAATACGGCGGGCTTCATCGGAGTCAGATGTGCGATTCAGCTCCGCAAAGCGATCAATATTGCTCTGGATGTCGTCAACCTGGTTGATGGTATCTTCCTCATCCGCGAAGCGGGCATTGACGGAAGGCAGGGTCAGACCAAAATTATCGGACCGGTTGCTCTGATCGGAAGCCAGCAAAGCGGGGTTGGCCAGGCCTGACGATGTCGGGTGAGCTACGGCCACACCTGTACCGCCCATGGCGAAAGAACGGGACGACATGGGTTGTTGGGGGCTTGCAAGGGTAGCCGTGGTGGCTAGCGAAAGTCCGATAGCAATGGCCAGCTTGGTCAGGTGGTTTTCGGTCATGTATCTTCCTGTTTTGTCTTTAGAGTTTTCATGGGGTCAGACGTTACACGAGGTTCAGGTTAAGGAAGTTCCTGACATTTAGCATCCGTGAAGCGGTAACGGTTTGTTTTATTGGTGTAAATGGCGGTAGGTTTTTGCCGCTTATGGTGTGGGGGAACGGGCGCTTTCAGGGTTATTCACAATTTATCAATCACCTATGCAACATGGCGTGATTTTTTCATGGTGGTTTGCACATAAGCGTTTGCGGAGAATGAACATGACCCTGCGATGGATATTCGTATCGGTATTGGCTGCTGTGATGGTGGGGTGCGCGCCAGTTGGCCAGTATCAGAATGGCGGCGACAACCGCGACCTGGAACCGATTACGGTGCGGGTCAGCGGTTTCGGAACCTATGAAGATGTGTCCAGGGACCGCTTGAATACCCGCAAACGATTGCTTGCACGCCGAGCGTCTCAGCTCGATGCCTATCGTAATCTGGCAGAGCGGGTCTACGGGACCGTCATCTTTGGGAGTTCCACTGTCAGCGACTTTGTGTTGAGCAATGACATGTTCCGTACTTATGTGGACAGCTATATTCGCGGGGCGAAAATGGTGGCGGTCAATGAGCACAGTGATGGCGTGATCGAAACCGTGATGGAGCTGAAGCTGGAGACGGAATTTCGTTCCTGTGTAGCTCAGGTGTCCGACACCCAGGTTCAGGATCTGTGTCCGATTCCCGTGCCTCGTGACAGCGGCAATACGGGGGATGTGCAAGCCCGCAGTGTTGATTCCCTGTACTACCTTGATTGATCCGCGCGACTGAAAGTCCGATTGGGTAACTGAATGAATATGAACACCATCCGTTTACTGCTTGTACTGAGCCTGCTGGTCACGCCGATGGCCAACGCCGTTGTGTTGGAGGGAGTAGGGCATGCCACCATCTATAGCGGTAACGTGGATGCCGCCCGGGACAAGGCCCGCGAAGCCGCGCTACGGGACGTTGCGTTGCAGTACGAAGCACAAATCAGTAGCCGCGACACGATGGAAAACGGTGTCATCACTGAATCCCGCCTGCAGGTGGCTTCCTCTGCCCGTGCCCGGGATGCCCGGATCGTCGATGAGTATCGTAGTGGAGATTTGCTACGCATAACGGTCAGGGCGGAAGTGTCTGAAAGCAGCCGGTGCAGTTCCGGTGACGCAGCTGGCCTGAAGAAACGGGTGGCCGTCACTGGCTTTCCGATTCTGTATCCGGATCAGGCGAGGGTTGGCCGCATTGGCGACGCCGGCGAAATCTTGCCGCAACAGTTGCAGGCATCCCTGAGAGAGACCGGTCGCCTCCAGGTATACGGTGCCACAACTTCCAGGCTGTTCCAGGATCTGTTGAACGCACCTACTCAGCAGAAGTTTGATAACCGGCTGACCAATGTCATTCAGGTGGCCCGCGAGCTGGATGTACAGTTCGTGGTAACGGGCGTGATTCGCGATCTCGGCGTGTCGGATCCTTCGGCCTGGGGCACGTCTGTTCTGGACAGGATGCAGCGGGGTGCGGGCCTGGCCAATCAGAACCGGCGCTTTGTGGCGGACATGATGGTATTTGACGGGTTCAGTGGTGCGCCGGTCTATCAGCAACGGTTTGCCACCGAAGCACAGTGGGATGCCGGTCCCGGTGCGTCCGCTGGGTTCGACTCGGCGGGCTTCCAGGAAACTCAGTATGGTCAGGCGGTGGATAAGGTGATGGCGGACATGGGCGCGGCGGTTCAGGAAGCTCTGGCTTGCCAGCCATTTATCACTCGCATCACTCGTGTCGATGGCAGCAAGGTGACGCTGGCGTCCGGCGCTACAGCAGGGCTGCGTCCGGGGGACGAACTGCATTTATATCGGAGTGAGAGCTTCTTCGATTCGCTCGGGGGAACGCCGGAGCTGTCTGACAGCCAGACCCGGCTGACCCTGAACAACGTCCACCCGGATTTCAGTAACGGCACGATGCCGCTGTCCGGCGGTGAGATCAATATTCAGCGGGATGATGTTGCCATCGTCTGGTGATCAGGCGGCGGCAACTCTGGCAGCGGTATCACGAATCTTGCCAACCATGGCGCGCAGACCATTGCCACGGGTCGGGGAGATGTGGCGGAACAGATCCAGTTTCTCGAAAAGCTCATCGATGTCTGTGGCCAGCAGATCCCTTGGGGTCTTGCCGTTCAGGGCCACCAGGATGATGGCGGCCAGGCCGCGCACGATCATGGCATCCGAGTCGATCAGCAGAAACAGCTTGCCGCTCTCCTCATCGTAGTGATGAATCAGCCAGACCTGGCTCTGACAGCCGTGCACGTAGTTTTCCTCGGTGCGGGCTTCATCCGGGAAGGACGGCAGCTGCTTGCCAAGGTCAATGATGAAGGCGTAACGCTCTTCCCAGTCGTCCAGAAACTCGAAGCCGTCCAGAACGTCTTCCAGGGTGGTGTCTTTTCCGAGCGGATTGTTCAGAAAGGTCTGTTCGCAGGCAGTCATTTACAGCATCCCCAGTTCAAGCTTGGCTTCGTCGGTGAGCATGTCGTTGTTCCAGGGCGGATCAAAGGTCAGGTCAACCGTCACCTTGTCGACATTGGGGACGTACTCGACCTTGCGCTGGACATCATCGGTGATCACCGGGCCCATGCCACACCCCGCGGCGGTCAGGGTCATCTTGATGTAGACGTGATTGCCATCTTCGGTGCCATTCTCGATCTTGCATTCGTAGATCAGGCCGAGGTCCACCACGTTGACCGGAATTTCCGGGTCGTAGCAGTTACGCATGGCTTCCCACACCTGGTTTTCGTTAACAGTGCCGTCTTCCGGGGTGTCAAAGCTGCTTTCCAGTGGCTGCTTGCCGAGGGCATCAGCGTCGTGACCCTCAATGCGGGCAAGGTTGCCGTTGACCGCAACGGTAAAGGTGCCGCCCAGTGACTGTGTGATGGTCACAAAGGTATCCGACGGAATCATGATTTCGGTTCCGGCAGGAACAAGGCGGGCTTCCACCTCGCGTTTGGTCAGGACAACTTCCCGTTCTTGCATGCCTGTTCTGGCCTCGCTGTTTTCTGTCTTTGATGTCGGATTACGCTACGCTAATCCGACCTACGCTACGGTAAAACTCTCGCCACATCCGCACTCGGCGGTCGCATTCGGGTTGCGGAACTGGAACATGGAGTTCACGCCCTCAGTGACGAAATCAATCTCGATACCATTCACCAATGGCAGGTGTTCCTCTTTTACGTACACGTCCACACCATCAATGTGAAACACCTTGTCATCGGAGGCGGCTTCTTCGACCCAATGTGTCTCATACTTGAAACCGGAGCAGCCACTCTTCTTGATGGCGAGCCGGATACCCATGGCGTCCGGCTTCTTGTCCAGTTGTTTGCGCACGTGCTTGACCGCACTTGGCGTCATGGTGACGGCAACGGTCGGGGTGAAGACTTCAGCTGTCATGATTCCACCTCCATCAGGCAAACAGGCGCTGGACTTTCTGCAGTGCGGTGAACAATTGTTCCACCTCGTCCAGCGTATTATAAAACGCAAAGGAGGCCCGGGCTGTACCGGGAACTCCGTAGAAATCCATCAACGGCATGGCGCAATGGTGGCCGGTGCGAATGGCAATGCCCTGCTGATCAAGCAGCGTTCCTATATCACTGGGGTGCAGGCCGGCAATTTTAAAGGACATGACCGGAACCTTGTGCTTCGCAGTGCCAATGATTTCCATGCCCGGAACGGTTTCCACCAGCTGGTTGGCGCGATCCAATAAGGCCTTTTCCGCCGTCTCCAGTGCCCGCCGGTCAAGGCGGCCAAGGTACTCGATGGCGGCGCCCAGACCAACCGCTTCGGCAATCGCCGGAGTGCCAGCTTCAAACTTGTAGGGAAGGGTGTTCCAGGTGGTGCGCTCGAACGACACCCGTTCAATCATCTCGCCACCACCCTGATACGGCGGCATCTCTTCCAGCAGCTGTGCCCTGCCATACAGCACGCCGATACCGGTGGGGCCGAACAGTTTGTGGGAAGAGAACACGTAAAAGTCGCAATCCAGCGCCTGCACGTCCGGCCTGTAATGGGGCACCGCCTGGGCGCCGTCCAACAGGGTCAGCACGCCCCGCGCTTTTGCCTGTTGCACCAGTGCCGCCACCGGGTTGACGGTGCCCAGCACGTTGGAAACGTGGGTGATGGCCAGAATGCGGGTGCGGTCATTGAGCAGGCTGTTAAAGGACTCAAGGTCCAGTTCGCCCTCCGGTGTGATCTGTACCGGCACCACTTTCGCGCCCGTGCGCTCGGCGATCATCTGCCAGGGTACGATATTGGCGTGGTGCTCCATCTGGCTGACCAGGATCTCGTCACCGGGTTTCAGCTGCGGTGCCAGACCATTGGCCACCAGGTTGATGGCCTCGGTGGTGCCCCGGGTCCAGATGATCTCCCTGGTGCTGTCGGCATTCAGGAATTCGCGAACGGTTTCCCGGGCCCCTTCAAATGCCACGGTAGCGCGGTCGCCCAGGGTGTGGGCGCCACGGTGAACATTGGAGTGCATCTCCCGGTAATAACGGTCCATGGCATCCAGCACGGCCACCGGCTTCTGGGCCGAGGCACCATTGTCCAGGTACACCAGCGGCTTGCCGTTCACCTGCTGTGACAGGATCGGAAAGTCACGGCGAATGGCGTCAACGTCAAACGCTGTTTTTTTGGCTGTGTTGGCCACGGACAGATCTGTCATAACCGGTCACGCCCCCTCGAATGTCTGATCAAAGAACTGGTTCAGTCGGGTGTGGGCGGTATCCCGTACCTGTTCCACCGGAATCTGCTCAACCAGTTCATTAATGAAGGCCATGGTGAGCAGAACGTTGGCTTCCCGACGGCCAATGCCGCGAGACACCAGGTAGAACAACGATACTTCATCCAACTGGCCTATCGTTGCGCCGTGAGCACACTTGACGTCATCGGCGTAGATCTCAAGCTCAGGCTTGGTGTCTATCTCTGCACCGTTAGACAGCAGCAGGTTCTTGTTGTTCATGTCCGCATTGGACTTCTGGGCGTCCTGGTGGATATGGATGCGGCCATTGAACACGGCATGTGACTGGTCGGCAGCAATGTTGCGATAGGTTTCCTCGCTGTTGCAGTGCGCCGCCACGTGCTCGATGGTGGTGTGGTTGTCGTAGTGCTGTTTGCCCTGGGTGACAACCACGCCATTGAGCTTGCACTCGGCACCTTCGCCTTCCAGGCGCACCTGCAGGTCGTGCCGGCGCAGCGGGCCGCCGAAGCCTACGCAGTGGCTTTCAAAGCGTGAGCTGCGCTGCTGGCGAACGCCGGTTGCGCCAATATGCTGCACATTCTCGCCTTCTGTGTTGAGGCGAATGCTGGTAACGTTGGCGCCGTCTCCCAGGGTGAATTCCGTAACGGTATTCACCATAACGGCTTCACTGCCGCTGGAGATGTACTCCTCCACCAGGGTGATCTGGCTGTGGCGGCCAGCATCCACAAAAATGCGTGGATAGGCGGAGCCGCTGGCGTCGGCGTTGACTTCGTGGACGATGAACAGCGGCTGGTCCAGCACGGCATCCGGCTTCAGGCGGATCAACAGGCCGTCCTCGAAGCGGGCGGAGTTGAGTCGGGCCATCTGCACGGCCTTGTTATCCAGCGTGCTGTCCATGCGATCCGCCAGGCTGGCGGCCGCGTCGTCATCCAGATCGGCAAAGCGTTCAATGGTGATGCCGTCCAGATCGGGATAGTCGCTGGCTTCCGGCATCATCACGCCATTCAGGAACGACACTTTGTAGCCGGGCACCGCCAGACTGCTGCCGGCCTTGTGCTCTGCCGGCAGTGAAATGGCCATGTCGTCGGTCAGCTTCAGGTACTTGCTGGAGTACTTCCAGTTTTCTGTTTTGCGGGTCGGCAGTGGCATGTCCACCAGTGCCGTGCCCCGTTGTTTACGCAGCGCCAGCAGCGGCTCAGGCAGCGATTGCCCGGCCGGATAAAGGAACGCGGCGGAAAGTGTTGGTGCTGGTTTCATTCCGCTCTCCCTCAATTGGCTGAGTTGGCTGCTGCTTCTTCTTCGTCTTTGATGCCGAGCCAGCCGTAACCGCGTTCTTCCAGCTCCAGGGCCAGCTCGCGACCGCCAGACTTGACGATCTTGCCGCCGGCCAGCACGTGAACATGATCCGGCACAATGTGGTTCAGCAGGCGCTGGTAGTGGGTCACCATCAGGATGGCGCGATCTTCGGCACGCAGGGCGTTGACGCCATTGGAAACCACCTGCAGGGCGTCGATGTCGAGACCGGAATCGGTTTCGTCCAGGATCGCCAGCTTCGGTTGCAGCAGCAGGGCCTGCATGATTTCGTTGCGTTTTTTCTCGCCACCGGAGAAGCCTTCGTTAACGCCACGCTTGAGGAAGGCCGGATCCAGGTCTACCTGCTTCGACACTTCCTTCGCCAGTTTCATGAACTCTGCAGCGTTCATTTCGGCCTCGCCCTTATGATGGCGCATGGCGTTCACCGCAGTGCGCAGGAACTGAAGGTTGCTGACCCCGGGAATCTCGACCGGGTACTGGAACGCCAGGAAAATGCCTTCGCGGGCCCGTTCCTCGGTTTCCAGGTCCAGCAGGTTTTCGCCGTTCAGGGTGACTTCACCCTCGGTAACCTCAAATGCCTCGTTACCTGCCAGCACCTGGGACAGGGTACTCTTACCAGAGCCGTTCGGACCCATGATGGCGTGAACTTCCCCGGCCTTGATCTCCAGGTTGATGCCCTTGAGGATTTCCTTGCCCTCAACGGAGGCGTGCAGGTTCTTGATACTGAGCATTTGTCGGGTTCTCTCTTCTCTAAACTGTATGAATTCGTTTATCTGCCGGTGCGTGCGGGCTGCTGTTAACCAACGGAACCTTCAAGGCTCACTTCAAGCAGCTTGCCGGCTTCTACCGCAAATTCCATAGGGAGCTCTTTGAACACTTCTTTACAGAAGCCGTTCACGATCATGGAGACCGCCTGCTCCGGGTCGATACCACGCTGACGGCAGAGGAACATCTGCTCGTCGCTGACCTTGGAGGTGGTGGCCTCGTGCTCGACGATGGCGGACTTGTTCTTGCTCTCGATGTACGGGAACGTGTGGGCACCGCAGCGGTCGCCGATCAGCAGCGAATCACACTGGGTAAAGTTGCGGGCGCCTTCCGCGCCGGGGCCGAATTTTACCAGGCCGCGGTAGGCGTTGGAGCTTTTACCGGCGGAGATGCCTTTGGAGATGATGGTGCTGGAGGTGTTCTTGCCCAGGTGAATCATCTTGGTGCCGGTGTCGGCCTGCTGATGGTTGTGAGTCAGCGCCACCGAGTAGAACTCGCCAACACTGTTATCACCACGCAGCACGCAGCTCGGGTACTTCCAGGTCACCGCGGAGCCGGTTTCAACCTGGGTCCAGGAGATCTTGGAGTTTTTGCCGATGCAGGCACCGCGCTTGGTCACGAAGTTGAAGATGCCGCCCTTGCCGTTTTCATCCCCGGGATACCAGTTCTGAACGGTTGAGTACTTGATCTGGGCATCGTCCAGGGCAACCAGTTCCACAACCGCGGCGTGCAGCTGGTTTTCGTCGCGCATCGGCGCGGTGCAACCTTCGAGGTAGCTGACGTAGCTGCTGTCTTCAGCAATGATCAGCGTGCGTTCGAACTGACCGGTGTTAGCCGCGTTAATGCGGAAGTAGGTGGACAGCTCCATGGGGCAGCGTACGCCCTTGGGCACGTATACGAAGGTGCCGTCGGAGAACACCGCCGAATTCAGAGCGGCGAAGAAGTTGTCGCCGTGGGGCACGACCGAGCCCAGATACTTCTGCACCAGTTCCGGATAATCCTGGATGGCTTCGGAAATGGAGCAGAAAATCACCCCGGCTTTGGCCAGCGGTTCTTTGAAGGTGGTGGCGACGGATACCGAGTCAAATACGGCATCAACGGCAACGCCAGCCAGCTTTTCACGCTCGTGCAGCGGAATTCCCAGTTTTTCATAGGTTTTCAGCAGTTCCGGATCCACTTCGTCCAGGCTCTGGGGCATGTCTTCTTTGCGCTTGGGCGCGGAGTAGTAGGAGATGGAATTGTAATCCACCTTGGGATAACCCACATGAGCCCAGTCCGGCTCGTCCATTTCAAGCCAGCGACGGTAGGCTTTCAGGCGCCACTCCAGCATCCACTCCGGCTCTTTCTTGATCCCGGAAAGGCGGGCGATAACGTCTTCATTCAGTCCGGGCTCGAAGGTATCGGATTCGATGTCTGTTACGAATCCGTGTTCGTATTCCCGTTTGATCAGCTCGTTCACCTCTTGGTCGGTGGTCGCCATGATCGTCGCTCCGTATTCTCTCATCGTGGGCTTGTGGCCCTTGGTGTCGCCGCCAGTCGCGTTGTTGGTCTGACGGGCGGATGTCATCAGTTTGGGTGTTGCAGTGGTCGCTCATCCTGTGAGTACGCCCTGCAATCGGTTTTTGGATGACGGATTTCTCTAGCCCGTCTGCCGCTCTGGGGCAGTGTTAAAGGGCGGATCCGTTGCTTCTGGCGAGCGATTATACAATACCACAGTAAAATAGTCAGGTATTAAATTGGACTCGGGGTGATTATACCTTAATCGGCCCCTGGGGCACTAAGGGACAGGCAATCGGGGCGATAGTCTGGCCGTTTTCAGGGCTGAATTGGATAGGGGGAAGGCCTCGGGCGGGCCTGCCTCCCAAAACACGCCGTGAACCCATCCATGGGGGCTCCGTCTTGCCATCCCTGGCAAGACAGGGTTTTGGGAGGCAGGCCCGCCCGAGGCCTCAGACTAATTGCTATTCTCCGGTGGGCAGGATTCGGGTGAGGTAGCTGTGATCAAGTGATGCCGGGATTTGCGCGGGCTTGGGAATGCGAACGAAATGGCCGCTGCCGGGCGCGCAGTCCATAGCCTCGCCATTCCGGTTTTCCATCGCATCGGCAGAGAATCGAATGTTGCCCGCAGGCGTGATCAGTTCCAGGTGATCGCCGGGGGCGAATTTGTTTTTGACGTCGATGGTCAGCCACCGGTCGTCCGTGTCGGCGATGGTTCCGACAACCTGCTGGGTGCCCAGGAAAGAAGAGCCCTGTTCATAGGTCTGGTATTCCCGGGGTAGGTGGCGGCGCAGGAAGCCTTCGGTGTAGCCGCGGTTGGAGAGGGCTTCGAGTTGGTTCATCAGGTTAATGTCGAAGGACTTGCCGTTCACCGCGTCGTCGATGGCCCGGCGGTAGACCTGGGTGGTGCGGGCGACGTAGTAGGTGCTTTTGGTGCGGCCTTCGATTTTCAGGGAGTGCACCCCCATTTTCGCCAGTGCCGCGACGTGCTGGACGGCGCGCAGGTCTTTGGAGTTCATGATGTAGGTGCCGTGTTCATCCTCGTAGGCGGGTATGAAGCTGCCGGAGCGATTGGGTTCTTCCAGCAGGATTTCTGTTGGCTCCACTTCCTGAATGCCATTGTTGGCGGAGCTGGCGATCAGGTCGCCGGTATGGTCATGGGTGTGCTGCACTTCCTTGTAGTTCCAGCGGCAGGCGTTGGTGCAGGCGCCCTGGTTGGCGTCGCGGTGGTTCATGTAACCGGACAGCAGGCAGCGGCCGGAGTAGGCCATGCACAGCGCGCCGTGCACGAATACCTCCAGTTCCATTTGCGGCACTTTCTCGCGGATTTCACGTATCTCGTTGAGGGCCAGTTCCCGCGACAGGATCACGCGGCTGATGCCCTGGCGCCGCCAGAACTCCACCGTGGCCCAGTTGACGGCATTTGCCTGTACTGACAGGTGAATGGGCTGCTCTGGCCACTTTTCCCGTACCTGCATGATCAGGCCCGGATCGGACATGATCAGGGCGTCCGGTTTATGCGCGATGACCGGTTCCAGATCGCGCAGATAGCTTCGTACCTTGTCGTTGTGGGGCGCGATGTTGGACACCAGATAAAACTGTTTGCCCAGTTGGTGAGCCCTCTCAATTCCCGTGCCCAGAGCGGCAACGTCCCTGAAACTGTTATTGCGTACTCTCAGAGAATAGCGGGGCTGACCGGCGTATACAGCGTCTGCTCCGTAGGCAAAGGCGGTATCAAGATGCTCGGGAGTGCCTGCGGGGGCGAGTAGTTCCGGGATATTCATGGGAGCTCCAGGGGCGGTTTGGCCGGACATTCTGCCTTAACGGAAATTTCATTCCCTTGATCCTGCTCAAAGGTCGTATTGATTGTTTTCGGCTAACATGTGTACGCTGTTTGTTATTGGCATATCGGGCCATAGCCCAGGTTAGGAGGAACAACGAATGTCATCACAGCCTCTGAGGACGGAGGTAGGGCGGGCGACCCTCAGTTCAAGAGTGAGTTCGCTGATCAGTGTGCAACTGACACGCGGTAAGGTGGGGGTTGAGGCCGTGGCGTCGCAGCTGCACATGAGCCGCTATACCCTGCACAAGAAACTGAAGAGAGAGGGGCTGACTTTCGCGCGTCTGCTGGAGGACGTTCGCCGCAAACAGGCGTTGTCTTATATGCAGGACAAAACCAAGCCACTGGTGGAAATTGCCGAGCAGCTTGGTTTCTCTGAACTGAGTGCCTTCAGTCGGGCGTTCAAGCGCTGGATGGGCACTTCCCCGGCCGAATACCGCTCAATCAGACTTTCCTGAACACCAGCGAGGCGTTGGTGCCACCAAAACCGAAGCTGTTGCTCATGACCAGATCCAGATTCTGGTTATCCATGCGCTCACGCACGATAGGGTAGCCTTCAGCACCTTCGTCCAGACTCTGGATGTTGGCGGACGGTGCAATAAAGCCTTCCCGTAGCATGATCAGGCTGTAGATTGCCTCATGGACACCGGCTGCACCCAGGGCATGCCCACACAGGGGTTTGGTGGAGCTCAGTGGTGGTATCTTGTCGCCAAAGGTTTCCTTAAGGGCTTTCAGCTCGGTCACGTCACCGGCGGGGGTGCTGGTGCCGTGGGTATTCACGTAGCTGATTTCGCCTTCCACGTTCTTCATGGCGTGCTTCATGCAGCGCACGGCACCTTCGCCGCTCGGGGCGACCATGTCGGCGCCGTCGGAGGTGGCTCCAAAGCCGACGATTTCGGCGAGGATGTTGGCGCCGCGCGCCTCGGCGTGTTCGAGCGCTTCAAGGGCCAGAACTCCGCCACCGCCGGAGATGACAAAGCCGTCCCGGTCTGTGTCGTAGGTGCGGGAGGCCAGTTCCGGGGTGTCATTGTACTTGGTGGACAGCGCACCCATGGCATCAAACAGCAGGCTCAGGGTCCAGTGGATATCCTCGCCGCCGCCAGCAAACATCACATCCTGACGGCCCAGGGCAATCAGATCCGCGGCGTGGCCAATGGAGTGCGCACTGGTGGCACAGGCAGAGGTAATGCCGTAGTTGATGCCGCGGATGCCAAAGCCAGTCGCGATGGAGGCGTTGATGGCACTGCCCATGGTACGCGGCACGCGGTAGGGGCCGACGCGGCGGATACCGCGGTCACGATGGGTATCAATGGCGTCCAGAAGTTCGACCGTCGAGGCGCCGCCCTGACCAAAAATAATACCCGTGGTATCAGCCTTGATGTGCTCGTCGGTCAGACCAGACTGTTCGATGGCCTCCTTCATCGCCAGATAGGTATAGCCGGAAGCCGGGCACATGAAGCGCCACAACTTGCGGTCGATCAGTTCCGGCAGGTTCAGGTTGATCTGGCCACAGACATGACTGCGCAGGCCATTATCCCGCGCTTCTTCGCTAAACCCGATGCCCGGACGGGATTCCTTCAGGGATTGGGTCACTTCTTTCTGGTTGGTACCAAGGCTGGAGACAATCCCCATGCCGGTAATTACGACGCGACGCATCTCGTTAGCTCCTAAAAATCATCGGTGGATGTGAACATGCCTACCCGCAGGTCTTTCGCGGTATAGATTTCCCTGCCATCCACTTCCATACGGCCATCGGCAATGGCCATGGTCAGTTTGCGCCTGATCACGCGTTTGAGATCCAGGCGGTAGGTTACCTTTTTGGCGCTGGGTAGCACCTGACCGGTAAATTTCACTTCACCAGCACCGAGAGCGCGTCCCTTGCCTTCACCTCCACCCCAAGCGAGGAAGAAACCGACCAACTGCCACATGGCGTCCAGGCCCAGGCATCCGGGCATAACGGGATCGTCGACAAAGTGCACCTTAAAGAACCAGAGGTCCGGGTTGATGTCGAGTTCGGCTACCAGGCTACCCTTGCCATACAGGCCATCATCGTCTGCGATATGCGTGACGCGGTCGAACATCAGCATTTCATTAATGGGCAGTCGCATGGAGCCAGGGAAGAGTTTGCCGTGGCCGCATTTGATCAGCTCTTCTTTATCAAAATGATCCGGGGACATAGTGCCGTTTCTCTATTACAGAATGGTTTACTGATACTTTAGCTGTTATTTGGCGAGTCGCTATTGACCTTTAGTGGATGATTTCCGGAAAAAGGATCAGGTGTGTCGGGTGACGTTGACCGTCATCAAAGACGGTTTAGGCTGCCACTGTTAGGTTGGGTGAAACGCTGAGATAAGCGGTCGATTTGGGAGGGAAAGCCTATGTCCGGTGAGTGTCATGATATTCACGGTGATATCCGGTGTGATGGTGACCGGATCTGTGTGAGATTGCATCGGGAGATTGATCACTCGCCCGAATCCGTCTGGCGGATGTTGACGGATTCTGTCTGCCTGAGTCAGTGGCTGGCTCCCGGGGTACTTGAGCAGGAGGAAGGGGGGCGAATCAAGTTGGACTTTGGCAACAGCGGGACCCCGATTGATTGTTGTATCAAGGCGTTCGAACCGAAACGCCGGCTTTCCTATTCGTGGAGTGCTGGAAATGACCCGGAAAGGCCGCTGACCTGGGAGCTGACGGAGTGTCACGGAGGCACGCTGTTGAGCCTAACGCTGTCGTTGCCCAACGACCACCTTGTGGCAATTTCCTGTGCCGGCTGGGATGCCCACCTGGAAATGTTGATGGCAGCGCTGGAAGGCATCAGTATTCATTTCCCGGCTCCCCGCTTCCGGGAGGCCAGAGAGGTGTTTTCCGAGCTATTGAAGCAAAAACTGGTTGCCTGAATGGTGCCAGCCCCGTCGTTCATGTAAAAACGGGCCACCACGGTGGCCCGTTTTTTTCGGTTCCCTGTTGGCGAAAGTGTCAGCCCGGGCGACCGTCCGGTCTGGGGCTGGTGAGTATTCCGCTGTACTGGATCAGGAAAACACCGTACGCAAATAGCCACAGTGCTGTACTGCTACCAATGCCCGGGTGCCATGGAATGATGCCGAAGGCCGTCAGGACTCGCCCCAGCGCAGCCAGATGGATGGCAATGAACGCGACCACCATACCTTTTGGCAGCACCAGCGGCCGCCCGGTATGCCCCAGGGAGACCCGCGCGATCACGCCCAGAATCAGACCGCCAACCGCGCCTGTGCCGGCGGCATGGGTCCAGGCTGCCGCCGGCCAGCCAGCAAGTATGGACCCGGCCAGCAAGACGAGGGCGACGGGCACCCAGAGTATGGACAGGTGCAGAATCCAGAGCAGCGGCTCTTTCCTGACCAGCCAGCCTTTCCAGCCAGCCAGACGAGCCAGCATTAATGCGGCGGCCATTATGGCGAGGATTGCAGTGACTGTCTGCCAGCCTGTAACCAGTGAAACCAGCAACAGGACCATGCTGAGCAGGGTCGCGATATCCAGGGCAGGTATGGTCTTGACCGCAGCGCTATCCAGTCCGCGCTGGCGCAGCCATCCGGTAGAGAACGCGGGGGTAATGCGGCCTCCGATGATGCTGATCAACGTCATGGCAACGATCAGTGCGCCGTAACTGAAGGCGGGATCCAACCGAGTGACGAAACCGATTTGCATAAACCACAACAAGGCCAGAACCACCAGGATCATCAGTTGCCGTTTCTGTCTGGCCCGCCAGATACGCCAGCCGGCATCCACCATAACCAGCGGCAGAAACGCCAGGTTGACTCCCTGCACCAGCCAGCCGGGCAGATCTGCGCCGAGGGCCAGCAGCAAACGGCCCGCCAGCCAGACGCCCCAGAGCAGGGCCAGGCGAATGCCATGGGTGCGTTCGGTTTGTGTCCACACGCAGACTGCCGTGAGCAGAAAGCCTGCAATTGCCGCAGACAGGAAACCAAACAGCATTTCGTGCTGGTGCCAGAGCAGTCCCGGCATGGCCAGTGGGAGTTGAATGGCCCCGCTGACCTGCAGTACCCAGGCAGGGATGGCGAATAGTGCCAGCACCGTCATTGACAGGAAGAAGATGCGGAAAGGGTAGCTGAAGAGTTGGCTGACCCTGTTGATCCCGCCGAGGGCGGACGTTGAGGTGGCCTGCATGGGTATGACTCCACTGGTGGTCCATTTATAAGAGTCATTCTGCATGAATGTTAATTAGGAAAGATATACCCAGTTGGCGGTATCTTTGCGTACAATGCCGCTATCACTTTGATTGACAACGGAATGAAGTATGAGTGCCTACCTGATCCTGAAACAGATTCACATGACCACGGCGTATCTCACTGTCACTCTGTTCGCCTTGCGGCTGTTGCTGGATGCGGTGGGCAAGCCTGACTGGCGACAAACGCCATTACGCTGGATTCCTCACGCCAACGACACGATTCTGCTGGTGGCCGCTATCAGTCTGTTGTTTGTCACGCCCTGGATGCCGTTTGTTCACGGATGGCTGACGGCAAAGATCTTCCTGCTGGTGGGCTACATTGTGGCGGGGGTGTTCGCAATGAAGCAGACCGCCGGCCTGCAGGTCCGCCTGGTGGCATCGGTTCTGGCACTGGTTCAGGTCATGGCCATCTTCCACCTGGCCATGACCAAACCGTTCTGAACGCGGGACACTAGGGGCTACCGGCCCCTCGAATTCTCCGATACTTCCCGGGTCAGCTCCTGTAGCTGCTGCTGCACAGCCTTGAGCTGACGGGCAATTTCATCCCGCTCGTCGTGGGCTTGCTGGGCCTGCTTGGCATTCTGTTCTTCACTCATGACTTCCAGGATGGCCCCAATCATCATATTCAGGAATACAAACGCGGTCAGGAAGATAAAGGTCAGATAGTAGATCCAGCTCAGCGGGTACTGCTCCATGGTCGCGTACATCACATCCGTCCAGTCCTCAAATGTGGCGACCCGGAACAGCGTGAGCATGGCAATGGCCACATCTCCCCAGAGATTTTCGTCCACATTGGCGAAGAACATCGATCCCATGGCGGCGTAGATATAGAAGATGATAAACATCAGCAGGGCGATGTAGCCCATGCGCGGGATGGCCTTGAGCAGTGAGTTGATCAGGAACCGAAGTTCCGGTACCACGGAAACCAGGCGCAGTACCCGGAAAACCCGCAACAGACGGCCCAGCAGCACGGCTTCGGAATTATCCAGCGGTACCAGGCTGCCAATGACCACCAGCGTGTCGAACAGGTTCCAGCCATCGAGGAGGAACCGTTTCTTGTCAGCACAGACACTGAAACGGAAGAGAATCTCGATCAGGAAGAACAGTGTGATGGCATTGTCGAGAACACTCAGGACCTGCTCGACCAGGGGCGGCATATCATAGGTCTTGGCGCCAATGGTCAGGGCAGACAGAATAATGATGGCGATGACTGCGCCCTGGAAAACCTTGCTGGTTTCGATGCGACGCAGTTGTTCAAAACCGGTGGTTGGACTCAATTCGGACGACATGGGCGTCAGTGGCTCCAGGTAATTCGCGGAGCCCGAATTCTAAAGCTCAAAGGCCGAATTGGGTAGCTCATTGTCTGTTCAGACACTGGAAAGAATAATGTGCCAGTGCTCATCGGTAACCGGCATAACCGATAGCCGATTGCCGCGTCTGATCAGCGGCAGACCTTCCAGACCGGGCATGGACTTGATCTCATCCAGGGGGATCAACCGCTCCAGCTTCCTCACGTAGGTCATATCCACTGCCTGCCAGCGGGGCTTCTCTCTTGTACTTTTTTCATCGTAGTAGGGTGAGTCGGAATCAAACTGGGTTGGATCCGGGTAGGCACTGTGGACCACCCTGACGATACCGGCGACACCAATGTGTTTGCAGCTGGAATGGTAGATGAAAACCTCGTCTCCCTCCGCCATCTCCGCCAGAAAATTCCGGGCCTGGTAATTGCGTACGCCATCCCAGGGAATGGTCTGGTGTTCTGCCTTCGCAAAGTCATCAATGCTGCATTCAGACGGTTCGGTTTTTACCAGCCACTTCGCCATGTTTCGCTCCCGACGCTTGAAATCCTTCCATTATATAGAAAAAAGCCCCCGGCAAGCGGGGGCGAAGATAGCGCAAGTGATGCTGTTACTTCAGTGGCGCGTGGCCGTTTGCTGCGGTCTGGGAATCCTTTCTGGCCGGTCGGTTAAGCGGGTAGAACAGCTGTGGCGAGGCCAGCTCCGGCAGATCGGTCTTGGTCTCATGGGCTGCCCATTCCACCCGCTCGGCAGAACGGATGGCGTAGTGCATCCAGGCCAGTGCTGCCGTCACGATCACGAACATCAGCATGAAGCTGCTTTGCCATACCCCGGTGATGTCATTGAGGATGCCGAAGGTCAGAGGCAGAAGGAAACCGCCAAGACCGCCAATCATCCCGACAACGCCACCAACGGCGCCGACGTGATTGGGGTAGTAGACCGGAATATGCTTGTACACAGCGGCCTTGCCCAGTGACATGAAGAAGCCAAGTATAAAAATGAGTGCTACAAACGGAACCAGACTGATCTCCAGGAAGAAGCGAATGTCGCCGTTTATACCCTGTACCACGTACTCGGTCGGCGGATAGCTGAGCAGGAACGTGCACACCACAGACGCCATGAATGTCCAGTACATGACGCGACGGGCCCCGAAGTGATCCGACATCCAACCGCCAAGAACGCGGAACAGTGACGCAGGGATGGTATAGAGCGCGGCGATCATGCCGGCCGTTTTCACATTCAGGCCGTACACCCCGATCAGGTAGTGAGGCAGCCAGAGAGCCAGGGCTACAAAGGCGCCGAACACGAAGAAGTAGTAGAGCGCGAAGCGCCACACCCGAAGCTCTTTCAGCGGCTTCATCTGCTCCAGGAAGGAACGGGACTGGCTCTGGGCACGCTCGGCGGCGAGGGGATCTTCCTTGGCCAGGATGATGAACAGAACGCCCATGATGGCAAGTACCGTGGCGTAAACCTGGGCTGTACCCTGCCAACCGAGAGCCACCAGCAGGAACGGTGCACCAAAGTTTGTGACTGCGGCGCCCACGTTACCAGCTCCGAAAATACCCAGTGCCGTACCCTGACGTTCCCGTTCAAACCAGGCGGCGGTGTAGGTTACGCCCACGATGAAAGAACCGCCCGCCAGGCCCACTCCCAGAGCCCCAATCAGCAACATCAGATAGCTGTTGGCGAAGGTCAGCAGATAGACGCACAGGGACGTCGTCAGCATCAACACACCAAACACCCAGCGGCCACCATAGCGGTCCGTCCAGATTCCCAGGAACAGCCGGCTGATGGATCCGGTGAGGATCGGCGTGGCCATCAACAGGCCAAGCTGAGTATCCGACAGGTTGAAATCCTGGCTGATTTTGATGCCGATGATAGAAAAGATGGTCCAGACAGCGAAACACAGGGTGAAGGCAAATGTGGATATGCCAAGCGCCCGGTTTTGCTCTGGTCTTGATGGGGTTGTGGCCATGGCCTTTCCTCTTGACAGTCGATAGACAATGTTTCGAACGCCGGCTTTTTAGAGAGCGCCGGCCAAAGCTCTGAGTGTTCACGCCATCCGTTATGGGTTCTTGATGTAAGCCCCCTTGCGCAGATAGAACCACCAGTTCACCACCAGACACACCGCATAGAACACAGCGAATCCGTACATGGCCAATTCGGGGGTGCCAGCCTGGATTTCCTGGCCCATGACCCTGGGCGCGATGAAGGCGCCATACGCGGCAACGGCAGAAGTCCAGCCAAGCACCGGGCCTTTTTGTTGCTGGTCGAAAATTACGCCGATACTGCGGAAGGTAGAGCCGTTGCCGATACCGCTGGCGGCGAACATCACGATGAACAGAATCAGGAACACCGGGAAGTAGGCGTTGGGATCGGTGGAGTTGTAGGCCAGCATCATCACATAGCCTGTTGCCACCGACGCCACCACCATGACAGCAGAGATGAGCTGGGTGACGATGGAACCGCCCATCTTGTCGGAAATCCAGCCACCTACCGGGCGGATCAGGGCGCCTACGAATGGCCCCATCCAGGCCCAGGTCAGAGCGCTGGGGGCGTTAGGATTGGTAATGCGGGTCACGGTGCCGTCCGCAGCCACGTCCATCATATTGCCGAAGATAACGCTGATGGAAAGGGGCAGGGCAGCGGAGAACCCGATGAATGAACCGAAAGTGAGAATGTACAGTACGGTCATTGACCAGGTGTGTTTGTTGCTGAAAATGGCGAACTGTTTCTGGATGTTGGGCTTGATGTCACCCGGGATCAGTCGTAAGAGAACCAGTGTCAGGATGATGGTCAGCGGCAACGCCACCCACATATTCAGGATACCCAGCGCGTAGACGCCGACCACGGACGTGGCAAGGCCAACCCCGTACAGGCCGAGAATTTTACCGAATGCCGAAGCCGGGTTGCCGGGGCTCGGGGTAATGGTGCGCAGATTGTTCATGCCGAACCAGCCCGCCAAAGCCAGGGGAATCAGGAAGATCAACCAGATAAAGCCCGCATTCTGAATCCAGGTCTCGGTGCCGGCCTCGATTCGCCCGATCAGGGTGCCGCTCGGACTTTGCAGTTCCATTGGTCCGCCTGCCACAGCGCCAAAAACGCCGACCGTCATCACGAGGGGAATCAGGATTTGCATGGTGGTGACGCCGAAGTTACCGAGCCCGGCATTCATGCCCAGTCCATAGCCCTGTTTGCTCTTCGGAAAGAACGAGCTGATGTTGCTCATGGAGCAGGCAAAATTACCGCCGCCAATGCCGGATAACAGCGCCAATGCCTGGAACACGATGAACGGTGTGTCCGGATTCATCAGAGCGATACCGGTGCCCAGGGCGGGGATCATCAGCAGGGTCGTGGTCAGGAACACCGTATTCCGACCGCCGGCAATCTTGATCATGAAGGAGGCGGGAATCCGCAGGGTGGCGCCGGAAAGCCCCGCAATGGCAGTGAGAGTGAACAGTTGTTCGACCGTGAAAGGAAAGCCCAGATTTTTCATCTGGGTGGTGATCATCCCCCACATCAGCCAGACAGCGAAGCCGACCAGCAGGCTGGGGATGGAGATCCACAAATTGCGGGAGGCAACCTGCTTGCCCTCCTCCTCCCAGAATTCTTCATTCTCGACATCCCAGGTTGCGATGTCAGCATTGGTTTTTGCCATGATAGCTGCTCCTTGAGTTGCAGACCCCTAGCCACGACAACGGTGGCAGTCAGGTAATGGGGCCATTTTGCAAACGGAAGGCGGGTAGGGATCGTGACAAATATCAAGGACGGGATTGACCAGACGATCCTGGTATTTTCGGCTGACCAGAACCCGGGAAAATGCTGTTTATAATCCTTTAAAAACAGGTTGTTGCGGAGGTGATACGCCCAATGGAGTAGGCAGCCTGGTTCCCGGCGCAGTAGAGGTAGCCAATCATTTCCGGCGGTGTTGGTTACGGCAAATCGGGGCCGGGGCGCTTGTCTGAGGTCATGGGGTGTCCTTGACCATAAAGGTGAGCCCAACTACTAAATAAAGGTATCACCATAAGAAATGAGGGGGGCATCATGACGATTTCACAACTGTTTCGTTTGCCATTCTCCGGCAATGGTGTGTGGCTGGAACTTAAGCGTCAGGATTTCTCGATACCCTTTCTTGCTTGGGTGGTGGTTGTACCACTGTCATTTTTGCCGCCTGTATTGCTTTATTATGCGGGCACCCACTATGGCGACAGTTTTATACCCGGATTTGCTGACAAGGAATGGCGCTTCATAACGACCATTCTGTTCCTGGCGGAATTGTTGACGTTTTTCGTCATGGGATGGCTTATTCGTGCCGTTATTGATGGGCACAAGATGGAAATCAGTTATCAGGATTCCTACCTGCTGGCCACCGTTGCACCCATACCGTTGTGGTTGTCTTCCGTGGCGCTGCTGGTGCCGGTGCTGGCGGTAAGTGTCGCCGCCGTGGTGGTGGGTATGTTCCTGTCCTGCGCCCTCATTTATCAGGGAGTCCGGTCCCTGTGCCATCGGCCCGGCAACGATGTTGTGGCTATGTCCGCCACCTACACCGTGATGGCGGCATCCCTGCTTGCCTGGGGTATCCTGATGGCTATGGTCTGGGCTTTCTGATCAGGCAGCGTGGGGAAGCACGCCGTAGTATATGGCACTGAAATGCAGTGCGCTGCCGCCGATTACAAACAGGTGCCACACGGCATGCATGTAGGGAACGCGGTCGGCCAGGTAAAAAATGACGCCGGCGGTATAAGCCACGCCACCGGCTATGGTCAGGTACAGGGCCGTTTCACTCAGGTTGGCCACCAGATCTGATGAAGCAAAGGTGATCAGCCAGCCCATCGCTATGTAAATGCCCACTCGCGCCAGTTTGAAGCGGTTCTTGAAAATCACCTTGAGCACGACGCCGGTGATGGCCAGGGACCAGATGATCGCAAACAGCGTCCAGCCGGTGGCGCCACGCATGTTAACCAGCAGAAACGGTGTGTAGGTACCCGCGATCAGCAGAAAGATGGCGCAGTGATCCAGTGTTTTGAACGTGGCTCGCCATTTCGGGTGACGGACACCGTGATACAGCGCTGAGGCCATGTACAGCAAGATCAGCGACGCACCAAAAATGCTGAAGCTGACAACCTTCCAGACGTCTCCCATCTGGCTGGCGGCAACAACCAGTACTACGGTGCCGATAACACTGAGAATCGCACCCAGTCCGTGAGTGGCACTGTTCAGCCACTCTTCAATTTGGTGATGTATGGTCTGTACGGTTTCCGGGGTTTTCATTGCTTTGGGATCCAAGTCTGTCATGGCTGATACCGTACTTCAGCGTACAAGTGTACGCAACGACTAAAGTATGATGGTTGTGTGAATTCATGCATAAGTGCCGGGCAATGCATGGAAATTCTTCCCCCGGGGGGGCTATTTCTGTTCCGGTTTGAATGCACTCTTGATCCGGGAAAATGTGGCCGGCACCACGCCCAGCCAGGAGGCCAGCTGATTGTCGGGCACCCGTTTCACCAGTTCCGGGTATTCCTCCAGTAGCAGCAGGTATCGTTCCCGGGCTGACATGGTCTGCTTACGGAACTCACGCATACTGGTGAGCTCGGCCAGTTCTTCGGTCAGCGCCAGGGCAAAGCCATTCCATACGCCTTCACCCTGTTTTTGCAGGGTTGAGCGGAAGGCTGTGAAATCTGCTACCCACAGGGTTGCAGGTGTTACGGAGGTCAGGCAAAGCGTATTACGGGCTGTCCGGCTGCGGCCGAAAACTGGCCAGACCATGTCTCCTTCGGTGAAAAATTGGTGCACAGCGGTCTTGCCGCTTGGCGCTTCCCGAAAGAGCCGCAGAATACCGTACTGGATCAGATACACGTGTTCCCAGGGGGCGTCGTGCCGTTCCAGCGAGTGTTCCGTGTCCACCCTGTGTTGATGGAACAGGTGAGACAGGTCATTAAGGAACAGGTGCTCCGGCGTTGTCGGATCGTTGCTCAGGTGTATGCCAAAAATTCGGCTGAGGCTGTTGACCAGCGCCTGCTGGGCTCCGGCCGCCTGCCGTTTGATGATCTCCGGGTTGTTGTCGCTCAGATAGCAGGGAGCGGATGACAGAGGTGAGCCGGTTTGCATTTTCATTACCTGTAAGCTCTTTTACGGTCAGTGATTCTGCAGTATTCCAGTAAGTAAAACGCATGTTAAATGACTTGAATCATTAAGCATTATAGGCGGAATCAATAACACCGAAAGCGTAGAGGGAGTGATAGACTTTCCGGCTTGAACTCATTCTTCAGGTACTCTCCGGAGCTCCCATGGCAGCGGCCCTGGCCCTTTTCTACAAACTGCTTCCCCTCTACGTCACGGTTGCGCTCGGGTGGGTCGCCGGCCGGTATCTGGAGGCCAGCGGCAAACACATAGCGGGGATCATGCTCTACATTGTCACCCCCTCGGTGGTGTTTTCCGGTGTGATGGCCGCACCGCTGTCCGCGGAAGTCATCCTGCTGCCGTTCCTGACGTTTGGTCTGTGTTCGGTCATCGGGGTGGGGCATCTCTGGATCGCAAGGCGGTTTATTACCGACGGCAGTGCCAGTCTGATGCCGCTGTCCGTGGGGACAGGCAACACCGGTTACTTTGGCATTCCGGTGGCCCTGTTGCTGTTCGGGCAGGAGGGCCTGGCGCTGTATATCGTGTGCATGCTTGGCACTACGCTGTTCGAGAATTCAGTGGGCTTCTATCTGGCCGCACGGGGCCGCTATGGCCTTAAAGATGCCCTGGTGCGGGTAGCGAGGCTGCCGTCGGTGTACGCGTTTCTGCTGGCGGTTGCGCTGAACCTGTCCGGAATCTCCATCCCCGACGTGTTTGTCCCACTGTTTGATAACCTGCGTGGCACCTACAGCATCCTTGGAATGATGATTATCGGCATGGGCATCCTGAGTTTTCGAGGGCTGGCGGGTAATCTTCGGTTTACCGGACTGGCGTTCCTGGGCAAGTTTGTAACCTGGCCGGTGGTCGCGCTGTTGTTCTGGTGGCTGGACGCCAACATTTTCGGGGTTTACGACCTGGCGGTCTATCAGGCCATTTTCCTTATTTCCATTACGCCGATCGCTGCCAACACGGTGGTCATTGCCACGCTACTGGACACCGCACCGAGACAGGCGGCGGGCACCGCGCTGCTCAGTACGCTGTTTGCGTTGGCATTTATTCCTGTGATGGTGGCGTTGGTTCTGCCGTAAATGTCCGGGAGGCCGGTGCGTTCTGCGCTCCTCGGATATCGTCGCGGGCGTGGCGCACCACACTGATGCCCGAGGTAATGGCCAGACCGCCCATAACCGCTGCGACCGCCAGATCCGGCCAGGCGGTACCCGTACCGAAAACGCCGAGGGCTGCTACCATCACCGCCATATTGCCGATGGCATCGTTGCGACTGCACAGCCATACCGAGCGCATGTCGGAATCGCCTTCCCGGAACTTGAATAGCATGATGGCAACGCCCACGTTGGCCACCAGCGCGAGCAGGCCGACGGCGCCCATGGTCAGGGGTTCTGGCGTAATGCCGCTTTGCATCACCCAGATCGCCCGGCCCAGTACGGCGATGCCGAACACCGTCATGGTAATGCCTTTCACCATGGCGGCGCGGCCACGCCAGAGCATGCCCATGGAGAGCACAGAGAGCGAAAGCACGTAGTTGGCGCTGTCGCCGAAGAAGTCGATGGCATCGGCCATCAGGGACACGGAACCGGACTGCAGGCTGGCAATGCCCTCCACCAGGAACATGGCCAGGTTGACCCACAGGGCAATCCACAAGGCTTTACGAAAGCCCGGGGCGGGAGATTTGGGTTCGGGAGCAGAGCAATTACACGCCATGAATACCTCCTGTTATCAGAATGTATTCATTAAAAACCCTGTAGCTACTACAGAGTCAACGGATGGCTTGCGAAAAAACTTCAACGAGTTCCCGGGGTGTGGTGATGAGTACCGGGAATATGGTTGTGGTTGCTGGCTGGCGGTTCCCCGTCAGCTTCTGAGGTCAGGCCACCGAGAATGCCGCATTCACTGACCGTTCGGCCTTCCGAACAGGCTTTCTGGAGCCGTTCGAGGGTATCCTCCAGGCTGGCCAGCTCCCGCAGACGCTCGCGTACATGGTTAAGGTGACGCGCCAGCAGGGCATCCACTTCGCTGCAGTCGGCGTCCGGCTGATCGGCCAGGCGGATGAGTTCGCGGATTTCATCCTGGGCCATGTCGAGGTTGCGGCAACGTCTGATGAAGAGCAGGCGGTCGAGGTGGCTTTGACGGTAATGCCGGTAACCGCTGGCCTGCCGATCGGGCTCAGGCACCAAACCAATCTTCTCGTAATAGCGAATGGTTTCTACCGGAATGCCGGTTGCCCTGGAGATTTCACCGATTTTCATGGTGCGGACCTTGGTGGATGATGGGGTTATTGTGGATAAGGGTAGCCATTACGGTCAAACCGCAGATCCCTGAAGGCAAAGCCATAGGGGCCAGAGTACCCCGGCACCAGGCGCCATTCATTATTGCGTCCGAAACGGATGGCATTGATCATCACGGTGAAATCCAGGCGCCATTCGCCATCTTCCAGCAGGAAAAAATAGGGCGAGCATGTGCGGGCATTGACGGGGTAGCGCAGCACGGCACGATTGTCCTGGTTGAACAGTTTTTCCGGCTGGCAGTTGCGGAGGCTCTTCGCCACGTTGTCCATTTGCGCCGGAGTCATTACCCGCTGGCCGAGCATCTCACGAGTCTGCTGTGAATAGATCGACAGCCGCGGATTGTTGTTGCGGTCTTCCATCGCCCGCCGGTAGCGCTCCAGGACTTCCCGGGGAGATGCGCCATCATTGAGCGCCACATCATCGTTCCGTCGGGAGGCTGTTCCTTCGCCAATCCTGGCATCCACCCGCGCACCACCCCCGCCGGAAGAGGCTGCCCAGCCCTCAGTGTCGAGATCCAGGCCGCTAGCCGCGTTGTTAGCCCGGGTGATGAGCAGTTCCGTGGTGGCGAGGATGCCGTCTGCAACCCGGTCGGCGGCGAAAAATTCCGTCATCTGGTTATGTTCAACGTAGAAGACAAATGCGTCGGTATAGATAGGCTCCAAGGCGTAACTGACTTCCAGGCGAACCTGGTTGGACTGGGCATCAATCACCAATAAAAGGCCGCGCGCGCTGTTGCTGGCTGCCCCTATGTTGCCATCGCGAAAGTAGTTCACGGCAAACTGATTGATGTCCTCAATCCCCCTGGCGATCAGGATCCGGTAGTCGATATCGTGATCGGACAACAGGTAATCGTGGAAGCGCGTGATCCGGTCACGTTCGTCCGGGCTCAGCAAGTTGATGTGGTCTGTCACCCGCGGAACGGTCGCCAGTCGCTCGTTAGCCTGGTAGGCAATTGCCAGCACGACGGCTGCAAAGAGTCCCAGCATCACCAGTAATCGTATCCGTCCCGCCTGCCGGGCCTGGGGGAAGTGTCTCGAGGTATTCATAATAGGAGCTCCACTATTCTCCGGCCCGGGGCAGTTTCACGCGGGCAACCAGCCCCTGTGCCGGCGTTGAGGTGAACTGCAGGGTGCCACCATAACCGGCCAGAATGTCCCTTACGATGGCCAGCCCCAAGCCATGCCCCGGTGTCTGCTCGTCCAGTCGCAAGCCCCGCTTACCGAGTGTATCGAGTTTTTCGGGTGCGACACCGGGACCATCGTCACGGACTTCCAGAAGCAACTGATTGTCTTCCCGACTCAGGTACAGGGAGACCTGGTGTGAGGCCCACTTGCCCGCATTATCCAGTAGATTGCCCAGAATCTCGTTCAGGTCGTGCTCTTCGACCGGCCAGCGGGTTTCCGGTCCCAGTTCGGTATCCAGTTCGAAATTTTTGTCGGGGTAGAGTCGGCCCAGCATCCATAGCAGGTCGCGGGCCTGGCTGACCGGTTGTGCGGTCTTGCCCGCCTGGGGGCCGGCGAACCGGCTGCGGCGCATCTCGCTCTCGAGCTGACGATCGATGTCGGACAGTCGTTGGGCCAGCTGTTGTCGCATTTCCGGGTCAAGGGCACGGGTGTCATCTTCCAGGACCTGGCGAATGGCGGACACCGGTGTTTTCACGCTGTGGGAGAGGTTGGCCAGGGCATCCCGGGAGCGGGTAAGCCTTTGGTCCAGGGTGTCCAGTAGCTGGTTCAACTGACTGATCAGAGGCTGGAACTCCGCGGGGGCGTCCACATCCAGTCGGTTGCTGGTACCGGTCTGCAGGGCCGTCAGGCCGTGCTGCAGCCGGGAAACCGAGCGCAGGGACCAGCGGATAGCCAGCCATATCGCGAGTATCAGTAATGTCAGAAGTATCGTGGACACGATGCCGGTCCAAAGGTGCAGTTCCTGCTGACTGTGCTGGAGGCTGGTCAGATCCTCTGCCACCACGATGACGACCGGCTCTCCGTTCAGGGTCAGGGCCTTGCGATAGGCCAGAAAATCGGCGACGGACGCATCAGTTGCCGGAGTGGTCTGGCGGACGAAACCAGTGTCTGTTTCGCTCAGCAAGGGTTCGAGAGCGTCCGACCATTGGGCCGGGGAGCTGTGAATCTGGTTGCCTGTACGCAGGGCAAAGGCGTGGTGGAAAACTTCTTCAAAATAGTCGCCCTCGGCGATATCCCGAATTTCCTGCGGGCCGGACTGCCGCAACTGGTGCTCCAGGAATGACACTTCGTCCTGCAGACGGTCTTCAACGAATCCGCGGGCCATGCGTTCCAGCAGCAAGCCATGAACGATCCATGCCGCAATCATTAAAGCAATGGCGGCAGGCAGCAAAAGCGTGAGCAGGCTTTTACGGATGGAACGCCGGGGGTTAATCCAGGGCATTGAAGATGTACCCCTGGCCCCGACGGGTGGTGATGGCCTCCGCCCCGGTGATCTTTCGCAGCCGGCGGACATAGGCCTCAATGGTGTTATCGCTTGGGCTGTCGTTGAGGTTGTATAGCTGCTCCAGCAACTGTTCCTTGGAGAACAGCTGGCCCGGGCGGCTCATCAGGCAACGCAGCAGACGGAACTCGGTTCCGGTCAGGGAGTGCTCCCGGCCGTCGGGAGTTTGCAGGCACTGGCGGTATTCATCCAGCTCGAAGCCACCCGCGGTCAACTTCGCTTCCACCCGGCCTTCGCTGCGACGAATCAGGGCATTCAATCTTGCCAGCAATTCCTCGGTCTGGAATGGCTTGGCCAGATAATCGTCCGCACCGGCCTTAAGGCCATTCACCTTGTCCTGCCAGTCACCCCGGGCAGTCAGGATCAGTACCGGCATGGTCAGTTTGTCGGCGCGCCAGCTCTTGAGGACGTCCAGCCCGTTGCCATCGGGTAGCCCCAGGTCCAGCACAACGGCCCGGTAGTCTTCCTGTTTCCCAAGACGCTCTGCCTGTTTTGCGGTGCCAGCCTCGTCGACGGTAAAGCCCGAGGCTGTCAGCTGTCGGTTCAGGCTCTCGGCGATGAGAGGGTCGTCTTCCACCAGAAGCAATCGCATGCATAGTCCTGTATTTTGAAGTCGATTGAAGTGTAGGGCCGTTTGCTGAATGTAACCTGAAAAAGTGTTCATCGGAAAATTCAGCAAGAATTCAGATTGCGAAGGCAAAGTAGGGCTCACATTTGAAACATCACTTTATTCCGTGGAGAAAACGATGAACCCGATACTCAAGATTGCAGCGCTTCCGGCACTGGTCCTGGCATTTTCTTCAGGTGCCCATGCCGCCGGAAGTCACTCTGGTGGACACCACGGCGGCAAGGCCATGGGCGAGCCCGGCAACGCCGGGAACGTGTCCCGCACGGTAGAAGTGACCATGCGCGACAACTATTACGAGCCTGAGTCGATTCATGTGCAGCCTGGTGAAACCATCCGTTTCAAGGTGACCAATGAAGGCGGGCTGGTGCACGAGTTCAACATTGGCACCGCCGATATGCACGAGGCCCACCAGGACGAAATGCAGATGATGGTGGAACACGGCGTGCTTAAAGGCGATCACATTAACCACGACATGATGAACATGGACATGGGAAACGGCCATTCCATGAAGCACGATGATCCTAACAGCTTATTGATGGAGCCGGGGGAGTCCAGGGAGATCATCTGGAAATTCACCAACGCCACCGATCTCGAGTTTGCCTGCAACGTGCCTGGCCATTACCAGGCGGGTATGTACGGTGACATCAAGATTGATTCAACGGTTGCGGCCAAAGATCGCGTCGAAGGGGAATCTGACAGTGAGTCTGTGCAATGAATAAGGGTTTTCTTGTTGCCATCCTCGCCGGGCTGATGCCGTTGCCGTTGTTGGCTGGTGAGTACGATATTTCCGTTGACCGGGTCCAGATTGATACCGGGGATTTCGTCAAGGAAGGCATTGGCTACAATGGTGCGTCCCCCGGGCCGGTATTGCGGTTCAAGGAAGGGGAAGAGGTGACCATCAATGTCACCAATAACCTGGACGAAATGACGTCCATCCACTGGCACGGCCTGATTCTGCCCTTTGAGCAGGATGGTGTGCCGGGCATCAGCTTCCCCGGCATCAAGCCGGGAGAGACCTTTACCTACCAGTTCCCTGTTGTCCAGAACGGTACCTACTGGTTTCACAGCCACTCGGGCTTTCAGGAGCCTGACGGAGCGTTTGGTGCCATCGTCATTGAGCCCGAAGGGCGGGAACCGTTCCGGTACGATCGCGAATACGTGGTTCAGTTGACGGATAAACATCCCCACTCCGGTGACCGCATCATGCGGAACCTGAAAATGATGCCTGATTACTACAACCGGCAGCAGCAAACGGTCGGTGAGTTCTTTTCGGACGCTTCACAGAACGGGCTGATGAATACACTCCGGGATCGTATGGCCTGGGGCGGCATGCGCATGATGAAGGCGGATGTCGAGGACGTGCAGGGTTTTACCGGCATGATCAACGGCAAGGGCCCCGAGCAGAACTGGACTGGTTTGTTCGAGCCCGGTGAGCGCATCCGTCTGAGGTTCATCAACTCATCCGCCATGACCTATTTCGACGTTCGGATTCCAGGATTGGATATGACAGTTGTGCAGGCTGACGGCAATAACGTCCAGCCGGTCAACGTCGACGAGTTTCGGATTGGCGTTGCGGAGACCTACGATGTGATCGTCCGCCCTAAGGACGCGCAGGCGTACACGATTTTTGCCGAGTCCATGGGCCGTTCAGGCTATGCAAGGGCCACGCTTGCTCCGGAAGAGGGGATGGAAGCGTCGGTCCCACCGATGCGTGAGCCCGCCCGGCTAACCATGGCTGATATGTCTGGTATGCATGGAATGGATCATGGCGGCATGGACCACGGTGATATGTCGGCGTCGGACGGTATGGACCAGACGGCGATGGCCGGTATGGATCATTCCGGCATGGCAAACATGGATCATTCTTCCATGGCCGGTATGGATCACGGCGCCATGGCCGGGGGCGACGGTAAGGCAAGTGATCCGTTCTATGCCAAGGGTAGCGGTATTACGCCGGTCGCAGCCAACGGTGGCAAGTTTCTCTCCTACGCGGATCTGAAAGCTCAGAAACCGCTCTACGAAGAGCGGGAACCGACCCGGGAAATTGAGCTCCGTCTCACCGGTAACATGGAGCGTTACACCTGGAGCATCAATGGCGTCAAATATGAAGATGCAGATCCTATCCGTCTTAACTATGGCGAGCGGGTCCGGTTCAAATTCGTTAACGAAACCATGATGACGCATCCAATGCACCTCCACGGCATGTGGTCGATCCTGGACGTTGGCGCGGGTGAGTGGAACCCCATCAAGCATACCGTCAACGTGCAGCCCGGCACGACTGTCTATATGGAAACCGAAGTCGACGCGCCGGGACAGTGGGCCTTCCATTGCCATCTGTCGTATCACGCGGCAGCTGGTATGTTCCGCAAAGTGATTGTTGAGGGTGGTCCTCAGTCATCTCAGGCAAACTCATCGGCGGCGACCAAACAGGGAGGTGGCGCATGAGTCGTATCCGATCTTTTGTGACTGTCAGTCTGCTTGGCGCACTCATACTGCCAGTGGCTGCGACGGCTAAGGAAATGATTGCTGACACCACTGAACGGAAACAGGCATTGACGTCATGGGGCATCCAGTTCGAAGAATTTGAATACCGGTACAGTGACGACGATGAAGAGCTTGGAGTCTGGAATGCAGATATCTTCTACGGAACCGACGATCTGAAAGTCCGGTGGTTGACGAAAGGCGAGTACGCCATTGAAGAGCAGGCTTATGAGCAACTGGAAAACCAGTTGGTTGGCCAGGTTCCCATCTCCACGTTCTTCGACGCCAAGGCCGGTGTTCGATTCGACACGCCTGAGGGACCGGACCGGACTTATGCCGTCCTTGGCGTTGCCGGGCTGGCACCGCAATGGTTCGAGATAGATGCAAACCTGTATGTGAGCGACGAGGGCGACACTTCTGCCGAACTGGATGCCGAGTACGAGTTGCTGCTCACCAACTATTGGATTCTGGCAGCGACGCTGGACGCCACTGTGGCGTTCAGTGAGGATCGGGAAATTGGTGTCGGCAAGGGACTGGTTTCTACTGAAACCGGCCTCAGGCTGAGCTATGACCTGATCGACCGCTCCTTCTCGCCCTATGTGGGCGTGGTCCATGAGCGCAAGTACGGCGATACCGCCGACTTCGCTGAAGAGGAAGGCGGAGGTACGGAAGACTGGTTTGCCGTGGTCGGCGCCAGAATCTCCTTCTGATCCTGGTTCTGACGGGCCCTGGGTGTCTCCCTGGGCCCGTTTTTGCTCTGTGATTTGACTTGCGTCAACCTGCCTCGAAGTCCCCGCCCGTTTTCAGTCGCAGTTCAGTTAAGGGTGCTGTTATAGAGGAACAGAAACTAACGGCGGGATGGTGGACTCGCCGAAAACTTGCATGGTACCGGTTCACAGAGGACAACGTCCGGGCCAATGCCAAACATGAGCCGTTTTGCTGCTCCAAAATTCCACCAATGAAGCGGAAATAGCAGGAGGCTGAATGCAGGAAGAGCAGGACAGAACGACTCGTTATCAGGAGGGCAGCCTTTCTCTTCCGGGAACTGTCATGCTGGGCACTGGCGTTATGATTGGCGCTGGCATCTTCGCACTTACCGGGCAAATGGCGCAGATGACAGGCGTTCTTTTCCCGCTGGCATTTCTCGCTGCCGCGGTGATCGTTGGCTTCAGCGCCTACTCCTACATCAAGATCTCCAACGCCTGGCCCTCTGCCGGCGGCATCGGCATGTACTTGCACAAGGCCTACGGAAACCGGCTGCCCACCGCTTTCAATGCACTGCTGATGTACTTTTCCATGGTGATCGCCCAGAGTTTCCTGGCCCGCACGTTCGGCTCTTACACCATGCAGCTTTTTGGTGGTGACCCAAGCGGCCGTATGGTGCCCATTCTCGGGGTGTCACTCATCCTGGCGGCCTTTCTTGTCAATCTGTTGGGCAACCGACTGATTCAGGGCGTGGCATCCTTCATCGGGGTTCTGAAAATCGGAGGCATACTGATTTTCGGGCTGGTGGGTGTCTGGATCGCCGACAGCCTTGCGGTCGATTTCTCGACTCCCGGAGAGGCTGGAACCGTCAGCAATTTCCTGGGCGCAACTGCGCTGGGGATACTGGCCTTCAAGGGCTTCACCACCATTACCAACAGCGGTTCCGAGGTCAAAGACCCTCACCGGAACGTTGGTCGCGCCATCGTTATTTCCATCGCCGCCTGCGTGGTGATCTACACTCTGGTGGGGTTTGCCGTTGCCAGTAATCTGTCACTGGCGGAAATCATCGAGACCCGGGACTACTCCCTTGCCGCGGCCGCGCGCCCGGCACTGGGTGATTATGGTGTCTGGTTTACGGTGGCGATTGCCATGATGGCTACCGCCGGCGGTATTCTGGCCAGCATCTTTGCCGTTTCGCGCATGCTGGCGATGCTGACCGAGATGAAACTGGTTCCGCACAGTCACTTCGGCATGCCTGGCAGCATCCAGAAGCATACGTTGGTCTACACTGTGGTTCTGGGGCTGATTCTTACTGCATTTTTCGATCTTTCCCGGATTGCCGCGTTGGGCATTGTGTTTTACCTGATTATGGATATTGCCATTCACTGGGGTGTACTTCGCTATCTGCGCAAGGACATAAATGCCAACGCCTGGGTGCCGGCGACCGCCATTGTGCTGGATATGCTCGCACTTGGAGGCTTTGTCTGGGTCAAGCTTAATACCGACCCGTTTGTCATCGGCGTGGCGGTCGTCACGATGGTTGTGATCGCGGTCGCGGAGCAAATCTTCCTGAAAAGATCAGGGGGGATTCAGGCTCCCGAGGGTGTGCATTCCCAGGCACATCATCACCACTAAAGCTATACCCAGGAACGGAGACTCATACCATGATGGGAAATAACATGTTTGGTAACACCATGTGGG
The DNA here is from genome assembly GCF_947259545.1 of uncultured Marinobacter sp. GTDB lineage: Bacteria > Pseudomonadota > Gammaproteobacteria > Pseudomonadales > Oleiphilaceae > Marinobacter. Next base: position 367,635 of record NZ_CAMYMK010000002.1, read on the forward strand.
CAGGGCACTGGCTGTGGATGCTGGTGATCGCCATCGTCGTTGTCATTCCGGCCTGGCGTATATGCCAGCGTACCGGGTATCCGGGCTGGATGGGCCTCCTGATACTGATTCCGGTCATTAATCTTTTTCTACTCTACTTTATTGCTTTTACGGATTGGCCGGCAGACAAAACTGGAGACCGCAATGGCTGAGCACCAACATGCCCATCACCATGATCATCACCAGCATGCCGATCACCAAGATGAATCCGGCGAGCATACTGTCAAGGACCCGGTTTGCGGTATGTCGGTGGATCCGCACACCGCGGAACATCGAAGTCAGCATGGCGGTAAAACCTGGTATTTCTGTTCGTCACGCTGCCAGTCCCGGTTCGATGAGGACCCCGAAAAGTACCTGGGTGAAGATCAGAAGCAGCAAGAGCCGGTAGCGCCGGGCACCATGTACACGTGCCCCATGCATCCGGAAATTCGACAGCCGGGACCGGGAGACTGCCCCATCTGCGGTATGGCTCTGGAGCCGGAGCAAGTGAGCCTGGATGACGGACCCTCCGCAGAGCTTACGGATATGACCCGCCGATTCTGGATCGGACTGGTTCTGACCTTGCCGGTGCTGGTGCTGGAAATGGGTGGGCACCTGACCGGGCTCGATCACATTGTGGCCCCGCAAATGTCCAACTGGATTCAACTGGTGCTGGCAACGCCGGTCGTCCTCTGGTGTGGCTGGCCGTTCTTTGTCCGGGGCTGGAAGTCCGTGGTCAGTCGTAACCTGAATATGTTCACACTGATTTCCATTGGTACCGGTGTGGCGTTGGTTTACAGCCTGGTGGCGACTCTGGCGCCTCAGGTTTTCCCGACGGCCTTTCGACAGGACGATGGCTCGGTTGCGGTGTATTTCGAGGCGGCAGCGGTCATCGTGGTGCTGGTGTTGCTGGGGCAGGTGCTGGAACTGCGAGCGCGAGAGAAAACCTCCGGTGCCATCAAAGCCTTGCTGGATCTGGCTCCCGCAACGGCCCGGAAGCTGGATGATGAGGGAGGTGAGTCGGATGTGTCGTTGGACCAGGTCAAGGTTGGCGATCGCCTGCGGGTTCGCCCCGGGGACAAGGTGCCGCTGGACGGCGAGGTACTTGAAGGTAACTCCAATGTGGATGAATCCATGGTGACCGGTGAGCCCCTGGCGGTCAGCAAGAAGTCCGGCGATCAGGTGATCGGCGGCAGTATCAACCAGCAGGGCAGCTTCATCATGCGGGCCGACAAGGTTGGCCGGGATACCATGTTGTCCCAGATTGTGCAGATGGTGGCCAGTGCCCAGCGCAGTCGTGCGCCCATTCAGGGTCTGGCAGACAAGGTGGCGGGTTATTTTGTGCCAGCTGTGATCGTGATCGCCATTATCGCCTTTATTGTCTGGTCATTCGTCGGGCCGACGCCTCCTATGGCATTTGGCCTGATTGCCGCGGTGAGCGTGTTGATCATCGCCTGCCCCTGTGCCCTGGGCCTGGCAACCCCCATGTCCATCATGGTCGGTGTTGGGCGGGGCGCCCAAAGCGGTGTGCTGATCCGCGATGCGGAAGCCCTGGAGCGCATGGAGAAGGTGGATACCGTGGTGGTGGACAAAACCGGCACACTGACCGAAGGCAAGCCTCAGGTCACAAAGCTGGTTACCTCCGAGGGATTCAGTGAGGAGGAACTGATGCGGTTTGCCGGCGGCCTGGAGAAGGGCAGTGAGCATCCGCTGGCCCACGCCATTCTCGACAAAGCCATAGCGATGGACTTGCAGCTGCCGGATGCCGAAGGCTTCGATTCCCCGAACGGCAAAGGCGTGACTGGCAAGATTGAGGGGCAGCAGGTACTGATTGGCAATCGTTTGCTGATGGAAGCCGAAGGCGTCGATACCTCGAACTTTGAATCTGAGGCTGACCAGCTCCGAAGGGATGGGGCCACCGTTATTTTTGCAGCCGTCGACGGCAAAGTGGCCGGCCTGCTCGCCATCGCCGACCCGGTGAAGGAAACCACCGAAGCTGCCATTTCAGCCTTGCAGAAAGATGGCATCCGGGTAGTGATGCTGACCGGTGACAACCGTACCTCGGCCGAGGCGGTTGCCCGCAAGCTTCATATTGATGAAGTTGAGGCGGAAGTCCTGCCGGAAGACAAGGGCAAGATTGTTCAGCGCCTGAAAGACGAGGGCCGTATTGTAGTCATGGCCGGCGATGGCGTGAATGATGCGCCCGCCCTGGCGACTGCCGATGTGGGTGTGGCTATGGGTACCGGTACCGATGTGGCTATCGAAAGTGCCGGTATTACGTTGTTGCGAGGCGATCTGATGGGGATTGTGGAAGCACGGCGGTTGTCGCTCGGGACCATGCGCAATATCCGGCAGAACCTGTTTTTTGCCTTTATATACAACTCCGCCGGCGTTCCCATTGCAGCGGGTGTCCTGTATCCGTTTTTCGGCATACTGCTGTCTCCTATTTTCGCGGCGGCCGCCATGTCCCTTTCCTCGGTCAGCGTGATTGTGAATGCGCTGAGATTGAGGGTGATCAAACTCGGGAATAACAACTAGACTTCTCTATTGAAGCCGGTGTTCATACACCGTGGGCGCGGAAAGAGGAAATGACAGTATGGAGATCAAGACATTCGGTGAACTGATCGACTGGACCCGGGATCTGCACCAGCATCTTGCGCGGTGTCTTGGGCATTGCGCCACTCTCCATGAGGAGGAGAGAGCGAGAGCTCTGCTGGATTACCTCTCATACCACGAAGCTGAGCTGGCCCGGATTGTCACAGAGTTCGAGAATCAGGGAGATGCAAAGGCCATGGACACCAGGGTTTACGACTACCTCTCACACAATCCTGTCAAAACCCACAGAACCTGCGATAAGCCATACGAAAAACTCGACTTTGAAGGCATCTGCCATGAGGTCTTCGACTTTCATGATCAGATTGTCGATCTCTATAAGACATTGATCGGTGTAGCAGTGATTCCCGAAGCAAAAGAGTTGTTAGAGTCACTCTTAACCATGGAGCAAAACGAATCCATGCGTCTGGCCCATCAGATTGGGCGAATGGAAGATCTCTAAAGGGTGTTGATACCTGAGGCAGTATCCGGTGGTACGTAGACAGGGATTATGGATTCTGCCAATCACCTAAAAGCCTTCCTGATCGGCATTGATACGCACTAGGAACCCGTCACCTTCATGCGGGACGACTGTGAAGTCGTGCCTCTCGGCCAGTCAGGGGCAATTCAAGTCCTGGTCTTATTGCCGGGTTTCTCTTTTCCACGTTGATCCACGTCAAATAGATAAACCATTCGGGATGGTTTTCAGCTCTGTTTCAGCTAGGCATGTTCAGCTCAGAGTGAGGCATTTTCTTGTTCGCAAGCATGCAAGCATCGCTAATCCGGCGATAAATAAACATTCTCTGTCGTTCTGATCGCAAGGTGACCTTATGAAATGCCAGTCGCGCAAGCAGTGGTTTGCAGGTCTTACCGCAGTGTTTTTGATGAGTCTGTCATTAGCCGTGTGGGGCGGCGGCAGCCGCGCCTTCATCCCCATGGGGACGGCGGATTCCGTAGGTGTTCTGGATCTGGAAAGTCGCCGTTTGACGTCGACGATCCCGGGCACGGTTAATACCCATGGTTCCGCACTGACGCCGGATGGTCGCCATCTCATTGTGGGTAGCTTAACCGCCCACGACAATGAGGAATCGCCCGTTCGCCCGGAGAGCGTCACGCAAGATGAACATGCCTCCCACCATGGAGCACAGGACGGCGCGGCTCCAAAGCAGCCGAGTACGGGGCGAATCTATGTGGTAGATACCCGCAGCCACGAAATTGTCAGCGTTTTTGAAGTGCCGGGGCCAGTGCATCATGTCCTGGTAACGCAGGAAGGCCGTTACGCCGTTTCCACGCACCCGTTGGGCGGGGGTATCAGTGTTGTTGATCTGCATTCGGGAAAAGTCGTTGAAGTAATCGCCACAGGCCCCTCCCCCAATTACATTACGATGGCTGCCGACGGCCAGACGTTATTCGTCAGTAACACCGGCAACGGCACAATCAGTGAGGTGGATACCAGAAACTGGTTCGTGGAGCGTAATGTGCTCATAGGCGGCGGGCCAGAGCACATGGCGCTCGCTCCCGACGACGATCTTCTTTATATCAATGACGTTTCCTCCGGTGAAGTGGTGGCTCTCAAGCTTTCCGAAGGTGCTGTCACTGCACGTTATGAAGTTGGGGCGAATCCTCATGGTCTGGGGTTGAGTGCCGACGGCCAGGTTCTTTTTGCGACCAGCCAGGGCGATGAAAGGGTCATTCGCATAGAGCTCAACCGAAACGCCAGCAAAAGTGTACAGCTGGCCCCCGCTCCCTATCACCTGGCAGTGTCCCCTGTCGATGGCAGCATACTGGTCACCAGTCGGGGCGAGGCCAAGCTCTGGGTGCTCGATCCGGTATCACTCGCCATTGTTGATGAGGTTTCACTGGATGGGATAGGTCATCAGATATCGATTGAGAGCCGGTAACTAACGGGGATTGGGGCGTCCGGCGCGAAGATAACTGAGAAAGGACATGACCAATGAAACTCTGGATAAGCACTGTACTTCTTCTATTTGCGATATCGGGTCAAGTACTTGCGAATACTCCCTCGGCTGTTTCCTTGATCGAAGGCATGGAGCAGACCCTCTGGTCAGACAGTAACCACGGCCGGTACGTGATGCGTATCGAGAGCGAGTACTGGACCCGTGAGCTGCAGCTGGAAGCCTGGATGGACCGGCCCGATCACACGTTAATCCGCATTCACTCGCCGAAAAAGGAGGCGGGCGTGGGCTCGCTAAGAATCGGCGATGCCATGTGGAACTACCTTCCGAAAGTGGATCGCACTATCAAGATTCCGCCGTCGATGATGCTGCAGCCGTGGATGGGGTCTAACTTCAGTAATGATGATCTGGTCAAGGAAAGCTCGTTCGTGGACGACTATACCCATGAGCTGGCCGAGGTTGATGATTCTGGACAGGTACCTGTGTACCGCGTGGTCTCGACACCTCGGCCCGACGCGCCGGTTGTCTGGAGCCGGCTTGAATTCGAGGTTCGCTCGGACGCGATTCCCGTGTCTGTGGCTTACTATGGGGAGCGGGATCAGCTCGTCAAACGGCTGACCTATGACCAGATCAAGACCATGGACGGGCGCCGGATACCCACGCTTTGGACCATGGTTGACGCGGACAATCCCGAATCCCGCACGGTCATCCGAATTGAATCCATCGAATTCGATCTTCCCCTGGACGAGGCCCTTTTCTCACTGCGCCGTCTGCGCAACCCGGAATGAGTTCCCGCTATGAGCATCGTCAATGTGCAGAATGTATCGAGGATTTACCGGCAGGATTCCATCGCGGTCAAAGCCCTGAACGACGTATCGGTGGCGATTGAACCCGGTGAGTTCACAACACTGGTGGGGCCTTCGGGTTCGGGCAAGACCACCCTGCTGAACCAGATCGGGGCTCTGGACGAACCGGATACGGGGCGTATTCAGGTGGCGGGTGAGGAAATCACCGGGCTGAGCCGCAAGAAGCGCACCATTCTTCGGTTGTGGAAAATTGGCTTTGTATTCCAGGAGTACAACCTCATCGGCGTGCTGTCGGCCCAGGAGAATGTCGAGTATGTGCTCATGCTTCGCGGTGTTCCGTTTCGGGAACGACGAGCCGAAGCACAGCGAATTCTTGCGGAGGTTGGGCTGCAGGGAATGGAACAACGTCTGCCCCACGAACTCTCCGGCGGCCAGCAGCAACGTGTGGCGGTGGCCAGGGCCACCGTCAGTAAACCCGCCATTGTCCTGGCCGACGAGCCAACCGCCAATCTTGACTCCGCAACCGGCGCGGCCCTGCTGGACCTGATGCGGGGGCTGAACGCCGAGCACGGGATTACCTTTGTGTTTTCCACCCACGATCCGATGGTGATGGAGCGGGCGCGCCGGGTAATCCATCTCCGGGATGGTGGCGTTGAGCGTGAGGAGCGCCGGCCGTGATTGCCTGGCTGCGACTGGCGTTTGGCAATCTTCGGGTCAATCGTCGGCGTACCGGCATTACGCTGTTGTCGGTGGCTGTCGGTGTCGGTGGGTTGGTGTTTCTCTGGGCGTTTATCGATGGCATCAATGCCCAGATGATCAACAATATGACCGGTTATGTGACCGGCGACCTGAAAGTGCATCAGCGCGGGTTTCACGACGACCGGGAGATGAACATTGCGCTGGCCGAACGCTGGAACCTTGCCCAAGAGGTGTCAGCCGTATCCGGAGTCGCGGCGACCACACCCAGGGTGACAGGCAACGCGCTGGCCAGCCATGGCGACCAGTCACGGGCGTTGCAGGTGATGGGGGTCGACAGCGAAATCGAGCCGACGGTTACCCGGCTTGATCGGTCAATTGTGCTCGGCCGCTATCTGGAGGGGGGCAATGAGATCATTATGGGGGTGGACGCCGCCAGTGCCCTGAGTACCTCACCGGGAGACGAGCTGGTGCTGATGGTCCAGGCGGCGGACGGCTCCATTGGTGCGGATCGATTCGAGGTGGTGGGTGTTTTTGAAACCGGCATCAAGCGAATTGATGGCTTCGTGGCCCAGATACCCCTGGCGTCCGCCCAGGCACTCTATGCCTTCCAGGGACGGTTTACCGAGATTGCGGCCCGCGTAGAGGAATCCGATCAGCTTGAAGCGGTGGTTGGGGGGCTGCGGAATCAGTTGCAGGGCCGCACCTTGGAAGTCCTGGGCTGGCCAGCACTGATGCCATCGCTGGTACAAATGGTCGCCTTTCATGATGCTGTCGCCTACATCGTGATCTTCGTGGTGTTTGTGGTGGTGGCGGCCGGCATCGTCAACACCATTCTGATGTCGGTGCTGGAACGTGGCCGGGAATTCGGTGTGATGATGGCGCTGGGTACCCCCAGCAGCCGTATTGTCTGGCTGGTGCTTCTGGAGACAGCGATCCTGGCCGGCCTGGGCTACCTGTTGGGTCTGGTGCTGGGGTTGTCGCTGACGGGCTACTTCGGTACCCATGGGCTGGACTTCAGCGCCTATATCAAGGCCATGGACACCATGCCGGGGCTGAGTGGCATCGTCTATCCCACCATTGAATTCCAGCGCCTGGTGGTGATTGGCATCGTGGTCATATCGGTGGCTCTGTTGGCAGCGGCCATCCCGGCCTGGAAAGCCAGTCGCAACAGCCCGCTGGAGGCGATGGGCGCACGGCGCACTATGATCAACCGTATCCGCCGGATCCACTGGGAAGTGACGTCTGATCACCGGTTGCTGATATTCGCGCAAATGGCACTGCGCTCGGTATTCCGCAATCCGCGACGGTCGGTGATTACCGCCTCGGCCACCGCGTTCGGACTGGCCGCCTATCTGTTCCTGTACGCCTTTGCTGATGGTTTCTTCGAGCAGATGATCCACAACTCGACACAGCAGCTCAGCGGGCATGTGCAGGTGATGGAAGCGGGGCACGACGTGGACCTGTCGCCAGCTTTACGTATTGCCGACAGTCAGGCACTGCAGCGGCAGTTGCAGGAGCGCCCTGAGGTTGAGGCTGCCGCACCGCGGGTGGCGCTGCGTGCCATGGTGGCCAACCCCGGGAAAAGCCTGCCGGTGGAACTGGTGGGCATTGCGGCGGAACAGGAGAGGGCGGTTACGGAACTTTCCGGGTATATGGTGCAGGGCGCCTACGTTCAGTCCGGGGAGAGCGGGATTGTGATTGGTCAAAAACTGGCCGAGGAGCTGAATGCCCGGCTGGGGGACAAGCTGGTCATCACGGTTCAACAGGCTGGCGGAGATCTTGCCTCCAGTGCCCAGGCTATTCGTGGTATCTATCGCACAGGTAGTGATCTTTTCGACACAGAGTACGCGTTCATCGATATCAACGCTGCCCGAAACCTGGGTGGCCTACAGGGAGACGAAGTCTCGCGGATCGTACTGAGGCTGTCTAACCGTGCAGAGAGTGCCGGCCTGGCAAGGACCTTGAACGAGTCGCTGGCTAACAACGGACTGGTGGCCCAGGACTGGGAGACCTTGCTCCCGGTGGTTGTGCAGATGGTGGAAATGAGTCAGGTGGATTTCTATCTCATCCTGTCAGTGGTCTTTGTTGTGGTCGCCATAGGTGTCATGAACACCATGGTGATGTCGGTGATGGAGCGTACCCCGGAGCTGGGCGTAATGCTGGCGTTGGGCACCAGAGGGGGGCAGCTGCAACTGACGATTCTGTTTGAAGCGTTCTTTCTCGCAATACTGGGAATGCTGGCAGGAACGGTGGTTGGCGGCCTGCTTGTCTACTGGCTTGGCACTACCGGCATTGATCTGTCGTCGATCAGCGGCGCTCTGGAAGCCATCCCCGGTATTACTGATCGTATCTATCCGGTGCTGATTTTCGATCACGTCTGGCTGCCCAGCCTGCTGTTGTTCATGTGTTCGGTGCTGGTGGCGCTTTACCCGGCGTGGCGGGCCTCACGACTGGATCCGGTGGAGGCAATCCGACATGGTTAAGCATACGCCACTGATGCTGGTAGCGATGGCCTGGCTAATGCTGGCTTCAAATGCCGAGGCAGACTTCAGCCATTCGGGATCGCTCAAGAATCTCAGTGTCGGCTCGCGTTCGTTGATTGACGACAATCGTTACTTCTCAAACCTTACCCGCCTGCGTCTGGAACCTCGCTATCGATATCAGGACTGGGTTCTGGATGCGGCCTACGACCTTGAACTGGTGACAGGCAGTTTCCTGGACAGCCCGGAGTTTGGCCTGCTCAGGGATTCTCCCGATCCGCGCTACTGGGATCTTCAGGGGGAGGTGCATGAATCGGGGGATGTATTGGCCCGCCATCAACTTTACCGCGGCACGATACAGTGGCGCTCTCCGGTCGGTGATTTCCGATTTGGCCGCCAGCAGGTGAATTGGTCCACGGCCCTGATCTGGAATCCCATGGATATCCTCAATCCTGTCAGCCCACTCCAACTGGAGCCCGATGAAAGGATTGGCGTGGACGCGCTGTTATGGGACAGATCCTGGGGCGCGACGGGCCGAATCAGCGCCGTTCATGCCCCGCAACACAGTGATGAGAGCGCCAGCACGGCGGCACGAGCCAAGCGTTTTTTCGCCGGAGTCGATGCCGGTGTGATGATGGGCGAGTTCGCCGACGTCACCAAAGCGGGGCTCAGCGGCAGCGGTTCAGTGCTTGGCACCGGTTGGCGCGCTGAACTTGTCTGGAGTGAGCCAGATACCAGGGACAGCTACTGGCAGGGGGTGGCGGATCTGAACTGGGCATTTCGCAGCGGGCTCAATCTGGCTGTTGAATATTTCTATAACGGTCAGCCCGTGTCGCCGGGAGCGATACATCTGGCCAGCCTGGTGTCCGCACAGCCCCTGTATGCCGGCCGCCATTATGCCGGGCTATTGGTATGGCAGGATATCAATCCATTCTGGCAGTACCGGGTGGTGACCATCCGGAATGTCGATGATGCCAGCTGGGTGCTTTACCCGAGATCCACATGGGTACTGCCACTTGATCATGAGATCTATTTCACCGCCGGAGCCCAATGGTTTGGGGGTGACGATGACAGTGAGTACGGAAAACTCGAACCGTTAGGGTTGATGGAGGTGCAGTGGTTTTTCTGAACGTTAGAAGCCGATCGCGAGCCGCAGTTGAGCTTGCTCCCATGACCCAGGTCAAGATCGATTGATATAACCTCGCTGAGAGCTCACTTTTCAGCCTGAATTCAGTTTCATGAACTTTACTGATTGTGATGCAGACATATTCCCGATGTTGAGGAGGATCTTATGAATAAATTTGCCCATTTAGTGGCGTGTTCCGTTCTGGTGGCTGCGCCTGCTTTGGCGCTCGCGCAGAGCAATGCCGGGCAGATGCCCCACGGTGGCATGATGAACCAGGAACAGATGCAGCAGATGCAAGAAAACATGTCGCAAATGCAGGGGATGATGCAGCAAATGCCCAATACAGGCTCACCGGAAGAGCGCCAGAAGCTAATGCAGCAGCATATGGAAGCCATGCAGGAACACATGGGGATGATGCGTGGTGGCATGATGGGCCAGGGCATGATGGGTCAAGGCATGATGAATAACCAGGGCATGATGGATAATGGCCAAGGCATGATGGGTAATAACCAGGGCAAAAAGCAGTCTGGTAACGCCCCGGGCAAAGGCTCTGGTGGAGCAGGGATGGATTATGGGCAGCGCATGAACATGATGGATAATCGCATGGATCAGATGCAGCTTATGATGGAGCAGATGCTGGAGCATCAGCGGCAACTGAACCGGAAATGATCTTCGTCCCGCAACCCGCCGGCGCATGTGGTAGCGTAAGGTCTTTCGTGGATCGTTCCTGAAGAAACGGAGGCGCGTGTGCTGGAACGGCTGCAACGCCGATTGGGGCTGCAGACCATACCCGGGGTGTTTTTCACCTCTGCCGGGGTGGCGACGCTGTTTGTCGCTCTGGCTGTCCCTTTTGACCAGACCGTTGCTGACAGTTTTGGCCTGCTCACTGGCTGGGTAGCCCGGAACCTGGGCTGGTTCTACATTCTTGCAGTTACCTCTCTGCTGGTGTTTCTGCTTGGCCTGGCGGTCAGCCGTTATGGGGCCATTCGTCTCGGAGCCGATGACAGCCGGCCCGACTATTCCAACCTGACCTGGTTCACCATGCTGTTTGCCGCCGGCATCGGCACCATCCTGATGTTCTGGGGGGTGGCGGAACCGATTTCCCACTTCGCCAACCCACCTTTTGAGGGTGTGAAGCCGGGTTCGGAAAGGGCTGCCAGCGATGCCATGACCGTGGCGCTCTACCACTTCGGTTTGCATACCTGGACCATCTTTGCCTTGCCGGGACTGGCCATCGGTTACTTTGCCTACCGTCACAACCTGCCCATGCGTATCAGCAGTCTGTTCTATCCGATCCTTGGAGAGAGGGCGTTCGGGCCCTGGGGCTGGGCAGTCGACGTGATTGCCGTGCTGGGAACCCTGTTTGGTGTGGCTACCTCACTGGGCCTGGGGACTCTGCAGTTGAACAGCGGTCTGAACTATCTGTTCGGGGTGCCTTCCACCGGTGCGGTTCAGGTGATTCTGATTGCAATCATCAGCAGTATCGCCGCTACCTCGGTTGCCCTTGGTCTGGATAAGGGCGTCCGCCGGCTATCGCAGCTCAACATTATTCTGGCCATGGTGTTACTCGCGTTTGTGCTCACCGTTGGCCCCACCGTGTTTATTGCCGAAGGCCTGGTTCAGATTGTGGGTGACTATTTCGACGCATTGCCCTGGCTGGCCTTCTGGACGGAAACTTTCAGGGAATCCGACTGGCAGCGGCAGTGGACCCTGTTCTACTGGGCCTGGACCATTTCATGGGCCCCTTATGTGGGAATCTTCATCGCCCGGATTTCCCGGGGGCGGACCATCCGTGAGTTTGTTGCAGGCGTTCTGTTTGCCCCTACGGCGTTTACCCTGGTGTGGTTCGGGATCTTCGGATTATCCGCCATCCACGTGGAGATGAACGGTCAGGTAGCTCTGGCTGAGCAAGTTCAGCAGGACCCCTCCGTGGCTATCTTCGCTTTTCTGGAAGCCTTCCCACTGGCTGAAGTGGCATCGGCCCTGAGTGTGGTCATCATCGTCATCTTCTTTACCACTTCTTCGGATTCGGCCTCCCTGGTGATCGATATGTTGACCCGTCGGGAAGATCAGCCTTCCCTTGTGCGCCAGCGGATCTTCTGGGCCGCGGCCCAGGGCATTATCGCAGCTACTTTACTGTTAGCGGGTGGTCTGGATGCCTTGCAGAACGTCATTACCTCCCTGGGATTGCCCTTCTGTATTTTGCTGATTTTCATGGCGGTTGCACTTTTCCGGGCACTCAGGGCGGACTATCGGGGATACAGCATGAACGAACTGGTTCAGGGAAGAGCCTTCCCGGAGGTGGAAGCCATCTCCGAAACGACACAGGAGAGCGACTATGTATCGGAAACTGTTGATCGCCATTGATCCGGATGATGACGGTGAGGGCAAGCGGGCCCTGGAGGCGTCCATGGATCTGCTGGCCGAGGATGGTGAGCTCCACCTTGCCAGTGTTTTCAGTCCCGGTGGTGGCGGATTCTTCCCTCATGTAGCGGAAGAGGCGCCAGAAGAGAAAGAGGCTGCAGTCCGGGAAACGCTGGATCTCCTGGTGCGCAAGTATCTGCCTTTGAACCGCAATGCGACCCTGCATGTGGTGGCCGGCAGCGCCGGTGAGAGACTGGTGGGCCTTGCGGGCCAGCTGTGTGCCGATCTTGTGCTACTGGTATCCCGTGGCAGCAGCGGGCACTGGCCTTTGCGCCGGGCGACTGTGGAGTATGTTTCGGTGAATGCCCCGTGCCCGGTCCTGGTGTTGCCAGCACTGGGAAAGGCCGAGCCGGGGGCAAGTGAAGGCAGCGAATAGAAAAGCAAATGGTGCCCGAGGTTATTGTTCCACGAACGCGCGTTCAATGACGTAGTCGCCAGGCTCCCCTTGATGGCGTGAGGCTTTGAACCCAAGGTTGTCGAGCATGGCGGACAAGTCTTTCAGCATGGCCGCACTTCCGCAGAGCATGACCCGGTCAGTGTCCGCATTCAGTTGCGGAAGGCCGGTATCTTTCGCCAGCTGGCCGGATTCAATCAGGGTAGTGATGCGGCCCTCATTGCGGAATGGTTCCCGGGTCACGGTGGGGTAGTAGATCAGCTTATCGCCGATGACCTCCGCCAGAAACTCATGGCCGGGCAGTTCGCTGGTGAGGTAATCGTGATAGGCCAGTTCGCTGACTTCACGTACGCAATGTACCAGTACCACCTTCTCAAAACGCTCGTAGGTTTCGGGGTCACGAATGATGCTCATGAAGGGGGCAAGCCCGGTGCCAGTACCAAACAGGTACAGGTGCTTGCCCGGGTTCAGGTCGTGTATCACCAGAGTGCCCACCGGTTTGCGGCTGACAAACAGCGTATCGCCTTCCTGGAGATGCTGCAGGCGAGAGGTTAACGGACCGTCCGGTACCTTTATGCTCAGAAACTCCAGATACTCTTCGTGGTTGGCGCTGACAATGCTGTAAGCGCGAAGCAGCGGTTTGCCGTCTACCGGTAGCCCGATCATCACGAAGTGCCCGTTCTCAAAGCGTAGGCTCTGGTCGCGGGTGGTCCTGAAACTGAACAGGGTGTCGTTCCAGTGATGGATGCTGATAACGCGTTCGGTTCCAAGTGCCGCCATAGGGTATTCCTCCGTACGTCCATTGTAGTTGATGTCAGGGTGAGTATGTGGTCATGGACGCCATGGCCGTGATAACGAGCAGGGCGCTGAGCAGCAGGTCTTTGTAGTCCGGATGGAAATGGTTTTTACTGAAAGCAAGACGCTTGCAAAACGCCCGACACCACGAGGGAAGGTTGATGGCCCGATTCAGTAACGATATACAGCCGCCATCCATATTGATCTTTGACTGGCATGGCACGTTGGTGGATACCCACGATGCCATGTTCAGCGCCATGGAGGAGATGCTGCCGCAACTGGAGGACCTGGGGCTGGTGGAGCGGCTGTTGCCGGAGGACAAATGCCGCACCGCTGATGACGCCCGCCTGGTGCGCTATATCCGCATCTTTCGTCGGTTACACCCCCGCATACTGGCGGAACGTCGGGTGTCGCGTACCGATATCTTCAACGCCATCTTCGGTGACGACAAGGGCGCCAAACTGATCGCCCACGAGGCTTATAATGCCTGTTACCGCAAGCATTTCGGCAAGGTGAAACCCTTCCAGCCCGGTGCCCATGACTATCTCACCGCCCTGAGGGAAATGGGCATACGCCTTGCGGTGTCCACCAACCGCAACCGCGAGTTTCTCGACAAAGAGCTGGAGACCGTGGACGAGGGTCGTTGGCAGGATCTGTTTGACGTGACCGTGTGTGCCGACGATGTCACCGAATACAAGCCGGACCCGGAAGTTATTCTCAGAGCTCTGGAAAAAGCCGGCTTACCGGTGGATCAGCGAGCCTGGTATGTGGGTGACAGTTACGTGGACATGCTGACCGCCCACAAGGCCGGGGTGGCTGGTGTATTTTATAACGGCGCGTGCTGGGAATCTGGCCGCATCGACAGTTGGTTCTCCCACCGCGATGCGCCCGTTGCGATTCTCGACAGTTTCGAGGATCTGGTGGACCTGTTGGCCTTGCTGGAGCGGAGCGCTCCGGACGCGTTTCGTTTCTCTCCCGCAGAGGTCAGGCCTCGCCCGTTCCCACCGCCTGAGCGGCCAAAGCCGCGAGTTGAGCCGGACTGGCACCCGGCGGTGGTCAGACTGATTCGTCCGTCGGTGGTCCTGTTCGACTGGCACGCGACCCTGGTGGATACCCTGGACGCGATGTACCACGCCGTGGACGACATGCTGCCGGATTTCCACAAGCTAGAGTTGATGGATCGGATGGTGTCTCCGGAAGACAGCAAGACGCCTGAGGACGTAAAACTCGTGGCCTATGTCCGGGAGTTTGCGAGGTTGCACCCCAAGGTGAAGGCGGACCGGAAGATTTCCCGTACCGATATCTTCGAGGTGCTGTTTGGTGAGGATCACGACGCCAAGCAGATTGCTCACAGGGTCTTCAACCATCACTACCGGAAGCACTATGGCACGGTAAAGGCGTTTGAACCGAAGGTGCGGGATGTGCTGGAAGGGTTGCGCCGTCTGGACATCCAGGTGGGGGTGATTACCAACCGGGACCGGGAGTTTTTCGAGCACGAACTGGCGGCGGTGGAAGATACCGGCTGGACGGAACTGTTTGAAGTAGACGTTTGCGGTGATGACACGCCGCTGCGCAAGCCTCATCCTGACCAGTTATTGCTGGCGGTGCAGAAACTGGATTATCCTCCCGATCCCAGTGTCTGGTATGTCGGGGACAGCACCACGGATGTGATAGCGGCCAAACGGGCAGGCATGACCTCCGTGTTCTTTAACGGGGCGCAGTGGGATCAGCCCTGGCTCAACAAGATCTTTCCCGGAACCCATAAGCATCCCGACAAACCCGATGTGGTGGTGAATGATTTCTCCGAATTCTGGGCGCTGATGCTGGCGTGTGAAATAGGACCGCCGTGAGTGTGGTGGGGCTTTTGCACCACAGCTTTTAGTCCTATGCTGGCCAGCCTCAATAACAAGAAAGGTCTTCCAATGTCGGATGTTAAAGCGTCGATCCTGGTCGTGGACGACGACCTGGCGATACGCGAGCTATTGCAAGAACACCTGTCCCGGGTTGGCTACGATGTGACGACAGCCGCTGATGGCGATGGCATGCGGCAACGGCTGGCGCAGTCACGGGTGGACCTGATTGTGCTTGATGTCATGTTGCCCGGGGATGATGGCTTCACGCTTTGCCGTGAAATCCGTGAGCATTCGCAGGTCCCCATCATCATGCTGACGGCAAGCTCCGATGAAACCGACCGGGTCGTCGGCCTGGAAATCGGTGCCGATGATTACCTGGCCAAACCGTTCAGTGCCCGCGAACTGCAGGCCAGGGTCAAAGCCCTGTTGCGGCGTTCGAGTTTCACCCGGGCGGACAACCCCAGGTTTGTGCGGTTTGATCGCTGGCGGTTGGACACTCTGGCCCACGAGCTCATCTCGGAAGAGGGCAGAACCACAGCGCTGTCCGGCGCTGATTTTGCCCTGTTGCAGCTTTTCCTCGCTCACCCCAACGAAGTGCTGGACCGTGACACCATTTCCGGCGTGACCCGCGGCCGCGAGTCCATGCCGCTGGACCGGGTTGTGGATGTGGCAGTCAGCCGCCTGCGCCAGCGTCTGGGGGATCAGGGGCGTAATCCCAGGCTGATCAAGACTGTGCGTGGGGCCGGGTACCTGCTGGCGGCAACGGTGACCTATGTCGCGGAATGATGCTGGGGCAAGTCGGGCCAGCGGTAAGGTCTGGCGGTTTGTGCCGTCGTCGCTCCTTGGCCGGATCCTGCTGCTGACGCTGCTGGCCATGGGGGTTGCCCAGGTGGTCTCAAGCGTGATCTGGGTAGGCACCTTCCGGGCTCAGCAAGTGGAGGGGCTGGTCAGCACCACCCGCAACCTCGCGTCTTCCGCCGCGGCAACCACACAGTTCTTCAAGTCGCTGCCACTGCAATACCGGCATATTGTGCTCGACCAATTGAGAGATATGGGGGGCTCCCGCTTTTTTGTCTCCCTCAACGACAAGCGCATCAATATGCGTGCGCTGCCAGACAGTGAGCGCAAGCAACTGGTCACAGAGGAAGTAAAATCGGTGCTCAGAAGCCGGCTGGGCAAATCGACCAACCTGCATGTTGAATTTGTTCACCCCGATGATCTGCGAATCCTCAATACCGAGCTGCCATTGGATGCGTTACCCAGATCCTGGGCTCATTACGCACTGACCCTGGAGCCCATCAAACCCCCGGTGCTGGTTACTCAGGTGGAAGTGGCCGAAGGCGAGTGGTTGTATCTGGCTTCGTTGTTGCCGGCGCCCTATGTGTCACTGGATGACGAAAGCGTCCCCGGCCAGCAGATTGTCTTTATCCTGGTGATGATCGGCGTACTGTTTCCCGTGCTGGCATGGCTGGTGCGCCGCCAGACCCGTCCGTTACGTAAGCTGGCCCGTGCGGCGCGGGATCTGCCACTGGATGAATACCAGCCGCCATTGCAGGAGCAGGGCAGCGCTGAAATTGTCGCGGTTACCCGGGGGTTCAACGCCATGCGCCGGCGATTGCAAAGTTACATCAGCGACCGGGACCAACTATTTCGCGCAATCTCCCATGACCTTAAAACCCCGATAACGAGGCTGCGCCTGCGAGCCGATCTTATCGACGACGATGACATTCGCGAGCGCTTTGAAAGTGACCTTCAGGAGTTGGAGTTACTGGTTAAAGGTGCCCTGCAGAGCATGAAGGACACCGACATTCATGAGAATGTTGAGCTTGTCGATATTGACGGCATGTTGCGTCGAATGGCCGATGCCTATGCGGGGGACAGCCCGCGTGTTGTGGTGGAGGGAAGCTGTGCAGCGTATCGCGGCAAACCCCTGGCGCTGAAACGCTGCCTGGGCAATCTGGTGGATAATGCAATCAAGTACGGGGAGACGGCGACTATCAGCGTGGAGGACTCCCCTGAACAGCTCACCATTCATGTCAGGGATTCCGGTCCGGGAATTCCGGAGGCAGAGCTTGATCGGATTTTCGAGCCCTATTACCGACTTGGTCAGGAGCACCGGCGGGGCCATGGTCTTGGTCTCGGGATTGCCCGCAACATTGCCCAGACTCATGGCGGCGATCTTGAAATAGAGAACTGGCCCGAGGGCGGCCTGGACGTGACGCTTACGCTACCCCGACATTGAAATTGCCATGTAACAGCATTGTTACATGGGCCTTTCCGTTTGATACTTTCCCCCTCCGGGTATTGCCATAGACTCTGATGTTGCCAATAAAACAAAAACAAGGAGTCATAATGAATACCCGTAGACCGCATGTTACTGCCTGGACCAATACCACCCTGAGCGGCCACCGATTGATGGTCTCCGTGGGCGTGGCTTCATTGGGGCTGTGCGCCGGCCAGGCGCTTGCCCAGCAAAGCGTGGAAGAACGCCTCTCTGCCCTGGAACAGCAACTGGCAGAAGTCGAGCCCCATGCAAAAGGTGAGCAGGGCTTTTCCTTCAACACTTACGCCCGCTCCGGACTGCTGCTCAACAGCGATGGTAAAAGCGCCCCTGGCGGCCCGTACCTGACTCCCGCCGGATCTGTCGGCGGTGCCGTGGGCCGGCTGGGTAACGAGCCGGACACGTACCTGGAAGCCATCCTCAACTACAAGACCGTGGCGGACAACGGCACCAAGGCCCACTACCGCCTGATGATTGCCGATTCCACCACCTCCAGTAACGACTGGACCGCTGGCGACGGCGCCCTGAACGTGCGTCAGGCCTATGTGGAGTTCAGTAATCTCTCCAGCTTCACTGGCATTTTCGAGGATGCCTCGATCTGGGCCGGCAAACGCTTTGATCGGGACCTCGACTTTGATATCCACTGGCTCGATAGCGATATCGTCTTCCTGGGCGGCACCGGGGCCGGTATCTATGACGTGTCTTTCAGCGAGTCGGTGAAGTCCAACTTTTCCTTTTATGGCCGCAGCTTCCAGGATTTTCCCTCCGATCCTGACACCACCGACGGCGAGTCCGACACTGACAACCTGATCCTTACCGCCAATAACTATTTCGGCAATGTCCAGTGGCTGATCAATGGCATGTCCGCTGCCGATAACGATGAGCGTATTGTCGGAGGCGTTATGGAAGCGGCTGATACAGGGGTGCAAACCATGCTGGCCTACCACGGTGACAGCTTCTTCGGGATCTCCGATGGAAACTTCAAGGTGGCGCTGCTGCACGGCCAGGGCCTGGGTGCGGAGGTCAAGAACCTCGGCGCCGATGGCAACCTGCATGAAGACGCGGTCAGTACCCGTGTGGCTGCCTACGGCACCACCCGGTTGAGTGATCATTGGCGTATCGCCCCGGCGATCCTGGCGGAAACCAGCAAGGACCGTTATGTGGAAGGGGATGAATACCAGTGGCTGACCTTCAACACCCGTCTGGCCAATGAGCTGGGCGCTAATTTCGAGATGCAGTATGAGGCCTCCTGGCAGGTGATGGACCTGAATCCGGAAGGCTACGAAGGGCGTGAGGACGTGGATGGCGACTACGCCCGCGTCACCATTGCGCCAACCTTCAAACCACAGGTAGGCGGTTTCTGGAACCGCCCGGAAATCCGTGTGTTTGCCAGCTATTCCACCTGGGACGACGAGCTTAACCGTTTTGATGGCGGTGATGCTCTGGGCCAGGAAGACTTTGGCGGCAGCCAGTGGACCTTTGGTACCCAGATGGAAGTATGGTTCTGATTCTGACAAGCGTCTCCACTACAAAAACAAGGAGTCAACATGAATACGTTCAAGCGTCATCTTACAGCCCTGGCGGTCTCTGCCGCCCTGATGCCTGCAGCGGCCGTCCAGGCCGGGGAAGTCGAGGTTCTGCACTGGTGGACCGCCGGTGGTGAAGCGCGGGCTGCTGCAGCCCTGAAACAAATGATGGAAGAGCAGGGCCACAGCTGGAAAGATTTTGCGGTGGCCGGCGGTGGTGGTGAAGCCGCCATGACCGTACTGAAAACCCGGGCTGTTTCCGGTAACCCGCCTGCGGCCGCCCAGATCAAGGGCCTGGACATTCGCGAATGGGCGGAACTGGGCTTCCTGACCAGCCTGGACAGTGTTGCTGATTCCGAGAACTGGGATCAGCTCATTCCGCCCATGATTTCCGATGTCATGAAGTACGAAGGTGAATACGTGGCTGTGCCGGTGAACGTGCATCGGGTGAACTGGTTGTGGGTGAATCCGGAGGTCATGAAGGATGTCGGCGTTGAAGTCCCCACCACACTGGATGAGTTCTTCGAAGTGGCCGACAAGCTCCAGGCTGCGGGATACATTCCCCTGGCGCACGGTGGCCAGCCCTGGCAGGACGCGACCGTGTTCGATGCAGTGGCGATCGCACAGCTGGGCCCCGAGGATTACCGCAAGGCGTTTGTAGACCACGATATGGACGTGATTAACAGCGGCAAGATGGAAGAGGTCTTCGCGCAGTTTGCCAGGGTAATGAGCTACGTCGATGACGATGCCGCGGGTCGCGACTGGAACACCGCCACGGGCATGGTGATTCGTGGTGAGGCGGCCATGCAGATCATGGGTGACTGGGCCAAGGGTGAATTTTCCGCTGCCGGGCTGACGCCGGGAGAGGATTACCTGTGCGCCCCAGCTCCGGGCACCACCGGGCGGTTCACTTTCAACGTGGACTCCTTCGCCATGTTCAGCCTGACAGAGGATGAGGACATCAAGGCGCAGAAGGATCTGGCACGTACCATTCTGGAACCCGAATTCCAGACCCTGTTCAACCAGAACAAGGGCTCCATTCCGGTTCGTACTGACATGGATATGAGCGCGTTTGATATCTGTGCTCAGGCGTCGATGGAGACGTTCAAGACCAGTGCCGACGATGGCGGCCTGGTGCCAAGCTTCTCCCATGGCCTGGCGACCACCAGCTACATCCAGGGCCAGATCTTCGATGTGGTCACCAATTTCGTCAACTCCAACAACCCAGACCCGGCAAAAACCACGGACCAGTTGGCAGCCGCCATCAAGTCCGCAATGTAATGCCGTACCAGGCCGCCTGCCGGGCGGCCCTGGGGTTTATTCGGAGGAATTCTCATGGAACACACTCAAAGTCGCCCTGCCGGGGTGGCCAGGGCACCGTCTGGCCTGATGGACGGCCTGCAGCGCTGGCTACCCAAGCTTGTGGTGGCGCCAACGTTCATCCTGATCGGCATTGGTATCTATGGCTACATGCTATGGACGGGCGTGCTGTCGTTTACCAATTCCAGCTTCCTGCCCAGCTATGATTTCGTCGGCCTTGCGCAGTACGCCAAGCTGATGGAGAGCGAGCGCTGGCTGGTCGCGTCCCGGAATCTCGCCATCTTTGGCGGGCTGTTCATCGGCATCTGCCTGCTGATTGGTGTGGTGCTGGCCATTTTCCTGGACCAGCGTATCCGCCAGGAAGGCGCCATCCGCACCATCTATCTCTACCCCATGGCGCTGTCGATGATTGTGACGGGCACGGTCTGGCGGTGGATTCTGAACCCGCGCCTGGGCCTGGAAAAGCTGATGCACGACTGGGGCTGGACCTCCTTCAGCTTCGACTGGCTGGTGAATTCCGACTTTGCCATTTACACCATTGTGATGGCGGCGGTATGGCAGGCCTCAGGCTTTGTCATGGCGCTGTTCCTGGCCGGCCTGCGAGGTGTTGATTCGTCCATCATTCGCGCAGCACGGGTGGATGGTGCCAGTCTGCCGGTCATCTACTGGAAAATTATCCTGCCTTCCCTGCGGCCGGTGTTCTTCAGCTCGGTGATGGTGCTGGCCCACATCGCCATCAAGAGTTTTGATCTGGTCATGGCCATGACGGCGGGTGGCCCGGGCTATTCCACCGACCTGCCTGCGGTATTCATGTACGCCCACACCTTTACCCGCGGCCAGATGGGCCTGGGCTCTGCCAGCGCCATGCTGATGCTGGGCGCCATTCTCGCCCTGCTGGTGCCTTACCTGTATTCCGAACTGAGGGAGAAGCGCCATGACTGATGTCATTCGTACCGGCTTTCGACCCAGCCGCATCGCCATCTACGGGGTACTGCTGCTGGCGTGCCTGGTGTACCTGATTCCGCTGATCGTTATGTTGATCACCAGCTTCAAGACACCCATGGATATCCGCACCGGTAACCTTCTGGCCCTGCCGACCGACTGGACGGTCGTGGGCTGGACCAAAGCCTGGTCCGAGGCCTGCACCGGTGTGCAATGCAACGGAGTGAGTGGCTACTTCTGGAACTCGTTCAAGATGACCGTACCAGCGGTGCTGATCTCCACACTGTTGGGCGCCTTTAACGGATACGTGTTGTCCAAGTGGAAGTTCAAGGGCTCTGACCTGATGTTTGGCATGTTGCTGTTTGGCTGCTTTGTGCCATTCCAGGTCGTCCTGCTGCCCATGGCGGCCACCCTGGGCAAGCTGGGTCTGGCGAACACCACGGCCGGTCTGGTGCTGGTCCACGTGATCTACGGGGTGGCGTTCACCACGCTGTTTTTCCGTAACTATTACGTGGCCATACCTGACGCCCTGGTGAAGGCCGCTCGGCTGGACGGTGCCGGCTTTTTCACCATCTTTTTCCGCATCCTGCTGCCCATGTCCACACCGATCTTCATGGTGTCGCTGATCTGGCAGTTCACCCAGATATGGAACGACTTCCTGTTCGGCGTGGTCTTCGCCAGTGGCGACAGCCAGCCGATAACGGTCGCCCTGAACAATCTGGTGAACACCAGCACCGGGGTGAAGGAATACAACGTGGATATGGCGGCCGCCATGATCGCCGCACTGCCAACGCTGGTGGTGTACATCGTGGCAGGCAAGTACTTTATACGCGGCCTGACGGCCGGCTCGGTTAAGGGGTAAAACAACAATGTCACAACTTGAACTGCGGGATATCCGCAAGACCTACACAGGGGCCCTGGACGAGACCCTCAAGGGTATCAATATTGACATCGCATCCGGTGAATTCCTGACCCTCGTCGGGCCATCGGGCTGTGGTAAATCCACGCTGATGAACAGCATTGCCGGCCTGGAATCCATTACCGGTGGTTCGATTGTGGTGAATGGCAGGGACATATCGGGCATGGAGCCGAAGGATCGGGACATCGCCATGGTGTTCCAGTCTTACGCCCTGTACCCCACCATGTCGGTGCGCGAGAACATTGCCTTCGGACTGAAGATTCGCGGTATGCCGAAAGAGGAGATCCGTCAGGAGGTGGAGCGCGTGGCCGATTTGCTGCAGATCTCCCCATTGCTGGATAAAAAGCCGGCACGGCTATCCGGTGGTCAGCAGCAGCGGGTGGCCATGGGGCGCGCATTGGCCAGACGGCCCAAAATCTACCTGTTCGACGAACCGCTTTCCAACCTGGATGCCAAGCTGCGGGTGGAGATGCGCACCGAGATCAAGAAGCTGCACCAGCGCCTGAGAACCACCATTGTGTACGTCACCCATGACCAGATAGAAGCCATGACCCTGGCAGACCGGATTGCCGTGCTCAAGGATGGCGAGTTACAGCAACTGGGCACACCAAAGGAAGTGTATGACACCCCGGAGAACCTGTTCGTGGCGAGCTTTATGGGCTCGCCGTCCATGAGCTTTATTGAGGTGGCGATCGAGAGGTCGGAGGCTGGCCTGTCAGTTACGGTTGAAGGTAGCGATGGCCGCACGCTGGCTCTGCCAGTGCCGGCTTATCTGGAGAGTTGGGCCGGTAAACGGGTGGTGCTTGGCATCCGTCCGGAGCACATAAGCCAGCCGGACGATCAGAAGACGGATCATCCGATGGTGACCAGTGGCCGGTTCAAGGTAGAGGTCACCGAACCGACCGGGCCGGACGTACTCGCGGTTATCCGCCTCAATGATACGGATGTGCAATGCCGGCTGGATGCGGAGCACCCGGTGAACTGGGGCGAGGAGGCCGATCTGATGTTCGACATGCGAAAAGTCGTGTTCTTCGACCCGGAAAGTGAGAAACGCATTCGTCCGCAGTAGAACTGGCAGGGCTCCCGGTTCAGAGTTGCTCCAGCTGTGCCAATAATGTGTTGGCGCGGTGGAGCAACGCCTCCCGCCTCTCCGGTTTCTGCTTGTCCCAGTTCCGGTACATCATGCCCATGCGGGGATTGCTGGCAAAGTCGTCCCGGTGGCGGTCGATGAAATGCCAGTAAAGGGCGTTGAACGGGCAGGCATCCTCTTCTGTGGATTTGTTCACGTTGTAGTGGCAGTTGCTGCAATGATCAGACATCCGCTGGATGTACTTGCCGCTGGCGGCGTAGGGTTTGGAGCCCAGGTAGCCGCCATCAGCGTGCATCACCATGCCGAGTACATTGGGTAGCTCGACCCAGTCATAGGCATCGGCGTACACCGCCAGGTACCAGTCACAGATCTCCTCCGGTTGGACGCCGGCCAGCAGCGCAAAATTACCGGTGACCATCAGCCGCTGGATATGGTGGGCGTAGGCGTTGCGGCGGGTGGCATCAATGGCCTTGTGCATGCATCGCATCTTTGTTTCCCCCGTCCAGTAGAACCAGGGCAGGGCGCGAGTATTGCCGAGGCGGTTTTCCTGAGCATACCCCGGCATATTCAGCCAGTAGATCCCCCGCACAAACTCCCGCCACCCCAGAATCTGCCGGATAAAACCCTCTACCGCATTGATCGGCGCCCGCCCGGAATACCAGGCCTGGGCAGCGGCTTCACATACGGCCAACGGGTCAAGCAGACCGCAGTTGATGTAGGGAGATAGAATGGAATGAAACAGCCAGTCCTCATTATCGGACATGGCGTCCTGAAAATCGCCGAAGCAAGGCAGTGCGAAATCGATGAAGTAGTCCAGGGCCTGCTCCGCGTCTTCCGGCGTCACGGCAAAGTGGAAGTCCTCGGTGGTGCCAAAGTGATCGGAAAAATGCCTCTCCACCAGTTCAATCACCTCCTGCGTCACCTCATCCGGCTCCACACGGAAGGGTGCGGGAGCCGGCGGCTTGCCGGCCCATTTGCGCCGGTTGTCCGCATCGAAATTCCACTGCCCACCTTCGGGCTTTCCATCAGGAGTCATCAATAACCCAGTTTTTCGCCGCATTTCCCGGTAGAAGAACTCCATTCGAAGCTGTTTGCGACCTTTTGCCCAATCCGCGAACTCCTGCTTGCTGGCAATAAACCGGGTATCCGAACGGATCTCCACTGGCACTCCCATCCGTTCCTGCCACTGACCGATCTGCTCATGCAGCCGCCATTCGCCGCATTCGGTGGTGATCACTCTATCCGCGCCGGTTTCTGTGAGCTGACCGGCGATAACCGCTTCCAGGCTCTGGGCATCGTTTTGCGGGTGGTAGGTCTGGTAATGAACCTGCCAGCCATCGGCTTCCAGGCGCTGTGCGAAATGGCGCATGGCGCTAAACAGCAACACCAGTTTTTTCTTGTGGTGATTGGTGTAACTGGCCTCATCATGGGCCTCTGCCATTACGATCCTGTCCCGTTTCCGGTCGCCGTTTTCGAGGGCGCTGATGTGGGTGGTCAGCTGGTCGCCGAGAATCAGAATAAGGTTTGGCATGGCAAAAATTGTGCTCCGTTGTCTGGTTTGCGGGCGCGCAGCCAAGTGAGGTAATCGGAGGGACTCCCTGCCAAAATCGTGCGGAGCCATGGATGGCGGAGCCCGAGCGTACAGGGACGTATTTACAGCGTATTTTGGCAGGGAGTCCCTCCGATTACCGGACGGCGGACACCGAGCATCCCCCCAAAGGGTTAGCCAGAATACGCCAGAAGCGGGAGGGTGGTTCAGAATGAAGGTTGATAAAATCCTGAGATCGGTGAGCTGACCCACATCAAGATGTGGTGGTTCGGATTGTCATAACATGACGACTGTTCACGGCTTGCCCCAAATCGACGATCAGAGTTTCTGCTATGGTTTCCATCCCCGCACTTTCATCCAGCGAATCCACCCTCCCGGAATTTATCTGGGATGAAGCGCTGATCAGGCGTTATGACCTGAGTGGTCCGCGCTATACGTCCTATCCGACAGCTGTGGAATTCAACCCGAGCTACCCGTTGGGAGACATGGTAAAAGCGGCGGGACGCAGCAAGGCCAGTGGCCGGCCCCTGTCCCTGTACACCCATCTGCCATTCTGTGCCCACCTTTGCTACTACTGTGCCTGCAACAAGGTGATTACCAAGCAGCGCCACAAGGCCATACCATACGTGGAACGAGTGCTGAAGGAAGCCGCGATACAGTCCCGGCTTTTCGGCGCGGACCGGCCAGTGAAGCAATTGCACTGGGGCGGCGGCACCCCGACTTTCCTGCCGAATGATGTCATGGCGCATTTGATGGCGGGTTACGGTGAGCTGTTCAACCTGCAGACCGATGAAGATCGTGACTACAGTGTAGAGATCGATCCGCGCGAGGTGGACCAGGATACCCTTTCCACCTTGTGGCAGCTGGGCTTTAACCGTATCAGCCTGGGGGTGCAGGATGTGAACCCCAAGGTTCAGAAAGCCGTTAACCGTATCCAGCCCCGGGAAATGACCGAGGCCGTGCTTAACGAGGCCCGCCGCATCGGCTTTCGCTCCATCAACCTGGACCTGATCTACGGCTTGCCCCATCAGACGCCGGAGAGTTTTGCCGAAACCCTCGAGGCGGTGATCGAGATGTCCCCGGATCGTCTGTCGGTATTCAGTTACGCCCATTTGCCAGACCGGTTCTACCCGCAAACCCGTATCCTGGCGGAGACACTGCCAACGCCGCAGCAGAAGCTGACCATTCTGCACAACACCATCAACCGGTTGCTGGAGGCAGGTTACGAATACATCGGCATGGACCATTTTGCCAAGCCGGACGACAGTCTTGCGGTGGCCCAGCGCGAAGGGCGACTGCACCGGAATTTCCAGGGTTACACCACCCATTCCGATTGCGACCTCGTATCCCTGGGGGTTTCCGCCATCGGCCAGACCAATGATGCCTACTTCCAGAACAACCACGACCTGCCCTCCTGGGAGGCGGCTATCGATGCCGGTCAGCTCGCCATCACCAAAGGCGTAAACCTGACCCGGGACGACCGCATTCGCCGCTGGGTGATCGGTCAGCTGATCTGCCAGTTCCGTCTGGATCGCCAGCAGTTTGCCAGTGAATGGGGAGAGGCCTTCGATGGTTACTTTAGGGATGAACTCAACCGACTTAAGCCAATGATTCAGGATGAGCTGATTGCCGATGATGGTAATGCACTGCAGGTTCAGCCCGCTGGCCGGCTGCTGATCCGCGCCATCTGTCAGATCTTCGATCTGTACAGGAAGGAAGGAGCGAGTCAGAGGTTTTCGCGGATTATCTAGATCACGGTGCGGTCGGTCCTTGGTGTGCCAACGAACAGACGAATAGCTGGCGGCAGCATAGTCTGACTCTGAAGCCATCAACAGAGGAGCGGCTATCGTGAGCATGTTCAGTGCGGACGAAATGAAAGGTAAGTGGAAGCAACAGGTCGGCAAAGCAAAGCTGGCCTGGGGTAAGCTGACGGAAGATGAACTTTTGGCGGCAGAAGGTCGTCAGGAGAAGCTTGCAGGCCTCGTGCAGGAACGGTATGCGATAACCCGTGAAGAGGCAGAAAAGCAGGTCAAGGAATTCTTCAGCAAGAACTAGGATGTCAGTCCACCCGAACCACGAGTTCAGATATTCGTGGTTCGACGGGGGATCAACACGGGGATACAGCCATGCTGGAAACAATTGTCGTTATTCTACTGGTGCTTTGGGTTCTGGGTCTGGTGACTTCGTACTCCATGGGCGGTTTGATTCACATTCTGCTGGTGGTTGCGGTTGTGGTGATTCTGCTGCGGGTTTTCCGCGGGCGCGGGGTTTGATCCGGGAGCTGTATGTCGTCGTCTGGTCTGAATTTTTGCGATAAGGAACGGGGCGCTGATAAAGGTCAAGGCACTTCCTGCTTGGGTAGCGGTATGTTAGCCGCACGCTTGCAGTGGAGAACACCATGGAACTCGTCTGCCCGGCCGGTAGCTTACCGGCCCTGAAAACCGCTGTGGATAACGGCGCTGATGCAGTGTATTTCGGTTTCCGGGACAGCACCAATGCCCGCCAGTTTGCCGGCCTGAACTTCAATGACAAACGCGCCGCCGAAGGCATCGGATATGCCCACACCAGGGGCCGCCGGGTGTTCTGTGCGATCAATACCTATCCGCAGCCGGATGGTTGGGAGCGGTGGAAATCCGCAGTAGATCGTGCTGCGGGCCTGGGTGTGGATGCCATCATCCTGGCCGATATGGGCCTGCTGGATTACGCCGCCAACAAATACCCGCATATTCCCCGGCACCTTTCTGTGCAGGGTTCTGCCACCAGTTACGAGGCCCTGTCTTTCTACAAGGACAACTTTGACATCCGCCGTGCAGTGTTGCCGCGGGTGCTTTCGCTGGACCAGGTGCGGGGCGTGGCAAAACATAGCCCGGTGGAGCTGGAAGTCTTCGCCTTCGGCAGCCTGTGCATTATGGCCGAAGGCCGTTGCTATCTTTCTTCCTACCTGACAGACGAATCCCCCAATACTCGCGGCGCCTGCTCGCCGGCCAAGGCTGTCCGTTGGGAGGAGACGGCCCAGGGGCTTGAGTCCCGTCTCAATGATGTGCTGATTGATCGCTACGGCGAGGGCGAATCCGCTGGCTACCCGACCCTGTGTAAGGGCCGTTTTGAGGTTGAGGGCAATGTGTACCACGCCATTGAGGAACCGGTCAGTCTGAACACGATGGACCTGCTGCCGGAGCTGAAGTCGCTGGGTATCAGTGCCGTGAAAATTGAGGGCCGTCAGCGCAGCCCCGCCTACATCGCCGATGTGGCGGGCACCTGGCGACAGGCTCTGGATCACCTGGACGTAACGCCGGATGACTTCACGGTCGAATCCAGCTGGCGGAACACACTCTCCAGCCTCTCCGAAGGCGGCCTGACCACCCTGGGCGCCTATCACCGCAAGTGGAAATAAGGTTCAAGTCGGTATGATGAAACTCTCACTTGGGCCGATTCTGTGGTTCTGGTCCAAACAGACGGTGTTCGATTTCTACGGCAAGGCCGCCGAGTGGCCGGTGGATACCTTCTACCTGGGAGAAGCCGTGTGCTCACGCCGGCGGGAGCTGAAGCCGGATGACTGGTTCGGTCTGGCCCGCGATCTGAAAGCCTGTGGCAAAGAGGTAGTGCTTTCTACCCAGACTCTCATTGAGTCCGAGGCCGACCTTCGCCGCTTGCGGCGAATTTGCGATCAGAACGAGTTCATGGTGGAAGCCAATGACCAGAGTGCGATGCAGGTGGCGATCCGTAACGGGATTCCATTTGTTACCGGCCCGTCCATGAACATCTACAATGTGGCCACGCTCAAGGTACTGGCAAAGCAGGGACTGAAGGGCTGGAACCTGCCGGTGGAACTGGGCAGGGAAACCCTGGATGAGCTTATCAAAGGTTTGCAAGAAGAAGGCCTGGATCTGCCAGCGGAAGTGTTCGCCTGGGGCTTCCTGCCTTTGGCCTGGTCCTCCCGTTGTTTCACGGCACGCCATTACAATCTGCCCAAGGACAACTGCGAGTTCCGCTGCCTGGAGCATCCGGACGGTATGGAGCTGCGCTCCCGGGAGTCCCAGGAACTGTTCCGACTGAACGGCATTTCGACCCTGTCTGGTTCGCGCTATGACTTGATGCGGGAGCTGCCGGACATGGAACGAATGGGTGTATCGACGGTGCGCCTGAGTCCGGAACACCTGGGTATGGAGGGCGTTGTTCAGCGTTTCGATCTGGTTCGTCGAGGGCAGGTGCCGGAGCAGGACCCGTTGACTCTGGTGGAGGCTCCGCCCTGCAATGGATACTGGTACGGTCGTCCGGGCATGGAGCTGGTCCTGCGTTAGCGCTTATCTGAGCAGGGACCGGAAATCCCATTCCAGGCTATCGAGCAGGTTTTTCAGTCCCAGTCCAAGCTCCGTATCACCTTCAATAACCAGCTGGCGCTGAAAGAAGAGTTGATCCGGGTCCTGCCGTTGCTCTGCCAGCATTCTGAATGCGCCCAGGGAGCCCCGGATCGTGGTTTCGCCCGGGCCATCGAGAATGCGAAGGCGACCAGCCCAGAAGCCGATGGTAATGCCGGGTTGCCCGCCCGTTGCTTCCAGCCGGATCCGGCGCCCTTCAAAGTCATCGAACTCACCATCAGTGATGGCTGCTGCAAACAGTCGGTTGAGTGGTGCTTCAGCGGCCAGTTGCTTGAATGGAACCGGAATACGGCGGTCTATGGTTTCAAGCATCGGAAAAGGCGAGGGCAAATACTCTCTGAGAACGGCCAGGGATTGATCGAGAAGAGGGTTGTTCAGCAATGCAGGGGGCAGGGGGAATGCCATGGTGTACTCCGGGCGGTTTCAAACACACCCAGAGTAATGGAAACCATGCTGCAGTGATTTGATATAACTCAGCCTTTATGCAGACCTTCTTCCACCGCCCACACAGCCACTTCCACCCGGGAGCGCAGGTTCAGTTTCTTCAGCAGGTGCTTGACGTGAACCTTCACGGTGCCGTCGCTGATGTCCAGCTTGCGGCCAATCATCTTGTTGGACAGGCCCTCGGCGATCAGGCGGAGGATGTCTTTTTCCCGTGGGGTCAGGCTGTCAAAGTCCGGGCGTGAGGACTGCTGGGGCTTCTGTGACCGCAGGGCCTCGGCCAGCAGGGTAGTGAGACGGTCACTGATGACCATCTTGCCAACGGCGGCCTGGTGTAGCTGCTGGATCATGTCTTCCGGCTCCATGTCCTTGAGCAAGTAGCCGTCGGCGCCGGCGCGCAGGGCGGCCACCACGTCGTCTTCATGGTCAGATACCGTAAACATGATAATGCGGGAGCTGATGCTCTGCTCCCGCAGTTTTTTCAGGGCCTCAATGCCGTTGATTTCGGGCATGTTGAGATCCATCAGGATCAGGTCCGGCTCCAGGTCTGTGGCCAGGCGGATACCATCGGTGGCGTTGCTGGCCTCACCGACAACCCGCATGTCATCTTCCATTTCGATCAGTTGTTTGATGCCCTGACGCAGTAGCGGATGGTCATCAATGAGCAGGATGCTTGCGGGTGTTTCAGCCATGGATTCTCTCTCTGTCTCTGATTCTGGTTATTGATCTTAGCTGTTGGATGCCTGGGATGTTATCAGGTGTCGGCTTTTCGGTACGAAGCCCAACGATACTTCCACCCCCCCGGTATCGCGGTTCTGTACGCTAATCTTGCCACCCAGGGTCCGGGCGCGATCCTGCATGATGATCAGGCCGTAGTGCTGCATTGGCTGGTCGCCTCCGGGCAGACCCTTCCCGTTATCCAGTATTCTGACGCGTACAGTGGGTGATTCAAACAGCACCTGAACGGCAATGTCGGTCGCCTTGGAGTGTTTGACGGCGTTGGCCAGGCCTTCCCGGACAATTTGCAGTGCATGAATTTCTTCGTTCGGCGACAGGGTTTGTGGTGGCAGGTTGTATTCCAGTCTTACCGGATAACCCAGGCGGTCCGAAAATTCATCAACGGTTTGTCTGAGAGCGGTGGCCAGATCCGGTGTGTCGAGTTTAAGGCGAAACGTGGTCAATAGTTCCCGCAACTGGCGGTAGGCGCTGTTCAGGCCCGTGCTCAGTTCTTCAAGGATGCTGTTATGCAAGGCTTCGTGGTCGCCGGTGATGTCCAGCCGGCGCAAACGTGCCACCTGCATTTTCAGGTAGGAAAGTGACTGGGCGAGGGAGTCGTGCAGTTCCCGGGCAATGACCGTGCGTTCTTCAGCCAGGGTCAGCTGTTGTTCTTCTGTAATCTGTCGTTCCAGGAAGATGGCGGTGGCAAGCTGGTCACTGAGGGTTTCCAGCAGGCGCCGGGCCGTTTCTGAAAGTCCCTCGCTGGCGGGGTACCAGACTTCCAGGGTGCCCAGCAGTTGTCCCGGCGTGCGGATAGGCAATAGCAATCTTCGGCCATCGTTGTCTTCGGATGGCAGTTCGTCGAATACTTCCGGCGTCACCAGGCAGGCATTACAATGGTGATCCTTGCAATAGAACGGTCGTTCCTTTGTCGAGGTGGTAATGGCTTCCACCGGTTCGCTGGAGTTCTTGTCATGGAGAAACAGCCGGATGGGACCAATGCCCAGCAGCAGCTCGAGATCCTGAAGCATGGGGATAGCGCCGCTGCAAAGATCGTGGTTGGCGAACAGTGAACGGCTGGCAGAATGGAGTAGCTCCAGCGCAGCGTGGCTTTTCTCCAGCTCCCGGGTTTTGTCCCGTGCCTCTTTTTCCAGTTCGTGATAACTGAGTGCGAGTTCGCTGGTCATCTGGTCAAAGGCGCTGCCCAGGCGTGAAAGTTCATCAGACCCGGTCAGGTCGGCCTTGCGGGTAAAGTCCTTCTCTCCCACAGCCATGGCAATGTCTACCAGCTTTCTGAGCGGTCGCAGTACCCGGTTCTTCAGATCGAGGAACAGACCGATAATGATCAGCACGGAAAAGACCAGGCTGATAATCTGGATCAGGTGGAGTAAGTCTATGCGGGCTTCAGTTCGACTCTCCAGCATGCTGACAAGATCGTCCACGGTGACCACGTAGCTTTCTGTGGCAGTAAACAGGCTGCCTGGCGTGCTGCCATTTGCCGAATGTGCTTCCAGGGCCGGGCGCAGTTCCTGGCGCCAGGTATCCAGAACGTTCTGGTACTGTCGGGCGAGTGGGTGATCGGGGGCTTCCGGAATGGCCTGACTGAACACCGGATTCTCAAGGCGCTGTTCGTAGGCATCAAGTTGTATGCCGGTTTCCTGCCCGTTACTCCTGTCAGCATCGGTACCGGCAGCGCCTGCCAATAACTTGAAAGCCCCCATGCGCAGCGAGCCGGCGAGGTTGATGGCGGTGGCATTGCCTTCGATACTCTTCGAGACTCCGAGAGTTACGCCCATGCTGACAACCGCCGTAAGCACGATGGCTCCGACGACAATGGCTATCCGCGTTACAAGAGGGCTTTTAGGTGTCATGTGTCCGGTTCAGTAACTGCCTTTGAATTATGGCATTTTGACCTAGCGTCATCCCCGAGTATACCTATTAGAGGATAGTCATTTACCCCGATAGGCGATCACCCATCATAGTCTTTGACCCTTTGCCGGACAAAACACGACACTGAAAGTCAGTTCAGTCGGCAACTGATGGGCAACGCCATGGGTCCTGAATCCTATCAAGACGATGATATCCTGACCTCTCTGGCGGTGGTGCTTCCGCTCGCCCTGGCCGGCTTCGTCGTGGCGGCGGGATGCTGGACCCTGTTTGCCGTCTCGGGTGTGCATGTCAGGGAAGCCCTGAACCTGAGTAATGTACAGTTTGGGTTGTTGCTGGCCATGCCGATGGCAGCAGGTGCTTTGCTGGCGGTACCAGCCGGACTGCTGGCACAGCGTTTTGGCGCCAGGCGCGTGATGATTGCCTGCCTGGCCGGGCTGGCAGTGTCTATGGTGCTGATTGTCATCGCCCGTTCGTTCACAGGGTACCTTCTCGCCTCCGCCGGCCTGGGCCTGGCGGCAGGATTCTACAGTGCCGGCCTGCAGTTTGTGACCAGGCATTCGCCACGGGAACATATCGGTCTTGTACTGGGGATTTTCGGCGCCGGGGTCACCGGGGCCGGCTTTAACTACTATCTGGTGCCGCTGATTCATCAGGCATTCACTTGGCAAGGCGTGCCACTGGCCTACCTTACCGTGCTTTTGCTGGTTCTCGTCTTGCTGCTGTTACTGACCGACGACGTGGACTCTGCCGGAGAGCCTGCAGAGGACGCCACCGTCGGTCAGCTACTGTTGCGCCTGCGGACTTTGCGAATGTGGCAACTTTGTCTGTATTTCGGAGTTGTGGCCGGAAGCTTTTTCACCCTGGCGCTGTGGCTTCCCGATTACCTCTCCTCCAGATTTTTGCTCACGGTGGAAAGTGGAGCAAAACTGGCTCTGTGGTTTGTCATCCCCGGAGCGCTGGCCCAGATCGTGGGAGGCGGTCTGTCTGACCGCTTCGGAACAGCGCGGGTGATTGTTCGGGCCCTGGCGGTGTGCCTGACGGTGCTGTTCGTGCTTTCCTACCCACCCATGACGCTCTTCATTCAGGGCGTGGAGCAAACCCTGGAGCTTGAGCTGGCGATGCCGCTGTATCTGGAACGGGTTTTCGTACTGTTGCTGGGCATGGCTCTGGGGTGTGCCATGGGAGGCCTGCAGCGGATGATGGTGGCGGAGAATCACGACGGTGCGGCGTTTGCAGCTGGCATGTTGCTGGTGAGTGCCTGCACTGTGGCCTTCCTTCTGCCCCTGTTGTTTGGCGCTGTTAACCAATGGCTCGGGGTTCGCAGTGCCGTGTTCATGATCCTGTTTGTGGTGTTCGCGGGCTGCCTGTTCCTGTTTGCCCGGGGCCAGCGTCGCAGTGAGCGTCAGGCCCTACTCCATACCGGCATATAGACGTTATACCCACTGGGTGGTAGAGACGGGTTATGTGGTAGTAACCACGCAGATTTCGGGGTCTTTCTCCCACACAATGGTCTCAAATCGGAGCTGCATCAGAACAGTGATGCGGCAGACGGGCAGATGGAGAGAGAGACCATGAGTCATTTGATCGACAAACTGAATTACTTCAGGAAGAAGCGCGAGCCGTTCGCCAACGGCCACGGCGAAACCCACGATGTCAGTCGCGAGTGGGAGGACAGCTATCGCCAGCGCTGGCAGCACGATAAGATCGTGCGCTCCACCCACGGTGTAAACTGCACCGGCTCCTGCAGCTGGAAGATCTACGTCAAGAACGGCCTGGTCACCTGGGAAACCCAGCAAACCGATTACCCCCGTACCCGTCCGGATCTGCCCAACCACGAACCCCGTGGCTGCCCCCGCGGTGCCAGCTATTCCTGGTACATGTACAGCGCCAATCGTCTCAAGTATCCGCTGATGCGCAAGCACCTGATGCAACTGTGGCGGGCTGCAAAGATCCAGTACAACGATCCGGTGGACGCCTGGGCCTCCATCGTCGAGGACCCCAGGAAAACCGCCGAGTACAAACCGCGCCGTGGCATGGGCGGTTTTGTGCGTTCCAGCTGGGACGAGGTCAATGAGCTGATCGGCGCCTCCAACGTCTACACCGCCAAAACACACGGTCCGGATCGTATCCTCGGCTTCTCGCCGATTCCGGCCATGTCCATGGTGTCTTATGCCGCAGGCAGTCGTTACCTGTCCATGATCGGTGGCGTGTGCATGAGTTTCTACGACTGGTACTGCGACCTGCCCCCGGCCTCTCCGCAGACCTGGGGTGAGCAGACCGACGTGCCGGAGTCCGCGGACTGGTACAACTCCGGTTACATCATTGCCTGGGGCTCCAACGTCCCCCAGACCCGGACCCCGGACGCCCACTTCTTCACCGAGGTCCGCTACAAGGGCACCAAGACCGTTGCCATCACCCCGGACTACGCAGAAGTCTCTAAGCTTTCCGATGAGTGGATGAACCCCAAGCAGGGCACCGATGCAGCTCTGGGCATGGCCATGGGTCACGTGATTCTGAAGGAATTTCACGTTGAGAAGCCCAGCGAATACTTCACCGATTACGTGCGCCGCTACACCGACATGCCTTATCTGGTCATGCTGGAGCAGCGTGAGGACGGTCGCTTTGTACCGGGCCGCTTCCTGCGTGCCAGCGATCTGGTGGACGGTCTCGGAGAAGAAAACAATCCCGAGTGGAAAACCATCGCCATCGACGAGAAAACCAACCAACTGACAGCGCCCAATGGGTCTATCGGTTACCGTTGGGGTGAGAAGGGCAAGTGGAACCTCAAGCAGACTGCCAGCACCCAGGATGTAGAGCTGCAGCTATCCATGGTCGAGAAGCACGACGAAGTCGTGGATGTTGCCTTCCCGTACTTTGGCGGTATCGAGCATGATCATTTCCAGCACGTTGAAATCAGCGACACCCTGACCCACAAGCTCGGCAGCCGCAAGGTACAACTGGCCGATGGCTCCGAGGCGCGTGTGGTTACCGTCTACGACCTGATGGTGGCCAACTACGGCATCAGCCGCGGGCTGGGTGATGATGACGGCGCCACTTCCTATGACGAAGTGAAGCCATACACCCCGGCCTGGCAGGAAAAGATCACCGGCGTACCTGCCGACAAAGTGATCCGCATTGCCCGTGAATTCGCCGACAATGCGGACAAGACCAAGGGTCGCTCCATGGTCATCGTCGGTGCCGGCATGAACCACTGGTACCACATGGACATGAACTACCGCGGCCTGATCAACATGCTCATCATGTGTGGCTGTATCGGCCAGAGCGGTGGCGGCTGGGCCCATTACGTCGGCCAGGAAAAACTGCGCCCCCAGACCGGCTGGCAGCCCCTGGCCTTTGGTCTGGACTGGCAGCGGCCGCCTCGCCACATGAACTCCACATCGTTCTTCTACGCCCACTCCGGGCAGTGGCGTTACGAGAAACTGGGTGTGGACGAAATCCTGTCGCCGCTGGCGGACAAGTCCAAATTCGGTGGCAGCCTGATCGACTACAACGTGCGCGCCGAGCGTATGGGCTGGTTGCCGTCGGCCCCGCAGCTCAACCGCAACCCCCTGGGTATCGCGGCGGAAGCTGAAAAGGCCGGTATGGAAGTATCGGACTACGTGGCCCAGTCCATGAAAGACGGCTCCCTGGCGTTCGCCAGTGAAGATCCGGAAGCGCCCCAGAACCATCCGCGCAATATGTTCATTTGGCGCTCCAACCTGCTGGGTTCCTCCGGTAAGGGCCACGAATACATGCTCAAGTACCTGCTGGGAACCACCAGTGGCCTGCAGGGCAAGGACCTCGGCCATGAAGGCGGCGCCAAGCCGAAAGAAGTGAAATGGCATGACGAGGCGCCGGAAGGCAAGCTCGACCTGCTGGTGACCCTGGATTTTCGCATGTCCACTACCTGTCTGTATTCAGACATCGTTCTGCCGACGGCCACCTGGTACGAAAAGAACGACCTGAACACATCGGATATGCACCCGTTCATTCACCCGCTCACCGCGGCCACCGACCCGGCCTGGGAAGCGCGCAGTGACTGGGAAATCTACAAGGGCATTGCCAAGGCATTTTCCAAGGCGACCGAAGGCCACCTGGGTGTTGAGAAAGACGTGGTGACCCTGCCGCTGCTGCACGACGCACCAGCCGAACTGGGCCAGCCGTTTGACGTCAAGGACTGGAAGCGGGGCGAGTGCGAGCTGATTCCGGGCAAGACCGCGCCCAACTTCATCACCGTTGAGCGGGACTACCCGAATACCTACGCACGGTTTACCTCCCTTGGGCCGCTGATGGACAAGCTGGGTAACGGTGGCAAGGGTATTAACTGGAACACCGAGAAAGAAGTGAAGTTCCTCGGTGAGCTGAACTACAAGCATATAGACGGCGCCAATGCCGGCCGGCCGAAGATTGAAAGTGCCATCGATGCGGCAGAAGTGATTCTGACCCTGGCACCGGAAACCAACGGCCAGGTAGCAGTGAAGGCGTGGGCTGCCCTGTCGGAAATGACCGGCCTGGACCACACCCACCTGGCGAAGAACAAGGAAGAGGAGAAGATCCGCTTCCGGGATGTCGTGGCGCAGCCGCGCAAGATCATCTCCAGCCCGACCTGGTCTGGCCTGGAAGACGAGCACGTGTCCTACAACGCGGGCTATACCAACGTCCACGAGCTGATTCCCTGGCGCACCCTGACCGGTCGTCAGCAGTTCTACCAGGACCACGAATGGATGCGCGCTTTCGGCGAGAGCCTGCTGGTCTACCGTCCGCCCATCAACACCAAAGCGGCGGCTCCAATGCTGGGTAAGAACACTAACGGCAATCCGGAGAAGGCGCTGAACTGGATCACCCCGCACCAGAAGTGGGGGATTCACAGCACCTACAGTGACAACCTGCTGATGCTGACCCTGTCCCGCGGCGGCCCGATTGTGTGGCTGAGCGAAGACGACGCCAAAGAGATCGGCGTGGAAGACAACGACTGGATCGAACTGTTCAACGCCAACGGTGCCATTGCGGCCCGTGCAGTGGTGAGTCAGAGGGTGATGCCGGGCATGGTGATGATGTACCACGCCCAGGAGCGGATCGTGAACATTCCGGGGTCTGAAATCACCGGTACCCGGGGGGGGATCCACAACTCGGTCACCCGGGTGTGCCCGAAACCGACCCACATGATTGGTGGTTACGCCCAGTATTCCTACGGTTTCAACTACTACGGCACCGTAGGCTCCAACCGGGACGAGTTCGTGGTAGTGCGCAAGATGCACAACATCGACTGGCTCGATGGCGAAGGTAATGACACTGTT
Source organism: uncultured Marinobacter sp. (assembly GCF_947259545.1). Taxonomy (GTDB): domain Bacteria; phylum Pseudomonadota; class Gammaproteobacteria; order Pseudomonadales; family Oleiphilaceae; genus Marinobacter. The sequence goes on from NZ_CAMYMK010000002.1 coordinate 405,089, forward strand.
CAGGAGGCTGTAAAATGAAAATCCGCTCCCAAGTCGGCATGGTACTGAACCTGGACAAGTGCATCGGATGCCACACCTGTTCCGTGACCTGCAAAAATGTGTGGACCAGCCGTGAAGGCATGGAATACGCCTGGTTCAACAACGTCGAGACCAAGCCCGGTATCGGCTACCCGAAAGAGTGGGAAAACCAGGACAAGTGGAAGGGCGGCTGGATGCGCGACAGCTCCGGCAAGATCCGTCCGAAGATCGGGGGCCGTTTCCGGGTGCTGGCGAACATTTTCGCCAACCCGGACCTGCCGGAAATCGACGACTACTACGAGCCGTTCGACTTTGACTATCAACACCTGCACACCGCAGGCGACAGCAAGCATCAACCAGTCGCCCGGCCGCGCTCGCTGATCTCCGGCCAGCGCATGCAGAAAATCGAGTGGGGCCCGAACTGGGAAGAAATCCTGGGTACGGAATTTGCCAAGCGCCGCAAAGACAAGAACTTTGACCAGGTGCAGGCGGATATCTACGGCCAGTTCGAGAACACCTTCATGATGTACCTGCCGCGCCTGTGCGAGCACTGCCTCAATCCGGCGTGTGTTGCCAGCTGCCCGAGCGGTGCCATCTACAAGCGGGAGGAAGACGGCATCGTCCTGATCGACCAGGACAAGTGTCGTGGCTGGCGGATGTGTGTGTCCGGCTGCCCGTACAAGAAGATCTACTTCAACTGGAAAACCGGCAAGTCCGAGAAGTGCATCTTCTGCTACCCGCGTATTGAAGCCGGGATGCCGACCGTGTGCTCCGAGACCTGTGTTGGCCGGATTCGCTACCTGGGTGTGCTGCTTTACGACGCAGACCGCATCGAGGAAGTGGCCAGCACCCCGGGTGAGCATGAGCTTTATGAAAAGCAGCTGGAAATTTTCCTGGACCCGAACGACCCGAAGGTAATCGAACAGGCCAGAAAAGACGGCATCCCGATGAACGTGATCGAGGCGGCCCAGCGCAGCCCGGTCTACAAAATGGCGGTGGACTGGAAACTGGCCCTGCCGCTGCACCCGGAATATCGCACCCTGCCGATGGTCTGGTACGTGCCGCCCCTGAGCCCCATCCAGTCTGCGGCGGAAGCCGGCAAGGTCGAGTTCGACGGCATATTGCCGAAGATCGAAAGCCTGCGGATTCCGGTCAAGTACCTTGCCAATCTGCTGACGGCTGGCGACGAGAAGCCGATAGTTCGAGCCCTGAAGCGGATCATGGCCATGCGCCTGTACAAGCGTGCGGAAACCGTGGAAGGCAAAGAGGACTTGCGGGCACTGCAGGAGGCCGGCCTGACCAAGGCTCAGGCCGACGAAATGTACCGTTACCTGGCCATTGCCAACTACGAGGACCGCTTCGTGATTCCCACCAGCCATCGCGAGCTGGCGAAAGAAGCGTTCCCGGACGCCACTGCTTACGGCGAGCGCAACGGCTGTGGCTTCAGCTTCGGCGACGGTTGTAACGGCGACAGCGAGTTCAACATGTTTGGAGGCCGCAAGCAGACCACCAGCATGGTCCAGAAACTGTCTACCGTGAAGCAGGTAGATCCGAAGCAGCTGCAGGAATAAGGAGGCCATCATGCAACTATTAAAAGTTATGGCAAGGCTGCTGGAATACCCCACCGCCGAGCTGCAGGAATCGAGGGATGCTCTGGTGGCGGTTGTGCTCGAAGACAATCGCCTGCCACGCCAAAACAAAGAGCAACTGCTGCGCTCTGTGGAGCTGATCTGTGATCAGAATCTGCTGGACCTGCAGGAAAACTACGTGGGCACTTTCGACAAAGGCAGGGCAACGTCCCTGCTGTTATTCGAGCACGTGCATGGCGAGTCCCGCGACCGGGGGCAGGCCATGGTGGACCTGATGGAGCAGTATCGCGCAAACGGCCTGGAAATCGATGTGAAGGAACTGCCGGACTATCTCCCGCTGTTCCTGGAATACCTGTCGACCCGGCCGTGGGAAGAAATCAAAAACTGGCTGGAGGATATCCACCACATACTGGGACTGCTGGGAGAGCGGCTCTATCAGCGCGAAAGCCTCTACCACGTGGTGATGGACTCATTGCTGGAGCTGTCCGGACGCCAGACCAATCGTCAGGAACTGGCCCAGATCGTAGCCGCCGAGGAGCGCGACGACACCCCGGAAGCCCTGGACAAAGTCTGGGAAGAGGAAATGGTGAAGTTCGTGGACGACCAGGGCAGCTCCTGCAGCACCGGCGGCGTGGTCGGACAGCGCCGCCGCGAGCTGGAACAGACCCAGACGATCCATCTCAGTGACCAACTGATGACAGATGCAACCCCCCAGCAGGCAGGGAACGCCTGACGGCGCAGGAGGAAATAACGATGATGTCCTATCTCAATACACTGATTTTCGGAATCTACCCCTACGTGGCTATCGCCATCATGGTGCTTGGCACCTGGGCACGTTACGACCAGGGGCAATTCACCTGGAAGGCTCACTCCAGCCAGATGCTTCGCAAGAAGAACATGGTCATGGCCAGTGTGCTGTTCCATGTGGGCGTACTGGTGATCTTCTTCGGCCACCTGGTGGGGTTGCTGACGCCGCACTGGGCCTATGAGTGGCTGATGACCCCGGGCCAGAAACAGGTTATGGCCATTGTGGTTGGCGGCATTGCTGGCGTGATGGCCCTGATTGGAGGCGCCATGCTCGCCTGGCGTCGCCTGACCGATCCTCGTGTGCAGGCGAGCAGCTCCTTTGCGGACAACATGATCATCGTCATTCTGGTAATCCAGCTGGTCCTCGGACTGGCAACCATATTGCCAACCATGGGACACCTGGACGGCGGCACCATGCTCAAGTTTGCAGCCTGGGCGCAGGGGATTCTGACCCTTCAGGGCGGAGTGGCCGACTACATCGCCGATGTGCACTGGATCTACAAGACCCATATCTTCCTGGGCCTGACCATCTTCGTGCTGTTCCCGTTTACCCGATTGGTGCACATGTTGAGCGTACCGGTGGAGTATTTCGGGCGTAAGTACCAGGTTGTGCGCAAGCGCGCGTGAGGAGAAACATCATGCAACTGATACCTGTTGGCGAAGCCGAAAAGCCCAGAAACCAGTTCCCGCCGGTCTACGTGGGTGACACCCTCATCCACGAAGACGACATCGCCCGGGAGCTGCAACACCACCCGGCTGAAGAAGTCGCCGAAGCCTGGCACGAAGCCGCCAAAAGCCTGGTCATCCGCGAGCTCCTGCTGCGGCAGGCCAGCCGCCTGGATCTGGACGATATCGACGACGAAGAAGACCGCATCGCCCGCGTCCTCGAACGGGAACTCAGCGTCCCTGACCCCAGCGAACAGGACTGTGAACGCTTCTACGCCGCCAACCCCGGCCGCTTTTGCAGCCCGACCTTGATGGCCGTCAGCCACATCCTCCTCGCTGCCGCCCCGGACGACGTCCAGGAACGCATCCGCCAGGAAGAAGCGGGCCGACAACTGCTGTCCTCCCTGCTCGATGGCCGCGCCCAATTCGCCGAGTTCGCCAGGCAATACTCCGCCTGCGAATCCCGCCACCAGGGCGGCAGCCTCGGCCAGATCAGCAAAGGCCAGACCGTGGAAGAGTTCGAGCGCCCCGTTCTCTCCCTCCAGGAAGGCCTCAACCCGGAACTGATCGAAAGCCGCTACGGCTGGCACATCGTCCGAGTGGATCAGCGAATTGACGGCGAACAGTTGCCCTACGAACACGTCAAGCCGCAGATACGACAGTACCTGAGCGAAAGCGTCACCCGACGGGCATTACGTCAATACCTGCAGGTTCTTGCTGCGGAAGCCGGTGTAGAAGGTGTGGACTTGGAAATACCAGATTCACCGCTGATGCAGTAAAGCGTGTACCCGTAAACTCTCGAGACTGGCGGGGAACCTCTTTCCAAAACTGTGCGGAGCCATGGATGGCGGAGCTCAAGCGTCACAGGGACGTGCCGCAAGGAGCGTGTTTTGGAAAGAGGTTCCCCGCCAGGCTGCGCACCAGAGCCCAAGCGCCACATGGATGTGCCGCAAGGAGCGTGTTTTGGAAAGTGGTCCCACCCGTAGGCCTGTGCTCCCATGTAAAAGAACAAATAAACAGCCAACCCCTTCTTTGAGGTAAATCAATTACTCAGAAAGAACCCACCAACTACCCCCAACGGGGGAGCGATTTCCCCCTCTCGTCCCACTACCATGAAAGCCAGATATGAGATGCATTATTAATGCAGAGGCAAACATCATGGCACTACTACAAACCACCGAAACACGATACAGCAAGCCGGTCCTGGTCGCGGTGAACAAGGCTTTCAACGAAGACGACCGATTGGCCCCCATGCGCCAACATGCGCTGTTCTCATCGCTGAGCGATGCAGACCTCACCGCACTGATGCAACAGTCCAGACGCCTGCGTCTTGGCCATCATCAACTGCTGTACCGCCAGGATATGCCGGCCCACCACTTCTTCTTCGTGATCTCCGGCCGGCTTCGCCTGTATCGCCTGGACGCCTCCGGCATAGACCGCACGCTCGAAAGCATTGCGCCCGGCGACTGCTTTGCAGAAGTCATGATCTACGCCGACCCGGCAAAGTACGCCTGTTACGCCGAAGCGCTCAAATCCAGCGAAGTCCTGATGATCCCCGTCAAGGCCTACCAGGAACTGCTGGAGAGAAAGCCCGAATACACCCAGTCAGCACTTCGCCACTACGCCAAACGCGCCGTCTCCCGCTTCCACGACCTGGAAATCATGACGGTACAGAGCGCCCGGGATCGCCTGATCAGGTACCTGATTGACCTGTTACCCGAGGGTTCCAGTGAAGGCGGCGAAGTGGAGTTGCCTTTACCGAAATGCCTGGTGGCATCCCGTCTGGCCATGCAGCCGGAAACGTTCTCCCGAATTCTGGCCGACCTGAAATCAAACGGCCTGGTGCGGGTCAATCGCAGCCGCCTGTTTATTTCAGACCCCGGCCGGCTGGTCCAGATCAGCCAGTGAGTTTCCAGGGCCGTCAGCAGCTGCGACACACAGAACGTCAGGACTGACTACACTTACAGAACACAGGATAACCGGCACATGATTTCCAGCTATTCCGATTTACTCAAAGCCGCCCAGGCTGAATCAGAACCCCAGCGACTGCTGTTTGTATTCTGCCGGGCGGAACTTCCGGACGACGCTTCGGCAGCCGAGAAGGCCGCCTTTGCCAAAGGAGAGGGTGGGGCACTGACGCCGGTGGTGTGTGTCGACAAGATGCCCGATGAGGTAAGTGACTTCCAGGCGCTTGTCGAAGAATCGCGCCAGACAGGACAAGCGTGGCAGGTGGTCTTTGTCGCCGCCATGTCCGGTCGGGGAGGCATGGCACCGTCCTCGGATGAGGCACAACAACCACTCACAATGATGGTGGAATCGGTCCGCCTGGGCCACATTGGAAATTACTTGCCTCTGGACCGTGAAGGTCAGGCAGTTGCTCTCGGATAAGCCTACATAAAGATGCATTTGAAGTTTGTGTTTTATCGGCTAGATTTCTCATACAGCCCGTTGGCAGTGAGAAATATCAAATCTCCAAAAGCGCCAAGCGAATAGCATTTCCTCTGTCGCTACTGTCATTCATTCAGGTATCCCCCGGGGGTGTCGTGAGTCTAATTCAGCGTGCTGTCACATCCATCATCTCGCTGGCGTGTCTGGTTCTGCTTCCAATAACGGCTGCCGTCGCCGCGGCTCCGGATACCTATGAGCCGCTGGCCGCCCGCCAGGTGATCGAGCACGCGTTCCCCTCTGTTTCGGATATTTCACCCCATGAAGACAATCGCGCCATCCAGGAGCTTCGGCGTGGTGAAGAGCTTCTGGGATATGCCTATCAGACCCTGGATTTCATACAGACTCCGGCGTATTCCGGCAAACCGGTAAACGCCATTGTGGTGCTGGATACCGCTGGCATGATCAAGGCCGCCAAGGTGATTGCCCACGACGAACCGATCCTCCTGGTGGGTATTCCCGAGAGCAAACTGCATGCCTTCACAGACCAGTACACCGGGTTGGCGGCGGATCAGCGGGTGACTGTGGGCGGTCGCTCATCCGACACTCGGGTATCAGTCGACGGGCTGTCTGGCGCTACGGTCACGGTGATGGTGATCAACGAAGTCATCATGAAGACCGCCCATCGGGTGGGTGCCGAGCTGGGACTGGTAGAAGGTGGACGCGATTCCAGGCCACCGACGGCGGAACTTCGATCCGGTGACTTTACCGAAAAAAGCTGGGCCGAACTGACCGGTGACGGCTCCGTGCGCCGTTTGCTGCTCACCCGGGGGCAGGTGGACGACGCCTTCAAGGGGACAGAAGCGGAAGGCATCGATGAAGCCACTCCGGGCGAACGAGAGGAGGCGCTGATTGATCTCTACACTGGCTACCTGAATGTGCCGAGCATCGGCAAAAACCTGTTGGGCGAAAGCCAGTACCAGTGGTTGATGTCCGAACTGGAAGAAGGTGAACACGCCATTGCCGTGATGGCCAACGGCGACTACTCGTTCAAAGGCTCCGGATACGTGCGTGGCGGTATTTTCGACCGCATACAGGTGCGTCAGTTTGGCGATACCTTCAATTTCCGCGATCTGGACTATCACCGCCTGAGCGATGTGTACGCAGAAGGTATGCCTAGATTTTCCGAAATGGCGATCTTCATCATCCGCCAGCAGTATAACTTCGACCCGGGTACACCCTGGTCGCTCGAGTTGTCGGTCAAGCGCCAGACCGGCCCCCTGGACAGTGAGTTCGCGGTGTTCCCGCTGGAGTATCAGCTGCCGGATCAGTACTACACCCGGCCTGCGGCCGAGCTGACTGAGGAAGAGTGGCTGGAAACGCAGCCCCTGTGGGTCCAGGTGTGGTACCAGCGCCAGTTCCAGGTCGCGGTGCTGGGCGTCGGCCTTGTTGCTCTGCTGTTGATCCTGTTCTTCCAGGACTGGCTGGCCAGTCGTCCCAGGTTGATTCGCTATATCCGCCACGCCTTCCTGACCTACACCCTGTTCTTTATAGGTTGGTACGCGCTGGGGCAGTTGTCGATTGTGAACGTGCTGACCTTTGTGCACAGCCTGATCAGTGGTTTCAGCTGGGATACCTTCCTGATTGATCCGATTATGTTTGTGCTCTGGGCTGTCGTCGCCGGCATCGTGCTGTTGTGGGGGAGAGCGGTCTATTGCGGCTGGCTCTGCCCCTTCGGTGCGCTGCAGGAGTTGCTCAATGAAATTGCCCGCAAGCTGAAGGTGCCCCAGTACAACTTGCCTTTTGCGGTCCACGAACGGTTGTGGGCGATCAAGTACCTCATTCTTCTCGGGCTGTTTGGCGTATCCCTCGACTCCCTGGCTACGGCGGAGCAACTGGCGGAAATCGAGCCGTTCAAGACCGCCATTACCCTCCGATTCGACCGCAGCTGGCCGTTTGTGACCTACGCGGTGCTGTTGCTGGTGGTCAACCTGTTCACCCGCAAGGTTTTCTGTCGCTATATGTGCCCGCTGGGAGCCGCTCTGGCGTTGCCCACCAAACTGAGAGTGTTCGATTGGCTGAAACGTCGCAGGGAATGCGGAAACCCGTGCCGGTTGTGTGAGCACGAGTGTGAGGTTCAGGCCATTCACCCTGATGGCAGGATCAATTACATGGAGTGCCACTACTGCCTCGACTGCCAGGTCACCTATTTCAATGACAACAAATGCCCACCACTGATTGTGAAACGACGGGGTAAACGCCGTGGCCATAACGCGCCGGGCCACCCGGAACAGATACCGGTCACTCAGGTGACATAAAAAAAGCAGTAATACGAAACGCAAAACCGCCATTACCGACAACGGAGTTGGACGTTATGAAAAAGAGAGACGAACTTGGCAAAGAGGCACCGGAAGAAAACGGTCTGAGTCGCCGTAAATTCCTCGGGGCAACCGCCCTGGCTGGTGCCGTGGGCGCAACGGGGCTCGGCGGCGCGGTCATGTCGCGGGAGTCTTGGGCCGCGGCGGTCAAGGAAGCCAAAAACAAGTACCAGGTTGCGCCTGGTGAGCTGGACGAGTACTACGGCTTCTGGAGCGGTGGTCACCAGGGCGAGGTTCGTGTTCTGGGTGTGCCTTCCATGCGTGAGCTGATGCGTATTCCGGTTTTCAATGTGGACTCGGCGACCGGCTGGGGTATTACCAACGAAAGTAAGGAAGTTCTGGGTGGTGACCAGCAGTATCTGAACGGTGACTGTCACCACCCACACATCTCCATGGAAGACGGGCGCTACGATGGCAAATACCTGTTCATCAACGACAAGGCCAACAGCCGTGTTGCCCGCATCCGTCTGGATATCATGAAGACGGACAAGATCACCCACATTCCGAACGTACAGGCCATTCACGGACTGCGGCTGCAAAAGGTACCGCGTACCAAGTATGTATTCTGCAACGCGGAATTTGTGATCCCGCACCCCAATGATGGCAGCGACTACAGCCTGGAAAACAGCTACACCATGTTTACTGCCGTTGATGCGGACACCATGGATGTGGCCTGGCAGGTAATTGTGGACGGCAACCTGGATAACACCGACGCCGATTACACCGGCAAGTACGCCGCCTCCACCTGTTACAACTCGGAGAAAGCGGTGGATCTGGCCGGCACCATGCGCAACGACCGGGACTGGGTAGTGGTGTTCAACGTCGAGCGGATTGAAGCCGCAGTCAAGAACGGCGACTTCAAGACCGTTGGTGACTCCGATGTGCCGGTAGTGGACGGCCGAGCAGACTCGAAGCTGACCCGTTACATTCCGGTTCCGAAGAACCCGCATGGCCTGAATACCTCGCCGGACGGCAAATATTTTATTGCCAATGGCAAGTTGTCACCCACCTGCTCCGTAATCCAGATCGACAAGCTGGACGATGTGTTTGATGACAAGATCGAGTTGCGTGATGCCATCGTGGCGGAGCCGGAACTGGGGCTTGGGCCTCTGCATACCACCTTTGATGGTCGTGGCAACGCTTACACCACACTGTTTATCGACAGTCAGGTATGCAAGTGGAACATTGCGGACGCTATCAAGAATTACAACGGTGAGAAAACCAACTACATCCGCCAGAAACTGGATGTGCATTATCAGCCCGGCCACAACCATGCCTCTCTGACCGAATCCCGCGATGCGGACGGCAAGTGGCTGGTGGTTCTGTCGAAGTTCTCCAAGGACCGTTTCCTGCCGGTTGGCCCGCTGCATCCGGAGAACGATCAGCTGATCGATATTTCCGGTGAGGAGATGAAGCTGGTTCACGATGGTCCGACCTATGCGGAGCCCCACGACTGTATTCTGATTCGCCGTGATCAGATCAAGACGAAGAAGATCTACACTCGTGACGATCCTTCATTCGCCAGTGCCCGGGCGCAGGCTGAGAAGGATGGCATCACTCTGGAGGCTGCTAACGAGGTCGTCCGTGATGGCAACAAGGTGCGTGTCTACATGACGTCTGTGGCGCCGCAGTACGGGATGACGGAGTTCAAGGTGAAGGAGGGGGATGAGGTTACGGTATATGTGACCAATCTGGATTCTGTTGAGGATGTGACCCATGGGTTCTGTATGGTGAATCATGGTGTGAGTATGGAGGTCAGTCCCCAGCAGACGTCTTCGGTGACCTTTAAGGCAGGTAAGCCGGGGGTTTACTGGTATTACTGCAACTGGTTCTGTCATGCGTTGCACATGGAGATGGGTGGTCGCATGTTGGTGGAGAAGGCCTGACCTTCTTCTGTCTGAACCTGAGTTGGGGCTCGTTATTTGGGCCCCAGCTTTCTGGTTTGGAGAAGCAAACCAAGAGGAGACTGCTTTCCAAAACACGCTCAAGCCCATCCATGGGGCGCTTGGGCTCCGCCATCCCTGGCTCCGCACAGTTTTGGAAAGCAGTCTCCTCTTGGCTTGCCGTACCTTGGGTGCTGGCCTCTTGTTTTTTATCCGCAGAGAGAAATTGATGTACCAACATTTGCGTTATGGGGTGGCCCTGACAGTCGCTCTGTTATCGCTGACCGCTCACGCGGACCTGCAAGAACAGCTTGATGCACTGGAACCCGGTGCTGTCATTGAGCTGCCTCCCAAGCAACTTCCGCCGCTGGATTTTCGCGTGCCCGGTGTCACGGTGTCCTGTCATGCCGATACGGTGATTGACGGTGGCGGTGAGGGAAATGCCGTGGATATTCTGGCGGAGGAGGTGACGTTTTCCGGTTGTGAGGTTCGCAACTGGGGGGATGATCTGAACGAGTTGGATGCGGGGATTTTTGTGGCGCGGGAGGCCCGTGGTGCTGTAATAGAGAATAACCGTTTGCAGGGGCCGGCGTTTGGGGTCTGGTTGGATGCAACGAAGGATGTGACGGTTCGGAATAACCAGATTCGTGGGGATGCCGGTATCCGCTCCCAGGATCGGGGGAACGGGATTCATCTGTTCAATACCACCGGGGCGTTGATCGAGGGCAATGACATCCGTCAGACGCGGGATGCGATTTATATCGAGACTGCGAATAACAACGAGATCCGCAACAATCTGATGACGGACCTGCGTTATGGCATTCATTACATGTATTCGATGCATAACCTGCTGGAGGGCAATGTCACCCGGGGGACTCGGACCGGGTATGCGTTGATGCAGAGTAAGTATCTGACGGTGATCAATAACCGGTCCGAGAATGATGAGAATTACGGCATTCTGATGAATTTCATCACCAACTCCGAGTTTCGGGGCAATGTGGTCACCGGGGTGTCTCAGGGCGAGACGGCAGGGGTTGCCATTTCCGGGGCCGAGGGCAAGGCGGTGTTTATCTATAACTCGCTGTACAACACCTTCGAGAGCAATGTGTTCCGGGACAGCAACATTGGTATTCACCTGACGGCGGGGTCGGAGGACAACGAGGTTTTCAGTAATGCGTTCGTGAATAATCAGCGCCAGGTGAAGTATGTGGCGACCCGTACCCAGGAGTGGTCGAAAGAGGGGCGGGGCAATTACTGGAGTGATTATCTGGGGTGGGACCGTAATCAGGACGGCATTGGCGATGTGGCCTATGAGCCCAATGACAATGTGGACCGGCTGTTGTGGACCTACCCGGAAGCCAAGGTGCTGATGTTCAGCCCGGCGGTGGATACGTTGCGGTGGGTGCAGGATGCGTTTCCGGTGGTCAAGGCCGCTGGTGTCAGCGATTCGCACCCGTTGATGCGCCCTCCCGAACCGTTACAACCGGAGTCCTGATGAGCTGTTTCCGTCTTGAGAATGTGAGTTACCGTTATGATAAGGCCCTGGTATTGCGGGGGGTGGATCTTCGCCTGGAGCCCGGGGAGATTCTTGGGCTGTTTGGCCATAACGGGGCAGGCAAAACCACCAGCATCAAGCTGATCCTGGGGCTGATGACGCCGACGCAGGGCAAGGTGTCTGTGCTTGGTGGTGAAGCGGGTGAGCCTCAGGTCAGTCAACACATTGGTTATCTGCCGGAAAATGTGATGTTTTACCCGCAGTTGACCGGTCGCGAGATCCTCAACCATTTTGCCCGCCTCAAGGGGGCCTCGCTGGCACAGGTGCCCGAGCTGCTGGAGCAGGTGGGGCTTGGCGATGCCATGAATGCGCGGGTGAAGACGTACTCCAAAGGTATGCGCCAGCGTCTGGGGCTGGCTCAGGCGCTTCTGGGCAAACCGAAGCTGCTGATGCTGGATGAGCCTACCGTGGGACTCGACCCGGTGGCGACGGCGGATCTATACCGGTTGCTACGTAGGTTGCGGGATGAGGGCACGGCGATTGTGCTTTGCTCCCACGTGCTGCCCGGGGTTGAGCCCTATATCGACCGGGCAGCGATTCTCACCGAAGGCGCAGTGCAGGCGGTGGGTGATCTGGCGTCCCTGCGACGGCAGGCAAACATGGCTGTGACTCTGTCCATCGAACCCGCCAACGGGGTGTCCGCCCTGGAAAAGGTGATTGCCAACGCGTCAGCGGGAAACGGCTTAATGACCCATGACAGTAACGGGCGGCTGCGCGTGGATGTTCGCCCCTCGGAGAAAATGGCGATGATCCAGACGTTGCTGGATTCGGGGGAGGTTGGGGATCTGGGGATTCATCAGCCGACTCTCGAGGATATCTATGTGCACTTTATCGGTTCCGGTGGCCTGGCTCACCGAGGGGGCAGCCAGTGAACAGTATCTGGACCATAGCCCGCAAGGAGTTCAGCGACAGCCTGAGAAATCGTTGGTTGATGGCCATTGCCCTGGTGTTTGCCGTGCTGGCCCTGGGTATAGCCTGGTTTGGCGCAGCGGCATCCGGGCAGGTGGGGTACGCCTCCACCCCGGCCACCATTGCCAGTCTGGCCAGCCTGGGCATTTTCCTGATTCCGCTGATTGCGCTGTTGCTGTCCTACGACGCGATTGTGGGCGAAGAAGAGGGCGGCACGCTGCTCCTGTTATTGACCTACCCACTGAGTCGCGGGCAGTTGCTGTTCGGCAAGTTCCTCGGGCATGGGCTGACATTGGCGCTCGCCACGCTGATCGGGTTTGGTGTTGCTGGCGTTGCCATTGCTGTGCTGGTCGATGACGTGGTCATAGGAACGCTGGCGGTCGCCATGTTCCGGTTTGTGCTTTCCACCATTCTGTTGGGCTGGGGATTCATTGCGCTGGCTTACCTGATCAGCGTTCGTGTCAGTGAAAAGCCCGTCGCTGCCGGTCTGGCTCTGGGGGTCTGGTTCTTCTTTGTGCTGATCTTTGACCTGATGCTGTTGGGCACGCTGGTGGCCAGCGAGGGCAAGATGAACCCCGAGCTGCTGCCCTGGCTGCTGATGCTCAACCCCACCGACATATACCGCCTGCTCAACATCGTTGCCTTCGGCGATGGGGGTCAGTTAAGCGGCGTTCTGAGCCTGGGTGCGGACCTTCCCATTAGCGCGGGCGGGCTGTGGTTCGCCCTGGCGCTCTGGTGTGTTATCCCCCTGGCAGGCGCCTGGGCCCTGTTCCGTCGCCGTCGAATCTGACCTGGAGATTGTCATGCGTACTGTTCATTTCAAGGCTTTGTCTGTCATGGCGCTGTTTGCCGTATTCCTGACCGGTTGCTCCGAATCGGAGGAGCAGGTCACAGAAAAGCCCACTCCGGTCCATTTCGAATCCGGTGACGAATGCCATGTGTGCGGCATGATCATCACCAGTTTCGATGGCCCCAAAGGCCAGGCCATTACCGCCAGGGAACAGCTTACGCGTAAGTTCTGTTCAACCCGGGACATGTTCTCCTGGGCGTTACAGCCTGAAAATGCAAAACGTGACCACACCCTGTACGTCCACGATATGGCTCAGACAAGTTGGGAAAGTCCGGACGACACGGCACTGATTGACGCACGTGAAGCCTTCTTTGTGGTCGGGTCAGGGCGAACGGGTGCAATGGGGCCAACCCTGGCTTCATTTGCGTCTGAAAGTTCAGCGGTAGGGTTCGCCAATGAATTTGGCGGGGAGGTCGTTGAGTTCAAAGATGTGACTATGAAGCACCTGACCCGAGACATGAGCCAGACGATGTCAGAACACAGCATGGGAATGAACAATCACGAGGGCAAACATTAAGGTCGCATAAGCCCGGAGGTGGGTGAACCTTCCGGGATCGTCAAAATCATGGATGATTTTGTCGAGCGTACAGGGACGTATTCACAGCGTATCCCGGAAGGTTCACCCACCTTCGGGCGTTAACTCCAAATATCGAGGGCCAAATACCGGGAAAGGCCTCAACCACCAGTCATATTCATAAACCGGAGAATCTGAACATCACCATCAGTAGAGAAGTGGTGACGCTCAGGTTTCAGGTCCATGGCATTAATAATGGTTTCCTTCAGCTTGTCATCAGTCACCGGATGACCACGCAGAACACGGCGCAGGTCTACGGAGTGCTCATTGCCAAGACAAAGCAGCAAGCGCCCCTCTACCGTTACCCGTACGCGGTTGCAGGTAGAGCAGAAGTTGTGGGAGTGCGGCGAAATAAACCCGACGCGGACATCGCTGTCCGGCATGCGGTAATAGCGGGCGGGGCCGCCGGAGTCTTCCGGTGTGGGGATCAGCTCATGCCGCTGGCCAATAATGTCGCGGACTTCATCGCTGGTGCATAGCACCTGACCACGATCATGCTCGGAAATCTCGCCCAGGGGCATTTCCTCAATGAAGGTAATGTCCACTTTCTTTTTGCGCGCAAACTCGATCAGCTCGGGTACTTCCTGATCGTTGCCACCTTTCATGACGACCGTATTGAGCTTGATGCCCTCAAAGCCGGCGTCTTTTGCAGCCTCAATGCCTTCCAGAACCTGGGTGAGTTTGCCGGTGCGGGTAATACGGTTGAATTTCTCGGCATCCAGCGAATCCAGGCTTATGTTCAGCCGCCTGAGGCCGGCTTTCCGAAGAGGTTCTGCCATGGTGGGCAACTGGCTGCCATTGGTGGTCATGGCAAAATCACGCAGACCGTAAGTACCGATTTCCTTGACCAGTTCCAGAATGTCCTTCCGCACCAGCGGCTCGCCCCCGGTCAGCCGGATTTTCTCGGTACCGAGTGATACAAAGGTTCTGGCAACGCGGGCAATTTCTTCAAGGGTAAGCACCTGCTGGCGGGGCAGGAAGGTCATTTCTTCAGCCATGCAGTAGACGCAACGGAAGTCGCAGCGGTCTGTGACAGACAGGCGCACATAATTCACAGTGCGACCGAAACGGTCAGTCAGCTTGGCTTGGGACATTGGCAGGTTTCCCTGTCTGAAAGATTGATTAAATATGATCCAAGTATCGCAGAATGGCGGCAGGATTCCGATACCTCTCGCGGGGTAATCCATGCGGACCTGGAGAGGAAGCGCCTGGCGCTGACACGAAAAAAGCGGGCCCTCCATGGCCCGCCGGGTTTACGCATTGGGGTCATCAGGCCCGTGCTTGCTGTGAATCGGGCAATGCGGATTCCGGTTCCAGGTCCGGGAAGAACAAGCCTTTGACCACCTGCCAGGTGACCGCTAGGGCGCCGATAATAAACACGACATCGCCAACGGTACGAATCCAGCGCAGGGTTTGCAGGAGTTCGCTCTGCATAAAGCTCTCGCTGCGGGCGTACCACAGACCTTCGCTGGCGCTGGCCACGAACTGGATGATGCCGATGGGTAGCAGGCTGGTGAACAGCATCAGTACCAGGCCAATGTTCAGCCACCAGAAGCCCACTTTCATCAATCGCTCGTCAAAGACGATGCGTGGACGGATGTACCGCAGGATCAGCAACGAGAAGCCCAGGGCCAGGAAGCCATAAACACCGAACAGTGCTGCGTGAGCATGAGTCGGCGTGGTGTTCAGCCCCTGGATGTAATAGAGCGCAACCGGCGGGTTGATCATAAACCCGAGCACCCCTGCGCCCAGCATGTTCCAGAAGGCGACAGCCACGAAGAAGATCAGAGGCCAGCGGATATTCTCCATCCACGGGGCGCGGGACTTCAGTCTCCAGTTCTCCCAGGCCTCGTAACCGAGAACCACCAGGGGCACCACTTCCAGTGCGCTGAAGGTAGCGCCGACCGCCATGACCGGCGTGGTAGTGCCGGAAAAGTACAGGTGGTGGAACGTTCCCGGCACACCACCGAGCATAAACAGGCTGGCAGACGCCAGGCTGGCTGAGGTGGCCACGGTGCGGGACACCAGGCCCATGCTGCAGAAGATGAAAGCCAGCGCGGCTGTGGCGAATACTTCGAAGAAGCCTTCCACCCACAGGTGGACGATCCACCAGCGCCAGTATTCCATGATGGAAATGTGAGTGCGCTCGCCATAGAAGAAACCGGCGCCATAGAACAGGCCGATGGCCACCACGGAGGCGGTAAGCAGGGCCAGCAGGTTCTTGTCACCGGGCTGGCGCAGGGCCGGGATAATGCCGCGAAGCATCAGTACCAGCCAGAACACGATGCCAAGGAACTTGCCAATCTGCCAGAGGCGGCCAAGGTCGACATACTCGTAACCCTGATGGCCCAGCCAGAAGCTGAGGTTAGCCGGCATGATCTGGGCGATGGCCAGGAAATTGCCAATGAACGAGCCGGCGACCACAGCCACCAGAGCCCAGAAAAGCACGTTGACGCCCAGTTTCTGGAATTTCGGGTCCTTGCCGCCGTTGATGATAGGAGCGAGGAACAGACCGGCTGAAAGGAATCCGGTGGCGATCCAGAACAGCGCAGCCTGGATGTGCCAGGTGCGAACCAGGGAGTAAGGGAACCACTCGGAGACATTGAAACCATAGAAGCTCTGGCCCTCCACGGTATAGTGCGCGGTAAAGCCGCCCAGCATCACCTGGAAGGTAAACAGACCGACCACCAGCAGCAGATATTTCCCCAAGGCTTTCTGTGACGGTGTCAGGGCAAAGGTGCTTAGGGGGTCCTTAACCGGAGCGGCAGGGTCATCCTCCTCTTTACGCAGGAACGCCCAGGCCCAGACCAGGCCGCCCACACCGGCAATCAGCAGAACGACGCTGACGATTGACCAGACCACATTTTCCGCTGTCGGTTTGTTGTCAATCAGTGGCTCATGGGGCCAGTTGTTGGTATAGGTAGCATCGCTACCCGGGCGTTCAGTTGCTGCTGCCCAGGCGGTCCAGAAAAAGAATTCGGTCATCTGCTCGCGGCGCTCTGCGCTGGGCAGGGTGTTCTCCTTCATGGCGTAGTTTTCACGGGTCGCCTGCAGTTCCGGCGAATTGCTGAACAGCCTGCTGTAGTAGTCAGCCGTTTCGGCAATTGCGCGGGTCCGACGTTCTGACAGATGAAGGGTGTCGGTGGCTTCATCATAGCTGTTGGTGCGGTACTCGGTTTTCAGATCGTACTGCAGGGCGTTTTGCTGCTGGCCATTGAGTTCATGCCAGCCTTGCCCGAACGTTTCCTGAGCTGCTATTTCCAGCCAGTTTTCCAGTTCCCGGTGAAGCCAGTCCGCAGTCCAGTCCGGTGCCTGGTAGGCGCCATGACCCCAGATGGACCCCAGCTGCATACCGCCGACAGATTGCCAGGCAGTCTGGCCGTCGAGAATGCTTTCCTCAGTCATCAGGGTGTCGCCATTGGCAGACACTGTCCGATCCGGAATGGGGGGTGCGGCGCGGTAGACCTCTGCGCCGAAGTATCCCAGCAATGTGAAGGTGACCCCCACGATTGCAATCAGTAAAAACCATAGACGGCGGTATTTGGCCATATTGAGTGTCTCCCTTACGACCATCGATTTGATGGAGAGAATGTCGTTTCCGAGTTGGGTGTGTTGTTGGGCAATTCTCAGGCACCTTCATGTGAAGATGTAAAAATAATATATCTTTAAAGATTAAGGTGTAAATAACATAAATCAAACTATGTGGTGATAGGGACATTAACCCTGAATGGACAGAGATGTAGGCAGCGGTTGCTTGTGGGTAAAAATCGACCTACCCTAGAAGATGTAAATGAAATAAATAATAGTGGGCTGGGTCGCAGCGTGGCGGCATGGAGGCGGTTAAACCAACCGGGGAGGCCTGGGCGCAGATTGCTGGTAGACTGTGGAGTATCTAATCAGGTGACAGAGCTCTTGCAAATGAATGGTGCTCCAGGGAAAACCGTATTCAAATTTCTTGCGTATATGTTTGCTGGACTCGGTTTGCTGGGTGTTGCTCTTCCGCTCCTGCCGACCACCCCGTTCATACTGCTGGCCGCCTTCTGCGCCAGCAAAGGGTCGCCGGAGTTCGCTTCATGGCTGGAGAACCACCCGACCTTCGGGCCAGCGATCGAGAACTGGAGGGAACGGAGGGCAGTGCCCTTGCGTGGGAAATTTTTAGCCTGCGTTATGTTGGGGATCAGCTGGTCGGTTCTGTTCCTGTCAGGTGCGTCTTTAGTCTTGCTGACCGGGCTTGGCGTGTTTTTCTGCGGGCTGGCTGTATTTCTGCTGTCCAGACCGTCGTGTTAAGTTTTTCAATCGCAGTCTTGGAGTATATGAATGCACATCACCCGCTACACCGACTATTCAATGCGCGTGCTGATTTATCTGGCGGTTCAGGGTGATCGGCTGGCTACCATTCAGGAAATTGCCGACAGTTACGACATCTCGAAGAATCACCTGATGAAGGTGGTTCATCAGCTGAACAAGAAGGGCTACATCGAAACGATTCGCGGGAAAAAAGGGGGCATTCGCCTGCATCTGGCACCGGAAGAGATTAATGTAGGCGTGCTGGTGAGGGAAACCGAACAGGATATGAACATTGTCGAGTGTTTTTCCTCAGGCAATGTCTGCCGGATTACACCAGTATGTGGGTTGAAATCGATGTTTGCGGAAGCCCTGAACGCATTCCTGGAAACTCTCGATAAATACACGTTGGCCGATGTGGTTCAGAGCCAGCATCGGCCGCAGTTACTCAGATTGTTGCAGATCGCCTGAATCAGGCGGTCTGTGGCTGAGCTGTCCACTTCTCGCGCAGGCGATCCGGCAGGGAGTAGCTGAGGATGCGCTTGAGCACTGTGCCATACTGCCTGGCGAAACTTCCGGTGTTGTAGTGAATGCCGTGCTTTTTGCACACCGCCTGGACCTTCTCGGAGATCTCCGGGTAGCGATGGGCCGGCAGGTCCGGGAACACGTGGTGTTCCATCTGGTAGCTCAAGTGACCGCTGAGCAGGTGTACAAACCGGTTGCCGGAGAAGTTGGACGACCCGGTCAGCTGTCGCAGGTACCAGTGGCCCTTGCTCTCGCCTTCACACTCTTCCTCGGTAAACGTTTCCGCATCCTGGGTAAAATGCCCGCAGAAAATCACCGTGGATGACCACAGGTTACGAATCAGGTTGGCGCCAACGTTGCCGGCGAGCACGATCGGTGCAACCGGGAAAGTGACCAGCGGGAAGAACACGTAGTCCTTGAATGCCTGGCGACCACCCTTGCGGACAAATCCCTTCAGGAACGGCAGCTTCTCTTTCAGGCTGACCTCGCCACGGCGTATGCGCTCGAACTCCAGCTCGTGCAGTGCCACGCCCCACTGGAAGAACACGCTCAGCAGGACATAGTTGATGAACTGCAGGCTGTGAGCCGGGCGCCACTTCTCGTCATCGCTCAGGCGGAGCAGGGCGTAACCGTAGTCCCGGTCCTTGCCGATGATGTTGGTGTAGGTGTGGTGCTCATAGTTGTGGGTCAACCGCCAGGAGTCGCTGTCGCACGCCGTATCCCACTCGTAGGTCTGTGAGTGCAGGGACGGGTCGTTCATCCAGTCGTACTGGCCGTGCATGACGTTGTGGCCAATCTCCATGTTCTCGATGATCTTGGAAATGCCCAGCGCTGCCGTGGCCGCGACAAAAACCGGGGGAATAAAGCCAAAGGGCATCATCACCCGACCGGCGACTTCCAGTGACCGGTGCAAACGCACGACGCGGCGAATGTAGTCGGCGTCACGCTCACCCAGATCGGCGAGTACCTCGTCGCGGATGGCATTCAGGTCTTGTTCAAGCTCGTTCAGTTGTGCTTCGTTCATCTGTTTCATTTGATAGTGCTCCAGTTCTTTTCAATTAAAGCTCGACGGTAACGGGGCCCTGGGGAACGGATACGCACAATTGAATGTTCTCCTCTCCGGGCCCGGAGCTTTTTCCGGTTAAACGATTAACAACGGTGCCACTGGTTTTCTTGCAGCTGCACTGGTGGCAGATGCCCATGCGGCACCCGTAACGGGGTGACAGTTTTGCGGCTTCGGCAATGTCCAGTAACGGCGCGTCGCCTTCCGACGATACGTTGATGTCGCTGTTGCTGAAGCGGACCTCGCCTCCCAGGGCATCGGTATCCAGAGCGGCCTGTGGCGCTGCGAAGAAAGTGCTGTGCATCCGGTCTTCGGTAATCCCGCGTTGGCTGAGCAGGTCAGTGGCCAGATCCATCAGGCCCTTCGGACCGCACAGGTAGCAGCGGCGGCTTTCAATGCCGGATACTTCGTCAAGGTCGGCTTCTTTCAGGAAGCGCGGCGTTTCACTCTCATTGGTTGCAATAATGTTGAGGGTGAGTGACGTCCAGTTCTGGCGCAGCTCGTACAGCTTCTGCGCCGCAATGATGTCTGCCTGGGTCCGTACGAAGTACAGCAACGTAACCGGCGCTTCGTAGTTGGCTGCAGCCAGGGTTTCCAGCTGGCTCAGTACCGGTGTGATACCGCTGCCGCCGGCGATGTAGAGCAAAGGCTCGCCGGCTTCGGGAATCAGGAATTCGCCGAATGCCTCGCCCAGACCGATGGTGGCGCCCGGCTGCAGGTTATCGTGCATCCAGTTGGTCACCAGACCGCCCGGCAGACGCTTGATGGTGAGCGTGACCGTTCCGTTGCTGTGCCATTGTGCGGGTGCGCTGGACAGACTGAAGGTCCGGTTGCGGCGAATACCATCAATATCAATACAGATGTTCACATGCTGGCCGGCCTGGAATCCTGCCCAGCGCTTCGATGGCTTCAGAACGAAGGTTTTGGTGTCGGCAGTTTCGTCTTCAACACGCTCAACCCGCGCTGGTGTATACTGTTGAACCCACATGGGGTTGATGCGCTCCAGTAGCGGGTCAAAAAAGGCAGCCGGGTCTTCCCGGTTAAAAAGCTGCTTGCCAAGCCACTGCAATGCGGATGTTCTTTCAATTCTGGATAACATAATGCCTCTCTCTTTCTGTACCGTTGTGTACAGTTGTTCACTTATGTGTACGACTGTACACACGGAGCTGTTGGCGGGCAATCCGTATTTTTGCTATTGGCGCAAAATGACAAGCGTTAGGTACTTTATTTTTCCCAAATGTGTACACTTGTGTACCCGATATAACTGAAACCTGCAGTACGGTGAGGGCATGGCAGAAAAGCAGCGGCGAAAACCCGGCGAAACCCGGGAGAAACTGATGAATGCGGCGTTGACCCTGGTTGGCAAGGGGCGGCATTTTGCCAGTCTTGGTATCCGTGAGGTGACGCGGCAGGCGGGCGTAGTGCCTACTTCCTTCTATCGCCACTTCCGCAATATGGACGATCTGGGTTTGCAGCTGGTCGATGAGCTGGGGCTGGTGCTCCGGCGCATGATGCGGGAGGCACGCAATAATGTATTGCAGGCAGACAAACTGATGGAAGAGTCCGTTGGCATATTCATCAGCCACGTGCAGGCAAACCGGAGCTTCTTCTTCTTTATGGCTCAGGGACTGGCGGGGGAGAGCCGGGCCGTGCAGGAAGGAATCCGAAGTGAGTTGCGGTTTTTCGCCAGTGAATTGGCAAACGACCTGAGGCGTCTACGGCTGGCGGATCACCTGAGTGATGCCGACCTCGATTTGACCTGTGATCTTGTGGTGCGGACGGTAGCCTTCAGCCTGACCGACCTGTTGGGCGTTTCGCCGGATGACGATTACCAGATCGAACAGATCCGGAAGCGGACCACCCGCTTCCTTCAACTGGTCTTTGTTGGTGCTGCTCACTGGCAGAGTGGTGAGGCCTGACGGTAATCAGGCCTTTTTGCGGGACGTCTGTTTTTTCGTTTCAGGCTTCGGCGCCAGAATCAGATCTTCCAACTCTTCCAATGCCTCACCTGTATACACCGCAAGTTTCTGCATGCTCGGCAATGTATCGCGACATCCGGTAAAGCCAAAGTTCAGTGAACCCGCATAGCTCAGGCAAGTGATGTTGAGCGCGCCGCCATGGGCTATAAGTGAGACTGGATACATCGCTTCCAGCTTTGCACCTTCGTAATAAAGGGTGCGCTGAGGTCCCGGAACATTGGAAATGGTGACGTTGAATACCGGCCGCATTCTTCCCCCCAAGCCAGACATCAATTGCAGGATATAGGGAGACATCAACAGCATGGTGTATTGGTTTAAGGCGCTTTTCGGCAGTTTCTGCAGGTGTTCCTTGGCGCGTCGGGTAGACTGCTTGATGTTCTGCAGGCGTGTCAGGGGGTCGGCGTTATCCGTTGCCAGTGAGGCAATCATGAAGCTGATCTGTGTGCCGGTACCCTCGTCATCCGCTGGGCGGATATTGACCGGGATTCCGGAGGTCAGCGGTGCATTGGGCAGGTTATCCTGTTCAAGCAGGAACCGACGAAGTGCAGTACCACAGAGGTACAACACAATGTCGTTGAGTGACCCGCCGGACACATGGGCCAGTTCCTTGAGCCGGTCCAACTGGTAGTGTTGGGTGGCAAACCGGCGCTGGCCGGTGACCCGGTGATTGAGGGCGGAGACCGGACCGGTAAAAGGCGCCGTCAGTCCGTCTTCCGGATGTCGGGCGGAATGGACCAGCCGGTTCATCGCCTGCCACAGCCGCGGGGCCAGGTCCGCCTGCAGTTTCAGGGCGTCCCTGGCCTGGGAGAACGCTGCGGGAAGGGTGGCTTCCTTGTCGGTCTTGCTGCCCCGGCGGCGTTCCGGTTTGACCGACCATGGCGGTAACATGTTGGTTTTGTGAGGATCGGTAGTGAGCACCCTTTGCATCAGGCGGACGCCACTGATGCCATCAATCATGGAGTGATGCATCTTGGTGTAAAGGCCGAAACGGTTGTTCTCCAGGCCCTCAATTACGTGGCATTCCCACAGCGGGCGGGAAAAATCCAGTGGGTTCGAGTGCAGGCGTGATACCAGAATACCCAGCTCACGCTCTCCACCGGGCTTTGGTAGCGCCGAGTGCCGAACGTGATAGTCCAGGTCGATGTCCTTGTCGGTTTTCCAGGCGGGAGCGACCAGTCGCCCCAACAAGCCGGAGTAGGCCAGCTTTGAGTTCCAGGGCGGCGCAACATCACCGGTTTCTTTCATTCGGTTGACCATGTCCCGGAGGAAGGTATCGGGGGCTCCTTCGGGTAATGAAAAAATCTGCAGGTTACCCACATGCATCGGGGTGTCTTCAGATTCAACGGCTAACCATGAGGCATCCAGGGTTCCCAGGCGTTTCATTCGTGTCTCGTCCTTATGTCCTTGTTGTGCTTCGACTGCTTGTTGTCAGCCCGCACGGATTATTAGTTGTTTTGCGAAAGTATACGCAACAATACGGATCATTCACACGAATTACAGGGCCAATAGTTCCCTGTGGCGGGGTGTGCTGACTGGCTGCGATTGTTACATGTTGTTGCGAAATCCCTGTCACGGAGGCAAGCCGGCTTGTGCTACCTTCCTTAGCTGACTAACTTCATAAAAACAACAATCTGGAGACAATATGGAATCCAGCTCACTGATTTCAGCCGGGTTGCCGATCGCTCTGTTTATTATCATGATCGGCATTGGAATGACGCTGACGATTCGCGATTTTCGTCAGGTGGCGGTGTATCCGAAGGGAATGATCGTCGGCACCGTGGCGCAGATTCTGGTAATGCCGCTGGTTGCTTTTGCCCTGGCAAGTCTGCTGGCCGTGCCTCCCGCCATCGCCGTAGGGCTGGTCATTATTGCCGCCTGCCCCGGGGGAACGACCTCCAACCTGTTCGTATTGCTGGCAAGGGGCAACATTGCGCTGTCCATTGTTCTCACGGTCAGCGCCAGCCTGATCACAATCCTGACCTTGCCGATGTTTACCAACCTGGCACTGGATTTCTATATGGGCACCCAGGAAGCCGTCGTGTTGCCGGTATGGAAGACTGTCGGGATGCTGGTTGGCATCGTGTTATTTCCGGTTGCCATTGGCATGGTGGTGCGCACCCGAAATCCGGTGCTGGCGAAGAAAGCTGAGGGAGTGGTCAGTATTTTCGGTGGTATCGTCCTGGCGGTTTTGATTGTCGGGTTGATTTACGGTGTGCGTGACCAGATCTGGGATTTGCTGAAACAGGCGGGCCCGGCCACCTTCCTGCTGAACATTGCCGGCATCACCCTGGGATTGTTGGTTGGACGGGGCGCGGGGCTCACCCAGAGGGAATCGCTGGCAGTCGCAGTGGAGCTGGGTGTCAAGAATGGCACCATTGCACTGATGGTAACCCTGACGTTGCTTGAATCCAGTGCCATGTCCATTCCGGCGGCGGTATACGGGGTGCTGATGTTCCCGATTGGCTTCGTCCTGGCAATGTACGGTCGAAGCATCATTCCGCAAGCCTCGATCAAGGCATCCGCTTCCTGAGGACGTTATTGACACTTCTGCCTTGGCCCCTTGCCACCAGGGGCCAAGGGGCCGCTGCTTTTCACTGTTACTCTGAGCCCTCGCTTCCAGGCTCAGTACTCTAACCGTGATGTTCGATTATCCCGCCTATCTTCGATGCTTATACGGACTCTGTCTGCGTGCAAGTTACAGATTTACAACAAGAATCACCTTAACCAGATTGCTGATAAAGGTATTATGGCACCCCGTTTTTTTGAATAACGTTTTCGATGTCGACCAACAATCAGATCAAAATTAAGGTGTGATATGAAAAAAGGAATGACCGGACTTGTTGCCGCTGCAGCCTTGCTGCCAACTGCTGTTGCCGCCGAGAGCCTCAGCTACAACTACGTGGAAGGCGGCCTGGCACTCTATCCAAGCTTCGAGTCACAAACGTTCATGGGTGTTGACGGGCGCGGCTCTGTTGCTATCAACGAGAACGTATTCGCCTTTGGTGGGCTCAAGTACCTGACAGATGATGTGGACCTGACCGCGCTGCACGTTGGCGGTGGTTACCGTCATGGCCTGGACGCCAAGACGGATGTCTGGGGTGGCGTGACGATTGAATACCAGGATATCGACGGTGGCAGACAATGCTTCGATACCGGTTTTGGCGTTCAATGCGTATCCGCTTCGTTTGATGACACCGCCCTTGGTTTGCGCGGCGGCCTGAGACACCAACTGGATGACAAGCTGGAAATCGGCGGCAGCGCCCGCATCATCACTGGCGACCTCGACTATGTCGGTTTGACCGGCACCGCGCGTTTCGCCATCCGTGAAAACTTGAAGTTGCTGGGTGAAGTCGATTTGTATGACGGTGAATTGGGCTTGATCGGAGGTGTTACCCTGGAATTCTGATTCCGGGACTATCCCGCGCCCCGGTAAGCCTATGCCGGGGCGGTGTCCTCGATTGACACTTCTGCCATGGCCCCCTTGCCACCAGAGACAGAGGGGCCTTTGCAGTTCACTGGTACCCTGAGACTTCGCTCTGGATCTCAGGACAATAACAATGATGTTTTATCCCTCCCGTAATTCCATGATCTGCCTGCGGGCGATGGTCGCCTGCGTGCTGTTCCTCCTGTCTACCGCGGCCTGGTCCGGTGAAGACCAATTGCGGTCCATAATTTACAACCAGTCTCTCCCGCTTGAGGAGCGTGTGGCTGCGCTTCAGGAGCTGACCGGGCTGGAACCGGATCCGGATCGTGCTTACCGGGTGTGTATCTGGGACATTTTCGGGCGCTCCGGTCCCGTTTTTGCGGCAGCCCAGGAGCAACGCAAGAAGATCCTGGAATTCGGCGTCAATGTTGAAATGGTGCCTTACACCAGTGAGTCGGTGATGGTGGAGGAACTGAAATCCGCAACCTGTGATGCAGCCCTGATGAGTGGGCTGCGGGCGCGGCTGTTCAATCGCTACACCGGCACCCTGGACTCCATTGGCGGATTTCCGGAAAGGGAACAGATGCGCCTGGCGCTGAAGCTGATGGCCGATCCCCGCAGTGCCGACCGCATGGTCAGCAACGGCTACGTGGTGATGGGCATTGCTCCGGCTGGAGCGGCACATGTGTTCGTTGATGATCGTGAAATCAACACCCTGGCCAAGGCGGCGGGTAAACGGGTGGCGGTGCTGGACTACGACCCGGTCCAGGCGGAGATGATCTCCGGCATTGGGGCAACCCCGGTGGTGGCGGACATCGTTAACGCCCCGAACATGTTCAATACCGGCGTCGTGGATGTGCTGGCAGCCCCACTGGCGGCCTATGAGGTTATGGAGCTCTACAAAGGGCTGGAGCCCGATGGCGGCATTGTCGATCTGCCCCTGACCCACATCACCGCGCAGCTGATAGGTCGATCGGAAGTGATACCCAATGAATTGGCACAGTTCATACGCGAAGCGTTCTACCAGGGGTTCGATGAAATCATCAGCCGGGTCCGCATGGAAGAAGAGAAGGTTCCGGATAAGTGGTGGATTGAGATTCCCCCTGAGGATCGTCTCGAATACGACCGAATGATGCAGCAGGCAAGGGTGGAGCTGCGTGATAAGGGCTATTACAGCGCGGACATGCTGACGCTGCAGCGTAAAATCCGGTGCCGGGCGAATGGCGCCCGCGAGGAATGCACAGACCCGGTGGAATAACCGATGACCACCGAAGCCCAAAGCCTGCCGGCCAGCCGAAGCCGTAGTCTGTCGGTCACCCTGGCCAGCCTGCCGATGCTGGTTATCCTGGTGCTCACCCTGCTGGCCTCGGTAGGGGAGACGCTGCATTCCCGTTTGTTGCAGATTGGTGGGGAGACCTGGCCGGATTACTTCAACCTGCGGGTGATCGATCAGATCCGGGCGCCAGACTGCCAGGTCGTGGCTGACCCGGAAGCCGCCGTGGAGCTGGCAGTGGCTGCGAAGAAAGCGGAGATGGCTGCGGATCCGTTCGCCGATGTCTTTGGTGGCAATCTGAACCGCGAGGAAATCCGCTCATCCATCATGGCGACGTCAGAGGCCTGCGAACAGCGGCTCGCTGAATGGGATCGCCTGCAATCCCTGGATGGCCCCAGTGTAAGGGCCTTTGCGTTGATGGAAACCGGCCTGTCCCGGGCGGTGGTCCTGATCACCGGTAACCGGCGTGTCCTGCTGGGTTTCATGTTGCTGTTCTGTGCCGCTGCGGCGACGCTCGGTCGACAGCACATTGCGTTGCGTCCGGTCGAATCCCGGCGGGACGACCGGGTGGCCACCTTAGCCCAGCTGATTGCAAACAGCCTGTTAACAGGCTCCGCCTGGCTTTATCGCCAACAGGAGCTGGCTCAGGCGGATGCGGGCATGCCTTTGGCGCATCTCTTTATGCACGATATCTGGGTGGCCGGGTTTGGCGCACTGACGCTCATCTCCCTCTGGCAACTTAGGCAGCCAAGGTCAGATCTGGCTGCGGGGGGCAGCTGGCCCCGATCATTGCTGAGCGTGCCGCTGTACAGTTACATGTGCATCAGCGCCACCATCCAGTTCGCGTTTCATGGTTTCTACCATGGCATCGCTGTTTACCTGAACATGATGGCGGAGCTGTCGGCGCTGTTCCTGAATCTGGGGCTTTATGTCTGGGTCGGTATGTTACTGGCCAGAACCCACTTGCCGCGCAAGGTATTTGATCTTATCCGACCCTGGCAGTTGCCGCCCAAATGGCTGGGGGTGGTGGTTCTGCTTCTGACGGCCTTGCCTACCGCCTACAGCGGGGCCTCCGGTATCTTCATTCTCGCTGCCGGTCTGACGCTCTATCGTGAACTGCGGCGGGCCGGTACTTCCGAGCAGTTGGCGCTGGCAACGACGGCCATATCCGGATCCATGGGGACCATGCTTCGTCCCTGTCTGCTGGTGGTGATCGTTGCCACGCTCAACAACAGTGTTACCACGGATGAACTGTTCAGCGCCGGTGCCCGTGTACTGTTGCTGACTGCCTCGGTCTATGCGGTCTACGTATTCCTGCTGGGAGGTAAATCCGCGGGCCGTATCGCACCACTGCGGGATGCCATTCCGGGAATGCTGCGGGCCCTGGTACCGTTGCTTCCTTACATTACGATCTTTGCGGCTGTGGTGGTGCTGTGGAACGTTCTGCTGGGGCGGGGGCTGGATGAGTTCTCGGCGCCTGCCATCCTGCCGGTGATTCTGTTGCTGGTCCTCGGCTATGAGCGACTGGTGCTCAAGGCCGGTGACCCGGATGCAGACGACTCAACTCACCGGACCGAGGAGATTCCTCCCAGTGGATTCTCGCAATCGGTGATGCGGGCCACCCGGGAGTCCTGCGCGCTGATTGGCGCCCTGTTAATGCTGATGGCGTTGTCAGTCAGTGTCGGGGGGCTGATCGAACGTTCGGGTCTGCTGGAGCTTTTCCCGGAGCAATTGGGCTCGGTCTGGCTGACCCTGACCCTGCTGATGGGACTTCTGGTGTTCATCGGCATGATCATGGATCCCTACGGCGCAGTGCTGCTGGTCAATGCCACCCTGGCGCCGATTGCGCTGAAGAATGGTATTGATCCCCTGCATTTCTGGGTCATGACCGTGCTGGCGTTCGAGATGGGCTATCTGACGCCGCCAGTTGCCCTTAACCACCTGCTTACGCGGCAGGTGGTCGGTCTGCCAACAGCGTGGGAGAGTTTGCACGGCACCTTCTGGCAGCGGAACTTCCGTTTTATTTTCCCGGTACTGGTGATGGGTACCGCGTTGCTCGTCGTGACGTATATTCCGGCTGGGTGGGACACCGGCTTCCGACTGTTGTTGGGTATTCAGCCGTCACCGTAATGGTTATGCTCTGGCTTCAGGCACGGTCGGAAATCCGGAGTGACAGGCATGAATTTTCTCAATGGCATTACGCTGTTACTGGTGTACCAACTGGTGGGGGAGGTCACGGTCCGATTACTCGAGGTGCCGATCCCAGGCCCGGTACTGGGCATGGTCATGCTGTTCGTGACCCTGCTGATCCGGGGCCAGGCACCGGAATCGGTTGACCAGGCTTCCTCGGCTCTGCTCAGCCACCTTTCGCTGCTGTTCGTTCCGGCAGGGGTGGGCATGATGGTCCATTTCGATCGCATTGCCGAAGAATGGGTGCCGATTACCCTGGCACTGCTATTGAGCACCATCATCACCATGGTGGCTACCGCCCTGATCATGCAGTTGACCAGCCGCTGGCTGGTCGGGGCCCGCCAGGGCAAGGAGCCGGACGGTGACTGATCCCGGTCTCAAGGATATCTGGGTTTATCTTTCGGCATCGCCGCTGCTGGGCCTGACCATGACCCTGGTCGCCTACGGTCTGGCCTACCGCCTGTATCTGCGGACACGGTCCAACCCGCTGGCGAACCCTGTCGTCACCTCGGTGGTGATGCTGATCGGGGTGCTGGTGCTGACCGGAACCCCCTATAACGATTATTTCGAGGGCGGGCAATTCGTGCACTTCCTGCTGGGGCCCGCCACTGTCGCTCTTGCGGTACCGTTATACCAGCAGTTCTCCAGACTGCGACAATTATGGTTACCGGTGACCATCTCCCTGGTGTGTGGCGTAACGATTGCAGCCGGCAGTTCCATTGGCCTGGCCTGGCTCCTCGGCGGCTCCACCGAGATCCAGATGTCCCTGGCTCCGAAATCGGCGACGGCTCCGGTGGCCATGGGTATTTCGGAAAAGATCGGCGGTCTGCCGTCCCTGACAGCAGTGCTGGTGGTGATCACCGGTATCACCGGTGCGGTGCTTGGGACCAAGCTGTTTGAGTGGATTCGGGTGACAGACGACACCGCCAGGGGGATTGCCATGGGGGTTGCCGCCCATGGCATTGGAACGGCGCGGGCCTTTCAGGTCAGCCCGCAGATGGGCGCTTTCTCGGGGCTGGCGATGGCATTATCCGCTTTTGCCACCGCGTTGTTGGTGCCCTGGCTGGTGGATCTTATGCAGTTCCTGGTCAGTCAGTCCTCTTCGTCCTGAACCTTCGGCGGGCAGTGGTAGTCTTCTACCACCGTGCCCTCGTCGACACTTTCCAGGTGCACATCAAAACCCCACAGGCGATGGGCGTGCCGAAGCACCTCCTCGGTGTCCTTGCCCAGCGGAACCCGGTCGACCGGGATATGGCGCAGTGTCAGTGAGCGGTCGCCCCTGACGTCCACGTTCCAGACCTGGATGTTCGGCTCCCGGTAACTGAGGTTGTACTGACGTGCCAGTTTTTCCCGCAGGGCGCGGTAGCCGGTCTCGTCGTGAATGGCGGTAATGCGGTAGACATCTTCCTCTTCGTCATTCTGAATCGAGAACAGTTTGAGATCCCGCATGACCTTGGGGGACAGGAACTGCTGGATGAAGCTCTCGTCCTTGAAGTTCTTCATGGCGAAGTGAAGGGTTTCCACCCAGTCGCTGCCGGCGATGTCCGGGAACCACTGACGGTCCTCGTCCGTGGGATTTTCACAGATCCGCCTCAGATCCGTATAAATGGAAAATCCCAGGGTGTAGGGGTTGATGCCCGAATACCAGGGGCTGTCAAAGGGTGGCTGATAGACCACCGCGGTATGGCTTTGCAGGAACTCCAGCATGAAGCCGTCATTGACCAGGCCTTTTTCATACAGGCTGTGCAGCAGGGTGTAGTGCCAGAAAGAAGCCCAGCCTTCGTTCATCACCTGGGTCTGGCGCTGGGGATAGAAGTACTGGGCCAGCTTTCGCACGATGCGGATGATTTCCCGTTGCCAGGTTTCCAGCAAAGGGGCGTTTTTCTCAATGAAATAGAGGATGTTCTCCTGCGGATCCTCCGGGAAGCGTTTTTTGCGACGGACCTGATCGTCGTCATCGTCCATTCTGGGAATCGTGCGCCAAAGATCATTGATGCGGCGTTGCTGGTATTCCTCCCGCTCCTTCTGGCGTCTTGCTTCCTCGGCCGCCGAGATCGGTGCAGGCCGCTTGTAGCGGTCGACGCCATAATTCATCAGCGCATGGCAGGAATCGAGGATTTCCTCTACCGCATCCAGCCCGTAACGTTCCTCGCACTCGGCAACATAGTGACGGGCGAACACCAGGTAATCGATGATTGCACTGGCATCGGTCCAGGTGCGGAACAGGTAGTTACCCTTGAAGAATGAGTTGTGTCCGTATGAGGCGTGGGCAATTACCAGGGCCTGCATGGGCAGGGTGTTTTCCTCCATCAGGTAGGCGATGCAGGGGTTGGAGTTGATCACGATCTCGTAGGCCAGCCCCATCTGTCCGCGTTGATAGCCTTTGGAGGTGCTCAGGAACTGTTTGCCGAAGGACCAGTGATGATAGCCCACGGGCATGCCCACGGAACTGTAGGCGTCCATCATCTGCTCGGCGCTGATGACTTCAATCTGGTTGGGGTAGGTATCCAGGCCGAATTCTTCAGCGCATTTGGCGATTTCCTCGTTGTATTGCCGGATCAGATCGAAGGTCCATTCCGAGCTATCGGAGATCGGCTCCCTGACGTTGGGCTGATCATCATTCGGGCTGTCCGGGATGTTCGGGCGGTCGATGATGTCACTCATGCGGCTTTCCTCTCGAACAACTGGCGGAACACGGGGTAAATCTCGCCAGGATCAGCGATTTGTTGCAGGGCAAAGCTCTGGGGGTACTGCTCCTGTATTTTTTCGTACTCGTACCAGAGCATCTGGTGATCCTGCGGGGTGATCTCCACATAGGCAAAATATTGCACCAGAGGCAGGAGGCTTTCCGACAGGATCTTGCTGCACACGGGGGAGTCGTCGTTCCAGTTATCCCCGTCCGATGCCTGGGCGGCATAGATGTTCCACTCGCTCGGAGAATAACGGGATTCAATGATCTTGTGCATCAGCTTCAGCGCGCTGGACACAATGGTGCCGCCGGTTTCCCGGGAGTAGAAAAACTCCTCCTCGTCCACTTCTTTGGCACTGGTGTGGTGGCGAATGAAGACCACGTCAATCTTCTTGTAGTTCTTCTTGAGGAACAGATACAGGAGAATGAAGAAGCGCTTGGCGATGTCCTTGTGCATCTGCGTCATCGAACCGGACACATCCATCAGACAGAACATCACCGCGCTGGTGGCCGGCTTGGGCTGTTTGACGTGCTGCCGGTAGCGCAGGTCGATTTCATCAATGAAGGGGATGCGTTTCACATTGGCTTTGAGTCGCGCAATTTCCTCCTCAAGCGCCTGGATCTGATCATCATGGCTGAACGCCGCGTCCAGGTCTTCCGGTGCGGACTTCAAGTCGGCGAGCTGCTCTTCCAGATCGCGAATCTTCTTTTTGCGGGCACCGCCCAAACCAAGGCGTCGGGCATGGGCCCCCCGAAGGGAGCGCACCACATCCAGTTTGGCGGGTATGCCCTGGGTGGTGAACCCCGAGCGGACATACTTGAACGCTTCGGTGTCCTTGAGTTTCTTGCGGGCGAGGTTGGGCAGTTCCAGATCATCAAACAGGAAATCGAGAAACTCCTCCTGGGTAATCTGGAAGGCGAATTCGTCCATGCCTTCGCCATCCGGACTGGCCTGGCCGCCACCCTGGCCCTGGCCGCCGCCCCCCTGGGGCTTGGGCAGGGTATCGCCAGCAACGAACTCCTTGTTGCCCGGGTGAACGATCTCTCGCTTGCCCCCCTGGCCGTGGTGGAAAATAGGCTCCTCGATGTCCCGGGAGGGAATGCTGATCTTTTCGCCGCGTTCAATGTCCGTAATGGAGCGGCGCTGGACTGCATCGGCCACCGCTTTCTTGATGTGATGCCGGTAGCGGCGCAGGAACCGCTCCCGGTTCACTGCGCTCTTGTTTTTGCCGTTCAGGCGGCGGTCGACTATGTGGGTCATACCCATAGTTTTACTCCAGTTCAGTGAGCTTTCACTGAATTAGTGAGACTTGCGGACGCGCAGATACCATTCGGCCAACAGCCGTACCTGTTTCTCCGTGTAGCCTCGATCGACCATACGCTCGACGAACTGCTTGTGCTTCTTCTGGTCTTCCTGGCTGGCTTTCGGGTTGAAGGAAATAACCGGCAGCAGGTCCTCGGTGTTGGAGAACATTTTCTTCTCAATCACGCTGCGCAGTTTTTCATAGCTGAGCCAGGACGGGTTGCGGCCCTGATTGTTTGCCCGTGCCCGCAACACGAAGTTGACCACCTCGTTGCGGAAGTCCTTCGGGTTGCTGATCCCGGCCGGTTTCTCGATTTTCTCCAGCTCGTCGTTGATGGCAGAGCGGTCGAGAATCTCGCCAGTTTCCGGATCCCGGTATTCCTGATCCTGAATCCAGAAGTCGGCATAGGTCACATAGCGATCGAACAGGTTCTGGCCGTATTCGCTGTAACTCTCCAGATACGCGGTCTGGATTTCCTTGCCGATGAACTGGACGTAGTGTGGCGCCAGGAATTCCTTGATGAAGCGCAGGTAGCGCTCCTGGGTTTCCGGCTGGAACTGCTCCTGCTCAATCTGTTTCTCCAGGACATACAGCAGGTGGACCGGGTTGGCCGCCACTTCCGAGGTGTCGAAGTTGAACACTTTGGACAGAATCTTGAACGCAAAGCGGGTAGAGAGACCGTCCATGCCTTCGTTGACCCCCGCCGAATCGCGGTATTCCTGCATCGATTTCGCTTTCGGGTCGGTATCCTTGATGTTCTGGCCATCGTAAACCCGCATCTTGGAGAAGATACTGGAGTTTTCCGGCTCCTTGATGCGCGACAGCACCGAGAACTGAGCCAGCATGTCCAGAGTGTCCGGTGCACAGGGCGCGCCGGCGAGTGAACTGTTCTTGAGCAGCTTTTTGTAGATCTCGATCTCTTCCGATACCCGCACACAGTAGGGCACCTTGACGATGTACACCCGGTCAAGGAATGCCTCGTTGTGCTTGTTGTTGCGGAAGGTCTGCCACTCGGATTCGTTGGAGTGGGCCAGGATAATGCCGTCAAACGGTACCGACCCCATACCCTCGGTGGTGTTGTAGTTGCCTTCCTGAGTGGCGGTCAGCAGAGGATGCAGTACCTTGATCGGCGCCTTGAACATCTCCACAAACTCCAACAACCCCTGGTTGGCCCGGCATAGACCACCACTGAAGCTGTACGCATCTGGATCGTCCTGGGAGAAGTCCTCCAGCATGCGGATATTCACTTTGCCCACCAGGGCCGAAATATCCTGGTTATTGTCATCACCGGGCTCGGTCTTGGAGACGCCAATCTGGTCGAGGACCGACGGATATTTCTTCACCACCCTGAACTGGCTGATGTCACCGCCGTACTCGTGCAGGCGCTTAACCGCCCAAGGTGACATGATGTTTTGCAGGTACCTAAGGGGAATGCCGTAATCTTCTTCCAGAATCGGCCCATCCTCGCCCGGATCAAACAGACCGAGGGGGGATTCGTTTACCGGTGATCCCTTGATGGCATAGAAGGGGACTTTCTGCATCAGAAACTTGAGCTTCTCCGCCAATGACGATTTACCGCCACCGACCGGGCCCAGCAAATAAAGAATCTGTTTCTTCTCCTCCAGGCCCTGAGCGGCGTGGCGGAAGAATGACACAATGTTTTCCACGGCTTCTTCCATGCCGTAGAAATCGGAGAATTCGGGGTACCGTTTGATAACCTTGTTGGAAAAAATGCGTGACAGTCGCGAGTCACGGGAAGTGTCTATCAACTCTGGCTCGCCAATGGCCAGTAACATCCTCTCCGCGGCAGTGGCGTATGCCGTTGGGTCCTTTTTGCAGATCTCCAGGTATTCCTCAAGGGAGTATTCCTCCTCCTGAGTTGATTCATACCGGTCTTTGAAGTGCTGCACAATGCTCATAGATGGCCCCTCGCTCGCTGGTCTTCAGCTTTCAGTTCACGCAATATCCCCGTTGCAGTTGGCTCCGCCAATCTGGGCGGTGTATCTGGTTATTAGTGGAAGAAATGGATACTCCAAACCGATTTACGGTGTGCGACCGATTTCGGTTTGGTTACCTAGAGCTTAGTTCACGCTCGGAAACTTGGACAGCCTGTTTATGGTATCGGTTCATTAATTTGTGTTGTGTTTTGGTTTTTTGGGGGAGGGAGCACGGGGGGAGGTCTTTCTAAAAAACTCCGCTTGAACTCGCTGCGCTCAGACAGGCGGAGTTTTTTAGAAAGACCTCTCCCCATACTCCCATCGACCAAGGTGGTAAGCCGGACAAAAGGACGGAAAGTGGCTGACGAAGGGCTTGAAGTTCAAAGAATAGCGAGTAAACGGAACAGGTCAGACGAGGCGGATATGGGGGGTACCCTTTTTTCAAATGACCGCCTGTCTGAGCGAAGCGAGTTCAAGCGGCCATTTTCAAAAAGGGTACCCCCCGTAGCCGCCGATCCCGGGTACCAGAAGGCTACTTTTTGACAAGCCGAAACACACTCTCCGTGGCCCCAGCCAACCCCTTCCGCTTGGTAAACGGATGATCCTTGGCCAGCGTGTTGGTCAGGATGTGTTCGATGTCGTAGTCATCGGAATACAGCTCCCGAACCTCCTCGTCGCTGACGTTGAATGGCGGCCCCTTGATCTCGGTGTCGTAGTCCAGGGTGATCAGCAGGATTCGGGTACCGTCGGGGATGACTGCCGTCAGGTGTTCAACATACTCCTTGCGCATTTTCGGAGGCAGGGCGATCAGTGCGGCGCGGTCGTAGACCAGGCGGATGTGTTTCAGGTCATCGGGGACCAGCTGGAAAAAATCGCCGCACCAGAGCTCCAGATTGTCGTGCTTGAAACGGGTGAACGGCTCACCCGGTCGAACCATGGCTTTCTCTCCAGCTTCCTCAAAAAAGTCCTTGCAGGCGATGTCGCTCAGTTCCACACCGATGATCGGATGGCCGCGATCGTGCAGCCACCACATATCGTGTGCCTTGCCGCAGAGCGGAATGAAGACTGCCGGCGTGCCGTTGCCCGCCAGCTCTGGCCAGTGGTCGTGAAGGTAGCTGTTGATCGTCCCTTCGTGGAAGCCTATTTCCTTCTTCGCCCAGCGCTCGTGCCAGAATTCATGTTCCATCGTTTACCCATCCTTACAATTGGAGGTTTTTCTCAGTCTATCTTAATCTGTGGCTTTCTTGGTTAAGGAGAAACGAATGAAAGCGGTTTTCCTCGATGCCGATACCCTCGGTAAAGACGTCGATCTGACGCCCATTGAAACCGTTACCGGGGGCCTCGTGAAGCATGAACGGACAACACCGGAACAGGTGCTTGAACGGATTCGTGGCTTCGACACCGTCGTCGTGAACAAGGTCGTGCTCAACCGCGAACACTTTGAGGCCTGCCCGGAACTTAAAACCATAGCCGTGGTGGCGACCGGACTCAATAATATCGACCAGACCGCTGCCAAAGAGCATGGTATCCGGGTGATGAATGTCACCAACTACGGCCGCTCCACCGTGGCTCAGCACACCATGGCGCTGATGCTGGCGCTGGCCACGCGCCTGCTGGACTACGACCGGGACGTGCGGGCCGGGCGATGGGGGCGAAGTTCGATGTTCTGCCTGATGGATCATCCAATCATGGAGTTGGAAGGGCGGACCCTGGGCATTGTCGGCTATGGCGATCTGGGGCAGGGTGTCGCTGAGCGGGCCCGGGCCTTTGGTATGAAAATTCTGCTGGGCGCACGCCCCGGGCAGGAGCAGGGCGAAGTGGATGGGTATCCCCGGATACCAATGGACGAGTTGCTGCCGCAGGTGGATGTGCTGTCGCTGCATTGTCTGCTGACGGATGAAACCCGCAATCTTATCGGCGCCACCGAACTGAGGAAAATGAAGCGTGATGCGCTGCTGATCAACACCTCCCGGGGCGGGCTGGTGGATGAACAGGCGCTGGCGGACGCACTGCGAGCCGGAACCATCGCTGGCGCCGGCTTTGATGTGCTGACCGAGGAACCTCCGCGCCATGGCAATCCGCTGCTGGCGGACGATATACCCAACCTGATTGTGACTCCACACTCTGCCTGGGCGAGCCGGGAGGCAAGGCAGAGGATTGTTGAGATTACGGCACGTAATCTGTCCTCGGTCTGATTGATCGGGTACTCCCCCCTTACTCACCCCCTAAAAAATGGTAGCCGTATGACGCGGCTGCCGTTCCCTGTTGCTTACACTGCCTGTGAAATGCCCCAAGTTAGGGCATAAGTTTCACTAACGCTCCAACAATAACAACAGGGCGATACCTATGATCAGACCCATCCTGGCTCTTGCGCTTTCTGCCATTCTCTTTTCTATGCCGGCTCTGGCTTTCGAACGCAATGAACTGCTTATCTGGATCAACTCCGACAAGGGGCATCAGGGCCTGGCCGAAGTAGGCCGGCGCTTCGAAGCGGAAACCGGTATCCCGGTCACCGTGGAAACCCCGGATGATCTCACGTCCGAGTATGATCACTACGGCTATTCCTCAAAGGCGCCGGATATTGTGATCTGGCCACATGATCGCTTTGGTAGCTGGATCAATGAGGGGCATCTGCGGCCTATTGAACCCTCAGAGCAGGTCCGTGCGGCCATAGCTCCCTTCGCCTGGCAGGCGGTTTCCGTGGGTGAACGGGTGTATGGCTATCCGATTGCACTGGAGGTGGTCAGCCTCCTCTATAACAAGGATCTCGTAACAAATCCGCCCTCTACCCTGAAGGAAGTCAAAGCCGAGCATCGTCGCCTCAGTGCCCGGGGTATTGAAACCATCTCATGGGATTACAAGAACGTGTACTTTTCCTGGCCGGTATTTGCCGGTTCCGGGGGGTACAGTTTTGGCGTGGATAACCAGGTCTATGACCTGTCCGATGTGGGAGTGGCTACCGGTGGCGCTGTCGGCGCGGTGAAAGGCATCAAGAATATGCTGGATTCCGGTGTGTTAGCGAAAGATGCGGACTACGGGTCCATGATGGACGGCTTCAAGGCTGGCAAGACGGCCATGATCATTAATGGCCCCTGGGCCTGGAGTGAAGTACGGGACGCCGGCATCAATGTTGGCATTGCCGATGTGCCCACCGTCACGGGTGAACCTGGCAAGCCCTTTGTAGGGGTGCTGTCAGCTGGAGTCAGTGCGGTTTCCACCAATCACGAGCTGGCCCGGCGTTTCCTGGAAGACTACCTGCTGACGAATGACGGCCTGCACGCGGTGAATGACGACAAGCCACTGGGCGCTGTGGCCCACCTGGACGTCGTGGAATCCCTCAGTGCAGACCCGTTCATCGATCACACATTCCGCTCCGCCAGCCGTGGTGAAATCATGCCCAACATTCCTGAAATGAAACGCTTCTGGGACCTGATGACCATTCGCTTTGCCGGTATGCTTGAGGGTGAATACCCCATAACATCCACGCTGAACGAAGCCGCCGACCGACTCGAGCGGCTTGATGACATGCGGGGCTGGACACGCCGGCACTATGTTACCAACTGAGTGGACTGGCCCTTGCTGAGAGTCAGAAGGTATAGCCCAGGCTCGCCGAGAGTCCGAACTGGTACATACTCAGCTCTATGGTTTGACCGGGGCCGAGCGGATTCTCGCCCTTCAGTTTTTCCTCGGGCGTGTAGAAGGCCATGCCGGACACCTCGAGATCCTCGCTGAAGCGGTGGGTGAAGCCGCCGGTAAAGTGCCACTCCGGAACCGCCGGGGCCAGAATGTTGAACAACACCTCCTCATCGGGGATCGGTTGATTACCGTAGCTCACACCTGCACGCCAGGTGTGAGCGTTGCTCTGTTGCCATTGCCAGCCGAGTTTCACAATAGTCATGTCATCCCAGCCAAAGCCTGCTCCATCATCGTCCCCAAGGCGGGCAGTTTGTATATTGGGCTGGAAGGGGTTGCCTACGCTGTTGATCTCGCTGTAGCGGATGTGTTGCAGGTCGATCGCGATCCAATGATCCTCAATACCTGACCAGGCAAGCCCTGCGGTGAACATCTGTGGCATATCGAAATCACCCTGCTTGGCAAACAGGCCTTCGTACTTGTTGAATTCCTCCATTTCCAGGATCGTTCGCCAACTCAGGCCACCGCGCAGGTTTTCAGATAGCTCTCCCTGCCAGCCGATCTGAAAACCATAACCCCAGGCTTCGTCGGTTCCCTGGTTGCTCAAGGCATCCGGGTTAGCGGAGAAAGCACCAAAACTGGCCAATCCCTCGGCCTTGAAACGCTGATAGGCGATCATCGGAGAAAAGCCAATGGCCTGGTTATCGGCGAATTTCCACGACCAAGTGGGCGCAATGAAAAGCTGTTCCAGATTGACGCCTGCCGTGCCTGCGCCAAATACCCCTCCATTCTCTCCACTGTATTCGGTGTTCATGCCACCATTGGCAAATATCGAAATGCCGAGAGCGTGGTCGTTACCAACCTGCCGGTTTACACCAAAGTGCGGAATGGCGAAGAGATTGTTGCGGCTTTTTCGCGTTCCCGGTGCGAGGTAGAAAGTTCCCTCGGGAGGTTCAGCCACGCCACCCTCTACGGTGAATTCTCTGCGCGGTGAGAACAGTTCCACGCCACCGTCCACTCGGTTGCCAATAAAAGCCATGCCAGCAGGGTTTGTAGCGGCGGCAATGCTGTCCTGGGAAAGCGCGGTGGTGGCGCCAGCCATGCCCGAACTGATGGTGCCATAGCCGAGTTTGAAATAGCCGTTGGTTGCCAAGGCTTGTCCGGGCATGAGGATGGTCATGGCCAGGATGCTGAAAAGATTCTTCAACCGCATAATGAAGCACCTGTCTGCGTTGATCGGGTTGGTCGGAGGAGGGCTTTATACACACAGAAAGGCATAAGTAGAAGTATCATAATGCTATATTGATATTATGAGGCCCTGTGAGACATACGAGGCAGAGAATATTGGGCATAGTGTTGAAACTTGGGGCGAACTGCCCATACTTTGAGCACTACTCTGAAAAACAGGATGTTATGTGGCTTCCTTTCAGTTAAAAGACCGGCTTTATGCCGCGGAAAAGTGGATTCTTGCCAATCCCAATCCACCCCAGAAGTGGCCGTGGACCTGGCTCTATAAAACCGGGCGTAGCTTGTACGCACTGATCCGCGATGTGATCAGTGGCAACCTGACACTGCATTCCATGAGCCTGGTGTACACCACGCTGCTCAGCATAGTGCCGCTGCTGGCTCTGAGCTTCTCGGTGCTCAAGGCCCTGGGAGTGCACCAGAAGCTGGAGCCATTCCTGTTCCAGTTCTTTGACCCCATGGGGCCGCAAGGGGTGCAGATTGCCGAACAGATTCTGAGTTTTGTCGACAATATAAAGGTTGGCGTGCTCGGGTCTGTGGGTCTGGCGTTGTTGGTGTACACGGTGATTTCGCTGGTCCAGAAAATCGAGCGTTCCTTCAACATGATCTGGCGTGTGCCGGACATGCGCTCCATGGCACAACGGTTCAGTAACTACCTGAGCGTCATCATGGTTGGCCCCTTGCTGATGGTGTCTGCCATCGGCGCGACGGCTACCATTTTCTCTTCCAAATTCGTGCAGACATTGGTCGAGATTGAACCTTTTGGTTCGTTGATCATTGTCGTCAGTCGGTTTACGCCATTCTTCCTGGTGGTGGGGGCATTCACCTTCGTGTATGTCTTTATCCCCAACACCCGGGTCAAATTGCGTTATGCCTTTATCGGTGGTCTGGTGGCAGGGGTATCCTGGCAGGCTGCGGGGATGCTGTTCGCCTCCTTCGTGGCGGGTTCCGCCAAATATGAGGCTATCTATTCCAGTTTTGCCATCGGTATCATTCTGCTGATCTGGATTTATCTCAACTGGATGATCTTGCTACTGGGCGCCAGCTTGTCGTTCTACATGCAGAATCCCGGGTCCGTGGCCAAGCGTCATAAGGTGCAGTTATCTCCTGAACTGCAGGAAAAAGTGGCCCTGACGTTGATGTGGCTGGTTGCCAAACCGTTTAGCGAAGGTAAGCCGGCGCCTCAGCAGGAGTCGTTGGAGCAGCAGTTGAGGGTGCCGGGGGAAGTCACCCGAGGGGTCAGTGACAAGCTCATTCGGGCAGGTTTTCTGACGTTGGCCGGTAAACAGGGGGATCAATTGACGCCGGGACGGTCACTCGACCTTATTTCGGTCGGCAATGTACTGGAGGCTGTTCGACACGATGAGGATCGGGTGGTTGATCGCCTGCCGCCGGTGATTCCGGAGGGGCTGCGGTATCGCTCCGCAGCCGATGACTCGGTTACCTTTGCCGAACTGCTGAGCACCGGGCGAGGAGAAAGCAACGCCTGATCGGTGAGGGCTCACGGTCAGGCGGGGGAGTTGCTGTTTTCCAGCATTCGGAGCAGCGCTTTGCGAACCGACGCAAACTGCTCCTCATCCAGACGAATCAGGCTGAGAAGTTTCTCTTCCGCCAAATTACGCTGGTGGGCATGACGGAGCGCTTCACGGGTCCCCAGGATCATGCCGTCATTCAACGGAGTATGTTGCTGCTCGGGGGCGGGGCGCTCGGCGGCCAGCAGGTAGGCGTGGTATTTGGGGGGAAGGTTCCAGTCATTGGCCAGCAGTTGGGTGGTTGTCCAGTGGTAGCGGGCCAGCGCATGCCGGATCACGGCCGGTTCCGGTTCCTCCCTGTGCCCGTTGGCGAGGTAAATACGATGTATTTCCCTTCGTAGCGTGATGTAGGACAACGCCGGAAGGAGCCCCACCATAAAGTGCGCGCTGGTGTCCTGCCCCTGTATTTTGGCGATGAGTTCCGCCGAGCGGGCGCATGCCAGCCCCCAGCGCCAGACCCGTTGCGCAAACAGGGCCTCTCGGCTGTTCCGGGCAGCCATCATTGGCCGCAGAACCGCTGCTGAAATGACATTCCGGATACCGTCAATGCCCAGCACAAACACCGCGTGGTCCACGGATTCGATGGTTTGATCGCCGGGCTTGAAATAGGGGCTGTTGGCGATCTGCAGCAGTTGGTCAGTGAGGGACGGATCGCTGAGTATGATCTCGGTCACCTGATGGCGGTCTGACAACTCGTCTGACAGCGCTCGCATGAGCATCGGGAGTGTCAGCGGCTGGCGTGGCAATTCTTCCAGGGACTGATCGTGCAGGCGTTGTTCAAGCTGCTCCAGTAACGGCGCGATTTCAGGGTTGCTGGTTTTGAGTGCGGAAGGTGGCGAGTCCAGCAACCAGCAGAAAAGGTGATTTTCCAGATTATGCACCAGGAGCGAATCCTGCTCCGCGGTGGAGGGTTTGCCAGCTACCGGATTGAACAGTCTTGGTTCGGGAGTGTGGGGTTCAGGCCCTGTGGCCGAAAACAAACCTGATATCCAGGAGAAAATGCCTGGCATCCAATGCCTCCAGGTCGGTAGGTCGTCAATAGGTACGTACCCGCTACCTGCCAGTATAGAGGCGTTACTAATCTGTGCACAGAAAAACGGCCCCGGTTAGCCCAGGGCACCGCCGAATACGAAGACCAACTGGCCAGCACCTGCAACCATTCCCAGGAATGCGCCCACCAGAATGAGTTTGATTTCATCTTCCTGGAAGCAGGGGCGAAGCAGGTCCTGGAATTCCTCCGATGACAGGGCAATCATCCGCTCAACCATGATGGATTTAACCGCCTGGGCCCGGTCTTTTTCGAACATCGGGTTATTGAAAGAAGACTGGGAAATTTCGATGGCTTTAAGTCCCACCTTGTTTTTCAGGGTGGCGAAGCCGGTTGGCCCAAAGGCCATCTGGGTTAATGCCTTGCCCAGGCCCGCGGTTTCATCCACCAGCGGCTTGATGTGTTTCTTGACCATATTGCGGGCGCGATCACTTTTGGGACCCTCAATGATGGCGTTAATAATGTTGCCAACCGTCAGGATTTCGTGGGTCACAATGTGACAGAAGGACTCTGCCACTTCGTTCTGGCGTTTGAGGAACAGCCCCTGTAATCGTATCGGCCCGATTTTCTTCTCGTACAGAGGCCGGAAAATCACGTTCAACGCGATCCAGTTGGTGGCGTAACCGACCAGCAAGCCGAAAAACGGTAGCACCCACCAGCTTTGGTAGAAATACCACACCACCATTTGCACCAGGCCGAACAGGAACCCGAAGTAGAGGCCGGAATTGACGATGAAGCGAAACTCGGCATCGCCGCATTCCAGGAAGATGCGGTTCAGCAGTTTCTTGTCCTTGGCAAGGCGGTCAATGACCATGCCCTTGATATCCAACAGGTCTTCGATGTTGTTGGAAATATCATCCACCAGGTTATCGACCAGTTGGGGGGTGGCCCTGCGAACCCTGTCATAGACCATTCTTCGCGCAGAGTTAGGCAGGTTTTCCCAGAATGTCGGGTATTCCCGCAGCATCATCTCGTCGACATATTCTTCGATGCGGGGGTCGGCGGAATGCACGATGTGGGCGGCCAGCACCTTGGGATCGATCTGCTGGAAGATTTCGTCGACGGTGCCGATCTTGGAGATGGTCGCGTCCACGCTGATGGCGGCCATTTTCCGGGCTTTGGAAGGGATGATGCCCTGCCAGCCGAGTAACGGTGGTTTGCCGATAAATTCCAGGGGGTAAAATGTCATTTTGATGGCAAGCCAGTTGGTGCTCCAGCCGATCAGCGCGGCAATGACTGGGATGCTTAGGTATTGCCAGAATTCGGGATTGGTAAACAGACTTGTCATCCGGTACTCGCGTTTGTTCGTTGTTGGTGTTTTGGTTCCGGCTACGTTACGGGGAGAATTCTCCAAAACACGCTCAGGCACGTCCATGTGGCGCTTGGGCTCCGCCATCCATGGCTCCGCACAGTTTTGGAGAATCCTCCCCGTAACGCAGCTCAAATCACGGAGTTGTCCTCAACAGTTCTTCTGCTCGACAGCGATAATGTTTGTCAGCCCGCGTCCTGTCAATGACTGATAAGCCAGGCAAAGGCGGCGTCACAGTCGGTGTGCTCAGCTGCCGATGTCGCCCCAGAGCCACTGACACAGGGCCATGGCGGCGATCGGAGCGGTTTCTGTTCGCAGTACCCGCGGCCCGAGAGCAACCGGCAGGAAGCCGCTGTTTTCAGCTTCCGCTATTTCTTCAGGGCTCAGGCCCCCTTCCGGACCGATCATCAGGGCGACGCGAGAGGGTTGGTTCATGGAATCGAGGGACTGTTCCGTGCGGTGGTGCAGTACCAGCCTCAGGTCGCAGTCCCCGGTGTGTTCAAACCATTGCGCCAGGGTCATGACCGGGAGAATCTCCGGCACACGGGCCCGGCCGCATTGTTCGGCGGCGCTGATGGCGACTGACTGCCAGTGGCGCAGGCGTTTTTCCTCACGGTCACCTTTGAGCTTTACATCGCAGCGTTCCGTTGTGAGGGGGACGATGCGGGTCACTCCCATTTCCACGGCTTTCTGCACAGCATAGTCCATGCGGTCGCCCTTGGAGAGGGTCTGGCCAAGGACGATGTCCAGTGAGGATTCGGTGGCGTTCGCGACCGGGGTTCCTACCTGGACATCGACCTGTTTCTTGTTGGCATTGGTGATAGTGGCAGGGTAGTCGTTGCCGTCGCCATTGAACAGTCGCAGTGCCTGGCCGGGCTGCATACGCAGCACCCGGCCAACGTGCTGGGCGGCGTTTTCGTCCAGCGCGGTTGTGCTGCCGTCACTCAGTGGCGAGCGGGTGTAGATTCTCGGAACGCGCATGCTCAGTCCCTGACGGCGATCTCAATACCTTCGGTCGCCACCTGACCGAGGTGGCGGATCTGCTCCTCGGTAATGATGTACGGAGGCATGAAATACACCACGTTACCCAGCGGACGAAGCAGGGCCTGGCGTGTGAGGGCGTGTTGGTAGACCTTGATGCCGCGTCGTTCCTGCCAGGGGAACGGAGTCTTGTCGGCCTTGTTCTTGACCATCTCCACGGCCAGTGTCATACCGTGCTGGCGGATGCCGCCTACGTTCGGGTGATCTGCCAGGTGGGCCACCGAGTCCGCCATGCATGCGGACAGGCGCTTGTTGTTCTCGATGACGTTGTCATCCCGGAAGATATCCAGGGTGGCCAGGGCGACCGCACAGCCAATGGGGTTGCCGGTGTAACTGTGGGAGTGGAGAAACGCCCGCAACGTCTCGTAATCGTCGTAGAATGCCTGGTACACGTCATCGGTGGTCAGCACCACGGACAGCGGCAGGTAACCCGCCGTCAGTCCTTTCGACAGACACATGAAATCCGGCGTGATGTCTGCCTGTTCGCAGGCGAACATGGTGCCGGTGCGGCCGAAGCCAACGGCAATCTCGTCAGCAATCAGGTGCACACCGTAACGGTTGCAGGCTTCCCGCAATTTGGTGTGATACACGGGATGGTGCATGCGCATGCCACCGGCACACTGAATCAGTGGTTCCACCACGACGGCACAGATTTCCTCGTGCTTCTCGGCGAGCAGCTTGTCCATGGCCTCGAACTGACGCAGGGCGTATTCCTC
This sequence comes from uncultured Marinobacter sp., assembly GCF_947259545.1. Lineage (GTDB taxonomy): Bacteria > Pseudomonadota > Gammaproteobacteria > Pseudomonadales > Oleiphilaceae > Marinobacter. Next base: position 449,895 of record NZ_CAMYMK010000002.1, read on the forward strand.
GTCGGTTTCGCCCGCTTCCTTGTTCCAGGCATCCGGAGAAGGTGCGGTGAGCACCTCCATCAGAAGCGGCTGGTAGGTGTCCTTGTAAAGCGCAACATCGCCAAGTGCCAGGGCACCGAGGGTTTCGCCATGGTAGCTGTTGCCAAGATTGACGAAATTCTTCTTGCCGGGCTTGCCCTGGTTTTTCCAGTAGTGGTAGCTCATCTTCAGCGCGGCTTCGATGGCGGACGAGCCGTTATCGGCATAGAAGCATTTATTGAGGCCCGGAGGGGTGACTTCAATCAGGCGCTCTGACAGGTTGACCACGGGCTCGTGGCTGAAACCTGCCAGGATCACGTGCTCGAGCTTTCCGATCTGTTCCTGGATGGCCGCGTTGATGCGCGGGTTGGCGTGGCCGAAGAGGTTGACCCACCAGGAGCTGACGGCATCGATGTAGCGGTTGTTCTCGAAATCTTCCAGCCAGACCCCTTCGCCCCGTTTCACCGGAATCAGCGGCAGGGTTTCGTGGTCTTTCATCTGGGTGCAGGGATGCCAGACGGATTTGAGGTCCCGTGCGACGAGATCGGCGTTGCGCATCTGTGAGTCTCCTATCGGCCCGGTAAAGGGATCGGTAGCTGATGAATCAAAAGGTTCACCATGATACTTGGCCGAGGTGCGGCCTGCCAGTGTCCTGGCCGGCTCATTCGTCAACGTCGTGAGCGACACGGGGCGCTAAAGTGTGACCTGTATCACTCTGGCTACGCAGCCATCAGGACCTGACCTGACGGCCAATGTTTGCAGGCACCGCCCCCGTAACAATCTCCCTATACTTTTTGGAGGCCGTTATGGAACTGGAGCTGAAACATCCTTACGAGGCGGGCCTTGAGCATGTGCTGGGCGCCTTCTTCGACGAGAGCCGCATCATCGAGAAAAACCGGAAGCTGGGTTCCCGCAAGGTGCGTGTTGTGGAACTGAAACGCGATGATCTGTCGGCAAAACTTGTGATAGAACGCGAAATGATGACGTCTGCTGAAGTGCCGGGCATCCTGGCCAGTTTTCACCGTGAGTGGAATCAGGTGCGTCAGGAGGAACACTGGTTCCGCAAGGACGATTCCGAGTGGCACTGTGAATTCCGGGTGCACATTGAAAATGTGCCAGCGAAGATTCAGGGCATCATGAAACTCCAGGGGTCGTCTGAGACTTGCACCAATCACGTCAGCCTGAACGTGCGATGTGACGTGCCGTTGCTGGGGAAAAAAGTGGCCCGCTTCCTGGCGGAAGACTCCCGCGTCAAAATTGAGCAGGAATACGACGCCCTCCGCCAGCTGCTGTAACCTCGGTCCTAGTGCGCCAAAACCCGGGACAGGAACGCCTGGGTGCGCTCGTTCTGCGGGTTGTCGAAGACGTCGCCGGGTTTGCCTTCCTCGACAATCTGGCCTTCATGAATGTAAATGACCCTATCCGCCACTTCCCGGGCGAAGCCCATTTCGTGGGTCACCACCATCATGGTCATACCTTCTTTGGCCAGCTCACGCATCACGTCCAGCACTTCACCGATCATTTCCGGGTCGAGCGCTGATGTGGGTTCATCGAACAACATCAGCCGTGGTTCCATGGCCAGCGCCCGGGCAATGGCGACCCGCTGTTGCTGGCCGCCGGACAGCTGGCTTGGGTACTTGTCCGCCTGGTTGCCGATACCTACGCGGTTAAGCAGGCGCTCGGCGGTGGCGTTGGCGATTACCTGAGAGGCCTTCTTCACTTTCATCGGCGCCAGCATGATGTTCCTTTTCACCGTCAGGTGAGGGAACAGGTTGAACTGCTGGAACACCATGCCCACTTCCTTGCGGATTTCCGCCAGCGCTTTCTGGTTGCCGCCTTTCGGTGCGAGTTCATTGCCATCGACCACAAGTTTGCCGGATTCATACTCCTCGAGGCCATTCACGCAACGAATCAGAGTGGACTTGCCGGAGCCACTGGCCCCGATGATGACGACAACCTCGCCGGCTTCCACTGTGAGGTTGATGTCCTTCAGAACATGAAGTTTGCCAAAGTACTTGTTCATGCCCTTCATTTGCACAATTTGTGTCATGGGTACCTTTCCTTCAGACAGAAGCCAGCCCGCGACGCTCAAGGAGTCGTAGCAGTAGTGAGAGGGAGAGGGTGATCATCAGGTAGAGGCAGGCCACCACAAAGTAGACCTCGAAGGCCGTAAAGGTGTTGGCAATATAAACCTGACCCTGGCGGACCAGTTCACCGACACCGATGACTGAGAACAGGGAGGTATCTTTGATGCTGACAATCGCCTGGTTGCCGAGCGGGGGTATCATCCGCCGGAATGCCTGGGGCCAGATGATGGACCAGAACGTCTGGGATCGGGAGAGACCCAGTGACAGGCCTGCCTCGGTCTGGCCCTTGTCGATTGACTGGACGCCGCCGCGCACCACTTCCGAGATATAGGCGCCGGAGTTGAGGGCGATGGCTGCGATGCCAGCAGTCAGTGGGTCAATCGGATTGCCAATCAGGTCGGGCAGACCGTAGAAGATAAACAGCACCTGAACCAGGATGGGGGTGCCGCGGAATATTTCGATGTAGGCGGTTGCCGGCCAGCGCAGGAACCATTTCTTGTTGATACTCAGGAGGCCGAAAATAATGCCCAGCACAAAGCCGATGGCGAGGCCGCCAAACGAGATCAGCAGAGTGTAGGGAACCCCTTTTAGCAGGTAGGGGATGGAATTGATGGCCGCTTGCCAGTCAAACTGAAACTGGAATTCCACAATGGTTGTCTCCGTCGGATGGGGAGTTACCTGCCGGGGCGCCTGGCGCCCCGGCTATGGTGCCAGAGGGTTACATGTCTTCAGGCATCGGGCCGAACCACTTCTCGTAAATTTCCTTGTAGGTGCCGTCTTCTTTGATGGAGGCCAGTGCTGCGTTGACCTCGTCAAGCCATTCACTGCCATCCTTCAGCGCAATGCCATACTGCTGACCTTCGTACAGAGGGCCAACCGTCTTGACCTTGCCTTCGCCCTTGGTGCTGGCGAAATAACCGACGTTGGGCGCGTCATAGAAAACCGCGTCCACCGCACGGGACATCAATGCCATGTACATGTCGGAGCTGCCCGGGTAAGGGGTCACCCCATCGTTTTCATCCAGCGTCCTGGTCAGGTAGTCATAGCTGGTGCTGCCGATCTTGGTGCCGATTTTCTGACCATTCAGGTCCTCCATGGTCTTCACGGAATCATTGTCTTCGCGCACCAGAATGCGTAAACCGGAATCGTAATACGGATCGGAGAAATCAACGATCTCTTCGCGCTCTTCAGTAATCGTGATACCGGCAATGGCAATGTCCACGTTGCCTGTTTGAAGGGCCGGAATGATGCCATTGAAATCCATGGTGTTGAGGTCAATCTCGAACCCGGCCCGGTCAGCCACCTCGCGAATGATCTCCATGTCGAAACCAATCATTTCACCGGTTTCCTGGTCCATCATTTCAAAGGGTACAAAACTGGGGTCGGTCACGACTTTCAGCGTTTCAGCGCTAACGGTTCCCGCGGCCACGGTCATTGCCAGTGTGGCACCGAGGGTTTTCAGCCATTTCGTGCTCATGCTTTCTCCTTGTCTTCTTATGGAGCTCCGTTTGCCCGGTAAGGCAAGCCAAAAGGCACAGTTGGTGACAGTGTCTTTCGGGGAGCGTTAATGGAACTGCATCAAAATAACCTTAGACCATTAACAGGAGAAATGCAGGAAATCAGGTGGTTAGAGGTTGGTCCCCCTCTCCCCGGCCCTCTCCCGCGAGGGGAGAGGGGGATCTTGCCGGCGCCTGAGGGAGGGAGCGTTGCTGGCGCTTGGGGATGTGTAAGCCCCTCTCCCCTCGGGGGAGAGGGGTTGGGGAGAGGGGGAAAGCAAGGCAATCAGAAAGCAATCTTCTCCCGCTCACCAATCCCCAGGTTCTCCCAGATGCGGATGCTGGGCTGAGCCTGGTTCAGGGTGTAGAAATGCAGCCCGGGCGCACCGGCCCTGAGCAGCTTGTCACACATTTCTGTGACCACTTCCTCGCCGAACTTGCGGATCGAATCGCTGTCGTCACCGTAGGCTTCGAGCTGCTTGCGGATCCAGCGGGGAATTTCCGCACCGCACATGTCGGAGAAGCGCACGAGGTTGGAGAAATTGACGATGGGCATGATGCCCGGCACCACCGGTATGGTAATGCCCATTTTCTCCAGGCGATCAATGAAGTAGAAGTAGCTGTCCGCATTGAAGAAGTATTGGGTGATAGCGCTGTTGGCGCCGGCTTCCACCTTGCGGGCAAAGTTCTTCAGGTCTTCCTCGGCACTGCGGGCCTGGGGGTGAAACTCGGGGTAGGCCGCCACTTCCAGGTTGAAGTGGTCGCCGCTGTGCTCGCGGATAAACTCCACCAGCTCGTTGGCGTAACGAAGTTCACCCGCGGCTCCCATACCGGAGGGCATGTCGCCCCGAAGGGCGACAATCCGGCTGATCCCGTTCTCTTTGTACAAATCCAGCAACTCGCCGATGTCCTTGCGGGTGCCACCCACGCAGGACAGGTGCGGAGCCGTGGAAATGCCCTGCTTGTGCAGGTTCAGTACGGTTTCAATGGTGCGGTCCCTGGTGGAACCGCCGGCACCAAAGGTGACCGAGAAGAAATCCGGATTCTCCTCGGCGAGCTGGTTTCGCACGTTCTGCAGCTTTTCCTTGCCCTGGTCGGTCTTGGGCGGGAAAAATTCAAAGCTGAAACGGCGTTTGAACTGTTTCTGGGATTCCATCTTGATATCCGATCAGTACTTGTAGCTTTCCGGCTTGTACGGGCCTTCGACCGGTACACCGATGTATTTGGCCTGTTCCGGGGTCATCTTGGTGATCACGCCATCAAAGCCTTCCACCATCGCGCGGGCGACTTCCTCGTCCAGCTGCTTCGGCAGTACCTGAACGTATACACCCTTGGAACGGGCGTCTTCCGGCAGATCGGCGAACTTACGCTCGAACAGGTACATCTGCGCCAGCACCTGGTTGGCGAAAGAACCGTCCATAATCCGTGACGGGTGACCGGTGGCATTGCCCAGGTTCACCAGGCGGCCTTCGGACAGCAGAATCAGATGGTCGTTGACGGCCTTGTCGCGATACACCACGTGCACCTGCGGTTTGACCTCGTCCCACTCCCAGTTCTTGCGCATGTAGGCAGTGTCGATTTCGTTGTCGAAGTGGCCGATGTTGCACACTACGGCGCCGGTCTTCAGGGCCTTGAGCATGTGAGCGTCGCACACGTTCATGTTGCCGGTGGTGGTGACCAGCAGGTCGGTGTTCTGCAGCAGGTCACGATTGATGCCGGCCTCGGTACCGGTGTTGACGCCGTTGATATACGGGGACACCACCTCGAAACCGTCCATGCACGCCTGCATGGCACAGATCGGGTCAGCCTCGGTGACTTTTACGATCATGCCTTCCTGGCGCAGGGAAGCAGCGGAGCCTTTGCCCACGTCACCGTAACCGATCACCAGGGCTTTCTTGCCGGCCAGCAGATGGTCGGTAGCGCGCTTGATGGCGTCGTTCAGGCTGTGACGACAACCGTACTTGTTGTCGTTCTTGGACTTGGTGACGGCGTCGTTGACGTTGATGGCCGGCACTTTCAAAGTCCCTTCGCGCAGCATCTCCTGCAGACGGTGAACGCCGGTGGTGGTCTCTTCGGTGACACCGTGGCAGTTGGTCAGGATTTCCGGGTACTTTTCGTGGAGCAGGGCGGTAAGGTCGCCGCCGTCGTCCAGGATCATGTTGGGTTCCCAGCCGTCCACGTCAGCACCGACGGTGCGCTCGAGGCACCAGTCATACTCTTCGTCGGTTTCGCCTTTCCACGCGAACACGGGGATGCCCTGCGCGGCGATGGCGGCAGCAGCCTGGTCCTGGGTGGAGAAGATGTTGCACGATGACCAGCGCACGTCGGCGCCCAGCTCGACCAGCGTTTCGATCAGCACGGCGGTCTGGATGGTCATGTGAATACAGCCCATGATATTGGCGCCTTTCAGCGGCTGCTCGGCTTTGTACTTCTCGCGGAGCTTCATCAGGGCAGGCATTTCGCCTTCAGCAATCTTGATCTCTTTACGGCCCCAGTCGGCCAGGGAGATATCGCGGACTTTGTAGTCGTTGAAACTGTTCAGTTGTTCTGCCGGAGTGCTCATTTTGTGCTCCTGTCGTTTTGGCTCTGGGAGTTTGGTTCTCCCTGGCCTCTTGATTTGGTGGCGTCGGGAGCGGGGATTTGCTTTCGCGGAACCGCTACGAGCACATCCATGTGCGCTTCTCTCAGGCCATCCTTGGCCTTCGAAATTCCGCGAAAGCAAATCCCCGCTCCCTAGTTCAAACTGTGGGCGCATGTGGTCAAACAATACGCCGTAAAACGTGTTCTGGGCCTCCCGAAATTTGGAGGGAGGTATTCAGTATTTCTTGATCAGCCCTCACCAACTCTGCAAAGCGGTGGTGAGGCAAGTCCTTCGGGGACTATCTTCGGCCAAGGATGGCCGAAGCTAAGCGCCCATGGATGGCTCGAGCGTGTCCCCGAAGGACTTGCCTCAGCGCCGCCACCCCCAAGAGTGACGGGCCGGGCCTAAACAACGGTCTAACTCCAGAAGTCAGACCTACAACAACCACATCAAATACCAGCAGCGTCCTTAAGAGCCGCGGCACGATCCGTCTTTTCCCATGGGAAAGCGGTGAAGGTCTTGCCGCCAACGGTCATCTCATACGGCTCGCGACCAAAGTGACCGTAGGCTGCTGTGGCCCGGTACATCGGGTGCAGCAGGTCGAGCATTTTGGTGATGGCATACGGACGCAGATCGAAGTTCTGGCGCACCAGTTCGATGATCTTGTCGTCGCTGATCTTGCCGGTGCCGAAGGTGTTCAGAGAGATCGACGTCGGTTGTGCCACGCCGATGGCGTAGGACACCTGGATCTCGCACTGGTCGGCCAGACCGGCGGCGACGATGTTCTTGGCGACGTAACGACCGGCGTAGGCGGCGGAACGGTCAACCTTGGACGGGTCTTTGCCGGAGAAGGCGCCGCCGCCGTGGCGTGCCATGCCGCCGTAGGTGTCCACGATGATCTTGCGGCCGGTCAGGCCACAGTCGCCTACCGGGCCGCCAATCACGAATTTGCCGGTCGGGTTGATGTGGAACTGGGTGTCTTTGTGCAGCAGCTCAGCAGGCAGGGCGTGCTTGACGATCAGTTCCATCACCGCTTCTTTCAGGTCTTCCTGGGAAACGTCTTCGTCGTGCTGGGTGGACAGAACCACAGCGTCGATACCGGAAACCTTGCCGTTTTCATAGCGGCAGGTGACCTGGCTTTTCGCATCCGGGCGCAGCCAGGGAAGCAGGCCGCTCTTGCGGGCTTCGGCCTGGCGCTGGACCAGACGGTGCGAGAAGGTGATTGGCGCCGGCATCAGCACGTCGGTTTCGTTGCTGGCGTAGCCGAACATCAGGCCCTGGTCGCCGGCACCCTGGTCTTCCGGCTTCTGGCGGTCAACGCCCTGGGCGATGTCCACGGACTGCTTGCCGATGATGTTGATCACGCCACAGGTGTCGCCGTCGTAACCCACGGTAGAGGAGGTGTAACCGATGTCCTTGATTACGTCACGCACCAGATCTTCCAGATCGACCCAGGCGCTGGTGGTGATTTCACCGCCGACGATGGCGACGCCGGTCTTGACCATGGTTTCACAGGCAACACGGGCGTGGGGATCTTCTGTCAGGATGGCATCCAGAACGGCGTCCGAGATCTGGTCGGCCAGTTTGTCCGGGTGGCCTTCAGAGACCGATTCGGAAGTAAAGATGCTGTAATCAGACATAGCGTTTGCTCCTCTGTGAGCGTTTCAAATTCGTACCGGTGTGCGCCGGTTGTGGCACTTTCCGGTGACCGGGTTTGTTGGTTTTAACAAGGATACGTAAAACTACGTATCTATATATCAAAATTTGTTGATATTGCGTTTGTCCGGATCAGCCGGTGGTGGTTTTCCAGAATTCTCGCACCTGCACCTGAAAGCCGTTGCGCAATCCTATAAACAGTTGCTCGCCGGCCGTCAGCCCGGCGTCTGCCGCCCAGGCGGTCAGTTCCTCGGGTTCGAAGCCTAGCCAAAGGTCACCGCAGTTGTCCTTGGCCCAGTCCTGGTCGTGACTGCACAGGTCGCTGACCACAAAACAGCCACCGCCGTTCATCAGCGCGGCGGCATCAAGAAATATGTCCGCCGGGCTGGGAACGTGGTGGAGCACCATGTTCGCCACCACCAGGTCAAAGGCGTCACCCCGGGCCAGCAGGTTGTCGGTGACGCCCTCGATCAGGTCGACATTATTAAGGCGTTCGTCAATGCAGGTACGAGTGGCCTTGGCCAGCATGTCGCGGGAGTTATCCAGCGCCACCACGTGCTCGCAGATCTTCGCCAGCACCGGCAGGAACGCACCTTCACCCGGACCGATTTCCAGGGCGGTCTGCCATGGGTGTCTGTCGGCCCGCTTTCGGATCAGCTCTGCGACGGGCCCGGCGTATAGATCAAACGCGGCAATCAGTTCCTGTTGCTCGCGGAACTGCTCGGCGTGACGCGAGAAAAACGCCTGTGACTGGCTCGCCCGCTGGGTGCGGATGGCCTCAATTTTCTCTTCCAGGTGCGACGGCAGGGGAACCTGGTCCACGGCCTCGAATACCTGGCGAATGGTCTGGTCCGCGAGCTTGTCGCTGTCCAGGCTCAGCGGGCGACGATAGAAAATCGCGTTACCTTCCCGCTGGGGCTCCAGCAGACCGGCCTTGTGCATCACCTTGAGGTGATGGCTCATGCCCGATTGGCGCATCTCGAACAGTTGGCTCAGCTCCAGTACGCCGAACGTATCCCGACGCAACACGCGCAGAATCTCCAGGCGCAACGGATCCCCGCTCGCTTTGTAGATCGGGGCCAGGGCGTCCAGGGAGGACAGATTGGCGTGATGCGTGTTCATCGAAGTCATGGTTGGCAAGTTTAGGTGTGTTTGGTTGGTCAATCAATAGCCATATCAAAAAAAATTGATATAGATGTTTGGTTCCATGGATTCGGCTGTTTCGGCAATCCCGATTTGCCCCGGCACACACTAATCGGCGAAAATACGCGCCTTATTTTTGAGCAGCTCTATTTGTCCCGATAAACACTGGAGAAACGTCAATGCCGTCTCGTAAAGATCTCGCCAACGCCATTCGCGCGCTGAGCATGGATGCGGTTCAGAAAGCCAAGTCCGGCCACCCGGGTGCGCCCATGGGTATGGCGGATATCGCCGAGGTACTGTGGAACGATTACCTGAGCCACAACCCGGCCAACCCGCAGTGGGCCAACCGCGACCGCTTCGTGCTGTCCAACGGTCACGGCTCCATGCTGCAGTATTCTCTGCTGCACCTGAGCGGGTATGACGTTTCCATCGACGACCTGAAGAACTTCCGTCAGCTGCACTCCAAAACACCGGGCCACCCGGAATACGGATACACCCCGGGCGTTGAGACCACCACCGGCCCCCTGGGGCAGGGTTTCGCCAATTCCGTGGGTTTTGCCCTGGCAGAGAAAGCCCTGGCGGCGCAGTTCAACCGTCCCGGCCACGACATCGTTGACCACTACACCTACACTTTCCTGGGCGACGGCTGCCTGATGGAAGGTATCTCCCACGAAGTGGCTTCTCTGGCCGGCACCCTGGGGCTGGGCAAGCTGATCTGTTTTTACGACGACAACGGCATTTCCATTGATGGTGAAGTGGAAGGCTGGTTCACCGACGACACGCCCAAGCGTTTCGAAGCCTATGGCTGGCAGGTGATTCCGGCGGTTGACGGTCACGATGCCGACGCCGTCCGCGCTGCGATCGAAGCCGCCCGCGCCAACACCGATCAGCCCACGATGATCTGCTGCAAGACCATCATCGGCTTTGGTTCCCCCAACAAGCAGGGCAAGGAAGATTGCCACGGCGCCCCGCTGGGTGACGACGAGATCGCCCTGACCCGCGAACAGCTGGGCTGGACTCACGGTTCTTTCGAAGTGCCGTCAGAAATCTACGCCGAATGGGATGCCAAAGAGAAAGGCGCCTCTGCGCAACAGGCGTGGGAAGAGAAATTCGCTGCCTACGAAAAGGCCGAGCCGGAACTGGCGGCCGAATTCAAGCGCCGCATGGCCGGCGATCTGCCTGCCGATTTCTCTGAAAAGGCACAGGCGTACATCCAGGAGTGTCAGGACAAGGGCGAAACCGTCGCCAGCCGCAAGGCCTCCCAGAACACCCTGAACGCCTACGGTCCGCTGCTGCCGGAACTGCTGGGTGGTTCCGCTGACCTGGCCGGCTCCAACCTCACTATCTGGGGTGGCTCCAAAGGCGTGACTAAAGAAGACGCCAGCGGCAACTACATCTACTACGGTGTGCGCGAGTTCGGCATGGCCGCCATCATGAACGGCATCGCCCTGCACGGTGGTTACGTGCCTTACGGCGCCACCTTCCTGATCTTCATGGAATACTGCCGCAATGCCGTGCGCATGGCAGCACTGATGAAGCAGCGCTCCATCTTCGTGTTCACCCACGACTCCATCGGCCTTGGTGAAGACGGCCCCACACACCAGCCCATCGAGCAACTGGCCAGCCTGCGCACCACGCCGAACATGAGCACCTGGCGCCCGGCTGACACCGTGGAATCCGCGGTGGCCTGGAAAGCCGCCCTCGAGCGCACAGACGGCCCGACCGCCATGGTGTTCTCCCGTCAGGGACTGCCACATCAGGAGCGTGATGCCCAGCAGCTGGCAGATGTGGCCAAAGGCGGCTACATCCTGTCCGACAGCGAAGGCATGCTGGACCTGATCCTGATTGCTACCGGCTCCGAAGTAGCCCTGGCTCAGGACACCGCCGCCAAACTGCGGGAGCAGGGCAAGAACGTACGCGTGGTGTCCATGCCGTCCACCGACACCTTCGATGCCCAGAGCGCCGACTACAAGCAGAAAGTGCTGCCGCTGGAAGTCACCAACCGCATCGCCATCGAAGCCGCCATTGCCGACTACTGGTACAAGTATGTGGGCCTCGACGGCCGCGTGGTCGGCATGACCACCTTCGGTGAGTCTGCACCGGCCGGCGAGCTGTTCAAGGAATTCGGCTTCACCGTCGACAATATCCTGGAAGTCGCTGCGGAACTGCTGGACGCCTGATGAGCAACAGAAAGCCTTTTCGCATCGCGATCAACGGATATGGCCGGATTGGCCAGTGCGTGTTGCGCGCGCTGTATGAAAATGGCTATCGCGATCACCTTCAGGTGGTCGCGATCAACGAGCTGTCCGACATCGAAACCATCGCTCACCTGACCCGCTATGATTCCACCCATGGCCGATTCCAGGGTGAGATTGCGGTGGAGGGTGACAACCTGGTGGTGAACGGCGATCCCATCCGCATTTTGCGGCATCCGGAACCCTCGGACCTGCCATGGCGTCTGCTGGATGTGGATCTGGTGCTGGAGTGCTCCGGTGCCTATTCCGACCGCGCGACTGCCCAAAAGCATGTGGACGCGGGCGCCCAGCGCCTGCTGTTCTCCCAACCCGGGGAGCCGGATGTCGACCGCACGGTGGTGTTTGGCATTAATGAAGGCGAACTGACCAACGAGGACGTGATCGTCGCGGCTGCCTCCTGCACGACCAACTGCCTGGTGCCGGTCATCAAGGTACTGGACGATGCATTGGGCGTGGAGCAGGGCAGCACGACCACCATCCACGCAGCGATGAACGACCAGCCCGTCATCGATGCCTATCATCATCAGGATTTGCGTCGCACCCGCAGTGCGCTGCACAACATCGTGCCGGTGGACACCGGACTGGCCAAAGGCATCGAGCGGCTGTTGCCCCACATGGAAGGCAAATTCAGCTCGGTTGCCATGCGGGTACCGACCATGAACGTATCCGCGATCGACATGGTGGTGAATGTCCGCAAGCCAACCACGATTCAGGCAGTGAACGAGTTGCTCAAAGGCGCGGCGAGAGGACCGCTGAAAAACATCCTCGGATACACCGACGAACTCCTGGCCAGCTCCGATTTCAACCACGACGCCCATTCCGGCGTGGTTGATGGCGGCCAGACCCGGGTGACCGGGGAAACCATGGTGAAAGTGCTTTGTTGGTTCGATAACGAATGGGGCTTCGCCAACCGAATGCTGGATGTCAGCGAGCGCTGGCTCAAAAAAACAGGCAACTAAACCAAGATCAGATCAAGGGAAGAAACCAATGGCCATCAAAAAAATGACCGACCTGGACCTCGCCGGCAAGCGGGTCCTGATCCGCGAAGACCTCAACGTGCCGGTAAAAGACGGCCAGGTCACCAGCGACGCCCGCATCCGCGCGTCACTGCCCACCATCAAGGCAGCCAAAGACGCCGGTGCCAAGGTCATGCTGATGTCACACCTCGGCCGCCCGGAAGAAGGTGTCTACGACGAAGCCTCCTCCATGAAGCCCGTCGCTGACCACCTCACCAAAGTGTTGGGCCAGGAAGTGCGCCTGATCAAAGACTACCTGGACGGCGTTGAAGTCGCTGACGGCGAAGTCGTCCTGTTCGAAAACGTCCGCTTCAACAAGGGCGAAAAGAAAGACAACGAAGACCTCGCGAAACAGTACGCCGCCCTGTGCGACGTCTACGTAATGGACGCCTTCGGCACCGCCCACCGCGCCCAGGCCTCCACCCACGGTGTAGCAAAATTCGCCCCCGAAGCCTGCGCCGGCCCGCTGCTGGCGGCTGAACTGGACGCCCTCGGCAAAGCCCTCGACAACCCGGCCAAGCCGGTCGTCGCCATCGTCGGCGGCTCCAAAGTCTCCACCAAACTGGACGTCCTCAACGCCCTGGAAAAAGTCTGCGACTCCATCATTGTAGGCGGCGGCATCGCCAACACCTTCCTGGCCGCAGCCGGTCACCCGGTTGGCAAATCCCTGTGCGAACACGACCTGGTCGACACGGCCAAGGAAATCGCCTCCCGCGTGGAAATCCCACTGCCGGTAGACGTGGTTGTGGCCAGCGAATTCGCCGAAACCGCCACCGCCACCACCAAGAACATCGCCGACGTCAGCGACGACGACATGATCCTCGACGTTGGCCCCGAAACCGCCGGCAAATTCGCCGACGTACTGAAAAACGCCAAAACCATCCTGTGGAACGGCCCGGTCGGCGTCTTCGAATTCGACCAGTTCGGCAACGGCACCAAAGCGCTGGCAGAAGCCATCGCCGAAAGCGACGCCTTCTCCCTGGCCGGCGGCGGTGATACCGTGGCGGCCGTTGACAAGTACGGCGTTGCTGACAAAATCTCCTACATCTCCACCGGTGGCGGCGCGTTCCTGGAATTCGTGGAAGGCAAAACCCTGCCGGCAGTAGCAGTACTGGAAGAGCGCGGCGCCTAAGATTTTTGGCCTTAAAGGTCAGGCGCAAATTATTTAGTCAGAATCGCAAGGAGGGTGGGAATCGTTTTCGCGGAATTTCGAAGGCCAAGGATGGCCTGAGAGAAGCGCACATGGATGTGCTCGTAGCGGTTCCGCGAAAACGATTTCCACCCTCCGCAGCAGACTCCAAAAGTCTGCAACACAAAAGAATTCAACTACCAAACGTCCAACGAAGGAGACGACCCATGGCCCTGATTTCGATGCGGCAAATGCTGGATCACGCCGCCGAGCATGGTTACGGTGTGCCAGCCTTTAACGTCAACAACCTGGAACAGATGCGCGCCATCATGGAAGCCGCCGACAAAACCGACTCCCCGGTAATTGTCCAGGCCTCCGCCGGAGCCCGTAAATACGCCGGCGCCCCCTTCCTGCGCCACCTGATCCTCGCGGCCATCGAAGAATTCCCCCACATCCCGGTCGTCATGCACCAGGACCACGGCACCAGCCCGTCCGTGTGCCAGCGCTCCATCCAGCTCGGCTTCAGCTCCGTCATGATGGACGGCTCCCTGGGTGAAGACGGTAAAACCCCGATGGACTACGAATACAACGTAGACGTCACCCGCCGCACCGTCGAAATGGCCCACGCCTGTGGCGTCTCCGTCGAAGGCGAACTGGGTTGCCTGGGCTCCCTTGAAACCGGTCAGGCTGGTGAGGAAGACGGCATCGGCGCCGAAGGCACTCTGGACCACAGCCAGATGCTGACCGATCCGGAAGAAGCCGCCGACTTCGTCAAGAAAACCCACGTCGACGCCCTGGCCATCGCCATCGGCACCAGCCACGGTGCCTACAAGTTCACCCGTCCGCCGACCGGTGACATCCTGGCCATTGACCAGATCAAAGCCATCCACGCCCGCATCCCGGACACCCACCTGGTCATGCACGGCTCCAGCTCCGTTCCCCAGGACTGGCTGGAAATCATCAACCAGTACGGTGGCGAGATCCCGGAAACCTACGGCGTGCCGGTTGAAGAAATCGTTGAAGGTATCAAGCACGGCGTTCGCAAGGTCAACATCGACACCGATCTGCGTCTGGCCAGCACCGGCGCGGTCCGCCGCTTCCTGGCCGAAAACCCGGCCGAGTTCGACCCGCGCAAATTCCTGAAGGAAACCATGAAGGCCATGACCGACGTGTGCATCGCACGCTACGAAGCCTTCGGTTGTGCCGGCAACGCCAGCAAGATCAAACCGATCAACCTCGAGCGCATGTTCGAGCGTTATGCCGCTGGCGAGCTGGACCCGAAGGTCAAGTAAGCATTCGCGTTCTGCCCGAAAAGCCTCCGGAGTTTCCGGAGGCTTTTTTTTATCCCTTCCTTCCCAGTCGTTCCAGCGCCAACAGCGTATCCGCGTAGTTCACAAAGCGGTTCAGATACTCCGGCGACAGCTTCTCCATGGCCGCAATCGCACGGCTGACCAGCCGGTGGGAGTTCATCGGGCCGGCGTTTTCCGGGGTCTGTTCGATGGCCTGGCGGATGCGATCCTGAAGGGCCTGAGAGCCCTGATCTGCCTGCACTCTGGCCATGGCCTTGAGTGGGCGTGGCGAACCATTGGTTACCGCAGTGGGGGCCGGACCATCCTGTTCACCGAAGATAAGCTTTTCCATGGGTGAGGGCGAGGCTTGTACCTGTGTATCGGGCGCCTGATTCAGGGTATCCAGCAGAAGCTGCAATGGTGAGGGTTGTCCGGTCTCGGCAGGTTGTTCCGGTTGTTCTGAACCAGATTGAGGTTCGGATCTGGCCTGATACTCCGCCACAGCCTGCGCGAGCTTCTGCCAATGACGGGTGTCCTGCAGTCCTTTCGCCCGCAGCCTTTGCTCCAGAACTTCCAGATAGCGGAAACGGACCGGGTCCAGCTGATCCGCACCGGAGCCCCTGAGGTCAGCCAGTTGTTGCTCCACGGTGGTCGCTTCCGCAGCGGCAGACATCAGTTCCCGGCTCCGTTATCGGTTTCGGCGGCCATAGCGGGAGCGCGCGGCACCGTGCTGATCTCCACTCGCCGGTTCTGGGCCCGGGATTCGGCATCCACATTGGGCACCGCCGGGTGGTGGGGGCCAAAGGCCGCGGCAAAGACCCGGTCTTCGGGAAGGCCAAGTTCCATGAGGGTACGGGTGACGGTCAATGCCCGCTGGGCAGACAGTCCCCAGTTATCCTGATACCGGTTGCCACGGTGCATGGGCAGGTCGTCGGTGAAGCCGCTGACCATCAGCAGCTCATCGTGTTGGGTCAGGTAGGTCTGCAGGGGCGCAACCAGGGATTGCAGCACGGCCACGCCATCCGCCTGTAGCTGATCCGAGTTCAGCTCAAACAGCACATTGCCGCTGATACCGATACGGCCATCCCGGAACGTCACCAGGCCTTTGGTGAGGGGATCTTCCAGTGCCTGCTCCAGCGCCATACGGCGCTCTTCCTCTGCCACCCGGCGCTCCTTCTCTTCCGCCAGGGATTGGCTGAGTTCCAGTTGAACGCCGATCACCCACACCAGAATCAGCACCAGAATACCCACCAGCGCCGCCATCAGGTCAGAGAAAATCGCCCAGATCGGTGTGGACTGCTGTTCGCCGCCTTCCAGGTGCTCCATCAGTTGGCTCCGGCAGTCTCTGGCTGTCCCTTGCGCAGGGCGGTGACGGCATCGATAACGTCTTTCTGGGAGCTGACAGACAGATCGATGACCTCGCGGGCCTGCGCCACGTAGTAGGCCAGTTGTTCATCGTGTCGGCTGCTGGCGTTGTCCATCGCCTTCTGAATGTTCGCCAGGCTTTCCTGCAAGGTGCTATTGGAGGTGCTGAATAACTCTACTGCCTGGTGGAAGGCTTCGCTGAGGGCACCCACTTCCTGGCTGCTGCCGGTAATATCGTCGCCCAGTTTGCCAAGCTGCTGGCTTTGCTCCTGAATCAGGGTGTTGAAACGCTCGCTGATCCCGGTGAGGGTGTCACCGGCGCCGCTGATCAGGGAATCCACCGCCTGGCGCTGACTGTCGGCGTTGCTGCGCTGGGATTCCAACAGGCTGTCCAGTTCTTCGACCAGTCTTTGTCGTTCCTCCAGCAACTCGTTTTCCCGTTCGCTGTTACGGGTCATTTCACGTTGCAGCTGATTGATCACTTCGGCGGCGGCTTTCGGGGTTTCCGAAGCCGTTTCTATCAGCCGGGTCATGGGCGCTTCCAGCCCCGTGCCCAGGCGGGATAGGTGGTTTTCTACCGTCGCTTCCAGTTGCGCCAGTCGTTCAGTGGCTGCTTCGCCTCGGGTGGCCTCCTGGTCCCGGAGTGCTGTGAGCTGTTCACTGATTCTGTCGATCAGCGTATCCAGGCCTTGCTGCTGGTTGCTCGCCATCTGGCGGCTTTCCTCGCGGAAGACAGACTGATACTGCTGAAGCTGGTCACGCAGATCAGCCATGAAGGATTCTGCGCTCTGCTGCTGTTGCTCCAGGCTCTTTTGCCAGCGCAGGGCGCTCTGTTCCGACGCCTCCTGCTGGGCCGCCAGGTTTTGCTGCCAGCGCTCTCCGGCGTCAATCGTGGTTGTCTGGAAGGCTTCGGCAATGTCGGCCAGCTGCTGTTTGGTGGCATCAGACCAGCTCTGGTGCAATTCCCCGGCATCGTCGCGCAGGCGGGTCATCGCCTTCTCTACAATCGGTTCCACGCGTTCTGCCGCGAGGCGGGTACTGGCGTCCAGGGCCGACTCCAGCGACTGTGCCACGGAATCCGCCAGTGTCTGGTAATGGTTTCCGACAGTGCTGTGGAATTCCTGCTGATTGCGTGTCAGGGATTGCTCAAGGGTCTGGCCCAGCTGTTCCATGCGGGCGGTCATGGCCTCCATGGCAGACGCCAGTTGCGGCAGAGCGCTGGCCTGGGTTTCCAAAGCCTGGAACGCCTGCTGGCGCTGGTAGTCGGCCGACAGATGATGCAGCCGCTGGCGCAGGGTTTTGTCCAACTGGCGGGAGACCAGCAACCGCTCGCGTCGGCTGAGAGTGGAGGCCAGCCCCAGCATGGCCGAAGCGGCCACACCGGCAATGGAGGTTCCGAACGCCAGGCTGAGTCCGGCAATAGGCGCGGCCAGGGCACTGCGAATCACACTCAGCTCGGTACTGCCGTCGAGTGCTGAGGCGGCACCATTGAGGGTCACAATCATGCCGGCAAAGGTGCCGAGCAGGCCCAGCATTACCAGCAATCCGACCAGATAAGGCGTGAGCTGCGGGCTGGGCAGCGCAGCGGAGTGGCCGTCGAGGCGTTTCTGCACCGCAAACTGAACCGGTTCCGGCAGGCCGGACAGCCAGCTGTCGACCTGTTCGCGGCTGTTCGGGGCAGAGTTCAGGCGTGTAGCCAGCTGGTGAGTGGTCCGCCGGAACCCGATCAGTTCAGCGAAGCCCAACCCGTACACCGCTGCAATAATGGCGGTCACGGACAGGGCCAGCAGGTCGGAGCCGAGAAAACCCCGGCCAATCCAGGCCACTACGGCCAGGCCGATGGCGAATGCGAGAACGAAAAAAAGTCTGGTCATGGTGAATCGCTAACCTCGTTGTGGCAGGCCTCCAACAAACCCAGCACCGGCTCCAGCCGAACGTCCAGTTCAGCGAGTAACAGAGTCTGCGCTTCCTCGCAGTAACGGTGGAGCCAGTCACCGGCTTGGGTGCCCGATTCCGGGGATTGCTCAGAGGCTGTCTTCAAGGCCTGGAACCGCTGCTCCAGTACCTTTGAAATTTGGGAAAAACACTGGCTGGTATAACCGGCCATGGTGTGATCAAACACCGAGTCCAGCTCTGCCAGCCGGGCCAGGTTCTGGCCCTGCTCTTTCATGGTCTTGCGTACCTTGTCCCGCAATTGGCGGGTGGTGGCCGCGATTTTACGTTGCAGTGTGAGCCAGGCGTTCAGGTAGGGCTCATGCGCAACCGGAACTTCCGGCTCAATCTCATCCCCGTAGCGCTGAACTCGCTGAATCAGAGCCCGGCGTGTGGTGGCCAGTTCCCGCGACAGTTGCTCGATGACGGAACCCTGAACCATGCCGGGCTGACCGCCGCGAAATGCCAGCGCCGAATCCAGGTTCATGGTGTCCCCAAGCCCGAATAAGCGGCCCAGGCGCTCGGAAAGACAAGGCAGGCTGTCATTATCAACCTTGCCTTCTACTGGCGTCGCCAACTGTACCAGCCGTGACCGGGGATGGCCGGTTTGTCGGGGTCGTGCTTGAGTCATGGGGTTGGTGCACCGTTTGCCATTATCACGGGGAGCGTACATTGCCGATAGTCGGCGGGTGCCTATACTAATGGCTATTCAGGGGGAATGATAATGACCGTTTCTTAGTGCGGTTGCTGCCTCCAGACCCAGGCGTGCATCTGCCAGCACCTGATCCTTGTATTTTCGCCGTCAGCGTCAACTATAAGTACTTAGAGATCCATCTTTGGTCAGCTGTGAGGAGATCCATGGACTTCAAAGACTATTACGCCGTCCTCGGTGTGAGCGAGTCTGCCTCCCCCGAGGAGATCAAAAAGGCCTACCGCAAGCTGGCGCGGAAGTATCACCCGGACGTCAGCAAGGAAGAGGACGCCGACGCCAAGTTCAAGGACGTGGGCGAGGCCTATGAAGTCCTGAAAGATCCGGAGAAACGGGCGGAGTACGATGAGCTGCGCAAATACGGTGCCCGCCCGGATGGTTCGTTTGAGCCGCCGCCCGGATGGCAGAGCGCATCCGGATTCGGGCGTGGCGGCTACACGGAGGCCGATGCGCGGCAGTTCAGTGACTTTTTCGAGGAGATCTTCGGTGGCGGCCGTGGCGGTTTTTCCAGCCAGGGATTTGGCGGCGGTGGATTCCGCCAGAGTGCCCGCATGCGTGGCGAGGATGTGCACGCCAGGCTCCCGCTGTTTCTGGAAGAGATTTTTCACGGCTGCGAGAAACAGGTGTCGTTTACGGTCCATGAAGCCGACGATCATGGCCGGATTGTCGCCCGCCAGAAGAACCTGAAGGTCAAGATTCCCGCCGGTATGCGGGAAGGGCAGCATCTGCGTCTGAAAGGTCAGGGCTCGCCCGGCATGGGTGGAGGCGAACCTGGTGATCTGCTGATCGAGGTGGAACTGGCGCCGCACCCTCTGTTCAGTGTTGAAGGTCGCGACGTGGTGGTGACGGTTCCCGTTGCTCCCTGGGAAGCCGCGTTAGGTGCATCCGTTACGGTGCCAACGGTGGGCTCCAAAGTGAACGTGAAAGTGCCCAAGGGTTCCTCCAGCGGGCGCAAGCTACGGCTCAAGGGTAAGGGATTGCCGGGCAAGCATCCGGGTGACCAGATCGTGGTGCTGCAGATCGTGATGCCGGAGCAGCACACTGACGCGGCCGAAAAGCTCTATCAGCAGCTGGCCGAGGCGGAGAAACACTTTAATCCGCGCAGCAAACTTCAGGTGTAAGCGGGGGAGCAGGGCATGACCAGCAAAGATCCGATTCAGACCGTAGAGGTGGTCGAGCCTCAAATGACACTGACGCTGACCGAAATTTGCGAGCGCGGTGAGTGCCACGCCGAATTTGTTATCAAACTGGTCAGCTACGGTGTCATTTCGCCGGTTGAAGACATCCCGGAGGAACGCTATTGGCAGTTTGATCTGGCAGCACTGGCAAGGTTGCGAAAGGCGCTGCGGCTGCAGCGTGACCTCAAGATGAATCTGCCCGGATTGGCGATGTCTCTGGAGCTGCTTGATGAAGTTCAGGATATGCGCCGTGAGGTGAATCGCCTCAACCAGCAGCTCCGGCAACTGATGGGGGAGTGGTAGCGCCCCCCTTCATTGCTCCCGCTTTTCCAGAGCCTGTATTTCCGCGTAAATCTTCTCTGCTTCTTCCATGAGCGTGCCATGGGTGCGCAAGTCGCCATTGCGCTGAGCATGGAGCGCTTTGGCGAGCTTGTCTTCGTAAGCTTTTTGCAGCTTTTTCTTCGGATCGCCTTTCAGAAATCCCAGCATGGTATCGGCCTGTTTCTCTCAATGTTCTGAAAGCTTACGCTTCTCAGGCCCAAAAGTTCACCGGTATTGTCCGGGTTTAACCGCACAGGGCCGATTTGGCTGAGAGAAACTCGTCTCTTAAACGGGCTACCAGGGCCTCCACCGACAGCACATCGTGAATCTGGCTCACGCCCTGGCCCGCTGACCAGACGGTTTTCCACGCCTTTGCTTCGTCATCGATGGGTTTGAGCTTTTCTCCATAGTTGATATCGCCGGCCTGGTGCAGTTTATCCATCGGGAACCCCGCCGCTTCCAGGCTCTGGCGCATGAAACTCGCCGGAATGCCGGATACCGCCGGAGTGTGAATAATATCCGCCGAAACTGCTTCGATGATCATGTTGCGGTAGGCGTCTTCCGCCTGGGACTCGGTTGTATTGATAAAGCGGGTGCCCATGTACGCCAGGTCGGCACCCATGGCCTGTGCCGCCAGGAGATCCTCACCGTGAGACAGTCCCCCGGCCAGGATAATGGCGCCATCGAATACCTCGCGGATTTCGTGCACCAGCACAAACGGGTTGATGGTGCCCGCATGACCACCGGCTCCAGCCGCGACGGCGATAATACCGTCCACGCCGGCTTCGGCCGCCTTGCGCGCATGCTTCTGGTTCGTCACATCATGAAATACCAGACCACCGTAACTGTGCACTGCCTCCACCACCTGGCTCGCCGCCCCCAGCGAGGTGATGACGATGGGCACCTGATGTTTGACGCACAGCTCCAGGTCGGCCTGCCAGCGGGGATTGGTTTTGTGAACGATCAGGTTTACCGCGTATGGCGCGACCTGCTGATCCGGGTTCTGTTCCCTGTACGTAGACAGTTCCCGGTTCATCTGGATCAGCCATTCCTCGCATCCCTCACTGGTGCGCTGGTTCAGTGCAGGAAAGCTTCCGACAATGCCCTGCTTGCAACAGGCCAGCGCCAGTTCCGGACCGGAGATCAGAAACATGGGTGCGGCAATCAGGGGCAGGGATAATGTATTCCTGAAAGATTCGGGCAATGCCATGAGTATTCCTTAATTTTTGTTGGAACTTTTGTAGGATATAAAGGATCTTAGCGTGCTCACCAATCCCTGAACACAGACTTTGACAATCAATAACACATCAACGAATAAAAAGGAGTTCTTATGGGTGAAGCCAAACGACGCAAGGAAACCGGTGCCCCTCCACCCAGGAAAGGCAATAACCGCAAACCACTGATTGTCGGTGGTTCGATCCTGGTTGTTGTGCTCGCCGTTATCGGCCTGTTCTTCCTCACCGCCACACCGGATCCGACGTCCAGCGAGTTGCCGGTGGCTGCGCCGAACGCGGATGCCTTCCCCTCGGAGCTGGATCGTTACGGCGTTTCCGTGGGCGATGCTGAAGCCCCGGTGGTGGTTCGCGAATTTGCTGATTACCAGTGCCCGGCCTGCGGTCGGTTTTCCGATGCCAGCCAGCAGCTGAAAGAAAAGTATGTGGAGTCAGGGCAGGTGCGGTTTGTCTACTTCGATCTGCCCCTGCAGCAACACCAGAACGCCATGCCGGCGGCCCAGGCGGCGCGGTGTGCCGGTGACCAGAGCGCTTACTGGCCGATGCACGATCACTTGTTTGACAAGCAGAGTGAGTGGAGTGATTCGGGTGATCCGGTAGCGACCTTTACCCGCTACGCCAACGAACTGGGGCTGGAAGAACGCCGCTTCCGCCGCTGCATGGAAACCGAACTGCACCGGGAAGCTATTGAGCAGAGCCGGGAAGTGGCCATGCAACTGAAGGTGACCAGCACGCCGACGGTACTGGTCGACAACATCCGCCTGACCCGGCCGGGCTGGGGGCAACTGTCTGCCGTGGTGGAGCGTGAACTGGCGGACAGTAACCAGGATTAACTTGATCAGACCGCTCAGTTGGTTAAAATCTGCGCCCTCCCGCAATCCTGGTTTTGCGGGAGGCTGACGCAAATACATGCTCCGGATTTACGGTCCGGCCCGCAGGAGAAAACCATGAGCAAAGACGTTGTCGTCTGCGCGCTATACAAGTTCGCAGTGTTGAATGATTACAAGGCCCTTCGCCAGCCTTTGCTGGACCTGATGCTGGAGAAAGACGTGCACGGCACCCTGTTGCTGGCCCGGGAAGGCATCAATGGCACCATTGCCGGCAGCCGCGAGGGGATTGATGCCATCAAGGGATGGCTTGGTTCCGATGAGCGTTTTGACGGCATTGATTACAAGGAATCCTTCGTGGATATCCAGCCGTTCAAGCGAACCAAGGTGAAGCTCAAGAAAGAGATCGTCACCATGGGGGTCGACGGCATCGATCCAAAGCGCATCGTCGGCACCTACGTGCAGCCGAAAGACTGGAATGATCTGATTTCCGATCCGGACGTAGTTCTGGTGGACACCCGCAACCAGTACGAGGTGGAGATCGGAACGTTCAAAAATGCCGTCAATCCGGCCACTGACACTTTCCGTGAATTTCCCGAGTATGTGCAGCGCAATCTGGACCCTTCCAGGCACAAGAAGGTCGCCATGTTCTGCACCGGTGGTATCCGTTGCGAGAAGTCCACAGCGTTTTTGAAAGAGCAGGGCTTTGAAGAGGTGTACCACCTGCAGGGTGGCATCCTGAAGTACCTCGAAGAGGTCCCGGAGGAGCAAAGTCTCTGGCAGGGTGAGTGTTTTGTCTTCGATGATCGTGTCACCGTCAATCACAAGCTTGAGCGCGGTGAATACGACCAGTGCCACGCCTGCCGGCGTCCGATCACCGAAGAGGACAAGCAGCGCCCCGAGTATGAGCAGGGTGTGAGTTGCCATCAGTGCATTGAGTCGCTGACGGAAGAACAGAAAGCACGGTTTGCAGAGCGTGAGCGGCAGATGCGCCTGGCGGAAGAACGTGGAGAAGCCCACGTGGGCGGCGAGGCGGCCCGTATCATCGCCGAGCGCAAGGCTCGCAAGAAAGCGGAGCGCGAGCGTCAGGCCCGCAATAGCCTCGCGGGGGAGCAGGCCGGAAAGTCCGCGTAAGCGTAACAAGGAGATTTCATGGGATTGAAGCAGGCAACGGCGATTACCGCGATTCTGATGGCGCCACTGGGAGTGGCGGAGTCGAAAGACTGGTCAGGTGAGGCGGAACTGGGGGTGCTCAAGACCACGGGTAACACCGAGGAAACCAACGTCAATGGCCGTCTGGGCCTGGTACAAGAGGTAACCGACTGGCGTAACATCGGCGACTTCCGTTCAACCTATTCCGAGGCGGAGGACCAGACCACGGCCGAGCGCTACCGGGCCGAACTGGAAACCAACTACAAGTTTGACGAATACCAGTACTGGTTCCTGCGGGGAGGTTATGAGAACGACCGGTTCTCGGGCTACGACTTCCAGTCATCCGCCACCACCGGTTACGGTAATCGCTTCCTGCGCTGGGGCGAGGGTTCGTTTCTCGACCTGTCGGCCGGTCTTGGTTATCGTTTCAACAAGCTGGAAGAGCCTGACGAGAACGGAAACCGCGAGGAAGAAGGGGCGATTGCTCGCCTGGCAGCGCAGTTTGATTTTGCCCTGTCCGAGACATCCCTGTTCCGTCAGACGCTGAGCTCGGAAATCGGTCTGGACGAAAACAATGTCATCACCGAATCGGAAACGTCGCTGCAGGCCAGTGTCGTGGGCAATCTGTCACTGAAAGTGGCGTATCGGGTCAAGCACTCGTCCGATGTCCCGGCCGATTCTGACAAGACCGACACCGAAACGTCCCTGTCACTGCTCTACGGTTTCTGAAGACCGCGCCATTAAAAAACGGGCCCCGAGAGGCCCGTTTTTTGTTGGTGGCTATACCTTGTTGCGTAACCCCAGCTCGTCAGGGTAAGGCGTGAGATATTGCTGGGTGAGCAGGTAATCCACCGGTTCCCGCCGTTGTGCCATGCGCAGCAGGGTCATGGGAACCACCAGTGGAATCTCGCCACGGTGGTAGGCCTCGATCTGCTCCATCAGCACCTTTCGATCCTCGTCCGCCATGGAATCCCGCAGGTAACCCATCAGGTGTTGCATGGCATTGACATGGGAGCCACGACTGACTTTCTGGCTCATGGCTTCCATGAAGCTGTGTATATAGCGATCGGCCAGTTCCGGCAATGGTTCGGACTTCAGGTCGCCCAGCATTGGACCAAGCTGGCGATAGATGCGTTCCGAATGCGCCAGCAACTGGAACTTGTGGCGGGTATGGAACTCGATCAGCGCCTGGGGTGAGAGCTTGTCGCCTGCCACGTTCTGCATCCAGTCGTCGTAGGCGAATACCCGCTCAATGAAGTTTTCCCGCAGCATGTCATCGTTCAGCCGGCCTTCTTCCTCAACGGGCATCAACGGAAAGGCCTTGATCAGCGCCTCCGCAAACATGCCGCGACCATCACGATGCACCACCCGGCCTTCCTCGTTATGGATCTTGATACGCTCCATGCCGCAGCTGGGGGACTTTGCCATCAGGATGTAGCCACGAAGGTTGGCCAGTGAGGGTATCACCTCGTCAATGAAGGACTGCATGGCTTCGGTGTGGTCAGCCGTCCCTTTGGTTTCAATCAGGCGCAGTCCTTCCGGGTAATCCCGCAGGTGAATGGCCGGGCGTGGCACGCCCAGACCGGCCTCCAGTTCGGGACAGATCGAACGGAACTCAAAATGCTTCGAGAGCACCTGAGTGCAATAACGGGAATGCTTGTGGCCGCCGTCGTGGCGAACCTCCTTGCCCAGCAGACAGGTGCTGATTCCAACTGGTATTCCGCTCACGTGAGGCCTCCGATGGTGAATCGTCAAAGGAAATACGTGATTGCAGTGTAAATCGATCAGAGGGCTCTGTGGAAACGTATTTCTACTCACTACCGGAGGTAGTGGGTGAACGGCGCCGTTTCTTGGCGGTCAGCGCCAGGGTGGTCGCGTAGATGTCGTGAACATCCCGGGCAAACTGCTCCACAGAAAAGTCCCTGGCAAAAGCGAGTGCCTGTTCCGCCAGTGTCTGTCTCAGCTCATCGTCCTCAAGCAGGCGCTTCGCCTGTGCGCACCACTGGTCCTGCCTCTCCGGGGTTTTGAAGCCGTTGAACCCTTCACGGACAACATCTTCAATGCCGCTGGAACGCACGGCTACAACCGGCAGACCGGCCGCCATGGCTTCCAGGATCACCATGCCCTGGGTCTCGGATTTGGAGGCAAACAGAAATGCATCGCCGAGCCGGTACCAGATTGCCATGTCCTCCGGTGGTACGGAGCCCACCAGCGTAACGTGTTGTTCCAGGTCGAGATCCCGGATCTTGGTCTGCAGACGGTCCCGTTGATGACCCTCCCCGATCATCAGGAAACGGAAAGGCACGTTCGTTTGCTGCCGCAATGTGTTAATCGCCTCGATCATGAAGTCGATGTTTTTCTCGTTGGACAGCCTGGACACGCTGATAAAGACTTTCTCTTCTTTCAGATTCAGCGATTGGCGTAGCTCGTCTATGTCGTCCTGGCTCACTTGCTGGAACTGGTGATATTCGATGCCGGTTGGTTGAACAAACGTCGGAGTCTTTACCCCGATCATCCGCAGGTACTCTTCCGTGGAGTAGGTCGGCACGATGACGCCATCGCACTTGTTGGCAAAATGCTTGATCAGTGCATGGGAAATCAGGTTGCGGAACAGCATACCGGGTAAGGGCACGAAGTGGGCGTAATGTTCCAGCCTCGTATGGTAAGTATAGATGGCAGGCACCTTTAGCCGTCGCGCCATGAAGAGGCCCAGGGATCCCAGCCAGATAGGGTGGTGCAGGTGAATAATGTCCGGACGGAAAGATCGCACCCCCTTGCGGATGCGGGCCAGGAAAATATTCGCCAGCCGGAATTCCCCTTTCTGCCCCATGGCGAGCAATGAGGGCACCCGCAGTACCTGTTCTTCCCCCTCGGGCTGATCCTTGTATCTGGGCGCGACCACCAGCAACTTGTCACCCAGGCGCTCAAGGCCCCGCCGAAGCCGCTCGATCGAGAGCGGAACGCCACCAATAAATGGCAGGTAGTTGTTGGTAAACATCACCACTTTCAGCGATTTCTCCTGCCAGGGCGTCGGGTCCAGATCGTAATCCGGGTAGTAATCCTTGCTGACAAAGATGGCCGCATAGAGCTTGATGGTAATGGCCGCAAAAAGCGTGACGATAAGGGTGAAGTTGATATAGCCGGTGTACAGCAGGGAGTAGATAAAGAACCAGAGACCTTCCAGGCGCTCGAGAATGGGGTGCTGGCCAACCTTCATGCGCTGGAGGGAGTGGCTGATGTCGCCATTCGGGCTGACATCCACCCGCACGAAATGGTAGAAGCTGGAGTCGTTATTCAGAACCAGTCCACCGGCGCCACCGGTGGTGATAAAGCGGGTATCCCCCACCTGACGGTCCGAATACAGGGAAACGTTGGCGGAGAACACAAGGTCAATGTTGTGTTGTTCTACGGTACGCAGCAGTGCTTCCCGAAATGCTTCCGGGGCCAGGTAGTCGTCCCGCTCGTCGAACGGCGCATCGACTTCCGGCTCTACCGGTGGGTGGCCGATAAACAGAATCCGGGCGGCTGACGTATCCTGGCTTAACAGATCGTCCAGCCAGCGCATTTGCCATTGCCAGGAGGTTTTGCCGGTGCTGTCCAGAAAAATCAGCCGGCTGTTGCCCGCCAGGATGCTGTAAAAGTGCGGCCCGAAGTGGTCATAGAACCGGAAACTGCCAAACTCCTCATACTCATGAGCGCCAAAGGTGAGCAGGTAGGGAATCTTAAGGTGGCTGAGCGACCCGTACAGGGCGCGGTACTTGTCCTCACCGCCACCGCTGACAGCATTGCCCGCCGACACCATGAAATCGATGCCGGAGCGGTTGAGTTCCGGGATGATCCGGTCCTCGAAAATCCCCACGGAGTTATTGATATTGCCAACCACGGCGAAGCTGAAAGGGGTGTCCTTCTGGATTTTCTGGTGAATCCGTTCCACCTGCTGGGTGTGTATGCCGTCGAAGTCTTCCAGAAACAGGTTCAGGTAGGCCTTATACCCAACCAGCAGGAGCACGATCGCCAGGCACAGGTAAAACAGCCATTTCAACGGGTTTCGGAAAATCATCCTTATTTCCTGCGGTTCTTGATAAGTTCCCTCTGGAGTACCACCAGACCGATCAGCATGCCCAGGTAAATAGTCAGCAGGCGCCAGCTCACGATCACCAGAATCAGGTGGTTGCCCGACAGGATATCCCGGAAGAAGCTGCCAAAGACACCCTCGGAGATGCCGGATGCACCCGGGGTTGGCGCGAAATACATGATGAATGTAGTCACCACCAGCAACCCCAGGGAAATCAGGTAGTCCACATCGTAGCCCAGTCCGTGGATAAGCAGGGCAGGGAAACTGAACAGGCTGAGGAGGAAGATCATGGTGAACAGAATCGACAGGCAGATAAACAGCGGGCGCCCGCCGAGGTAGTCGCGGAAACTGCGTGAGAACCTCAGCATTTCCCGTCGCGCCTTGAATTGCCAGTGCCGGTGCCGGTCGTCACTGAGCAGATGGAAGTGATGGAGTCTTTTTAGAAAACGGCTGAGTGGCCGGATCAGCCAATGGGTACGAAGCAACAGAACGGTGAAGAAACCCAGGTAGATCAACACGAAAACGGCCAGTGCCATCCCCACCTCACCGGCAATGGTGTTGCCATCCAAGGCATCGAGAGTGACCAGGCAAACCGGTGTCAGGGAGAATATAAAAAACACCGCCAGAACCGTCCGGATGGTGGTGGCAGCGGTGGCCCGCCCGACGGGTACGCCGTGATGATGCAGGTACCAGATCTGTGCGAAGCCGCCTCCCGTGGCCATGGGCGTGACATTGGAAAAAAACAGGTTGAGGAACACCAGGCGGAACATTGTCCCCAGGGGCATCTGATGTCCAAGTGCCTTCAGGGTGAAGTACAGCCGCAAGCCGTCGGACAGAAAATAGATGAACAACAGTCCGCCGACAGCGGCCAGCATCTGAGGGGACAACAGGTTCGCATCGAAGCTGAAGCTGCGTTCGGCAAACACATCGTAGACAACATACAGGCCGATAGCCGTCAGTGCGATAAACGCCAGGCTGAAGACGGTCAGCCTTCGCCAGGACGAACGTTTTGAGTAGTTGACATCGGTTGCGTCAGTCATCGGGCGCCCGCTGGATGCGCGGCCTAGGAGGCCAGGGCCTGCTGGATCAGGGCTTTCTGATGCTCGGCAAACTTATGTACCAGAGCCTGGGCCTTGTCGGCAT
This sequence comes from uncultured Marinobacter sp., assembly GCF_947259545.1. GTDB lineage: Bacteria > Pseudomonadota > Gammaproteobacteria > Pseudomonadales > Oleiphilaceae > Marinobacter. The sequence continues at coordinate 478,499 of NZ_CAMYMK010000002.1, forward strand.
CCCGTGCCAGAACCGCCTGTGGCAGTTGGGTAAAGAACTCACTGGTTTGGGCCAGCCCCTGACGGTAGCGTTCCGCGCTGAGGTAGTAGGCACGGCTCACCGCCGGCTTGAAATTGGAGAGGGCTTCAGTGAGGTAGGGATTCCGAGCCACTTCACAGCAGACTTCCATAACTTCGAAACTGGCTTCCACCACCGCCGCAATATTGACCGATGGCTGTTTCATCTGCTCAATGACCTTCCCGACGACATCCAGCATCCGGGGCTTATCCGCTTCCTGCCATCGCTCACACACCTTGGCTGCCAGCATCAGTAACATGTGCATGTAGACGTCATACAACTCAGACGCATGCTCGGCATCCAGACGACTCGCCGACGCCCCCTTGCGTGGTGTGATGTCCACCAGGTGCCAGCGCTCAAGGGTATAAAGCGCCTCCTTGACTGAGGCACGGCTGACCTTCAGGTCTGTGGCGGTGGTGGCTTCATGAATCCGTTCACCGGGCCGGATCTGGCCAGTCATGATGCGTTCGGCGAGATAGTTGGCTATTTGCTCGGCAAGGGTATTGGGAACCTGAAAATCCATAAGGGCTCTCTGAACGGGATGTAAAAGCCGAGTTTATCACAGCCTTACAACTTCCGGCCGGCTATGCTCCATTCCGATCCTGCCCCAGCACATGGTCCAACATCGGGTCCCGGCCGGCTTCCCGGCCACGGTGATCCAGGAACCTCAGGCGAATGTGGGGCGGGATGCCCGCATCTTCGTAGATCTCGCCATCAGAGGCCCGGTAGATCTCGTTCGACAGGGTAAGTTCCCAGCCGTTGGGCAGGTGGCGCTCCAGAGTGTCTGAAAGGATGCCATGGGTGGGCTCGCCTATTAACGTCACGCGGGGATGTTGCAGCAACGCAAGCACGAAAATTTCAGCAGCGCTGGCAGTGAGCTCGCTGGTCAGCACGAACAGGTTCCCGCGATAGGTCCCGGCGGTGGCGGGCGCGACATGGATCGCCTGCCGGCCGGTGTAACCGTTGCCCTGCCGGGCGGACTTGGTGAAGGCCAGGCGTTTCCGGTCCATCAGGTAGGAGGCGAAGCAGAGCGCCACGCCGTCGTAGCCGCCACCGTTACCCCGTACATCCACCACCAGATTGGGCAGGTGGCCCACGTTTGCCAACACCTGTTGCATCAGGGCGTGGATGGCGGCCAGGTCGTCCGCCGGATAACCGATCCTGCCGCTTTGGCCCGCCATAGCCTGGATGTTGAGGTAACCGGTGTCGTCGCTCAGGCAGCCCCACTCAACCAGGTGATTGCCGCCATGGTGGATGCGGCCAGCCAGATAGTCGTAGTGAATCACCTCGCGGAGCCACGCTCGCAGCCCGCCCAGGTAGCTGTCGATATCCTCCGTGGTGTCAGCCGCCTCCAGTTCGTCGTCCAGGCGCTTGAAGATAGCCGGCAGGGGGCCGGAGTTGTACTGTCCCCAGGGCGAGTGCAGGTGGACGTGGCCGTCCCGCAACAGGTGAAGCATGGCCACCACGGTGCCGTAAAGTACCTCCGGGTGACTGTCCGGTTTGATTCTGGGGCGAAAATCCCGATACGCCTGGTGCCAGTCCACGCCCTTGAGGTCGAACAGAGCGTATTGCTCAGCAAACGTGTGCCAGAAAACCTCGAAATTGTACTCGGGATCCTGCGGTTTCCGGCCGCGGCTATCGGCGACAGTTGCGGGCAGAGTCGTCAGGCGGCGAAAACCGATCCGGGTTACCCCCGTTGCCCGGTGCGCGCTGAAGGCCTGTCCGCCGGGGGATACCCTCAGGGTATCATAACGCTCACTTAACTCATCGAGCGACCCGGAAAACAGCGGCAGGCAACTGATCGAGGTTTCCTCGAAAAAAGTGTATTGGTCTTCCTCGATCAACAGCACCTTGCCATAGCCCAGGGATCGCCAAACACCTTGCAGGTGACTGAAATCGGTTGCAGAGGGGGACCTCTCGGTCCGGCGGGCGCTTCTCATGGCAAGAGTCCAGAATGCAGGAGGCTGAAAACGTCGTCGACTATCAACTGAGGATAGCTCAGTCCGCTAATCGTCGCTGGCGGTCATCCTGAGGGGTAGTGCGGATCCCTGATTGGAAGCCCGCGCTCAACGCTTTATCATCGGGTTCAGTCACCGCCTTAAGGGCGACCTGGTTAATATTTGAATCCTGAACGCATAAAAGGGAGCACCCCATGCCCAAGCACTTCGAACAAGCCCCAGGCCTGCACGAAGCATCAGTGCCCGAGACCGAAGGCTATGTCTTCAACCAGACCATGCTGCGCATCAAGGACCCCGAGCGCTCCATGGACTTCTACACCCGGGTAATGGGCATGCGCCTCGTCAGAAAACTCGATTTCCCGGAAATGAAATTCACCCTGTATTTCCTGGCCTACCTGGACGACCGCCAGGCCAACACCGTGCCCACGGACGATGCGCACAGAACCACCTTTACCTTCGGCCGTGAAGCCATGCTCGAGCTGACCCATAACTGGGGCACAGAAGGCGAAGAAGGCTTTGGCTACCACAACGGCAACGACGAGCCCCAGGGCTTCGGTCACATCGGTGTTGCAGTGCCGGACGTCTACGCCGCCTGCGATCGTTTTGACCAGCTCGGTGTGGAGTTTGTGAAAAAGCCGGACGACGGCAAGATGAAAGGCCTGGCGTTTATCATGGACCCGGACGGCTACTGGATCGAGATCCTGCAGCCGAACATGCTGGAGAAACAGCGCAAGGACAGCTGATCAGTCAGTGTCGGCAGTGCCGGGAGCCTTCCCGGCGCTGCTCCTGGACGCCACAATGACCGCAGTCGTGAGAATCAACGCCCCCGCGATACCGGTCACCCCGAGTACCTCCCCGAGAATCACCCACGCCAGCAGCGCCACAAACAGCGGCTCCAGGGTCACAATGATGCTGGACAGGGTCGCCGGTGTGGTTTTCATGCCGGAAAAGAAACAGACATAGCCGATGCAGGTTGGCACCACGCCGATGTAGGCCACCATCAGCCAGTGCCTGGGTTCCAGAGTGGTCAGCCCGTTAAAACCGCCGGTTAGCGCCACCACGGGCAGCAGGATCAGCGCGGCGGTCAGGAAACAGATATAGGCCGTGGTGAACACCGGCGTGCCAGCGGAATTGTAACGGCTGGTCAGGGTGAACCCGGTATACACCACCGCAGCGAGCAGGGCCATCAGGATACCCGCCAGTCGAAGCTGGCCGGAGGTGTCCATATCGCTGATCACCAGCATACCGGTCCCCATGATCGCCGCGATCAACGCCAGCACCGTCACCAGACCAGGACGCTCACCCAGCAGTGGTGCCGCCATAATGGCCACCAGCACGGGCGGTAGGCAGAGCGCAATCAGCGTGGCAATGCCGGCGCCGGTCAGATCAACGGCCAGCAGGTAACTGCCCTGATAAAACGCCTGGAATAACCCCAGCGCCGTCAGGGGGATCAGGGCCTTCAGGGTCAGGTCTCGGAGAGAAATGGCCGATGCAGTGCCCGCCAGATCACGTTGTTCACGGCGCATCAGAACGTAGAAGAAGGGTAATGCGACCACCAGGCGCAGGAAGCCCAGGGTGATGGCCTGCAGCTCCGTTCCGGTGAACAGGAATTTCGCCACAATGCCGGTCGTCGCCCATAACAGGGCCGCCAGGGCGATCAGTATTGCACCGTGAATCATCGGGTAACCACCACGCTCTCTACCTCAATCCCTTGTCAGCAGGGCGAGAGGTTAACAGTGCGTTGGCGGGTGTGCCAGTCGGTCAGGTTTCAGTATCGGTTGTGTCGTTCAGCTCTTTTAAGCGATGTCCCACATTCACAATCGCTTCTATGGCAGGTTTCAATTCCTGGCCGAGCTCAGAGAGACGATATTCCACGCTAGGTGGAGATGTCGGCTCCACACGTCGTTCCACGACTCCATCCGCCTCCAATCGCTTCAGGCGGGCAGTCAACATCTTCGCCGAAATGCCGGGAATGTCGGCTTTCAGTTCGGTAAATCGCCGCGGGCGTTGGCTCAAATACCAGATGATATTGGGTGTCCATGCACCTCCGATAATGGACAGGCACTCGGTGAGGGGGCACCTCTCGGGAGGTGCCTCAACACGATTTTTCCGGCGTGGAAGCACGTACAGATCTCCTTGACTGAGGTAATGATTTTACCCAGGGATGACTGGTTACCAGGAGGTAACCGCTAAATGCAGTATACATTATAAACTACATATACATTGGTAACTCTCCTGTCTAGACTCGATTTCGAAGTTCGGAAGACCAAAAGCAAGTATCTGACAGGAGGTTTTTATGTACACGCTTTACTACATGCCCGGTGCATGCTCACGGGCCATTCATGCTCTGTTAAATGAACTGGATGTGCCTGTAGAACTTGTGGACCGTAACCAGACGGACCATTTCGATCACGTCAATCCCATGGGCCAGGTCCCGGTTCTGGTTGATGGCGACCTGGTACTTCGCGAGGGCGTGGCCATCATTTTGTATCTGCTGGAGAAGCACAACAGCGCCATGTTGCCTGCCCAGCAACCGGCACGAGCGCGATTCCTGCAACAATTGCTGTTTGCCAACGCCACAATGCATCCGGCCTACGGTCGCCTGTTCTTCATTTCGCAAGCGATCACCAATGAAGCCGCGCAGAAAGAAGCGTATGAGAAAGCCGGCGCAATGATCTCCAACCTATGGGCAACAGTGGAGCAACACCTGGAGAGGAACCGCTTCATGTGCGGAGAAACCCCAACCGTTGTCGATATGATGCTGGCGGTCTACGCCAACTGGGGGGAACTCTTCCCGGTAGATATCCAACTGGGTCCAAACGTCAAAGCTCTGGTTGAGAGGGTCCACGCCCACCCCGCCTTTGCGCGCGCTGTCCAGATTGAGGAAGCGCAGCAACAAGCCGTTTAACCCGGAGTCCATTCTTTTCTTCAGCAGGAGGTTGAACCATGCCATATGTCAATATCCGCGTGACCGATACCGGTGTCACCAAAGAACAGAAAGCCAAGCTCATTGAAGGGACCACGCAACTTCTATTCGACGTCCTCAATAAAAACCCGGCCAAGACCTTTGTGGTGATTGATGAAGTCAGTACCGATAACTGGGGTGTTGGGGGAGGGCAAATCTCCGAACGTAGGAAAACGGGTTAGTAAAGGGGGGGGCTTGGCCCCCTTTTGGTTAGGACGACGCTGTCAGCAGGATGCTGGCAAACTGGGGTAATTGCATGAGCTTCGTAAAAGACCTTTCAATATCGGCGATCAATGCCGGCTTCGTAACCGTTCTCGTGGGCTTCACCAGCTCAGCTGTCATCGTCTTCCAGGGAGCACAGGCCTTGGGTGCTACACCTGAGCAAATTGGATCATGGATGTTGGCTTTGGGCATTGGGATGGGGGCGACCGGTATTGGCTTGTCGCTCTACTACAAGATGCCCATCGCCACCGCCTGGTCCACGTCTGGCGCCGCCATGCTGATTACCAGTGCAGCGGGCGTATCCATGAGCGAGGCGATCGGAGCTTTTATTATTTCGGGTGTCCTCATCACGCTCTGTGGGTTTTCCGGCTGGTTCGAACGCGTAATGAACCGCATTCCAAGGTCCATTGCTGCCGGTATGTTGGCGGGTATTCTGTTGCAATTTGGGTTGAATGCGTTTGCGTCCCTGAACACCGAGTTCATCATGGTCTTGTCCATGCTGGGTTCCTATCTCGTTGCACGGCGAATGATCCCACGTTATGCCGTCTTGGTACCTTTATTGTTGGGCGCTGCTATCGCTGGCATGCAAGGGACGTTAGATTTCAGAGGGGTAGACTTGGCGCTGGCGACACCCGTATTCGTGGCGCCGACGTTTTCATGGCAGGCAGCCATCGGGGTTGCGCTACCGCTGTTCGCAGTGACCATGGCCTCACAGAATGTGCCTGGTTTAACCGTACTCAAGGCTTCGGGTTACAACGCGCCGGTTTCCCCTCTGGTCGGATGGACTGGCGCCACTACAACGATACTTGCGCCCTTTGGGTGCTACGCCCTCAATCTTGCGACGATTACCGCCGCCATATGCGTGGGCAAAGAGGCACACGAAGATCCATCCAAGCGTTACGTAGCAGGTGTAGCGGCAGGTATTTTTTACACGGTGGTTGGACTTTTCGGTGCCACGGTCGGCGCCCTTTTCGCGGCTTTTCCCAATGAATTCATACTGGCCATTGCCGGCCTTGCCCTGATTGGTACGATTGGGAATGGTCTGGCCACGGCGCTTAACGAAGAAACTGACCGAGAACCTGCGCTCATTACCTTTCTTGTTACCGCATCCGGTGTCACGCTGTTCGGTGTGGGGGCAGCGTTCTGGGGAATGGTGGCCGGGGTGCTATCCATGTTTATCCTGAAATACCGTCCTAAAGCGATTGAATCCACGGACAGTGCATAGAGCCTAATGTTCATAGGTCGGCTTACCAGCGGGATTCTCCCGCTGGTAATTGCGTGTTCTACTTGACGGTGAGGCTGTCAGCGTTCTTCTCAATCGTACGCTCACCAATGCCTTTCACATTGGCCAGATCCTGCGGTGCCTGGAAAGGGCCGTTAGCTTCGCGGTAAGTGACGATGGCTTCTGCCTTGCTTTGGCCGATGCCGTTGAGGCTGGCCAGGGTTTCGATGTCGGCGGTGTTGATGTTGATCGCAGCGGGCTCGGCGTGGGCAAAGCCCGTGAACAGGCTGAACAGCAGAACCAGTGTGGCAATCATCGGGGTGCGTTTCATGGATTCGAACTCCTGAGTCTGAAAACTTTCGTTATGGTTAGGTGCCAGAACGCAGTCAGCTGGAAGTTCGCTGTGAGGGCGATTGCCGCAAGTGGAAATAAACGGGTAGGTATGCAAAAGTGCACGGAACAGGACCACATTCCATGTGGCCCCAAATCCGTGGCTGACCCCCGCCTGATCCTTCAGGCTGCACACGTCCTGTGCGCTTCATCCATGGTGGTCGTCCCTGTCAGCCCGTCTCCCTGGGCAACTCCGGATCCGTGGAGTTATCATCCCTGCGCCAACTTCCCTGCTGGCTTGTCATCCCTGACAGTTGTCATTCTACAGGGGACTGGGGTTGTACAAATCGGAGATTCGCTCTCGATGATGTGCGATATCTCCTACAGATCTGTGAGCCCATTGAGTAGGCGTAAAATGAACCTGGGTTCAGTATTTACGCGCTCTCCGGAGCAATTTTTCGCCCGCCACGATGGGCTTCTGCAGCCTCACGAATTCGCTCCATGGTGATTTCCCGAACGGCCTTTTGGGAGATGCGAATGTGCCGAGTGAGTTTGTCCGCTGCGTCGGTTGCATCACCTGCTCGAAGTGCCGCTAGAATTTCTGAGTGTTCTTTGTAGGTCGCGTCCACCCGATCATCCCGGGTGAAGTCCAGCCGGCGGATAATCCGCAAACGGTCGGTAATTTCCCGATGGATACGGGTCATTTCCCGGTTACCGGCGGCAGCGACCAGATCGCAATGGAAACTCTCGTCCAGTGCCCGAACGGTGCTGCCGACAGCACGCTCTGAGGGATGATCCGGGTTCCAGATCGCCGTCAGCGTTCGCACGGCCTGGGGTTGTTCGTCGAGGGCGCAGATCTTGTGCATTGCAGCCCGTTCCAGCGTTATACGAAGATCGTAAAGTTCCTCGACCTGCTGGAAATCAAACGGCTTGACCTGCCAACCGCTGCGAAACAGGACCTCTACGTAGCCTTCCCGCTGCAGCCGGTAAAGAGCCTCTCGCACGGGCGTCCGGCTGGCGCTCAGTCTGGTTCCGACATCGCCTTCACTGAACTTGTCACCAGGAATCAAGCGAAACTCAAAGATGTCATCCTTAAGGGCTTCATAAACCCGGTCGGCCATGCTTTCTTTGCGTTTAACGGTTGTTTTGCGAGTCATATCTTTGGCCTTGCGATGACTGTGGCATTCTGGCTTTGGGGGCGGCGGCGATGGGGGGAGTCTTTTTTAAAAACGTCGCTTGAACTCGCTTTGCTCAGACAGGCGACGTTTTTAAAAAAGACTCCCCCCACCACCGCTACATACTCCTGTGCTGGAGTCCCTTAGATTTTGATGCTTAGTATAGGTTCTCCCGGGGTGACGGCCTTGCCTGGGGAGGTGTGTAGTGCACTGATTTCTCCGGACTGGGTGGCGTTTATTTCGAATTCCATTTTCATAGCCTCTACGATGACCAATGGATCACCCTCGTTGACCGTATCACCGGGTTTAACCAAACATTTCCAGATATTGCCTGCGATTTCGGCACTGACCAACTCCCCGAATTTCTCCAGATCGGATGCATCTGGTTTCGGAGGTGCCTTGGCCAGTTTATCAAGCTCTTCCGCTTCGCTGTCTTTCCAGAGTGCCACTTCTTTGGCGTAGGCTGCTTGCTGCATTTTCCTGAAGTCGGCAATGGAGTCGGCGTTGGCATCGAGGAAAGTTTGGTGTGATTTCAGATCAAACGTTTCCTCTTCGATCTTCACTTCCAACTGGCCGGCGCGGAACTGGTCGCGCATTTCGTCCAGTTCTTCCTCGGTAACCGGGTAGTAGCATACCTGATCGAAGAACCGTAACAGCCAGGGCGCGCCTTCGGCGAACTGGGGGTTCTTCAGGTATTTGTTCCAGATCGGCAGGGTGCGGCCTACCAACTGGTAGCCGCCCGGGGAGTCCATGCCGTAGATGCACATGTAGACGCCACCGATACCGACCGTGCCTTCCGCCGTGTAAGTCCGGGCCGGGTTGTATTTGGACGTTAGCAGGCGGTGCCTTGGGTCCAGTGGGACCGCACAGGGCGCGCCGAGGTATACATCGCCGAGGCCCAGTACCAAATAGCGGGCCGAGAACAACACATCCCGCACGTCCTCCCGGGTCTGGAGGCCGTTGATGCGCTGCATGAAGTCGACGTTGTTGGGCAGCCAGGGCGCGGTGTCGCGGACGGACTGGCGGTATTTGTCGACGGCTTCGAGGGTGGCGCTGTCTTCGAAGGCCATGGGCAGGTGGATGACGCGGCTGCGGACTTTCAGTTCGTCGGTGGGCGGCAGGGTGCCTTCAAGGTCCAGCAGGTATTCCATCAGCGCCTGCTGTGGCAGCAAGCGAGCGTCGTAGCGCAGTTGCAGGGAGCGCACGCCGGGGGAGAGTTCCAGCAAGCCACCGGGTTGTACGTCGGCGATGGCTTCCATCAGGGCGTGGATGCGCATGCGCACACCCAGGTCCATGACGTTGGGGCCGTATTCCAGCAGGATGTACTGGTCGCCGGCCTGGCGGTAGGTGACTTCCGGGCGGCCTTCTTTCTCAGGCAGGTACGCTAGGATGGTGGCGGACAGGTCGTTCAGCGGCGCCAGGTTCGGGGAGATCAGGTCAACCACCGGTGGAGCCATCAGGCTGTTGATGGCCAGTTCCTGACGTTCGGACAGTTTCACGGCGGTGTCGTTATCGATGGCCACGAAACGGATGGTGTCACCGGGTTTCACCTGACCGACTTTCCACAGCTCGGCCTTGGCGATGGTCACCGGGCACACGAAGCCGCCCAGGCTGGGGCCATCCTTGGTCAGGATCACGGGCATGTCGCCGGTGAAGTTGATGGAGCCGATGGCGTATTCACAGTCGTGAATGTTGGACGGGTGCAGGCCGGCTTCGCCGCCGTCTTCCCGGGTGAATTCCGGTTTCGGACCGTTCAGGCGGATGCCCAGGCGGTTGGAGTTGTAGTGCACTTCCCAGTCCTGCTCGAAGAACTTCTCGATGGACTTTTCGGTGAAGAAATCCGGGGCGCCGTGGGGGCCGTAGAGCACGCCGATTTCCCAGTGGTCTGGATAGTCAGGGATCAGGTCAGGGTCTGCCGGGGCCGGGTCGTGGGTCGGGGCGGTGGTGGTACAGGCGGGCAGGTCGATCTGGCTGATGCCGAGCATGTCACCGGGGCGCAAAGGCCGGCCGCCATGGCCGCCGAACTGGCCGAGGGCGAAGGTGGAGCGGCTGCCCAGGTACACCGGCACGTCAAAACCACCGCGCACGGCCAGGTAGGTGCGGCAGCCCTTGATGGCTTTGCCGACGGCCAGAACCTGGCCGGCTTTCACGGTGATGGGTTTCCAGAACTCCACCGGTTTATCGTCCAGTGTGGCTTCGGTCAGCGCACCGGTCAGCGCCACTACCGAATCCTTATGAAACTTCAGGCTGGGGCCAATCAGTGTGGCTTCCAGTCCGGCTGCCTCATGGTGGTTACCGACAATGCGGTTGGCGATGCGGAAGGCGTAGTCGTCCATCGGACCACTGGGCGGCACGCCGATGTTCCAGTAGCCCATGCGCCCGGGGTAATCCTGCACGGTGGTGTAGGTGCCGGGTTTCACCACCTCGGCGACCGAGGGTTTGAACTCGAAGCTTTCCAGCGCGCGGGTGGAGACAATGCCATCGGCAAAGCTCTTCTGGGCCACCACCTGGCGCAGGTAATCCAGGTTGGTGGCAATGCCCATCAGCCGGGTCTCGGCGAGGGCGGCTTTCAGTTTGGTCAGGGCGTCGTCGCGGTCTTTGCCGTGAACGATCAGCTTGGCGATCATCGGGTCATAATGCGCAGACACTTCGCTGCCGTTTTCCACCCAGCTGTCGACCCGCACGCCGTCCTCCGGCCAGTGCACATCGGTTAGCTCGCCGGGGGAGGGCTGGAAGTCCTTGAGCGGGTCTTCGGCGTAGATGCGCACTTCCATGGACGCGCCGTTCAGCTCCGGCTGGAAGTTCGCCAGATCCGGGCTTTCGCCGGCGGCGATCTTCAGCATCCACTCAATCAGGTCCAGACCGGTGACAGACTCGGTCACCGGGTGCTCTACCTGTAAGCGAGTGTTTACTTCCAGGAAATAGAATTCGTCCCGTTCCTCGTCGTAAATGTATTCCACGGTACCGGCGGAGCGGTAATTCACCGACTGGCCGAGGGACACGGCGGCATCCAGCATTTTCTGGCGGGTGGGCGCCGGCAGGTTCGGCGCCGGGGTTTCTTCCACCACCTTCTGGTTGCGCCGCTGCAGGGAGCAGTCCCGCTCGCCAAGGGCGACGACGTTGCCTTCGCCATCCCCGAACATCTGCACTTCCACATGGCGGGCGCGGGCGATGAAGCGCTCCAGGAACACGCCGCTGTCATTGAAGAAGCTCTGGCCCTGGCGGCGGACGGTTTCAAAGGCTTCCCGCAGTTCGCGGTCGCTGTTGCAGCGGGTCAGGCCGATGCCGCCACCGCCGGCGGTGCTTTTCAGCATTACCGGGTAGCCCAGCTGATTGGCCACGCCCAGGGCTTCGTCCAGACTGTTCAGCAGGCCGCTGCCCGGCGCCAGGGGCACGCCGGCGGCTTCCGCCAGTTCCCGTGCCCGGTGTTTCAGGCCGAATTCCCGCATCTGGGTCGGGGTAGGGCCGATGAAGGCGATGCCTTCCGCTTCGCAGGCTTCGGCGAAGTCTGCATTCTCTGACAGAAAGCCGTAGCCGGGAATAATAGCCGTCGCGCCGGTTGTCTTGGCGGCGGCCAGAATCTGGGCCTTGTCGAGGTAGGTTTCACTGGCGCCGTTACCGGTCAGCGCCACGGCTTCGTCCGCCAGGGTGACGTGCAGGCTGTGGCGATCCTGATGGGAATAGACCGCGACGCTGCCCACGTCCATGGCCTTGAGGGTACGAATGGTGCGTACAGCGATTTCGCCACGGTTGGCGATCAGAACTTTGTTAAACATGGGGCAGATCTCCTTAGGCCTGGCCGGATTTGAGTGCAGTGATGTAAGCGCGCCAGCCACCGAATTCGGTCACGTCGCGGGCGCCTTCAAGGCCGTAGCCTTCGCAGATAAAGCCGTTGACCCAGCGGCCATCGGCCAGCTCGACATTGCCGATGCCCAGAGGCGCAGGGATCAGGTCGACAAAGGAGCCGAATTCGGAACTGGCCATCCGCCACACCTCCACGATCATTTCACAGCCCTCATCCGGGCCGACGCGCTTGAGCCCGGGTTTCGGGGGCGTGGTATTGGGCAGGGCGTAAAGCCGGTAGTTGGCCGAGGTGGTGGTTTGTTCCAGCAGCACCGCGTTGCGCTCGGTAAGCTGAGTATTCAGGGGCATGCCGGTGAGGTGGGCGCCAACCACGGCCACCGTGATAGTGTCCGCCGGAGCCGGGCTGACCGGGAGCTCCTGCGGTCGTTTGCAGTCGGTTGCACCCAGTGGCGTGGGGTGGGCGTTCAGCCACTGGCAGGCCAGCCTTTGCAGTTCCGCGTCTTTCCAGGCGCCGCTGATCAGGGTGACGCCGAAGGGCAGGCCGTCATCCCGGAAGCCCGCCGGAACCGCCAGGGCGCAGAAATCCGCCAGGTTGACGAAGTTGGTGTAGGTGCCCAACTGGCTGTTGAGGGTGACGGGGTCCGCATTCACCGCTTCAATGGTGGGCGCGGTTGGTGCGGTGGGCACCAGCAGGGCGTCGACATCCTGCAACTGCTCATCAATGGCGCGCACCAGCTCTTCCTTGCGGTACAGGGCCTTGAAGGTGTCGGTGGCGCTGAAGTTGCCTGCTTTTTCGATAATGCCTTTAACCACCGGGTTCATGTCACTGGCGTGGTCGGCCAGAAACGCTTCCACCGCGGCATGGCGCTCGGCCACCCAGGGGCCTTCGTACAACAGTGCCGCCAGTTCCAGCAGCGGTGCAAAATCCATCGGTACCAGTTCCACATCCTGCTGGCGCCAGTTGCTGACCGCCGTGTTCCAGGCCGCTTCCGCCTGCCGGTCACCAAACCATTGCGGATGCTCGGGAATCGCCAGGCGTTTGATGGGGCCGCCACGGCGAATGGCGGGGCCATCGTTGGGCAGGTTAGCCGGCGCCTTGCGGGAAAACGCATCGCTCGGCTGATACCCGGCCATGACGTCCTGCAGCGCACCGGCGTCGCCCACCGTCAGCGCAAAAATGGACACACAATCCAGGGATCTGCACGCCGGCACCACACCTTCAATGCTGAACAGACCCTTGGTGGGTTTCAGCCCCACCAGATTGTTCAGCCCCGCCGGCACCCGGCCGGAGCCGGCGGTGTCGGTACCCAGGGCAAAAGGCACCAGACCCCGGGCGACCACCGAGGCGGAACCCGAACTGGAACCACCGCTGACGATTTCCGGCTTGAAGGTATTGGGCACCGCACCATAAGGGGAACGGGTACCCACCAACCCGGTGGCGAACTGGTCCAGATTGGTTTTGCCGATCAGCACCGCGCCGGCGGCTTTAAGGCGGGAGACGGTGGCGGCGTCCCGCTCTGGTGCATACTTGTAGGCGGGGCAGGCGGCGGTGGTCTCAAAGCCCACGGCATCAATGTTGTCCTTCACCGCGAATGGCACACCGTATAAAGGCAGGGCTGCCAGATCGCTGCCGGCCTGTTGCTTTAATTGATCCAGTTCGGCCAGGGCCTTCTTTAAACCGGCCTGGTCGATCAGCGAGATCCAGGCAACATCCTTTTTATTGGAAGTATCCAGGCTGGCGAGCAATTCGCTCAGCAGTGTTTCCGGGGGCTGGCCCTGATCATAGGCGGCGCGCCAGTCCTGAAGTGTCCATCCACGTGTTGAAGGCATGGGTTGTCCTCGTGCAGGTTGTCATCTTGTATACATCCTGATTGGCAATGCCCGTGCCATTTGACGATTTTTCTTTAAAAGCCATACAAAACAATTGGTTAATAAAATGGCGTTCAAAGTTGGTGCGAAAGGGAATGCCCAAGGCCGGTGCGACCGCACCAAAACTGGACCGGAAAACAGGGGGTTGGGTGGGGTTTAGTCCTGCTCTGTGGTGGGAGTGGTGGCTTGTATACTAGATAACTGACTGTTTTATCTGAATATACAGGTAATGTGGAACGGCAGATGCAGAGAGGGAAGTGCGTTTACGACGAACGGCATAACCCAACGAAGATAAAAGGACTCACAACATGAGCATCAAGAAACACGTGAAGCTGGGCCTCTCTGCACTGGCGCTGTCGGTATCCTTCCACGCCATGGCCGCGGAAGATCCCATCAAGGTCGGTATTCTGCACTCCCTGTCCGGCACCATGGCGATCAGTGAAACCGCCCTGAAAGACACCATGGAAATGCTGATCGAACAGCAGAATGCCAAAGGCGGCATCGACGGCCGTCAGCTGGAAGCCGTGGTGGTCGACCCCGCCTCCAACTGGCCGCTGTTCGCCGAGAAAGCCCGCGAGCTGCTGGAAAAAGAGAAGGTAGACGTGATCTTCGGCAACTGGACCTCGGTCTCCCGCAAGTCCGTACTGCCGGTGGTGGAAGAGCTCAACGGCCTGCTGTTCTACCCGGTACAGTATGAAGGCGAAGAGTCGTCCGAGAACGTGTTCTACACCGGTGCAGCGCCCAACCAGCAGGCGATTCCGGCGGTGGACTACCTGAAGAACGAACTGGGCGTTGAGCGCTGGGTTCTGGCGGGCACCGATTACGTGTACCCCCGCACCACCAACAAGATCCTGGAAACCTACCTGAAAGACATGGGTGTGGCCGAAGCCGACATCATGATCAACTACACGCCTTTCGGTCACTCCGACTGGCAGTCCATTGTCTCTGACATCAAGACGTTCGGCAGCGCCGGCAAGAAGACCGCCGTGGTCTCCACCATCAACGGCGACGCCAACGTGCCGTTCTACCGCGAGCTGGGTAACCAGGGCATTGCCTCTTCCGATATCCCTGTTGTGGCCTTCTCCGTGGGTGAGCAGGAACTGACCGGCATCGACACCGGCCCGCTGGTCGGTCACCTGGCCGCCTGGAACTACTTTATGAGCGTGGACAGCGACGCCAACTACGACTTCATCGACGCCTGGATTGAGTACAAGGGCGACGAGAAAGCCGTCACCAACGATCCGATGGAAGCCCACTACATTGGCTTCAACATGTACGTGGAAGCGGTCGAGAAGGCCGGCACCACCGATGTGGACGCGGTGAAAGACGCCATCATCGGCGTGAGCGTGCCGAACCTCACTGGCGGCTACGCCACCATGATGCCCAACCACCACATCACCAAGCCGGTGCTGATCGGTGAGATCCAGGACAACGGCCAGTTCTCCGTGGTCTGGGAAACCTCCTCCACCGTGGCCGGCGATGCCTGGTCCGACTTCCTGCCGGGTTCCCGTGACCTGATCTCCGATTGGCGCGCCCCGCTGAAGTGCGGCAACTTCAACGTCAAGTCCGGTACCTGCGGCGCGTCCGCCGGCGAGCAGGCCCTGGCTGACGCTGAATGATCTGAAGGGGCAACCCTGTAGCAAGTACACCGGGGCAGCGTGACTGCCCCGGTGATCCCGACCTAAGTACCCACGATTCATTTCCAACAACAGGACGGACACATGGGCATCTTCCGATGGCTCACGCCTCTTTGTCTCAAAGCCCTCCATCTCAACCCCCTGGGCCTTGTCTTGCTAATGGCGCTGAGCCTGCCGGCATACAGCCAGACCGAAGCCGATCCGGGGCAGGCGCTGCTCACCAACCTGGCAGACGCCTCATCCAGAGAGATGGACGCCGCCATTGAAGCCATCGTAGACAGCGGTGATCCCCGCGCCAGAGACTGGCTGAATGCCTTCGGCAACAACCGCCTGAGCCGTATCGAGGAAACCGGGCAGGTGGTGGAAGTGCTCCGCAACGTCGGCCGCAACTGGACCATCGCCGACCCACTCACCGGGGAGAACCTGGGCGAGATGTCCCGCCGGGAGCTGGACCGGGTCAACATCAACAACGCCATCCGCGGCAAGCTGGAAGGCGTGCTGGCCATGCTCGACCTGTATTCGGACAACCCCGAGGTTCAGGAAGCCGCCGCCGAAGCCATGATGGGCAAAGTGAACGCCAGTGTGGTGAAACCACTGACCAAATTACTGGAACGGGACCTGCCGGGTCCGATTCGCAATCGCATTGAAGAATCCGTTGCTATCTACCAGCTGGAGCAGGGCGATGCCGAAGCTCAGGCCCAGGCCATCACCGTTCTGACCGGCAGCCTGCACAGCAACGCCCGCGCCGCCCTCAACAACGCCGTGGCCGGGGACGATCCCGCGCTGGCCGCCAGCGCCAAAGAAGCGCTGGTCTCCATCGAACAGAAACTGAAAATGAACCGCGCCGCTGAAACCCTGTATTTCGGGTTGTCCCTCGGCTCGGTGCTGGTGCTGGCGGCCATCGGCCTGGCCATCACCTTTGGCGTGATGGGCGTGATCAACATGGCCCACGGCGAACTGATCATGCTGGGGGCCTACACCACCTGGGGCATGCAGCAACTGTTACCCGGCCAGCCCGGGCTGGCGCTGATCCTGTCCATCCCCGCCGGATTCCTGGTGGCGGCGCTGGCGGGCATTGCCATCGAACGCAGCGTGATTCAGCACCTCAAAGGCCGCCCGCTGGAAACCCTGCTGGCCACCTTTGGTGTCAGCCTGATCCTGCAGCAACTGGTGCGCACGGTGATTTCCCCCCTCAACCGCTCGGTGACCACACCGGAATGGATGAGCGGCTCGCTGGTGATCAACGACGCCCTGTCACTGACCCTCAACCGCATGTACGTCATCGGCTTCGCCCTGGTGGTGTTCGCCGGGCTGATGCTGATCATGCGCAAGACCCGCCTCGGCCTGGAAGTGCGGGCGGTCACCCAGAACCGCGCCATGGCACGGTCCATGGGTATTCGCGCCACCCGCGTGGACATCCTCACCTTTGGTCTGGGCTCCGGCGTGGCCGGACTGGCGGGCGTGGCCCTGTCACAGATCACCAACGTCGGCCCCAACCTGGGCCAGAACTACATCATCGACTCGTTCATGGTGGTGGTGTTCGGCGGCGTGGGTAACCTCTGGGGCACCCTGCTGGCGGGCCTGTCACTGGGCACCATCAACCAGATCCTGGAACCCTGGGCCGGCTCGGTACTGGCCAAGATCATGGTGCTGGTACTGATCATCCTGTTCATTCAAAAACGCCCGAAGGGACTCTTTCCCCAGAAAGGCCGGGCCGCGGAGGGCTGAGTTATGCCGACATCACAAACCTGGCTGCTCCGGCCATTACAGGAGCGTTCCACACAGATATTCCTCGGGGTGCTGTTTGCCGCGGTGGCGCTGGTCACCCTGCTGCACCTGATCATGCCGGAAGGCCATGCGCTGCACGTCAGCGCCTACACCGTCACCCTGCTGGGTAAATACCTGTGCTACGCACTGCTGGCGGTGGCGGTGGATCTGGTGTGGGGGTACCTGGGCATTCTCAGCCTGGGCCACGGCGCCTTCTTTGCCATCGGCGGCTACGCCATGGGCATGTACCTGATGCGCCAGATCGGCGATCGCGGTGTGTATGGCGACCCGGTGCTGCCGGACTTCATGGTATTCCTGAACTGGGATTCGCTGCCCTGGTACTGGCAGGGCTTCGACATGGCCTGGTTCGCCTTCATCATGGTGCTGCTGGCCCCGGGCCTGCTGGCGCTGGTGTTCGGCTTCCTGGCGTTCCGCTCACGGGTGACCGGGGTGTACCTGTCCATCATCACCCAGGCGCTGACCTTTGCGCTGATGCTGGCCTTCTTCCGCAACGAAATGGGCTTTGGCGGCAACAACGGCCTGACCGACTTCCGCGATATTCTCGGTTTCAACCTGCGCACCGATGCCACACGGCTGGGGCTGTTCATCGCCACCGGCATCGCACTGGCCATCGGCTACGTGATCTGCCGCGGCATTGTCACCAGCAAGCTGGGCCGGGTCAGCGTGGCCTGCCGCGATGCCGAAGCCCGCACCCGCTTCCTGGGTTACCGCGTGGAGCGGGTGCAGCTGTTCGTGTTCGTGGTGTCCGCCATGCTGGCGGGGGTGGCGGGGGCGCTGTACGTGCCCCAGGTGGGCATCATTAACCCCAGCGAATTCTCGCCGCTGTTCTCCATCGAGATCGTGGTGTGGGTCGCCCTCGGTGGCCGCGCCACCCTCTACGGCGCAGTGATCGGCGCCATCCTGGTGAACTACGCCAAAACCGTGTTCACCGGCGTCATGCCGGACGCCTGGCTGTTCGCCCTCGGCGGCCTGTTTGTGCTGGTCACCGTGTTCCTGCCCAAGGGCATCGCCGGCCTGTTGCAGAAACGCCAGAAACCGGATGAGGACAGCAACGCCGATCCATCCAAACCCAAACCACAGGAGGCCACTGCATGAGCATGTTCGAGCAACTGACCAACCGCGAGCGCGTGTTCGAATTCCTCGCGCCCGAAGCCTCCCCGGTGGACGTGCGCCACGGCCCGATCCTGTATCTGGAAGACGTGAACGTGAGCTTTGACGGCTTCAAGGCCATCAACAACCTCAACCTCACCATCGACGACGGTGAACTGCGCTGCATCATCGGCCCCAACGGCGCGGGTAAAACCACCATGATGGACATCATCACCGGTAAAACCCGCCCGGACACCGGCTCCGTGTGGTTCGGCAGCCGCCACAACCTGCTCACCAAGAACGAGCCGGACATCGCCAGCCTGGGCATCGGCCGCAAGTTCCAGAAACCCACGGTATTCGAAGCCCTCACCGTGTTCGAGAACCTGGAACTGGCCATGGCCACCGACAAGCGCATCCTGCCCACGCTGACCGCCATCATGAAACCGGAATTCCGCGACCGCATCGACGAGGTTCTGGAAATGATCGGCCTGAAACAACTGCGGGACAAACCCGCCGGCATCCTCTCCCATGGCCAGAAACAGTGGCTGGAAATCGGCATGCTGCTGATGCAGAAACCCCGGCTGCTGCTGGTGGACGAACCCGTAGCGGGCATGACCGAACAGGAAATGGAACGCACCGCCGAACTGCTCACCAGCCTGGCCGGCAAACAGTCCGTCGTGGTGGTGGAGCACGACATGGGCTTCGTGCGTTCCATCGCCCGCCAGGTCACCGTGCTGCACCAGGGCAGCGTGCTGGCCGAAGGCACCATGGACCAGGTCTCCAACGACCCGGAAGTGATCAAGGTATACCTCGGGGAGGAGGCGTAATGCTCAAGATCCAACAGCTCAACCAATACTACGGCGAAAGCCACACCCTCTGGGATCTGGACCTGGACGTACCCCAGGGCCAGTGCACCTGCGTGATGGGTCGCAACGGCGTGGGCAAAACCACCCTGATGAAATGCATCATGGGCGAGGAAACCACCAAAAGCGGCAGCATCGAATTTGCCCAGGATGCGGAAC
This sequence comes from uncultured Marinobacter sp., assembly GCF_947259545.1. Taxonomy (GTDB): domain Bacteria; phylum Pseudomonadota; class Gammaproteobacteria; order Pseudomonadales; family Oleiphilaceae; genus Marinobacter. The sequence continues at coordinate 497,637 of NZ_CAMYMK010000002.1, forward strand.
TCACCAAAAAGAAAATCGAAGACCGCTCACGGCTCTGCATTGGCTACGTGCCCCAGGGACGGCAGATCTTCCCGCTGCTGACTGTGGAGGAAAACCTGCGCACTGGTTTGGCTGTGCGTAAGGACGGCAGCAAGAAAATCCCCGAGCGGGTGTATGAGCTGTTTCCGGTGCTGAAGGAAATGCGGCACCGCAGAGGCGGCGATCTATCCGGTGGGCAGCAACAGCAGCTGGCCATTGGACGGGCGCTGGTGATCGAACCCAGGCTGCTGATTCTGGATGAACCGGGAGAGGGGATTCAGCCGAATATTGTGGCGCAGATTGGGGAGGTTATTCGGAGGCTGATCGAAGAAGATGGGTTAACGGTGCTACTGGTTGAGCAGAAGTTGCCGTTTGCACGGAAGTATGCGGATCGGTTTGCGATTCTGGATCGGGGGCGGCGGGTTGCTGAGGATGAGATTGCGGGGCTGACGGATGAACTCATCAAGAAGCACCTGACGGTCTAGCCACCTGGGTATTCTCCCGCCTCGAGAATCCTAAAAGCCCTGACTGTAATGACTCCGTGCCGAGTGATGCTTGGCACGAAGTTTTTGTTTTCGAACTAATTGAGGCGAACTACGCAAATTTGGGGGCAGCTCGACAAAGCATCGGCGATTGGCTATTAAACAAAAGCGGCCAAGATAGGGTTACGATCCGCGGCCACATTATGGTGATTTACGTCGGGAGTTCTGGCCACTTCGTTTTAGTAATAGGTCTGTAACTCATTCTCTTACGGGTCTATCTGAGATTTCAGGCCCGCCTCAGTGAGCGCCGCGGCAATGCCGTCAGCCATCTTGCGATAGCCCCTGGCGTTGGGGTGAATCCGGTCGGCCCGCAGGCCCTCGTCAGAAAGTACCTCGGAGAAAATATCGTCGATCAGCAGGATGCGCTCTTCTTCGGCCAGTTCCTCATAGATGGGCGAGTCTGAGAGGCTGCCCACACTGGCGCCGAACACGGAGAACTCTGGTACCGCTACCAGCACAGGCACGGCTTCGGACCGGCGAACGGCGGTAATGATTTCCCGAAGATGCTCCTTTACCTGACTGGCAGACTGGCGCCGCAGAAAATCATTACCGCCCAGTTCCACAATCACCAGGTCTGGTTCATGTTTCTGAAGCATTCCCGCGATGCGTCCACGGGCTTCACTGGCGGTGTCACCCGGCACGCCGGCATTGACGACCTTCCAGCCGGCTGACTTTGCCAGCAGTGAGGGGAAGTCTTCGCCCTTTCCAGCTCCGGTGCCGTGGGTAACGCTGTCCCCGAATGCCAGTACCACCGAGTCCTGCGCCAGAGGTTGATAGCGAGGCGGCGAATCGCCGCAGGCGGTGAGTAGTAGCGACAACACGAGGAGCATGAATAAACGCAATCGCGGTGCCCCTCCCGCCATGGCATGCTGGGTATTCACAGGTGAACTCCCGTCCGGGTCATATCTGCTTCACGATAGGCTTGCGCCTGAACGGACGCAACTGCTGAATCCCGCTTTAGGAATCTCAGCCCCATGTTCCCGCCAGTTGATCCATGCCAGAAATAACCCAGCATCTAACAGTATCGCTAACTATACCTTTTGACCCTGAGGAAGAATGACCTTTAGCCAATGCGTCAACGGGACCAGTTTTCCGCTGCCGCTCCGAACCGGCCCTTTACACTGTCGTTATCCCTTAATTTGAATGTTCGCTTTAGCGACGGCTACTCACAGATCTCAGCTAAACAAAAGCGAACATTCTTAGCGCCATAGATCCTTGGCTTTTCTGCCCTCGTTGATAGTTGGTGAAAAATTCGTCAGAATGGTATACAATCTGTTTAGCGAGTTGGCTCGTTATCCGAGTATTTTTAAAGGGTTAAGGCAATGACCATCAGCGAAAAAGTTGCGGAGTACGTAAAGAGGCAGCCTTACGGGGGCGTTTTTACGCATAAGCAGTTGGTGAAGCGCTTCGGAGGCCATGGTCCCCTCATTTCTCAGAGCCTCAAGAAACTGAAGGAAGCCGAGATTGTTGCGCCCCTCGAACGAGGCCTATGGCAACGGCCCAAGCCGACCCGGTTCGGGCCTGCCTTTGCTACTCCAGAGAAGGTTGTTTCGGTTCTCGCAAAGGAACGGAAAGCCTTTGTCGTGCCTTCAGGCGCAAAGGCCCTGAATGAATTCGGGGCGTCGACCCAAATGCCAATGAAGCCTGTATTTATCACGACGAAACGTATCCAGCCGATCAAGCTGGGAAAGGCCCAGATCGAGTTCAAATACAGCCAGGCCTTTGAACACGCAGTGGAACAGCTGAGTGGACTGTCAAAGAGTGAAAAGGAAACGGCCGCTCGATTGTGGGTAGCACTTGAGTACGCCGGAAAGGAGCATGTGAAGCGAGAGGAAAATGTGTTCAAGAACGTTTATCTCTCGCTGTCAGAGAAAGGTCAAAAAAAACTGATTTCAGCGCTTGAGGGCAAGCTGAAGTGGGCGCAACCGATCCTGGAGTAAGGCAATGGCTAAACCGTACCTGTTTACGCTGAGTGACGCCGAGAAGAAGGACCTGTTTACGGCGGGTGCATCGAGAACGGGATTGCCCAGCTACGTACTGGAGAAAGACTACTATGTGACACTGGTCTTGAAGCTTCTTTTTGAGAAACTCAAGCCAAGCCATACCGGGAAGAGTTCCACACCGTTCATGTTTAAAGGCGGAACTACGCTCAGCAAGGTTTTTCAATGCATCGATCGAATGTCTGAAGACATCGACCTTTCGCTTGATATGAAATTCCTTGGGCACCCCGAGCCTGAGGGTGGGGAAAAGAACACTCCTCGAAAAAAGAGAGTCGAGAAGCTGAATTCGGCGGCGGCCGATAACGTATACAACGTTTTGGCTCCCTTCCTGCTTGAAGAACTGGAGCAGATTCACTCGGACTTCAGCGTTAAGGTGATGCCAAACGGCCTGGACATCGAGATTTTCTACCCTCAGCTTTTCCAGGCGCCAGCTGGCGGATACATAAGGCCGAGGGTGCTGCTTGAGTGTGGTGGGAAGGCTGGCCTGGAGCCGTCAGACACCCACGCGGTAACTCCGATGGTGCTAGAAGGTCTGGGAGTTCAGCACGATGACAGTTGCATCGTCGATGTTCTGGGATGTGATCGCACGTTCTTTGAAAAACTCACCGCCCTCCATGAAATCAATCATCGAGGCGTGGCGAGTCTGGGTGAACGTCAGTCGCGGCATATCTATGACGTTATCGCGATTCACGAGCAAAACCCCGAATTCATTGAAAATCAGGATTTGCTAGCCAAGGTTGTGGACCACAAACAGAAGTACTTCAAACGAGCGACGGCCAAATGGAACGAAGCGGTACCGGGCTCACTCAAGATTATGCCGGAAGGGGAGGTGGCCAAGGCGCTGGAAGAGGATTGGGAGAAAATGGGTGTTATGTTTCCCGGTGATCTCCCATGGTCTTTCGCCGACATGATGCAGAGGCTCAAGGCGATTAGCGATCAAGTAAACCGGCCGAAGGCCTCGGGGGAGGATATCGAACCGAAGTCGATTTAAACGACTCTTACTGTATTAGCTCAATGATTTCGGACACCTCTTGGTTGCTAAAATCGCCTTGTTGCACCATGTATCTTATGGCCGGGTTCGAGCCCATTACTGCGGACATTCCTAAAAAGAAGCTGAATTTCTCCGAGGTAAAGTGATGATCTATTCGCCTGAATGTCCGCTTTGCGACCCCTCGCAGCCCAGGCAATACTAAACAAAAGCGAACATTTCCCCATCCATTTAACAATAGCGCTCGGCTCAAGAGGGTATAACTGGAAGATTTCTCTTTGGGCAGATTTCGAGTCTGTTCATAGGGGCTATATGTCAGCCAAAATGGGCCCTTTCAAAGGCGGTAGACTAGGCTTGGCGTTAAAATGAGTGAAGAATTCTATTTACCCCGAACACTGAACCATGAGGATGACTGCCTCACCGAGGAACAGCTGCTTAAGAGCAGTTCTGTCATAATCGTTCTCGCAGAGCCCGGTGCGGGGAAGTCCGAACTTCTGAAAAGCTTAGGACTTCAATTGGGGGTAAAATCGGAATCTGCCAGATTATTCAAGCTGGAGACTGAACCACGTCAATGTGATTTCCTAGTCCTTGATGGGCTTGACGAAGTTGCAAGGCTCAACGAGTCAGGCCTTGATGAGCTTATTTCCAAGGCCAGGAAAACCCAACCTAAGAAGGTTATCTTCGCCAGTCGATCTAGCGAGTGGGAAGAGTCAAACACCCACCTTGTCAAAGAATGTTTCGCGACAGATCCTTATGTTACCTATCTGAATGCTCTTTCAGAGAATGAGCAGCAGGCATTCTTCGAACATCTCTTCCCCGAACAAGATTTTTCGAAGTTCCTACAAGCTGTAGATGCCTTCGATCTTGCTCCACTTCTTGGGAACCCGCTCTTTCTTAGTCTGTTCTCTGAAGCCTTTGTGGAAAGCCAAGGCAATTTTGTAGATAAGAGGCAGGTCTTTCATGACGCGGTTGAGAGGCTCGCCTTTGAGGCAAATAAGCAGCGTCCCCAGAGAAACAGCGTTTCATCTGATCTAAAAATCGAGATATCCAAAGAAGCTTTTACTGTACTTCTACTTTCGGGCGCCGTCGGCATCAGCATTGCGGATACGCTAAAGACGGATCTGTTCCCCCGTCTGCAAAGTATCGTGTCTTCCACCAGACACAACCCTAACTGTGTCCTGGACTCAAGATTGTTTGTCCCAACTGATGATCAGAACTCTCACCGTCCAGTACACCGGGTTGTCGAGGAATATTGTGCGGCCGAGTATCTTGCTCAACGAATCGATGATCCAGGTGATCCATTATCACTACGACAGTGTTTTGCCCTCATAGCCCCCAATTCCGTTGTCCGCGAAGAATTGCGAGGCCTCTTAGGTTGGCTCGCTGCCGTTGGCGGAGAAAGCATACAGCGGGGAGCGATACAGCTCGCTCCGTACGCAGTGCTAGCAAACGGGGATCCTTCCCGATTGACTACGCGCTCAAAAATATACTTACTTCATGCGCTTAGAAAGCAAGCGGATGATGATCCCTACTTCCGTGGTGGTGATGTATGGCGATCACTCAACATTTCGGGATTTTTCTCGGCCGATCTCAAGGAGCCAGTTCGCGAGTTATTGTTCGATATAAATGCTGGTATCCAAGTCAGAGCCCTAGTGTTGGATCTTTTGGAAGGAACGCCTGCTGCAACTGAACTGGATCGGGATCTTACCAACCTGATGCTTGATGATTCGGAGCCGGCCGGGTTGCGCCGTCTCGCTGCTCACTGCCTCGTCGCTATTCACAACCGTGATCACAAGTCGAACCTACATGATTTGATAGCCAGAGGCGATGCGGTTTCTCTCGAACTAGGTGCCATGTTTTTCAGGGAACTCGGCAGCCAACAGTTTGGCCGAGAATCACAGAAGGCGCTTCTATTGGGCTCCGCCGTTCTTTATTCAAACGATGATGCACTGAGAGCGGACGACAACGTAGGTTCCCGACTTTTCATCACTCGATATATCCGCTCCCTCAACGGCAAAGAGGTTGCTTGGCTCCTTGACGAGCTGAGCAAAGGGCTACAATGCACGTGCGGTGCCGAAAACCGGTTTGAGTGCCATTGCAGGGACGGTATCAGCAAGATTATCGGGCATTTGCTCGATCAATTTTTTGAGAGCGAGCATGACGATTTTGAGGCGCCCAGAATTTATCGTTGGATCCGAAACCTCAACTTCCACAACGATATCGATGGACAGCGGAGTAAGGCGACGGAAGTACTTCAGAAGAACCATTTGCTTCGACAGGAACTATTGAAAATAGCTTGTGATGATCGAACTGCTTCCGAAACCGACGAGCCTTTTCTCAACCCGTTTTTGTTCCACCCTCACATCCACTCTGGCATTAAGCTACAAGCTCAGGACCTGGTCGTCTTGGCCCGATATGCCTTTACCCTGGGCAATATACGTTTGTGGTGTGCTCTTCACATGAGAGCGGTTCCTAAAACACGCAGCAATTTTCAGGAAGTATCAAAGCTTAGACATCTAATGCGCCAACAAGCGGCTGAGGCCAGTGAGTTCATGCGCCATTGGTACAAGTTAGAGCGTGAATCCAAGGCATGGTGGAAAGAAAACCAACTAAGGTGGGAGAGGAAAAGCCGCAAGTATCAAGCAAAACGAGAAAAGCGGTTGGCGCGGAATAGGGCGGCTATTGAGCGTGATCGCGATTTATTTGAATCCGGTAAAAATCTCGGCTTCCTGGGGGATATTGCTAGCCACTATCTTCAGGATCCTGAGAAGGTAGAGGGACTCTTCGGGGATCTGGAGCCAATTCGCCGGTCGTTTATCAATTGCCTGCCACATCTCCAACGTCAACTTCCTTCTCTCGAGGAAGCAGCCAAACTCCATGGCGCAAGCCGGTATCTAAAAGCTGAATGGATTTTGATAGCATCAAGTGTTGAAATATTCCGGAAGACCGGTTCACTCGAAACGCTCGATCAGCAAGCCCTCGAAATACTTAGGGCGAATATCGATCTAAGATTCGATAGCATCCAAAAGGATGAGTGGACTCAAATTCGTGATGAGGTGGATGCTCGCCTATTCCAAAACGATGCAGACAAGCGCAGCTATTTGATTCGGTTCGTCCAAACACAGCTGGACAGTCATGATCCCGACGGAAAAGCGGAAGGGGTCCATTGGCTTCGTGATGATCCGATGTTTTCGTCCATTGCCGGTCCGCTTGCTCTTGAGTGGCTCGACGACTATCGCGGCAATAAAACTTGGGTGTTGGAATGCCTCTTTGACGCTGCTTTGAAGGCCGGTCGCGTGGATGAGCTGGCCGGGCGGGTTCAGAAGCGAGCACATGAATGTCTGGAGGCATGGTCAAGTGCGTGCGACAGGACTCCACGCGAGCCAGAACTTGTTTTTTGGTGCTTACGGCATCTTTACTTTGTACCTGACCTCCATCCGCTCATGTCAGATTGGCTTTCTAGCGACCAGGACCTTATTTTCGAGTTTGAGTCCCTGTTCGGCGGGCTAATGAGAACCGGGACTCCGTCTTGGCCACGCCTAAGCGCCAAAAAAATACGTTTGATTCTGGAATCGTTCATTGACGACTGGCCAGAGGTGCACTTACCCAATCATTGGGGGTCTGATAGCCCGAGAGAAGAGCGAGCCTATAGGCTTTTGAATGATCTGGTGTGGCAGATAGCAAATGACCACCCGGAGAGCAGCTTGTTGGTCCTGGACCAGCTCCAAGCTGACGGGCGCTTCGAATGTTTTCGGGAGAAGCTCAAAACGATAAAAAGTGGCGCTTATCGCACGATTGCGCTTAGAGACTTTAGTCCGCCGTCCCCCTCCGACATTTTCAATGTGCTTCACCGAGATGAAGTAGTGACGGTTGAAGGCCTCAGGCAACTGGTGCTGGAAGAGCTCGAAAAACTTCAGGGTGAAATATCAGGCGGTGAATTTGATACAGGCAATCTCTTTTACAGCGGCGCTAAGAGGCTCGGAGAAGTTGAGGCTTCCAAACGAGTTGCGGATCGTCTCTCTCTCAAGCTTCAACCCAAAGGCATCAAGATTGAAATTGAAGACCAAGTTAAGAGCGCTAATCGCTGCGACATCTCGGCGGTCAGAATGTCTTCTGGCAAGGAATTGATGCTTCCCATTGAGGCAAAAGGACAATGGCACGAAGATCTGTATACAGCCGCCTCAATGCAACTCGATCAGCTCTATGCTATTCACCCGGCAGCTCAGGGCCAAGGCATTTACTTAGTCTTCTGGTTTGGATCCTGGGAGAAAGTCAAAGGTCGACAAGGACATGGCCAGGAGACAGCCAGTCAGCTAAAAGAGACCATCGAAGAGCGTCTCGACCATGGACTTAAAGGGCGCATCGACATCTTCGTCTTGGACGTGTCACGTGGATGAAAAGACCGTAGAGTCATCCTAGAACCTCTCTATGGGGCGCACAGCAAACGGGGTAGAACCCGACTACCGAGAGTCGGCCGTGATAGGAAAATTTCTTGGGATTGAACTGGCCTTGGTACTCATTGCCACGCTGTCCTTCAGTCAGATCTACGGGCAGTATGTGGAAAATGCAGTTCGCTAACATGGAGTCGAAAAAGCTAGTGTTTAGCTATTCGGGCGCATGAAAGTGATCACACCTAACAATTCACGCCACACGGACGAATCAGAGCACGTCGGCGCGCTCTAGCGTTATTCCAAAATTCGAACGTTCGCTTTGCGACCTAACCGAACGATGAATTGTTGGCCAGAGCGCGGAAAACCGGGACAGATCTGTTTTTCGAACCCTTTCAAACCGCGAAATAAATCTGTCCCAGTTTCGGTCCCTTATGGACGTTGAGACAGCGGTATTGGCCTACAAAATTGTGTCAGCACAATGTCTCGCTTGGTGTGGAATCCTGTTGAGGTAAGAGCAGCAGCATTGGCCCCTTTCTCTCTCATATTCAGTCGGCCTTTGCAGCAAACCTCCTATACACGTATTTCAGGAGTCGAACGAAACCGGTTTCGGTGCCCGGTGCTTCTTCCGCACAACCACGGTCCCCGCGAGCTTGTCATGCCAGCCCTGCTTGCGGGCATCAAAGGCCACCCAGAAATAGCCAAGACCAAGAGGTATTAAGGAGAGGTAGTATGCGAGGTAGCGTCCGATCAGCTGGCCAGTGGTTGCAGCATTGCCAGTTTTGGCATCAACAATTTTGGCAGAAACGGCCATTTTCCCTGGCGTCGCCTGTTTTGATACCCAAAATAGAATCACAGCTATAGCAGGAAACACCCAGGACAAAAGAAAATCCATAGGCCCAACAATCAAACTTGTATTATCCCAATAGGACTCACCATAGAACGCCGTGAGCAAGGGAAACACAATAATACCTATCAAGACTGTATCGATCAGCGTTGCGCCAGTTCGAGCCCAAAAGCCGACGTATTCCAGGTCATCGTATTCCATACTTCATCCTTTAATTTTTTGAGTTTGCTTCCCGCGCGGGCCTACAGTGAGGTGACCTTCTTCGGTGAAATTTGGCATTACAGAGCGCAAGTTACCAACCTAGCAACAATCTGCACAGTTCAAAAAATGAAACGAATTGTTACGGAAAATCCGGGCAGATCTACTTTCCCGGATCTGTCCCGGTTTAGCTAGGCGGTAACAAGTTCAGAGATGAAACTGGAAAAATAGATCTGTCCCGGTTTCGCCTTCCCTCAGTCAGCACTTTTCAGAGCCTGGCTATTACCGCTGGCAACACCAGACTCAACCAGATTGTGCCTGAAGCGCTCCACGCGGCGCCGGTTAACTCCCAGATCATAAAAGCCGACTAGCGACTGGGATCGGACATCAAGACTGCGTCGGTCCGGGCTCACCAGAACCTCGAAGTAGTCGGGAAAGCGGAGCAGGTCGCTATGAAAGGTCATGTCCAGATAGCCAAAGCGCGAGTCATTGAGCCTGGCGCCCGGCATTTCAGTGGCGACAGCTTTCACGGTGTCCCATGTCGGCTGATCCAGGGGCGCAGTCAGCTGAATGGGTTCCACGTAATAGAGGCCCACTGATGAGGTGCTGGATACACAGTTCAGGAAGGGTGTACAGCCATCCAGAGTGAACTCGGTACCGGAGGAAGGTACATGGCTGGTCGAAGTGCAGCCTGTTAGTAGGAGTGCTGTCAGTAGAGCAAAAAATCGCATGTTTGATTCCGGATGAGCCATTGTCGGGTGGGAAGCCAGTGTAGCTCCATGCTGACGGTCGGTGTAGCGGAAACCGGGACAGATCTATTTTTGATGGATTGAACGGCATAGAATTGGCGAACGGTATCAACTGGATGTTCATGTGGCACCCAGATAACAAGCGCAGCGACAGGCCTTATTATGCATTTGGATAAAGCAAAAAAGCGCATTGCAAAGCAGGTTAAGAAGGGCTTTCATGGCTATCCGTTGGTTTCTCTGGAGTATTTTGGTAAAGCGAACTTTGGTAAAACGCCGGATTCAGCCACCGAAGTCGTTGTTTCATTTACTGAGGAAGAGGGCGCCGATCCTCAGAAGCAAACGTTTGTAAGTGGCGGTGACGCCCGGGAAGATGAAACGATTCAATCCACCCTCGTGAAAATTATTGAGCGGGCGGATGCCAAAACGGTGACCGAGATCGACGGTATTTCCACGATATGAACTCCGCTTCAGCGGCCTATCCAATCGGTACGCCCGGCACTCCCTGGGGCGACGCGGAACGTGCTGAGTGGCTGTCACGGCAGACCCGTCAACGCAGTTACGAGTCCGACGTGTTGAGCGTGGTCGAGCGGCTACGTTCGCGCTTCAACGTGCAAGAGTATGGCCGTCTGGAATATGGCCCGGACGTTTATCCGCTGATGGCAATCCGCAGCCGCGACTGGCGTGCCGATCGGCCGGTGGTGCTGATTACCGGCGGAGTGCATGGCTATGAAACGAGCGGTGTTCACGGTGCGCTGCAGTTCGTTGAGCAGCAGGCAGCGGATTATGCCGGGCGAGTAAACCTGTTGGTCGCGCCTTGCGTCAGCCCCTGGGCTTACGAACGCATTCATCGCTGGAACGCGAACGCGATTGATCCAAACCGCTCGTTTCGTGATGACGGCCAGGCCGGGGAGTCGGCGGCGCTCATGCAACTGGTCGCTTCGATCGATGAGCCAATGCTGCTGCACATCGACCTGCACGAGACCACTGATACCGACGAAACGGAGTTTCGCCCGGCGCTTGCGGCCCGTGATGGCAAACCGTTTGAGCCGGGGAGCATTCCGGACGGCTTCTACCTGGTGGATGACACCGAGAGCCCGCACCCGGAATTCCAGCAGGCGTTGATCAAGGCAGTGGAAAAGATCACCCATATCGCGCCGGCGGATGACAACGGCGAGATCCTCGGTTCACCGGCGGCCGCCCGGGGCGTTATTCAGTATCCGCTGGCGCAGCTTGGCCTTTGCACCAGCATGACCAACGCCCGCTACAGGACCACCACCGAGGTCTACCCGGACAGCGAGCGGGTGACCCCTGAGCAATGCAACGCCGCGCAGGTTGCCGCGGTGTGTGCGGCGATCGACTATGCGCTGGCAGTAGGAAAGCCGGGATCGTTTTAGTTTCCTTTCTTGAATTTCGCTACACATTCCTTTCGACTGTGCGATCAAAGAATAATGTAAGTAGTTTTCCGTTCGAATCAGTGTAACGCTATCAGACGTCTACTGTATTGGAGGCTTGCCATTTGATGAATCCATGGATTCTTTGTTGGGCGTTCATTTTTGGAAGTGTGCTGATCTGGTCGGGCATTGACCCGAAGGATCAATTGACATGGTTCCTTGAGGTATCCCCCGGAATCGTCGGCGGTCTGCTCCTGTTGGTCACTTATAGGCGATTCCCACTCACCCCATTGCTGTATACGCTGATCCTGGCCCACTGTGTGATTCTGTTTGTGGGCGGGCACTACACCTACGCCGAGGTGCCACTGTTTGACGGCCTGTTTGGTAGTGAGCGAAACAACTACGACAAACTGGGGCATTTTTTCCAGGGTCTGGTACCAGCGTTAATTGCGCGGGAAATTCTTGTGCGTCGCAACGTGGTGCGTGGTGGTTGGCTGGTGTTGTTTGTTGTTTCCATTGCACTGGCCTTCAGTGCCTTCTACGAGATGATCGAGTGGTGGGTGGCGTTGCTGTCGGACGACGCCGCGGACGCTTTCCTCGGAGCCCAGGGATACGTCTGGGATACACAGTCTGATATGTTCATGGCGTTGATAGGTGCTATCTGTGGGGTAGTGTTTTTGTCCCGCTGGCACGACGTGCAACTGTCGTTGCTGGCGAAGGGGAAGAAAATCGGCACAGATTAAGAAGAAAAAACGGGGCAGATTTATTGTTTGGCTACTTACTTATCCCCGCCTGTCACGGGAAAACCGGCTCGCTATGGTCTAAAAAATGGGATCGCCCGTTGCTTTGACGGCATAGAACAGGCAATCGCTCTTCGCAATCGCCGGGTTGGTGGTGATCATGAAGGCCTTGAGAGCCTGGGCGGGGTAGATTCGCCCATCCCTGATTTGAAGTACCTGTTCCATGTTCTCGGTCCGGTTGTGGCTGATCGCCGTGAGAACGTCCAGGCCTTTTTGCCCAACCCATCCGAGAGGCTCATCCGGCGACACAATCCCGAAATTGCGGTGTTCGATGTCGGGCGGAAACGTGAGGTCCGCCTGCCCACTGGGCGTTAATCGGTACTCGATAGTCGCATCGGGTGCCAACTCCACTCGAATCGGGTTGCGCAGCACAGCAACGTTCCAATCCGCTTTTTCCTGCGATAGCACGTCTGGCTGTGAGGCATACCGAACAAGCCCTTCGTACGCCAGTTGGTGCGCGTGATCATCCTGAGACCCGCCACACTCGATGGTCACCGTGGGAACCTCCTGTTCGGAATATTCCATCAGTGCACCCAGGCGAAGATCCGTCATGATCAGCCGGTCAGTAAAGAGCGACGCCAGCGCTTGATGGGCAGCGTCGTTGGTGATGGTCACAGCGAAGGCAGGGCCGGTGCCTGAGGTGTTGTGCACATCCAGCAGGCACTCGGGGTTGGCTGTCTGAAGCTCGGTCAGCATGGCCTCGGCAATGGCGCCTTCCTCTCCTTCAAACGGTTCTTTGAAGCACCGGTTCAGATCACGTCCGCCTGGCCGTTGGCGCAGCGAGAATATCGGCGGGGTTTTCGCGGGATGGACGCCGCCCAGAAGGAACAGCAGGTTGACTTCCGGGGTGTGCTGCTCCAGTAACCATCGGTGAATCGCGAACAGCCCTGAGGGTTCGTTGCCGTGAAGCAGCGTTGCCATGGCCCGGGTCCTGGAAGGATCGCGGCCAGCAACGCGAATCACCGTGGGCCGTTGCAGCCGGTTCAGCCACTCCAGGGGCGAGCGGCCCAGTGTCTGGGGTGACGGGTTGTTGAGATAATCCAGGGTGTCCGAGTGGCTCATGGCGACAACGTCCATTCGTGCAGTGGTGTGTTTTTCTTCTGGTTGCCCATGTAAAGAGACAGCATACTCTTGAACGCCTCGTCGGTAGTCTGGGATCTGAAAAAAGACTCGGTGATCTGGCGCTGCCATCGGGCGCCCGTCATCCCGGTTTGAATGCGGCCTTCGATGATCCCGAGCAGGCGGTGGATCTCCGCCTCGTCCACCGCGGTTCGTTGCAAGGCTTCCCGGGCGCGCGGCAGCAGGTCACGGGCAACGTTCAACAGGGGGGTATCCTGTAACTGTACCTGGTCTTTGTGCGGCCAGATAATGTCTGCACCGATGCCGTATTTGGCGGCACGATAGAAATTGTGTTCGGTGTAATGAAAGGGGAGTATCGACGTCAGGTGACGGATATCCTCGAGTACCGCCAATGCCGCGCCGATGACGAACAGCCCGTTCGCGCACATATCCACGGCCGTTGGTCCGGCCGGCATGGAACGAATCTCGATGCGCAGATGGCCGCCTTCTTTGTGATCAAAAATGGCCCGGTTCCAGGGCCACGTAGTGCCATGGTGCAGTCGCAGTTCGGTCAGTTCCGGTACGTCTCCCCGAGCAATAACAGCCATCGGATCTTCTTCCGACATCAATGGAAGGATGGGGGGATACAAGGATGCCGAAGCTGCAAACAGCTCCCAGGCGCTGCGTGCCCAGCCGTTGCCGTAATAGACCCGTGGCGGGTGTTTCCAGGTTCTGTGGTTGGGTGACCGGCTGTCGACGGCTTGTTTGAACAGGGCGATACGGGTTTCGTCCCAGAGGTGGTGGCCGAACAGGCTGGGCGAATTGCTGGCCAGAGCCAGCGCAATGGGCGTCACCAGCTGGACTGCGTTGAAATAGTCTGCAAAGTGTTGGGCAGGAACGCGCCAGTGCAGTTGGAACGAGGTGTTCGCCCCTTCCATGGTGACGTCGTCCGCTTCCAGGTCGATGACGTCATTGCCACCGATATGGATGCTGAATGGCTCGCCCCGTTGCTGGATCAATGCGTTGGATAGCGCATGGTAGCGGGGTTCGTCTGTCATCACCTTCGCGCCCATATCGGACTGGCGCAAAGTGGGTAGAATGCCGATAGGGACCAGTTCGCCATTCAATGGGGCGGCGTGCTGGTTGATTCGCTGCATGGCCTCGAGCAGTTCCTGCTCGGTTCTGGCAAAGGGGGCTCCTTTGAAGCCCTGGGGGCTGAGGTTGTATTCAAGATTGAAGCGGTTGAGCTCAACCGTCAGTTGTGGGTCCTGAACGCTGGCGGCTAGTTCTGTGTTGATCGGCTGAACGCGCAGGTCCGGGTTTACGATGTAGAACTCGACCTCGGCACCAATGGAAGATCCTCCCTCACCAAAGCCGGGCCGGTCCAGAAGGCGGGTGAGTGCGGTAAGATCCGTTCGTACCTTGGCAGCAAAACGGTCAAATTCTTCCGTTGTAAATTCCGATTGTTTTATCGACAGTCCCATAGTGGCTGTGTCTCTAACACCGACTTACTTTGATAGTAGCGGAAATAGTAGGGAAAGATGTGTCTGGCGGGGAGGCTCAATTTTTCATTGGAAATCTGTCCCGGTTTTCGCGCTTTTTTGGGAGCAAGAAAATGACACAGAACGGACTCTTGCTTCGAAAGCAAGGGGAAGCTGATGCCAGGACAGGCCAGGGTGATCGTTAAGCAGGGGATGGTTCGCCGTCAGATGACTTGATGGTGGAGGTTAATAAAGTATCACTGGCAACCGGGGAATAAGAGGACGAAGATAGGTATCAGCTCTTGAACATGGCGTTCGTTCATGGAAACCGGGACCGCATGCCCCTTGGCTATCACGCGCATTCACAAAGGGAGCGCTGCCAATGCTCGATCATGTTCACGCATTACTCTCGTCCCAGTCTGCCTTTCGAGTTGGTCTGCTTTGCGCGCTGATCTTATTGGTCATTGGTGTCATCGATCAGCTGACAGGGAACGAGATTGCGCTAGCATTTTTTTATCTGATTCCTGTCGGCATTGCGGCCTGGTACCTAAGCCCACGCGCGGCTTTCCTGATGGCCCTGGCGGCCGCTATTGTCTGGCTACTGGTCGACCACACGTCCGGCCAGTCCTATAGCCACCCGGCAATCGCATTCTGGAACGCCCTGGTTCGGCTAAGCTTTTTTGCTCTGACGGTCTATCTCACGTCGATAATTCGAAAGCTCCTGGAAACCCAGACGGCACTTGCACAGATGGATAGTCTGACCGGCCTTCACAATGCCCGGTCGTTCGGGCAGGAATCTGTATCGGTTTTCGATATTTCCCGCCGCCATGGCCACAGTACGGCGCTGGGCTATATCGATATAGACGGCTTCAAAGGTGTAAATGACTTGTTTGGCCACAGTGCAGGTGATGAAATTCTGAAGGCTGTAGGTTGTACTCTGACCAAAAGGCTCAGGGTCTCCGATCTGGGTGCACGGCTGGGCGGCGACGAATTCGCCATACTGCTGCCTGAAACCAGCATGCTTGGCGCACGCAGCTTTTTTAAAGACCTGCACACAGCCCTTGTCAATTTGGCCGGGAGTAACAACTGGCCCATAGGATTCAGCGTAGGGGTGGCCGTGTTTCCTGTTCCACCGTTAAATCCCGACGAAGCAATTCGCCTGGCAGACGACCTGATGTACAAGGTGAAACGCTCTGAGCGGAATAGCGTATTATTCTCTGAATTCGATGCAGGGGCCGAAAACAACGTGAAAACCGGGGCTAGATCAGATTTATTTTTCGAGCGTTAATTCCTCACCAATGGTGTCGTTGCTGTCCTTGCCTTCTATCAGTGCCCGCCATTCACGTCTGCCGGTTCGTAGAATCAATAGGCCGTCTGGGCGGTCTTTGTTTTTGACAGCTTTCTTGTCCTCATTCAGGAATACCGGCTCTATCCATGCATCGAGGGTGGCGCTGGTCCCGACACGGACTCCCCGGGGATTTCAGTAGGGACTGTCGTAGCTCAAGCACGGAGCGCAGGCCTGCGAGTATCACCGAGGTCTACCCGGACAGCGACCGAGTGACCCCTGAGCAATGCAACGCCGCGCAGGTTGCCGCGGTGTGTGCGGCGATCAACTATGCGCTGGCAGGATAAGTGAGGAAACCGGGCCGATCGGCTACTTGTTCCGGGCGGAATTTACGCCCGCACCAGGATCCGTTGGTTTTTTCGCTCGTAGATTTACAAGCCAGGTAAATCTATCTTGATACAACCAATCTCCTAAAGTATTTAGAAACTTATGCGCATTCGTGTAACGCATCGAAGGATTACGTTGGTTCTCCAACTGATACTGGCGGGTGAAACCGTCCTGGCCGTTGTGAGCCAGAATTGGTTCACCGCCTTCCTGACGTCAATGATCATCGCCATTACCTTTTTCCCGCTGCTGTTTGAACGCCGTTTCCGAATACACATCCCTCCTGAGCTGCAGCTGGCTGCCATCGGGTTTGTTTTTGCGTCTCTGTTTCTCGGAGAGATCCGCGGCTATTACACGCGGTTCTGGTGGTGGGATGTGGCCCTGCACACCACATCAGGGTTTTTGCTGGGCATTCTCGGTTTTCTGCTGGTGCACGTTATGAACGAGGCCGAGAAGATTCATGTGCACATGAAACCCGGCTTTGTCGCCTTTTTCGCCTTTATTTTTGCCCTGGGCGTGGGCGCGCTGTGGGAAATTCTAGAGTTCACCATGGATGGCGTCTTCGGCATGAATATGCAAAAGCCGATGCTTGGCGACCCGTCCGGGTTAACGGATACCATGTGGGACCTCATCGTGGATGCAATCGGCGCCTTGGTGGTTTCCGTACTGGGATGGCGCTATCTGAAGAATGCTGACAGAGGCTCGTTTCTGGAACGCTGGATTGATTCTTTTATCGAACGAAATCCAAGATTCTTTAGAAAATGACTGGAAGCGCAAACGGGCTCGGTTTTCAAAAAACATAAATGAAGCCAATACCGATCTCTGCTTCGTAGTTGTTTCGAGATATCGGGCTATCTTTAACGTCACTCCCATAGAGTTCGTAAAGAGCTTCACCGAAGACCTGCCAGTTCTCGTTCAGGTAATTTCGATAGTTAACATTGACCCCGGATGATCTATAACCGCTATCAACATCGGTTTCTGGAAGGCCTGAATCAATGGCCTGTTGTCTGTCCACGCCAAAGTCCCGGTTGGCGAGCTTACCATCGTGGAACGTGACAGCAGCGCCAACTTCCCAGCCAGTGCCGTCAGGTTGGCAACCCAAACACGTTCCGACGCCGAAAATCCCGAGCGTACCAATTTCCCCTGTTAATACACGGCCATCTAAAAAGTAACGCCAGTCTTCTGCAAGGGCATGACGCACTTCCAACAGCAATGCCACCCCAGAATCCGATTCGCCCAACCCATCCAGCCTGCCATCTTCTGAATCGTCCTCTTCACGGCCTTCTTCGTAACCTATAGAGGTTTGAAACAACCAGGCATCCCTGGCCACGCTTCGCCACCCAATAGCTTCACCTGCCCAGAAAAAAAGATGTTCGCCAGTTCGCCACTGAACACCCCCAGCCGGATCGACCTCTATCTCAAATTCGTCCGACCCCTCATAAGCCGTCTCATATTCAACCCCTAGCCCAAGCCCAACACCCCAACCATCGCCATTTGTAAAATCGTCGATAGAGGGCAGAGGAACGAGAGGCGTTCTCGTCTCTGTCGCGTTTACCGATCCATAACATGAAAATGCAGCAAGAAATGTGGCGATTTGAAGGGCTATTTTTTTCATGGTTTCTTTCCCCATCACGGAGGAGATGGTGATGCAACATACTCATCACTATAGATCAAAAGTTTTAATGCACACTGCAGTGCAGAAAACCGGGACAGATTTATTTTCGCGGCTTCTTTGAAGGTTCAGCGCTGACCTGAATCACTACCTCCTCTGCGAAGTTGGGTTAGTATTGGTTTCCAGTTTCCGCCGGTTTCCAGAGTCTGGAGGCACTATGAACTACTCGGACAGGGTCAGTGAAACCTGGCGCCATGGTGAACCAGGCGCCTCACCACACGATTACAGAGAACTGGTGCGGTACGCTACTCTGGCGGCGTCCAGTCATAATACGCAGCCCTGGATATTCAAGCTTGAATCCAACCGGATACAGGTTCTTCCAGATATGTCCAGGCGCTGCCCTGCCGTCGATCCGGATGATCACCACCTTTATGCCAGCCTGGGGTGTGCCACCGAGAATTTGTTGCTTGCAGCGCAGGCGTTCGGGCTGAAGAGCCACTGTCGATTCGATGCATCGACATCGGGGTTGATGATTGACTTTGAAGAGGCGGCGGCCGAGCGGTCTGCGCTTTTCGAGGCGATCCCCCTGCGCCAGTGCAGCCGTTCGGAGTATGACGGTGTGCCGCTCACCACAGAAGAACTGGACCTCTTTCAGGGGGCTGGCGTTGGTGACGGCGTGTCGGTGCTTCTGATGACCCGGGCCGATCAGAAAGATCTGGTTGCAGATTACGTTGCCAGGGGCAACGACGCCCAGTTTGCGGACGCTGCATGGGCTGGTGAACTCAAATCCTGGATTCGGTTCAACGGCAAAGAGGCGGTACGTTCCGGCGATGGCCTGTATGGGCCCGCCATGGGCAACCCGGCCGTGCCCCGTTGGCTGGGATTGCTGGCGATGAAGGGCTCGTTCTCTGCGAAAAACCAGAACAAGAAAGATCATCGGCATATCCACAGTTCATCCGCGATTGCCGTTATCTATTCAGAGGCAGACAACATTCCCCACTGGATTGAGGCTGGGCGGTGTTACCAGCGCCTGGCCCTTCAGGCTGCCGCCCTGGGCCTGCGCACGGCGTTTATTAACCAGCCGGTGGAGGTTGCGACACTGCGCTCGGAATTTGCCCGCGCCATTGGCATCGACGGCCGGCGCCCGGACCTTATTTTGCGGATTGGCCATGGCCCGCAGATGCCGCGCTCTCTCAGGCGGCCGATTGAGGACGTTATCCGGTGACTGTGATTGCCTTTGTGCTTGGCCTGCTTGTTTTGACCGGGGTGGCATTGCCGAGACGCGGGAGGCGCGTAATCTCTAATTGCCAGTGCACACTTTCAGGCTCAACGCCCTTGCAGCTGTCCCACATAGGCGGTGATAAAGGCCGCTTCCTGAAAGGCCTTCAAACCCGTGTCGGAAAACGCAATGGGCAGCGGGTTGGAGGCCAGGGTGGATTTGATCAGTGCCGGGGGCAGCAAGGTCACCGTCAACTCAACACTGGTGATCAGTTGAATGGCCGCTTCCATTTTAAAGCTGATGGCACCACCGGCAAATTTGCCTTTGGGCATCCGTTCTTTGATCGCGACACGGGTGACCCCGTACTCGGCCATTAACTCCGCAAAGGCCGCCTGGAACCGCTGAAGATCTTCACGGCTATGGTTTTTCGGCAGTGACAGTTTGCGGACCTTGCACTCCGGCAGGTTGAACTGCCCCCTGTCCATATTCAGCAAACACACCACCGCATCGCTGCCAGTCAGCTCAACTCCGCAAACAATCATAGCCATTGCCCTCTATGCCCCGGTTGCCGTCAGCCGCAGCACTTCTTGAATTTGATTCCACTACCGCAGGTGCAGACGTCGTTGCGGGAGGGCGATTTTACCGTGGTGACCGTCCCGCCTTTATTTAGGAGAGCAGTGAGCTCGTTGATGGATTCAACGGCGCCCTCGCGGGTATCAACCGTTATATTCGCGTGCAGTTTCGCGCTGGCCACCTGTGCCTCAACCTCCTGCTTGCGTGCTTCACTGGTCACCATCAGCGTTAGCGGATACTTCCTGCTGCCACTCTTCTGGCTGGCGTTGGTCTGAAAGCCGCCGTAAGCGGTGTGGTGCTGGCGTGCGTCCTGCCGGCCCTTGAAGAAAAATTTATCTGACATACTGAGATCCTGATGGAGAGAATACCCAAGCTTCCGCTGGGAGGAGTCTTTTAGCACGCTTGCGGGATTGGTGATATAGGGGAAACCGGGACAGATTGATTAATTGACCCGGATTTTCAGTAGCGGCGTGTTTATGGCGTTCCAAAAAAGGGCCATTACCCAGATTAGCAACAACGCGCTTTGCGATCAGATCGGATGTGGGTGCTTACCCTGGGCTTTCAGGTTCCGGATGATCCGGATAACGGTTGAGTCGGAGGTAGAGTGCGAGCGTCTTGTTCAGGTCCGATTCATAAGGAATGCGCATCTCTTAAACTTTTGTAAACTATTGAAATATAAATAAAAGGTAAGGGTGGTATCACGTGTACTTCTGATATTCTCGAATGGTTCACAAAACTGACACGTACCTGATGGGACGATGGAGAAAATGGTCTCCTTCCCGTCATACTGGGCAGATCAGACCACCTGAACAATGGGATTTACATCAATGAAAATGAAATCACTGCTCGTTTTTTTATCTCTGAGTGCCACCTCATTGGGTGCCGTTGCGGATGATACGGCCGACGCCGCGCTAGGTGGCGGTATTGGCGGAGCAATTGGGGCTGCCATCGGCAACGAGGTAGGTGGAAGAGACGGTGCTATTCTCGGCGGTGCCGTCGGTGCGGCAACCGGAACAGCCATTTCAACCAAAGATCATAGAGAATACGATCGCAACCATGATCGCCGTCGTCATGACTACGACGATCGCCGGTCTTACCGGAAGTCTGGTGGCCATTTCTGCCCACCGGGCCAGGCAAAAAAGGGCAACTGCTGAAACGCGACAAGCCTGTAATTTGATCTGTGCGCTTCAAAAAGCCTTTCTCCAGCGGAAAGGCTTTTTTCGACCCTGTGTCCCGTCCTGAAATACCCTCTTCTGGAAAATAGATCTGTCCCGGCTTTCCTGTAACGCTCTCGCCAAGGCCGGAGCCCTGGCGATTCGCTCCCAGGGGATTAAAAGTCGTGCCTTAGAATGTGCCGCGTTCCAGTTGCCTCCGACGGTTGGTCTCTACCTCCAACCAATCAACCCCCATGTCGCGGCTTTCCTGCGGTCCGGCGGCCGTAGGTGGCAGGCTATTGATATCAAATTCTGTTTCCTGATATTCACCTCGCTCAAGTTGCGTCCGACGGTTGGCTTTCACTTCTGACCAATCATAGCTGACGGTGCTTGCGGTGCCCGATACGTTCTGGGCTACCCCCTCGTAGTTCAGCTGCCGTTCCCACTGATCACCGTATGAAGGAGAAACGGCCAGCAGTAGTGACAGGGATGCGGAATAAATTAACGTATGTTTCATGGTTTGCCCTCCTATGACGTACCCGATGGCTTGCATCGGAGCTTTCGCAAGGAGATAGGCATGTTATTTTTGATAGAGCCCACCACCTCCGAGGTGCATACCCTGACGAGCGATAATCAAAGGTTAGAGGCTCAAAGCGCGTAAAAGTTACAAGGGATTTGTAACAAAATCAGGAAAACCAGGGCAGATCTGTTTTCTAGGCTCATACTCATGCGCCATCTCGGCAGCGGCTCAGATGAATGTCCAGGCCAATACCCTGGTAATCTTGTTTCCCTGCTTCATCTCTATTTCCCGACTATCAACGGCACCGAGCTTACGGATCAACTTCTTTGCAGGCTTAACATTGTCGGCTTTTGACACCAGGCTGGTAAACCAGCGGCATTGAGTGGAATACCTCTGGCTTTCTCTGATCAGCTTCTTCAGAAACAGCTGTTCACCCCCCTTACACCAGAGCTCTGCGCCCAGCCCGCCAAAGTTCAGAGTGGGGGAGTCGGTTTTTGCTTTCTGTTCACCGCGCTGTTCACCGCGGTTACGAGCAAGGTTATTGCGTTTAAGCTGGTTACCTTTAACAGCTTCGTCGAGCGAGGCGTGGAAGGGTGGGTTGCATACGCTGACGTCAAAGAACTCCCCGGCTTGAATAATCCCTTCAAAGATGTGGTTTCTATCGGGCTGCGTACGCAGCGTGAAGCGGTCTTTGAGAGTGGGGTTGTGGGCGATAATCGTGACTACGTTCTCGAGCGACTGGGTGTTAATGTCACTACCGACACACTGCCAGCCGTAAATCTGGCAGGCCAGTAGCGGGTAGATTCCGTTCGCTCCAGTGCCTATGTCGAGCAGCTTGATGTTGGGCTGTTCCGGACCGGGCCCACCAGACCCAAGCAGGTCCGCCATGTAATGGATATAGTCGGCTCTGCCGGGGATGGGAGGGCAAAGCGCGCCCTCCGGAATATCCCAATCGACAATGTTGTAGTATCGCTTTAATAACGCGGCGTTGAGCGTTTTTACCGCCAATGGGTCTGCGAAATCGATGGAAAGGTCGCCATGAGCGTTCGGTTTAACATGGGGGCGCAGTGCCGGGTGGCTTTTTACGAGAGCAGGGAAGTCATAGCCCTGGTTGTGTAGATTCCTCGGGTGCAGACCTTTGCGAACAGGCTTGGTTTGGCTTTTTTGACGTCGATGGAGGGTGCTCACAGAAATAGGCCCGAGGCTTGGAGTTCAAAAGTAGAGTGGGTCTGGCTTGGTCCGTGATTATAATCTTAATGTATGTGGTGCATGAAAACATGATGCGCTGTTGTTTTGCCCGGAGCCCGAAATGATTAAGCCAAGTTGTTACAGCTGTCGGAAAAGGTTTGAGCCATCAGCGCTCAGGGTTCATTACTCAAAGAACTACTGTGAGGACTGCGGCGTTGGGCTGTTTGGTGAGGATTACTTCAGTTTCGCTAGAAAGCCCGCCCCAACCACCCAGAAGAACCTGGCTATCCATGTTGCAGTGCTTCTTGGGGTTGCTGGCCTGTTGTTATGGTTTTGGACTGGCAGGTCGTGATGGCTCAGATAACCGAACCAGATAAATGGGACAGATCTATTTGCTTTCTGAGTTTGCCCGCCAGGCGCTGGAGATCAAACCGGTCATGCTTATCAGGATGTAACTGTGCAAACCATCTGCTCAGAAGAGGCCTTATCGGAATTGCTCCAGTCCAGCCCTGCGGTGCTGCTCCTGTATGGGGGCGCAAGTTGTGGCGTCTGCCAGGCCATCAGGCCCCGGCTGGAGAAGCTTGCCAGCGAGGAATTCCCCAAACTGGTCACCGCTTACATCGATTGCCAGGAAGCTGCCGGCCCGTTATGTGCGGCTCGCGGTATCTTTTCTCTGCCTGTTGTCCAGCTGTGGTTTGATGGGCAACGATTCGCGGAATTCGCCAGGGTGTTCTCCATCGGAGATGTACGTGCCGCGCTGGAGCGGCCTTATGGACTTTTGACTTAACGCTGGCTCCGACAGCCCAACACCCGCCGACCTTTCAGGTCAGCGGGTGTCAGTGCCTGGAATCAGGCTATCTCGAAGTGATGAAGGTCCGGCGTGCTTGAGAAAGTCACGCCCCATATCAGGTCCTGTTGCGCAAAAAGGACCACCAGGTCTTTAGGCAGATTGAAGAAGCCTCCATGAATTTCGGCCGCCCGCAGAAGTCTGCTGTGGCCGCTGAGAATGTCGCTCAGCTGCTCGCCGCCGTCAACGCGCTCTTCCAGCTTTGCTTTATAGGCGTCGTTGAGAGCTTTGACATCATCCCAAAGCTTGCCGGGCTCCCGAAGCCAACGAGCGCGTGAACGGTCAACCGTCTTCTGCGCAAGTGTTTCAATCAGGGTCCAGGAATCCGAGCGGATCTGCGGGTTGGCATCCTGTGGCGTGATATCCACAGCGGTGCCGGTTGCATGATTACTCAATGTTCCCAACCGGTATCGGCCGTGCTTTTTCTTGGGCCTGACAACCAGAACCTGTGACACCGAGAATGTCTCTGGCGCGTAGGCGTCACGAATTGCATCCAGCTTATCGCGCATGTCCTGAGTCAATCCGTTGCGGATGACGTCCAGTGGATCGCTGATGCCTTGGCGGTGAAAGGCTTCCCGCAGCCAACGGTAGAGAATCCTTCTGGACTCATTGTTGTCATTGGCAGTGCCGATGACCAGGCGTTCCCCGGAGGTAAGCTGATCGTATTCGGCATCCGCAAGTGTCTGCTTTTCCAGATAGGTATCAAGAGAGCCGAAGTAGTCGTTCCGATAGGCAATGTAATCGATGTAATCGCGGAAGGATTCGCTGTCTCGGTTGCTGACCCGATCCGCGATGGCGTCGAATTCCTGCTCATCGCCGTGACCAAGTTGCACAAGGTTACTGAACTTCGTCCACCCCAGAGAGCTGGCATCTTCCGGATCAACGGCTTCGACAACCCGGCCCACCTGCGCTATTTCCCTGTCACGGGCCAACAGAACCTCCCTTGCCCTGGGCAGAACCACATTCTCATTCGCGTCATTGAGGATAGGGTCGAAATCGTCTTCAGGATCCCGCAGATAGGCGTGATCGTCGGCCACGATAAATCGGTCGGAAAGCGGTTCATAGTCCCGCTCCTCTGCGGGAACGGCTGGGGCTGCCCCACCGCTGGCATCGGCAACACCGTATCGCATCAGCTGACTTGGTTCGCTGACATTGACTGAACGGACACCGTCCGGCGTTTGTTCTGTAACTGACACATTTCGATCGGATCCAAAGCGCTCGACCAGATCCTGTGATTCCCGGGAAAGTCCTGTTGATGGCTGGCGTCCCATCTCATTAGCCTGTGACCGCAACGCCCGTTCACCATCCTCCTGTGACATCGATCCTTTGGCGACGGCCCGGTCAATGGCCGCCCGGTTACGATCAAAGTTTTTGCCGGCATCCCGTTCTGCCTGGATGTCGGCCAGGCGGGCCTGAAGCGCAAAATTGCCGAACTGGCCGGCAAGATTCGAGGCCGACTGCATGGCACCCAGCGCGTTTTTCTGAGTGCCTGCCAGGCCAGCCATATCGCGGAACGCGTTGTTGCTGCCCAGCGTATTAAGAATATCGCTGAATCCCTGGGGGGCAGGCGCTGCGGGAGCGTTATGCAGGTTAATGATGGAATCCGGCATCTGCGATGGCGTCATGTTCTGAGGCTGGCTGCGGCGTGAATCAAAGAAGTCGCTGGGGAAATCCGCCAGTGCCGGATCTTTGTCATTCAGCACCCAGTCGGTGGAGCCTTCGTGCTCCTCGCAGGCCTCGCATTGATCCATGATGGCCTGGGCGTATAGCCCGTCAGTCGGCAGGCTTACACGCATGGGTGTCGCCGGCGCGCCTTCACCTTTGTAGTAGTCAAATGCCTCCTGATAGCTTTCATGGCCATTGATGCCCAGGAAGGCGCCAGCAGCCACTTTGAACACCAGTGAATTACCCAGTATGGCAATGGGCTCCCGCTCCACCACCGAGGCAATCGAGCGCCGGTCGCTGGAGGAGATGGCAAACCCGTCAAGGAGCATATAAAGCTCGTCTCGGTCCATCGTCCACCAGAGCACCTTGTGGTAATAGTGCAGATTATCGTTGATGTGCCCCAGAACCTTTTCGATGGCCTTCTCCGCGTCCTCTCTGGGGTTCTGTTTCTCCCAGTTTGTCGGCTTGAAAGACAGCGTTGCACTCTCAGAGGCCGCCGGGCGGGATGAGTCGTCGTCGTAGGCGGGCGGGGAGATCAGGTCATGGGTGCCCCGCGCGGCGCTGACACGGCGATGGTAATGTGCAGTATGGAATTCCACAGTGGCACTGGTCACATTGGCAACCGACCCCTTGGGCAGGTCCTCGGCTGCCGAGAAAATCAGTCTGGTAATGTCCTCCCTGGAAGTATCCTCCAGGGCATCAGCAGGAACCGTGAAGTCCACTCGAACCGTCCGGTTGAACCGGTATTCCCCAACCAGGGTAAAGTCGGCGCCTGCCAGCGCGCCGTTGTCACTCTCAATTTCCAGCCGGTCACACCAGCGCCGGGCCATGCCGGGCGCAATTTCCCGCTGGAAGTAGGCGTCACGTTGGGCGGCGCTGTAATCCCGGATGCGGGCGACGATCTGGCCCACGGGGAAGGGCAGAATGCCGGCATAGGCCTGCCAGACCTTTGTGGTCACTTTTTCACCGACGGCTCCTTCTTCTTTAAGCTGGTCATCAATATCTTCGGATACCACTTCGTCTCTTGGCCGCTCGATACCCAGTTTGATGTAGATCGATCCGGACAGGCTTTCCAGCTTCTGGGACATCCGGGAACCATCGGGCGGTTCGTCCACGCCGTTCCAGTTGTTGGCAATATCGTCGGCGTATTTCAGGGCCCAGCGAAGTTCCGGTTTTTTCAGGTAGTCTTCGAACACATCCCGCCACCGGGCAAGACGGTGCAGGGTGAATGGCCTGATCGAAAAAGGTACGAACAGGCATTCCCGAACCCCCGCCAGAACCGTATCGACCCGCATATGGCGAAGAATTTCGTGGTAGATCACCGTCAGGGAATGGCAGTAGTTAGGGTTGCGTACCACTTCTGATACACCCTCGACCGTTTCCTCCTGGCTGACCTCATTCACCACGGTGCTCTCGAACTGTCGAAGGGAATCCCCGTACTGGCGAACCGCATCCCGCAGGCTCTGTTCTTCCGCGGCGGCTACGCTGCGCCCGCCTTTCTGCCAACTGCCAGAGCTGGCACGACCATGTGCGGCGCCACCTCCTATCACCACTGGTCCCATGGCAAAGCCGATGCCCCCGGCCACGCCGGTGGCTTGCGACTTGCTGCCGCCTTTGCTCCATTCGTTCATGTTGGAGCGCACCGCGTCGCTGTAATCACGCTCCCGAAAGGTGCTTTGCGCGACCTCCTCACTGAACGCGCTGCGCTCGCGACGGCTGCTTTCCTCCCGACGGCGCCAGTCCATCTTGACGATACGGCGGGTTTGGCGGGGGGCAAGGGTCAGAGTGTGTGCCACATCTCCTAATGAATATCCGTTTGAACGCCACTGCACCCGCCATTCCATGATATGGCCGCCGGCGACCGACAGCGCCTGGTATTGGGTGGAGTCGCCGTCCCAGTCAATGGGGTTGTCTGGGCCCACCGGTTGACGGCGATTCAGCCAGGAGATCTTTGGCAGTGGCAGGAAGTCGATCGCTTTTACCGGCGGTATCAACGCTGCGCCGTTCTGAGGAAGGAAGCGACTGATGCTGCCGGCAAAGTTGCGGAGTCTCGGCAGGTCGGACTCCATATTGCGCGTTTCAGCGCCGGTTTCAGCCACCATGGCATTCATCAGCACCATTGGCTGACCGGCATCTTTGGGATGCATCAGCCCTTTATAATCCGGTTTTGTGTTGGAGGTAGATTCAATTTCGGGCTGCTCGACCCGGAAAACCGTATGAAAACGCCGTTCCCCCAGAATTCGGGCCGGATTGCTGAACGGTTTGCAGAAAGAGCCGGGGTCATCACTGAACATGTCCGGCTCATTCAGAAGGCTGTCCTCATCCACGTCAAGGGGAGGATTCTTGTCGCCTTTTGCCGGGTCAGGTCCGCTGCCTTCCGCACCGTCTTTTTTCGTCTCACTCCACGGTAGTATTAGCCGAAGGTCGCTTTGTGGCTGGCGAAGGGAACTGTCTTCTCTGTAGCCAATGATCAGTTCAGGGCCATTCAGCATCCAGGCCCAACCCGCTGCCTCGCTGCCGGGACTGAACGGGCGTTTGATATGAAAGCTACCGTCGAACTTCAGGTCTGCGGCAGTTAAAGACAGCGCACCGAGCTGGTCTGCCGTCTCCGGCACCAGGGCAAGCTGGCTGGCGTTGGTTTGCAGGGGTTCATCTTCGGATTGCTGAAGCAGTGCCTTGAGCGCGTTATGCTTTGCCGGGGTGTCTATCAGATCAACGCTGAGCGTGTAGTTGTCGAAGCGCTGGTCTGGCTGTCCCAGGCGGACAAACCGGCCGGAACGCGTCAGTACCGGTTGCTCATCCGGGGTCAGGCGCGCCAGGGCCTGTTTGAGAACAGCTGCCGTAATCACCAGTTTTGCGGTAAACGAGTCAGCTTCGGTGTCCGGTGATATAGTCCCGAGATCTGAAATCTCCAGCCCTTGTCGATTTTCGAGAATGGCGTTGATGGGCCTGTTAACGGCAATCGGCTGAATCGTTGTTTCGCCACGAGCATGCCTGTCCAGCCGAACGATTTCACTGGCAGGGTGGCCGGTGCTTTGCTCTTCTTCGGCTTTGTCGGGCGTTTGGTAGGTAATGCGTACCTGAAGAGATTCTGCTTCCTGGGTGTCGATGCTTTCTTTGGGTTCAATGTGTAACCGCAGTTGTTTTGACATCGTGGGTCCTTTTTTGTTGTATCTGCAGCATCCGTGTCATCGTTACCCACCAGGGTAGACTCGTCAGACAATACAACCGGGCCCGTGTATGACCACGTCACAGAGGGCAAGACAACCTTGTCAATCAGGACTTCACTACGCCCTTAGTGGGGGATAAGAAGACTGGTCTGCATCCATGTTTACAAAACTTGCCAGCAGGATGTGTCTGCTTCAGCGACGTACCTGCCTTGGCTTCCAGCGAGTTCAGCTTTATCGAGGATTATCAATTTGTAAAGTCTGAATCTGTATTTTTCTAGCCGCTCAAAAAACCGGGGCAGACCTATGTTCCAGTCTCACAATCAAACGCCACCACTGGTTATAATGGCCTACCTTTAAACGTCGCAGAGAACCCTATGCCAATCGAAAAGAATCAAGTGGTCTTGTTCCACTACAGCGTCAGTGATGAACAGGGCAACGTCGTTGAAAACTCCCGTGGCGGCGAGCCGAACGCCTACCTGCATGGCCACGGCGGCATTATCCGGGGGCTGGAAGAAGCCCTGGAAGGTCGCGAGGCTGGCGATACGTTCAGCGTCACCGTCGCGCCGGAAAAAGCCTACGGTCCGCGCAAGGCCGATGCCGTGCAGCGCGTGCCGATCAAGCATTTGATGGGTGCCAAACGCTGGAAGGCCGGCATGATTGCCCAGGTGCAAACCGAGCAGGGCCCGCGCCATGTGGTTGTCGCCAAGGTCGGCCACAAGTTTGCCGATGTCGACACCAACCATCCGATGGCGGGTAAAACCCTGACCTTCGATATCGAAGTCATTGAAGTACGCGATGCCGATGCGGAAGAGATAGCACACGGCCATGCCCATGGGCCGGGTGGGCATCATTGAAGGATTACCTTCAAGCTTTACAACAGGGGCAATAATCGGATGGAAACAGTGGCGGGGATCCGTTTTACTGGCGTTGTCCACGTTGAATAAAGGGTTCGGTGAAGTCGATGCCATCGGAGCAACAAATACAGGCGGCGATTAGGGCCAGGAATACGTCTTATGAGGGGCATCCACGGATTGCCCGGCTGGTGGAGGTGGCACGCCATATTGAAGCCCATGCAGATGAGCCACTGCCTTTGGCCGGTCTGGCGGAGATAGCCGGACTGTCTTCCTCCAGGCTGCAGAAACAATTCAAGGAAGTTTTTGGCATCTCGCCCAAAGCCTATCAGGATGCCGTGCGTATGCGGTGCTTCAGGCAGTCTCTCAAAGATGGAGACAAGGTGACGGATGCCATTTTTGCGTCCGGATTTGGTTCGGTCAGCCGTGTCTACGGGGAATCATCCCGCAATCTGGGTATGGCGCCCAAAGCCTATCGGGCCGGTGGAGCAGATGAAGTCATCGCCTATGCATCCCGAAGAACCTCCCTGGGGCTGGTGGTTATGGCGGCCACGGATAGGGGCGTTTGTTATGTCCAGTTCGGTGATGATGAAGAATCACTGATTGCCGGCCTCAAAGCCGAATTCCCCAGGGCAGAGCTGGTTGCCTCACCTGCCCAGAATGCCCCGGAGCTCGATGCCTGGATGGAGGCATTGGATCAACACATCAGCAAAGGTGCGCCCAGGCCGGATCTGCCGCTGGATATGCGCGGCACGGCCTTTCAGATGAAGGTTTGGCAGTTCCTGTTAAGTATCCGCGAGGGCGATGTTCTGAGTTACAGCGAGCTGGCTGCGAGAATTGACAAGCCCAAAGCGGTACGGGCCGTCGCCTCCGCCTGTGGCAAAAACCGCATCGGCGTGCTGATTCCCTGCCACCGGGTGTTGCGGGGCGATGGCGGCCTTGGTGGATACCGCTGGGGGTTGGCGCGAAAACGCGCATTGCTGAATGCGGAGAGGGAGCGGCGGGGTGACTAGCACTGCCAGGAAGGGGGCTTATCGGCTTTCCAATAAAAAAGGCAGCCTGAGGCTGCCTTTTTTCATCACGTATTGGCTGTTACTTACAGGCCAATAACGTTCTCTGCCTGCGGGCCTTTCTGGCCCTCGGTCACGGAGAACTCAACTTCCTGGCCTTCGGCCAGAGTTTTGAAACCGCTACCCTGAATAGAGCTGTAGTGAACAAAGACGTCTGCGCCGCCTTCACGAGTGATAAAACCGAAACCTTTTGCTTCGTTGAAGAACTTAACGTTGCCAGTAATTGTAGACATAAATAGCTATCCTGAAATTAATCAATATGGTGCCGCCAAATGATCGTTGTGATCTTTGATCAGCGATATGCGGGAAACAAAAAAACGTGCAGGATCAAAAACAGGACAAAAGGTGTGACAACACTAGAGGTCTTATTCGTGAAATGCTTTGCTAAATCTTTCCAACGAGAACGACGGTACGCTAATTAAGAGGCCCTGCATAGTAAAGTTTCGGGTATTGGGAAAATAACTTTGCCCCGTGTCTTCCTGAATATCCGAGGAGTGGGAAAGCCTGTACCGGCACGCGATTGTCTGACGGGGTCAAAGGGCATATCATGGTTGATAAGTAATCAAAACTGAGTTCCAAGGATTAAACGCATTTTGATCGGCGTTTGCTTGCGCTGAACGCGAAGGGTCTCAATGGCCCGATTATCGTGATAAATCGAATGGAGGCGATATGCAAGCCAACTCCTCATGGCCGGATGCGCGTCCGGAGCTGCAGCCGTATCGCATCCCCAGCCGTGGCAAGGCGATTTGGCAGCTTATCAATACACTGGTTCCTTACGCCGGCTTGTGGTACCTGATGATCCTCTCTGTCCGGCATGATTTTTCCTATTTGTGGACACTGGCACTCTCGGTGGTGGCGGCCGCGTTCTTGGTCCGCCTTTTCATTTTGTTCCACGATTGTGTCCATGGTTCGTTCCTGCCATCAACGCGTACCAATACCTGGGTAGGGCGCGTGTTGGGGGTCCTCGTCTTTACGCCATTCGACGACTGGCGCCTCAGCCATCTTCGTCACCACGTTAGCTACGCCAATCTCGATACCCGAGGCTTTGGTGATATCTGGACGCTCACCCTGCGCGAATACAACCAGTCGCCGAGGCTTAAGCGCTGGCTTTACAGGCTCTACCGTAATCCGGTGGTGCTCTTGGGCTTCGGCGCCATTTTCAATTTCCTGCTCAGCAACCGGCTGCCGAGCAAGAAAGTTCAGCGCAAAGAGCGAAAGAGTGTCGTGTTCACGAACCTTGCTATCGTTGGTGTATTCCTGATCGCCGCCCAAACGATCGGTTGGCAGACTTATTTATTAATTCAGCTACCTGTGCTGTGGTTGGCGGGTATGGGCGGCATCTGGCTGTTCTACGTTCAGCATCAGTTCGAAGGCGGTTACTGGGCCCGAAAAGGTGACTGGGACCCGTTGCGGGCCGCCATGGAAGGGAGCTCCTTCTATCAATTGCCGAATATTTTGCGCTGGTTTTCGGCGAACATCGGGTATCACCATATACACCATCTCAATGCCCGAATTCCCAATTATCGTTTGCCCGAGTGTTACAACGAGGTCTCCGCTGTGCGCGCCAGGGAGCCTTTGACCTTGCGGCAGAGCCTGCACAGCTTCCGGCTCAAACTTTGGGACGAAAGCCAGCAAAAGATGGTCTCCTTCCCCTAGCGAAAGTGGAGGCCCAAGCCAGGTAGATCAGAGCTATGAGCATACTGAGGAGTAAGTCAAATAATCGGAAATCCGCATTGACCTTCACCGCGATGCTTGCCGTGATTCGTTACTCCATAGGGGTTAGGAATGTAGCATTGGGATCTGTGCTGGTGTTTACGGGTCTTCCCGCCACTGTCTTCGCCCAGCCATCATGCCCGGGAATTCATGTGGAAATTGCGAACATTGAAAACAGCACAGGGACTGTAGCTTGCGCACTTTTCGAATCGCCAGAGGGCTTCCCTGCTGAGTTTCTGCACTCCGCGACCCATATAATGATGATGAAAATTCTAGATACGAAGGCACGTTGTAGCTTCCTCGATATTCCTCCAGGAACGTATGCGTTGGCCGTCATCCATGATGAGAATATGGATGGCAAGCTCAACACTAACTTTCTAGGGGTCCCCTCGGAAGGTTATGGTTTTTCAAGCGGCGCAGAGGCCGGGATGAGTGCGCCTTCATTCGAGGCCGCCAGCTTTTCGTACGGTGGGGAAAATCTGGATCTGACTATTAAATTGACTTATTGAAGGTCTCTATCGCATTACTCAAGGGCGCGGGGTTTCCTGCTTCCTCCAATGGCCGCCTTTTCACCTGAAAACGATTAAGCCCTGCAAAATGAATGCTCCTTTCAAACTCCGGCCTTACCAGGAGGAAGCGGTTGAGGCCACGCTGAACCATTTCCGTAAATCTGACGAGTCTGCCGTTATCGTGCTGCCAACCGGTGCCGGCAAGAGCCTGGTCATTGCCGAGTTGGCCCGTCTTGCCCGGCGTAAGATTCTGATGCTGACCCACGTAAAGGAGCTGGTGGAGCAGAACCACGCCAAATACCAGAGCTATGGATTAACGGGCGGCATTTTCTCCGCCGGGCTGAAGCGCAAGGAGAACCGGCATCAGGTGACCTTTGCCAGTGTGCAGTCGGTGTCGGCGAGTCTGGATCAGTTCCGGGATGAATACTCGTTGGTCATCATCGATGAGTGCCATCGGGTCAGCGGTGAGGAAACCAGTCAGTATCAAAGAATCATCGAGCTGCTGCGGCAACAGAATGATGCCCTGAAAGTGCTCGGGCTAACCGCCACCCCCTATCGTCTGGCCATGGGCTGGATCTATCGCTATCACTACCGGGGCTTTGTCCGTAGTGAAGAGGATAAGCCCTTTGCGCACTGCATTTACGAACTGCCGTTGCGCTTTATGATCAATCGAGGGTATCTAACCCGGCCTGAGTTGGTGAATGCGGCGGTGGCGCAATACGATTTCTCCGCATTGTCTCAGGATCGCTTTGGCGAATACGCCGAGAAAGACGTTAACCAACTGCTGAGCAAGCATCGGCGTGTGACTCGCGCCATCATTGAGCAGGTGATGGAGCTGGCGGCTGAGCGTAAAGGGGTGATGATCTTCGCGGCAACGGTGGATCATGCGCGGGAGATCACCGGCTATCTGCCGGAGCACCAGACTGCCCTGGTGACCGGCGCGACCGAATGGAAGGATCGGGATCTGCTGATCCAGCGCTTCAAGCAGCGGCAATTGAAGTATCTGGTGAACGTATCCGTGCTCACCACGGGCTTCGATGCGCCCCATGTGGACTTCATCGCCATTCTTCGTCCTACCCAGTCGGTCAGCCTGTATCAGCAGATTGTGGGCCGCGGTCTGCGTCTGGACGAGGGCAAGCAGGACTGCCTGGTGATTGATTACGCTGGCAACAGTGTGAATCTGCATCACCCGGAGGTGGGAGAGGCGAAACCGAACCCGGACAGCGAACCGGTGCAGGTGTTCTGCCCGGGCTGTGGTTTTGCCAATATCTTCTGGGGTAAAACAGACAGCGAAGGCCGAGTGATCGAGCACTACGGGCGCCGCTGTCAGGGGCTGCTGGAGCCTGCAGAAGGGGATGAACCTGCCGTGCAGGGCAGGCGCCCGCAACAGTGCGATTACCGTTTTCGTTTCAAGGAGTGCCCACACTGCGGTGGCGAGAATGATATTGCGGCCCGACACTGTCAGCAGTGTCGGAAGGCCATTATCGATCCTGATGATCAGCTGAGAGATGCGCTGACACTCAAGGATGCCATGGTGATCCGCTGCGCCGGGATCACGTTAAGTGTTGGTGAGAGCAGACTGAAGATCACCTATCACAGTGAAGATGGGGAGGAGCTCAACGAGTCGTTTGATTTCAGCAGGCCGGCCCAGCGTACCGTGTTTAACAGGCTGTTCGGGCGTCGTTTCGCCAATGGCCAGGCCCCGAAAGCGTTCAGCAGGGCGGATGAGGTGCTGGAGATGAAGGCCTTGTTGCCGGCACCGGATTTCGTCATTGCCCGGAAGCAGAAGCACTACTGGCAGGTGCAGGAACGGATTTTTGATTATCGGGGTAGCTTTCGTAAGGCGAATGAGGCGTAAGGTGAATCAAGAGCAAGGCCTTTAAACGCGGGTCCTGCTAACGTTCGCAAATTTGCATGTGAGTGCCTTCTGCCAGGGACAGCGCTGTGGGGGACTGGCCAAAAATATCCATGACGGTCCGGTTCAGGTGAGCCAGGTCATAAAAGCCTGCTTGTTGCGCTGCTTCGGTGAACGTCATCGGTGCGCGCCAGCACTGGATTGCACGCCACAGTTTGACCCATCGAATGTAACTGGCGGGGGAGCAGTTAAAATCACTTTGAAACAGCGCCCTCAGACGAGACTCGGATATTGCGCCCATCCTGGCCAGTTCTTTTACGGACAGCTCTTCCGGTGATCGCTGTTCTACCAGTTTCAAGATGTTTTTGACGCGGGGACTGATGGTCGTTTGCTCCGTCGGGGCGGTTGTCAGTGTGTCTATCACTTGATCAAACGCATTGTCCGCGCTGGCACGATCTAACGGCGAGTCGATTAATCTGACATTGGAGCGTAGCCGTTCCAGTTCGCCCGCACTTAGTAGTCGATAGCTGTCGTTGGGCACTTTATCGAGCAGCCGGAAATAGGCCGGCGTGTTAATACCTGCATCAATAATAGTTAAGCCGGAGTCCACTGCTTCAAAAGCAAAGCGGGGAGAGCCGGAGGCAAAAATAATACCTTCGCAGTTGAATGGGGCTGCACCAAGCCCCGAGAGCTGGAATGGGCCGTCATGGGAAAACATCACGGAAATCGAGAGGCGACGGCCCAGCGAAATGGTGCGATTCCGGATGTGAGAACGCGCCTGGTGTAAAAACCGTTGTTTCCATATAAACACTTGCTGGCTCAAATGCCCTGAATCTGTATGGTGCACTTCCTGCGGGTATATCGGCGGGCTGAACAGGGAATTCTGGCGCATCTTGTCATTATCCTTGTAGTGGCTGCGCAAGAATCCATAACCCAGCGCCGGTAAAAAGTACCATGAGGCCAAGCATGGGTAATTGACTTAAGGTCGCTTGTCGGGGTGAGCGAAAGACAGTCAGTGCTTCAACGTGGGCGAGGTAGACGCTGGCAACGTGGCCCAGCAGAATGAGCACCGTCTGGCTGTTCCATACAAAACCCATGTCGGGAAGTAGCGGAATACGCGCGGTATAGGTTGTTCCGAAGAGGTCCCAGCCCCATCCGAAGGGATCGGATATCAGCGCGCGTATCTTAACGCCCTGATTGAGGAGCAGGGTGTAGTAGTGGGTAACGTGGTAAACAATCGCGATGGGCAACAAGCTGAAGCCGAATCGCAGGGACAATTCCTTTAAGGTGTGCCTGCTTCGTGTTAATCGTTTGCCAAGCCAGAGAAATGCCCAGAATAGCAACAGGTACAGGAACGGCGACAGAACCAGGCAGAGTGATTCAAAGGCAACATACCAGGGGCGCAGCCACACATAGGCGCGGATTGGCGGTTCGCCCAGAAGAGGGGTGAGCAGGTTGAACGGGTCCTGCCAGAAGATCTGGAACCAGACCTTGGTTTCCCGAAGCCCATCGTAGGCGGTTGACGACAACATAAACAGCAGGAATACCAGCAGGCTGATGTGTTCGATGCGCTGGCCGATCAATCCGGTGAAGGGCAGCCGGAACACCACGCGGATTCGGTTGTCTTCATGCCGCTCCCAGGCCACCGGCGCGCATTTGGCCCAGAGGCGGAACATGACCGAGAACAGTTCGCCATAGCGGAACCAGGCGTTGGCACCGATGAGCCAGACTGCAACAAGGTTGATCGCTGTGTAAGCCACCAGCAAAACGGAAAGTGAAAAAGGTCGGATATGCCCAAACAGTTCAAGGCCGATAAGAGCAACATAGAGCAACACCGCCGGCCAGTACGACAACCCGGCGGGGTAGGACAAACGCCCGGTGTCAAAGCCTTTGATGACCCGGTTGATCAGTTGGGTCAGGGTAGCCCACGGGTTGACCTGGCTGTACCAGTTGCCAATCAATAAGGTGAGGTAGGGCGCGCCTAAACCGAAGATCACCCAGAAGAACGTCATATTGAAATTGCGGTAGGGGTCGATTGACCCCAAAAAGCCGGTGATCACAGATAATACGAAACAGAGAAAGAACACGGCGGCACAGAGGGTTTTCAGCCGGCGTGTCCAGCCCCTCGGTTTAAGCAGAGGAGCTGGCCAGCGGCGAGGTCCGCGTTTGGCATGGTCGTTTCCGATAACAAACGCCAGCACAATAAAGGACAACACCAACGCCGCTACCGCAGCGAAGATGTACATCCAATAGGGCATCGGCAGCTGGTATGGTTCGCCAAAGGAGTGAGCAAAACTGCCACCTGGCAATGCAGCCGATACCGTGAAAACAAATAACTGCTTTGAGTTCACGGTTTTGGGTAGACCTCTAACGTGCCCCGATGGTGCCACCACAGCCCTGCCAATCGCAGGGCTGTGGTGGCACTCAGAATGAACTGCTTAGTTCGCACTGTTGGGCGCTCCGCGGTTATACACACGCTCCCACATCTGGACGTAAGATTCGGCCGAGTTGTACAGCGCTTCCAGCGCTTCCTGACCGCCTTCAAGGCGAACTTCTTCGACGAAGTCTGCCACCATGCCGTAGTGGGCCATACCCACTTCATCGATGGACCAGAATTTGCCGCTCTCGGGGATATACATCAACTCAACGGTGACCGGTTTGATCGGCGCGAATTCAGGGCCCCAATCCTCACCGTTAAACAGCGTAAACGGATAGTTTACCGGTTCGGCGCCGTTGCCCCTTGGGCCTGGGTGGCCACCAAAACCGTTACCGTCGGCACCGTAGCCCAGACCCAGAATGCGATCGTTATCGTTGATGCCTGCAGCCGCCCGCAATTCTTTCAAGGTTTGCAGGAAGTCGGTGTGGCTGCGACCGTGGCCCTTATAGGGATAAATGATACCGCCGTTCTGGAGCAGTTTGACGGCCTGGTCACCGGTCAGACCACCGTGGGCGCCGTGGGATGAGACGAGGGGGTAGGCCGGATCCCGCTGTTCTGTCAGCTCCAGCATCATGTCTTTGCTGTGGTAGGCGGCGTGGTCAATATCGATGATCATGCGGCGATCCATCAAAGCATTCAACACATAGGTGCCCAGGTCGGTGACCGTACGTTCGTTGCAGCGTTTGCCGTCCGGGTAGACGGGTGCAATACCGCCATTGATCTCCATGATCGTACTGGAAAGCGGATCATCGCCGTAAAACGGAACCCCCGTCGCCATGTCGGCGCCGGGAGTTCTGATCGCCGGTAGGTCGGTTGGGTAGTCGCGGCATTCGGTGGTTTCCCAGAACTTGCCGGTATCCAGGAAGTTCAGGTAATTCATCACATCACCATTGAAGATACCTGCGCCGCCCAGAGCGCTATCAATATCGTGATAGGGGTAGATGTGGCGAACACCGAGATCCCACAGGCGTTGAATTTCGGCATCAACACTGGCTGTGTCGCAGTTAGGTGTTTCGGTGCCGTCAGGATTGAAGGTGACGCCACAGTCCAGTGCCTGAGCGACCTCAACGCCCAGGATAACCGCCAGCTTGCCATCGTTGATCACTTCTCGCGCCTGCTTCGGGCTGGTGACAATGCGATACCAGCCTTTGCCGGGGCCTCCATGCTGGGCGTCGATGTAATCCTGCAGTTCGTAGAGGTAGTTGATCTGCTTGGTGGCAATGCTCATGTCATCGCAATCGGCATCCGGTTTGGCAGCGTACAGCTGGCCTATGCGGCACAGAGCGGCGATGTTGGTACCGTGATTGACCATCAGCCGCAGCCCTGCCAGCCAGGCGCGCTCAACCCAGCGGTAATACATCACCTGGTGGGTCAGGTAGTTGTTGCGAGGCCAGTCAACAAACGTTGGCCAGCCCTGGGTTTCATGAGTCTCTGTCGGGGTGGCGTTAAGCACGTTGTTGCCATCACGAATACCTTGCGGGCCGTGAAATTCTTCGCAGTCTTCCAGTGCATGGGGAACGCCGAAGCGGTGGAATACTTCGCCGTACAGTACGCCGCCAGCAGAGGGACCGACATCTCCGGCCCAGGACAGCTCGCTGGACATGCCGCCATGGGTGTGGATGTCGGCAAAGCCGATAATGGGCTTGTCGACGCCTCGACCTTTATAGGTGTCGCCAACGACCGAAGTGGGCATTTCCGGGTAGGACGCACAGCTGTTGCTGGACTCGACAAAAGAAAACTGGGCCAGGTTAGCGGAATCCACCGGTCCCAGGGCGAGGGTGCCATCGTTGGCGATAGTCAACGCCTGCCCGGCCGATTCGACAACCAGACTGAATGCGCCGCTGGCTGCATCCTTGTCGATAGTCCAGATGGCGTTATCCGAAGGCGTCGCAGCCGCGATCACGCTACTTTGATCGCCAGTACTCGTTAGCTCGATGCTTTCGGGGCTGTCCGTTACAGCGGTCAGCAGATGCTCATCTGCGGTGTAGAGCAAGTACTTGCCCAGTGTCGCTGGCTGCATGTAAAAGGCTTCAGCTGCGCCCGTGTCGCTGGCTGCCATGCGGTAGCCGCTGTCATCGGCTGCTGCGTATTGCTCTGAGTCTGTGGACTGCAGTGCATAACAGCCTTTGGCCAGAGAGTAGCGGTCCAGTTCTTTCGAAAGTGCCTGAGAATTCGGCTTATCTGGTGTTGTGCTGTTGACGGAATCTGTCGGCTGAGAAGTGCCGGGGTCTGAATCTGAACCACAGGCACTTAGAAGTGCTATGGAGCCCATAAGCAACAGAGAGCGCGGTAATGTCATGGCAGTGTCCTGATTTATAGTTTGTTATTTTCACCAAGCCCTGGAAATTTCTGGCGAATGGAGCGAGCTGGCCACCGGTTTCCGTAACGGAGTAAACACCACAAAAAACGATGAACAAAAACAGGAGAAACTGTATGTATTTTCACCACCTTGAGGCTTGTATAAATCGCTTGTTTCGAGCAGGCATTACAAAAATTTAAGGTAATCCTGTTCCTTGAGTCTCTACCAACCCCACCCGTATGTTTCGATGAATTCGCTCAATTGGCCACCAATGACAAGTACATTGTCCCCTTATCCTCTTACGGCAGTGGACTCCCCGCCAGTATGATCAATTCATCGCCAACTCCCTTCCCGAGGGCTCGCAATGATTGCCAATAAAACAAAAGCCAACGTTCACCCGATTTCAGCGCGCAAACCAGCTCGAACTACCACGCCCAAGGGGATAATCCCCGAAGTCCGGAAGCCGAATTTTGATCTGGCCGAGGACGTGCCCAAGTACTGGTGGGACAACGATCCGGCCAAAACGCTTCTGCTGGCCGCTCTGTCTGCCAGTTTCCCGCCTGGTGAGCGCTTCTTTATCGACTCGGTACGCCACTACCAGAAACAGATCACAGACCCCGATCTGAAAGAGGCGGTGCGTGGCTTTATTGGCCAGGAGGCTCACCACTCGAAGGAACACAAGGCCCTCAACGGCTATATGCAGGAGCGCGGTATCAATCTCGATCGCCTGGAGCGGGAGATTCAGGGACTGATGAACTGGATGCGCAGCCAATTCAGCCCCGAGCGCCAGCTGGCCCACACTGTGGCAGTGGAACATTTCACCGCCTTGATGGCCGAGGAATTTCTCCTGAAGTACGACGCTTTGGAGGACATGGACCCGCGTATGGCACCCATTTGGGCCTGGCACGCGATTGAGGAATCCGAGCACAAGGCCGTGGCTTTCGATGTCTACAAGAGCATTGGCGGCAGCGAGTTTGTTCGGGTGACAGAAATGATGGCAGTGAGTGTGATGTTCCCGCTGTTCGCCGGGATTCACCTGGTTCAGCTTATGAAAGAAGACGGCCAACTCTTCAACCTGAAGTCCTGGGCGGGCGGACTCAATTACATGTGGGGCAAGCCTGGCGTTTTACGCAAGCTGTTGCCGTCCTACTTCAAGTACTACAGCCCCAGTTTCCATCCCTGGAATCACGATGCTCGAGATCTGGTGGAGAAGGCCAAGCGCAAATGGTTGGCACCGGTTATGAAAAAGGCCTCCTGATGGCGCGCGCGCTCCGCTAGTTCCGCGAGAACCGGGGCAGATTGATGTTCACAGCTGCCTCCTCTGCCCCGGGTCAGCATACAGCGATAACCTGAACTACACTTCCTATGAACCTACACCGGCATAGGGAGGCTCTCGACATGGCTGACCGACCGAACGTAGTTCTATTCGATGTCCTTGAGACATTGATTGATCTGGATCCGCTGGCGGCTCGGCTGGAAGAGGTTGGCCAGCCAGCGACCATCCTGCAGCCCTGGTTCCTGCGTTTTCAACGCGATGCCATGGCTCTGACCCTTGCCGGTGACACGGCACCCTTCGAAGCTGTTGCACGGGAATCACTCCGCACGGAAACAAAATACACGCTCAGTGAACGTGATATTGAGTATGTGGTCGAAGGGTTCTCCACGCTGCCCACTTTTGACGATGCTGTGCCGGCTCTGAAAAAACTCTCTGAGGCGGGTGTGTCCGTTGGATGTCTTACCGTCAACAGTCCTGAAAAAACACGCTGTTTCCTCGAAGGTGCAGGGCTTTCGGAGTTTGTTGACCACGTGGTCACCGCACAGGAGGCGGGTGTCTGGAAGCCTCATCCGGATATCTACCGTTTCGCAGCAAAACGTTTGGGTACGCCCATTGAGCGCCTGGCTTTGGTTGCCGTGCATGCCTGGGATTGCCATGGTGCGAAACGGGCCGGTGCGCTTGCGGGCTGGTGTGCGCGCCTTGAAGTCGAGCCTGGCGATGTCTTTCTGCCCCCTGACGTCACTGGCGATAATCTTGTTGAGGTTGCAGACAAACTGATGTCGCTGCACTGAACGTTGGTTGCACCGTCAGCCTTCGAAAACCGGGACAGTCAGATCTATAGCGGTCTGGGAGGTGAGGCGGGGTACGCGTACCCCGCCGAGCTGGCACGGGCTCGCCGCCTCCTGATGACGATCTTATGCAGCTCCTCCACGACGAGAAGGCTCATGGCGAATGCG
The DNA here is from genome assembly GCF_947259545.1 of uncultured Marinobacter sp. Classification (GTDB taxonomy): domain Bacteria; phylum Pseudomonadota; class Gammaproteobacteria; order Pseudomonadales; family Oleiphilaceae; genus Marinobacter. Next base: position 538,681 of record NZ_CAMYMK010000002.1, read on the forward strand.
AGCAACTGCAACCATTCCTGCATTGAAATCGGCTGAATCTGCAGGACATCGGAGAGTCCCGGGGCATACATGGCACCAATATGGGCCAGTTGCGCGAGGGGAACCGCCAGCATCAGGAAAGGGTTGCCAAGCAGGGGAATGCTGAAAAGGGAGCGGAACTCCGAGCGGCTGTTCAGCGCGTGGATGTTGCCGAAGAGTACCATCAGCATCAGCGTCAGGTTACGGGCTTGCTCAATGCTTTGGCCCTGTTCAAGCGTCCACTGGAAATTGAGGAACGCGACGAGCCCCATCCATGATCCCACCACCAGGACATGCTCAATGATCGGTTTATCGAACACGGGCTCGTGAGGCGAGCGCGGTTTAACTGACAATTCGCCGCCTTCCTTCGGTTCGAATGCCAGGGCCACGTCCTGGAAGCCGTTGGCAACCAGGTTAAGCCAGAGTAGTTGTACCGCGATCATGGGCATTGGCAGACCGGCCAGTACACAAAAGAAGAAAAGCAGGATCGCCGAGAAACCGGTGGCGACCAGCAGTCCGATCACCTTGCGGATATTGTTGTAAACCACCCGCCCCTGCTCGATGCCGGCGACAATGGAGGAAAAATTGTCATCGGTAACGATCAGGTCCGCCGTTTCCTTGGCCACATCCGTGCCGCGCTTGCCCATGGCGATGCCCGCATGGGCCTGCCGCATGGCCGGTGCATCATTGACGCCATCCCCGGTGACCGCGACAAAATGACCGTCCCGCATGAAGCTGTCCACAATCTGGGCTTTCCTGGCGGGTTCTATGCGGGCGAAAACCCGGGCCTGACGGATGAGCTGGTCGACGGCCAATTGGCCCTCGGCACTGGCTTCATCAAGCATGGGACCCGTGACAACCGTTGCGTCTCCGTCACACAGGCCCAGTTCCAGGGCAATCGATTTCGCGGTAGCGGGATGGTCGCCCGTGACCATGGCCACCTCAATACCGCCGGTGCGGCACTTTTCGATGGCGTCAAAGGCTTCATGGCGAAGCGGGTCGATCATGGCGACCATGCCGAGAAAGATCATATCGACCATCTCATGGTCGCCGGATGAAGAGGTTTTCTTCGCCAGAGCTATAATCCGATAGCCCCGGGAAGCGAGCTCGGTGAACTGGCTTTCGAGAGCTGGTTTGTCGATTACCTTAGAGCCGTCAGTGGTTGCCATCTCGTTGCACATGGCCAGCATCTTTTCAGGGCTGCCTTTGGCGTATATGACGGTTTGATCGCCAATCCGGTTGACCACCCCGCTGTAGGCCTTTTCCGACTCATAGGGGATCAGGGCCACCTGTTCCTGCCGGGTTCGCAGGTCAGTGATGGACATACCCAGCTTCTTGGCCATGACGAGGAACGCGATGTCCACGATATCACCCTGGGAAACCCACTCACCGCCGCTATAGTCCAGGTAGCTTTCATTGGCGAGGACACCTGCGACACAGAGCTCTCTGAGGGTATCCTGGCCTGCCGCATCCACCTCGGCCCCGGCATAGCCTGTGATCTCCCCGCCCGGGGCTACGCCCTCGCCAGTGACATCGAACTGGCGTCCATCAGGCAGCATCACCTTGCGAATAGTGAGTTCGTTGACGGTCAGGGTGCCGGTCTTGTCGGAGCAGATAAGGGTGCAGGATCCCAGGGCCTCCACAGCCACCAGCTTGCGGATGATCACATTGCGCTTTGCCATCCGGCTCATGCCGATAGCGAGAGCAACGGTCAGTGCGGCAGGCAGACCTTCGGGAATCACCGAAACCGCCAGGCCGATGGTCATCAGAACCATTTCTTCGATGGAATAACCGCCATCCAGGATCATCAGGCCTGCCAGGGCGGCAATGGCCACCAGAATGCCGAAGGCCATCTGGTAGGTGAACTTGCGGATGCGAATCATCAGAGGCGGTTCGGCAGACGTCTTGCCGGTGACTCCCTGGGCAATCTTGCCAAGCTGGGTACTCGAAGCAGTGGCGATCACCCGGCCGCGTCCGCGCCCATGGGTGATGATGCTGCCCGCAAAGCACTGGTCAACGCGCTCTGTGAGCGGCGTGCTGTCGTCGCTTGTCCCATCGGCATTCTTGGCAACCGCCAGGGATTCTCCCGTCAGCATGGACTCGTCCACCGCCAGGCTGCTGGCGCTGAGCAACTGAATATCGGCCGGCACCTTGTCGCCTGAGGAAAGCAAAACGACATCGCCTGGAACGATCTCTTCCACTTCAACGGTTAGAATCTGGCCATCCCGCAGTACATGGGCTGTGCCTTTCATCATTTGCTTAAGCGCGGCTGCCGCCTTCTGGGCCGAAAATTCCTGGACCGTGCCGATAACCGCATTGATCAGCAGGACAATCAGGATGAACACCCCGCTGGGGGTCTGACCGAGTGCAAATGACACCGCGGAAGCGATCAGGAGGATGTAGATGAAAGGGCTGAGGAATTGCCGGGCAAACAGCTCAACCACGCCTGGCATCGGAGGGGCGGGCAGTTGGTTGTAACCATATTTCTCCAGGCGTGCACTGGCTTCCAGGCCGGAAAGTCCGTTGTCAGCGGGATCCGGTGTGATAGGAGACTCTGGGGATGCGCTGTTCATGTTTTTTGTCGGGCCATGGAGGATAGTGAATGCCGTGTCTAGGAAGCGTAAACCCCGTTCTTACCCCGGTCCAAAAAAACGCGACAGATTTATTTTTCCGAGCACTTTGTGTGGCTTTCTGTCCTGGTCTAAGTTTTCTATTGAGGTGTCGGAATTTGCCAAAACCGGTTGCAGTCATCTCGCCTGAATCAATCAAGGTGATCAGAGAGGGATTGCTATGAAATCTAAAATTGTATCCGCCATGCTGGCAAGTGTCCTCTGCCTGGGAACTGGATCAGCATTAGCCGACTCCCATGGCATGACCATTATGCAGCTGGCTGAGGAAAAGAAGTGCACGGCTTGCCACGCTATAAACGAAAGCGAAGCCGAATCGATAGTGCCATCTTTCCTAAGTATCGCGCAGAGATACTCAATGGATGAATCTGATCGGCTGGTTCAGGTTGTCTTGACTGGCGGAGAGGATCACTGGGGAAACGCAGAAATGCCGGACATGGGGGTTCGCACTGACGTCAGCCGAGGAGAGGCTGAGAAGCTCGTGAAGTGGATTTTAGAGATGGAAGAGTAAAAGACTGGACTGAAACCCGGAATTCCGACTCACTCAAGCCCTGTCTCTCGAGCGCCAGCCGCAGAGCGTTGTGTCAGGGGGCAATGGATGAGTCCTTCGTTTAAAGTTACTGATTGCTACGAGGCTTGCCGAAAAGGACTCGCAATTCATCCTTTGCAGCCTCAAGACGGTCTCTTTGCTCCGGGGGAAGTTGTTTGCCCGCCCGGTTGATGTAGAAGGTTAGCATCGACATGGCAGACCGGTAAGGATCCGATTTGCGACGCTTGCTCTCTTCGGCGGACTTCTTCAGAGAGCGGGCGATTTCCTTGGGATCTTCAAGGGCAAACACGCCGCGCTCGAGGTCCAGGGCATTGCTGGAATCGGTCACCTTCTGCGACCAGCGTTCAGAGTTATCCAAAATTACCCCCAGTCGTGTTTCGGGTCGTCCCAACAGGTTGCATCTCACGGGTGATTGGTCAGTGCTAGACTGACAGAAAGTACAAATCTCAGCCAACCGGAGGAGGTCAGAGCACCATGCCACAGCCTCAGGGACTCTGTATCGATATTTCCGGTGTGCTCCATGAAGAGGGTGAAATAGTCGCTGGCTCGCGGGATGCCATTGCCCGACTCCGCAGGGCCGGCGTGCCCTTGCGCTTTCTCACCAACACGTCCCGCAAGCCCTCCCGCGCTGTGCTGGACCAGCTCCGGGATCTGGGGGTCGGGGCCACTGAGGAGGAGGTGCTCACGGCACCGGCCGCTGTTGCACGCTTCCTGGAAGCCCGGAATCTGAAACCCTGGCTGCTGGTGCACCCTGACATCGAGGAGGAGTTCGAACCGGCGCCGTACTCGGATGCCGATGCGGTGGTGGTCTGTGACGCCGGTGATCGTTTCGATTATCGCCGGCTGGATCAGGCCTTCCGTCTGCTGATGGCGGGCACCCCTCTGCTGGCGGTGGGCATGAACCGTTACTTCAAGCAATCCGACGGCCTGCATCTGGATGCCGGCCCCTTTATTCGCGCCCTGGAGTATGCGGCCGGGGTAGAGGCCACCATCATTGGCAAGCCTGGCGAGGCCATGTTCCATGAGGCCTGTGACAGTATGGGGTTGGCGCCGGGTGATTGTCTGATGATCGGCGACGATGTAGAAGCGGATATTGGCGGCGCCCGGAGGGCCGGGCTTGAGGCCGCGCTGGTGACAACCGGCAAGTATCGGGAATCCGACCATGACCGGGCCACGGAGCTCGGTGCCGGCGTTTTCGACGATATCGCCGCTGTGGTGTCACACTGGTTCTAAGGCGGGATGAGGCTTATGCTCGTCACAGACATTTTTCATCCGGGAATCGATTTATGAGTCTGGCTATAGCACTGCATGTTCTCTCTGCCGTGATCTGGGTTGGCGGTATGTTTTTCGCCTATATGGCGATGCGACCGGCGGTGGTCGAGGTGATTGATGCGTCCCAGCGGGGCGTGCTCTGGTGTCACACCCTGTCCCGGTTTTTCCGGTGGGTATGGGCGGCGGTGATCCTGTTGCTGGTGACCGGTTACTGGATGATCTTCAGCGTGTTCGGTGGCATGGCGGGTGCCGGCTGGCATATCCACGTCATGCAGGGACTGGGGATTGTGATGATGCTGATCTATTTTCATGTCTATTTTGTCCCCTTCCGGCGGCTGCAGCTGGCGGTCGCCAACCAGGACCCCCAGGAAGGCGGGCGCCAGGTGGGGCAGATCCGCAAGCTGGTGGGCATCAATCTGATTTTTGGGTTGATCGTGGTGGTGGTTGGTGCCGGCGGCCGGTATCTGTAAGCCCAGCGGAATCCCTGCGTGTTCAATGACAGGTAAAGAGGCAGCTTAGATGGCGACAGAAAAACCGGGCGGCCTGGGGCTCAAGATGCGTCTGTTTCAAATCATTTTTGAATCAGACACCCGTTTGGCCAAAGGCTTCGATGTGTTTTTGGCTTTGCTGATATTTCTCAGCGTCGGGATTATTCTTCTGGACAGTGTTCCGGAATATCATGCCCGCTTCGGTGAGCTGTTTTATGTGCTGGAATGGAGTGTAACGCTGCTGTTCACGCTTGAACTCGGCCTGCGTATTTATTGCCTGGAGAAGCCGCAGCTCTATCTGAAAAGCTTTTACGGGGTTATTGACGTCCTGGCTGTCCTGCCGACCTGGCTGGCACTTTTGCTCCCGGGCGCGCAGACCCTTGTCGTATTGCGCTTGCTGCGTACCTTGCGTCTGTTCCGGGTACTGGAAATGATGACGGTAGTGGGTGAGGGCCGCCTGCTGATGGGCGCGCTGCTTCGCAGCCGGCATCAGATCCTGCTTTTTCTGTTCACAGTAATGATACTCGTGACCATCTTCTCTTCTTTGCTCTATCTTATTGAGCCAGCCGAAGCGGGCTTTAGCAGCATTCCCACAGCTATTTACTGGGGCATCGTGACACTGACGACGGTGGGGTATGGGGACATAACGCCGGTTACACCCTGGGGGCAGTTCATTTCCATGATGATCATGTTGACGGGCTACTCGATTATTGCGCTACCCGTTGGTGTTTTTTCCGCGGAAGTTATTCGCGCCCTGCGTGCGGAACGTTACTCAGATGAAGCCTGCCCGGGATGCGGTAAACATCGACATGAAATCGATGCCAACTACTGTAAATACTGCGGTACCTGGCTTGATGAAGAGAAGCCTGAGCCTGGCGGCTCCGAGTGAAGCATACGCTCATCCCTCAACGCGCGCCTTTTGCTTCAAACAATTATTTTCTGTTTCGGATATGATGGAGGTTTGCAGTTGGTGAATAAACCAACCGTTAACCTGGAGATTATAATGAGCAAGAAACCCGTAAAAGCTACGCTAACGACCGCCATGATTGAGGAGCAGACGGCTGCTTTTTTAAAAGCCGGCGGAACCGTCGAGTATGTGGGCAAGGGAAAAAGTGGGCAATTCGCCTCTTCGGGTTCCAAGCAGGTTAACGTGAAAGCTGGCTGAAAAGATTAGCTATACAGCTTCGCGGCGCAACTGCCGGCGGCCGTTATCTGTACGCCTGTAAACTACATTAAACCCGTTCTGATCATGTCGAACGTGTCCAGAATCCGTGCCACAAACTGGTCTTTCGGGCGAAAGCTGCTTTTGGTGCTGAGTGATACGTCCCTCTGCAGGTGGTCCAGTAGTTTGAGCAGGCGCCGGCGGTGCAAACCGACCGCCGCCTGAACGGGATCGAAGATAACACCGGACAAGGCCGCAAACGCCGCCAATGCGGCCATGACAGCGACCATAACGCTGGCTGTCGTCGCCAGCGAAGGTTCTGGTGGAAATACGCTGTAGTACCACCCGCCGATGGTTTCTCCCAGGATAAAGTCCCTCGCGGCCAGGGTCTTCGCGAGCATGGACGCGAGCACCACCCCGAGCCCGATACCACCCGGGGTAAACTTCTGGAAGGCAAACGCGCCCAACACCGTGCATGAAATGCTGTTGGTGATATCTGCGGACGCGGTCCGGGTCACCCGGTACTGACTGAGAGCGTCCGCGACCAGTGGCTCAATCAGCCTGCTAAACCGCTGGTGATCGACCGCCGCACAGGTATGGCGCTCATAAACCGCCTCCAGCGCTTCAATCAGATAGCTCTCCAGCAGTGGGCCGTCCTGACGGTTGTTCAGCAGGTCCACCAGGATCAGGTGTGAGATGTGTTGTTGTACCCGGGTGGTGAAACCGGCGGGTACACGGTTGGCTAATCCGTGCAGCCACATCAGGCCTGTTCGCTTGGGGACCAGAATTTTTAGCAGGCAGGCCAGGGCATATACCGGCGCCCAGAGTAGATTGAGAGGGGCCCGCAACATGTCCCATCCCAGCGCCATCCGGTTGGTCGCGACGGCACCGGGGTAATGGAAATGACGGTCAATAAACGCCGGTACCCGCGCCCGGCAGTCGTCAAAGTAGCGTTCTATGCCTGAGCGGATTGCCTGGTCTATTTCAGCTTCGGAGACGTGTTGCTCGGGCGACTCAAACCGACTCACGTGCATACCTGAACGTTGTCGCCGATTGCCACTTCGCCCCCTTCCACTACTCGCGTAGTGATCCCGCCATGCCCGCGCATGGCGTTGTAACCGCCCGGCCCAAGCATGGCCTCCATCTTACTACAGGGGTGGCACAGGCCTGTGTACTCCAGCACCACACCACCGATCCGGAAGGTTTTGCCTTTCAGGGCCAGCAGGTTCAGGCCGGAAACCACAATGTTGCGTCGGAACACTTCGGGACCAATGGCCTCCCGCCCCAGGCAGGAGGCGATGGCATGCAGGTGTTCTTTCTGGATCAGGGTCACCTGACGTTTGCTGGTCTCGCGGCCCTTGAAGCGATCGCCTTCCAGGCCTTTGCCCGGGGTGACCGTCACGCTTTCGAGCGTTTGCATTGGCTCACCGCGGCTGGGGCGGATACCGATCCATTCCACTTGGCCGCATTGGGGGAGGGTGTCGAGCAGGGTTTGCAGTGGTGTTGGTTCAGGCATAGGCGATCGTTTGAGTAGGGATGGTCGGTAGAATGTCACCTGCCAGAGCGGGACGCAATGTCCACTACCTGGCAGGATATAATGCTACGCCCGAAAGTGTGGAGTGGACTCAGCAGGCGGCCAGAATCAAAAATATTGTAAAGATATATAGCTTTTTGATATTGAGGTATTTATTCGATTCATCCATGCTGTAAAGTATCTGCCCATGACAACATGTAAGGGACGACATCAGGTTCAGAGATGAACCATCCCCGCGTCTTGGTGCGGAATCCCTTCCGGCTGTCCCGTCACTGTTATTACTTGTCCGTTAAATTATTGTTCCTGGCAGGTTAAGGAGCCAATTGATGAAAAAGATCCTTCCCTGGCTGGTGTTGGGAATTCTTTCAGGCTGTGCGACACAAGCGCCTCAAATGAAGGAAGTCGAACCGGCCATCTCTGCTGAACAGCAAAGAGCTGCTCAGCAATCCGCATTAGAAGAAAGCAAGTCCAAGCGATTAACTCTAAAGAGAAAAATTGCGGTTGGTCGAATTTCCAATGAAACGAATTATGGTCGCAGCCTGCTTCGGTCCAATGCTGAAGATCAGTTGGGGTCAAAGGTAACGGACATGTTCTTGCAGGCTTTGGCCAACAGCCAAAGTTATCTGGTTTTTGAGCGACCGGATATTGAGCTGTTGAGCAAGGAAGCGGAACTGTCGGGCCAGGAAATTTCTATCACCGGTGTCGACACCCTTGTCATTGGTTCGCTGACCCAATTTGGTCGCGCCACGACAGGCGAACGCGGCTTTTTGTCCTCTTCCAAGAAACAGGAAGCCACGGCGACCGTGGATCTTCGGTTGGTGGACGTGACGACCGGCCGGGTATTCGCCTCAGTTACAGGGTCCGGTTCTTCATCGACTGAACAGGCCCGCACCATGGGGTTTGGCTCTGCGGCAGGATACGACGGTAGTCTGAATGATCAGGCGATTGCCGCGGCTGTTACAGCGGCCGTGGACAAGATGACAGGGCTGTTCCTTGAAAAACCATGGACGGCCGATGTTCTTGCCCAGGAAGACGGCCTCGTTTATATCAGCGGAGGTAAAAGCCAGGGGGTCCGCGAAGGGATGGTTTTTGCCGTCGAGACACGAGGCAAGAAAGTGAAATCTCAAACGACGGGTACGGTGATCTCCCTGCCAGGTAAGGAAGTTGCCGAGCTGACAGTCGTCGGACTGTTTGGCGACGATCCTCTGGATCAGGGGGCAATTGGTGAAATCTCTGAAGGTTCGTTGAAAGGCCATGATCTGAGTGAACTGCGCGTCAAGGAGAAGAAGTAATGAAGATTCTGCTCGCGTTACTCATCTGTTTCACCCTGACGGCTTGTGTCCAGACGCCCACCCGAAATACCGAGGTTGTTGATGATCGCCCGGGTATTGCCTTCGAGTTGCCATCAGTGGCTTCGGAATACTACAAGCTCCGGATCGATGGAGTGTCCTATGGTTATGTCGGTCAATACCAGGCCGGTGAGAATCTGCTGAAAATCATTGATGGCACCCATCAGGTTGAACTTCTGTCCGACGGTGAGGTGGTTTATCACGAGGAGATTTATCTCGGTGCCGGGGTTAACAGGATTCTTAAGGTAGGGCCGCATGAATAAACGTTTTCTTCTCACATTGTCGATGTTTGTTTTGTTGGCCGGATGTGCCAGTAATCAGGGGTTGTACGAGTGGGGGCAGTACCAGGAAACGCTGTTTGTCGTTTATCAGGAGCCAGAGTTGAAAGAGGAAGCTCTGAAAAATTACATGGAGTTTGTCGAAACCGGGGGTACGCCTGAACACCCCATTGCACCGGGCCTTTTTGCAGAGGCGGGCACTTTCATGCTGGAGCAGGGTGACGTGGATTCCGCAATCAAATTCTACAAGCTGGAATACGATGCGTGGCCTGAAAGCCGGCCGATGCTCAGCATGCTCATCAAAAACCTGGAGGCCCGGCAATGAAAACGTTGAAGCTGTGCCTCGTGTTGTTCATGGTCGCGTTAGTCACTGGCTGCGCCACGACAGCTAATACAAACCGTCTCGATGCATTCCACAATGCGGCGCCCAAGTCGATTCTGGTGGTGCCTCCCGTCAATATGTCGACCGATGTGCAGGGCACAACCTCGCTATTGGCAACGTTACCTTACTATCTTGCGGAGAAGGGCTATTATGTTTTCCCCGTAAACACAGTAAAAACTTTGCTGGAATACGAGGGGTATTACGAGCCTGCCGAAACCCATGCTGCCCCGCCTGAACAGCTGGCAAATCTGTTCAAAGCAGATTCGATACTGTATGTGACTATTCACGAGTGGACGTCCAAATACATGGTGTTGGCGACCACAACAGAAGTGGATTTCGAGTATCGGATTGTCAATGCAGACGGAGCTGAGCTCTGGTCCGCCCGTCAACGAATGACTTACACCCCTGACAACAACAGCACGGGTAACCCGCTGGTCGATCTTATCTCGATGGCTTTAACAGCGGCGGCTGAGAGGGCGGCACCGAATTATCTCCCACTAACGCGGCAGGCCAATGCGGCTGCATTTTACGGCGTGAATGGGCTGCCACCGGGGCCTTATAGTCCGACCCACGACCAATATTATCAGGGGTTAAACGCCGCACAGTAGTGACACGCTCGGCCACGATGGTCTGGTGTTCCCCGGCCGGGAAGAACACTTAGGGGCCGGCGAGTTAGACTCGTTTGGGCTGTGTCACAGGCTGCTCAGTCGCTCAGGTTCAAGCCCATGTCCCAGAAGTCGATCTCCAGCCGGGTGGCGTCCCTGAATATTCGGGTCAGTTGCTCGAAGCGGGCAGGGGACACGTCGGCCAGTCGTTCATCCAGCCAGCAAATCTCCGCCTGCATGGCGTCCTGGAATTCGTCGCTTTCATACATGGCGATCCAGGCATCGTAGGGATTGGCGTCGCCCCGGACGGTGTCCGCGCGGCGGTTCAGCCAGTTGGCAATCTCGCCATAGCCCACCATGCAGGGGGACAAGGCCACATGCAGGTCCAGCAGATCGCCGCGGTTGCCGGTGTCGAGCACATAGCGGGTGTAGGCGAGGGTGGCGCGGGCTTCCGGCAGGTTGGTCAGTTCGTCCTCTGAAATCCCCCACTCGTTGCAGTATTGGATGTGCAGGTCCAGCTCGGTGTCCAGAATGGCCTGCAGCCCGTCTTTGGCTTGCCGCAGGTCCGACAGGGTCGGGCTTTTGTAGGCAGCCAGGGCAAAGGCGCGGGCAAACTGGATCAGGAACAGGTAGTCCTGTTTGAGGTAATGCTGGAATGCCTCCGCAGCCAGTGAGGCATCTCCCAATTGCCGAACAAAGCTGTGTTCAATGTAGTCACGCCATTCGGTCGCGCAGGTCTTTTTGAGGTCTTCAAACTGATAGGGCATGGAGTTGCTCTTGTGAAGGATTTAGCCGCATTGTTGCAGAAATCAGGGGCTTTGTTCGAGCCACACTCGGTCTGTTGCTGGTGTTGCCAGAGGCTGAGTTTGCCGGCGGGGCTTGAGTATGGAATCGTTGTTTAATATACGGCGATAAAGCTTAAGGCAGGTAGTGTGCATGGTTCCAATGCTGGAAACGAACGGTCTGCTACAGATTCTTCTGCTGACACTCATGGCGGGGCTGGCAATGCCCCTGGGAGCGGTCATTGCCTCGGTTGAGCGGATCCACCCGCGTTGGCTGGAAACCGAAGTTCGTCACAGTGTGATCGCCTTCGGCGGAGGCGCGTTGCTGGCAGCCGTGGCGTTGGTTCTGGTGCCTGAGGGCACCCGTAATCTGCCGTTGCCGGCGATTGTTGCGTGCTTTTCCGCTGGCGGAATCGCGTTCATGGGGATGGATATGTGGTTATCGGCCAACGATACCCCGGCAAGCCAACTGGTGGCGATGCTCTCCGATTTTGTGCCCGAGGCCCTGGCGTTGGGTGCAACGTTCTCGGTCTCCAGTGAGGGCGGCGTTTTGCTGGCAGGCATCATTGCCCTTCAGAACGTTCCGGAGGGGTTCAATTCCTATCGCGAGCTGAAGAGAGTGACCCATTACCGCAACCGGCAAATCGTTGGGGGGGTTGCCCTTATGGCGCTGTTAGGGCCGGCAGCGGGTGCTGGCGGGTACTTTCTGCTGTCGGATGCCCCACAGGTTGTGTCCGGTATTATGCTGTTTGCAGCGGGGGGAATCCTGTATCTCATCTTTCAGGATATTGCGCCACAGGCAAAGCTCAAGAAGCATTGGGCGCCAGCATTGGGAGCGCTGGCGGGGTTTCTGCTTGGCGTTGTGGGCAAAGTTGCGGTGTCCGGATAAAGGTGGTCAATGGCGAATACGCCGCGCCCGGGAGCCAGGTGCCGACTATGATGATAAGAGGCCCAATCTGCCTGGATCGGGAGGCTTATCATGCGTATCACGAGTGTGGAAGTGTATACCGCAGACCTGGAATACGCCGGCAAGGCGTATGCTTTTGCGGGTGGGCGATCACATAAAAGGTTTACCAGTACCGTGGTCGTGTTGACCACGGATATGGGCGTTACTGGTTATGGCGAGGTTTGTCCCTGCGGCCCCAATTACATGGCCGCTTTTGCCGAGGGGCTCCCTTCGTGCCTGTCTTTGCTGGCACCCGTTGTCATCGGAGAAGATCCACGCCAGACCTCTTTCATCTATGAGCGCATGGATCAGGCGCTGACCGGGCACGCTGTTGCCAAGGCTGCCATTGATATCGCCTGCTGGGACATACTGGGCAAAGCGGCCGGACTGCCTGTCTACACGTTACTGGGGGGACTCCAGGTGCCCTCCATGCCCTTGCACAGGATTGTTCCCCTGGATGAGCCGGACGAGATGGAAGCGTCTTTGCAACGCTATCGTTCTGAAGGATTCCGGCACATTCAGATCAAACTGGGGCATCGGGTTGAGGAGGACATCGACCTGATCCGGGCTCTGAGCAAGTTCAAACACCCGGATGAACTCTGGGTTGGAGATATCAATGCAGCCTGGCGGCGGGATCAGGCTGTGCGCTTTGCGCAGGCGATCGGCGGGGTGGACCTTTATCTGGAGCAGCCCTGCCGAGGCTATGAGGAATGCCTGTCGGTCCGACGGCGGATCGGGCATCCCGTCAAGCTGGATGAGAGCCTCAACTCCCTGGCCGATGTACAAAGGGCCCTCTGCGACGATGCCATGGATGCGATGGCCCTGAAGGTCAGCAAGTTCGGTGGCCTGACCCCCTCCAGAATCATACGGGATGTGTGCGTGGATGCCGGAATACCCATGACAATCGAAGATGCGTGGGGCAGCGGCATAGCCACGGCAGCCTATGCCCATCTGGCAGCGAGTACACCGGCCAGGGCTTTGCTGAACACAACGGATCTTCACAATTACAACACGACTCAGCTTGCCACCGGTGCCCCCGAAGTGTCCGGTGGCCGAATGACGCTGAGTGATCGCCCTGGGCTGGGCGTGGTTCCGGATTTCAGTATGCTGACACTGCGCGACGTCTACGAGGCATAAACAAAACCAGGAGCGGGCATCCTGGTTATTGGCCGATCATGTCCAGCGCCAGCAGCTCTTGCAACATGCTATAACTCAGCCCCCAGATGCAGTAATCCTGATATCGGCAACAGGGGAATTTCAAGGTGCCGATGGGCGTGCGCCAGGGCAGTCTGCTCTGGTTTTCCCTGGCTGCGAGGTAGTCGAGGGGAACCCACACCACTCGCTCGACTTCATGGTTCAGCGTGACAGGCTGTGTTCCCTGCCATTCGTATACGTAGGGCGTGACGACCATCGGTCGCCAGCGGCTGTGATGGCGGGTAATCAGGTCAGAGAGCCGGGCCTGGAAGCGGCCATGGCGTATCAGATCGACACCGGTTTCCTCGAGGGTTTCCCGTTCGGCGGCCGCTCGGGGAGTGGCATCCTCCGGTTGCATGCGGCCGCCGGGAAAGGCCATGTCCCCGGACCAGGGATCGCCTTCCCGACGGGCCCGCTGGATGAACAGCAACTCCACGCCACCCTCTTTTGTCCGCCGGTAGATTAAAGCGACGGAGGCCCGGGTCAGGCGACGCCGGAAAGGCAGCTTCTGGGGGCGCAACGATGGCGCCCAGCGGTTTGGTGTCACAGAGTTCTGTCCTTTGTTATCCGCTGACCGTCTACTCAGGCAAAGTCATATTCTCCGCCCTTTTCGAGCGCCCTCTGGTAGGCCGGTCGTGCGTGTACCCGTTCCACCCAGGCGGTGATATGAGGGCGGTTTTTACCAACGATACCCCTTGCGACTGAGGCTTCCAACGGAAAGCTCATCTGGATATCCGCCGCGCTGAGCTCATCCCCCAGAAACCAGGTGTTTTTCGCCAGGTGGGATTCGACAAAATCCAGATGCGTTTTGATCATCGGACCGATGAATGTTTCAGTGGTTTTGTCGGCAATGCCTTTGGCCACCGGTTTGATAAAAAACGGCATCGGGCTGGTTTTAACCTTTTGAAATACCAGGCGCATCACCAGCGGCGGCATCAACGAGCCTTCGGCGTAATGCAGCCAGTACGTGTAATCAAGCCACGCCTGGCCGCCAGTCTCCGGCAGCAGGGTGTCTTTACCGTAGGTGTGGGCAAGGTATTCGATAATGGCGCCGGATTCGGCCACCACCAGATCGCCGTCGGTGATCACCGGTGATTTACCCAATGGGTGTATTTTTTTGAGGCTTGCGGGCGCCAGCATGGTTTGGGGATCACGCTCGTAACGCTGAATCTCGTAGGGCACGCCCAGCTCTTCCAGCATCCAGAGAACGCGTTGTGAGCGGGAATTATTGAGGTGGTGAACTGTAATCATGCAGAAACTCCGTTCGCATCAAAAGAATGGACAGATTAGCAGACTACTCTGTTAATGGCTTTTTGGTTCACCGCCCGTGTGCTTTGTGTCGCTTTCCGGGAAAGTTTAGTCACTCTGCCCCCCTTTGTATTTTGCGGCGGCCGTCCCCATAAACCATACAGTAACCCATAGAACAGGAGGTCGGTAATGGCGGAAACATCCCTCAAGGAACAGCTGAACAGCGCGGTGAAAAACGCGATGCGGGAGAAGGACAAGACGCGGCTTGTCACCCTGCGAATGGCCCAGGCCGCGGTCAAACAGATCGAGATTGATGAACGCCGCGACCTGTCTGACGAGGATGTTCTGAAGGTGCTGGACAAGATGCTCAAGCAACGCCGCGATGCCGCCAGTCAATACGATGAGGCCGGTCGCGAGGAGCTGGGCGACAAGGAACGGGCGGAAATGGTGATTATCGAGGAATTCATGCCCGCCGCGCTGACCGAGGATGATCTGGACGGCCTGATTCGCATGTCCATCAGCTCAACCGACGCCCAGGGAATGCAGGATATGGGGCGCGTTATGAACCACCTGCGGCCCCAGGTACTTGGTAGGGTCGATATGGGCCATCTGAGCAAGAAAGTGCGGGCAGCGTTGGCGGGCTGACGGCCGCCTCGGCTTTCGCTGCCTGTTAACGTCAGTGCAGTACACTCAGCGATAAAAGATACCAATACCAATCGGCTAACCAGGAGATCCCCCATGCATGTGTTTATAGCGGGCGCCAACGGGCAAATCGGGCAATACCTGTTGCAGGAAATGGCCAACAGTGATCATGAGGCACGGGCCCTGATACGGCACCCGGAGCAGGGCCCGGAGTTGCAAAAGCTGGGCGCCACGGAAACGGTGCTGGGCGATCTGGAGCAGGACTGCAGCGAGGCCATGAGAGGCTGCGATGTGGTCATATTTACCGCAGGCTCAGGGCCTCACACCGGGCCGGATAAAACCATTGATGTGGATCAGGAGGGTGCTATCCGGCTGGTGGATACAGCCAGGGCCATGGGCATAGAGCGTTTTATCATGGTCAGCAGTATGCGGGCCGAGGAGCCGGAAAAGGGGCCGGAGAAACTCCGTCATTACCTTCGGGCCAAACGTAACGCCGATGAGCATCTGAAAAGCAGTGGTCTGAATTACACCATTGTTCGGCCAGGCCGGCTGACCAATGATGATGGTTCGGGCAAGGTTGCGTTGAGCTCGAAGCTGGAGGCGTTCGGCGAGATCCCACGCCAGGATGTTGCCCGCGTGCTGCTGGCGGTGCTCGATTCGGACAACACTGATAATCGTGTCTTCGATGTGGTTTCCGGTGACACGCCGGTGGTTGAGGCACTGGCGAAGCTGTAACAGCTACCAGACGAGCCTTATCGTCCCAAAAAGGGCATCGCCCAGACGTAGATCCAGGGTTCCCGCGTCCAGATCCCGATACCGGACGCGGGTATCCACGCTCGCACCAATTCCCAGAACCACCGACGGCCACCATTGTCGACCTGAGCCGATCCGATACGTCAGCTCCGTTCGCCACTCGCGCAGATAAAGCGCACTTTCGACCTCCCGGGCTTTATCAAGCGTGGCCCAACGATCCCCCTTACGTTCCAGACGTAGCTCCCAGCGTTCGCCGGGGCTTTGCCATCGCAGCATGACAGGCAGATCGATCAGCCATTGGCCGTTCTCACTTGCGTGCTGCCAACGTACCCTGGGAAGCCAGCGGAAGGAGCCGAAGCGATGATCGCCGCCGACGCCCAGACTCAGGGGCGAGTCTTCACTCACGGCCCGGAACATGGCCACACGGCCATTCACCACGTCACTATGAAATTCCTGATGTTTGAACATGTTGGATGTACCGGCAAGGCCTGCCCGTGCTTCCACGCGGTAAAGCCGGAGCTGCCATTGGCCACCGAAGGTCAACCGGTGCAGATGGCCGTTGTGTGCGGGGGCGCCGCTGCGTATGCGCAGAGGCTGATAGTCGTAATCAACGCCGAACTTGATTGCATTGCCCTGGTGACGCCAGCCCAGTCCGCGTTGAGAGCGGCTCACTTCGGTCGCCGACGGCACGTCTTCCGGCCAGTCGTAAGGTTGCCAGTGGCGGTACTGCAGATAGAAGTTGTCTGAGGCCTGAGCAGAGTGTGGCAGAGCAAGGGCGGCTACCAGAAGAACCGCCAGAGGGAAAATCAACGATGGCGCACGAGCTATAGTTTGAAAGCAACGCCTATTGAACACGATGCTGCCCCCACTTTTGGGCCTGTGAATTGCGATGTCTTTGCCCTACGATTGTAGTGTTAGTTTGGCCAGCCCAGGTGGTTTTTAGAAGCTTATGTCCGACAAAGAGCTACGCACCAAATCCGATAAACAGTCTATCGACCAGTTTATCCACCAGGTCCGCACGTTGCCCAAGCAGGGTGGAGGGCTGGGCCGGCTGATTTTCGCCCTGGACGCGACCGCGAGCCGGGAGGCGACCTGGGATCAGGCCTGCCACTTGCAGAGTGAGCTGTTCCTGGAGACCCGAGATCTGGGTGGTCTGGCCATTCAGCTTTGTTACTACCGTGGCTTTGGCGAGTTTAAGGCCACGAAGTTTGTCACCGAGACCAGTCAGTTACTGAATCTGATGAACGGCGTTTCCTGCCTGGGTGGCCGTACCCAGATCAGCCGGGTGTTGGCCCACGCTGTGAAAGAAACCCGCGCAGAGCCCGTCAAGGCCGTGGTGTTTATCGGGGACTGTTGCGAGGAGTCGGTGGACGAGCTGTGCCATACCGCCGGCGAATTGGGTATGCTGCGAACGCCGGTGTTCATGTTTCATGAGGGGGACGATGCCCATGCCAGGGCGGTGTTCCAGCAGGTGAGCAAGTTGTCCGGAGGCGCCTACGCCCCCTTTGATCGCAACAGCCCGCAGGTTCTCAAGGATCTTATGGCTGCTGTTGCGGTCTATGCTTCCGGGGGCACCCGGGCCCTGCAGGACTTTTCCAGCCGCAGCTCCCCGGAGGTCAGGCGCCTGACCCGGCAGATCAGATAGCGCTTTTTCCAATTCGTCTTCAATCCATCGATGGGCCGGTGAGCCTGGGGTATCCGAGTGCCATTAGTAACATTGCTGGTTATCTTATTGTCGGTTGTCGCGTGGGTCTGGTTGCGTAACCAGCCGCCCAGCCAACGCAAACCGGCCATTATCAAGCTGGCGTTGATTGCCGGAATCGGGATGGTGGTTCTGCTGGCCGTTACCGGCCGATTGCACTTTGTGTTTGCGTTGTTGGCGTTTCTTTACCCGCTGCTGCGCCGGGTGCTGCCATCCTTATTGACGGGAGGCATGGCTGGGGGAGCAAAGGCCAAACCGGGCAATCAATCCCATGTGTCCAGCGACATTCTCGAAATGAGTCTGGACCATGACTCCGGAACCATGAGCGGCAAGATCCTGAAGGGCCCCATGGCCGGGCGGGAACTGGCGGATCTGGGCGAGAGCGAATTTATCGAGCTGTTACGATATTGTCGGGAACATGACGAGGACTCTGCCCGGCTGCTGGAAACCTACCTCGACCGCCGGTTCGGCGACTCATGGCGAGCTGACGACCCGACTGGCGCTGACGATGGGGAATCCGGCGATCGTGGCAGGGCCGGCAACGCCAGCGGTCCTCTGACCGAAAGCGAGGCCCTGGACATCCTCGGGCTGGAGCCCGGGGCCAGTCGGGAAGAGATCATTCAGGCTCACCGCCGGATGATGCAGAAGGTTCACCCGGACCATGGAGGAAGTAACTATCTGGCAGCCCGTATTAATGAGGCCAAAGAGTATCTTCTGAGCTGATGTCCTGGGATTGGGTGCGCTCTACTCGTTTCCTTCCCATGAAATGGTGACGGTGCGTTTACCCCATTCCCTGGCCGCTTTCACATCCACTCCCATGTAAATATCGATCTTGTCTTTCCATCGCTTGTTCATTTTGTCCCGAACGATGTAGGTGCCTGGCAGACCGTCGATAGTGACTTCCGTGCCGTGCGTCAGGCCGTCTTCAATCAGGTCTCGTGATACCGCAATGGCTTTCATTCCGGGCTTCAGCGTGTCGCCCCAGGCGGTCAGGGTTGGGTCCCCGGCTTTGGTTTGGCTGTTGACAGAGTTGTAGGCGGTTGCGGTGACTTCTTTGGTGTTGCCGCCGGTGCAGGCGGTGAGAGTGGTGGCTGCTACAAGAGCAATCAACAGCGTGCGCATAACTGATTCATCCGTTTCGAGTTTATAACTGTACTCTCAGGTTACGTAAAAAAACCGGTATGGATTAGTTTGTTGAAAAATATGGCCATTTCTTGTGGCCTTAGCGCACTTTCGGAGGGCGGTGGGGAGGGGGCGAAACCGCGGGAATGCCCCGCGGTTTCCAGGGGGGTCAGTGGTTTTTTATTTCGAACTGATCGTCTTCCGGATCAGCGGTGTAACGACCTTCCACCTGATCCCAATAGTTCGTGTCGCTCATCATTTCAAGCACACGGCTGTCCTCGGTACTGGCGCTCGCCGCGTCCTTACCGGTTGGTTCGCGCTGGCCCCACCAGTTGATGGTTACTTCTTCCGGGGGCGCAGAGGCTATTGAGCGGAAGTAGTTCGGCACAACGTGATTGTGCTTGTTTACTTCATCCGACAGGTACCAGTAACGGTGCCACATCTCAGTCACCATTTCGCGTAACGGCTGGTTCTTGTCACCGATCCACAGGTCGTTGATGTTGGATGAGATGTACGCGCTCACGGGTAGGTTGTGACGATCCATCAGCTTCTGGACAGTCCAGCGAGTGCGTTCGCCATTCCAATCCAGGTTGCCATCACCATTGGCATCGCCCAGGTACTCCTTGCCATCCTTCGACCAGAACGGTTCCAGCAGCTCCAGACGATCAACGATGACGTTCGCGCCAGCGTCACCGGCATAGACCGCATCGCTGATTTTGCCTGCGACGATGGTTGCCAATTGGTTGCCCAGTGAGTGTCCGGACAAGCGCACGTAATAGGAGGTGTTGCCGGCCAGGGCCGCCGTCACCTGCTCAAAGGCGATCTGGCCCACGGATTTGGTGGGTGAGTGCAGGGTGCTGTAGGAGCCGTCACTCAGCCGATACCGCATGCCGCGAGGACCGTTGGCGGTCCACATCTTGGCTTCGGCATCTTTTACTTCACTTTCGTCAGCAAACTGGTCCCAGTAGAAGTAGGCAATGTTCCAGCCCTTGTTTTTCCAGGAGGTCGACGTGATGACGTCTTCATTACCCCAGACGAAGCGGAAGTCTTCCCGATCGTAGCCGTCACCGCGGGTGGCCGATCCTGGCTGCCAGCCGTGAAAGTGAATGATTGTCGGTTTTGACGGATCGTAGAATTTGCGTGGTACGTTGTTGACAGTACCGTCAGCTTCAACGGCTTTGACAGAATTGTTGTTGCCGTCAAACCAGTACAGACCGTAGTCGAGTGTGTCTTCTACCGCGTGGGCGGACAGAGGCAGAAACAGAATGGATGCCAATAGCATCAGGAAGGTGCATTGGAGTGTTCTGAACATAGTTGATTAAACCTTGTTTTGTTTTTGTATTTGATCGGGTTGCTAACCCGAATTGAAACGTAGCAGACACTCAGTGAAATGGAAATGAACGAGGCGTCACTTTCGTGATCGGTGTTTCATTTTCGCAGCATATTAGTAGTAAATCGGAACAGTTGTTTCAGGAGGGGCGGCGATTTCTCGTCCTGATGGCCTCTCGGTTTAATGTTCGAGCCTTTGCCCATTCGCAGAATTTCTCCAGCGGCATTGGCCTGGCGAACAGGTAGCCCTGCTGCCGGTGGCAGCCCAGCTGGGTGAGAAGCTCCCGGGTTTGATTGTCCTCCACGCCTTCAGCAACGGCTTCCAGGTTGAGGGTATGCGCCAGTTTCAGGGTGCTCTGGACGATTCCCAGGTCATTCTGGCTGGAGCACATCTGGCTTATGAAGCAACGATCGATCTTCAGCTCGTGGATGGGCAGGCGGCTCAGGTAGGCCAGGGAGGAGTAGCCCGTACCGAAATCATCCAGGGCTACCTTGCAGCCGCTATTGGCAATCTGAAGCAGTGACCCGATGACGGCGTCCATGCTGTGCATCATCGAGGTCTCCGTCACTTCGAAGATCACGCGATTCATTGGAATGCCGTGTTCCCTGATGCCCGCCAGTGCAAAGGATACAAAGTGGCTGTTAGTGAGATTCTGAACCGAAAGGTTGATGCTGCAGGTAATGTCCAGCTCTCGTTCCTGCAGCGTCTGCATGGTCCTCCAGGCCAGGGTGACGATGTGGCGTGAGAGCAGATCCATCAAGCCGGCATTTTCGGCGATCTCGATCACTTCCCCGGTGGGCACTGCCCCGAACCGCGGGCTGTGCCACCGCATCAGTATCTCCGCGCCCACCAGCTCCTCGCCAGTGCGGTCCATTTGCGGTTGCAGGTAAAGTTCTAGCTCGCCGGCCTCGATCGCCGGCGGCAAGGCCGTCACCAGGTCCAGGCGGCGCCGCGCGAAATCGGAGATCTCGTCATTGTAGACCTGCACGGGAACCTTGCTTGATTCGCTGCGATCCCGTGCCGCCGAAGCGTGTTGATACAGGATTTCCGCGCTGTCGCCATGCTCCGGGGAAACCGCCACACCACAGTAAAGGTTCATGAATACTGGCACCCTGACGGCATGGATGGAGATGTCATGATTACCCACCATCTGATTGATGAAGGGCTCCAGCGGGCCCTCCATCTGCTTGAGATCAACCAAGAACGCTGCTGAACCGAATTCGGGAATCGCAATATAGGCGGGCTGCCGGCTTTCCAGGCAGACCACACCGTCCAGCCCGGCCAGCGTATTGTTGAGCTTCTTGATCAACTGGCAAAACATTTCCTCAGCCAGCCTGTGACCCATGCTGGATGCAATGTCCTTGATCTGCGGGTAGTGGACCAGCGTGAGTGCGACCCGCTTGTTCTGGCTCATCATTATTTGTAACTGCTGATTGAGCAGTGAGGCATTGGGCATCCTGGTGGTGGAATCGTGCATGGCCTGTTCAAGGGATTGCATCTCCAGATCCCGGACCTGTCGCTCAGCCGTTTGCTGTCTTTTCAGTGCAGCCAACTTGCGTGCCCGTTCGTCCTTGATGCGATGTGCGAGGGCAAAGGAAAGCAGCAGGACCTCGGCGGCGGAGCCAAATTGCATGGCATGGTTGGTGACGAAGTTCACCGGGATAAAGTTGAAGACGTTCAGTAAATACAGGCCGGCGCCCAGGGCAAAGGTAGTCCAGGCCAACACAAAATAACGGGCAATGGCGACCCCAGCCTTCAAACCGGCCACCCCCACGGAGATCAGCAGCACAATCACCAGGGCGCCCAGCAGTCCGGCGAACAGCGCTCCGTTTATGGGAGAGACCCAGGTGTAGATGATCAGTACCCCGGCCAGTCCGGCCGCGATCTTCATGGCGCGATCCCAGCGGGAAGAAATGTCCTGCCATTTCATAAAGCTGCGCGCGAACGTGAGCGCGAAAAAAGACACAAGTGCGGTGCTGATGGGCAAGGCATAACGAGTTAGCAATGGTTGGCCACCCCAGATCCAGGCACTGCCGACCCCCGAGATGCAGAGCATCAGCAGGCTGATCGAGCCGATGTACAGCACGTAATAGCCGTAGGCCAGATCCCTGAGGGAGAGAAACAGGAACAGGTTGTAGATCACCAGAGCACACAATATGCCGAAGTAGGCGCCCCAATAGAGGCTTTCCAGTGAAAATTGGTTGAGCAGGTGGTCCTCGCGCCAAAGCTCGAGCGGCACTTGCAGTGATGATGCCGACTTCGCCCGCAGAAACATTTCCACCTCGCCGTTCAGGTCGCGGGGCAACGGCAGGGCCACCTGGTAGCTGTGGACCTGTTCCCGCTGGTTTTCGGTCTCCTGTCGACTGGTGTGGTAAAGCGCTGGCCGCTGTTTGTCACGCAATATATAGAGATCCACTTCCTCCAGGAGGGGGTATGGAATCACCAGGTACCACTGGCGGGTCAAAGGTTCCGGGATGGTCAGGGAGGTCCTGAGCCAGACTGATTGGCCGGTGAAACCCAGGTTCAGTACGCCGTCGTTAGGTTTTTTTTGCCACTGTTCCCGCTGCAGAACCTGATCAAGGGTTGAGGCATCGTCCAGAAAGTACTCGATGTGGTGGTTCAAGCTGTAATGGATCGCCTCGTCCTGGATCGTCAGTTCCCTGGCACTGGCGGTGAGGGCAAATAAAAGGGATATCGCCACGAATCCCGCTGCCCACTGGTTGCGTTGATGCATTCCTGTTCATCCTATTCATTCCGAGGACTGACAAGGCGGCCGGCAAAGCCGAGAAACTCGGCTTCCTGGCAAAACGCGGCAAAATCGCTTTTCCCGATGCCCGGCTGGCGAAGCAGGACCAGGGCTTCGACTAAACATCCTGGAATATCCCGGTTGTTCCAGGCCGGCATGCGTGGCCACATCAGGAATTCCTCGTGTGAAAGGACCACCTTTTCCACTGCGATTTGCTTTTCCTGCAGGCGTTCCCGGGCCGTCAGACTGATACAGGGGTGGGTATCATCCGCGATCAACGCACCTGGCGTGATATGTTGCTGAAGCTCCAGTACGGCATCGCCATGGTGGGTCAGGCTAATGTAAAGCTTTTCGTCCTGTAGATGGGGTGGTGAGGAGGTCTGTAATACCGTGCCCTGGTCAGTGGCGATTTCCCTGTCTTCCTCATAGCGGGGATCAAACCCAATCACCTTGTCATACAAGCCGGTGAGATCCTGACACACGGCATTGCCGATGCGCCCGGCGCCTCCCAGCACGACAATGCTGGTTTGCTGGCTGTATTGGGGGCGCTCACGCATTTGCCGCGCCACGTCCCAGATCATGTATCGCGTTCCCAGGCTCCCTTCCACCAGCGGTTCGGTGATCTCCATGCCTGCTTTCATAACGAAGTTAGGGAGCCGTCCGACCAGGGCGATTCGTTGAACGTTGGGGTAGTCCCGCTGTAATCGGTCCAGGTAAAGTCGGACTTTTTCGGGATCCTCCTGTAACTCATGTTCCAGGAATTGCGACGCCACCATCAGCCCACGCATGTCCGCATTGCGAATGAAGCCAAGCACCACATTGGACGGCATACGCTTCGCCATACCCGGCGTAAAATAGGATCCGACCTGCTGCTTGTTACCGTACACCGCAAACAGAAATTGCGGCCTGGCCAGGGCATGAACGAGAGACCGAAGGTAGGTGTTGGCCAGGAAAACCGCAAACCGGCGGCTGCTCTTCCAGAGTGCGCGCTTGCTTCTGGCTGTCAGTCGTTGCCAGGTGGGAGCAGCGCCATAGAGCTCGTTTAGTTCGTACTCGGAAAAGCGTCTGCGATAGAACTGCAGACCAATGTGGGACTTGCCGGTATACGCCACCGTTGCCGCTACCTTCATATCGGCATTGTCGGGAAAATTGACGTCAATGACCTCGCCGGGGCGGATATACACCCGCTCCGGCCTTTTCAGGCGTAACCCGCCGGCCGATATATCCAGTGAAATGGTTTTAATGATGTGATTGGCGTACTTCAGAACGACCGGAACTCTGATCCCGGATCGCAAATGCCGGCGGTACTCTCCATGCATCCTTATCATGACTGGCCCTTGACACCCTGTCGGAGCTTAACTTCGTATTTAACCCTAGTCTGGACCAAACGACTGAAAGCTGCCATTTTCCTGCGATTTTATGACCTTTTATGAGGTCGTTGAGTTGGTGGTCAGGCAATTCAGTGACAGGTCTTTCTCCAACCGGTAGGTATCGAAATCCCGGGCCAGAAACAGCTGGCCCTGGTAGTGCTGCATGGCTTCAGCCGCCAGTTGGCTGATATGGGGCGCGCCGCCGGGTCCGGCCTGGTAGCGGGAGCTGAAGTGCGTCAGCACCAGGTTGGGTAGCTGGACCTGCTGGGCAAACCGGGCCACCTGTTCGGCGGAGCTGTGTTGGGGCCAGGGACCGACCCGGTCGGCCACATCCTGGGTATAGGTGGCCTCATGAATGAGCACATGGCTGCCGTTGCAGGCATCGCTCAGCAGCTCCGGGCTATCGTTGTCGCCGGCAACGATCAGGCGGCGAGCCGTGCGGGGAACGTGTGTGTATTCTTCACTCCTGAGCAGGCGGCCATCCTCCAGCAGTACGTCCTGTCCTTTCTGCAATTCCCCCCAGCCGGGCCCGGGTTCCACGCCATCCGCCCGGAGCTTGTCCTGCAGCAACTGTCGCTCCAGGTTACGCTCAGTGAACACATAGGCGCGGCAGGGTATGCGATGGGACAGCGCCACGTTGGTAACCTCGAAGTGTTCATCCTGCCAGTGGAAGCCCGCGGCTTCGGAATCGATGAAGTTCAGCGGATAGCTGAGGCTGGAGTCGCTGTTTTCGATCACCGCATTGATGAAACGTTGCCCCTGGACCGGTGCAATGACATCCAGCGGTTCCGTGCGGCCAAGCATGGAGGCACTGGTGAGTAGGCCCGGCAGGCCAAAGGTGTGGTCGCCGTGGATATGCGTAATGAATATGGCCCGTAACTGCATGACGGAGTAGCGGGTACGCAGCAGCTGGTGCTGGGTGCCTTCACCGCAGTCCACCAGGTACCAGGGTTTGGGGCCGGAGTGGCACAGGGCCAGGCCGGTCACGTTGCGTGATCGTGTCGGTGTTCCGGCGGATGTGCCGAGAAAGGTGAATTCCATTGTGCCTCAATTTCGTATCAGGAGTGTCATTGGCCCTGCAACCCATGGCGGGCACCATCCCCATGTGGACAATAGCGCCTTCATTCAGGCGGAGTCCACACAGACATGGCACGAGTAACAGCACACGATGGCGCCAGGCTGAAGGTGCGGGAAATCGGGCGCGGCCCGGTGGTTATCCTGCTTCACGGTTTTGGCATGGACAGCCGCCACTGGTTGCCGATCATCTTGCCCCTGGCCCACCGGTTCCGTTTCGTGCTGCCCGACCTGCGAGGGTTTGGTGGGTCCTCCCGTCTGACCTGCAGTGAACCCTGTGTGCTGACCAGTCATGCCAGGGATCTTGACGCGGTGGTTCGCGAATACAGCGTTGGTGAGCCGGTCGGGTTGGGCGGAATTTCCATGGGCGCGAGCACGTCACTCCGCTATTTGGAGCTGTTCGGCTCACGCGCGGTCCGTCACTATGTCAACATTGACCAGTCACCGCGGATTGCTCACGGCCCAGGCTGGCCCTGGGGCATTTTTGGCGAGCAGGGGCCTCAGCGAATCCGTTCCTGGTGGCCGTTGCTGGAGCAACTGGAGCGGTTTGATCCCGAGACGCCATTTGCCGAATTGCCAAAGGCCCTGCGTAAGCAGTTCCATGAGGATCTGGCAGACTTCATGGAAATTGCCCTCAGCCGTCGCTGGATGAAATGGGCAGCGGGGCGGTTGATGCGAATCCCCGGAGTAGCCCAACAGCTGGTGCCGGTCGAGAACTGGTACACCCTGTACCAGCACATGCGGGCCTACGCCGAACGGGAATACGATTTCCGTTCGTTCCTGCCTGAGCTGCTCGTGCCCACTACCGTGCTGGCTGGCCGCCGCTCGGAAATGTACCCCTGGCCAGGTCAGGCTGTCATGGCGGACCTGATTCCCGACGTCAGGCTGGTGACGCTTGAGAACAGCGGCCATGTACCGTTAATCGATCAACCGATGTCCTGTATCCGGGCGCTTGGTCAGGCGTTTCAGCCCGCCTGATCACTTTGCGGGCGCCAGAATGGCGCCTGTCACCCTCCCCATCTTTGACAAAACCCCCCGCCTTGCCAAAGCTTGTAGAGGGCAATTAGCGGGTTCGTGATTGTCTGATTGCCAATCATGGAAGGTCTCCTCATGGACAATGTCGACGATGGCTCTGTTATTACGCGGCAAGGCTTGCAGTGCTTGCTGGATGCATTGGCACAGCGCGGGTATACGGTTGTAGGGCCGACCGTTCGGGACCAGGCTATCGTGTACGAGGAATTAGCCCGTACCGACGAGCTTCCTGCGGGCTGGACGGATGAACAGGATGGCGGCCACTATCGACTGAAACGGCGTTCGGACGAGGCGTTGTTCGGATACGCCGTGGGGCCCCACAGCTGGAAACGTTTTCTTCACCCACCCAAAGTGTCCCTTTGGCAGGCGACCCGCAACGGGGATGAACTGCGCTTTGTTCCCGCGCGGGATGAACCGCCCCGATACGCCTTCATCGGAGTGCGCGCCTGCGAACTGGCGGCCATCAGCATTCAGGATCGCGTGCTGATGGGGGACGAGTATGCCGACCCCCATTATCGCTCACGTCGTGAGCAGGCTTTCCTGGTGGCGCTCAACTGCTCCGAGGCGGGCGGCACCTGCTTTTGCGATTCCATGAATACCGGGCCTGACGTCAAAGAAGGCTACGACCTGGTCCTCACTGAGCTTCTTGATGGTGACAACCACCTGTTCCTGATTCGGTCAGGCTCAGAGGAGGGGGCGGAAATTCTGGCCGAATTGCCCCGGGAGCCTGCGACAGAGGCCCATCAGGCGGCGGCCACTGCGGTGGTGGAGAAAACCCGCAGCCAGATGGGCCGGAGCATGCCGCAAACCGCCATCCCTGCCTTGCTGATGGATAACCTCGAGCATCCGCGCTGGGATGAGGTTGCCGACCGGTGTCTGAGCTGCTCTAACTGCACCATGGTTTGTCCCACGTGCTTCTGCACCACCGTGGAAGATACCTCGGATCTGGAGGGCGTTACCGCGGAGCGCAGCCGGCGTTGGGATTCCTGCTTTACGTCGGACTTTTCCTATATCCATGGCGGCAGTGTGCGTAGTTCAACCCGGTCCCGCTATCGTCAGTGGATGACCCATAAACTGGCCACCTGGGTGGATCAGTTCGGTACTTCGGGATGTGTCGGTTGCGGCCGCTGCATTACCTGGTGCCCGGTGGGTATTGATATCACGGAGGAAGTTCGCGCCATTCACGATGATGTGTCATCGAGGGACAAGGAATGAAAAACATTGCCCAGATCGTCTGCGAGCATCCGTTTTTTCACGGTCTGGACGGCGAGTTCTGTGATCTGGTCTGCGGCTGCGCCCGCAATGTCCGGTTCAACCCGGGGGAATACCTGTTTCACGAAGGCGGAGATGCCGATTACCTGTATCTGATCCGTTATGGCCAGGTGGCCCTGGAAATCGCAGTGCCGGGGAAACCGTCGGTTCGTTTTCAGACTCTCCATGACGGTGATCTGGTGGGAGTATCCTGGGTTCTGCCACCCTATCATTGGGCCTACGATGCCCGCGCCATCACGCTGACTCGTGCCATTGCTATGGATGCCCACTGTCTGCGGAAAAAGTGTGATGACGACCCGGTTCTGGGCTACGACGTCCTGAAACGCCTGCTGCCGATTCTGACCAGCCGGCTGCACGCGACACAGATGCAGATTCTCGATGTTTATGGCGCTCCGGAGCAGCCTGAGTGATGGCAGACGACCTGATGGTACCGGAGCCGGTGCGGGTCCTGCGCCGACAGCAGGAACTGGCGACTACCTGGACGTTGGAGCTGGAGTCTGGCCAGGCTGGCCACCGACCATTTCTGCCAGGGCAGTTCAACATGCTCTATATCTTTGGTGTGGGGGAGGTGCCCATCAGCCTGAGCGGTGACGCCGGACAGACAGAGACCCTGGTTCACACGGTGCGGGCGGTGGGGCCGGTCTCCAACAAGCTGGCGGCTTTGAAACCGATGGATACGGTTGGCCTGCGTGGTCCGTTTGGTGTCGGCTGGCCGATGACGGCAGGCGAGGGCGCGGATCTGCTGATCGTGGCTGGAGGGTTAGGGCTGGCCCCCTTGCGACCGGCGATCTATCACGTATTGCGCCATCGGGAGAGGTACGGCCGGGTGATCCTGCTTTACGGCACACGCAGTCCCGACGACATCCTCTATGCCGGGCAACTGGAGGAATGGAACAAACGTCCGGACATTGAAGTTCATATTACGGTGGACCATGCCAGTGGTGACTGGCCGGGCAAGATTGGCGTGGTTCCTTCGCTGGTGCCAACGCTGGATTTCGACCCTGAAGACACCGTGGCCATGGTGTGCGGGCCGGAAATCATGATGCGTTTCACGGTCAATGCATTGCGGGATGCCGGTGTTGAAGACGAGTCCATTTACCTTTCGATGGAACGAAATATGAAATGTGCGCTCGGACATTGTGGCCATTGCCAGTTCGGATCGACCTTTGTCTGTAAGGACGGTCCGGTGCTGTCGTTTGAACGGGTCCGCGGATTACTGAGCCTCAAGGAGTTCTGATATGGCGCGCTCGGATCAAAAGCCACGCCTTGGTGTCTGGAAGTTTGCTTCGTGCGATGGCTGCCAGCTGACGTTGCTGGATTGTGAGGATGAACTGTTGCAGGTCGCCGGGGCGGTCGATATTGCCTATTTTCCGGAAGCCACCCGTGGCAGTGTCCGTGGCACCTACGATCTGTCCCTGGTGGAAGGCTCCATCACCACGCTCCACGATGCCGAGCGCATTCAGGATGTGCGCCGGCGCTCGCGAACGCTGGTGACCATCGGAGCCTGCGCCACCGCCGGCGGTATTCAGGCGTTGCGTAATTTCGCCGATATTGATGATTTCATGGCGGCTGTCTATGCGCACCCCGAGTACATTGAGACATTGTCCACCTCCACCCCCATTGCTGACCATGTGCCGGTGGATTTTGAATTGCGTGGCTGCCCCATCAGCAAACAGCAGTTACTGGAGGTGCTGTCGGCATACCTGTGCGGACGGCGACCGGTCACGCCGGCCCATAGCGTCTGTCTGGATTGTAAGCTCAGGGGCAACGTCTGCGTCATGGTGGCTCATGGAACGCCCTGCCTGGGGCCGATGACCCACAGCGGCTGCAACGCCCTGTGTCCGTCCTATAATCGGGGGTGCTACGGTTGTTACGGACCCAAGGAAAACCCCAATGCGCCGGCACTGAGTGAACGCCTGGATCAACTGGGCATGGGCCGGGCGGAACGGTTGCGCTTTTACCGGACGTTCAACGCCTGGGCCGGGCCGTTCCGTGAGGAGAGCGAGCGTCATGAGCCGTAAGACCATCAAAGTGGATTACCTGGCGCGGGTCGAGGGCGAGGGCGCTTTGAATGTGACGATCCGGGACGGCCAGGTCAGCAAGGCGGAGTTGCGTATTTTTGAGCCGCCGCGCTTTTTCGAGGCCTTTCTGCGTGGGCGCGACTATGCGGAGGCGCCCGATGTGACTGCCCGCATCTGCGGTATCTGTCCGGTGGCCTACCAGATGAGCGCTGTTCATGCGATGGAGAACGCGCTCGACATTGAGGTGGAAGGCCAACTGCGGGCATTGCGGCGATTGTTGTACTGTGGCGAATGGATTGAAAGCCACGCCCTGCACATATACATGCTGCATGCGCCCGACTTCCTGGGGTACGCCGGGGCGGTGGATATGGCCAGGGATTATCCCGACATCGTCAAACGGGGGCTGTCCCTGAAAAAAGCGGGTAATGCCATCATGACGCTGTTGGGCGGTCGGGAAATCCATCCCATCAATGTGCGAGTGGGGGGATTCTACCGAACGCCGACTCGCAAGGAACTGGAACCGCTGGCTGAAACCCTGAAACAGGCCCGTGAGGGCGCGCTGGCAACTGTGCGCTGGACCGCCGGGCTGGACATGCCGGAAGCCGAGCGGGACTACCATCTGGTAGCACTGCATCATCCGGACGAGTACGCCATGAATACCGGGCGCATTATTTCCAATCGAGGTTTGGATATTGCCGTAGCGGACTACAACCGTCACTTTGTGGAGTCCCACGTGCAACGCTCCACGGCTCTGCATTCGCACCTGCGCGAACACGATTGCTATCTGGTCGGGCCCCTGGCGCGCTACAGCCTCAATCACGGCCAGCTTTCATCCCTGGCCCGGGAGGCGGCCAAGGAAGCCGGCCTGGGTGTGACCTGCACCAACCCGTTTCAGAGCATTGTGGTGCGCAGCGTCGAGGTGGTGTATGCCTGCGATGAGGCCCTGCGCATCATCGACGATTACCTTGAACCTGAGCAGCCGTTCGAGACGGCCGAGCCGAAGGCCTCGGAGGGGTTCGGGTGCACCGAGGCCCCGCGGGGACTGCTGTTCCATCGTTACCGGCTGGATGAGAACGGTGGCATCCTTGAGGCCCAGATTGTTCCGCCCACGGCACAGAATCAGCCGAGCATCGAGGCCGACCTGAAAGATCTGGTGGGTGGCTGGCTCGATTTGCCGGCCGATACCCTCCGCGAACGTTGTGAGCAGACCATTCGCAACTACGATCCCTGCATCTCCTGTGCAACGCACTTTCTCAAGCTGGATGTCCGCCATGAGTGATGTCTCCGGTCCCATCAGGGTTATCGGTATCGGCAACCGGGACCGGGGAGACGATGCTCTTGGCCCACTGGTGGTGGACGCCCTTCGTGGTCGATTGCCGGCAACCGTCAGCGCGGTTGAGCACAGTGGAGAAGTGGCCGGGCTCGTAGACCTGATCAGTGGTGCCGGAGCGGTGTACCTGGTCGACGCCGCAGTCATGGGGCTTGAGCCGGGCACTGCCCGGGAATTCGATGCCAGCACTTCGCCGTTGCCAGCTTTGGGGGGCGCGTTTTCGTCCCATGCGCTGGGGCTATCGGAAGCGATTGAGTTGGCCCGTGCGCTTGATGCGCTGCCTTCGGTCTGCCGGGTGTTTGCAGTGGAGGCGACCAGCTTCGAAGCCGGTGAAGGGCTGTCACAACCAGTGGCGGACACTCTGCCCCGGGTGACTCAGGCGATGATTGATAGCATCAGACAGGAGAGTGGTCATGCATGAAACGGCGCTGGTCAAAAATCTGATTCATCGGGTCGAGACGCTGTGCGCGGACGAGAAGGCTGAACGGGTGGTGGAAGTGGCGGTATGGCTGGGCGCGCTGTGCCATATGTCCCCGGAGCATTTCACCGACCACTTCCGTCAGGAGGCTGCCGGAACCCGCGCTGAGCGGGCCCAACTCAGAATTGAAACGTCTGACGACATCAACCATCCCCAGGCCCAGGATGTCCTGTTGCAGAGTCTGGAACTGGAGACGGAGGATGAGGCCGGCCCATGACTGACGGCTGCCGGGTCGAAGCCGCGCCAGTCCGTTGGCGTATCCATGTTCATGGCCTGGTACAGGGTGTGGGGTTTCGACCGTTTGTCTATCGACTGGCGACGGGGCTGGGGCTGTCCGGATGGGTTAGTAACACCCCGGAGGGCGTGGTTGTAGAGGCTGAGGGGCACCTGGAGGCGCTGCAGAATCTGGCGTCCGGGCTGAAACAGCAGGCCCCGGTAAATGCTCGCGTGGAGGCAGTGTGCGCGGAACCCATAGCCCGGTCCACGGGGTTGGGAGCGGATAGAGAGTTCCGCGTGCGCGAGAGTCAGGAGCAGGGCGCTGCTGCCACAAGCTTACCTGCAGATCTCGCTCCCTGTCGTCAGTGCACCGAGGAACTGCACGATCCCGGTAACCGGCGTTACCGATATCCCTTTATCAATTGCACGGATTGCGGGCCCCGGTACAGTCTGATCGAGGGGTTGCCTTATGACCGTGCCCGCACGGCAATGAGGCATTTTCAAATGTGCCCCCATTGCTTGGCGGAGTACCACGATCCGGCCAGCCGGCGCTTTCATGCCGAGCCCAACGCCTGCCCGGACTGCGGTCCCCGAGTCGCCTTTTGCCAGCCTGATGGCACTGTGTTGGCGAAAGACGAGGCCGCCGTTTCCGAAGCGGTCAGCCGTCTGGCGGCCGGTGACATCATCGCGCTCAAGGGGCTCGGCGGGTTCCAGCTGCTTGCGGATGCCCGCAGCGCTCGCGCGGTGCAGACCCTGCGCGAACGAAAGCACCGGCCACGAAAGCCCCTGGCGGTCATGTTCGACTCGCTGGCGTCGGTGCAGCAGGTATGTCCGGTCTCTGCGTCGGAAAGCCAGCTGCTCACTGGTCCGGAGCGTCCCATAGTATTGCTTCATGCGCCTGATCACGATCTGGCTGCCAACCTGGCGCCAGGCAGGGCGGACCTGGGTGTGATGGTGCCTTGCACGCCTTTACACGAGCTACTGCTCGGCGATCTGGGATTTCCCGTGGTCGCCACCAGTGGCAACCTGAGTGGTGAACCGATTGCCATCGATAACCAGGAAGCCTATGTGCGGCTGGGCGGGATTGCCGATGGATTTCTGGTACACGACCGCCCGATTGTGCGACCACTGGATGATTCCGTGACTCGCGTGGTGGCAGGGCAGCCCCAGTTACTCCGGCGGGCCCGCGGCTATTCGCCGAATCTGACCCTGCCCCAGACCGTGCCATCCGGGTGGGCGGCGACCGGTGGCCACCTGAAAACCACAGTGGCCCTGAGTACCGGCTCCGGGGTGGTACTGAGCCAGCATCTGGGTGATATGGACAGTGCCCTGGGGCGTGAAGGTTTCGTCCGCACGGTGGACAACCTGCAGACACTGTTCGCGACTGAGCCCCAGTGCTGGGTTCACGATGGCCATCCGGACTACTTCACTACGCGCTACGCACAGGCCCGTGGTAATGCGCCGCGTGCGGTCCAGCACCATGTTGCGCACATTGCCGCGGTGATTGCTGAACATGGGATCGGTGAGCCGGTGCTTGGGGTCGCGTGGGACGGCAGCGGGCTTGGCGACGATGACACCCTATGGGGCGGGGAGTTCCTGCGCCTGGACTCACAGGGATACGAGCGCGTGGCACATCTGCGGCAGTTCCGCCTGCCAGGTGGCGAGGCGGCCATGGGAGAACCCCGGCGTTCGGCTCTGGGGCTGTTATACGCGTTACTGGGTGATCAGGTCATGGAGTGCGAGACTCTGGCCCCGGTAAGCAGTTTTACCCGGGCCGAAAGGAAGCTCTTGATCCAGTCGCTCAGGGCCGGCCTGAACGCGCCGGAAACCTCAAGTGTGGGGCGACTGTTTGACGCGGTGGCGGCCTTGTCTGGCATTTGCCAGCAGGCGAGTTACGAGGGGCAGGCGGCGGGCGAGCTGGAGGCGGCCTGTGGTCGCGATAACAGGGCATCGCCCTATCCGTTCGAGTTGTCGGCACCGGAGGCAGGCCGCCCCTGGCAGGTGGATTGGGCGCCGGCGATTGATGCGCTGTTGGAAGACGTCCGGCGCGGGCGATCTGTGTGGGGGATATCTGCAGCCTTTCACCAGGGGCTGGTCAACGCCATTGTGGCGGTGGCCAGACAGGCTAAACTGTCGAGAGTTGTGCTGGCTGGCGGGTGTTTCCAGAACGCCTGCCTGCTGGAGTCGACCATAACAGCCCTTGAGGGCGCCGGATTCCAGGTGTTCTGGCCGTGCCGGATACCGCCTAACGATGGCGGGCTGGCGCTGGGTCAGTTGGCCTGGGCGAGCGGAGCACTTCGGGGCAGGGAGGGGGCATGTGTCTGGCCGTACCGGGACGCCTGATTAGTATTGACGGCGACGATCCGCTTACCCGTCAGGGGCGCGTCGATTTTGGCGGTGTTATCAAGTCAGTCAATCTGGCTTACGTGCCGGAGGTGCAAGAGCAGGACTATGTGCTGGTGCATGTGGGATTTGCCATTACCGTCGTCGACCCGCTTGAGGCCGAGCGTGTTTTCGAGTACCTCCGCACCCTGGAACAGGAGGCGGACGAGCCGCAATGAAGTATCGTGACGAATACCGCACCCCTGATGCCGCCCGCGGCTATGCGGATGCCATCGCCCGCATCACCACAAGGCCCTGGACCCTCATGGAAGTATGTGGTGGACAGACCCACGCCATCGTGCGCTTCGGGATCGATCAACTGCTGCCGGACACGATCTCCCTGATCCATGGCCCCGGATGCCCGGTGTGTGTGACCCCCATCGCTTACATTGACAAGGCTTTGGAAATTGCCGGACTCACCGGGGTCATTCTCTGTACCTTCGGCGATATGCTGCGGGTGCCCGGGACGCATTCGGACCTGTCCGCTGCCCGGGCGTGTGGGGCGGATATCCGGGTGGTGTATTCGCCGCTTGAAGCGCTGACGGTGGCCAGAGAGAACCCTGGCCATGAAGTGGTTTTCTTTGCGGTCGGATTTGAAACCACCGCCCCGGCCAATGCGATGGCGGTATATCAGGCCGAGCGGGCAGGGCTTGAGAATTTCTCGGTGCTGGTCTCCCAGGTGCTGGTGCCACCAGCCATTCGCGCCTTGCTGGAACGTCCGGGCAATCAGGTTCAGGGGTTTCTGGCCGCCGGCCATGTCTGCACCATCACCGGGTATGAAGCGTACGAGCCCATTGCCCGCAAGCACGGTGTTCCCATTGTGGTGACCGGCTTCGAACCCCTGGACATTCTTGAGGGGGTGTACCGTTGCGTGCGCCAGCTGGAGCAGGGTGAGAGCTGTGTTGAAAACCAGTACAGCCGGGCGGTCCGCCGCCCGGGTAATGCCATGGCCCAGCATGTGATGCAGGCGGTCTTCCAGGTGGTGCCCAGGCAATGGCGGGGCATGGGAGGCATCCCGGACAGTGGGCTGGGGGTGTCACCGGCCTACAGATCCTTCGATGCAGAAGCCCGTTTCGGCACCGTGAATGGCGAGGCTGAGACGCAGGGCGAATGCCTCAGTGGGGCCGTGTTGCGGGGCGAAATCCGCCCTGACCAATGCCCCGCCTTCGGCACCCGCTGTACTCCGGAGCGTCCGCTGGGGGTGACGATGGTGTCCGAGGAGGGCGCCTGTGCCGCCTATTACCGTTATCGCCGACCGGTGGGAGATCAAGCGCATGACTGACAGCTGCAACAATCAATGCCCTCCGTTGAACGATGATCACGATGTGGTAAAGATGGCCCACGGTGGTGGCGGCCGGGCGATGGCGCAGTTGCTTGACGATATTTTCCGCCCGGCATTTGATAACCCCTGGCTGGCACAGCAACACGACGGCGCGGTAGTGGAGATGCCCGGGGCCATGGCGTTCACGACGGACTCTTACGTGGTGCGGCCGCTGTTCTTTCCGGGATCTGATATCGGAACCATGGCGGTGCATGGCACAGTCAATGACCTCGCCATGTGCGGAGCCAGGCCGCAATACCTGAGCGCCGGTTTTATCCTCGAAGAAGGTCTGCCGCTGGCCACGTTGCGCCGGGTCGTGGATGCCATGGCCGCCGCAGCCGTCGAAGCCGGCGTGCAGATAGTGACTGGCGATTTGAAGGTAGTGGAACGCGGCAAGGCAGATGGCGTGTACATCAACACCGCTGGGGTCGGGAAAGTGATGGCCCCCAAATCTGTGGAACCCACCCGGGTGCAGGCCGGTGACCGGATTCTGCTCAGTGGCGATCTTGGACGACATGGCGTCGCGGTGATGACCGCACGGGAGAAACTGGACCTGGAATCAGCGATTGAGAGCGATTGCGCTTCAGTTGTGCAGCCGGTCCTGGCATTACTGGAAGAAGGGATAGACGTTCGCTGCCTCCGTGACCTTACTCGCGGGGGGCTCGCCAGTGCACTGGTGGAAGTATCGGAAAGTGCCGGTCTGGCAGCCGAGATCAGGGAAGTGGATATTCCGGTGCGGGAGGATGTATCGGCGTTTTGCGAGCTGCTGGGACTGGATCCCCTGCATGTGGCCAACGAGGGCCGCTTTATTGCCATCGTGGCCGAGCAGGATGTGGCTCGGGCAGCCGATATTCTCAGGCGGTATCCGGTGAGCGAGGGGACGGTTGAGATCGGCCATTTCGTGGAAGGAGCCGCCGGATTGGTAACAGCATCCAGCATGATTGGTGCCAGCCGCGTCATCGACAGACTGTCTGGCGAACAGCTGCCTCGTATCTGTTAGGACGCAGGATCAGCAAATTTCGCTCGACTGAAGCAGCGAGTAAACAACTTGACGGGAAAGGGGTGTGCTGGGATCTTTGTGCCTGTTGCGTTTCCAATCACTCACTTTGATGCCAGCTTTTCAGGAGAACAGGCCCGTGACCGAACTTGTTAGTTATGAACTGAACGACGGAATTGCCACGATTACGATAGCCAATGGTAAGGCTAACGCCTTAAGTCATGAGGTATTCGAGGGCCTGAACAGCGCGCTGGATCAGGCGGAACAGGACAAGGCGGTGGTTATCCTGACCGGTCAGCCAGGTGTTTTCTCCGCTGGCTATGATCTGAAGCAGATGCAAAAGGGCCCTCAGGAGGCCGCTGAACTTGTAAAGGTTGGTTCCACGTTGACGCGCCGCCTGGCCGCCTTTCCCCTTCCGGTGATTGGTGCCTGCAGTGGTCACGCGATCGCTAAAGGTGCGTTTATCCTGTTGTCTGTGGATCATCGCATCGGGGTCGAGGGGCCGTTCAAGCTGGGCCTGAACGAAGTGGCCATCGGAATGACCATGCACCACGCTGGTATCGAGATTGCCCGTCATCGTCTGGCGCCGGCGCACTTCTATCGCTCGGTGGTGAACGCGGAAATCTACAACCCGGAAGGCGCCGTCGAAGCCGGTTTTCTGGACGAAGTGGTACCCCAGGATGCATTGCTTGAGCGGGCCGGGGCACTGGCCACCCAGTTCAAGCAGCTCAACATGCGCGCGCACCGCGAGACCAAAGTGAAAGCCAAGGCGGACTACCTGGCGTTGCTGGACCGTTGTATCCAGCAGGACGCCGAGAGTCTGGGGTTGAACGGCTGAGAGTCTTATCCCGGTTGCCGGGTGGCTGGTTGCCCGGCCGTTGATTATCCCTTCTGAAAGGTGTCGTTAAGAGCCTGCAGGTGGCTCCGCAAGGTTGGTTCGAACGCCATTTTGAAGACCGTCAATGGTGGTTGCTCTATGGCCTTGCGCGCGGCTTCCGGTGGGTGTGTCATGTGCCAGCACCCGATCAGCGCCTGCTGGCACTGCATCAGGAACTGAAAACAGGCGGCCTCATCGCGGCCGCTGGCGGACTTGATGGGTTCTGCCAGTTGCCGTGACTGTTCCAGAAGGAACAGTTTGAAATCACGAGCCTCCTGTTCGGTCAACCCGGTTTCCAGAGCCATGTGCAGAATGGCGGTCAGGCTGCAGAAAAGCGGGTGCGCGATTAAAAGATCGGTCAACTCGTCGGACGAGGCCATCGAAGCCCTGGATTGTGCGTCCTGCACCAGAGCTTTGAATGCGCGCTGGTAAATGGCGATGAACAACAGCTCCTTGCTTCTGAAATAACGGTACAGCGCAGCCTTGGTCAGTCCGCTGGCCGCAGCGACGTCCGCCAGTGTCAGCTGGTCGTAGCGGCGGCTGACGAACAGGTCTGCGGCCGCATCGAGAATCTGTTGTTCCCGCGTGATCTTTTCCGCTTCCGTACGTGCCCGTTTTCTGCCACTGCAAAGCCTGCTCTTCATAGTGTCTTTATGCCTGTAGCCATCCCGCAATGCGCCGGTTAATGAGTCGGGGAGAAATTTTGCCCAACCATACCATCAACCGGTTACGCAGTCCCGGAATGACAATGGCGTTGCGGCGCTTGGCGAGCGCCCGTTTTACGACGGCTTCAGCCGACATGGCGCCGGCCTTGAAGAGCTTGGTGTCGGTCATGTTGGCTTCAGCCGCGAACTCTGATTGGGTCGCGCCCGGGCACAGGGCATTGACTGCCACGCCAGAATCCCGCAACTCCTCATGCAGAGCCTCGGAGAAGGACAGCACAAAAGCCTTGGTAGCGTAGTAGATGGCCATATTGGGGCCGGCCTGGAAGGCGGCGGTGGACGCGACATTGATAATGAAACTGCCCTGGTTTTCCTTCAGGTTGGGTAAGAGCTTCCAGGTGAGTGATACCAGCGAAGCCACGTTTACCTGGATCATGTTCAGCTGACGCTCCAGAGAAAGCTCGCTAAAGGCGCCCCGGTCGCCAAACCCGGCGTTGTTAATCAGGCCGCCAAGCTGCCAGCCGGAGGATGCGACCGCCGCGGCAACCTGTTCGGCACCATCCCCTGCGGCCAGGTCTGCGGCCAGAACTTCAACGGACACTCCATGCTGTTCAGACAACTCGCTGGCCAGAGCGGTCAGGCGATCTTCTCGTCGGGCCACGAGAATCAGGTTCTGCTTTTCTGCTGCAAGTTCGCGAGCAAACACTTCGCCAATGCCGGCACTGGCGCCGGTGATCAGTATATAGTTCATGGTTCCAACCTCATTAAGTGAACGATGGTTACTTAATATACGGAAGCCTTCCTGTGGTGTAAATAACCATTGGTCACTTATTTCTGAAGCCTGATCAGTTATGGGCCGGTAGAACCCTTTGGCTGGGCGATGGGGGTCAGCCAGCCGTGGCACGCGATCTTTGCTGCCGCCCGGCGAGATCATTCCGTTGCCGGGAGTAGCGTTTGGGTTGACTCCAATCAATCTTGCGATTTCCAGATCAGTGCTACTCTGATAACACACACATAGGAAAGAGGTTTCGTCATGGACAAAGGTTCCCAAAGCATTGTTGTTGCCTGCGATGGTTCGGCACAATCGCTGAGCGCAGCAAAAACGGCCGCTGACCTGGCTGATGCCACGGGCCACCCACTGAAACTGTTAGCGGTGTCGCCTTATTCACAAACCGAAACACTGGTGATTGCCGGCTATGAGCAAACCAAGGTTGATGCTGCCAAGGAACAATATGGCCGCAAAGTGTTCGATGCCACCAAGGAGGCTCTGGGTGGCCGGGCTGACTCCGCGGAAGAGATTCTGCTCAGCGGAGATCCGGCGCATGAAATCATCGAGTATATACACAGCAACCCCGGCACCCACCTGGTACTGGGTCGACGCGGTTACTCGGCGGTGCGCAGTCTTACCCTTGGCAGCGTAAGCGAAAAGATAGTCAGGCACGCCACCGGACCCGTTACCGTGGTAGGGCCATAGACCTGTCCCGGGCTTTCGCTCGCCATGGGAGAATAGCGGCAAGGGGGAATGAATATGCGGCGCTTTATACGTCACCCTACGGATTTCCCGATCCTTGTGTTCTCAAAGGATGACTCCCATGGCGACGAGGCCAGCTTGTGTGACATCAGTCAGGGTGGTCTGGCCTGCAATCTCAAAAGAAAGTTCCGGCGTGGTGAATCGGTTGCGCTTGGGATTCCATCATTACAACAGGATTACCAGATCTCGGGCCAGATCGTGAGATGCAGACGCTGCGGCAAGGGCTATCGGGTTGGCATCCAGTTCAGCGATGAAACCGAAGCCTTTAAAAGCAAAATGGTAGAGCAGGTCTGTCAGATAGAGCACTTCCGCCGGGAGCTCTGCCGGGATGGCTGTGAAATGGACATTGAAACAGCGGCGCGTGAATGGATTGAACGCTATGGTAGTCAATTTGCGGATATCTTTTCAGGATAGATAAACGTGGGCTCAGGGAGGCGTGTTATTGGAAGTATTTGAGCTCGTGTTCAAAGCATGGTTATGGCCTGGGTTATCGGCAGTTCTTGCCGTGGTCGTTACGTTTGTAATCTACCGGCTGGCTCTGGCACTGGTTCGTCATTTCTCTGAGTCGAGAGCTGTGCCGAGATTGTTTCTCGATGCTGCGGCCAGAGCCCTTGGTGTGGTGGTGTGTCTGCTGGCACTGACAGGGTCGTTAAAAGCAGCGCCGGACGATTTGCCATGGTTGGCCGGGATTCAGCAAGCCACGACTTTATTCCTCATTCTTGCGTTGACTTGGGTGGTGGTTCGGCTGACTTCCGCCATCGGCGATGTCATTGTCGTACTGAACCCGGCATTGGAGGGCCAGTGGAAACGGGCCCGCAAGGTGGAAACCCAAACCCGATTCCTGGTCCGGGCCCTGAACATTCTCATCGTGATCATTGGTTTTGGCGCGGCCCTGATGACCTTCGAGTCGGTTCAGCATATGGGGGCGAGCCTGCTCGCTTCCGCCGGTGTTGGCGGCCTTATTCTCGGGTTCGCAGCCCGCCCGGTGCTGAGCAACCTGCTGGCCGGGATGCAGATTGCACTCACACAGCCATTCCGTATAGACGATGTGCTGTATGTACAGGGCGAGTGGTGCTGGGTGGAGGAGGTGACTGCCACTTATGTCGTGTTAAGGGTCTGGGACCTGCGCCGGCTGGTCGTCCCGTTACAGTGGTTTATTGAGAACCCGTTCCAGAACTGGTCCAGAAACAGTTCCGATTTGCTGGGCACGGTGTTTGTCTGGGTGGATTACACCATGCCGGTAGAGCCACTTCGACAGGAGTTCAACCGTTTGTTGGGTGAGTCGAATCTTTGGGATGGTAAATTGGCGACGGTGCAGGTCACGGACACCAGTGACCAGGCCATGCAGGTGCGGTTTTTGATGAGCGCCTCAAGCTCCAGCAATAACTGGGACTTGAGGTGCGCTGTTCGTGAGGGGCTGGTCAAGTTTATTCAGGAACACTATCCCGCCCAACTGCCCCGCCTGAGGGCTCGGGTGGTTGATAGTTGAAGGCGAGTTCATGCAACCCGATTACGCCCATTGCTTTTAGCCTGGTATAGTGCTTGGTCTGCCTGGGTGATAAAGCGATCCTCGTCCATATCGATAGCTGGTATCACTGTAGAGACGCCAATGCTGATGGTTAGCCAGGGGCTGGTCGGTGACGCTTCGTTGGGGATCCTCAGGTCGGCTACCGAGTGGAGTAATCGATTCGCCAGCTCCCTGGCTTGGTCCTCAGAGGTATTACTCCAGATCAATGCGAACTCCTCTCCGCCATAGCGGGCACAGCTGTCCCCCGGCCGGTTGGTGAATCCGGTGAGTGTCTGTCCGACCTTTTTGAGACACGTGTCGCCTACGGGGTGTCCATAAGTGTCGTTAATCAGTTTGAAGTGGTCAATATCCAGCATGGCTAATGATAATGGCTGGCCTTCCCTTCGTGCCCGCTGCCATTCATCGTGGAGAGTCTGATCAAAGGTGCGCCGGTTTGCCAGTCCGGTGAGGGCATCGACCCGGGATAACCTGCGGACTTGCTGTTCGGCCAGTTTCCGGTCGGTGATATCCTGATGGGTAATGACATAGTATTGATGGCTCGCCAGATCAAACGGCGTTACCCTCATGGTAAACCATCGTTTTGTCTGGGGGCTGTGGCATGGATATTCGTAATAGAAATAGGGCAAAAGTCCTTTGATAACCGCGCGGACTCCCTCAACTGCCTCTCCGGCAGTTTTATCCCCTCGCCATACCGCACGGTCGCAAATTTCCAGGTAGTTCTGGTGTAACCAGTCTCCATCGCGAGTGCACGCGTTGTCCTGCCCGAATGTTATCCAGCTATTGTTGACAAAGGCAATGCTGCCATGACAATCGATAACAACAATATGCTCGGTAATAGAGTTCAGAACCGATCTAAGAAAACCATCAGGAATGTTTGGAAATTCAGGCATTGAGCTCATCCTGGATTAAGGTTCCAGCAGTTTGTCATTGTGGTAACCGCTTGCCAGACCAGTTCTCCATCAGCCGGCAGGTGATGAGGTCTCCGGTGACGTTAATGGCAGTACGGCACATATCCAGAATCCGGTCCACACCCATTATCAGGGCTATCCCGCTGGGAGGCACGCCCACTGACTGCAGTACCATCGACAGGATAACGATACCGACCCCCGGTGTTGCAGGCGAGCCAATGGAGGCGCCCACGGCCATAGCGACCACGAGCGCCATACTGCCCAGGCCCAGATCAATGCCGTAAACTTGTGCCAGAAAAATGGTTGCAACGGCCTGATAGAGAGCCGTCCCGTTCATGTTGATGGTGGCGCCAAGCGGAATCACAAACTGGGAAACAGAAGGCCGTACCCCTAGTTTGTCTTCCGCTGTGCGAATGGACAGCGGCATTACAGCGGCGGAGCTTGATGTCGAGAATGCAAGCAGCAATACATCCCGGCTGTCTTTCAGGAACCGCAGCGGTGACTGGTCCGCCAGAAACTTCAAAATGAGCATATAGAACCCCAGCAGTACGATCAGTCCGGCAATAACGGTAGCCACATAGGATGCCATGCCCAACATTGCCCGAAATCCAAGCGTCGTCGTCAGCTGCGCCATCAGACCGAACACCGCAATGGGGGCAAGCCGCATGGCCCAGCGAACGACCGTCATGCAGACTTGTTGGAGGGAGTCGAGTAAATCAAGCAAAGGGCGGGATTTTTCCGGAGCCATGCTGACCAGGGCAATCCCGACAATGATGGAAAAAATCACCACCTGCAGCATCTGGCCCTCGACCATCGCATCCAGGGGATTGCCCGGTAACAGTCCAATCAGGGTTTTTGGCAACTCATCGATGCCCGGCATCGTGGCGGCGGGTACGTTGTTTTGTCCGGTCACGGCTGGGGTCGCCAGTCCTTTCATCATGCTGCCGGGATTGATCAGCCCACCAATCCAGAGACCAATCGATGCCGCAATAGCGGTCGTGACGATGAAGAAACCGGTTACCCTCAGCCCGAGTTTTCTCAGTTGATCCAGATCCTCGCTGGCAGCGAGACCTCTCACGACGGAGGCAATCACCAGGGGAATCACGATCATCTGGATGGTGGCAAGGAACAGTTGCCCCGGGAAGGCCAGCCAGTTACCAAACAGGGTTCCGGTTTTCGGCTCGACCAGGCCCACGGAGGGACCAAGCAATGTGCCGGTCACCAGCCCGAGAAACATACCGACCAAAACTTTCAGCCAAAGCTTTCCCTGCACGAGCCCTGAGAGATAGCTGCTCAGGTGACGAAGAGGGCGGGGATAAAGGTTGCCCGCGTGGTTTGCCATAGCCGCGAATTCTCCGGGATTCCTGAATTTTTCCAACAGAAAGCTTAGTGCATCTGGCCCAGGAAAAGGCTGAGCCAGATCAAGAAGAAAGGCAGCGACAGGTTAATCTTGGGCGAACGTTGAGCGGTCAGGCTAGCGTCGCAAGCAGATCGTTAATCGCCCTGGCAAAGGGCACCGGTGAATCCTCCTGGAGGAAAT
Organism: uncultured Marinobacter sp.; assembly: GCF_947259545.1. Taxonomy (GTDB): domain Bacteria; phylum Pseudomonadota; class Gammaproteobacteria; order Pseudomonadales; family Oleiphilaceae; genus Marinobacter. Next base: position 581,950 of record NZ_CAMYMK010000002.1, read on the forward strand.
GACCGCCTTTGAGGGTGACATGAGGCTGATCTTTGGCGCCCGGAATTCGCTTCTGCATGTACGCATCCCCCCCGCGGGTAATCGGGTCGCCGTTGCTGAAGGTGGTGAGAAAGGGTTTCTCCCAGCGTTCGAGAACCTTCCACGCCTTGCGGTTGGCTTCGCTTGCCGGGTCATCCGGGCGCATCGGAACCAGGCGAGGAAATGCCCGGGCGCCTGCCTTGAATTTCTTGCTTGGGAAGGGAGCATCATACGCCCGTAATTCATCCGGGCTCAATTTCCGGAATGAACCAACATTGATGATTCGGCCAATTGGAAACCATGGGCTGTGCAGTGCAAAGTTCTTCCAGATCTTGAACGCTGCTGGTGCTTGCTGGTCACCGGTGGGCAGCATCCCGTTTCCGATTACGATGGCACGGAAACGGTCAGGGTTTTCGGCGGCGAGCCGAAGGCCCAGAAGGGAGCCCCAGTCCTGGCACACCAGCGTGATGTTGTTCAGTTCGAGCTTATCAATGAACAGCTGCATCCATTCCATATGCCGTTGATAGCTGTAATCATCGATGGAAGTGGGTTTGTCGGATTTGCCGAAGCCAATCAGGTCTGGCGCAATCACCCGATGGCCGGCCGCTGAACATATGGGAATCATGTGGCGGTAGAGATAGGACCACGAAGGCTCCCCATGCATCATGAGAACGGGGTTGGCATCGCTCGGCCCTTCATCCACGTAATGCATCCGCAGGCCGTCCAGCTCGACATAATGTGGATCGAAGGGGTAGTCGAGCAGTCGATCAAAGCGTGCATCCGGGGTTCTTACAAAATCCATAACCTATGCCTTTCTGTTCTTTATTGTGTGGGAACTTCCTCGAACAGTCTGCCCAGTCCAGACTGGGGTGTCAGTTTCCCACATAAACGCAGGGCTTCCCAGAAACTGACCTGGTTCGCTGTCAGAACTGGCTTGCCAGTGGCTTGCTCCAGATCGGTCAGCCACGCGGCAGAGTGCAGGGCGGTGTCAGGAATAAGCAGCGCGTCAGCGTCCTGACGGGTGTTTTCCAGTGCAAAGCTGATCACTTCTTCTTTGCCCAGGGTGCCAACTTCGGCCGCCGTTACAATGCCCCGGCTTGCATGGTGTACCACACTGATATCGAAGTGGTTGAGGAACTGGCGGAATCGCTGGGCAATGTCTTCCGGATAGGTGGCGGCAATGGCCACCGTTTCTGCGTCAACGGCTTTGACCGCCCGGGCAAACGCCATGGCTGTTGTGGAGGCGGGTACACAGAGCATTTTCTCAAGAGCATCAATCTGTTTGCTGATGCCATCCAGGCCGAGGACAAAGCTTGCGCTGGTGGAGGTCCACATGACGGATTCAATCTGTGAGCCGGCAAGGGCTTCCGCGCCTTTTGATAGTCGGCCGATACTGCCCATTTCACTGAGTGCTTCAACGGTGTGGGCGTCTTCGCGAAACTCGGTGTGGATCAGGGTGATCTGGGCTGGTGGCTCTATCATGGTAGCCATCAGAGGGTAGTCATCCTCGGCCGCGTAACCTGGATAAAGAAACCCGAGTCTGGCTGGAGGCGATGTCTGGCTCATGTGTCGCTCCTTGTGTTCCGCGCGAATTAAGGGACCGGTCTATCTTCCCCGGACTATCTCCTTCAGTGCGTTCCCGGAGGCGCGTTCCGAGGCAAGACTCCTGGACTTTACGCATAGGGCGCCACTCGCAGCGGCGAGTTGCAGGCATTCGCGCTCCGGCAAACCCCTCAGGTAGCCAAACAGGAAACCACTGAAAAAGGCATCACCGGCGCCGTTGCTGTCCTCAACCTGGTTGACCGGGTAAGCCGGCTGTTCCAGCCACTCGCCTTCAGCATTGGCCAGGGTGGCGCCAGCCGCTCCATGGGTACAGACCACCAACCGTTTCCCCTGCAGTAGAAGTCGTGCCATAACCTGACGATAGTCCGGCAGGTTGTCACTGGCCAGGAACACAACGTCAGCAGCGTCGATAAAGGCCTGGTGGTGGGCATTGCTGCCATCGTAATCGTGCAGGTCCGTCCAGATCGGGACACCGAGCCTGACGGCTTCCTCCAGTATAGGACGGGTATAGTCCAGAATGTTGATAACCGCGATGCTGCAGCCCTTCAGGGCTTGATCGATGGAGGACCATTCCAGCGTTACCTTGCGAGCTGGCGGCTGGACGAAGATCGAGAGACGCTCACCCGTGGGTGCCATGAGGTTGACGTGCTGCTCGGTTGGTTCTGCGGTTTCGCTGATGAGAGTCTCGACCCCAGCCTGTTCCAGTGTCTGGCGGATCATCTGTCCCTCCCGGTCGTTTCCCACCACCGCATGAAGGGCAACCGGGACTTCAAGAGCCTCGAGGTTCAGTGCCTTACCTACACCGGTGCTGCCAACAGCCCGATAACTCCGGTTCGGCCAGACGGTCTGCGCGTAAGCCCCGGGAAACGCATCGACATGTACGATGGTGTCGAAAGACGCTCCACCCACTACAAATACCGGTTTTATTGTTTGTTCCATCTGGCTTCTCTCCCTGGCAGGGTTCATTCGGTTTTAATGCCAAGATACGCTCTTCGAGACGCTGGCAGCTCCTTCCTGCTTGCGCCTTTCGGGAACGATCCTCAGGGCGTAGCTGCAAGCTAAGCCAGACAGGTGGTCATAATCCATGGATCCGTATGGACTAGCTGTGCGTCAGCTGGAAGAGGAACTGAGTCATCCACACACCGGATCCCAGTGGAGGGAGATGGTCAGGAAAATGATGCCAGTGGGTAATCGTTGAAGAGTACTCGGAAACTGTCTTTTCTCTGCTATCGACCTCAGCCATCCTGGGAGTCCGGGATGGCGAGGGGGCGACCCGTATTATTCTGAAGCCCGTCCATCAGGGGCATCATGTCTCTGGGATGGATTTCTTCGCCGCACTCCGAACAGCGTAACTCCGGGCTGGTTTTATGGCCGCAGGGTTTGTGGACATACTCCAGTGGGGGGTGGCTGCCGTCTTCGTTCATCCAGGTGTTTCCCCAATTGGTGAGCACCAGCATTACCGGGTAAAGGGCCAGCCCCGCTTCGGTCAGTTTGTACTCATAGCGTTTGGGCGCTTCCTGGTACAGAACCTTCTTAAAGACCTTTTTCTCCACCAGCCGATTCAGACGATCCGAAAGCAGATGGCGGGTAATGCCGAGCTGTTTCTGAAAGTCCTCGAATCGGCAGGTGCGCAGAAATGCATTGCGGATAATCAAGAGCGTCCAGCGATCGCCCAGAATAGACAGGCTGCGCGCGACCGGGCAGTTTTTTTCTCCAAGTTCATGCCATTTCATGCCGGTTTCCCCTCGTTATCCCAGGACAACCTCGCCGGTCAGGGCGTCGTTCAGAATGGGACAACTGTTATGCAAGTTCTAAAAAGGTATGGATTCAAATAGTAGCACAGGATAGCTTTGTGACGGTAAGTTCCATTTTAGAACGCAGAGAGAAAATCCGTTATGACGACTGCCAACAACCAAGCTTCTACCTCGTTCCCTGTGCGACGCATGGATTATGAGTTCGACGACATGCCCAAGTACTGGTGCGATAACGAGCCATCCCTTACACACTATTTCACCGGGCTTTCGACGCTTTTTCCCGAAGGGGAGTCTTACTTTGTGCGCTCAGTGCGTGCACTGCGGCCCCGGGCAAAAGCCAATAAGCAACTGGATCGGGACATTGGCGCGTTCATAGGTCAGGAGGCGATGCACTCCAAGGAACATCATGCATTTCATGTCAGTGCTCAGAAGTACGACCTGGATCCGGAGTCGCTGGAGCGCGTCACCGGTACCGTCCTGAAAGGGATAGAGTCTCTGTTTCCTGAAAAATGGAACCTGTTGGTCACGGTTGGCCTGGAGCATTACACCGCCGTGCTGGTGACCACCATGATGAGAAGCACCCACACCTATATGAAGGATGAGACCATTCGTAACCTGTGGTTGTGGCATAGCATTGAAGAAACCGAACATAAGGCGGTTGCCTTCGATCTGTATCAGTATCTTTATGGTGAAGGGCTCACTGCCTACGTACCACGGGTCGCCATTTTTACGTTGAGTCTCGCACTGATTACGACCCTGTCGACGGCTTATCACATTGTGCTGATGAAGCGAGACGGGCAGCTATTCAACCTTAAAACCTGGCGCAGGTTCGCGGCTTTTGCCCGGCAGCACTACAAAATATTCATCCCTCAGTTTCTGGATTACTACCGCACCGATTTTCACCCGAACGATGTGGATGAATCCGATCTGGTTGCGCGAACCAGGGAGATGATTGGTTTGGGCGGTGAGGCCGCCCAAGCGACTCACTGAGCCTGATGATTGAACGTAATTGACTGAGGGAGTAACGAAAGATGATTGATCCAAAAGAAATGACCGGGCTCGAAATCATGCAGGCATTTGCCCGGGGATTGTTTCCGACACCCGGCATTGCCAAGACCATCCCGATGAAACCTTCTGAAGTGGAGCATGGGCGTGTCGTATTTATTGCCACGGCGGATGCCAGCCACACCAATCCGTTGGGCGGGGTACATGGTGGTTTTGCTGCTACGGTGCTGGACTCTGTCACCGGTTGTGCGACCCACACGCTACTGCAGGCGGGCGAGGGCTACGGTACAACCGATCTGAATATCAAGATGTGCCGACCGATTCCCTTCAACGCCAACCTGATTGCTGAGGGAAAAGTCATCAATGCCGGTCGTTCACTGGTGATTTCTGAAGGCTACCTCCGTGATGAAGCCGGTAAGCTGTATGCCCATGCCACAGCAACCAATATGATTGTTCGATAAGTCCTAAGCAAGACCCCGGGAGCCTGCTCCCGGGGCGATCACGATAACAGGCTTCTTAACCTTTTTTCTTGGGGCGAGCCCGCGCACCTTCGTCATCACTTCAGTGGTTGTCCTTTCGGGCCTTTCTCGGGACAAAACGGAACACAATGTGATGTTTCGTCGTTGTTCTCGTTGAACTAGCGAATTACAAAAACAAGGACAACTAATCATGTCTTATTCTTTACGCCGCTGTGCGCGTATAACGCCCTTTGTTCCATTGCTGCTGACCCTGACCGTTGCCGGTTGCGGTGGATCTGGATCTGGATCTGATGATGCCGCATCGGAACAACCCTCCGCCGTTGCGGGCGAGTCCGAGCAACAGGGCTGCGAGAATCCGGGTAACGGTTCTGCTTCCCAATGCGAATTGCCGGATGTGGTCCCGGTTTCCTGTTCTGAGGATACGCAGACCGAGGGCGGGCGTAGCTACCCGGTTATGCTGAATTCGGCCAGCGGTGAAACGATTGCCTTTCAGGTACTCGAGCCGATAGGCGGTATCGACTGCAAGGTGGGGCATCCATTGGTACTGCATGGTCATGGTTTTGGCGGGTCACGCAATACCGAAGGATTCGAGAACTACCGTGAAGCTGGTTTTACGGTCATCTCCATCGACCAGCGGGGATTCGGTGAAAGTACCGGCACCGTGCGTGTGATGGACCCCGAGTTTGAGGGCCGCGACCTGATACAGATTATGGACTGGGCCGAGGACAATCTGGAATATCTGCAACACCGGAATGAGCCTGATCTGCCGAAGGAATTGAACCCCAACCTCGTGGCGGGCGCTATTGGTGGCAGCTATGGTGGTGGTTTTCAGCTCCTGCTGCACGGCCAGGATCCGGGTCAGAGGCTGGATGCCCTCGTGCCGGACATCACCTGGTACGATCTTCGTTATAGCCTGAATCCCGGCAATGTGATCAAGACCGGATGGGATCTTGTGCTAGTGGCAGGGGGCGAAGCAGGTTCTACCGCCATTGGGAATGACGGTCTGGATCCGATCATCCGCGAGATTCTCGCTCAGGGGGCAACACTGAACCGCTTCCCCGAGGCCGGTCTCGATTTCTTTTACTATCACAGTCCAGCCTATCGTTGCACGGGCGAGCCGGTGTCGGTATCTGACACTCCTGATTTGCTGAACTACCAGATCAATCCGCCCGCCTTTGATGTTGACCCCACACCTTATCCGAAGGTGGACGTGCTGCTGACTCAGGGCATGAAAGACACGCTGTTCAACTTCAATGATGCCTGGCGTAATTTTGAATGCCTGCAGTCCCGTGGTGGTGATGTTCGGCTTCTGACCCATCAGACGGGTCACATCCTGCCGGTGGAGGCGCCGGATGAGGCGCAACCAGCTGAATACGTGGATCCGACGGCAGGATTGCTGGAGATTCCCGGGTTTCAGGGCGCGGCGGGTCAGTTTGCCTGTGGGGATATCTCAATATCAGACGCAACGTTGAACTGGCTTGAGCACCATTTGCAGGGTAAACCGCTGGCCGGTTATTTTGATGGCACCGATTCGGAGGTCTGCCTCTCCCTGGATGATGGCCAATCCATCTCAGTGCCCATGGACTCATTCCCTGCGCCTGCCCTTGAGGGTGGGGAGCTCCAGGGGGACTCGGTGGTCGAGCGGACCGTGGTGACAGATATGCCGGTCGCCTCCGGATATGAAGCCGTGGCAACCGCCACACAGCCACCGGCGGCACTGGTGCTGGGGCAAGCAGGTGAGAACGGTGCAACCCTGGGCGGCATCCCCACCGCCAGACTCACGGTATCGGATCTGACCGGTCGTTCTTCCTGTGAGGTGGAGCTCGACCCATACGCAGCCGGTTGTGATCCGATTGTGTTTATCGGCCTTGGCAAGCGCGCTGAAGGTGAGAGCCGCTGGCAACTGATCGATGATCAGATCAAGCCGGTACGAGGTCTGAAGGACCAGGAAGTTATCGAGCTGGTCGGCGTGGCTGAGGCTCTCGCACCCGGAGACGAGCTGGCTCTGCTGGTTTACGGTTTCCATCCACAGTACCCTGTCAGCTGGTCAAGGGATGCGCTGGTCCCCTTCGTCAACCTTGAGGGCACGGTACAGGTGCCGGTGTTGCAGGGCGAGCTGTAACACAGGTTGTGATCACGGGGCTGGGAGCGGGTCCGGGTTAACCGGATCAGCCCCAGCCCCGTTTTTCTGAAGCGTGCCTGAGCGCCTCTTTCGTCTTGAAAGGTTTTTTCATGTTTCGATCACGCAATGCTTTTCTTGTTCCGCTATTGGGTCTTTCGCTGGCTGTTGCCGGATGTGATGCCGGCCCCGAGCAGTCAGAGGAAGCCAATCCCGCCGGGCACGGCGCGCCGACAGCCAGCACCGCCAAAGCCAATCAACAGGTGCTTGAACAGCGGCCGTTTGAAAATCGTGATGATTTCGAGAATGCCCGCCGCGGGCTGATTGCCCAGCATCCGGAACTGGTGGTCGAGCACCTGGAGGGCGGTGACGTCTGGAACATGCCGGACTATGATTTTATTGATGGTGACGGCGAGAACGCCCCTGCATCGGTGAATCCCAGCCTCTGGCGTCAGGCGGCCCTGAATAATATCCACGGTCTGTTCGAGGTAACGGAAGGGCTTTACCAGATTCGCGGGTATGATCTGGCCAATATGTCCATCATCGAGAGCGACACTGGCTGGATACTGGTGGACCCGCTGACCGCCCGGGAAACCGCCAGCGAGGCGTTCCTGTTTGCCCGGGAACACCTGGGGGAGAAGCCGGTCCGGGCGATTGTCTTTACCCACAGTCATATTGATCACTTTGGCGGTGTTCAGGGTGTACTGCAGCATCTGTCAGACGACGAAAAAGCCAACCTGCGCATCATCGCGCCGGCCGGTTTTGAAGAAGAGGCCACCAGCGAGAACATCATTGCCGGCCCGGCGATGACCCGTCGTGCCATGTTCATGTATGGCAAACAGCTTGGTCGCGACGAACGGGGTCACGTTGGCACCGGTCTGGGCAAGGGCCCCGCATTCGGGACCTTTGGTTTCGCCACGCCAACGGACAGTATCAGCGAGACCGGTACTGAACGCACGGTTGATGGCGTGCCGATGGTTTTCCAGATTGTATCGGGCTCCGAGGCCCCTTCGGAATTCACTTTCTACCTGCCGGAGCAGAAGGCGTTCTGCGGCGCGGAACTGGTTAGCCGCAACATGCATAACCTCTACACTCCCCGAGGTGCAAAGGTTCGCGATGCCAGAATCTGGAACGGGTTTATCGATGAGGCGCGGACGCTCTTCTCCGAGGCCGATGTTTATTTCGGAAGCCACCACTGGCCCCTGTGGGGGCAGGAGAACATCCAGGATTTCCTGATCAAGCAGCGTGATACCTACAAGTTTATCCACGATCAGACGGTGCGCATGATGAACCGGGGTGCCACGCCCCGGGAGCTTGCCGAGGACCTACAGCTGCCGCCAGCGCTGAACGAGGATTTTCACAATCAGGGCTATTACGGCACTGTCTCCCACAATGCCAAGGCGGTGTATCAGTATTACATGGGTTGGTTCACTGCAAATCCGTCCAGGCTGAACCCTCTGCCTGAAAGCGAGTCGGCCAAACGGTATGTCCGGATGATGGGCGGTGCTGAAAAGATTCTGGACCAGGCTCAACAGGAGTTCGACGCAGCCTCTGATATGAATGCCACCGAGGGCCGGAATACCTATCGCTGGCTGGCGGAATTACTGGACCATGTGGTCTTCGCCAATCCTGACAACGGGGACGCCAAAGCACTGCTGGCTGACGTCTACGACCAGCTCGGTTATCAGGCAGAATCAGGCCCTTGGCGGGACTTCTACCTCACCGGCGCCTATGAATTGCGGCACGGTGCGCCGGAAGAAGGCATCAAGCCGGCCATCATGCGGGAGATTCTGCGCCATACGCCCGTGTCGCTGTTCTTTGACAGCATGGCTGTGCGGGTGAAAGCTGACGCCGCAGAAGGAAAAACCAGAACCATCAAGGTGACCTTCACGGACCTTCAGGAAAGTTACCTGCTGACCCTGCAGAATTCCGTACTGCACCACCGGTTGACCGGCGAGGATACGCCTGCGGACGCTACGCTGATTCTGACGCGACCCATGTTTGTGGATATCCTGGTAGGCGAGGCCGGCCTCAAGGAACTGCTGTTCAGCGACGACATCCGCTTCGAGGGCAGCAAGCTGGACCTTATCGGGTTCTTCAGCATGCTGGACAAGCCCGACGGCCGGTTCAACATTGTGACACCCTGACGGTTTTGCCTGATGATTCAGCCGGATCGTCAGGCAGGTTTTTGAAGGGCCGTCGGGTTTTCGGCGAGCACTTTCCATGCGTCATAAGTGCTGAGATAAATCTGCCCGGTCAGTTCTTCACAGAAATGGGTGCGCTTGAGGCGATCCATGACCGGGCCTTTCACTTCGGCCAGGTGAAGCCGGATACCGGCATCGTCCAGCCGGCTGTTGATCGCTTCCAGGCTTTCCAGAGCGGACGCATCAATGTCATTGGTCGCCTGACAGGCCAGCACCAGGTTTTTCATTTTCGGGTGGCTGGAGGCCAGCTCCATAACGGTGTCTTCCAGGTACCGGGCGTTGGCGAAATACAGGCTCTCATCCACCCGGATAATGACAGTTTCCTCATCGGTCTCCACCTGATGCCGCAGCACATTGCGGAAATGCTCCGTACCCGGAATCCGGCCGACGATGGCGCTGTGAGGGCGACTGGTACGATAAAGGTACAGTCCGATGGAAAGTGCGACGCCTGCAGTGATGCCGGCCTCAACACCGTGTACCAGGGTCAGGATGATTGTCGCCAGCATGGCCGCACCGTCCGCCTTCGAGTAAGCCAGAGTCCTTCCGATAGCTGGCAGGTCGATCAGGGTGCTGACGGCAATAATGATGGTTGCCGCCAGGGTCGCTTTGGGAAGGAAGGCCAGAAGGCCGGTCAGAGTCAGTGTGGCAACGGCAATACCCACGGCCGTCAGCATGCCGGCGATGGGTGTCTGGGCTCCGGCCTCGAAGTTGACCACGGACCTTGAAAAACCGCCGGATACCGGGGACCCGCCGCTGACACCTGAGGCCATGTTGGCCAGGCCCAGGGCAATCAGTTCGGAGTCCGGGGCAATCCTCTGGCGCCTTTTGGCGGCAAGGGTTTGTGCCACGGAAATGGACTCGACGAAGCCCACCAGGCTGATCAGGATGGCGGCAGGAACCAGAGTGGCCCAGATTTCCGGATCCATTGACGGAAGGCTGATATCGGGAAGTCCACTGGGTACCTCTCCGACCAGGTTGACGCCGGCAGCGCCGAGATCGAAGTGCCAGGCCGCAGCTGTGGTGACGATAACCGCGGTCACCGGAGCGGCCTTGGTGGTGAGATCCGCCAGCCGATCGGGAAGTCCCGCACGTGTCAGCCCGGGTTTCAGAAACTTGCGGCAAAGGTACAGGAAGAGCAGGGCACCACCGCCAATCTGCAGGGTAATGGGATTGAAGTCATCCAATTGCTGCCAGAGTCCGTGAACCATCTCAAGCAGGTTATGGCCCCCACCGGTGACGCCGAGAATGTGGCCAAGCTGACTGCCGGCAATAAGGATCCCGGATGCAGTGACGAATCCGGATATCACCGGGTGGCTGAGAAAGTTGGCGAGAAAGCCCAGGCGCAGCAGTCCCATGGCGAAAAGTACCAGGCCCGAAAGTGTGGCCAGCACCAGTGCGGCACCAACGTACTCCGGTGTTCCCGTTTCGGCAATTCCGCCAAGCGCTGAAGCCGTCATCAGGGACGCCACGGCCACTGGTCCCACGGCCAGCGTGGCGCTGGTTCCGAACATGGCATAGACCACCAGCGGGATCATGCTGGCGTACAGGCCTACCTCGGGGGGCAGTCCTGCCAGCAACGCATAGGCCAGGGCCTGGGGCACCAGCATCAGGGTGACGATGACTGCTGCCAGCGCGTCGCTGGCAAAGGTGTCGCCACGGTAGCCCTTCAGCCAGCCCAGAATGGGCAGGAACTGGATAAGCCGATTCCTCATATTTCACTTCCCCTGTCCATCAGGCTCATTACTCAGAATCTACTTTTCCAGCATTTCCCGGATTGGCTGGGGATCATGGCCGGCCTCATGGGCTGCCTTGAGCAACAGGGGGATGTTGCATTGGGGATCCAGGGCGCGGGCCTGGGCCCACAGGTGAACTGCGCGGCGGCCGGTTCGGCAGAAGCCGAGGACTGGCGAGGGAGCGCTTTCCAGTGCCCTGCCAAAGGCTTCCACGTCGGCTTCCGAGTATTCACCGGGAGCCACCGGGATACAGACCCACTGCAGACCGGCCTTTGCGGCAGCTTCTGCATAGGCATTTTCGCCCGCGTAGCCTTCTTCGCCGGGCAGCCGGTTACAGATGACGGTGCGGAAGCCCTGGCCCCTGATGTCTTCGAAATCCTCAGGAGCCACGGTGTCAGCAACGGCGAATTCCGGTTCAAGGTAGTGAATCTTCATGCCATACCCTCCTTCAAAAGCGGTTGATGGGAACTTTCAGGTACACCTGTCCGTTGTCCTCTGCCGGAGGCATCTCGCCGGCTCTCATGTTGACCTGGACCGATGGCAGAATCAGGCGTGGCATGTCCAGCGTGGCGTCGCGCTCGGTCCTGAGCTTGATGAAGTCGTTTTCACTCATGCCCTCGTGAACGTGGATATTGTTGGCGCGCTGGTCTGCCACTGTTGTCTCATGCTGGAATTCATCCCGGCCAGGTGCCTTGTAGTCGTGACACAGGAAGATCCGGGTTTCTCCCGCAAGCGCCAGCACCTTCTGAACGGAAAGGTAAAGCGTATGGGCATCGCCGCCGGGAAAGTCACAGCGAGCGGTACCAGCGTCCGGGGCAAACAGGGTGTCACCCACAAAAGCTGCATCACCGATAACATAAGTCAGGCAGGCCGGGGTGTGTCCGGGCGTGTGCAGGATGTGTCCTTCAAGGTTGCCAATACGGAACGTGTCGCCTTCCTCAAACAGCTGATCGAACTGGCTGCCGTCACGGGCAAACTCGGTCCCGGCGTTGAAGGCTTTGCCAAAGATCTCCTGAACGTCAACGATCTTTCTGCCAATGCCGGTCCTACCGCCCAGCTTTTCATGCAGGTAAGGCGCCGCGGACAGGTGATCGGCGTGAACGTGGGTTTCAAGTATCCATTCGACCGTCAAGCCGCCGTCTTCGATGTAGCGGATGATCTCGTTTGCCGAGCGAACATCTGTCCGTCCGGCCGCATAATCGAAGTCCAGAACCGAATCGATAATTGCGCAGGCATTGCTTTCGGGGTCTTTTACGACGTAACTGAAGGTGTTGGTCGGTTCATCAAAGAAATGTTTGACTACTGGCTTTTGCATAGTCGTTCCTCCATGTGGAGCGTCTGTCATTAATAGTACACACTTAACCACATTTTGGGTTCTAAGCATAGATCATTTTGATATATGTGTCATTATGACGCTGATAGAAAAACCTGATGACGGGGAGATTTCCGACCGACTTTTGCTTGTATTTTGTGTAGATGCCCCGATTTCTTGATTTATTGAACTGACAGAGGCTGACCTATGACTGGCGATATACAACACCTGGTATGCCCCCACTGCCACAAGGTAAACCGTGTGCCCGCCGACAAAGTGGCATCCGGCGGCAATTGTGGTGCCTGTAAACGACCACTCTGGCCGGACCAGGTTCTCGAATTAACGGACCAGTCCTTTGCCATCCATACCGGGCGCAGTGACGTTCCGGTACTGGTGGATTTCTGGGCCAGCTGGTGCGGGCCCTGCAAGATGATGGCACCACAGTTCGAGCAGGCGGCGAAGGACTGGCGTGGGAAAGTACGCTTCGCAAAGCTGAATACTGAGCAATCCACAGGGGCGGCTGGCCAGTTTGGCATTCGCAGTATTCCCACTTTGATCCTGTTCCGGAATGGCAGGGAAGTGTCGCGACAGAGCGGCGCCATGAATCAGGCGCAGATCAACCAGTGGCTTCAGGCGCAGGATATTTCTATTCGCTGACGAATGCCGGAATGGGCGCTATAGTTGGATGATGCATAGAATGTACCGTCCCCTTTTGGTTGTTGGGATATCCCTTTCCAGCCTTTGTGCCTGGGCTCAGCCTCATACGGAAGACTGTGTTGCCAGCGAGGTTCAGCCCGAGTCGATTGATCTCGATCAGCCCCGCGACCAGTTGGCGCGCCAGAGTGATCTGGTGATCCCTGAAGGGGCTCTTATCGGTCGGATTCGGGTGGTTCGCCGGCCCATCTTTGATGTCAGTGATCCGGAGCAGGACAATTTTCTTTACCGGACACTGAACACACTCAATGTTCCCACCTGGGAATCGGCGTTGCGTGCTCAGCTGGTATTTGACGAAGGTGATGTGTACCAGCCAGATCTGCTCGCCGAGTCCGAACGCACCCTCCGTCAACGTGAGTATCTGACTGCAGCCTGGGTCGGTGCCACCCATGTTTGTGGGAGCGAGGTAGAGGTAAGTGTTCTGGTGCGGGATACCTGGACGCTGTTGCCGAGCGTTGGGGCTTCGAGGGCGGGTGGAGAGAACACGACAAATACCGGGTTGTCGGATCCGAACTTCCTCGGCTCAGGCAAGAGTGTGGGCGTGTCCTACTCAAGGGATCCCGACCGCACCGAAACGAGCGTGTATTTCGACGACCCGAATGTCCTGGGCTCCCACTGGCAGAGTGGCTTTTCCTACGACAGGCGCAGCGATGGCCGCGGCCGTGGCGTCTACCTGGAGCGCCCGTTCTACAGCGAGCAGGCAGACTGGCGTTTCGGGCTCAGTGGTGTGGACGATATTCGCGAGGAGTCCCGTTTCGTGGGGGCGGTAGACATTGCGGAGTACCGCCGTAGTCGTGAGTTCGCCAGTGTCGACGTGGGTTGGCGGCTGGCCGAACGTAGTGATCGCCAGCTGCGGTTGCTGGCCGGTTATCGCTACGATGCTCTGGAGTTTGAACGCCTGCCGGATGAGCCTGGACTGGACGTGCTGCCGACAGACCGGACTTTGAGTTATCCGTGGATTGGCTTTGATTACCGCGAAAACCGGTTCCGGGAGATGACAAATCTGACTCAGTTGCAGCGGGTGGAAGACGTGCGGGATGGGTTCGTGTGGCGCACGGAACTGGGCTACTCTTCGACCGGCCTTGGCGCCACTGAGGACCGTGCTGTGCTGAACATGGATTTTCAGGACGCACTGCTGGCCACTGAGACCAATTTCGCCCGCTACGGGATCAGCCAGAGCGGAACCTGGCGGTTCGACGAGAACCGTGTCGAGAATCTGTTGGGTACCCTCAGCGTGGAGTATTTCCACGGTGGCTCGGTGCGTTGGAATAGCTGGTATAGCAATCTGTCCTTCACTGCGGCCCATAATCTGACTGTGGATCAGCAGCTCCTGATCGGCGGTGACAATGGCTTGCGGGGCTATCCCAGCGAATACCAGCAGGGTAACCGGCGGGCACTGTGGACACTGGAACGCCGCTACTTCCCCGACTGGCACCCCTTCAAGCTGTTCCGCCTGGGCGGAGTGCTGTTCACGGACGTGGGGCGGGCCTGGTTCAGTGACGGCCGGAATAACGGTCCGGATGAGGGCGTGTTGAAAGACGTCGGCTTCGGGCTGAGACTGGCATCAAGCCGGATCGAGGTCCAGCGGATGCTGCACCTGGACTTTGCATTCCCGCTGGATGGTGATGACAGTATTGACGATATGCAGGTGTTGTTGCGGGGAAGGACGCGCTTCTAGCAGAATACCCGGCTCCAGTTGCAAGCCCTTACGTCAAAGGAGAATCACGGCTAATGTCTGAAGATCCCCTCAAATCCCTGTCCGACATGGCCAGTGATGCCCATGCCCGCATCCAGGCTGCCCATCAGCACATAAATCCGGTGGTGGAAGTGCGCCGCGGCATGCGCGATGCCGGTATACCCGCCGATGTCATGACCATTGACTGCCTGCGCACCCGTCGACGCATCACGCTCATCCTGCACGATGGACAACCGGGGATGGTGCTTTACCAGTTCGTGACCATGGATGATGAAGTGGGTAACGACTTTAAACAGATGCCCTTGTCCGATGTGGCTGTGGACACGCTGTTTGACTGGATGCAGGATTACTTCGGCTGAGCTGAAGCACTCGGCCGGTGATTCTTGTCCGGTTCACTCCAACACCTGTGGCCAGCTCTTGTCCGCCTGACGAATAAAGGTTTCAGTATCTTTCAGCCAGCACCGGTGTTGGTGAGAAGGCCGGTGTAGACGGGATCTTCACCGGCCAGGGCGCTGGTTCTGGCGATACTCTCCGGGAGAGCAGCCCATCCAGCGCCGGAACGCGCGGGTAAAGCTGGCGGTATCGGTGTATCCGAGATGGATGGCCAGCTCCTCCAGTTTCATGTCGCTGCCGTCGAGAAACTGCAGGGCAATTTGCCGGCGTTCGTCTTCCACCAGAGTGCGGAAGCTGGTGCCTTCCTGATCCAGTTTACGGCGCAGACTGCGTGGTGACAGAGCCAGTGCCTGGGCAATTTCGTCCAGTGAGGCGACCAGGCCCAATGGGCCGTGCAGCTTCTGACGCACCTGACCCGCCAGGCCGCTGGTCTGCAAACGCTCCAGGCGTCGGCGACACTGGTCGTCCAACATGCGGACAAGGTGCGAGTCGTAAGTGGACAGCGGCTGATCGGCAATATCGCTGTGAACCACAATGGCGTTTCTTGCACTGTGGTATGTCGGCGTGATGCCACACAATTGCCCGATGCGCTGGGCATGCTCCGGCGGAGCTCCCTGAAACTCCAGGGCAACGATGTCGACACTGGACAGGCTGAGCTCCTTGAGGAGATTGAGCCCCGTGGCAAGATCACGCTCCAGGAGGAACGAGCGCAGATGATGGGGAATGGGTTGCGCGTCCATCGCGACTCCGAAACAGTTGCCCTCATCAATTCTCGATATTCTGCAATAAGCGGTACTCAGCGGCAGGTACCGCATGGCTCTTGCAATCGCTTCCCGCAGGGTCCGACTGGTGCGCATGGCAAACCCCCAGATCCCGAAGGTCGCAAGGCTGTATTGCAGGCCGAGCTGGAAACCCAGCGCGGGCGTCTCAGGCAGGGCAAGTATCAGGTTCTCGATCAGGCGCATTTCCTGCCCCCGGGTAATCAGCGCCTCGCCGTCGAACAAGTCCTGGTCGCTAATGCCGGTGCCTAACAGGCAAGTATCCCGGTCCACCCCGTGGCTGGCGGCAAAGTTGATCATGACCTGGCTGATCGCGACGGGATGCAAAGTGTTTTCAAAGTTCGACATGGTGGAAAGTCTACCCCGGCACCGTCATCTTGGACAGTAATCTGACGCCTTGGCCACAAATGCCTTCCGAATGGCCATTGCGGTCCTGTCTGGCTGTTCTGGCCCTGATTAGACTGGCATTCGTACCCACGTCCAATCCGGAGGTTTTTCAATGTCACAGGATCTTGCCGTACTCAATAAACAGGCGATTGCATCCGCCAAACGCTACATGGGGCATGTGTCCTGGCCCACTGTCGTTCTGGTGGCAGCCGTGGTTGTCGGATTTGTGCTGAATCTGGCGCTGTTTGCTCTCGGGGTGATATCTGCCTGGGTGGCTTTGCCTGTCCTCGGAGCCCTGACCTACATGTCCTATACGCCGTTGCATGAAGCGGTGCATGGCAATATCCATGGTGGACAGGAGAGGTTGAAGTGGCTGAACGATCTCTGCGGCTACCTGGTCGCGCCGATGATTGCGATACCCTACGCATCACACCGGGTTGAACACTTTACTCATCACCGCTACACCAATCAGCCGGACAAGGACCCGGATTATATGGTCAGCGGAATGGGAAAGGGGCTGATTCCCGCGGTGGTCACGGTGATCGGATTCCTCTGGGTTCAGAACAGCTTTTTCGTCAAGCAGCACTGGGGCACGGCATCGTTTAAGGATCGCGCTATCTATTGCCTGGAAGTGCTGGTGTCTGTGGGCTGGCGAGTGGCCTTCGTTGTGGTGGTCGATCAGCCCGGAACCCTCAGCGTTATCCTGCTGGGCTACCTGCTGGGCGGCTTCTTCACGGCTTACTGGTTTGCCTATCGTCCACACATTCCCTATCAGGACGCGAAACGGTATCGCAACACAAACAGTCTGATCATGCCGAAGTGGATGAAGCCGCTGGAGTGGTTCTGGCTCGGCCAGAACCTGCACTCGATTCATCACCTGTTCCCGCGCGTGCCGTTTTACCGATATCACGCCTTGCATCGGGATATTGAGCCCATACTGCGTGCCCATGGCACACCCATCGTGGGCATTTTCAGTCGTCAACCGGTGGCGGCAGATGCCGAAAATCTCTGACAGGCATTAGTGAGTCCCGGGATCGTTGGCTTGGCTCGGCAGTGGAAGACCTTTATGATCCGGGGCTCACATCACTAAATTGGAACACTTTCTATGCAGTTCCCCAAAGCGACCGTCATACTGGTGTCTGCAGCGCTGATCTTTGTTGCATGGGAACACTTCCGCGACCGTCCCGATTCCCCTGATTCCGCGCGTTTCACCAATCTTGCTTCTAACCCGGCAGAGCGTAGCGAGGTCGTTGACTGGGTGGTCACGCAGATCCCTGAACTATGCCAGGAGGCCTCGGATGGCGAGCAGGGGAGCGACGCGTATTCGGAATGTGTTAAGCGTGGCGAATCCCGAACGTCTGCCTGCCGACGCCAGATCTACGACGCGTTTCCCGCCATCATTGCTTCCGACAGGATTTTTCGGGATGTGTCGATCACCATGATGAATTGCCTGGTACCCCAATCCGGGTTAATTAACCCGCAACAATAACAATCTCAGAGGAATACTCATGCCGACTCAAACCATCTGGATTACCGGAGCCTCCTCGGGAATTGGTGAAGCCCTGGCTGTCCGCTTTGCCCGGGACGGGGCCCGTCTTGTGCTCTCTGCCCGGCGGGAAAGTGAACTGGAGCGGGTTGCGGAGCGATGCCGGGAAGCGGGTCTTGAGGCTGACCAGGTCCTGGTGCTGCCGCTGGATGTGACGGACTGGGAAGGCTTGTCGGTGTCGGTTCAGCGCGTGCTCGATACCTTTGGGGGCATTGATCTTCTGGTTAATAATGCCGGTGTGTCCCAGCGTTCGCTATGCAAAGATACCGATATGTCGGTTTATCAGAAGTTGATGGATGTGGACGTGATGGGCCAGATCGCGCTCACCAAGGCGGTATTGCCACACATGCTGGAGCGTGGTGCCGGCCACCTGGCAGTGACGGCCAGCGTGGCTGGCAAGGTGGGCGTGCCTCAGCGCACGGGGTATTGTGCCGCCAAGCACGCGGTCATGGGCTTCTTTGATGCCTTGCGGGCGGAAGTGGAGGAACAGGGTGTTCACGTTTCAACAATCACCCCGGGCTTCATCCGGACGGATATCTCCCGTAATGCGCTGGCCGGCGATGGCAAGGCCTTCGGTCAGGAGGATGACGATATTGCCGGTGGTATGGATGTGAACGAATGCGCCGAAGTGATCTTCAAGGGACTCAATGCGAAGAAACCGGAGATCGCGGTAGGCAAGGGCAAAGAAATGGCTGCGCTCTGGATCAAGCGGATTTCACCGAATGCGCTGTTCCGGATTGTAAGGATGCAGAATCGGAAAAACTGATGAGCGAATACACCGATCACCTCCACGAAGTCTTCCAGCACTTCGGGCCCATCACCATTCATTGAGGAAGTTATGTTGATTGGTTAAAATTTAACCATCAGTCTGATTGGAGTACGAATCTTATGATCTCCTCAGGCGCTTATTCTGAATCTTCCATAAGCCTGCGTGCAGTTCGTACGTTTTCCTTGTGGTTGTCTGCTGTCTTACTCTGCCTGCTGATAACCTCGACTGCTGGAGCTGAAGAGGTCCTGGCGCAGCCAGCGGATAATGCGCCGATGTCGGTTCTGGATGGTAAGACCTTCAAGGCCACGCTGGGGAGGGGGGATGATGCGCCGATCGACGATTTTCTGGTCTTCAAGGATGGCCTGTTTGTGTCTAAAGAGTGCGAGGCGCGTTGCGGTTACGCGGAGGCCGAATATTGGGTGCGGGCTGAGGGAGACACCATTGAGATGTTGGCGGAGTCGCCCTGCTTGAGATCCGACGCAATTATTATCTGGGAAGGGACGATCAAGGGCGAAGAGATAGAAGGGACATATACCTGGATTAATAAACGTTGGTACTGGACGTTCGAGAAGGAATTCGAGTTCAAAGGTCGGTTGGTGGATGTCTCTACTGCAACCAATAACTGATCTTTACAGCAACAGGCTGATTCATGGACACGCAGGCTAAAAGAAAACTGGCTGGCATCCTGAAGCTCCTCATTCTGATCGCGCTGATTGTCGTTGGTAATCTTTTCACCCGGGGTGTCCTGGAGGGCATGGAGGTTTCGATTCGGCCCTCTAACGAGCCAATGCTGCACCGAATCATCGTTACCTCGATGATTGCTTATGTTTTCCTGATGGCGATTCCGTTTGTTCCTGGCGTAGAAATCGGGCTGGCCTTGATGATGCTTCTGGGGCCCAAGATTGTTCCGCTGGTCTATGGCTGTACTCTGGTTTCTCTGTGTCTGGGGTTTATGGTAGGGCGCTTTCTTTCTGAGGCTATGATCAGCCGGTTCCTGATGGATTTGCATCTTTTCAGGGCAGGGCGATTCATTGAAAGACTGCAGGGGCTGGACAGCCAACAGAGGCTGAGTTTAATGCTTGAAAAATCGCCTCGCAGGCTGGTGCCCGTGCTTTTGCGGCACCGTTTTCTTACCTTGATGGTTGTGATCAACCTTCCGGGTAATATGATAATCGGTGGTGGCGGCGGTCTGGCGATGGTTGCGGGAATAAGCCGTTTGTTTTCCATCCCTCAATTCGTCCTTCTAATTGCAGTGGCCATCTCCCCCTTGCCGCTATTACTGTTGCTTTTTGGTGACATGGTGGGAGGCTGGCCGGTTTAGTACAGTAAATACCGCCATCCTGACGGATAAGCTCGGGAATGCGCTGTCCCGGATTGTCAGGAAACAGAACTGGAAAAACTGATGAGTGAATACACCGATCACCTCCATGAAGTCTTCCAGCACTTCGGCCCCATCTCCATTCGCAAGATGTTCGGTGGCTATGGCATCTACCATGGCGGCCTGATGTTCGCACTGGTGGCCAACGATGCTCTTTACCTGAAAACCGATGGGGAGAACGTGAGTGACTTCGAGCGCGAGGGCCTGGGGCCATTCGAGTACGATAAGGGCGGCAAGGTGGTCAAAATGTCCTACTACCTTGCCCCGGACGACGTCCTGGAAGACTCGGAGCAGGCGGCCATCTGGGCCCGTCGCTCATATGAGGCTGCCTTGCGGGCGCGCAATAAAACCTAAAGCCTGTTAAGGCAGAAACGTTAAAGTGAGTGAGTCCATGAAACATGATGAATTAAAGAGCGTTCTCGAGTCAGACGGCGAAGAACGGTACGACTACTTCCTGAGCCAGGTGCTCGAAGAACGTGAGATCTGGATTCTGGTGAACGCAGAGAATCGGTTCCTGAAAATCGTGTCTGAAGACGGCGATGTGGAGCACTTGCCAGTCTGGCCGAGCGAGGCCTTCGCGGCAGAGTACTGTAAAGATTCCGGTGATCTCACCCCGAAAAGCATTTCCTTGCCGGATTTCTTCCGGAAATGGGTGCCGGGTTTGACGAAAGATGGTCTGGATATCGGGGTGTTTCCCGGTCTGGATGACACCCTTTGGATAACAGAGCCGGAAGAGCTGAAGCGTGACCTGCAGGATGAGATGTCGAGTTTCTAACGAGGGGAAGGGGCATGGAAGCATTATTCATCGTTCTGGTTGCCGGCATTATTTTACTCATTCCTGTCGGCTCGCTCCTTGGATTTCTCGCCTTTCGACAGCGTGGTGATCAGTCCTCCCGGCTCGACCTCCTATGGCGGGAAGTATCCAGCCTGCGGGAGGAAGTTGCACACCTGAAACGCCAGCTGGGCCGTGAGGAGGAGTTACCGGCGTCACAACCCGATACTCCCGAAGAGCCGGCTCCCGCTGAACAAACATCATCTCCGCAAGCCGTCGCGGCCGCAGATTCCGCATCCAGTGATTGGACCGAACAGGCAGTGCCGGTGGCGCAATCTGAACAGTCGGAACCGGACCGTGTTTCCCGCCTTACCACCGCTCTCAAGGAAAACTGGATGGTCTGGCTTGGTGGCCTGAGCGTTGGGCTGGCCGGAATTTTCATGGTCAGCCATTCCATCAGCGCCGGGCTGATCGGGCCGGTACAGCAACTGTTGCTCGCGCTGTTCACCGGTCTTGCCCTGCATGCCGGCGCGGAGTTCCTGCGTCGTCGCAACCGGGGCGCGGATCAGGTGTTTGCCGCGTTGGCGGGGGGCGGCAGTATCACGCTGTATGCGGCGCTGCTTGCCGGTGTTCACCACTATGAGCTGATCAGCCCATTGACCGGCCTGGTGGGGCTTGCGGCGGTCTCCCTCGCCACCATGGCGTTGGCCCTGGTTCATGGCCCGTTGCTGGCCATTATGGGGCTGAGTGGTGCCTATCTGGTACCTCTGTTGATCGGGGGTGAGGACGGCAGTGTGGCGTTTGTGCTGTCGTACAGTTTCGTGATTACCCTAAGTTCGCTGCTGTTAATGCGTTACGTCTTTCGTGATTGGCTGTGGTTCGCGACGTTGGCCGGCGCGCTGTTGTGGTGGCTGGTCACCCTGTCCTCGGCCCCGGTTGGGGTACCGACGGCCTGGTATATCGCCGTCCTGTTTGCAGTCTTTGCAATCCTCGCGGGTAACCTGCAGGCAGGCGTGCCACGCCTGCGGGAAACGCTGCTCGCGCTGTTGGCCCTCTGGGGCTTGTCGATCGCTGATCAGTCCGCCGACAGTCCGTTGTTCTGGAGTTGGCTGCTTATCCTACCGGTAGCCGCATTGGTGCCCCAGAGCCGCGGGACATTCTGGTACCTGCCCTGGGTAGCGGTGATGATCACTGCCGCTGGGTGGCTGGTCTATATGGTTCGTGAGGTGCCAGGTCATGTGTACCTGGAACAGATGCCCGTCGCGCATCAGGGCGGGTTTCTTTCCTACCTGATTGCCGCTGCGATACTGACTCTTGGCCTCGGCCTGTGGCACTGGGTGCGTGACCCGGAGCGCCGCCGCTGGGCATCGCTTACGATGCTCTCACCGCTGGTGTGGCTGACTCTGGGCTGGTTGCTGCTGCATGGCTACGGCACATCCTCCATTTGGGCGGTTGGCACACTGTTGCTTGGCGGTTTGTACGGTGCTCTGGCCTGGCAGATGGAAAGCCGTGAGCGCTATCGTACGGGGGTGGTCTGGGCCATCCTGGCCGCGCACGTCAGTTACTCGCTGGCGGCGGTTATGGTGTTCCGCGAAGCCTCACTCACATTGGCGCTGTCCGTTCAGTTCATCAGTCTTACCTGGCTGGCGCGCCGCTATGAGATGCCGGAACTGTACCTGCTGCTCAAAGTCGCGCTGGCGCTGGTGGTGGCGCGGCTGACCTTCAATCCATGGTTGCAAAGTTACGATGCCGGTGTGCATTGGTCACTGTGGACCTACGGTGGCGCGACGTTGTGTGCGGCCGTGGCCACCTGGATCGCGAGCCGGAATCACCGTATCCGCCCCTGGCTGGAGGGCGCGACGTTACACCTGCTGGTGTTATTCCTGGGCTCGGAAATGCGCTACTGGCTTTACGACGGCAATATCTTTGCCCATGAATACAGCTTTACCGAGGCGACGATCAACACGCTGCTCTGGGGTGCGCTCAGCCTGACCTATACCGTTCGCGCCAAGGCCAGTGAATCCCTGGCCTGGCTCTACCGGCTGTTTGCATGGATTCTGCTAGGCCTTGCCTGCCTCAGTTATCTCACGCTGATCACCGTGCATAATCCCTGGTGGGGTGGCAGTGCCATTGGTGATACGGCGATCTTCAATATCCTGTTGCCTGCCTACGGCGGACCGGTGCTGCTGGCCCTGATTGCCAGCCGGTTCCCGACGTTGGTGCCAAGGTTCTGGTCACTGTGCGTGGCGGCTGCGAGCTTTCTGTTATTCACAGCCCTGGAGATCCGGCAACTGTGGCAGGGCAGCGAGATGGCGCTGTCCTTCGGGATCACCGAGGGTGAGCTTTACAGTTATTCCGTTGTGGGGATGTTGTACGCCATCGCTGCAATCATTTACGCCACCGGACGCAATAATACGACGCTGTATAAGGCCGGTATGGCCTTGTTGGGGCTGGTGATTGCCAAGATCTTCCTGATCGACATGGGCGGACTGCAAGGCCTGTGGCGGGTTGCTGCCTTTATGGGATTGGGGCTTGCTCTGCTGGGATTGGCCTGGCTCTACCGGAAAGCTCAGGGAGCTCCGGAGCGGGGTTAGGGCACCCCTTCGGTGAGGGGCGGTCAATTTACGGTCATATTCCTGAAACGCCCGTTTTAAAGCCCTTGGGAGTACCTATCCTTGCGTTGCTAACACAGTTATCCACAGATTCTGTGGGCAACTTTCGGTGCTCCGGCCCTCTCGAACCGGAGCAACTGTCCATCAGTGGGCGGTTGTTGTCTTCATTCTGGCTTTACGCCGATTCCCGTCACGGAATTCCGGGGCGATGCTGTCCTGCACGGCGCGCTTGAACTGGTCAATGAGTTCGCTGTTGTCATGGTCCCAGGGGTGGAACCCTGGTTTGAAATAGCGCAGCCACTCGCCTGTCAGACTCGAGAACGCCCCGTTAATGCCCCACATCCGCCACAATCCCTGAAGGGTGTCGGTCAGTGACGGTCGACCGTCTCGGGCCATCATGCGAAGGGTGCCATAGGTGGTGAACACCGCCAGTATGGCGGTGCTCATGACCAGCCACCCGGTTCGCTCAATATAGTTGCTGCCGTCAACCGCCTTGTAAACATTGAACGCCACACCCTTGTGTTCGGTCTCCTCCACGGCGTGCCAGACCCACAGTGGACGCATGGTTTCGTGCATGTCTTCGCGAATGTCATCCCGTGCCAGCAGCAGGTCGGCGAGCATGGCGGTCAGGTGTTCCAGGGCACAGGTGATGGCCAGATGGTGACGCTTTGGAAGCATCCGAACCGCATCCAGCAGAATCTTCAGGTGTGCTTCGATCTCCTCGGTCGGCATGCCCTGGTCGTGGACGTGCTGGTTCATGGCGACGTGTTCCAGGGAGTGCATGGCCTCCTGGCCGATAAAGCCGGAGATTTCCTTCTGCAGGACCGGGTCCTGTACCGATGCGCGGAAGTGCCGGACGGCATCAACAAAGAAGGTTTCGCCCTGGGGGAAAAGCAGCGACATGGTATTCATGGTATGGCTCATCAGGCGATTCCCCCCCAGCCAATAGCGGGGCACCTTGTTGTTGAACGTGAAGCCCATGCGTTGAGGCTTGATACTGACGTTTTCGGGGGTAGGGCGTAGCGGGGTTTTCCTGGTTTCGGGTGATTGCATGGTGATGTCTCCGTCTGTTCGGTGATGCATGAAGAGAAAAAGAGGACCGGTCGCAGGAGCAGAGCCGGCCCTAAAGGTTCGGGGTTATTCGGTTTCGGCGACTTCCCGGACCCGCTCGGAAGGCAGGACTTTGCGGCCGACGCCGAACTCGAAGTCGGTCTCGTGAACCCGCCGGGTCCAGAGCCAGAACTTCCAGGTGGAATAGGGCCAGACGGCGAAGTTCTTACCGTCGGCCTGCTGGTACCAGCTGGTGCAGCCGGTGGCCCAGACCGTGCCATCGAGTGCCTTCTGGGCGTTTTCGTTGAAGCGTTGCTGGGCCTCCGGTTTGACGTCGAGGTAGTCTGCGTAGCGCAGGCGGGCGCCTTCCATGCACTTGAGGATGTAATCCACCTGGGCCTCGATCATGAAAATGATGCTGTTGTGTCCCAGGCCGGCATTGGGGCCGACCAGCTGATACATGTTGGGGTAGCCGCTGACCATGGTGCCCATGTAGCCCTCCACTCCGTCTTTCCAGTCCTTGCCAAGGGTGTGGCCTTTGCGTCCCTTGAGGGTGAAGTCTTTCATGTACAGGCGCGGGTCCACCTGGAAACCGGTGCCCAGAATGATGCAGTCGGCCGGGTGCTCGACGCCGTCGCTGGTCACAATGCCATTCGGGGTAACCCGGTCGATGCGTTCGGTCACCAGTGACACGTTTGTGCGGTTGAACATCGGGTAGAACTTGTTGGAAATCAGTACCCGCTTACAGCCAATGGTGTAGTCCGGGGTGAGCTTGCGGGCGGTTTCCCGGTCGCGGACCTGCAAGCGAATAAACAGCTTGGTGAGATGCTGCAGACTGCGGGCCAGCGCCGGGTTGAAGATGGGCCAGACCCGGGATTCGTTGGACCAGTAAAGGCGGGCCCGGTGCAGCTTCCGCAGAGCCGGGACGTGCCTGAACACGCTCTTTTCAAGGCCGTTGTAGCTGCGTTCGTCCCGGGGGATGATCCAGGCAGGTGAGCGCTGCATGACCGTCAGGTGGTCCACCTCCGGAGCGATCTCCGGACAGTACTGGATCGCGCTGCCACCGGTTCCGATGGACACCACTTTTTTACCCTTCAGATCGTAGTCATGGTCCCAGCGGGCGGAATGAAAGACCATGCCCTTGAAGCCGTCCAGCCCCGGGATGTCCGGATACTGAGGTACATGCAAAGGGCCGGAAGCCAGCACCCAGTGATGGCAGTCGAACTTGTCCCCGGTTTCCGTGGTCAGCGTCCAGCGCGCCCGGTCCTCGTCAAACTCGGCGGCGATGACCTCCTGGTTGAAGCGGACGTGCGGGCGAATCTGGTATTTGTCGGTGGTGTTCAGGATGTAGTCCTGAATTTCATTCCAGGGCGCATAACGTTTGCTCCAGTCCGGCTTGCCCTCGAAGGAATACGAATACAGGTGCGACTGCACATCGCATGCACAGCCCGGGTAGGTGTTGTCGCGCCAGGTGCCGCCGACTTCGTCGGCTTTTTCCAGCATCACAAAATCGTGGATGCCGGCTTCCTTGAGTTTAATCGCCATGCACAGGCCGCCGAAGCCGGCCCCGACGATCACGACCTCGGTCTTTTTGATGCTGGGGGTGTGGGGTGTTTTTTGTTGACCCATAGCCCGGTCTCCTATTGCTGATGTTGTCATGTGTGAGGTCGAGTGTATGAGGAGATCACGGGGTTTCTCGGTTCAGAAACGGCCATGCGGCATGCCCGATGGGACATGAGGGGGTAATGAAAGGGCAGGCTTGCGTCAGGTCAAAAAAGAGTCAGTTATTGGTGAGGAAAGGCCGTTGTGGCGTGAATTGATATGGACGGGAGTGGTGTACCTGGTTGCTTTGCCCGGACCCTGGTGTTCCTTCTGATTCTTGCACGGGCTCGAAGTAGCGGTTGAGCAGATCCGGGTCGTCGAAATGGCGCTTGCCGATAAAGGCGGTGGCGTGGTGGCTCCATTGCCGCATGGCTCCGGGTGAGAGTACACCGGTGCCCCAGAGCAGGAATCGCTCCAGACGTTCTGTGCCGGCGACCAGGCCGTTGGGCAGGAACAGGCTGCGGTACACGCCCTTACTGTCCGGTAACGCCCTGAGCCGGTCATAGTGAATCAGTTCATAGGGTGTTGATTCTGTGATCGGCTTCGGTGGAGGCGAAAAACTCACATTGGCAACGTAGTGGGTACCGCTGGCCAGGTGAACAATCGGGCGGGACATAGCCTGCTGGTTGTCTGGGGCTCTTAGAGGCAACACCGTCATGATTTCGTCCCCCACTGCGTCGGGGTTGAGCCGGAGTCGGTCCTGGAGAGGATACCATTGGTGATAGCAGCCACAGGGGTGGACGCTGTCATACATCAGGACTTGTCCGTTCTCATCCAGCGTGACGCGCCAGATCAGTCCATCCAGCCGTCCGCCGTAGATATCCAGGGGGTGGGGCTTGGGTCGTTCATCGAACCAGAACACATAGACCAACTGCGGTAGCCATTGGTTCTGCCAGCGAACCTGAGTGATCAGCGTATACGCCCGGGCGGGTGGCTCGATTACCCAGCGGCTGTCTTTCCACCGCGGTGTTCCGGGTCGGTCATAGGGGTTATCCGTTGCCATGATCAGATGGGGAGCGTGATACGACAGTAGTTTTTCGGCCCCTTCCCGTGAAAACACTGGCAATCCCAGCCGGTCCCGGGAGCGTTCATGGCCTAGAATGGACGTTACAAGCGCCGCATCAGGTTCCGGTAGCCCCGGCGAAAACTGACGGGCCCCGGCATTGTCAGTCTGCTCAGCAAATAAATTTACCTGTGACGCCTGGAGTCTGCGTACCTGATAAGCCAGCACAGGCCGGATCAATGGATAGGCGCCAATGGTGCGTCGCCAGTCCAGATAGGCATCCGGCACCTGCACGTTGGCAACAAGGTCTGCCCACTGGCGCGCATCGGTCGCCAGCACTGCCACCTGTTGTGTGGCGCAGTGCATCAGCCAGCCGGGGTCGGACATATGACGCTTTTCTAGCCGGGCGAGTCGGACACGCAACGCCCGCTCCCCGTTATATAGTGCATGATATAACCAGTCATGGCGTTCTGCGGGTGAAAGGGCGGCGAGGTCAAAATCGGCCAGCGTCCGGTTAACCCGCAGGTAAGGGTAGCCAGGGATCCGGTTTCCCTGAGCATCCTGGATGCCGGCCTGTTGCAGTTGCCGCTCAACATCCTGCCAGGCCGTGGTGCAGGCTTCGCTGGTCAGGGACATCACCGGTGGTGTTGTGGGTTGGCCGGCACAGCCACCAACTACCCAGACCATAAACATCAGGGTCAGGAGGTTGTAATTAAACGCCTGGTGCGGCCTACAGAGTTTGAGCATTTGCCTGGCTGCCTCGGGTGTCTCTAGCGCTATTGACCCTGGGGTCGCGTGGAAGTTTCAGGAGAGTTATATGCACACCAGTTTAGCCACCACGAATATCATAATGACCGGCATGCCGGGTAGCGGTAAAAGTACCGTGGGCGTATTGCTGGCCAAGCGCCTCGGGCTTGGCTTTGTGGATACCGACCTGCTGATCCAGCAACATGCCGGTTGCACGTTGCAGGACATCGTGGACAACGAGGGGTACCAGGCGTTGCGGGCAGTTGAGGAAGGCGTGCTGCTCAGGCTGAACGTGGAGCGCCACGTGATTTCCACGGGGGGAAGCGCCGTTTACAGTGCAAAGGCGATGAACCACCTCAAAGGCAATGGTGTGGTGGTGTTTCTGGATATTCCCCTGGATCTGGTCATCAAGCGCATTGGAGATTACAGCCTGCGCGGCATCTCACGCCGCCCGGATCAGTCGCTGGACGAACTGTTTGAGGAACGCTTTGAACTTTATAGCCTTCATGCGGACATCACTGTTTCCTGTGCCGGACGGGATCAGGATGAGGTGTGCGAGGCAGTGGTTGCGGCCCTGGAAACGCGGCTTGCCCCCCGATGAGTTGGCTGCCAAGAAGGGCGGCTGCCAGGTAGCAAAGGCTCGCAGCCGCCATCAGCACCGTGAATCCCCAATGCATGGCAATCAGCACCGCCGCCAGTGAACCGATGACGCTGGTAAAGCCGTTGATGCCCCAGGCCCAGGCGATGGTGGAGGCGCCGGCGGCGCGAACGCGGAGCATACCCTGGGGCAGGGCGCAGCCCATGGGAAAGGCAATGGCGAAGACCGCGGCGGAAATAAAGCTGGCGCGGGCCGCGAATGACCAGTCCGCGGCAAACTCGAAGCCATGGGCGAACAGGACCATGAACAGCGGCGCGAGGCCGGCTGGCAGGAGGAGCCAGCCGACCAACGCACGATCGGTCAGCCGCCTCCGGCCCAGCCAATAACTGCCAGCCCCGGCGCCAACCAGCATGGCAGCTACCACTGTACTGAAAGCGCTGCTGGTGGCATCAAGCAGCAGGGTGCTCTTTTGCAGCAGCCCGATTTCCACAAACATGAAACCCAGGCCCAGGGCGCTGAAATAAAGGCCGGTGGGGAACTGCCGTACCCGGTTTTCGCGTGCTGGAGCACGGTCCCGGCGGATGAATGCCAGGGGCGCAGCAATGGCCACCAGGGCCAGCACGGCCCCGATCAGCAGGGCGGCCCAGTGCAGCAGGTAGCCCCAACTCAAGTGGGCTCGCCAGGTTGGCCCGAAAGTGTCGCGTAATGTGCCCAAGCCCTGGCGGCGAAAGAATTTGTCGAAGAAAGGGCTGTCGTCGGTGGTGGGCTGGACGTCGAAGGCATAGTTCTCCTGAAAGGTCGTCGCTTCGTCCTCAATAAACGCCTTGAAGGGACCATAGAGACCACCGTTTCGCCGGTGATGAAAGCGATTGGTGTCCGCTTCCTGGAGCCCTGGCAGAGCCACCAGATCAAACCGCCAGCGCTCGGCGAACGCGCGCAATGCCTGTTGTCGGTCGTCATCAATGGAGGTCTGGGTGACGAGCAATACGAGGTTGCGCCAGTCCCGAATCGCTGCGATGTGCGTGGAGGGGCTCTTGCCCATCTGTCGTAGTGCGCGTGCTGCGGTGGCGACCAGCCGCAGGCTGTGCTGGGGCATGGCCTTGATGTCGGTCACGACCGCGTAGACACCGCCCTGGCTCACATCGGCCAGTACGTCCCGGAAGGCTTCCACCGTGGTGTCGTAGCGCACGGTGCCCGCCGCAAGCCCGGCTTCTGGCGCGGAAATGGTCAACATGACGACATCGAATGGGCCTGGATGAGCGGCATGAAACCGCCGCGCGGTCATCGGCTCCAGCTCTACCCCGGCAGGCAGGTAGGGGCGTGCCGGGCCTGCGTCACCGGTGAGCAGACGGCGCAGGTTGGCGTTTTCCTCGCTGGCCTGAATGCGTTCCGGATCGTGGAATGCGGCGACCCAGGCTTGCCAGCTACCCCCAAGTGAATGGAGCAACACCGTGGGCTGTGGCGGTGCCAGGTGAAAGGCTGCGCTTGATATGACCGATTGCATCAGGGGCGGTGGTGCTGACACGTCCAGCAAGGGCGCTCCAAGATCACCGTCAAAGAACAGCTGTACCTGGGGTGGGGCTTCCGCGGTAGAGGCGATACTCATCCCTGGCGCGCTGTGAAGGCCGGGGGCATCCAGCACCGTGAGCCGGGTGTCGGGCGTGTCTCGCTCCCAGAGTATCCGGGCATCACGGGTGTTCAACTGGATGGACAGCTCCTTGTACTCGGCGGGTTGAATGGGCAGGCCGTCGATGTTGTGGATGGCAATCACGATGCCGGCCAGACCGGCGCCGATGGCACTGTTGCGGACGCCAGCCCTGGTCAGGACGACGGCCATCGCTGCTGCCAGGGAGAAGAAAATCAGCAGGTTTTCCAGTGCCATGATTTGCAGGGCGAGCGGTACGCTCAGGGCGCCAGCGGCGCTCCCGGTGAGGTCGGCGGCATAAAGTTGGCCGATGTGCCCCGACCAACAGATGAAGCAGGTGGTGACAAACAGTGCGCCGAGGAAGAAGGGGACCAGGAAACAGGCCACGTAAAGGCCAAACCCGAGCAGTTCCTCCGGACGCCAGGCCAGAGCGGGCAGGGTCATGTCGATGTGTCCGGACAGGATCACACTAAGCGGCAGGGTCAAGGCAAAGCTGGCGGCGGATACCGTGAGCCAGACCGCGCCATGGCGTCGGATGGTGTCGGCGAACAGGCTGGCAAAGGCGCCAGCGGCCGCGAAGCCGAGCAGGCCCAGGGCAATGATCACTGATGCGAGGTGATGCAGGTGTTGTATCGCGATGATGCGGGTGAGCGCCACCTCAAAGCCGACAATCCCGGCGGCCACCAGACCCAGCGCCAGGAGTAGGGTGCGACGGGGTGGGGCGTCGGCGGGGTGCATGGGTCAGCGCAGGGATTTACTGGTCAACGGTACAAACCGGACCGGTAACAGGCTCTCGGTGGTGGTTTCGCCGGCCTGGTCTTTGGTGACCAGCATAAGCGTTTGCGCCCCCCAACGGGGGCCGACCGGAATGATCATTCGCCCGCCGGGCTTGAGCTGCTCCAGAAGGGGTGGTGGAATATGGGCCGCGGCGGCGGTCACCAGGATACGATCGAACGGGGCCTGCTCCGGCCAGCCGTAATAGCCGTCACCTTCTCGGGTACGTATGCGGTCGTAACCAAGGTTAGCCAGCCGTTCCACGGCATCCTTCGCCAGGGGCTCGATGATTTCGATGGTGTAAACCTGGTCCGTCAGTTGCGCAAGAATGGCCGCCTGATAGCCGGAACCGGTACCCACTTCCAGCACTTTTTGGGTGCTGTCCACATCGGCCAGTTGCGTCATCAGCGCAACAACGGTCGGTTGCGAGATGGTCTGGCCATGACCAATAGGTACGGGCTTGTCCAGATAGGCCTGGTCCTGGAGCCCGTCCGGCACAAAACGGTGCCGAGGTACATGCAGCATGGCCGCACGGACGTCCGGGTCGTCGATCATCAGGTCGGGCGCGACACCGCTCAGGGACTGGACCAGCGCTTGCCGTTCCGCCTGCCGGTCCGAGTCGGCCAGGACTGGAGACGTCTGGCCAAGTACCACGTGCACACCCAACCACATCAGGATCAATACGGAGGCGCTTCGTCTCATGGCAGGTGAGGGCCGGTACGGGCTGCCATACCGACCCTATAGTCTTCAGAAATGAAGCACTTGTGGGTGAACCAGACGGTCGTAATCCTGGTAGCTCATCCGCATGACCTCGCTGTGGCTGCCGGCGTTAAAGACGATGTGTTCGTCCTCCCGCAGGTGCTCACTGACGAACA
Source organism: uncultured Marinobacter sp. (assembly GCF_947259545.1). Classification (GTDB taxonomy): domain Bacteria; phylum Pseudomonadota; class Gammaproteobacteria; order Pseudomonadales; family Oleiphilaceae; genus Marinobacter. Next base: position 613,477 of record NZ_CAMYMK010000002.1, read on the forward strand.
CGTCCATGTTGTACAGGTTGCCGAATGGCGGCATGGCGCCGATCTCACAATCGGGGAATGCCGCATTGATATCATCCTCATCCGCCAGTTCCAGCTCTCTGGCACCCAGCGCCTGTTTCAGCTGGTCTACATGTACGCGGTCTGTGGACGGCAGAACCGTCATGAACAAACGGCCGTCTGCTTTGACAATCACTGTCTTGGCGAATTCGCGGCCCCGTACATGGGCGGCCTGTGCGGTTCGTGATGCGTCAACGGTGGGCTCGTGAGCTTCTGTCCGGTAGCTCACTGCATTGCTGTCGAGAAATTCCCGAAGTTTCTGGTTGATCATGGCGGTATCCTCCTTCACCTCAGTGAAAGTTCCATGATGTTTACATAAATCAGTTTAGCATGTGATCCGACCGCTGTCGGAATACCTGCGGAGCCCGGGGTGATAGGACCGGTTGCACTGGTTTGCCGCTTTTGGACTTTTCAGTGTCGTATTGGTTCATTCCCCGTTGACCAAACACGGTCACATTAAAGCTATCGGAAACCCGAGAAAAGGGGAGATAGCCATGGCGGTTAAATTTGAGAAGGCGCTGCTGGATTATCCACAGCAACGAGCCGGCGCTGCACGGCAGCCCGGAAGTGTCGACCAGTCGGACCGCAAGGTTCCGATCAACCTGCGTCAGTCCGGGCCCACACCGGTGGAAATGCTGATTTCCACCCGGGTCCGCAAGTCCCCGTACTGGCACCTGGCGTATGAAGCCGGCTGTTGGCGGGCCACAGTGTATAACCGTATGTATCATCCCCGTGGCTATGTCCGTCCGGAGGACGGCGGCGCTATGGTGGAATACGAGTCCCTGATCCACGACGTCACCATGTGGAACGTGGCGGTCGAGCGCCAGATCCAGGTCAAGGGTCCGGATGCGGAGCGGTTCGTTAACTATGTGATCACCCGGGACGCCACCAAAATCAAGCCCATGCGTGGCAAGTACGTCATCCTCTGCAACGAGGAGGGCGGCATCATCAATGATCCGGTATTGCTCAGGGTTGCCGAGGACGAATTCTGGTTCTCCCTCTCCGACAGCGATCTGGAACTCTGGATGCGTGGCGTCAACATCGGCATGGGCTTCGATGTCAGTATTGCGGAAATCGATGTGTCACCCGTCCAGATCCAGGGGCCCAAGTCCGAAGCACTCATGGCCGATCTGTTCGGTGAAGCTGTGAGGGATATTCCCTTCTACGGGCTGATGGAAGGCCAGGTGGCCGGCCACGACGTGATCGTTTCCCAGACCGGTTTCACGGGCGAAAAGGGCTACGAAATCTACCTCAAGGAAGCCACCAAATACGCCGAGGATCTCTGGTATACCGTGTTGTCCGCCGGTGAGCCCCACAACCTGCGGGTGATCGCTCCGGCACATCATCGCCGGATTGCCGCGGGCATTCTTTCCTGGGGCCAGGATGTGGACCAGGAAACCCTGCCGTTCCAGTGCAACCTGGCCTACCAGGTGCCTCGTAACAAGGACTCGGACTATATCGGCAAGGAGAAGCTTGAGAAGGTTCGCGAGCAGCTTGATGCCGGTCGTCCTCCCTTCAGCCACATCATGGTGGGTATCCGCTTCGGCGGCGGCCAGGTGACTGACTATGCCAACGACTTCTGGCTGATCAGTGAACAGGAGGGCGGTGAGCCGCTGGGATATGTGACCTCGCCCTGGTACTCCCCGGAACTGGAAACCAACATCGCGCTGGCCTACGTGCCGTTTGACCTGCGCACCGTTGGTACCCGGCTGACCGTGCACCTGCCAGTGGAGTATGCCGCAGCAGACGGCTCAACCGAGGTGGAGGCGGAAGTGGTGGAAGTACCGTTCCGGCCATCAGTCAATCCCAATGCCCGCGAGCGTGCCAGGGCCAAGGGGATCGACTTCGCGGATTAATCCTTCAGGGACATCGGTTGACGGAGGTGAAGTGTCATGAAGCTGGCATACCAACGGCAGAATGGAAAGGCTGAGGATCCGCAGACCGTTGCGCTTGTGCGGGAACTGGTTCGCGCCGCCTCGATTGAGGCGACGCCCCGTCAGATTCTGGAAGTGGACGCCATGTCGGAGCTGCTGCCGGTCGGTACCTGGGTTTACGTTCCCTTTCTGCCCCACGGTCAGTTCAGTGAGACGTTGCCGGCCTGTCAGCGACTGATCGATGAGGGAATGCTGCCGGTGCCCCACCTTCCCGCGCGGTTGGTCGAAAGTCTCGACCAGCTGCGGGACTGGCTGGGGCAACTGAGAGAAATTGGCGTTGACCGCCTGATGTTGATAGCCGGTGATAGTGAATCGGTCGCCGGCCCCTTCCCGGACACCCTGGCATTGCTGGAGTCGGGTCTGCTGGAGCAACAGCGATTCCTGCACCTTGGTGTTGCCGGTCACCCGGATGGTCATCCTGTCGCCAGCCCGGACAGCCTGCGCCGGGCCCTCTCTCTCAAGCGTGACTACGCCAGGGTCACCGGCACGCGGTTGTGGGTGGTGACCCAGTTCGCCTTCGAGGCAGATAGCTATACCGCCTGGCTGCAGGCACTGGGAGATACCCTGCCGGAGGTGCCGGTCTATATGGGAGTGGCAGGCCCCACCAACCTGAAAACATTGATTGCCTATGCCGCGCAATGCGGCGTGGGTGTCTCAGCCCGGACCATGTGGCGCAAGCCCGGCAGCGCCCGGCTGTTGAGATCCTGGACTCCCGACGGTCTGGTTCACGCCCTGGCGCGTCACCGACAGGACTTTCCGGACACCCGGCTTGCAGGCATACACCTGTTTCCGTTCGGTGGTCTGCAACGGTCTGCCCGGTGGATACGCGAGTATGGCGAAACCGACGAGCCAGACGAGGCTCGAGGCAGCCTGTCTGACCCCGTGTCCGACGGTGTGTGATGCGTCGGTAGCGGACAACGGGGAAGAGCTTCAGCGGATATAAGGGGATGAGCCTCAGCCAACATATAGGGGAATAGAAACGTGAGTCTTCAATACAGTAAGTACAACGACACAACCCCGACTCCGGAGAGACTGCCGCCAGGCACCCCCGATATCGTGATTGCCCGTTCCGTGCAGCCGCAGTCCATCCTGTTGCTGGCCCAGCAGCGTCTCGGCCTGCCGGCGGACAGCCTGATTCCTTTCGGCCACTACAAGGCCAAGCTGAATATGGCGCATGTGGATACCTCCGCACGGGCAGCCAGGGGCAAGCTGGTGATGGTGACGGCCATCACGCCCACCCCTGCCGGTGAAGGCAAGACCACCACCAGTGTCGGCCTGAACGATGGCTTTAACTGTCTGGGTGTGAGGTCTTCGGTGTGTCTGCGGGAGCCCTCGCTGGGGCCCTGTTTTGGTATGAAAGGTGGGGCTGCGGGCGGCGGCCGTGCCCAGGTGATTCCCATGGAGGATATCAACTTGCATTTCAATGGTGACTTCCATGCCATCACCACCGCCCACAACCTGCTGGCATCGATCCTGGATAACCACATGCACTGGGGCAACGAGGTCGGCCTTGATCCCCGGCACGTATACTGGCGTCGGGTCATGGATCTGACCGACCGGTCCCTGCGCTACATGGTGAGCGGTCTGGGTGGCAGCGCCCATGGCACCCCGCGGGAAACCGGGTTCGATATCACCGTGGCTTCGGAAATCATGGCGATCCTCTGCCTGGCGGATGGTCTGCCGGACCTGCGCCAGCGTCTGGGCAATATCATTGTCGGCCGGCGTACGGACATGTCGCCGGTCACTGCGCGGGATCTGGGCGTGGAAGGTGCGCTGACGGTCTTGCTGAAAGAGGCGCTGTTGCCCAATCTGGTCCAGAGTCTGGAGCACAATCCGGTGTTCATCCATGGAGGCCCGTTCGCCAACATTGCCCATGGCTGCAATTCGGTGACCGCCACCCGCGCGGCCCTGGCGCTGAATGATGTGGTGGTTACCGAAGCGGGCTTCGGCGCCGACCTGGGCGCGGAAAAATTCATTGACATCAAGTGCCGCCAGACCGGCCTGCGCCCGGATGCGGCGGTACTGGTATGCACCGTTCGCGCCCTGAAGATGCAGGGTGGTGTGCCCCGCAAAGATCTCGCGACTCCGGACCTGCAAGCGCTGAGAGCCGGCGCTGTGAACCTGGAGCGGCACATCCGTAACCTGCGGCGGTTCGGGTTGGTGCCGGTGGTCTGTATCAACCGTTTCCCAACGGACAGTGACGAAGAGCTGGCTCTGATCCAGTCCATCAGTGCCGAATGGGGGGTACGTGCAGTAACGGCGACCCACTGGGCGACGGGGGGCGAGGGCGCAACGGACCTGGCCCAGGCGGTACTGGACCAGATGGACGAAGGCACACCGGAGATCCAGCTGCTCTACGAAGACGACATCCCCCTGGCGGACAAGATCGAGACCGTCGCCACCCGGATCTACGATGCGGCCAGGGTGGATTTTACACCGGCGGCGAAGCGCCAGCTTGAAGAGTACGAACAACTGGGCTTTGGCCACCTGCCGGTATGCATCGCCAAAACCCAGTACAGCTTCTCGGCGGACCCGTCGTTACGAGGTGCTCCCAGCGGTCATGTGCTGCCGGTGCGTGAGGTGCGCCTGTCTGCCGGCGCCGGGTTTGTGGTGGCGGTCTGTGGCGACGTCATGACCATGCCCGGTCTGCCGCGCCGCCCGGCGGCCCTGGATATTTCGCTGGATGAGAATGATCAGGTTACCGGGCTGGCGTGAGGCTGGCTTCCAGGGCCCTGATGGCCTCCACGGCTGCAGGGCTCAGACCTTCGCCACCGGATTCCAGGTAGGCAACAATATCCGCCTTCATGGAATGGGCCCAGAATTTCTGGATATGGTTGGTGGTTGCCTGGGTGACTGCCGCTGGATCCCCCTGAAAGGGACAGTTGGCGGCGATCTGGTTGATCATCTTCACCAGGTGAGCGGTGGATTCCTTAGTCATGTGAGCTGTCTCCCGAGGTGTAGACGACCTGGCGGCCTCGGCGGGCAAAACCGATCAGGTTGAGCCCGGCGTATCGGGCGTCGCGGATTGCCATGGCGGTCACCCCTGACACCGTTACCAGGGTGCCGAGATCCGCTTCCGCGGCCTTGGCCACCATCTCATAGCTGCCCCGGCTGGATACCAGCGCAAAGCCATTGCACCGATCGTATCCCCCATGCTTTAGGGCGCCAATCAGTTTGTCCAGGGCGTTGTGCCGGCCGACATCTTCCCGCAATAACTGGATTCGCCCCTCTTGGTCGCACCAACAGGCGGCGTGCATTGTGCCGGTCAGCTGCTGCAGGCGCTGGTGCTGGTCGAGGCCGGTAAGGGCAGTCTGCACCTGTTCAGGACCGGGCAGTGGCCTGGGCTGGCGTGTGGGTAACGGCTGGCGGATCTGTTCCAGGGTGGCTTTGCCGCAAAGGCCGCAGCCGGTGGGACCGATCAGGTTACGCTGTGCCAGCTTGAGGGCGTTGGCGCAGGCGCCGTGGATGTGCATTTGCAGTTCGATGCCCTGTTCGCCGTGATCGACAATCTCGGTCTCAAATATCTGCTCGGGTTCGGTCACAATGCGTTCGGACAGGCTGAATCCGAGCGCGAAGTCTTCCAGATCGGTGGGGGTGGCCATCATTACCGCATGGGAGATGCCGTTGTACACCAGTGCCACCGGGCATTCCTGGGATACCGAGTCAGAGAGGGTGCGCTGTACCCAACGATCGTCCTGGCGCTCCCGCACCCGGATCTTTTCCGATTGGTGGCCATTGCCAGCCAGGTCGTCTCGCTTTGGTGCCGTCATCATGGCTCCCGGGCCGGTGTGGCTCCGGCCAGATAGCCCCGCTGTTGACGGTCATCGGCCTGATGGCGTTTCTGCCAGTTGGAAGGCTGGTGCACCTTCTCGACCTGAACGGCCGTCACCTTGTATTCCGGGCAGTTGGTGGCCCAGTCGGAATTGTCCGTGGTGATCACGTTGGCGCCACTGACTGGATGGTGAAAGGTGGTGTAGACCACGCCGGGCTGGACCCGTGTGCTGATGCGCGCCCGCAGTACGGTGTTGCCGGCGCGGCTGGTAATGCCGGTCCAGTCGCCGTCGGCGATGCCCCGGTCCTCGGCATCCTGTGGGTGTATGTCCAGAACGTCCTCCTGGTGCCAGAAGCTGTTGCGGGTGCGCCGGGTCTGGGCGCCTACGTTGTACTGGCTGAGAATGCGCCCGGTGGTCAGCAGCAACGGGAAACGGCTGTTGGACTTCTCGTCCGTGGGCACGTAGTCAGTCTGCATGAACCGCCCGAGGCCAATGGGGAACTCCGCCACATGCATGATCGGGGTGCCTTCCGGGAATTCGTCGTTGCAGGGCCACTGGATGCTTCCGAGCTGATCGATCTTGTTGAAACTGACACCCCGGAACGTCGGCGTGAGTTGGGCGATTTCGTCCATGATTTCACTGGGGTGGCTGTAGTTCATGGGGTAGCCCAGGGCATTGGACAGGTCCTGGGTGACTTCCCAGTCGGCCTTGCCGGCCAGTGGTGGTATCACCCGGCGTACCCGGTTGATCCGCCGTTCGGCGTTGGTGAAGGTGCCGTCTTTCTCCAGGAAGGACGAGCCCGGCAGCAGCACGTGGGCGAACTTGGCGGTCTCGTTGAGGAACAGGTCCTGGACGATAAGGCATTCCAGTGACTCCAGCGCGTGCTCCACGTGACGGGTGTTGGGGTCGGACTGGGCGATGTCCTCGCCCTGTACGTACAGCCCCTTGAAACTGCCATCCACCGCGGCATCCAGCATATTGGGAATGCGCAGTCCGGCCTCACGGCCGATGGATACGCCCCAGGCCCGTTCGAACGGCTCGCGCAGTTCGTCCACCGCAACGTGTTGGTAGCCCGGCAGTTCGTGGGGGAAGGAGCCCATGTCACAGGAACCCTGGACGTTGTTCTGACCCCGCAGGGGATTCACGCCCACGCCTTCCCGCCCAAGGTTGCCGGTGGCCATGGCCAGGTTGGCAATGCCCATGACCATGGTGGACCCCTGGCTGTGTTCGGAGACCCCCAGGCCGTAGTAGATGGCGGCATTACGGGCCTTGCCGAAGAGTCGCGCTGCTTCCCGTACCTGTTCAGCGGATACGCCGGTGACCGCTTCGGTCGCTTCCGGGGCATGGCGCGGATCGGTGATAAAGGCCCGCCACGCGGTGTAGGTGTCCGGCTCACAACGTTGATTGATGAAGTCCTGATCTTCCAGGCCCTCGGTGACCACCACATGGGCGAGGGCGTTGATCAGTGCCACATTGGTACCGGGCCGCAGCGGCAGGTGGAGCCCTTCGTCGGCATGAACCGTTCGCAGCAGATCGATGGAGCGGGGATCGGCGACGATCAGTCGGGCGCCCTGACGCAGGCGGCGGCGCAACTGGGAGGCGAACACCGGATGGGCGTCGGTGGGGTTGGCGCCGATCACCAGGATCACATCCGCCTGCATCACCGAATCAAAGGTCTGGGTGCCGGCAGACTCGCCCAGGGTCATTTTCAGGCCATAACCGGTGGGGGAGTGGCAGACCCGGGCACAGGTGTCGGTGTTGTTATTGCCGAAGGCCGTACGTACCAGTTTCTGTACCAGGTAGGTTTCCTCGTTGGTGCAGCGGGAGGAGGTGATGCCTCCAATGCTGTCACGGCCATGGCGGGCCTGGATATCCCGCAGTCGACGGGCGGCGAAATCGATGGCCTCGTCCCATTCGACCGGGCGCCAGGGCTCATGGATGCTGTCGCGAATCATCGGACTGGTAATGCGGTCCGGGTGGGTGGCGTAGCCAAAGGCAAAGCGACCCTTGACGCAGGAGTGGCCGTGGTTGGCGTGGCCGTCCTTGTGGGGCACCATGCGCACCAGATCGTTGCCTTTCATCTCGGCCCGGAACGAACAACCCACGCCGCAGTAGGCGCAGGTGGTGACCACGCTGCGATCGGGCTGACCGATCTCGATCACGCTGTTTTCCATCAGGGTCGCGGTGGGGCAGGCCTGAACACAGGCGCCGCAGGAGACGCATTCGGAATCCACAAAGGGATCATCCTGGCTGGCGGCCACGGTGGAATCGAAACCCCGTCCCTGGATGGTCAGTGCAAAGGTACCCTGGACTTCCTCGCAGGCCCGGACACAACGGGAACAGACAATGCATTTGCCCGGATCAAAGCTGAAATAGGGGTTGGAGGTATCCGGTTTTGCGTCCAGGTGGTTATCGCCGTCATAGCCGTATCGCACCTCCCGTAGCCCCACCGCGCCGGCCATGTCCTGCAGTTCGCAGTTGCCGTTGGCGGAGCAGGTCAGGCAGTCCAGGGGGTGGTCGGAGATATACAGCTCCATCACGTTACGGCGCAGGCGGGCGAGTTCCGGTGTCTGGGTCTGGACCGCCATGCCGTCTTCCACCGGCGTGGTGCAGGCGGCGGGGTAGCCTCGCCGGCCCTCGATGGCCACCATGCACAGGCGGCAGGAACCGAAGGCCTCCAGGTTATCGCTGGCACAGAGTTTGGGAATACGGTGCCCGGCCAGCGCTGCTGCCCGCATCACCGAAGTGCCGGCGGGCACGGTAACCGTGACGCCGTCGATGATCAGCTGTACCTCGGTGTCCGATGCGACTGGCGGAGTGCCAAGATCAATGTCGGCTGCGTGTGCGGGATCGTAATATTGCAGCATGGTCAGGCTCCCTCGTTGCCCGTTGCTGGCCGGGCAAAATCGTCCGGGAAATATTGCAGGGCGCTGCGTACCGGGTTCGGGGTCATGCCGCCCATGGCGCAGAGTGAACCCATTTCCATGGTGTCACAGAGATCCTGCAGCAGGGTGAGGTTATCGGTGCGGTCCTGGTTGGCAATGATGCGGTCGATCACTTCCACGCCGCGCACGGCACCGATACGGCAGGGTGTGCATTTGCCGCAGGATTCCACCCAGCAGAACTCCATGGCGAAGCGGGCCTGTTGCGCCATATCCACGCTGTCGTCAAAGGCCACAATACCGCCGTGGCCAACCATGCCGCCGGCATCGGCCAATGCCTCATAGTCCATCGGCGCGTCCCAGTGACTCTCCGGCAGGTAGGCGCCGAGCGGTCCGCCGACCTGCACGGCTCGTAGCGGGCGACCCGATTCGGTGCCACCGCCAAAATCGTACAGCAGGCTTCGCAGGGTAACGCCAAACGCCAGTTCCACCAGTCCGCCCCGAGCCAGGTTGCCCGCCAGTTGGAAGGGCTGGGTTCCCCGCGAGCGGCCCATGCCGAAATCAGCATAAGCCTGCCCACCTTCGGCCAGGATGTAGGGTACGGCCGCCAGGGTCAGTACGTTGTTGACCACCGTGGGCTGGTCGAAAGCGCCGTGGTGGGCTGGCAGTGGTGGTTTGGCCCGGACCATGCCTCGCTTGCCTTCGAGGCTGTTGAGCATGGCGGTTTCCTCGCCACAGATGTAGGCCTCGGCACCCAGGCGGAGGTACAGGTTAAAGGTCCGGCTACTGCCGAGCAGGTTGTTGCCAAGATAGCCCTCGGCTTCTGCCCGGGCGATGGCGTCGGTGAGTATTCGGTGGGCATTGGGGTATTCCGAGCGCAGGTAGATAAACCCGGTGTCGGCGCCCACGGCCAGTCCGGCAATCACCATGCCTTCAATCAGGAGGTAGGGATCGCCTTCCATCAGCAGCCGGTCGGCGAAGGTGCCGGAATCGCCCTCATCGGCATTGCAGACAATGAATTTGTGGCCGCTCCAGGGCTGTCCCGGCCGCTCCGGGTCGGCTTCCAGTACGGTGCGCCATTTGCGTCCGGCGGGAAACGCTGCGCCACCCCGACCGCGCAATCCAGAGCACTCTACCTCATCCACAATCTGTGAAGCCCCGACTGTCAGCGCCCGTTCCAGGCCCCGGAAGCCGCCGTGATTGCGATAGTCGGTTATCGATAGCGGATCGGTGATGCCCACGCGGGCGAAGGTCAGCCGTTGCTGATTCTGGAGGTAGGGTATGGCCTCTGTGTAGCCCTGGCAGAGGGGATGGCTTCCGCCACCGTCGAGCATTCCCTGGTCCAGCAGATCGGGAATGTCGTCCGATGTGACCGGGCCATAGGCCACGCGACCCTCAGAGGTGTCCACCTCAATCAGTGGCTCCAGCCAGAACAGTCCGCGGGAGCCGTTGCGTACCAGTTGGGCGGACAGGCCTCGATGCTGGATTTCCTGCTCGAGTCGATCCGCTACGGCATCCGCACCCAGTGACAGGGCAGTGGTGTCCCGGGGCACATAAACATTGATCATTGGGCCTCCCGCTTGTTGTCACTGGTTTCGGGGGGCAATGGCTGAGACTTGAACCGCAGGGGCTCTCGGGTAAGGTCGTCCAGCAAGCGGTCCATGGCTGCCGGGTCTACCCGGCCGAGAATCCGGTCACCAATGCGAACACTGGGGCCTGTGGCGCAGTTGCCGAGGCAGTACACTGGCTCCAGGGTTATCTCACCATCCGCCGTGGTCTGGTGAAAATCCACCCCCAGCCGTTGCCTGGTATGGTCGACCAGTTGTCGGCTGCCCCGCGCCTGGCAGGCTTCTGCACAGCAAACCTGCAGGACGTTGCGACCGCAGGGTTGGGAGCGGAAACCATGGTAGAAACTGATGACGCCGTGAACCTCAGCGCGGCTCAGCGCCAGGGATTCGGCAATGGCTGGCACGGCACTGGGGGGAATGTAGCCGAAGGTCTGCTGGATTGCATGCAACAGCGGCAGGAGCGCGCCTGGCAGGTGCTGGTGTTGCTCAATCAGTTGCATTATGCGGTCATGCTGATCGATGTGGCTCGGTGCCTGCATTCGACGCCTCCCGCTGCCTGGGCAGCGTTCATGGGAACGGTCAGTTGATGGCCCCGGATGACCCTGAAGGTGGATTCTCCGGGCTGAAAATGCCGTAAGTCGGCTCCACCCGCGCGCGGTACAGGGCCATAATCGAGGATGAGGGCAGGCTCTGCATGGTGTCGGTTATGGCAGTGCCAGCGGTTGCCGGGGGTGCAGTCTCCATTCGTTCATGCTTCGGGGCACGTCCCATGAGTTTGCGGTAGCAGCGGCTGAAATGGGTTGCGGATACAAACCCGCACATGGATGCGATTTCGACGATCGAACAGGATGTCTGTTTCAGCAGCCGGCGGGCCCGATTGAGTCGAATCCGCAGGTAGTACCGTGAGGGTGTGCATCCCAGATGTTTCAGGAACAGCCGCTCTAGCTGGCGGCGGGAGATGCCGGCCAGGCTCGCCAGTTCCTGCAATTCGATAGGCTCCTCGATGTTGGCTTCCATTAGCTGGGCGGCCTCGGCGAGTTTGGGCTGTGCGCAGGCCAGCTTGGGAAGCATGGGCACGGGCTGCTGCTCCTGCTCTTCACGTACCCGGTCACAGACAAACATGTGGGATACTGCATTGCTGAGTTCCTGGCCATGGCGACGTGCCAGAAAACTGAGCATCATATGCATGGGTACGGTGCCGCCGGTGCAGGTAATCCGTTCACGCTGGACGGTAAACAGGTGATTGTTGGTTTGAACCCGGGGGAATCGTTCCTGTATGGCTTCCAGGCATTCCCAGTGGGCACTGCAGGAATGGCCATCGAGCAGGCCGGCACTGGCCAGGACATAGGCTCCGGTGCATACCGCCCCCAGCAGGACATGTCGGCGGGACAGCTGTTTCAGCCAGCTGACTTCCTTCGGCGAGAAGCTGCGGGTGACATCCACGCCGGCTACGACAATGACCAGATCGAAATCAGGTGCGTCGTGTATGGACGCATCCGGCAACATGGTAATGCCGTCACTGGCCCGGGCAGCTTGGCCCTCCGCGGTCAGCAGCTTCCAGGAATAGAGTTCGGCGCCGGCCAGCTGGTTGGCCATTCTCAAAGGCTCAACGGCCGTGGCCAAGGCGATCAGGGTGAAGTTATCAATAAGCAGGAAACCGACCCGATAAGGCGCCTGAGCTGGCTTGACTGTGTGCGAGTCCGTACCTGTGGCCACTGTGTTTTCTCCTCGCCTTGAACCTGAACATTACCTACTGTCATTAGACCGTGCAATTAATGATCAGTTCCGGCTCAATTCCATTTTACGGCGTGGTATCGGTAGCGAGTGGTCCACAACCGACACCACTCGCTCCCGAATGTTCCATATGCGACGTTTCTGTCGCGTCTTGCCCGGTCAATTGCGCTTCCACAATACCTCTTCAGGTTTTCACCCGTTCGTTGTCCGGATCAAACAGTGCCCGGTAACCCACCGCTTCAATTCGGATGGGGTAATGCTCCTGGAAGTATTCCAGAGTGAGTTCCCGGCCCTCCTGTGCGTAGTCAGCCGGGATGTAACCCAGCAGGATGATCTTGCCTACCGAGGGGCCCCAAACAGCACTGGTGTTGTAGGAGCGACGCCCCTGGCTGTCAACCAGCACCTCGCCGGTTTGCGGATCCAGAATGGGCCACTGACCTACCGGATAGCGCAGTACGCCATTGGCATCACGGTGCTCCAGCATAGTCATGGTGCACAGATAGGCGGCCTGCTGTGGCAGTGCCCGTTGTTCCAGGTAGGCGGCCTTGCCATGGAAGTCCGCTTCCTTGACCTTGGGGCGCGCCAGCCCGGCCTCGTACAGGTTGTATTCCACCTCCAGATCCACGTTCTGCAGTCGCAGGCTCTTCTCCAGGCGGCGGGTATTGGCGTAGGTCTCGATACCAACCGGTGTGACGCCTGCTTCGTAGAGCAGGTCCCAGATCTTCAGGCCATAGCTGAACGGGAAGTAGAGTTCCCAGCCCAGCTCACCGACATAGGAGATCCGGAAGGCCCAGACCGGCACGCCCTGCACATTCAGTTCCCGGGCGGTGGCAAAGGGGAAGTTCTCGTGGGACAGCTCGTCCGGATTGCTGACCAGTTTCGCCAGGGTCTCCCGCGCTTTCGGCCCCCACAGCCCAAGAGTGGCCAGTTCATCGGTGCGATCCTGAATGCGAACATTGTCCAGGCCTTTTGCCCGGGCCATACGGGTGATCCAGCAATAGTCCCGGTGGCCGGTATCTCCGCCACAGATCACCCGGTAGTCGTTGCCGCCCCGGCGGATGATGGTGAGGTCGGAGCGTATGCCGCCCCGGTCATCGAGGAAATGGGTGTAGACCCCTTTGCCATGGGGCGTGGTGCCACCCACCTTGGCCACGGAAAGGTACTCCAGCAGGGCCTCGGCATCGTCGCCGGAGATGTCGAAGATGGCGAAGTGGGACAGGTTGATCATGCCCACGGATTCGCTCATCTCCAGTTGTTCGGCGTTGGAGACTTCCCAGAAATGCCGGGCATCCCATTCGTGTTCCCGCACTGGTATGTGGTCCCGGTACTTCTCCAGTAGCGTTGCCTCGTTGGCGGCATAGCCATGGGCCCGTTCCCAGCCGGCCGCCTCCATGAAATAGCCGCCCAGTTCCACTTCCCGCAGATAGAAGGGACTGGTGCGCATCTGCCGGCCGGTGAGGTAGGGCTCCCGGGGATGGATCGCCGGGGTGTAGATTTTCTTCGCGGTCTCGTAGCAGCGGTTGTACACATAGTCCGGTGTTTTCTGCAGCGGATAATGTCGGGCGATATCGACGCTGTGTGGGTCCATGTCCGGCCGGCCGTCGGTCATCCAGTCCGCCAGAAGCTTGCCGGCGCCGGGGCCATCCTTGACCCAGACCGCCTCACCGAACCACAGGTTGCGCACCTCGGGAGATTCACCCATCAGTGAGCCGCCATCGGGTGTGACGGAGAGCAGTCCGTTGAAGGAGTGTTTCTCCTCCCAGCCCAGTTCACCGAGGATGGGAGTCATCTCGATGGCTTTTTCGTACGCATCCATGACCTGATCCAGCGACAGGTCCCGCATGGACGGAGACATCCGCGCATCTTCCGGCTCTGCGATGGCACCGGGATACACCAGGCGCGGATTGTCCGCTTCGTAGTAGCCCCACTCAATGTGACCACCCTCGGTGGTGGTTGGATCGCCCGTGTCTCGCACATAGGCGGAATTGCCCTGGTCGCGGAAGAGCGGGTAGACGATCTGTTTGCCGGTACCGTTCAGTGCCTCGTAGGGGCCGAAGAACAGCAGCGGGTGTTCCAATGGCATCAGCGGCAGCGGGGACGAGGCGGTGTTGGCCATTAACGGTCCCCAGATGCCCATGGAAAGCACCACGTATTCGGTTTCGATGTAGCCCTTATGAGTTTCCACACCGCATACCTGGCCGTCCCGGACATCAATGCGGATCGCGGGGGTGTAGGGGAACGCCTGTAATTTGCCGGTGGCAATAGCTTCTTCCACCAGGTCGCCGGCCACTTTCTGGGACCGGGGCACGACCAGCCCGGCATCCGGGTCCCACATGGCTCCCTGGATGCAGTTCTCATCCACCAGCGGGAACAGTTCCTTGGCCTGTTTCGGTGAAATCATGCTGACGTTGGTGCCAAAAGCCTTGCCAGAACCTACCTTGCGACGCAGTTCGTCCATGCGCTCGTCGTCATCAATGCGTGCCACTTCCATACCGCCGCATCTCTCGTAGTTCCCGCGCTTTTCGTAAAACGCCTGGCTGTACTTGGTGGTGTAGATGTTGAGCTTGTCGTGGGACGTGGTGAAGCAGAAATCCGAGGCGTGGGAGGTGGAGCCGATATCCGTGGGAATGGCGGACTTCTCCAGTCCGACGATGTTGTCCCATCCCCGTTCGATCAGGTGGTGGGCGACCGAGGCGCCAACGATTCCTCCCTGCCCAATGATCACCACTTTTGCGCTTTTCGGTAGTTGTGCCATTTCGATTGCCCCTTCCGCACACGGCTTTGTTTCAATGTGGCCCCGATTCCGGGAGGTTGCTACATTGAATACGACATACATAAGTCCAAAAACGGCACAGGGATCATGGACAGACCGGACGTTCGGCAGACGGTGTATCAGGTCACCATGGTGACGGTGGTGGCTGTTGCCGTGGGTGCGGTGGCGTCCCTGGCGGCCATTGCCTTTGTTGAGGCGGTCCTGCTGCTGAACGATTATCTTCTGGTGTCGCCTTACGCCCGTATCCAGGCGGAGGACCGGCACCTTCTGGTGATGGCCGCGACCATTGCGGTGCCGGCGTCCGGTGGGTTGATCGTCGGGTTGATCGTTCGCTGGTTTGTGCAGGAGCGCCGCGCCCTGGCGCCCCCCGATGTCATCCTCGCGGCGCAGACCCAGCGATCGGGACCAGGCTTCCGCAGCGGCCTGGCGTCCACACTGGCGGCGCTGGTCTCTCTTGGCAGCGGGGCATCGGTGGGGCAGTACGGGCCACTGGTCTACCTTGGGGCCATGTTCGGCAACCTGGCCGGTCACCTCAAACTCAAGCTTCGTCACCAGCGCTCCATCGCCATCGCCTGTGGTGTGGCCGCCGCGATTGCCACCGCATTCAACGCGCCTATCGCCGGGCTGGTCTTCGCTCACGAAGTGATCCTGCGTCACTATTCCCTGAGAGCATTCGCCCCGGTCACTGTGGCCTCCGCCACCGGCTATATCATCGCCAACGTGATCTTCGACCGGCCGGCGATGTTCCTGGTGAGTTTCGGCCATGTGGAACACAGCTACGAGTTTGTGTTCTTCGCCCTGGAGGGGGTGCTGAGTGCCGGGCTGGCCTGCTGTTTCATGTGGCTCCTGCGAGCCAGCACTGACGCGGCCCGTCGATTTCCCGTGCCGCAGTGGTTGAAGCCGGCCTCGGCAGGACTGGTGCTGGGCCTGGTCGCATTATGGATTCCGGAGGTTTTGGGGATCGGTCAGGAAACCCTGCGTTTTGCCACCATTGAGGGGGCCTTCGGCATTGGTGAGCTGGCGCTGATCATTGTCGCCAAGCTGGTGCTGACGGCACTGTGTATCGGCTTCGGTTTTGTGGGTGGGGTATTCAGCCCGGCCCTGCTGGTGGGGATTCTGTTCGGTGCTTTCTACGGCCTGGTTCTGCCTTACCTGCTGCCGCTGCCATACTCCGGGCTGGAGGTGTATGCCATCTGCGGCATGATGGCGCTGGCCAGTTCCGTTATCGGTGCCCCCCTGACCACGATCCTGATCGTATTCGAGCTGACCCGCAGTTACGACCTGACCATTGCGGCTATGGTCGCCGTGGTGTTCTCGAACCTGATTTCCTACCGGGTGATCGGGCGATCGTTGTTCGACCTTCAGCTCCGTGCCCGTGGGTTTGATCTTTCCCTCGGGCGGGATAAGGCGATCCTGGAGACCCATCCAGTCCGTGATTATTGCAGCCAGGCCTACACCACAGCCTACGTGGATGAAAACCTGGGAACCGTTCGCCAGCGCCTGGTGGATGATGACCGGGGCGAGGCCATGGTGCTCACTCGTGAGGGGAAATTCCGGGGTGTCGTGCGGCTGCAGAAACTGGTCAATGGCCGCGCCGATGCACCGCTGGATGCCATGGTAGTGACCGGGGCAACGCAGTTTGGTGATGACACCACGGTCTGGCAATCCATGGAGATGCTGCGGGGATTCCTGGGGGAGGCTGTACCGCTGATCGGAGCCGATGGCCGCCTGATTGGGGTGGTGCCCGAGGAGGCGGTGATTCGGGCCTATCTGGAAATCGTCCATGACCTGCGCGAGGAAGAAAATGAAGCCGCTTAGCAAGTGCCTGGCAATCGTCTCGTTTATATTGCCGGGGCTGGTGGCTGCCGAGGACCAGGTGCTGACGGTGGCGACCTGGGGCGGCGCCTATGAGGAAAGTCAGAGGGCGGCCTATTTTGAGCCGTTCACCGAACAGACCGGTATTGAAGTGCGTACGGTGGTCTATAACGGTGGCCTGCAGGTGCTTCGCGAGCAACTGGCCAGCGGAGAGGTGGAATGGGATGTGATTGACATGATTCAGTCGGACGCCAGTGCCGCTTGTGAGGAGGGGCTGCTGGAGAGTATTTCCCCGGCCATTCTGGCGCCGGCTCCTGACGGTACGCCCCCGGAAGAAGATTTCATGGCTGGGGCCATTGATCCGTGTTTTATCACCCAGATTGTATTCTCCACGGTGATTGCCTACGACGATCGAGCCTTTCCTGGCGTCAAGCCTCGCACGGTGGCGGATTTCTTTGATCTGGAGACCTTCCCGGGAAAACGCGCCCTACGACGCGCGCCGGTGGGCATGCTTGAGTGGGCTTTGCTGTCGTTGTCGGTGCCGAGAGAGCAACTCTATGACTTGCTCAGTACCCGGCGCGGGCTGGAGCTGGCGTTTCGACGCCTGGACGAAATTCGCGACGACATCGTCTGGTGGACCGGCGGTGCCGAGTCCGTGGAGTTACTCACCAGTGGCAAGGTGGCCATGGCAACGGGGTATAACGGGCGGTTTTTCGATGCGCAGGTGAACGAGGGAGCGCCGATTTCAGTGATCTGGGACGGACAGCTGATCGGTTTTAACAGCTGGGCCGTTCCCCGGGGGACAGATCAGATGGCTATAGCGGAACAATTTATCGGATTTGCCACCCGCACGGAGAATATGGCCGCTCAGGCGAACCGGATCAGCTATGGTCCTGCCCGTCATTCGGCACGCCAGCATATCGGTCTCCATGTGGAGACCCGTGTGCCGATGCGTCCTCACATGCCAACGGCCCCGGAGCACATGGCAAATGCCGTTATCCGGGACCACCGTTGGTACTCCCAAACGGTTCGGTTAAGGGAGCAATGGTTCCGCGAATGGCTTGAACGGAATGACGAGGATTCTCCGCCCCGGCGGGAACCGGGGGAATGACTTTGGCGTGTATTGACGTTGCCCGAGCATGGGGGTTGAGGTAAAACTCACCCCGCTTTCAATAATCCGGAGGAGTATCCATTGAAGAAGGTTTTCTTGTTCCCGCTTTTTCTGACAACCGCCCTGGCCGGCTGCCAGACATCCGGCTATATGTCTTCTGCCGCCACCGATGGTGACGGTGTGACCTGCGGTGAAATCTACCAGGCTTTCGATACCTACCAGCAGGACAAGCAGTCCGCCCAGTCGCTGCAGGCGTTGGCTGCCCTGGTAAACCCGACTGCTGGCTCTGTGGCTCAACAGGGCGTCAGCTCCGCTGAAGGGTACGAGGAGCAGATCAAGGCCAGCGCCAACATTGCGCTTGCAGTCCGTGGCTGCCAGCCAGTCGGATAAAGATTAACGCACCCGGTCGGTCTGCAGATACTGCCCCGACCGCAGGCCCACCGAGAGATTCTGGTGTGACGCTTCCGTTTCTTTGGGAAGCAGATCGGCGACGGTCTTCATTTCCGAGAGCAACTCCTGCTCGGTGGCGGTCATTTTTTCCCGCGCAAAGTCACTGATCTCCAGCCCCTGCACAATCTGGTAGCGCCCGTAGTCACAGCGCACCGGGAAGGAATAAATGATTCCCTTTGCGATTCCGTAACTGCCATCGGAGACGATGGCCATACTGACCCAGTCATTTTCGGCGGTGCCATTGATCCAGTCGTGCATGTGGTTGATGACCCCCTGGGCGGCGGAGGCCGCACTGGAACGCCCGCGGGCTTCAATAACAGCCGCTCCACGCTTCTGGATCTTCTCGATAAAGTGATCGCGATACCAGCTCTCATCCACCTGCGACATCGCCGGCTCACCGTAGATGGTGGCGTGGCCAAGATCGGGGAACTGGGTGTTGGAGTGGTTGCCCCAAATCGTGATGCGGCGAATGTCCTTGGGGTTGGCGCCGGTGTGGTTCGCCAGAATGCCCCGGGCGCGGTTGTGATCCAGCCGGGTGAGGGCGGTAAACTGCGCCGGTGACAGGTCCGGGGCGTTGCGGCTGGCGCACAGCGCGTTGGTGTTGGCGGGATTGCCCACCACCAGTACTTTCACGTCCCGGTTGGCGAACTGATTGATGGCGCGGCCCTGGCTGGCAAAGGCTGGAGCGTTTGCAGCAATCAGTTCGCTGCGCTCCATACCCGGTCCACGGGGCTTGGCGCCCAGCAGCAACACATAGTGGGCACCAACAACGCCTTCCTCAAACTTATCGTACAGGCTGATGCTGTGCAGCAGTGGGAAGGCACAGTCTTCGAGTTCCATGGCGATGCCGCGCAACGCGTCCATGGCCTCGGGCACCTCGATGAGCTGCAGAATAACGGGCTGATCCCGGTCGATCATTTCGCCGGTGGCAATCTTGAAAAGCAGGGAGTAGCAGACGCTACCAGCGGCACCGGTAATTGCGATTTTGACGGGACGTTTCATGCAGACCTCCCTTACGCAGATGGATGTTCCATGTAAACTCTAGCACTGTGAGG
Organism: uncultured Marinobacter sp.; assembly: GCF_947259545.1. Classification (GTDB taxonomy): domain Bacteria; phylum Pseudomonadota; class Gammaproteobacteria; order Pseudomonadales; family Oleiphilaceae; genus Marinobacter. The sequence continues at coordinate 632,629 of NZ_CAMYMK010000002.1, forward strand.
TGGGAAATTCCTCCACAAACCAACCCCCACAAGTCGGAGGCGAGTTACGGTATGAGCCGGTCATCCACCCCCCAACCGATATTCTGGCGTGACAGTCGGCTGCCCCATGTCGAACTTCGGGTTGTCGAGGACGGCCGAAAGGTGTGTTACGCACCTCATACCCACACCCAGTGGTCGATGGGCGCCATTACCGCCGGGCAGAGTACGTTTGTCTATGTGGATCGGCGTTATCGAGTCAGTGCCGGGGCACTGGTATTCATGAACCCCGAATGGGTACACAACTGCAACCCCATTGAAAATCAGCCATGGGCCTATCTGATGCTGTATGTGGATGCCGAATGGCTGGCCGGGCTCAGGTTTCGGTTGGGTTTGTGTGACGAGCCGGTCTGGCAGGACCTGGATTGCGATGTCAGCCGGTCGGAACCGCTGTTCCTGGGGTTCCGGGATCTGGCGGATTGTCTGTTGGATGAACAGGTGTCGATACAGCAGAAACGGGACCGGACGGAAGCCTTTCTGTCTGAGGTGATGGTGTCGGTTTCGGCGCCATCCGCACACTCTGATGGGCCATTCCCTCCTGCGCCTGGTCCCATTCAGGCACTCGCCCGCTATCTGGATGATCATTGTGTGGATGAGCTGTCCCTCGAGTGGATGGCAGAGCGTGTGGCGTTGTCGCCCTCGCATCTGGTGCGGGTGTTTCGCAAACACTTCGGGATGACGCCCCACGCCTATCAGATCAATCGACGCATCCAGCTTGGGCAGCGCGCCCTGAAGCAAGGCGCGCCGATCGCCGATGCAGCCCTGGCCGCGGGCTTTTTTGATCAGCCTCACTTCCAGCGGGTATTCAAGCGTCTGGTTGCCGCCACTCCAGGGCAGTACGGTCGACCGTTAATCGAGGATCAGGTACAGGCAACTCGCCGCAAGTAAGGCGGCAAGGGCACGATTAACCGCACGCAGGAGCGAGGGGCGCCGGATATGCTGGCGGAGAAAGCGCCCGGTCAGTACCCATGTGGACAGGGACAGCCAGCAGATCGGTAGATACAGCGCGGCAAAGATCGTCAGTTGGGTCAGATCACCACCGGAAGTGTATGCCCCGATGCCTGAGACCGAAGCCAGCCACGCCTTTGGATTGAGCCATTGCATAAGTGCGCCGGTCCAGAACCCGGGGGCCCTGTCGGGGGCTTCTTCGGAAATTTGCCCATCATCCACGGCCAGGCGATAGCTCAGGTAAAGCAGAAATGCGATACCGGCCCAGGTCAGCAACCGTTCAAATCCGGGAATCCAGGCAAGTGCCGAATGCAGCCCGAAACCGATAGCAAGGAAGAGGGCGATAAATCCCAGCGTGGCGCCGGTGACAAACCACAATCCTCTGTTCAGGCGATAGCGGGTGCCGCTGCTCAGGCACACAAGGTTCACCGGCCCCGGCGATATGGAGGCGGCCAGTGCAAAGGCGGACATAGGCAAAATCAGGGACAGGGTCACGGTCAGCTCCTTTCAGTGCAGAGTGGTCCGAAGGAGTCTGACGCCATAATCAAAACGGGTATTGCACAAAATTGTGCTGGGCCGGAATCGCGCACAAAGCAGAATAGGCCGGTTAATACTGACGATTATATCCGGTCGATTCTGGGTCCGTAATCGTCTAATACCATTCCTTGATCTGAACTACCCTTTTACCCACACACTGCGTTGCTTACAGGAGTGACGGCGATGAACAAGGTTGATTGGCGCATCAAGGGATTGGAGTTCGTAAACTGTAACTGTGAGGTGGGCTGTCCCTGCCAGTTTATGGGGCGGCCGACCCATGGTGACTGCAAGGCGTTTGCAGCGGTGAGGATTGAAGAGGGGTTTCTTGGCGATACCCGTTTGGATGGATTGTCGTTTGCCATGACACTGCACTGGCCCGGTGCCATCCACGAGGGCAATGGCCAGGGTCAGGCATTTGTTGATGAGCGGGCGACGCCAGAGCAGCGCGAGGCGCTGATGTTGATCCTTTCCGGTGATAACTCCGAGCCCGGAGCCACGTTTTTTAACGTGTTTGCCAGTACGTTGACTAAAATGCACGATCCGGTGTTCTGTCCGATCCAGGTGGACTGTGACGTTGAGGGGCGTCGCGCCAGTGTCCGTGTGGCTGACATGATTGACGCATCCGGGGAGCCCATCCTCAATCCGATCTCAGGTGAGGAACATCAGGCGCGTATCGACTTGCCCGGTGGTTTTGAGTATGCGGTGGCGGAAGTGGCCCGTGGACGCACGAGTGCCCATGCGGGAATCCCCCTGGAAATGGATGCCAGCCATTGCCATCTGTCCCATCTGGATATTGGACCGAGCGGCGTTTATCGATAGCTGAATCGGGGCTGTGGCTTTCGCTTACAGCCCCGCATCCTTGACACTCTCCATCACCACAAACGTGCTGGTCTGCAACACATGGGGCAGGGCTGAAATCTGTTCCCCCAGCACCTGTCGATACTCTGCCATGTTTCGGGTCCTGACCTTCAGCAGGTAGTCGAAATTGCCGGCGATCATATGGCATTGCTCGACGGCCGAGATCTGCTTCACGGCTTTATTGAAAGCGGTGAGCGACTGGCTGCTGGTGTCGTGCAGGGTGACCTGGGCGAAGGCGATATGGCTCTGCCCGAGTTTGGTCTGGTTAACCAGTGCGGTGTAGCCGGTGATATAGCCCTGTTCTTCGAGCCGACGCATGCGAACCTGACACGGTGTTTTTGACAATCCTACACGGGAGGCAAGCTCGGTAACGGTGATCCGGGCGTGCTTCTGAAGTTCGCGAATAATGGCGTGATCGATTCTGTCCAATTCGACCATAAATATGTTTCCTGGCTGGATGAACGGCTATATCAAGACCTAAATATAATCAAAATACCTGTATTTTGAAACTATATGGTCAAAGGGACTTTGGGGAGTTGAGTATACTGGAGCTTCCTCCATTCCATATACCCAGTTGAATGTATCCGGAGACGCTTCATGTCACAGTCCCGCCCATCACAACAACAAACCTTGCTGGAACAACTCGCTGACGCCCTCCAGGATCAGGAGTCGGATCCTCACGGCACGAGGAACCTGCGGGAAATTGTCGCGAAGATGATGACCGAGTCCCAGTCCTGGGACGATGATCTGCACGCCCAGTTGGTTGAGTCGTTTGGCGAGACGTCTGGTGGTTTGTGTGCGCAGATGTTCAGTGGCGGCTTTCCGTCAGCATACCGGGCACGTTTCCCCGTGGCGGAGGCGATTGGCGACATCCACCAGATCCAGTCCATCGCCGTCAGTTCCGATGTACCCATGCGTTTCTACCAGCTTGCAGAGCCATTGTCCGACGGAGAGCTCAACTTCAAGCTTTATAGCCAGGGCAACCCGGTGATTCTCTCGGATGTCATTCCGATTCTCGAGAACCTGGGGATGCGGGTGCTGGGGGAGCATCCGTATCGGGTTCAGCGGCGGGACGGGCAACATTTCGGCGTCAGTGACTTTACCGTGGAGTGCCACTCCCATTGCCGTGACGCCGACCTGGAAAAGGCCAGGCCTCTGTTGCAGGAGGCGTTTCGTGAAATCTGGAATGGCTTCGCGGAAAATGACGACTTCAACCAGCTCATCATGGCTGCGGGGCTGGGGTGGCGCGAAGTCGCGCTGCTGAGGGCGTATTCCAGGTATATCAAGCAGATACGTTTTGGCTTCAGCCAACCGTTCATTGCCGACACCCTGGCACGTCACCTGAATATCACCTCAATGCTGGTGCTCTACTTCAACGCGCGTTTTGATCCGGATATCCCGGCGGAAACCCGGGAGGTGATGGTCGGGCGAATTGAGAGCGATATTCTTGGCGCACTGGAAGCCGTGGAAAGTCTGGATGACGACCGTATCCTCAGACGGTTCTATGTGCTGATCAAGGCAACGCTGAGAACCAACTACTACCAGCGCCAGCACGGTGGCCAGATCAAGGGCTACCTGTCCTTCAAGCTCGACCCCGGCGCTATTCCCGACATCCCCAAACCCTGTCCGCGCTTTGAGGTGTTTGTGTATTCGCCACGGGTGGAAGGCGTTCATTTGCGGGCGGGGCCGGTCGCCCGGGGCGGTTTGCGCTGGTCCGATCGTGTCGAGGATTACCGCACCGAGATCTTGGGGCTGGTCAAGGCGCAGCAGGTCAAGAATTCGGTGATCGTGCCAGTTGGAGCCAAAGGCGGTTTCATCGTCAAGCAGCCGCCTCGGGACGGTTCCCGGGAGGACATGCGAGCCGAAGGCATCGCCTGCTACCAGACCTTTATTCGGGGGCTGCTGGATCTGACGGACAATCTGGACGGTGGCGTCGTTGTGCCTCCGCCCGATGTGGTTCGCCATGATGAGGACGATACCTACCTGGTGGTCGCCGCCGACAAGGGGACCGCCACGTTTTCCGACATCGCCAACCGGCTGTCGAAGGAATACGGTTTCTGGCTGGGCGATGCGTTTGCCTCCGGTGGCAGCGAGGGCTACGATCACAAGAAGATGGGCATTACCGCACGCGGTGCCTGGGAATCGGTGAAACGCCATTTCCTGGAAAAAGGGCTGGATACCCAGAAGGATGAATTTACCGTGGTTGGCATCGGGGATATGGCCGGCGATGTTTTCGGGAACGGCATGCTGCTGTCCTATCGTATTCGCCTGATAGGTGCGTTTAACCACCAGCATATTTTTATCGACCCGGTGCCGGATGCCAGGGCTTCCTTTGCCGAACGCCAGCGACTGTTCCAGACGCCTGGCTCGAGCTGGGCCGATTACGACGCCCGGCTGATCAGTGAGGGCGGCGGGGTATTTCCCCGCTCCATGAAATCGATCCCGCTTTCACCGCAGATGCGCGCCGTACTCAACGTTGAGGCCACCCGGTTATCCCCCAACGAGTTGATCAGCGCGCTGCTCAAGGCGCCGGTGGACATGATGTGGAACGGCGGTATCGGCACTTATGTGAAGGCCAGGGATGAGTCCCACGAAGACGTGGGCGATAAATCCAATGACGGGTTAAGGATCAATTGCGACCAGCTGCGCTGCAAGGTGTTGGGTGAGGGTGGCAACCTTGGGGTGACCCAACTTGGTCGTATCGGTTTTGCCCGCACCGGCGGTGCCGCCAACAGTGACTTTATCGATAATGCCGGTGGGGTGGATTGCTCGGACCATGAGGTCAATATCAAGATCCTGCTCAACGATCTGGTCCAGCAGGGGCGGCTGACGCTGGACGAACGCAACCGGATGCTGCGGGCGATGACGCCCGAAGTGGCCGATCTGGTGCTGCAAAACAATTACCGGCAGGCCATGACATTGAGCCTGGCCCAGAGTGGCGTTGTGGCCTCGGTAGACGAATACGAACGTCTGATGAGACGTCTGGAGACCGAGGGCAAGCTGGACCGGGCACTCGAATTCCTGCCCGACGATGATGAGCTTCAGACCCGGCGTGAACGCGCAGCGGGCTTTACCCGTCCGGAGCTGTCGGTGCTCGTTTCCTACGCCAAAATCGAGCTTAAACAGGCGCTGCTCACTGCTCCCATTGTTCACGATCACCGTTTTGCCCCGGCGCTCCATTCGGCCTTTCCTGCGTCGTTGCTGGAGACCTTTCCCGATGCCGTTGAGGCACACCCCCTGCGTGCCGAGATCTCCGCGACCCAGATCGCCAACGATATTGTCAATCGCATGGGAATTACCTGGGTCGACAGAATTCGCAACGCCACCGGGGTCGACTGTGGCCGCCTGGCCGCTGCGTATCTGATCTCCCTGCGCGTCCATGGCGTAGATGCCAAATGGGCCGACATTGAAGCGCTGGACGGCAAGGTCAGCGCACAGGTCCAGGCCGAGATGTTCGGAGATGTCATTCGCCTGGTTACGCGGAGTACCCGCTGGTTGTTGCAGAACCGCTGGCACGGCCTGGATCCGGACAACTGCCTGGGGCGTTATCAGGAACCTCTGGCCGAGGTGTTGGCGTCCAGAGAGCGGTTGGCAACGGTGATTCCGGAAAGTCGTTGGCAGGAAACTTATGAGGAGTACCATAAGGAAGAGGTGCCGGAGCATCTTGCCGCCTATTGTGCCTCGGCCGAGAGTCGCTATTGGCTGATGGATATGATCGAGATATCCCATCAGCTGGATCAGCCTCTTGAGTCCGTGGCATGGGTGTACTTCCGGCTGGGAGAAAGTCTGAACCTGACCTGGCTGGACAGGCAGATGCGAATATTCCGGGCGCGGGGGCATTGGCAGGTACTGGCAACCATACACTACCGGGATGAACTTGATCAGAAACTGCGGGATCTCACATCCAGTGTGTTTACCGCAGGAGCTGACGAGGTTCCCGGGGCGCATTCTCCGGAGCAGTTGCTGGAGGTCTGGCGAGAGGACAAACAGCCTTTACTGGGACGCTGGAAACGGATGCTGGGGGATATGCAGGCTGCCAACGAGGTTGATTGTGCGGTTTTCTCGGTTGCTCACGGCGTGCTTCGCGAGCTGGCCTCGAAGACCGGGTGATAAAGTGCCCTTGGGAAATGTATCTAGGTTTTAGTCTTTTAATGGGCAATTAATAAAATTTTAACTGGCAATAAAGACAAAAAGGTATGCAAGTACGGTTCTAATAGAGAAACAGTCTTTGTTGATCTCGGTAGAATGCGAGACAGATAAACAACTAAGAGGGTACAACTATGAGACCGCAGCAGTCAGTGACTCCCGCACTTATCGATAGCCGGCAGGCCATTCGTGAATACTACCTGGCTGACGAATACACAGTGATTCGTGAGTTGATTGCCGGCGCTCAGTTGTCCCAGACAGAGCGCGACGCCATTTCTGCCCGAGCCGCCGATCTGGTGCGCGGCGTCCGCAAGAACGCCAAATCCACCATCATGGAAAAATTCCTGGCGGAATACGGCCTCACCACCAAAGAGGGCGTTGCCTTGATGTGTCTGGCGGAAGCGCTGCTGCGTGTACCAGACAACATGACCATCCACGCGCTTATTGAAGACAAAGTCACCTCCGGTGCCTGGGGCGCCCATGTGGGTAAGGCGTCCTCACCGCTGATCAACACCGCCACGGTTGCCTTGCTGATGACCAGCAACCTGCTGCGGGATTCGGAGCGTCACACCGTGGGCGATACCCTGCGCAAGCTGCTCAAGCGTTTCGGTGAGCCAGTGATCCGTACCGTGGCCGGTCAGGCGATGAAGGAAATGGGGCGCCAGTTCGTGCTGGGCCGTGACATCGATGAAGCCCAGGACGAAGCCCGAGAGTACATGGCCAAGGGCTACACCTATTCCTATGACATGCTGGGTGAAGCCGCCCGCACCGATGACGACGCCAAGCATTATTTTGATGCCTACTCCAACGCTATCGACAGCATCGCCAAGGCCTGCGAAGGGGATGTGCGCAAGAATCCGGGGATTTCCGTCAAGCTCTCCGCATTGCTGGCCCGTTACGAGTACGGCAACAAGGAACGGGTGATGGACGAGTTGCTGCCCCGCGCCCGCACCCTGGTCAGGAAGGCAGCGGCGGCCAACATGGGCTTTAACATTGACGCCGAGGAACAGGATCGTCTGGATCTGTCTCTGGATGTGATCGAAGCCCTGGTGTCTGATCCCGAGCTGGCCGGCTGGGAAGGTTTCGGCGTGGTGGTTCAGGCATACGGCAAGCGGGCTTCCCATACGCTGGACTGGCTCTACGGGTTGGCTGAAAAATACGATCGCCGTTTCATGGTTCGTCTGGTCAAGGGCGCCTATTGGGACGCCGAAATCAAGCGTGCCCAGGTGATGGGCCTGAGCGGCTTCCCGGTGTTTACCCGTAAGGCGTGCAGCGATGTGTCATTCGTCTCCTGCGCCACCAAACTGCTGAACATGGCCGATCGGATCTACCCGCAGTTCGCCACCCATAACGCCCACTCGGTTTCCTCGATTCTTGAACTGGCCAAGGTCAAAGGCGTGGATAGCTACGAATTCCAGCGCCTGCACGGCATGGGTGAATCTCTGCACGATGAGGTGCTGAAAGTCAGTGGTGTTCCGTGTCGCATTTATGCGCCGGTCGGCCCCCACAAGGATCTGCTGGCGTATCTGGTTCGTCGCCTGCTTGAGAACGGCGCCAACAGCTCGTTCGTAAACCAGATTGTCGATACCAGCATCACCCCGGAAGAGATCGCCAAGGATCCGATCCTGAGCGTGGAAGAAATGGGCAACAACATTTCCAGCAAGGCGATCGTGCATCCGTTCAAGCTGTTCGGGGAACACCGCCGCAACTCCAAGGGCTGGGACATCACCGATCCGGTCACGGTGAAGGAGATCGATGAAGGTCGCGATGTCTACCGGGATTATCGGTGGAAGGGCGGCCCGGTGATTGCCGGTGAGGTGGCCGGTACAGAGGTTCAGGTAGTGCGTAATCCCGCCAACCTGGACGATCTGGTCGGGCATGTGACCCAGGCTTCCGATGCGGACGTGGATACCGCTATTACCGCAGCTACATCAGGTTTCGGTAGCTGGTCCAAAACACCCGTTGAAGAGCGGGCGGCGTTAGTGCGCAAGGTGGGTGACCTTTATGAAGAGCATGCTTACGAGCTGTTCGCGCTGACTACCCGGGAGGCCGGCAAGTCCCTGCTGGATGCGGTTGCCGAGATCCGCGAAGCAGTGGATTTTGCCCAGTACTACGCCAATGAGGCCATCCGCTATAAAGACAGCGGTGATGCCCGTGGCGTGATGTGTTGTATCTCGCCGTGGAACTTCCCGCTGGCCATCTTTACCGGCCAGATTCTGGCCAACCTCGCTGCCGGTAACACCGTGGTTGCCAAACCCGCCGAGCAGACGTCTCTGCTGGCGGCACGGGCGGTGGAACTGATGCATGAAGCCGGTATACCCCGCGATGTCATTCAGTTGCTGCCCGGCACGGGCGCGACCGTCGGGGCCGCGCTGACCGCCGATTCCCGGGTGGCCGGCGTGTGCTTCACCGGCTCCACGGCAACGGCCCAGAGTATTAACAAGATGATGACCGAAACCATGGCTCCGGATGCCCCGCTGGTGGCGGAAACCGGCGGTCTCAACGCCATGATCGTGGATTCCACTGCGCTGCCGGAGCAGGTGGTGCGGGATGTGCTGGCCTCCTCCTTCCAGAGCGCGGGGCAGCGTTGTTCGGCGCTGCGCATGCTCTACGTGCAGAAAGACATCGCCGACAACCTGCTGGAGATGCTTTACGGCGCCATGGAGGAACTGGGCATTGGCGATCCATGGCTGTTGTCTACGGATGTGGGGCCGGTTATTGATGAGACGGCGAAGAAGAAAATCGTCGATCACTGCGATAAGTTCGAGCGTAATGGCCGCCTGCTGAAGAAACTCCCGATTCCCGACAAGGGGCTGTTCGTATCGCCGGCGGTACTCAAGGTCAGCGGTATCGAAGAAATGGAAGAAGAGATCTTTGGCCCGGTGCTGCATGTGGCTACCTTTGCGGCCAAGGACATCGACAAGGTGGTGGATGACATCAACGCCAAGGGTTATGGCCTGACGTTTGGTATTCACAGCCGGGTTGACCGCCGGGTTGAGCGGATCTCAAGCCGGATCAAGGTGGGCAACACCTACGTCAACCGCAACCAGATTGGTGCCATCGTCGGCTCCCAGCCCTTTGGTGGCGAGGGGCTGTCCGGGACGGGGCCCAAGGCGGGTGGTCCGCAGTACGTTCGTCGCTTCCTGAAGGGGGCAACGGTCGAACGTCCGGCGGACTCCGGTGCCAAGTCCGTTGATATCAAAAAGCTTGAAGGGCTGATTGGCAAGCTGCGCGACATGAAGGCGCCGGCACCAGAAGTGAGAATCGAGGCCATGAAACCGATCTTCGGTGAGGTTCCGGAGCCGCTGGATGCCCATGCCGAAGAGTTGCCAGGCCCAACCGGCGAGCTGAACCGCCTGTCCAACCACGCCCGTGGCATTGTTCTCTGTCTCGGACCGGACAAGCAAACCGCGCTGGAGCAGGCCACGATGGCGCTGTCTCAGGGCAATAAAGTCGTTGTGATCGCGCCAGGCGTGGAAGACACCGTAAATCGTGCTGCCGAGGCCGGCCTGCCGATCGTTGGTGTTGAAGGGTTGTTGGAGCCCGAGGCATTGGCAATGGCCCGTGGTTTCCAGGCAGTGGTGAGTTGTGCCGAGCAGTCCCTGCTGGGGGAATACCGCCAGGCACTGGCGAAGCGTGACGGCGCGCTGTTGCCATTGATCACGGAACATACCCTCGACCAGCGGTTCGTGATCGAGCGCCACCTGTGTGTGGATACCACCGCCGCCGGTGGTAACGCCAGCCTGATCGCTGCCTCCGAGTAAGGATCGCACAGGCCAGGTGACGACTCCCCAGGGAAGGGGAGGCTATACTCCTGGCCGGTTCTGTTAGTTGCGCTGGTAAAAGGCCCGGCTCTTCTCGTGCACCGGCCCCATGTCGACCATTGAGAATCCCATCACCGGCCGATGCAGGTAAAACACATACTCACTACCCGTCGGCACCGTTTCCCAATATTCCGGGATATGGCTGCTCCGTTGGTCGATGGTCGGATGTCCGGGATGCTCGAACAGTGCCGTGGCGGTTGATTGGTAAGGGACCGCAATCGGCTGCGGAGAAGCGAGCAGGCTATAGCGTTGCAGGCCGGGGTAGGTGGCGGCAACGGCGGCCAGGGTGATCAGTGCCGTGACGCCAAGGCGTTCCGCCATCGGTGCACCCCGACCCAGGCGAATGCCGAGCGCCGCAGTTAGCATTCCGGCGGATACAAAGGGCCAGAGGGGGAGATTGCCCAGCACCAGATAATCGGTGAGCAGCACGAAATCCGCTACCCCATAGAGGCCGAAAATGGCCAGCAGGGCCAGTTGTGCCACCATGCCCTTGTGAGTCATCAGGTTGTACTGATTGGCCAGTGGACCGCTGGAGGCGGGCTCGGACAGAGTAATTGCCTGGCCGGTGGCTGCGGACAGCGACTGCACCAGCGGTGCCTCTTTCAGCAGGCCGGGGAGCTTGTCCCCGGGTTTGCCAAAGACATCTCTCAGGCCCATACGATGGTCTGGTCCCTGCAGGCGGAGAAAGTTATAGGGCTGTAAGCGGTAGGTCTGTCTCGCCGTGACAACTTCCAGTCGTGAATGATGGAGTGCCGGAGTCAGCGCTTTCGGCGCGGTGGCGGCCCTGAGCCGGATCTCCTGGATGCTGTGAATCAGGATGCGATGATCGCCGGTGGTCAGGCCCATCAGTCCCATGCCGGTCAGCCGGGGTATGTGGATCTTGAGGGTGGACGAATCCAGTTCTACCCGGACTTTCCGGTTACTGACAACAATGAAAGGCAGCAGTGCCAGTAGCGCCATTACCAGAATGCTCTCGTAGCTCAGGGAGCCATCGTCCGAATGCATCAGTTTTGATAAATCACCGGTTTCACTGATCCCCAGCCAAGCCAACACCACGAATACGCCCAACATAGGCAGCAGAATCACGCTGAGCAGGACAGCCATGTGAGTGGTTCGCAGAATGCCGGGGGAGTATCGAAAGTGTTGGGTGGTCATGGTCTGCTACGTCCCTGATAGTGTTTCTATAGGCCATTAACACGGCGAGGATAGCATGGAGCCCCGGGGGTGGTTTGTGACGGGCTACCTATTGGGTGGTTGTGCAGAACACAAGCACCTATCGCTTTGTCGCCCGTCTTCATGGTATATCAGCAACTCTTTTGTCCCATTCTTTATTCCGGAACCAGAAACAATGCCAAAAGCCAGTGAAATCAAGAAGAACTCAGCGGTCGAGTATGAAGGCAGGGCCTATTTCGTAAAGGACATCGAGCGGTCGGTGCCACAGGGGCGTGCCGGCGGCAGCCTGTACCGCATGCGGATGTATGACGTAGTGACAGGTAACAAGATAGACGAGACCTTCAAGGACTCGGACATGCTGAACCTGGCAGACCTGGTTCGCAGACCGGCGACCTTTTCCTATTCCGATGGCGACGAGTACGTCTTCATGGACAGTGAAGACTTCACGCAATACAGCCTGAACCGGGAGTCCATCGCGGAAGAGCTGCTGTTTATCAGCGAAGACACCGAGGGCCTGATGGTGATTCTGGTGAGTGATGCCCCGGTCGCACTGGGTCTTCCGCCGACGGTGGACCTGGAAATCGTGGAAACCGATCCATCCATCAAGGGCGGTTCGGCAACGGCGCGAACCAAGCCGGCGACATTGTCGACCGGGCTGGTGATCCAGGTGCCCGAGCACATTTCCACCGGCGACAGGATCAAGGTGAATGTAGAGGAGCGCCGGTTCCTGGGGCGTGTCTGACCTGATTTGAAAGGGGCGCCCTTCGGAATTGATAATGGGGGTAACGCCAAGATTTCTGAAGGAGGCGATTATGACTACCTCAGCCAGCAAACTGGTGGTGTTCTACGATGGCTCCTGCTCCGCCTGCATCAAGGACCGCCGGTGGTACGAAAAGCTGGCGGGGAGGACAGGAGAGTCCGTTGAGTGGCTGGATATTACCGGGCGTGATGAAGAGTTGCGCCGTCAGGGCATTGACCCTGACAAGGCCCTCCGGGAGCTGCACGTCAAGGACGACCAGGGCAGGGTACACCGGGAAATGGATGCCTATATCCTGCTGATGTCCCGCGTGCCCGCCCTGAAACCCCTGGCGTGGCTGATTGGCTTGCCGGTGATTCGGCCCGCTCTTGCTTGGCTGTATCATCGATGGGTGGCCAAGCGCCTCAGCAGTTGATCTTCATTCGGGCAGGGTTTCTCCCGAGCCCCCCATCTCCGCTGGCACGTCCTTCATTTTGGGCAGGCCGTCGTGGATGGGCAGTACGGATTCCTGGTAGTGAACATGCAGTGCCGGTTTGAATTCCAGGTCGGGCAGGTTGGCTACGTAAACATCCACCAGCCCCATTGTCGGGTGGTCGGTAAAGACGTGCCCACCGCACTTCTTGCACCATTTCCGGTAGCTTTGTTCAGTCAGGTGGAAAGTGCCAATCTGATCCTCGCCGGCAAGAACTTCGAAGTTGCTGGGCGGCCATAACGAGAACGCGTTCACGGGGCCCGCTGACCAACGCCGACAGGAATCGCAATGGCAATAGCCCATGGCCGCTGGCTCACCACTGACCTGAAATTTCACCTCACCACAGAAACAGCTGCCTTGATGCTGGCTCATAATGCTCTCCCTCAATTGCCTGGATACGGAACGTTTCCATATTTACCGTTATTAATGGCGCTCGGGTTAATATTCCAGAGACATATTGTTGATGTAAATACTTCGAAAGTGCCGATAGCGGGCCACAGCTGATTTGCTCTGTTATCTGTGGGGTTGTTTCAGTACGCTTGGCAACTTGGCTCATCAGGAGGGAAGCATGCCCAGCCCTAAATCCAAACCCGTTTCCGCGTCTGCCATTGAGCAGCATGTCTATAAAGTTTTTCCCAATGACATGAACTCCCATAACACGGTGTTCGGCGGCATGATCATGGCCAAGTGTGATCGCCTGGCACTGGTGGTTGCCGAGCGTCACTCGGCCCATGTCTGTGTGACGGCCGCAGTGGATTCCATTCACTTCCGCGCGCCGGCGAAAGGGAACGATACCCTGTTGTTCAGCCTGTCACTGAACCGAAGCTGGGGTTCGTCCATGGAAATCGGCGCCCGGGTCGAGGCTGAAAACAGCTATACCGGAGAGGTTCGGCATATCCTGTCGGCGTTCTTCACATTTGTGGCGCTGGATGAAGAGGATAAGCCGGTCGATGTCCCTGAAGCGATACCGGAAACCGACGAGCAGAAACGTCGGTTCGAGAATGCGGAAATTCGGCGAAAAGGGCGTTTGCAGACTCGGGAAAAGTTATCCAGTCGCACGGGTCAGTAGGGTTTTTTGGTGGACTCCACATCCACCACCCGGCCATTACGCAGAGTGACCACCCGGCGGAACTGGGTATTGCTCAGTTCGTACAGCCATTCTTCCACGGGGACCGGATAGCTCCGGTGTGCGAGCCTGGAGCGACCGGGAGTAACGACCTGCCAGGTCACCTGCCTTGACAGGGGCTGGCCACAACGGGCGACGACTTCGAATTCGCTGATACCCTCCTGCAGGGCGCCTGTATCGCAGGGGCCCGCGTTATCCGGGTAAAAGCCGTAACCCAGGCTGTCTTCCCGGTGCAGCTTGCCATTACGAAAAACCAATCGCCGGATAAAGCTCTGGGGGCCGCGGTTGTAGTACCAGTGTTCCTCGGTTTGGACCACGCCAAGTCCCGGTACAACGGCCTGGGGATAGGTCGCAACGTAATCCGGCTCACCACAGCGCTCTTCCACTTCCAGCGGCCAGTCACCCTGGCTCACCAGAGCACTGCCGCAGCGGAAAGAGGCCATCACGGGATTGATGGTCAGCAGTAAGGTAAGGCAGACGAGAACTTTAGTTGCGCGCGTAACGTTCATGGAGAATACCCACCCGCTCTACATAGGCGCGGGTTTCCGCGTACGGCGGGATGCCGCCATGGCGACCAACCGCACCGGGGCCGGCGTTGTAGGCAGCGGTGGCCAGCCTGGTGTCACCGCCGAAACGCTCCAGCATCTGCGCCAGGTAATTGACCCCGCCACGGATGTTCTCGGCCGCGTTCATGGCATTGCTGACAGCCAGTTCCCGGGCCGTTGCCGGCATCAACTGCATCAGCCCCTGGGCGCCCTTGGGGGAAATGGCGCGGGCATTGAATGCAGATTCCGCGTGGATGACCGCGCGAACCAGGGCCGGGTCAATCTGGTATTGCCGGGCAGCTGCCTGGATTTCGTCACGGTAAGGTTCGCGGTAAAGCGGCGTGGTCCGCCAGTTAACCCTGGAATTCGGATCGCAGGCATAGCAGTGGAAGCGGATGACATCAAAATCAGCCCCTGCCGGTTGGTTGCTGCTGTAGGCGACCACGCCATTGTCATCCCGGTAGCGATAGACCACCTCATTCTTGCTGGAAGCACGCCGCTGTTCGCTGTTTTTGACATTGGTGTACTCCACCGTGCCGTCGGGGTGGACAATACGTTTCACGCCACCAGCAGCAACCGGTTGGGACAGTAATGCCAGCAACAGGGTTGCCAGAATTGGTGTGGAGAGAAGATTACCGCTTGTCATTGTGCACTCGTGAGAAATCTGAACGGATATCTGCATGATAAACGCCAGTATACGTCGTTGTGGTATGGAAGAAACGTAACGATAAGTGTCGATATTCGCAAATGTGATGGTGTCTCCAGTCATTGTATTTTCACAGGCTTTGATCATAGGCTTTTGATTCATTCACAAGTGTGGGAAAAACGATCATGGGCGTGGCAGGTAAAACGGTGGTCATCACCGGCTCTTCCAGTGGTATTGGCGCGGTTGCGGCGAGACAGTTAGCGAAGCAGGGCGCCAGGGTGTGCCTGGTGGCGCGAAGGGAGGAAGAGCTGGCCAGTGTTCAACGTGAGATCACCGGCGATGGCGGGCAGGCATGGATCTACCCGGCGGACCTGACCGATGAGGCGTCCCTCAGCCAGTGTGCCGAGCGTATTCTCAATGAGCATCAACGGGTGGATGTGCTGGTGAACAACGCAGCCCATTCGATTCGACGTCCAATCACCGAGGCCCTGGACCGACTGCATGATTACCAGCGCACCATAAACATCAACTACATTGCCGCAGTGGGACTGACCCTCAAACTGTTGCCCCGCATGCTCGAACAGGGGGAAGGGCAGGTGGTGAACATCTCGACGCTGTCGTCCCAGGTGCCGATCCCGCTGTTTTCCGCCTACCTTGCCAGCAAGTCGGCGCTGGAGTCCTTTTCCCGATCCCTTCTGGCGGAGCTTGGCCACAAGGGGATTGATGTCACGGTGGTGTACTTTCCGATGGTGCGGACGCCCATGTCCTCGAGAACCAGCATCTACCGGCATATGCCAATGATGAATGTGGACAAGGCGGCGGGGTGGATTGTAAAGGCGGTGAACAAACGTCCGGCGCGGGTGGGAAGTCCGGTGGGCACCCTGGGCAGTCTGGCATTGGCGGCGTTGCCGGGCCCGGTGACCCGGCTTACTCAGCCAGCCTTCCGCCAGATGGATCGTATGTTGAAGCAGAAAATGCGCAAGGACAGCTGACCTTACCGGCGGGGGATGGACTGGGTTTCCTGATGGCTCAGCGCGCGATACTCACCGGGTTGAAGTTTCCCGTCGAGGGTTATGGCGCCCATCTGCTCCCGGTGCAGGGAGACGACACGGTTACCTACGGCATGGAACATTCTCTTCACCTGATGATAACGCCCCTCGTAAATCGTCAGCCGGGCGTTGGTGGCATCCATCTGTTCAATGTGTGCGGGCGAGGTTGTCAGTTGTTCGTATTCGAACCAGATGCCCGCGGCAAAGCGTGCCTCGGTGTCGGGCGACAACGGGTATGCGGTGGTCACCCGGTAGACCTTGGGAATTCTGACCCTGGGTTCGGTCAGGCGCCGGGACCAGGTGCCGTCATTGGTCAGTATCAGCAGGCCGGTGGTGGCTCGGTCCAGGCGTCCCGCTATATGCAGGCTCTCCCGCAGGTCCGGAGCAATCAGGTCCAGCACTGTGGGGTGAACGGCGTCGACGGTGGCGCTGAGGTAACCGGCGGGCTTGTTCAGCATCAGGTACCGGGCCTGTGAGCCAGGCTGGATGATATTGTCATCAACGGCAACGGTGGTGAACCCGTCAACATCGAGAGAGGCGTTGGTACACACTTCGCCGTTCACCATGGCACGGCCGGCGGCAATCAGCGCATTGGCCTGTTGACGGCTGACACCGTTCTGGTTGCTGAGGATTCGGGAAAGTTTCATGGCGTGAATGATAGCGGGTTGCTTCGGGGCAGGACAGCGTCACGAGTCTGTGACTGTGATGGTGGTAAAGCCCTTTACCTGTACCTGTATTGATTCCCTGCTAACTTTTAAAGTTGCTGTACTCTGGAATCTTTCTGCCTGGTTGAGTCGTCATGCGTTCAGTTTTCTTTACCTTTCTGGTGCCTGCGTTGTTTGTGTGGTTGTGGAGCACCGGATTCATTGGCGCCAAGTACGGGCTGCCGTATGCGGAGCCTTTCACCCTGCTGTTGATCCGCATGCTGTTCACCCTGGTGTTGCTGGCAGGGCTGGCGTGGCTGATGAAAACCCACTGGCCGGGATGGCGGGGTGCGGGGCATCTGGCCATTACCGGACTGCTGGTCCATGGCTGCTACCTGGGTGGTGTGTATTACGCCATTCAGGGCGGTATGCCGTCAGGTATTGTGTCTCTGATTGTTGGTCTGCAACCGTTGGTGACGTCGGCCGCAGCGGTGATTGTGCTGAAGGAAGGTGTCTCGGGGCGACAATGGCTGGGGCTGACTCTGGGGCTGGTGGGCGTCACACTGGTGTTGCTGGAGAAGTTTGTCGGCGGTGATGGCAATACCTCGGATTTCCCGTTATGGACCCTGGTCTGGGCCGGGTTCTCCCTGGCAGGGATATCCCTCGGTACGGTGTATCAGAAGCGCAACGGCACCCAGGCGGATCTGGTGGCGGGCACGTTGATCCAATACAGCGCTGCGGCGGTGTTTTTTGCCATCGGGGCTTTCACCCTGGAAACCCGGGAAGTGGAATGGGCGCTTCAGCTGCAGCTCTCCATGGCCTGGCTGGTGTTTGGTGTCTCCATCGGCGCGATCCTGTTGCTGATGTGGCTGATCCGCCAGGGGGCCGCCTCGCAGGTGGCGAGCCTGTTTTACCTGGTCCCGCCGGTGACTGCGCTGGAGGCGTTCCTGCTGTTTGACGAGCGGCTGGGTGTTCTCGCCATGGTTGGTGGTGCGATTTCCATCACCGGGGTGGCCCTGGTGGTTACCAGGCGAGCATGATCACACTGCTGAGTATGGCCAGCAGGATGACCAGGACTACCAGCTGCATCCAGGGAAACCGGGGTTGTGGTTCCGTATTCAGCTCCTGTTCCAGATACTCCCGCAGCAGGCGTGTATTGCGGGTGTTGGCTTTATAGACGATATCAAACGCGTCCCCCACCACAGGCACCATGCCGCCGAAAGTCTCAATCAGCATATTCTTGACCATGTGAGCCTTGATGCGCTTGCCGGCGCCGGCACGATGCGCTTCCAACAGCACATACAGGGACAACATCAGGCCTATCAGGTCACCCACCACCGGTAACAACCCGATGATGGGATCCAGGCCGAGACGAATCCTCGTAAAGGGAATCCGGATGGCAGTGTCAGTTACCCGGGAAAACTTGTCGAGCCGGGCAAGTGTCGCCTGTTGTCGGGTTCTCAGATCGGATTGGCCGGTGGTGGTTTCCCCATTGGGCATGTCAGCTTTTTCCTCGGAAGTTCTTGGGTGTGGAGTGAGGTAGAATGTTAGCTTTCTGCCAGGATGGATGCGAGGACTTGGGTAAATGACGACGATCAGGGTTATGGTTTTGGGTGCCACGGGGTTCACCGGCAGCATGGTGGTGGACGGACTGCTGCCAAGGGATGAGGTGGCCTCGGTGGTTACTCCCGTGCGGCGGGAAGCCGACAGGCAGCATCCAAAACTCGTGCAGCGGGAAGTGAATTTTGACCGCCTGGATGAGTACGCGGATTTGTTCGAAGTCGACGTCATTGTCTGCTGCCTCGGCACGACCATTCGCAAAGCCGGTTCCCAGCAGGTGTTTCGTAAAGTGGATTATGGCTACCCCCTCAAGGCGGCGGAACTCGGGCGGTCCCGTGGGACTCGGGCGTTTGTACTGATGTCTGCAATTGCCTCGTCGTCATCCTCAAACGTATTTTACAATCGTGTAAAAGGGGAGCTGGAGGACAGTGTCAGCGGGCTTGGCTACCCCTTCCTGTCGATCTATCGTCCCAGTCTGTTGCTCGGAGATCGCGAGGAACACCGAACGGCTGAGGCCCTGGGCATGAAGGCCATGCCCCTGCTCAACCGGGCGATGATTGGGCCACTGGAAAAATACCGTGGCATTGAGGCTGACACCGTTGCCCGGGCCATGGTGAACGAGGTCTGTGGGCTGTCATTAACCACGGATGTTAAGGATGTGGTCCGGATTCATGAGTATCCGGACATCGTCGCCCTGGCAAGATAGCGTGCGCCCCCGAACCCTTCTTCTTCCCGGCCGGCTTATTTGCCGGCCAGTATCCAGGCGGCGGCTTTCTCCGCGATCATCAGGGTGGGCGAGTTGGTGTTGCCGCTGGTGATGGTGGGCATGACACCGGCATCCACTACCCGCAAACCGTCGATCCCCCGAACCCGAAGATGGGAGTCCACCACCGCCATATCGTCATCCGCGCGCCCCATGCGAGTGGTGCCGACGGGGTGGAAGATGGTGGTGCCGATGTCTCCGGCCAGGCGGGCCAGTTCGTCGTCGGTCTGGTATTGCAGACCAGGTTTGTATTCTTCCGGCTGATACCTGGCAAGAGCCGGTTGTTCGGCAATGCGACGGGTGACCCGCAATGAATCGGCAGCTACCTTGTGGTCTTCCGGCGTGCTCAGGTAGTTGGGGGCGATGGCGGGCGCTTCACGGGGATCCCGGCTGCGGATGCGGACGGTGCCGCGGCTGGTAGGGTTCAGGTTGCACACACTGGCGGTAATCGCCGGGAAGTCGTGCAGGGGCTGCCCAAAAGCATCCAGACTCAGCGGCTGCACATGATATTGAATGTTGGCGTAGTCGTAGTCGTCGGAG
The DNA here is from genome assembly GCF_947259545.1 of uncultured Marinobacter sp. Classification (GTDB taxonomy): domain Bacteria; phylum Pseudomonadota; class Gammaproteobacteria; order Pseudomonadales; family Oleiphilaceae; genus Marinobacter. The sequence goes on from NZ_CAMYMK010000002.1 coordinate 652,253, forward strand.
CTGCGGGTGAAGGCGCACAGCTGGGACGGCGCCATGCTCATGGGGCCTGAGCGTTTGAGCAGGTACTCAAGACCGATTTTAGCCTTGCCGAACAGGGAGCCGGCCAGGGTGTTGAGCGTGTTCACGCCGTGGACCTTGTAGACCGAGCGAATCTGCAGGTGATCCTGAAGATTTTCTCCAACACCAGGAAGCTCCCTGATCACCGGGATACCATGCTGTTTGAGCAGGTCCGCCGGTCCGATGCCGGACAGCTGCAGCAGTTGCGGTGAGCCGATCGAGCCGGCGGAGAGAATGACTTCCCGTGAGGCGACGGCAAGCGTCTCGCTGTTGCCGGGACCAGAGATTCGCACGCCGGTACACCGGGGCTGGCGGCGCGTCCCGGTGTCCATTTCGAGCCCGAGCACCTGGGTGGAGTGACGGACAGTCAGGTTGCGGCGTTTTGCGACGCTTCGCAAGAAGGCCTTGGAGGTGTTCCAGCGCCAGCCGGCGCGTTGATTAACCTCAAAATAATCGACACCTTCGTTGTCGCCTCGATTGAAATCCCGGGTGCGGGGAATGCCCGCCTGCACCGCGGCCTCGGCGAAATCCTCCAGCACCTGCCATTTCAACCGCTGGTGTTCCACCCGCCATTCACCGCCGTGGCCGTGGAATTGCGCGTGGTGATCGTCCGCATCTCCGCCGGCATCGAGCCGGTAATGGTCTTCGTGGCGCATGAAGTCTGGCAGGCAGTTGTCCCAGCGCCAGGCGTCGTCTCCGGTTACGTCCGCCCAATGATCGTAGTCGCGGCGCTGGCCACGGATGTAGAGCATGCCGTTAATGCTGGAGCAGCCGCCCAGGGTCTTGCCTCGCGGATAGATCAGTGTGCGGCCATTGAGGCCGGGCGATGGCTCGGTCCTGAAGCGCCAGTCGGTGCGGGGATTATCGATACAGTAGAGATAACCCACGGGGATGTGAATCCAGTGGTAGTTGTCCCGACCACCGGCTTCAATCAGCAGTACCCGGTAGTCAGGGTTGGCGCTGAGGCGATTGGCGAGCAGGCACCCGGCGGTGCCAGCACCCACGATGATGTAATCGAAGTGTTCTGAGGCAGGTCTTGTGCTGTCATTCATGCCGTTTAACCAGGGTGTTTTTGTTGTAGTGGTCGTTGGTTTTGTAGCGTATAACGCAGCCAATTACACCCTGACTTAGACTAATTCATCAGGCCTGCCTGTCGGAGTGCCCTAAGTCCCTCTGTGGGTTGATTTTATCGCGGACCAGTTGCTTGAGTTGCTTGATATCCGGGAATCCACCCCGTTCCTTGCGCGACCAGATTTGTGTACCGTTTACCCAGACCTCGAAAATGCCACCCGTACCCGGGTGCAGTGTCAGCTCATCCAGTTCGCCTTCAAAGGTGGTCAGCAGTTCCTGGGCCATCCAGGCTGACCGCATCAGCCAGCGGCAACCGGTGCAGTAGTGAATATCAACTCGATTGGTCATGGCTCCCCACAATATTTTAAGGACACGAACATGTCTACCCTGATAACCGCGCTCTTCTCAAGGATACTGAAAGGCAGCCTGTCGGGCTTTGTTGCGCTTAGTACCGTCATCCTGAGTGCCGCCGGCGCAAACGCCTCGGAGCGCCTGTACATATTTACTGAAAACTATCCACCTTACAACGAGGCAGTCTCCGGCAAAGGTTTCGCCCATGGTGAGGACGAGATTACTGGTATTTGCAGCGACATGGTGAAGGCCATGCTCGCGCGCGTGGATTACCAGTACGTGATGAAAATGCGGGACTGGAGTTATGCCTATGATTGGGTTCAGGGGCGCGAGAATCATGGCCTGTTCTGCACGGCCCGAACCGATGAGCGTGAAGACCAGTTCCAATGGGTCGGGCCACTGGCGCCGATACAGTGGACGCTGTTTGCAGCTCCGGGGTCGGATATCACGCTGGACTCCCTGGAGGATGCCAGGAAATATCGCATCGCTGGATACAAAGGCGATGTGATGTCTGACTACCTGGTCAGCCAGGGTTTTGAAGTGGTCATGAGTATCTCGGGGGATGTTAACCCCCGCCGGCTCGAACTGGGAGAGGCGGACCTGTGGGTAACCGATGGACTTGTCGGTCCCCTGGTTGCGGAGCAGGAACATGGTATCAGTGGCCTGAACCCCGTCCTGGTGTTCCGTGAAACGCCCATGTATCTGGCGTTGAGCAATGAAACATCGCCTACGATAGTGGCTGCCCTGCAGAATGCTCTGGATCAGGCGCGTGAGGCGGGCGAATTCGATCATCTGATCAGTCAGTACCAGTAACGAGTTGAGTGATGCCGGCGAGACCTGGAGGGAGTCGGGGCTCGCGCACTTTGTGCAGAAATGTTTTGTAGATTCCCCGATCCTCGTATAGAACTAGTAGGGTAGCTCCACTATTTTATGAGGATTATCCATGGCTTTTTCCCCTGATCATCTTGCCGAACTGAATCTGCTCACCCTGTTCGGTTCTTCCTCAGCGCAGGAGGGCATCAAGGTCCACCAGCACTCCGCACCGGAGGACACAGTGAAAGCTGCCGAACGCTTGCACCAGAAGGGGTTGATCACCCAGCAGGATGGCGGTTATCTGACCAGTCTGGGCAGTGAGGCAGTGGAGTTGGCCCAGAAACTCCAGTCCATTCTCTCCAGCCAATAATTTCGGTCTGTCAGGGGCCGGAGCCATTACCATAATCCAATGTCCGGTTCCGGTGCCCTGCGATCGATCGTCACCCCCTTGCCCTCCAGAATGCGTAGCAGTATCTGAGTGTCTTCCACATTGAGAAACGCCCCCAGGGGAATGTGCTCCTCGCGGTAGGAGAGGAACAGCTTGGGGGGCGTGAAGGGATGTCGCGGCATGTTGGCGCGAACCCTTGCATAGTGTCGAGGGAGTGTCCATTCGGCCTGCTTGACTCGTCTGCCTTTCTCCAGGGTAAGACTGTCAGGGTAAACGGACAGTATTTCCCGCGTCTGGCAGGCCTGCGCCGTGTAGTAAATACCGGCTGCCAGGGCGATGAGCTCCAGTCCCGCAAAGGGCATCACAACCCAGGCGCCGGCCAGGGCCATGCCGGTGGCAATCACCAGTGACACAGAAAACAGTGCCAGCCAGACCTGAACATTGCCCCGCCAGCTGAGTGACTGGTTAGGCGTCAGTAACAGCCTGAGCCCTTTCTTGCATTCGAGGTGTTTTACCATTGCCCTTATCCCGCAAGGGGTATGATTACCGCCGCCTGACAGACCTGTAATTCAAAAGGGGCGGAAACCACGACATACTGTCTGCTTTTAGCATAGCTGCAAGTGCATCGGAGTTTCCATTTGGCGAAAAAAACTTTCCCGCGCCGTATTTTCCGGCTCCTGTCCTGGTGTCTCGCCAGTGTGCTGGGCCTGCTGGCTGCTGTCCTGCTGGTGTTGAGATTCATTGATCCGCCCACCACAGCGTTCATGCTTGCCCACAGTCTCAGTCACCGGGACGACAGCATTCTGCAGCAGTGGGTGGACTACGCCGATATATCCCCGTGGATGCCACTCGCCGTGATCGCCAGTGAGGATCAGCGCTTTCCCGATCATTGGGGGGTGGATTTTGCCGCGATCCGCAAAGCCCTGGCCGAATATGAGGCTGGCGAGGGATTGCGGGGAGCAAGCACCATTACTCAGCAAACCGCCAAGAACCTGTTTCTCTGGAACGGTCGAAGCTTTGTCCGAAAATCGCTTGAGGCAGTGCTGGCGCTGGGGCTTGAAGCGCTTTGGCCAAAACAGCGAATTCTCGAGGTATATCTGAACATTGCAGAATTCGGGCCGGGTATATACGGCGTGGAGGCGGCCAGCCGGGTCTACTTCGGCACCAGCTCCCGTTACCTCTCACCGTCCGAGGCCTCAAGGCTGGCGGCAGTGCTGCCCAATCCGAAAGTGCTGAGCGTGGATAATCCCTCACAATACGTGTGGGAGCGTGCGGCCTGGGTGCAACGGCAGATGCGTCAACTATCGGGGCCGGGGTATATCCAGGGGCTTTGACCCGGACTTCCGGGGCAGGTGTAACGAAATCAATACATTCTTTCAGATACCCCGTCCGGGGCGGCTCTGCTAGAGTATTGAGGTCGTCATCTTGCCACAGGAACTGCGCCTGATATGTCCAGACAAACCGCCCACTCCCAGAAACTGTTGCTGTTTAACCTGACTGGACGAAAGCAGTTCGCGCTCGGAACGCTGAAAATTCGCGAAATCCTGCCATACACCCGGCTGACAAGATTGCCCCACAGTCACGCCGCCGTGCTCGGCACCATGTCGTTTCGAGGTGCCGCTGTACCGGTCATTGATATGGCTGCCGCCGTAGGCGGGCGTCCCCTCACACCCGATGAACAGAAAGCCGGTTCCATCATTGTGACGGATATCCAGCGCCAGGAAATCGGTTTCGTGGTGCGCAGTGTCAGCAAGATCATTGAGGCCGATTGGAGTCAGGTTCAGTCACCGCCCGCGGCCCTGGGTGATCAGGCCTTTGTGACGGGGTTGCTCGACCTGGACGGGGAACTGGTTCAGTTACTGGATGTTGAACTGCTGCTGTCGAAAGTCTATCCCTCTGCGGTTAATAGCGATGGGGCAACCCTGACGGATCTGGAAAGCGAAACGCTCAGGGCCCAGCGAATTCTGCTAGTGGATGATTCCCAGGTGGCTCGCAAACAACTCTCCGATGTGCTGGATAGTAAAGGCATTCCCTACGAAGTGACCAGTAATGGCCAGAGTGCTCTGGAAATAATCCAGGAGGCGGATTCCATTGGTGAGCCCGTAGACATTCTGGTGAGCGACATAGAAATGCCGGGGCTGGATGGCTATGAGCTGACATTCAATCTCCGAGATCAGGGTTCACTCAAGCAGCCTTTTATTATCCTTCACACGTCCCTGAACAGTGAAATGAGTCTCAGCTATGCCAACCAGGTGGGCGCCAATGAGGCCCTGACCAAGTTTGATGCCCAGGAGCTGATGCAGGCGATGCTGCGGGGTGCCGGGCACTAGTTGGTACTGGCCTGATCGGGAGACAGTGTCCGTGGGTGTTCCGTCAGCTTTGAAATGAGGCGAGGGTTACGCTCATAGATGTCATTGCGGTAATGCAGGGTGCCGTCCTCGTCCACCCAGGTGGTCCAGTATTCCAGATGTACCGGTACAGGCTCTTTCAGGTATACCGTGGTCTGTTGGCGGGAATTGACCACGCGGTCGATGTGATCCCTTGACCATCCATTCTGGCCTTGAAGCAACAGGCTGGCGAGCCTGAACGGGTCTTCCACTCGAATGCAGCCGGAACTGAAGGTACGTTCGCTGCGGGAGAACAGGCTGCGGGCGGGCGTGTCGTGCAGGTAGATATCAAATTTGTTCGGAAACATGAACTTGACCCTGCCAAGTGCATTGTGCGGTCCGGGCTCCTGGACTAGCTGGAATGGAAAGTTGTTCTCGGAAAGCAGCCACCAGTCAACAGTTTCCGGATCGACTCGGACACGATCCGCACCCCACCCCCGATACACTGTGAAATCCATTTTCTGAAGATAGTCCGGGTCTCTTCGTATGGCGGGCAACTGGTCCTCGGTCATGATAGTGCGTGGAACTGTCCAGGTTGGGTTGAAGACCAGATAGCGAATGCGATCACTGAATACGGGGGTCTGCCGGTAGGGGCGCCCGACGATCACCCGCGTTTTCAGAATCTCTTCGCCCTTCCTTATCATGCGCAGTTCGAATCCGGCAATGTTTACGATGATGTAGGTATCGCCGAGCTCGGGTAGCCACCGCCAGCGTTCAAGATTGGCGTCCAGTTGCGCCAGCTTTTCCTGTGGGGAGATGTTTAGGCTGGCGAGGGTGCCTCGCCCGATCAATCCGTCGGTGGCCAGCCCGTGGCGAGCCTGGAACCTGGTGACGGCCGCCACGACCCTGTCAGTATAGCGGCGTTCGATTACCTGTTCTTCCAACGATATAGTGGGCATCAGGTCGCCCAGGGCAATCAGGCGCTGGCGGATAAGCGGTAGCCGATTATCGATCATGCCGGGGCGGATGGTGGGGCCGTCGACAATTGGCTCCCATGGGATGGAGAGCAGTGATTGCAGGAATTCCCTGGCTGTCAGTAACTGCTGGTAACCGCTTTGGGAAGGGGTCAAACGATCGATCAGGGTCGGGATCTGCTGATACTCCAGGGCCTGGCTCACGATTTCGTCGATGCGTTGAACCTGGCGGTTCGCTGTCCATTCTGCCTCAAGTGAATCTCTGTTTACCTTGCCATGAAGTAAGTGCGAAGTAAGCAGTAGCAGACTGTCAGTCAGTAACAGATCAAGATCCGCCCTTGCCTCGGGGCCCAGGTCGTCAGGGGATCGCGCTGCAAACGTCGCCAGCAGGTTGTAGTGATAGTCCGACGGTGTCAGGCCATGGCGTTTCGCCGCGTTGATCGTGTCCAGTAATGCTTCTCGATCCTTGTCCCGGTGCCATGCCAGGGCGTAATCCCTGTGACTATAGAACTCGGACAGGGCGTCCAGCGCCAAAAGGGGTTCCCCGAGTGCGCTGATTGTAAATCCCTGATGTATTGCTTCCATGCGTTCACGGATTTCATCATTCGCCAGACTGCCGAAGGACCAAAGACTCAGCACCAACAACAGCACCACTCGCACAGCAGTCAAACCTGAGGACATCCTTTCTCTCTCCAGGGCGGGTAAGAATTGAACAGCCCTGTTATTAATCCTAGACTTTTATTGGGCGGTAAAAAAGGAGGTATGCCCGATGAACACGACATTGAACGGACACTATGAGGATATTGATCAGGCAAAAAACACCGAAGAGGATTTGCTCGCGACGGGACTGCCCCGGGAATCAGTCTATGTGGACAAGGAAAACAAAGTAATCAGGGTGATGATTCCCTCGGAGGAGGAGCGGGAAGTCCGCGAAATCTTCGACCGGCACCGCGTTACCTATTGAGAGGGCTGGACCCCGGCCAACAAGTGGTCGGGGCCCTGTTGCTCAGCCGGTCCGACCGAATACTCGTTCGAAGAAGCCCACCTCCCTGGTGTCGGGGATGGGTAAAGTGTCCAGTTCCGCCATTGCGCGCCGCCAGAAATGTTCCGGGTTATCCAGTGAAGCTACTTTGCTTCGTTCCTCGGCGCTGAACGAATTGTGTTCCCCTCCAATGCCGAACGCCATGAGTTCCTGAGTCCACAGGTAGATCGCTGCTCGAACGGTTTTGAGGACGCCGGAGTATGTATCACGGCTGACATTGATCGCCAGCTCGGCGCTCAGGTTGATCCGGGATTGCAGGTCCGCCATTTCTGCGGGAGGCAGGGGGACCCTGTTGCCATTGCCTTTTTTGCAGTTTAAGCAGATTTTTTCCAGTGTCTTGACGCCATCGTCCAGGTCCAGGCGGCCATGATCTGCTTTCTGTTGGTCATCCACTGGGGCGGGAATCCAGCCGTACTGGGGCGAGCGGGCAACGATGTGGCCAGGAAGTTCCCGTCGATAGGGAGGCGTTGGTGTACTCTCGCTGTAGCCTTCGAACTCGGTGCGTAGCCAGGTGGCCATTTTGCGGTGACGAATCATCATCGCCAGGGTAATGGCAGAGGGCATCATCCCCTCCAGAAGCTCATTGGCATCCCGTGTTCGTTCCTCCAGGTGATTCACTGGTGCGGGCATTCCGGATCTCCTCATGGATAAACGGCAGCGCTGGCTGCCTTGTTGTTTTTGTTGGTGGTCCCGTTTTCTATTGCGCAGGCTATGGATGAAAAGTAGTCAGGAGGTGAACAATCGTCCATAGTAAAACATGAGTGTTTTGTTACTGAAGGTAAGGCAGGATCTGTCGCCTTGAGGCTTGGCAATGCTCAGCGGAATCGGGGGAATGCCATGAACGAATCCGACTTTACATCACGCAGGATGTCGATGGTGGAGCTTCAGATCCGGGGCAGGGGGATTACCTCGCCCCTGGTGATCGAGGCCATGCGCCGAGTTCGACGGGAGCGGTTTGTACCAGAGGATATGGAGCAGTTGGCCTACGAAGATGGGCCACTCGCGATCGGGGAAGGACAGACCATTTCCCAGCCTTATGTGGTGGCGTTGATGGTCGACGCTCTCAATTTGCAAGGGGGAGAAAAAGCACTGGATGTGGGCACCGGGTCTGGCTATGGGGCTGCAGTGCTGGGCTGTATCGCCGGTGAGGTTTTCGGTATTGAACGACTGCCGGCACTGGCAGCACATGCCCGTGAGGTATTGCGTGCAGAAGGATTCAGCAACGTCCATGTGTACTGTGGCGATGGCTCCCTGGGAATGCCGGAAATGGCACCTTTTGACGGCATTGTAGTCGCCGCTGGCGGCCCGTCGGTCCCGCAGGCATTGAAGGATCAACTGACCGTGGGTGGTCGCCTGGTCATGCCTGTTGGCGGTGAGCACATCAGCCAGGACCTCGTTCGCATAACCCGGGTGTCGACGTCCGAGTACGAGCGCGAGAGCCTGGGCGGTGTGCGATTCGTCCCTCTCCTGGGAGAACAGGGCTGGCCCGAAGGGAGTGCCTAGTCCTCAGCCCGTTGCGTTGGTGCTCTCGAAGATCTTGTCCGCGGAGGCGGCAACAAAACCCGGATACAGTTTGCCACTGGCATCGGGATAGCGCAGTGCAAACTCATAGAAACAGCTGGGAATGGCCTCCGTACGGTCAGAAAACCGAACCGGCACCCTGTCCGCCATGGTGGAAGACTGCTCCAGGAGTTCCTCCGGTGATCCCTTGATCTCCCCGCCGGAGCTGTTCACCCGATAGCCGTTGTCTTTCAGTAACTGGTTAATCTCGGCCACCGTATGATACTGGCTGAGCTGATTGACACTGACGGTGAAGTGGTTGGCGCGGTAACCCCAGGCGGCCAGCCACGCGGCATACTCACTTTCCTGCAGCAGGGCCTCATAAGTGGCATAGTCCACGCTCCAGTGTCGTCCTGAATACAGGAAGTTATCCGCGAGCACGTCCTCCGGGTCGACCTGAGACACCATTTCACCGGCAATGGCCTGTAATTCTTTTGAGCACTGCTCAGTCAGGAGTTCCGATATGAACACTTTGGGAGCCAACGGATCCGGGTGCTCATAATGCCGGGCGTAGAGTTTTTTGGCGTCGAAATGGTACTCACCACCCTGATAGTAACCGAGAGACGTAAAGTGTCTTGCCAGTGCCTCCAGGCCCACGGGCGCCAGGTTGAAGGTGCGCAGGGCGATATGATCGTTAACAATGCTCTGACCCTCCGCGGCTCCAAGGATGCGGTGTATTTCCTCGGCCGAAGGTGTTACCTGGCGGTAGCTGTCCCACAAATGTTGAAACAGTGCGTTCCGATCAGTGTGCATACAGGACCTCCGATGAGTTGATGTGTGGGTTGGCTCCAGCTTTCCCGGTGGTGGCCAGTGGCAAAACGTGCGTCATGCCGCCGTCCGACAGGCCCAACTGACGGGCCAGGGATTCCGGCACAGAAAGCAGGTTGTGATGGGGCAGCCAGGCCGCTGCGCTGGTGACTGTGGCACGGAAATCCGATACAGCAGTATTGGCAATCAGCATAGCATTGTCGCGGTTGCCCGGGTGATTGCGGGTAATGGCGGGCATGGAGTCATCAACAACCTGGACGCGGCAGCGGGTGGACAGTCTGCTGCTGGTGATCTCGTTCAGTTGTGCTTCCACCGTGGGGCCTGCGTCAAACAGGTCGACGAACCCCGTGTGCCGGAATCCCTCCGCTTCCAGCATCTTCAGCGCCGGTCGTGTCTGCTCATGAACCTGGCCGATGACCCGGATTGCTTCGGTGGGCATCGTCGCCGTGGTCAGTGGTTCCGCGGGCAACAAGGCGTCCAGCAGCTCAGGCGTGGCTGCACCTGCCAACCGGGTGACGGTGGCAAAGTCCAGGTTGCCCGCGCGGGGCTTCAGCCAGTTCCAGAAAGGAGACTGGCCACTGGCATCCGAGACGCCCCGCATCTCGGCAATGATCGTGGCGGAAAACCGAAGCGGGTTCTGGGCCATGAACAGGAACCGCACTTTCGACAGCAATTTCCCAGCGTTGGCCCGGCGGTATCTGGGGCGCAGATAGAGGCTACAGATTTCGGTGCAGCCGGTGTAATAAGTGCAACGGGTCAGACGTTCACTCCCTGAAAGTGAGCCGGGTTCGGCTTGCCGCCGGAAGTGGCAGAGCGGCCTGTCATACCCCGCGGACGCTTCGATACCGGTTGTACCCATGATGTCGCCGGTTGTCTCATCTTCCAGGACAAAGAGATAGTGTTCGTCGCCTGGCTGGTGAAGCTCCCGTCGGAAGCTGTCTATGGCGTGCCTGACCTTTCTTTCCAGGTAGACCCGGTCGTCAACCAGAGACGTGAACCCGGGGCCGGATTCCCGTGCAATCTCGAGCAGTGCTTTCAGATCTTTGTGCTGGATTGGGCGGATAATCATGGCCAGTCCCCGCATAGTGGATGGTGTGTCTGTTGTTTTAATCTCTTGCGGATCAGTATGTAAGCGGAGCGCGGTAAGTTGTAGTGGCAAATTGATCGAAATAATGGAAAGATTTAGCAAAATGCTGGTATGAGTTTTCAATATGCTGAATAAGCAGGACCAAAGGCTGCTGTTGTTGTTACGACAGAACGCTCGAACGAGCATCTCGGACCTGGCGCGGGCCCTCCACTTGTCACGGTCAACGGTCCAGAATCGGCTGGAACGTCTGGAGAGCAGTGGGGTAATTAAGGGCTATTCCGTGCAGTTGGGGGATGCTTACGTTGCCAATCAGGTCGAGGCTCATGTGTCGATCAAGGTCTATCAAAAACTGACAGCCCGAACCAACGCGTCTCTGGAAAGTATCAGTCAGGTATCGCAACTTTTTTCAGTGAGCGGGGAGTATGATCTGATTGCGATTGTGCAGGCGCAATCGCTGGAGGAGTTGAGTACGGTCCTGGATGAAATCGGCAATCTGGAAGGGGTTGAGCGAACCAATTCGGCGGTGGTTCTGGAAACCCGTTTTCGCCGTTAGTCGTTACCTGAGCTCGTCCCTGAGCATGTTATCCGGCTTTATTCTGGTGGAACCCTTTATTCTGGCATATTGCTCTGGTTCAGCAGTGACGGCTTCTTCAGGGCCTTGCCAAACAGTTCCTTCTCTTCAGCGATGGCCAGCGCTGCTTTCTCTGCCAGGTGTTCATCCATGCCTTCAACCCGCGACTGCAGGAACTGGGTAATCTCCTCTGCCAGTTCCAGGACCTTATCTCTGGCATCGGCTTCCGCCTTGGATGAGAACAGCAGGGTATCCGGGTGTTTCAACGCCATCTCCAGTCCATCCCTTTCCGAGTAATACAGTGCTTGTACAGCCATGAATCTCTCCATTGGGCACCCACACGCAGGAATCGGGTGTGGGTGATTGTTTACGTATGGCGTGAGTGTACAACACGGAGGCTGTATATGTATACAGTGGTGGGTCGGGCTGGCGAATGATGGGTCACACCGGCGACATGGTAAAGCCCTGAGCAGGGAAGTGAACATGAAGCAGACCCGTGCGTGGGTGCTCGCGCTCAAGGACGATGGTGTCGTCATCGCCGAATACCAACACACCTTGCACGGGCTCCCGGCCATAGTCGTCCGGTTTTACGACAACAGCCTGTCCGGTCAGAGGGTGCTGGGAATCCTTGTCTGGTCCTCTGGGTGCGCTGTTTCTGGCAATGTCCAGGGCCTGATCCTCGGTAATATCAGAGGGGCGTCCATGACCAAAGGCTCTCATGCGGGCCATCCAGTCCCGGACGCGGGGATAGTCCCTGAGCCAGGGCTTACCGGCCAGGTCGCACACAAACCAGAGTCCGTGATAGGCGGAAAAATCGGCAATGCAGGGAGAGTCCCCAAACAGGAAATCCTGCTCCAGCATGGACTCCATGTTTGCCATGTGGGCAAGGACCAGCGCCTTGGCTTCCGGTCCTCGGGCGGCCTTTACCCGGGCTTTACGGCCCATATTGATGCGATCCTTCAGGAACCGGAAGGCGTTCAGCAATGACGTCTCTTTGATCAGTTTTTTCAGCATGCGGCCATCACTGGCGGCAATCACACAGGCCAGAAACAGTTCGAGGTCTGTCTCCCGCACGAAGCCCTGAATATCAGCTGATTGCTGCTCAAGCACCAGTTCATTGCGGCCGGTCAAGCGAGCGATTTCAGCCGATATGCTACGGCTGTCACAGAATATATCGGCACCATTCTGGGCCACCGGAATCTTACGGTAACCGCCGGCAATGATCTCAAGGGTGGGGCGAGGAGGCATCTCCCTGACAGTGACAGATTGCCAGTCTAGGCCGGCGTAGCCGAGCATGACCCGGATTTTCTCCGAAAACGGAGACATGGCGTAGTGGTAGAGAACAAGTTCGTGCATCAGGACGTTAATAACCCCGTAGAAGCGCAGTAAATGAAGGCAGCAGAGCCTATCAGAATAAGCCCCCAGGCTGGGAAAATAAGAGACGAACGGGCAGTGGTTTTCATAGGCATCTCCTGCAATGACCTTTGTACTACGCACAGCCTTTCAATGTAGACCATTCTGACAAAGTGTCACGAACCATGGGCGGGGTCGCGGCATCGAGTACGAATCGGCCATTAGGAGAGGCACGTCCGGCTATTGAGGAAAGCTGAAATACCGGTAGTATGCATTGAAAACAGAATAAGAACCGATGGTCTTACAATAACAACAGGGAGCCGTAAATGGCTGTAGAAAGCGAGAAGCAGACGTCACTCCATTGCCTCTACCACTGGGCGAGGCACATTCCAGATAACGTATACCTGACTCAACCGTTCCCCGATGGCCGGGTTGAAGACATTACCTGGAAGCAGGCGGCTGACCAGGTGTCACGCATGGTTTCACACTTGAACAGCCTTGGTCTGCCCGAGCGTAGCAATATAGCCATTCTGGGAAAGAACAGCGCTCACTGGATTCTGTCTGATCTGGCAATCTGGGGGGCGGGCCATGTTTCCGTACCTCTTTACCCGACACTGAACGGTGATACCGCTGCCTATGTCCTGGAGCACAGTGAGGCGAAGCTGCTGTTCCTGGGCAAGCTTGATGGCACGGCCGACGGCTGGAACGATATAAAGGGGCATATCCCCGAGGATTTGCCGATCATCTCCCTGCCATTGTCTCCACGGGATGACACGCCAAAGTGGGTGGACATCATTGCCCAATGTGAGCCGGCGGAGCCGAAACTGCCGCACCCGGACGATCTCGCCACCATTGTTTACACCTCCGGCAGTACCGGGCGCCCGAAAGGCGTCATGCACAGTTTCCGCACCATGATTTCTGCGGCCCACGGTTTACAGCAGTTATTTCCGGTGAGTTCGGACGAGCGCATGCTGTCTTACCTGCCGCTGGCTCACGTGGCGGAACGGGCGGCGGTGGAAACCCAGTCGCTCTACTATGGCTTCCATCTGTATTTCGCCAACTCGCTGGATACGTTCCAGGAAGACCTGCAGCGGGCCCGGCCGACGTTGTTCTTCTCGGTACCGCGCCTGTGGATGAAGTTCTACCTGGGCGTGAACGCCAAGCTGCCCCCGAAAAAGCAGAGGCTGTTGTTCAATATTCCCATCCTCAAGGGCATGGTGAAGAAAAAGGTGCTCAGGCAGCTGGGGCTGGATCACTGCCGTGCCGCACTGACCGGCGCGGCTCCCTTGTCAGCGGAGATAATTGACTGGTATCGGAACCTTGGCCTGGAGTTGCTGGAGGTCTACGGCATGTCGGAGAACTTCGGGTACTCCCATGCCAACCGGCCTGGTCAGGCAAAAGTCGGCACCGTTGGCATGGCCAATCCCGGCGTGGAACATCGTTTGGGAGACGGCGGTGAAATTGAGGTCAAGAGCCCTGGGCAGATGCTGGGTTACTACAAGAATGAAGAGAAAACCCGGGAAGACGTCACCGATGACGGCTTCCTGAAAACCGGTGACATGGGAGAAATCGATAACGACGGTTGTCTGCGCATTACCGGTCGGGTGAAAGATCTGTTCAAAACGTCGAAGGGCAAGTACGTGGTGCCCGTGCCGATCGAGAACCGTTTCAATCATCCGAAGGCGGAAGTGGTATGCGTTGCGGGTGCTAACCAGCCACAGCCGTGCCTGATGGTGTTGCTGTCGGATGAGGCAAGGGCCGAGCTTGAAGCCGGTGGCAGCCGTGGCGAGCTCGAACAGGAGCTGGCACATGAGCTGGATGCGGTGAATGCGCTGTGCGAAGGCCACGAAAAGCTGGCGTTTGTGGTGGTGGTGAAAGAGCCGTGGACCATGGAAAACGGTATGCTGACTCCCACCATGAAGATCAAACGCAACGTAATCGAAAACTACTACAACCAGAAAATGGATGAGTGGTTCGGCCAGAGGGCCAAGGTGGTCTGGGAATCCTGAGCCCATAACGTAAAACACCGGTGGCCCGCGTTTGCGTTGCCACCGGTGTTTACAAATTCCTTTTCTACGTCCCTGTTTACTTCACTTCGAACTCACTGAGCATTGCCTGCAGTGTCAGTGACCGCCTTGGGGCACCTGCGGCATGTCCGGAGTTGCAGTCCGGGCTTTCCTTCCCATAATGCGCATCTTCCTGCTAATCAGTTGAACCGCCTGCTTTGCTGCAGCACGGGTATACTGGCGCCTGACCTCAACACTGTTGTGGAGGATGCTGGACGGCAGGGGTTGAACGGTTGCGATATGTCTTGGTGTCATAGCGCCTTCCTCCTTTTGATCTGATGGATTGATTAGCGATCTATCTTTAATTTATATGCAATTCTAAGGGTTCTTTTTTGCAGTTTGAATACGTTAAAATCCGTACTCACGTTGCAAATATGCAGTAATTATGGACTGGGATTATCTTCGATACATACACGCACTGGCAATAGGCGGAACGCTCGCCAAAGCCGGAGAAATACTGGGTGTGCACCAAACCACTGTTTTAAGACGACTTGATCAGATGGAAGAGTCGTTGGGTGTGCAGTTTTTTGAACGCAACAGGGATGGGTTACAGCTTACGCCGGTGGGGGAGACGGCATTTCGGGAAGCCGCCCGGCTCTCCACCGAGATGGAAAATCTCGAACGCAAGCTTGTAGGGCAGGACTCTGCCCCTGTAGGCAAAGTGCGTCTGGCCGCCGAAGACCCCATGATGAACGAGCTGCTAAGCCCGATTCTGGCTGAGCTGGTGCGCGAGTTCCCGGACATTGAGCTGGAACTCCTGACGGATAACGATGTGGCCAATCTCAGTCACCGGGAAGCGGACCTGACCCTGCGCCCGGAAAACAAACCCCAGGCAACGCTCGAGGGGGAGCGCATTGCCGCCGTCGAGTCAGCGGTCTATGGCTCGGCACGATACTGCCGCCGCAATCGCAACATGGATGTTGAAAATCGCCCGGAAGAGTGTGTCTGGATTATTCCCGATGAGACCTTCAGCCATCTGGCGACCGGTCGCTGGTATCGCAAGCACCTGAAGAATGTGTCATCGGTTATTCGCTGCAACAGCCTGCAGTCCATGCATGCCCTGGCCAGGGCCGGTGCCGGTCTTGCGGTATTGCCCTGCTACCTGGGAGAAAGCACCCGGGAGTTGCGGCGCCTGTCCGACCCTCTGGAAGGTGAGAGTGTGGATCTGTGGCTGCACGTCAATCAGGACACCCAGCAAATGGCCCGGGTTCGTATCGTGATGGAGTATCTGGTGGACCGCCTTCAGTCGCTAGAGCCGGTGATTGAGATCAGTACGACGTTCTAGCTAGCCGCAGAATGGCCAGAACTGGTACCAGCGCCAGCACTGGAACTCCTGCTCGCAGGTTTTGAGCTGGTTATCGTAGCGGAAAGCCCGGGTTTGCACCCGGGCAGCCAGGTCAACCACGTCGGGTTTGGCGTCGTAACTCCGGCGTGCGTAGCCCGTTCTGCCCTCATGGTAGGCCAGATACAGCTTTTGCGGGTTGTAGAATGAAACGCCCAGCTTTCGATTGGTCAGGTAGTTGTACCAGCCGACAAAATCGAGCGCGTGTTCCATATGGGTACGTACCACGAACAGGCCGTCTCCGTTAGCTTCCCGGTACTCTCCCCAGGCCGGATCCAGTGCCTGGGCGTAACCGTAGGCGGTTGTGGGCCGCGTCCAGGGGATGACCCCCCATAACTTGGTTCGTGGTGGTCGCGCGTGGCTGCGGAATGAGGACTCGTAGTAAACGAAGGCCATCTGGGTAGCGATGGGCGTGCCCCACTTCTCTTGCGAGGCTTTGGCATAGTCGTACCAGACTGGATGTTCACGGAAAATCTCGCAGACATTGTCCTGCCGCAATGGTGGAGCGGGAGCCAACAGACTGAATCGCAGGGTTGCCCAGGTGGCGACAACCAGTCCCAGGGTTGGCAGGCCAAACCACTTGAGCCGCGACTTCCAAACATTAAGACGTTTTTTGCGCTTCCTCATGGGCTGGAGAACCACGACTTCCTTTCACCATACCAATTTGTCATCAAACTCCCCTCGTAATGGCTTGCAGGCGGCAAGTTCGTCATGGCATAAACCGCCCATCAATCATTCCGGATGATAGGCCATGAAAGCATTTTCCCAAATTAAACCCGTTTTAGTATCCATCGCCTTGCTTTGGGGCACCGCCCACGCTGCCCCTTCCGCGGAAACCGTGCTGGAGGCTTCACCCATTGATGACATCGTCGCCCAGTACCCGGCGATGATGAGCCAGGGCATCCGCCAGGGTCTGAAGCAAAGCGGGCGCATACCTCCTTTCGCTGCTGATTCCATCGGCCATGTGGTGAGCAGTAGTTACAGCGCTGCGGAGATTCAGGCGCGGATTATTTCCGGCCTGGAGACGTCTCTCAGTGATGAGCAGTTACAGTCGGTCATGGAATGGTACGAAACCCCCGTGGCGAAAAAGATTGCGAAGGCGGAAGTGGCCGCCTCACGGCCGGAAGCCTGGGTGGAGATTCAGGCCCGGGCGCCGGAGCTGAATCGTCAGTTCCGCGGCAGTGAGCGCGCGGGGATGTTTGACCGTTTTGATAAGGCATCCCGGGCAACGGAGAGTGCAGTGGATACCTCCATTGCCGTGCAACTGGGGCTGGCGTCGGCGTTGGCTGCGTTCAAGGGTGACAATGCCGCTTCCTACGATCAGATCAAGCGTCAGATTGAGGGCCAGCGCGGCATGCTGGAGGGCATGGTGAGCCAGCAGGTGTATGACAGCTACCTGTTCACCTACCAGAATGTCAGCGCCGCCGAACTGGGCCTGTACATCCAGTTCCTGGAGAGTGATGCGGGATCACAGTTCTCACGGGTGGTGACCAACAGTATCCAGCAGGCGATCACTGATCCCATCGAGTCCATCGGCAGTCAAATGGGGAGAATGCTCAGCCCGGCCAACTGAGAGTGTGTAAATAGTTGAATAACTCATCATTTGGGTCCACCCTCAAGTAGAGGGCTATGCTTGAGGAGTGCCCAGATGGACTTTAATGCGTACCAGAAAGTGTTATCCGGTACCGCCAGAGGTAAAGAATGTCCGTTTCCACCTGAAGAGTTCGAGCAGCGACTGGCTCGGGTTCGTGCCCGCATGTCGGAAGATGATGTCAGTGCTCTGTTATTGACGGATCCTGCCGATATTTTCTACCTCACTGGCTACAGCACCTTTGAGGTGTCGGTGCATGTTGCACTGGTTGTGACGCCTTCCGATTTACTGCTCCAGGTGCCGTCCATCGAGATGGGACCGGCCATGGTGACCACAAGGGTGGCGCGCGTGGTCGGCTATCGTTGGGAGGGTATCGGAGAGGTCCTGATACCCTTGGTTGAAGCGCTGACCGGCTATGAGGACCGGGTAGGTGTCGATTTCTGGCACGGCTCCCTGCGCCATGGGGTCATTGAAGGAATTCGGGCGCGCCTGTCAGATGTCCGTTTTGTGGACAGTGGGGCACTGCTGAAAAAGATCCGCAAGGTGAAGTCTGCCGCCGAGCTGGAGTACCTGCGGCAAAGTGCCGGCATCACGGCGATCGGGTTGGAGGCGGCTGTTTCAGCGATTCAGCCCGGAATGACTGACAATGATATTGCCGCGATCGGGGCGGAAGCCCTGTTGTCCGCTGGCAGCGAGTTCATGAGTATGCAGCCCATCGTCACGGTGGGTTCCCGAAGTGGGGTGATTCACGCCAACCACAAGCGACAACCGGTGGGAGCCGGAGATGTGGTGTTCCTGGAATTCGGTGCCGCCTGGCAGCGTTATACCGCCCCCATGATGCAGACGGTCGTAGCGGGGGAGCCGACCCGGCATATGCAAAAGGTTTTCGATGGTTGTCGCCAGGTGGTGGATGCTCTGCTAGCGAACATCCGGCCCGGAGTCACCTTCGACTTTGCGGCGCAGGCGGCCGAAAGGGCATTGGCGCCACTGGCCAAAGAGGTCTTTTTTTCAGGGGTATTTGGCTACACGGTCGGGGCACAGTTTCCGCCTTCCTGGGTTGAAGGGTCCGGGTTTATTGCCCGGGGACAGTCGTCCGCGTTCCAGCCAGGCATGGTCTTCCACCTGCCCATTTGTCTGAGAGTGCCTGGGCAATGGGGTATTGGCTGCAGTGAGACCGTTGTGGTGACGGACAAGGGATCGGAGTGCCTCACCGATAACCCCTGGAGATTGTCACCGCAACCGTAAGTCCAGCAGATAAATCGTTCTCGGTGCGGGTAGCCGGGTCGTAAAAATCCCCAGTCTCCGGATGTTGTCCATGTTCATGGAACGGTTGTGCGGTGCGTTCTCAATATCCCTCAACTCCAGCGTGAAGGTATTGAGCCCCGGCTCCAGCAACAGTTGCGCATTGAACCGGTCTCGATAGACATTGCTGCCGCGCTCATGCTCCACATCGTTGACTCTCAGTGTCAACGGAAGATCTGTCTCATCCGGGTTAAACAGGGTGACCGTCAGTTGGTCATAGCCGCGCCAGTCGACAGGCAAATTGTCCAGGGTGACCCCGGAATACAGGCGGGTACTCAAGGAGATTTTCAGGCTCTGTCCGTTGATGTCGCTGTGGGCATCTGACGGTGTCAGATTCCCCCGCCACAATGTCAAAGGGTCGGTACGACTGAAGTCATACAGCAGCGGTAGCTGTTGGTTGATCTGGAACTGCTTCACAGCGACGCTGCCGGTTAAGCCCAGCTCGAAAACGACCAGTACAACCGCCATCAGGGTCCGCATGCGCTGACGTGCGTTGAGACGCGAGGCAGACGTAAAAACAGGGTGGCAGGCCAGAACCAGCCAGGTGCCCACCAGGTTCCGCCAGACATCATGCCAGTCGTCCTGTCGCCCCAGCCCGGATTGCAGAAATTCAATAACGAGGCCGACTGCCAGCACAAGCGTAGTTGTCGCTAGCCACAGTTGTCGCCCCCTGAGCCAGCGCCAGGGTTGGATGGCGTAGGTCAGAAGTGCAAAGTACAGGATGTGGCCCAGATTCCATACGGATTTGTGCACCGGGCCAGAGCTCCAGTCCGGGCCACCGATGAAAAACAGTGGGGCAATCACCAGAGTGCCCGCAAGGGCCAGCCATCTCAGTCGCCGGCCTTCGTGGGCATTCATGGATACGGTATCGGGACCCATTAGCTCCGGCTGGTCACTTCCAGCAAGTGGTAGCCGAACTGGGTCTTGATGGGACCGATAACGGTGTTCAGGTCACTGCTGAAGACAGCTTTGTCGAATTCGGGAACCATCTGGCCAGGGCCGAACGAGCCCAGGTCACCACCGTTACGACCGGAAGGGCAGGAAGAGTGTTGCTTCGCGACTTCGGCGAAGTCCTGACCGCCTTCGATGGCTTTCTTCAGTTCTTCGCATTTTGCTTCGCTGTCTACCAGGATGTGGCGTGCGGTTGCCTGTGTCATGGCTGTTGTCCTGTTGGTTTCAATGAATGTGCACTACAGGGTAGGAATGCTGCCCGCCTGGCGGGCCGG
Source organism: uncultured Marinobacter sp. (assembly GCF_947259545.1). GTDB lineage: Bacteria > Pseudomonadota > Gammaproteobacteria > Pseudomonadales > Oleiphilaceae > Marinobacter. The sequence goes on from NZ_CAMYMK010000002.1 coordinate 672,142, forward strand.
AGGCAAGTGCTTTTTATCCGTGTTTCTTCTGTCTCACGGTTGGCTTGCCAAACCTGTACAATACCGGGTTTTCTTAGCCGGCGTGGCCGGCCCTCACATAGACAGGTCTGTTTCTTGATTTCCACCGCTAATATCACCATGCAATTCGGGGCGAAGCCCCTGTTTGAAAACGTATCCGTCAAATTCGGTAATGGCAACCGCTATGGCCTGATCGGCGCCAATGGCTGTGGCAAGTCCACGTTCATGAAAATTCTCGGTGGCGATCTGGAGCCCTCCGGGGGACAGGTTATGCTGGAGCCCAACACCCGTTTGGGCAAGCTCCGCCAGGACCAGTTTGCCTATGAAAGCTGTTCGGTGATGGACACGGTAATCATGGGGCACGAGGAGCTGTGGAGCGTCAAGAAAGAGCGTGACCGCATCTATTCCCTGCCGGAAATGAGCGAGGAAGACGGCATGGCGGTGGCGGATCTGGAGGTGCAGTTCGCCGAGATGGACGGCTACACGGCGGAATCCCGCGCCGGTGAACTGTTGCTGGGACTGGACATTCCCCTGGAGCAGCACGAGGGGCCGATGAGTGCACTGGCGCCGGGCTGGAAGTTGCGGGTATTGCTGGCCCAGGCGCTGTTCTCTGACCCTGACGTGTTGCTGCTGGATGAGCCGACCAACCACCTGGACATCAATACCATTCGCTGGCTGGAAAACATTCTGGTGGCTCGCAACAGCACCATGGTCATCATTTCCCACGACCGTCACTTCCTGAACAGCGTCTGCACCCACATGGCGGACCTGGATTACGGTGAATTGCGGCTGTTCCCGGGTAATTACGACGAGTATATGACCGCCGCTACTCAGGCCCGCGAGCGGATGATGGCAGACAACGCCAAGAAGAAGGCGCAGATTGCCGAGCTGCAGCAGTTTGTCAGCCGCTTTTCTGCCAACGCGTCCAAGGCCAAGCAGGCGACGTCTCGCGCCCGCCAGATCGACAAGATCCAGCTTGAAGAAGTGAAGCCTTCCAGTCGTGTGAGCCCGTTTATTCGTTTTGAACAGACCAAGAAGCTGCACCGCCAGGCTGTGACTCTGAAGGATCTGACCAAGGGGTTTGATGGCGAGCCGCTGTTTAACAAGCTCAACCTGCAGATCGAAGCGGGTGAGCGGGTGGCGATCCTGGGCCCGAACGGTATCGGCAAGACGACGCTGATGCAGTGTATGGCCGGTGCCCTGGCGCCGGACAGTGGCGACGTCAAGTGGACGGACAGTGCCCAGGTCGGCTATTACGCTCAGGACCATTCTGCGGACTTCGCTGAGGACATGAACCTGACTGACTGGATGGCTCAGTGGACCACCGGAGGTGAGCAACTGGTTCGCGGTACCTTGGGGCGCATGCTGTTTTCCGGGGATGATATTGGCAAGATGGTGAGTGTGATTTCCGGTGGTGAGCAGGGGCGTATGCTGTTTGGCAAGCTGATTCTGCAGAAGCCGAATGTGATGCTGATGGATGAGCCGACGAACCACCTGGATATGGAGTCCATTGAGGCGTTGAATCTGGCGCTGGAGAATTATCCGGGGACGTTGGTGTTTGTCAGCCACGATCGGGAGTTTGTTTCCTCTTTGGCGACCCGGATTATTGAGCTTAAGGCCGATGGCATAACGGACTTCAGTGGGTCTTATGATGATTACCTTCGGAGTCAGGGTTACCTCTGATTTTGTTTGGACTATGGGTGGTGGCGGACGGGTGGGTAGGCCTTTCCAAAACACGCTCCTTCGGCACATCCGTGTGACGCTTGGGCTCCGCCATCCATGGCTCCGCACAGTTTTGGAAAGGCCTACCCACCCGTCCGCTCATACCTTTGAGTGGCCTTCGAACAAACCGGGGAAACAGCGTGGCTGAGACAGAGATTGTTAACGCGACCCGCAAATGGGTCGAAGATGTAGTTGTCGGCCTTAATCTGTGCCCGTTTGCCAAACGGGAGCTGGTCAGGGACCGGGTTCGGTTTGTGGTATCGGATGCGCAGACCGAGGACGAGCTTCTGCAGGCACTGCATGCCGAGCTTCAGCGTCTGGAGGACGAGCCGGATGTTGAAACCACGCTGCTGATCCATCCGGGTGTGTTGCAGGATTTTGCGCCTTACAATGAATTTCTGGACGCGGCGGATGGGTTGTTGGTGTATCTGGAGCTGGAAGGCGTTTACCAGGTTGCCAGTTTCCATCCGCAGTATCAGTTCGGTGGCACTCAGCCGGATGATGCGGAGAATTACACCAATCGATCGCCATTTCCTATGCTGCATCTGCTGCGGGAAGAGAGTCTTGAACGGGCGATTGAGGGTTATCCCGATCCGGAGGGGATTCCGGAGCGTAATATCCAGCGGGTAGAAGAGCTGGGTGTTGAGAAGATGCGGTCTTTGCTGGCCGCCTGTTTCCGTGAGGAGTGTGATGATGGAGAATCCGGAGGTGGCCGGCCAGCAACTGGCTGAGTTCATCCATAGTTATCCCCGCCTGATGATTCTCACGGGCGCGGGTGTCAGTACGGATTCCGGTATTCCCGATTATCGCGATCACGAGGGGGCCTGGAAGCGCAGGCAACCGGTGCAGCATCAGGAGTTTATGGCCAGTGTGGATGTGCGTCGTCGTTACTGGGGGCGTAGTCTGATTGGCTGGCCGGTGATTCGTAATGCCCGTCCCAATCCTGCTCATCATTATATTTCCGATCTCGAGCTACTGAATCACAGCACCCTGGTGGTGACTCAGAACGTGGATCGTCTGCATCAGCAGGCGGGCACGCGGGCGGTTAATGACCTGCATGGTCGTGCGGATCAGGTGGTCTGCATGGAATGCGGGTATCGCTGTGAGCGGGATGAGGTGCATGATCGGTGCGCCGATCTGAATCCGGGTTTTCGTCACTTTACTGCGCAAACGGCTCCGGACGGGGATGCGGATCTGGAGGTGGATTTTTCGGAGTTTCGCCTGGCGGATTGCCCCCGGTGCGATGGGATTCTCAAGCCGGATGTGGTGTTCTTTGGGGATTTCGTGCCGAAAGAGCGGGTGACAACAGCGTTGGATACTCTCAGGGCCAGCGACGGTTTGCTGGTGATTGGCTCATCCCTGATGGTGTATTCCGGGTTCCGTTTTTGCCGTTATGCCAAGGAGTGGGGCAAGCCTATCGCGGCATTGACGCGTGGTCGTACCCGTGCGGATGAGATGGTCGAATTGAAACTTGATGCCGGAATCGGCGAGACCCTTAGGGCCTCGCTCGACCGGCTTTAACAGGCGGGCTTCAGTCGTAACCGAGCTGCTTGCGCCACTTCCGCAGCAGGAAGTTGGTGTCGTGCTGCCAGGGGTGGAAGCTTGGCTTGAAGTAGTCCAGGTACTCGGGAATGATCGCAGTGAACATGCCATTCGGGCCCCAGACGCGGTTCAGGCCCTTGGCCCAGGAGCGCAGGTTCAGCAACTGCTTGTCTTCGCGCATCAATTCCACGATGAAGGAGTGGATCGCGACCATGATCAGGGTAGTGATCAGAGCCATGGTGCCCATGCGGATAGCGTAGTCCACCACACCTTTGTCATACAGCGTCTCGTAGGTGTCGAAGGCGACGGCCTTGTGCTCGTTCTCTTCGATGCAGTGCCAGGCCCACAGGGTGCGCATGGAAGGATCGATGGCCTTGACCAGGTCTTCACGCTTGAGCAGCTGTGCGGACAGGATGCCGGTGAAATGCTCCAGCGCTACGGTCGCGGCCAGGTGAACCCGCTTGTTGTTCAGCCCCGGCAGATTCTTCACTGACAGGAAGTTGCGGGTCCAGCCTTCCAGTTTCTTGATATCAAAACCCTGGTTGATCGCACCTTCGTTGAAGTGACCATGCTCTTTCGCGTGCATGGCTTCCTGGCCGATAAAGGCGCCGATGTCTTTCTGCAACTGGGGATCGTTGATCTGATCACGCACTGCGCGAACACTGTCCACGAAGAAGCGCTCGCCATCCGGAAACAGCGCGGACAGGGCGTTGAACAAGTGTGTCATGAAAGGGTCACTGTCGACCCAGTGCCGTGGCACTTCATCAAAACCGAAGTCCTGGCGACGTACGGGAAACGATGCGGTTACTGCAGTCATGGTGTGACCTCTCTGATTCATTGTTCGATAAGGCCAACAATACGGCTATTGAGCTCGATCCGTCTGGTTATAAAGGGACAGAATCCGGTCATTGCCGAAAAAAAACAGGGATCAAAGGAGTTGAGCCAGAGGAGAGGGGAGGCGGCTAATGCCGCCTCCCCGCGGCGTTACAGCAGGTTATAGATAAATACCACCGCGACCGCGACAGGGGTAACAAAACGGACGGTCACGAACCACAGGTTGAACATGGCCGGTGACAGCGACAGCTCCTTCTCCATGGCCTGACGGGACATCACCCAGCCCGCGAACAGGGCAACCAGCAGTCCGCCCAGCGGCAACAGGATGTTGGCGGTGAAGAAGTCCAGCAGGTCGAAGATGGTCTTGCCTTCCAGCATCGGCACAAAGCCAAGAGGCGCGAAGTCGGCCCACAGGTTCAGGGACAGGATCGAGGCTATGCCCAGTGCCCAGCAGACAAAACCCGCACCCAGGGTGCTGACCATGCGGTTCATGCCTTTCTGCTCTTCCAGCCATTCCACGATGGGCTCCAGCAGGGAAATGCCTGAGGTCCAGGCGGCGAAAATCAGCAGCACGAAGAACAGGGTGCCAAACAGTGAGCCCATGGGCATCTGGCCGAAGGCCAGCGGCAGGGTCTGGAAGATCAGGCCGGGGCCTGCGCCCGGTTCAAGACCGTTGGCGAAGACAATCGGGAAAATGGCCAGGCCGGCCAGCAGGGCAACGCCGGTATCGATCACCGAGACGGTGATGGATGTCTTGGCGATGGAGATTTTCTTGGGCAGATAGGAGCCGTAGGCCATCATCACCGCCATACCCAGGCTCAGGGTGAAGAACGCGTGGCCGAGGGCTACCAGAATACCGGACGTGGTCAGTTTGGAGAAATCCGGCTGGAACAGGAAGGCGGCAGCCTGACCGAAGTGCCCGGTAGTCATCGCGTAGCCCACAACGATCAGCAGCAGAACGAACAGCGCGGGCATGAGGATACTGACCGCCCGCTCCAGCCCGGAGCGCACACCCCGTGCAACCACAAACATGACCAGCGCCATGAAAAGGGTGTGCCAGGCCAGCAGGGTTCCCGGGTTGCTGAGCAGCCCGGAGAAGATAGCCCCAACCGCGTCGGCGGATTGCCCGGAAAGTTGGCCGCTGGCCGTGGTGCCTACGTAGGAAATGGCCCAGCCGCCAATCACCGAATAGAACGAGAGAATCAGGAAGCCTGCCAGGACACCCACGGCGCCTACCAGTTTCCAGGCGGGCTTCAGGCCATCCCGTTGGGTAATCGCACGCAGACTGTTGACCGGACTGTGGCCGCCGCGCCGACCAATCATGACTTCCGCCATCATGATGGGGATGCCGACAATGGCGATACAGAGAAGGTAAACGAGAACAAAGGCGCCGCCGCCGTTCTCACCGGTTACATAGGGGAATTTCCAGATATTACCGAGGCCAACGGCAGAACCGGTGGCGGCGAGGATAAAGGCAAGACGCGATGACCAGAGTCCGCGTGTGGCGTTGGAGCCTTCCAGCTCCCCGGAATAGGTGGCGGATCCTGACTGTGATACAGACATAGCTGTCTCCTGCTTGGTACTTGTTTTTGTTGGGGAAGCAGAGGCCGCGAATGGCTCGCGGCCTCAAAGACATGGCCCCGGTGTATTACCCGGCATGGGCCAGATGTTCCGACATCGCATCGGCGCGGGCGGAGTGTTTGCGGAACCGCTCCTCGGCCAGTTCGTTGGCAATGGCCCCGGTGGGTGTGCCGCTGCGGTCGGAGCGGGTAAAGATTTCGTTCAGCGTGTCGCCGATGGTTTCTACATGGGCGCAGACCGTCTCAGGGGGTGCACCGGTTCGCTCGTAGGAGACATCAATGATGCCGCCGGCATTGATGGCGAAATCCGGAGCATAGAGAATGCCGCGATCCATCAGTGCCTGATCGTGGTCCGGGCGTTCCAGCAGGTTGTTGGCAGCGCCGGCGACGACAGTGGCCTTGATCTGGGGAATGCTGTCATCGTTCAACACCGCGCCCATGGCACACGGGGCAACCACGTCCACCGGTAGAAACAGGATGTCCTCTGCGGTGGCCGGTTTGGCACCCAGTTCATCAATGGCTCGTTGCATGTTGTCGGCGTGGATATCGTAGACCCACAGCTCGGCTCCGGCCTCTTTCAGGTGTCGGGCGAGGCGAAAGCCCACGTTTCCGATGCCCTGGATGGCTACCTTGAGTCCCTTGAGGTCGGACCGGCCAAGTTTATGTTTTACGGCTGCTTTCAGGCCAATGAAGGTGCCGTAGGCCGTGGCCGGTGAGGGATCGCCATTGCTGGGCTTACCGTCGAAGCCGATGTGCTGCGAAATCCCGGCCACATGGCGGGTATGTCTGCCCATGACCTTCAGATCGGGCACGCTGGTGCCGGAATCCTCGGCCGCGATGTATCGGCCACCCAGGCTTTCCAGGTGGCGGCCCATGGCCTCCATCAGCGTTTCTGTCTTGTCTTTGCGCGGGTCACCGATGATGACGGACTTGCCTCCACCCAGATCCAGGTTCGCCAGGGCGGATTTGTAAGTCATCCCCTTGGACAGGCGCAGGACATCCCACACGGCTTCCTCGTCGCTGGCATACGGGAACATGCGGCAACCACCCAGAGCAGGTCCCCGGGAGGTATTGTGAATGGCAACAATGGCTTTGAGTCCTGATTCCGGATCGCAGAAGAAGGACAGGTGTTCGTGGTTATCGAACTCGGGATGGCTGAATACGTTCATGGCGTTTCACCTCTCTCTGAAGGCCACCGCTACCCTTTTGGGGTCTGCGGTAACCGGTTTTGTTAGGAATTAGACAGCAGCACTGGCAAATGGTTGATGTCAGAATATGCCTGAGGGCAGCAGCGATTACAGAGTTGAGCAGAGTGTCACAGGGATAATTGCCGGGAACCGGGGAGGGTTCTGGCTGCGCGTGCAGGAGAGGCTTGTCCGCTGAAAGTGCGGAATTGAACATGTTGAAATCCTCTTCCGACTCGCCGGGTCGCGGCATGAGTGGATGTATTGTTCTTGTCGTCCGGCTTGTGGCCGGCGGTTTGATTTCAAGTGCCCATGTTTCCCGGTTGGGGAAAGCCCTTTTGGGGCTGGACGGAAAATAAACTAATTTCTTTTGACGTAAACGTCAACTTCAATTTTGCGTTTCAGCACAACGCGTCACGGTAAAGCCCTTACAAAGTTCTGTGTTAAGTGGAAAAAAGGCCGTTAGAGGAATTTGCCATATCAGGAGCCTGCTTATCCTGAATCGATTTGAGCAATACAGAGGAACGGGGGTTGGTTGTTTTATAATCAAGTCATAGTTTCGCTCCACCTGTGATGAGTGAAGGGGGAATTATGAAACGGCTATTTTATCTGGTGGATTCCATCGACAGTGTTCAGAGTATTTCCGATGATCTCCACCAACGTGGTGTTACGGATTGGCGATTTCACATCGTCAGTAAAGATGAAGCAGGTCTTTACACCCACCGTCTGCACTCTGCCAGTGTGCTGGACAAGACCGACCTGCCGAGGTTTGTCGAGCGTGGAATGCTGATCGGGGCATTGTTCGCCCTGTTTTTTGTGGTTCCACTGGCCCTGTGGGGCGGTCTTGAATGGCCGATGGCGGCCTACGTCGCCATGGGGGCATTTGCGATTGTCGCTGGTGGCTGGCTGGGCGGCTTCGGTGGTATCAGTACCGAGAATTACCGGATAAGGAAGTTCCATGGTGATATCGAAGCGGGCCGCTACCTGGTCATGGTGGATGTGCCGAAGAAACATGTGGCACAAATGGAAGAGTTGATGGCCCTGAATCACCCGGAAGCGGAACTGCAGGGTGAAGGCAGTAGTGTTAACAACCCGCTGGCAGGGGCCGATGGCAAGATTCACGTGGTGCATTAACGACGGCGTCGAACGAGGGCTTCGGCATTTACCTATACGCATGTCGGGGTATCTGCCTTAGTTTCATTGGATGTCTGTCGCTTCCTATTCTTATAGACTCCAGGCGCGCAAAGTGCGTCTGGAGTTTTTTCGTCTGTTCCCCATCTCCTTGTTTGTGGTGGCATTCGGTGCTGCCTTTGGTTTGGCTGCCACGCAGAAAGGCCTGCCGCCCCTGGACGCCATACTGATGAGTACCACGGTATTCGCCGGGGCCTCCCAGTTTGCGGCTATTGAAATGTGGGGCAACGAAGTGTCAGTTCTGCCGTTGGTGGCGGTGGTGTTTGCGATCAATTCCCGTCATCTGTTGATGGGGGCCTCCCTCTATCCGATGCTGAAGGATGTCTCCCCGGGCAGGCGTTATAGCCTGCTGCTGTTGTTGACGGACGCCAACTGGGCCGTATCGGCCCAGGATTACCAGAATGGCAAGCGTAACCTGGAAGTCATTCTGGGTGGTGGGCTGGTGCTCTGGCTGGCCTGGATTGTCGGAACCTGGCTGGGCGTCTACTTTGGCGGGTTATTGCAGAATCCCAAAAGCCTGGGGCTGGATATGGTGCTCGGTTGCTTCCTGTTGGCAATGGCCCTGGGGGGCAAAAAATCCCCGAGGGTATTGGTGGCCTGGACGGTTGCCGGGCTGGCATCTCTGGCAGCCTGGCGTTGGTTGCCACCCAATACCCACGTTGTGGTGGGGGCGCTGGCGGGTGGTGCTGTTGGCTTCTTCTGGCTGGAGAAACAGGACGCCGAAGCATCCGATGAGTCTGCCGAGGCAGAGGATGGCGCCGTCCCATGACCATTGAAACAACCACTACCGGTATCCTGGCGCTGATTGCAATCATGACAGTTGTGACTCTGGCTACCCGATTTGGTGGCGTGTTTGTCATGTCCTTCGTGCGGATCAGCCCCCGAATCGAGAGCTTTATCAATACCATGGCCAGTTCGGTGTTGATTGCGATCATCGTTCCCATGGCGTTCAGTGGCGACGCCGGTGCGGTGGCTGCATTGTCTGTGACCGCAGCGCTTATGCTGGCCTTGCGCAAGCCGCTACCGGCCATTGCAGCCGGCATTGTGGCGGCTGGACTGGTTCGTTATCTGGTGTAGGCTGGCATCGGGTTGGTGTTGCGCAAGGACAGTTCGCCAACACCGGGCAGTTTGATGCCCAGGCCCAGTGGGTTTATCCCCAGTGATAAACCCAAGACATTCAACTCAACCCCCTCCCGGACACCCGCCAGCACACCGAAATAACCACCCAGTGAGAATTGATAGCCGGTGCCGCCCGGAACTTTGGCGATCACCCTGTCGCCCAGGTAGTCCTTACCGATCGCATGGTTTGGCAGTGCTACTTCCAGTCCTGGCACTTCGCGGATGACCCAGGCCACGAACGTGTTGCTATTGGGGCCGGGCCAGGCTTCATACTCTTCCGGAAAGGGGTAGGATGCGACCGCCTCGTAGATGGCCGGAATCAATTGCTCCGCTTCTTCTCCACGAATGTCCGCGTACAGCGTTGGTCTGGCGCCATACCAGTGCCGGTCAGGGTCACCAGGGCCGGTGTTGACCACATAGCGACGCCAGCCGGTTACTTCGTGAACCCGGTAGTGATCCGCTCCGGCTTCCTTGGTGCTTATCCAGGTGTGTACCGCAAAATACCCACGCCAGCTCCAGGCCCTGGCTCCGTACACCTGAATGATGGCTTCTTCGGTGTCCTCCGGACGGGGCGAGATGCCGGCACTGTCCCTGGATGCGGTTTGCCAGCTTTCCGCGCTTTGCAGGGACCCGCTGGTTGCCAGCAACAGCGGGCCAGCCAGCAGGAGAAAGAGTCCGGCAACAAACCAGACGGAATATCGAAGAGGTCGTTTCATTTCGTGGATCCGGATTGAGGGGAGTTATAATAATACTGTCCGGGGTTTGCCCGCTTCTGTTGCGTCTTCTAGGCTCAAAGGTAACAGTTAGTGTATGCAATGGGAGGTGGTATGTCAGACCATCATGTTTACAAGAAAGTGGAAATCGTTGGCTCGTCGAAAACAAGCATTGAAGATGCCATCGAGAATGCGCTGTCTGAGTGTGGCAAGAGCGTCCGCAACATGGAGTGGTTCGAGGTTCTCGAAACCCGCGGCCATATTGCAGATGGCAAGGTTGGGCATTATCAGGTAGTCATGAAAGTGGGCTTCCGCATAGTGGACAGTTAACGCTTTCCGCGCCCGGAAGTCCGGATCCGGTACACAGGGGGTGGCATTATGTCTTCCGATAAATGCGCCCTGCTGCTCGTCGATATACAGAATGATTTCTGTGAAGGCGGCAGCCTGGCGGTACCTCAGAGTGATGCGATCTTTCCGGTCGTGAATGAGTGGGTCAGCAAGGCCCGGCAAGAGGGCTGGGCGATTATTGCCAGTCGTGACTGGCATCCTGTTGACCACGTCAGTTTTGTTCAGCGTGGTGGCCCTTGGCCTGTGCATTGTGTACAGGATACCCGGGGAGCAGAATTTCATCCGGCGATGGACCTGCCGTCCGAAGCCGTACGGGTAAGCAAGGGCACGGCCTTTGATACGGATGCTTACTCGGCGTTCGATGGTACCCAGCTCGACAGCTACCTGCGGCGTCACGGTATTGGGTCCCTTTATGTCGCTGGCCTGGCGCTTGATGTGTGCGTGCGTGCGTCGGTTATCGATGCGGTGCAACTGGGATTCAGGGTCAACCTGATTGTTGACGGTACCTACGCGGTAGACAGCGACAGCGCGCCAAAAGTGATGGACGAGCTCGCGGGGCTGGGAGTGTCGCTGCAACACTGACAGGATGCAGGAGCCTGACAACATGGTGCATGAGAAAGATCTTGCACTGCTGGTGGATCTCTACGAGCTTGCCATGGCCCAGGCTTACTGGGCCGAAGGCATGCACGACACGGCGGTATTCAGCCTGTTTTTCCGGGAGCTGCCAAAAAACCGGAATTTTGTCCTTGCCTGCGGGCAACAGCAGGTTGCCACGGTCATCGAGACCCTGAGGTTTTCCCGCGAACATATCAAACGCCTGGAAAGTCTTGACCGCTTCCAGCCGGAGTTTCTCGAATGGCTGGGCAAGTTCCGGTTCAGCGGACATATCAGAGCGGTCCCGGAAGGTACCCCCCTGTTCCCCCAGGAGCCGCTGCTGGAGATAGAGGCACCTATCGCCGAAGCCCAGATCCTGGAAAGTCTGGTGATGAACTATGTGCACCTGGAAACCGTACTCGCATCCAAGGCGGTCAGGGTGCGACTCGCGGCCGGCGAGCGCCCGGTAATTGATTTCGGGATGCGGCGAATGCACGGCGTGGATGCGGCCCATCGGAGTGCACGAGCGTTTCGTCTCGCGGGGCTCGCTGGTACCAGCAATGTGCTGGCGGGCCTGGACTATGGCCTGACGGTCAGCGGTACCATGGCCCACAGCTTTGTCCAGGCGTATCCCGATGAGATGGACGCCTTCAAGGTGTATGCGCGGCTATACCCGGGTACGACGTTGCTGGTGGACACATATGACACCCGGCGGGCGGTTCGGCGCATCGCCGATTGGCTGGCACAGAATCCCGATGTCCGGATCAGCGCCATCAGGCTGGATTCTGGAGACCTCGGGGCCGAGGCCCGGGACTGTCGCGCGATACTGGACGAGGCGGGCCTGCAGGATGTTCGCATCATGGCGAGCGGTGGTCTGGATGAGTATGAAATTTCCCGGCTGGTTGCGGAGGGAGCGCCCATTGATGGCTTTGGTGTGGGGACGGCCATTGGCGCGTCAAACGACGCTCCGGCCCTGGAGCTGGCATACAAGTTGACCGAATATGGTGGCCTGCCGCGGATGAAAAACTCATCGGGTAAACAGTCGTTTCCCGGTGGTAAGCAGGTTTTCCGTCAGTATGACCGGGATGGCCGGATGAAGCTGGATGTGATCAGTGGCCGGGAAGAGGTGTTTGATGGTGACCCGTTGTTGCGTCCTGTCATGAAACACGGGGTGGTGTTGCTGGATGCTATAGACTCCCTGGACCAGCAGACGCAGTATGCTGCTAGGGCGATCCGCTCGCTTCCAGCGGCATATCTTGAGTTGCAACCCTCCGAACCGTTTCCCGTGGTCATCAGTCGCTATCTCCGGGCATTGCAGGTCGATGCCCTGAAGCGGATCCGGGGCTAGCCTTTCCTGAGGGTTCTTTCCCTTATAGTGGTAACGAGTTGGTTGATCATTTCCCTTGCCTCTCCGTCATACAGCATGTGGAACTTTTCGCGCTGGATGTTCCGGTCATGGGTGGTGTTGGAGGTCGCGGACTCCTTCAGCAGATCCATGTACTGGCAGGCGGCAAGGTGCGCCTTGATATCGGTGTCGATGATCTTGGTGACCAGCTCGTCCACATCTCCGTGGCAGAATGGCCGGTTGCGATTGAGTGCGCTGCGCGCCTCCAGTGCGGCGTTACGGGCTTCCAGGCGTAGTTCCCCGACGGTCTCTCCGGATTCCACTGCGCGCAGGAACATGCCGAGACGATCATGGAGTTGCCAGACCAGTGGCCATATCGTTTCGTAGGCGGCCTTCTCGGTCGCGAACTGGTCCGCATCCGACTCGCGATTGCCCGGACCCTGCGAGGAAAGGTCGCTGCTGTTGAACTGACTGATACGCAGCTCGTCCATGTCGCGCCACAGGGTTTCAGTCCGTTGTTTGAGCTGTTTGTCCAGAAAATCCTGCCTGCGCTTGTCATTGGCCACATAAGCCAGCGTCAGTATTGCCACGATGGTTGCTGCGACAGACAGGGCAAATGCGGCGCCGTCATTGGCAATGAGGCTGAGGAGCTGATCCGTATCCATTGGTAGTGCCTCGTTTCGATTCCTGAAACTGATGGTTCCGAAAGTATCAGGAATTCGCGATCGGGGATATTACAGGACAGTATAGTTAACCAGTGTCCTGTTGCCTGAAAGGTAGCGCACTGGTGGCGTCGTCGAAGTACTGCTGGACGTGGTCCGCCTCCTCCAATGTGAAGCGATGGATGGCGTCACGGAAGCCCTGATGGCGGATGCCATGCCAGGAATGGGTGATCACGGGCTCGAAACCGCGTATCAGTTTGTGTTCGCCCTGAGCGCCGGCGTCAAATGTGGACAGACCGAGTTCGATGGCCAGGTCGATGCCCTGGTAGTAGCAGGTTTCGAAGTGCAGGAAGTCGTACTCCTCCAGGCAGCCCCAATAACGGCCAAACAGGGTGTCATGGTCTGTTAGAAACAGGGCCCCGGCGATCATTGTGTCCTCTTTAACCGCCATGATGAAGTGACACTGGTCGGGCATGGTTGCGCACAATTGGCGGAAAAACTGTTGGTTCAGGTATGGCCGCTGGCCGCGCTTGAAATAGGTGGCCTGATAGAATGAGTAGAAGACCGAAAGTACCTGGTCAGGTAGGTCTGTTCCGGAAAAGTGGCGGAACGACACCCCCGACTCTGCAACCTGTCGGCGCTCCTTGCGGATGGATTTTCGCTTGCGGGAGGTGAGCTCGCCAAGGAACGCTTCGAATGAGCGGTACCCCCTGTTGTGCCAGTGGAACTGGCAGCCGAGGCGGTGGAGGCTCCCTGGTTGGTCCAGCAGGCGCTGATCGTCGCTATCGGGAAACAGCAGGTGCCACGAGTGAGCGCCGGTGGACTCACAAACGCTGTCCAGTAATTGATGGACTAATGTCGGCGATAGACTGGCCCTGAACGCGTCATCCAGCAGCAGCCGGGGTCCCTGGCACGGCGTGAAGGGAACGGCGATCAACAGTTTGGGGTAATAGACCTCTCCGTAGCGCCGATAGGCATCGGCCCACGCCCAGTCAAACACGTATTCCCCCATGGAATGGGATTTCAGCCACGCCGGGGCGACGCCAACCAGACGATCCCTCAGCCAGAAGCTCAAGTGTGATGGTGTCCAGCCGGTGGCTGTTGAGGTGCAGCCCGAATCCTCCAGGGCTTTCAGAAAGCCATGTTTGATAAACGGATAGGTGCCGGGGCACAGAGCGTTCCAGTCAGCCTCGGGGACATCGTGAATGGATGAGCAGACTCGAATGTGTGGGAACGGGTAACCGGATTCGGGCATGGTCGGGAATACTCCTTGGTGTTACCCGATACCATACGCCAGAATCCGGTATGTGATCACTGTTGACCTTCTGATGTAAAGGTTATGCAAAAGCAAAGGCGGGCAAAAAGACACCGCCGGCCAGCGTGTTATGCTGAACGCCGTTTATCGGGAGGACCTACATGCAGAACAGGGTATTACTGGTCGAGGATGACGATGAATTACGGCAGCTGCTGGCGCGCTATCTGACCAATCAGGGGTTCAGCGTGCGTGAAGCGGCCAATGGTAACGATGGCTTGTCGCTGGCCCTCGGTCAGAACTGTGACATTGTGGTGCTGGATATCATGTTGCCGGATATCAGCGGCCTCGACGTGCTGCGATCATTGCGTGCGGATACTCATTTACCCGTTGTACTGCTCACGGCCCGGGGGGACGAGACCGATCGCATTGTCGGATTCGAAGTCGGAGCCGACGATTACATCCCCAAGCCGTGCAATCCGCGCGAGCTGGTCGCTCGCCTGCAGGCATTGCTGCGCCGTATAGCATGGGATCAGTCGGTGGAACTGGATGTCGCCAGGACCTACGGTGACCTCAGGGTGGAGCCCGCCCACCGCCGTATCTACCAGGATGATTCAGCTTTGGATCTGACTGCCACCGAGTATGAGGTTTTGCAGGTTTTGCTGGCTCACGCCGGTAGTGTGGTTCGCAAGACCGACCTGATGCAGTGGGCCCTGGGGCGACGCCTGGAAGCCCATGACCGGACTCTGGATATGCACATCAGTAATTTACGCAAGAAACTGGGAAACGATGATCCTCCCCGAATAGAGACAGTTCGTGGCCTGGGCTACAGCTATCGGGTGCCCACATGAAGCGGCGGACGATATTTCCGCTGTTCTGGCGGATCTTCCTCTCGGTCTGGTTGGCCATGGCCGTGACTCTGGTGGTCAGCAACCTGGCCACCCGAATGCTTCTGGATCGTGAACGGGAGGCCATCGAACGTCAGGCGGGGCTCCGGGATCTGGCCGAGGAGGCAATAAGAATTCGTGAGTCTGGTGATAGGGGTGGGGCCTGGCGTTTTCTCAGGTCGGAGGGCGAACGCATAGAATTGCACCTGATCCTCATTGAACAGGAGGAAAACGACGGCAGGCTCCCCTCTTTCATTCGTGAACGGGTGGAATCCGCCTGGTATCCCCAGAAGCCTGCGGTTCTGGATGTTGGTGACGGCTATCGCCTGGTGGCGTGGCCACGGATGCACGGTGCCGGCTGGCTGGACCCGAAATTTTTCCGCGCCATAGAGCTGGGGCTGGCATTTGTGATGATCTCCCTGGCTTGCTGGTGGATTGCCCGTCGGGTCTCGCAGCCACTTCTGCACATGGAAACGACCGCTCAGGCCATCGCCCGGGGGAATAACTCGCTGAGGGTGAGCGCCAGAATCACGGAGAGACGGGATGAGGTGGGGCAGCTGGCGACGGCATTCAATGCGATGACTGAACAGCTGTGCAGTTTGCTGGAGCGTCAGAATCATCTGCTTCGCGATATCTCCCATGACCTTCGGACACCGCTGACACGCCAGCGCATTGCTATTGAGCTGGCGAGCGAGGGTGGCGCGGATGAGGAGCTCATGGCCAGCATCCTGCGTCAGAATGAGCGACTTGAAGCGATGACAGGTCAGATTCTGACGCTGTATCGGGTCAGCGAAAGCGGAGGCGACATAGCGCGGGAGTCGGTGCTGCCCGTGAATGTCATAAACCGGGTTCTGCAAGAAGCCGCAGATTACGCAGAGCATCAGGGGGTGGACTGCAAGCTGGTTGTCTCACCCGCCGGTGCTTCGGTATCCGTGCTCGGCGATGAAGGACTGTTGCAGCGGGCCTTGGACAACGTTCTGCAGAATGCTCTTGATCACACGCCTCCCGGCCGATCTGTACATATCGATTTGACGGCTTCCGGCGAATGGCTGGAGCTCGCTATTGAGGATGAAGGGCCTGGCGTCACCGCGGAACTGCTTCCTCACCTGTTTGAGCCGTTCTTCCGGGCTGACAAATCCCGGGGCGGCAAAGGTTGGGGGCTGGGGCTGGCTATCGCCAGGGACATTGTTGCTGCTCACGACGGCGAGATTGCAGCGTCACCCGGGGAGCGGGGCGGCTTACGGGTTCTGGTTCGCCTTCCGGTGTTTGCGGCGGGTTGAGGATTCTGGTTCACTGCTGTCTTCCAGGCCCTCATCCGCGGGCTTCAGGTCGGCAGCGCCGGAAAAGTCGATGCCTTCCTGTAGCTCCTCTTCATCAAACCGGATTCCGCAGGCGGCTTTCCTGATTTTTGCCGGTTTCGCTGTACCCGGGCTGTCATGTTCGTCTTCAGAGGCCATAGGTCGGTTTCCATGAAAAAAGATTACCCTGTTCCGGCAGGATACCTCGAGCGGGAAACAGAAGTGAAGAAGAGCCGCTTTATCGCAAGGGTGGCTCCAGTGAGCTCCAGGGACGAGGTCAAAGACTGGCTGGATCAGGCTCATAAAGACCACCCGGATGCCCGCCATATTTGCTGGGCCTACCAGATAGGTCGCCCCGGTTCGGCCGCTGAAGCCGCCATGAACGATGATGGTGAGCCGTCGGGAACCGCCGGAAAACCAATCCTGAATGTGATTCAGCACAAGGACATGGGGGATGTCCTGGTCATGGTGATCCGTTATTTCGGCGGCATCAAACTCGGTGCTGGCGGCCTGGTCAGGGCCTATGCGGGAGCAGCGGAAAGTGTGTTGTCGTCAGTGGATCGTGTGGTACAACGGTCGATGGATGCGGCTGTTGTGACTATGAGCTTCGCCGATGAGCAGCCGCTGCGGCACTGGTGTGAAACCAATGATGCCGTGGTGGAGTCCATCGAGTATGGTTCGGCGGTAACCGCCCGACTACTGGTGCCGACCGATCGCGGTGAGCAATTCCGGGGGTTCTGCGATGCCCAGAAGCTGGATTACCGTTTTGACAGGTAGGGAACGGTTGTTACATCTCCGAGCGTCAAGTGTCCGTATACTACCTTAAAGGCAATCTTAAGGAGGTTCGCTATGACTATTCGGATGATGATTGCATCGTTTCTGATGTTGGCGCTGGCCGGCTGCGCCAGTAACGTAGTGACGGATTATGATTCCGCGGCCGTGTTCGGGAACTATTCCTCCTGGGCGTTTGCGGATGAGCTTGACGAGGGCCAGCCCATGGTGTCACTGGATGGCAGTCGCATACGCGACGCGGTGGAACGTGAGCTGAATCGCAAGGCCATGAAGAAGGTGAGCGCGGACGAAGCGGACCTGCTGGTGGCCTGGGAGATCGTGGAAGAAGAGCGACTCGAAAGTTACGGCGTGGGATTTGGCTTGGGATTTGGCAACAGTCCCTTTGGCTGGGCGATCTCATCCGCACCGCCGGTACGGGAAGTTCAGGAAGGCAAACTGGTGATTGAGCTGGCAGACACCAGCACGCAACGCGTGGTCTGGCGAGCGGCCAGCCGGCGCTACCTGAATGAAGATCAGTCTCCGGAGTATCGCCGTGAGCTGATCGACGAAGTGGTGGCCGAAATGTTTTCCAAGTATCCTCCGGGGCTGGACTAAGCAGCTGATTCTTTAAAACGAAAACGGAGAAAGCATGAAGTCGAAATCCTCGGGTGGGTTGGTCTTTTCAACCGAGCAGGGGCGCATGTGCCCTGACTGTCGCAACCCGGTTGCTGACTGCACCTGTGGCCAATCTGCCCGTCCCGCCGGGGACGGGATTGTGCGTGTCAGCCGGGAAACCAAGGGCCGCAACGGCAAGGGTGTGACACTGGTTACCGGCATCCCCATGGATGACAAGGAGCTCAAATCCTTCGCGAAAGTTCTCAAGGCCAAGTGCGGTACCGGTGGCACGGTGAAAGACGGCGTGGTGGAAATCCAGGGCGATCAGCGGGACACCCTCGTTCCGTTGCTGCAGGCCAAAGGCTGGACCGTAAAACGTGCCGGTGGCTGATGGTATAACACGCAAGCCCGCCTTCAGACGCTAGAATAGGTCTGCTCTTGAACTGCCCGTACAGGGACTATCGTTTACCGGAGGATAAGAATGCACATACTGGTGCTGGGTGCAGGTGTTGTAGGCGTCACCACTGCCTGGTTTTTGCGCAAGCAGGGCCATGAGGTCACCGTGGTTGATCGCCAGAGCAAAGCCGGTCTTGAAACCAGTTATGCCAATGGTGGGCAGATTTCCGTGTCCCACGCACAGCCTTGGGCCAACCCATCGGCACCGCTCAAGATATTGAGGTGGTTGACCCAACCGGATGCCCCCCTGCTTTTTCGTCCGAGTCTCGACCCTGCCCAGTGGCGCTGGGGACTGTCATTCCTGATGCAATGCACGTCCGCCAGGGCGGCCCATAACCTCCGGCAAATTGTTAATCTGGGTACTTACAGCCGTAACCAGTTGCAGGCCGTGCGTCAGGAAACCGGGATTGAATATGACCAGCTGGAGAAGGGCATACTGCACTTCTATACCAATCCGAAGGAGTTTGAGGGGGCACTGGAGCCGGCCCGGCTGATGCGTGAACTGGGGTGTGACCGTCAGGTAATCGATGCCGCCCGTGCGGTTGAGCTGGAGCCGGCACTGGCTCCGATTCGCGAACGGATTGCCGGGGCGACCTACACCTCGGAAGATGAATCCGGTGACGCCAGAAAGTTCACCCAGGGCCTGGCACGGAAAGCCGAAGAAGCCGGTGTGACGTTTCTCTATGGCACGGAGATCCTGGGGTTCGACCGTACCCGGGACCGGATTCTCGGGGTTCAGACTCTGAGGGAGGGGCATCACGAAATGCTTCGCGCTGACGCTTATGTGTTGAGTCTGGGGAGCTTCAGTGCCGTACTGGCCCGCAAGCTGGGATTGTTCCTGAATATTTATCCGGCCAAGGGATACTCCATTACCGTTCCGGTCAAGAATGAAGATGCGGCTTTCAAGGTAAGTCTCACCGATGATGAATACAAACTGGTGTTTTCCCGCCTGGGAGACCGGATCCGGGTTGCCGGTACCGCTGAACTGAGCGGTTACAGCCGAAACCTGGATTACACCCGCTGCCGGGCTATTGTCAGACGTACGGCGGAAGTCATGCCGGATGCGGCTTACTGGGACAAAGCTGAGTTCTGGAGCGGTCTGCGACCCGCAACACCTTCCAATGTGCCTTATATAGGTAAAAGTCATTTCGGCAATCTCTACCTGAATACTGGCCACGGCACGCTGGGCTGGACCCATTCCTGTGGTTCGGCGGCTGCCATTACCGATATCATTTCCGGTCGACGGCCGGACGTCGATTTCAGTTTCATCGGGTTCTGAAGCCGGCCAGAGTCCGATCAAGTGCTTCTTTTTGGCCCCCAAAGCCTCATGACTGTCATTTCTCCGTAATAGACTAGATGCAGAATGTGAGTACTTATCACCTTTTGTGTTTCGTTGTAGGTGTACCGCCAGGCGACTTCAGGCGGGACCGTTGGAGAGACGTCATGAACAAACAGCGTCGTGCTGTCGTAAAGGGGCTCGCTGCCGCATCGTTTACCGCCTTGACCGCCTGTGGTGGTAGTTCGTCAGAGTCTTCTCGTGCTGGCCAGGCACCTTCCCCGGGAGTCGTTGCTGGAGACGAGTTGTCGCTTCCGGCAGTCGCTTTCAACCACGGTGTGGCCTCCGGAGATCCTCTGGCTGATCGGGTGATTCTCTGGACCCGGGTGACACCAACAGACGCTTTACCCCGAACTGTCGACAGCATACCTGTGCAGGTGACTGTCGCGCGGGATCGGGACATGAAAGAGGTCGTCGCGAAGTTTGATGCCTCTACCGGTCCGGACAGGGATTTTTGCGTCAAGGTTGATGCCGTGGGCCTGCAACCGGATACCTGGTACTACTACCAGTTCGCAGTTGGACGTCAGCGCTCTGCCATCGGGCGCACCCGTACCTTCCCAACCTCCAGCGCGGCAACTGAACGGGCACGGTTTGCGGTCGTCTCCTGTTCAAACTATGCGTTTGGTCTGTTCTCGGTTTATAAGGCGGTGAGTGACCACGCCGACCTGGATTTCGTGTTGCACCTGGGCGATTACGTCTATGAGTACGGGCCTGGTGAGTATGGCGATTTCCCCGGGCGAGAGCCGTTGCCTCCCCATGAAATGATTGAGCTGGCGGATTATCGTCAGCGCTATGCCCAATACAAGACGGATCCCCATCTGCAGGCCGTTCACCAGCAGTTCCCGATGATTTGCATCTGGGATGACCACGAGTCTGCGAACGACAGTTACGCTGGCGGCGCGGAAAACCACGATGAAGCCACCGAGGGCGACTGGTCGACACGAAAGGCGGTCTCCATACAGGCCTACCATGAGTGGCTGCCAATCCGCGAGAACCCGACGGACCCGGAGAGGATCTGGCGTGGTTTTGCTTTTGGCAATCTGATTGACCTGTTCATGATGGACACTCGATTGGAGGGCCGGGATCAGCAGGTTTCCTCGCCCAGTGACCCGGCTCGTTTCAGTGCGGATCGCAGGCTGATCAGTGAGGATCAGTTAGGTTGGTTGGTGGCCGGGCTGACAGAGTCCGCAGCCCGGTGGCGAATGATCGGCCAGCAGGTAATGTTTGCCGAACTGAATATAGCCCGCACTGTCGACGTAGCCAAAACTCTCGGACTGGAAGATGAGACCGAGTTCAACGGTCAGTTGGCAGCCCTGAATGTCGATCAGTGGGACGGTTACGTGGCCGATCGCGAGGTTATTCTGCAAACGCTGGCAGAAAACGGGATCGACAACACGGTCATCTTTACCGGCGACATTCATACCTCCTGGGCAAATGAGGTCTACGCAGATTCGGGCAACCTTCTGGAAAACAACCTGACCACACCGTTGGCTGCCGAATTTGTCACACCCTCTGTAACGTCGCCCGGATTACCTGATGGGGTGGCGGAGCTTGCGGAACTGGCTGTGCCTGTCGCTAATCCACACATGAAATATGTTGAGCTGAAAGCCCGCGGGTTCATGCTGGTGGACGTCACTCTGGAGCGCACCCAGGCAGAGTTCTATTACGTGCGCAATATCACCAGTGAAGATGATGTCGGCAAGATCGATCCGGCTAAAACAAAAGTGGTTGGCGTGGATGATGGAAACAGTTCCATATACCAGGATCGGGCGCTTTCCGAGCCGCGGGCTCTGCGTACGGCCATGTTTCATCCGCCTGTTCGAACGGCTGTAAGTTGAGGAAGCTTCTATGTCTGAACCAATGATCCCCAATAACAAGCGATGGAGCCGTCGTGATGTGCTGCGCACCATCTTCTTTACAGCGGGGGCGGTTGGATCAGCCTCCTGGCTGAGCGGGTGCGGTGGCGGCTCGGAATCGTCGGCTTCACCCATTGCTCCCGGGCCGGGTGTTGAGCCAGTGCCAGGAGACATTCCTGATACAGTAGAGAGTCTGGTTGGTCGTTTTGCGAATATTGGCCCCCTGCGTGAGACTCCGGATATACACGGCGTGCGCACACCGGAGGGGTTCGCGACGAGGATCGTTGCAATCAACGGCGAGTTACCCCAACCCAATGGCATGTCACCACTGGTACCGGAAACCGGCGGTGTTGGTAACCGACCCTGGCACATTTTTCCGGATGGCGGCGGCGCGGTTCCCAGAGACAACGGCGGTTGGATATATATCAGCAACAGTGAAGTACCCGGAGTCGGGACCATTGGTTTTACCTATCCGGCATTGGCGACATTGGCCAATGCCGCGGAAGAACTGACCCCGGGTCTGGCCCAGGTAGGCACGCTGGTTTTTGATCCCGATGGCACAATTGTTGACTCGTACACCATCCTGTCCGGAACGACCTTCAACTGCGCCGGTTGTGTTACGCCCTGGAATACCTGGCTCTCCTGCGAGGAGTTTCCCAATGGTCAGGTGTGGGAGTGTGACCCGTACCAGCCGGGTGAGGGTCTGGCCCGCCCGACGCTGGGGTATTTCTCCCACGAGGCCATTGCCATTGATCCGCAGCAACGTCTGCTCTATCTCACTGAAGATATGCCGGATGGCCGTTTTTACCGCTGGATACCGGATCCCTCCGATTGGCCTGAGGGGGCAGAGCGCGCCGCCCTGCAGTCAGGCCGATTGCAGATGCTGAGTGTGGGCGGGGGCGGAGCGGAAGCCGCGGTCGACTCGCCCCAGCCCGTGACCTGGGTCGATGTGCAGAATCCCCATGAGCCCCAGCATGAGAATCGTCTGGAAGAAGCTACGGTCTTTGATGGGGGAGAGGGCGTCTGGTTTTTCCAGGGTATCGTCTACTTTGCAACCAAGGGAGATGATCGAATATGGGCCCTGGATGTAGCCGCTCAGACCATAGAGGTTATTTATGATCGCGCCACCGCCGAGGCGCCCAATGACATCCTTTCCGGCGTCGATAACCTGTTTGTGACCTCCCAGGGTGACGTGCTGGTGGCCGAAGACGGTGGTGACATGCAGGTGGTGGTGATTCTCCCGGATCGCACCCTCAAGCCCTTGCTGCAGATTGTTGGTCAGGACGCCTCGGAAATCGCCGGCATTGCGTTTTCGCCGGATGGCAAGCGTATGTACTTTACCTCGGATCGGGGAGGCCGGAATGGCCTGGGCGGATTTACCAATGGACTGGGCATGGTTTACGAGCTGATTCTGCCCGACGGTGTATAACGGTCCTCGTTGCAGGGGTGATCTCCCAAGCAAATGCAGGGTACATAGTAAAACGCCGCCCCTCGGGGCGGCGTTTTCCATGGTGCCAGTGAAACGCAGCGTTTACTTGAGTTGGTCGCGGATCAGCTTCTTGTTGATCTTGCCGACGCTGGTTTTCGGGATATCCTCCACGAAATCGATTTGTTCGGGGATGGCCCACTTGTTGATTTCACCGGTGTCGACAAACTGCTTCAGATGACCCTGAATGTCTTCCAGTGACGCTTCTTCACCCGGCTTCAGAATGACCAGAGCGTGAGGACGCTCGCCCCATTTCTCATCGGGAATACCTACAACGGCAGCGCCGTCTACGGACGGATGCTGGCTGATCAGGTTTTCCAGGTCCAGGGATGAAAGCCATTCACCGCCGGTCTTGATGACGTCCTTGATGCGGTCCTTGATCACCAGGGTGTTGTCCGGTTCAATCGACGCCACATCGCCAGTGTGGAGCCAACCACCTTCCCACAGTTCTTCCCCTTTCTCAGGTTCCTTGAAGTAGCTCTGGGTCAGCCAGGGAGCGCGGGCGACCACTTCCCCTTTGGCTTCTCCGTCATGGGGGACCGGGTTGCCGGACGGGTCCACGATCTCCAGTTCGGCCATGGGCACCGCGATGCCGGTTTTGACCCGCTTGGCGGTCTGTTGCTCCAGTGGCAGCTCAAGATCTTCCGATTTCAGGTGGGTAGCGCTCAGCAGCGGGCAGGTTTCCGACATGCCGTAACCGGTGTACATGCGGATGCCAAGCTTGGCGCCGGCATCACACAGGCCCTTGGTCAGAGCGCTACCGCCAATCAGCACGTGCCAGTTGCTGAGGTCTGCTGTCTTGATGGACTCGGTGCCCATCATCATCTGCATGATGGTGGGTACGCAATGGGAGAAAGACACCTTGTGCTCTTTCAGCAGGTCCACCAGCAGTTCCGGTTCATAGCGGCCAGGATAGACCTGCTTGATGCCCATCATGGTAGCGGCGTAGGGGACGCCCCAGGCGTGGACGTGGAACATGGGGGTGACAGGCATATAGACCGATGATGATCGCAGCAGTGGCATCTCATCATAGGCTGACAGGGACCCGGTCATCGCCAGTGTGTGCAGTACCAGCTGGCGGTGACTGAAAAAGACGCCTTTGGGATTGCCCGTTGTGCCGGTGGTGTAAAAGGTGGTTGCGACGCTGTTCTCGTCGAAATCCGGGAAGTCGAATTCAGTCCCGGCCTTTGCCAGCAGGGCTTCGTATTCGCCGGCGGCGTCGAGACTGGTGGACTTTGCGTCGTTCTCGTCGGTGAGCTGGATGTAGCTTTTTACGGTTTTAATCTCATCCTTGACGCCCTCGAGAATGGGCAGGAAGTCATCATGCACCAATACGACATCGTCTTCGGCGTGGTTCATGGTGTAGACGATCTGATCGGGCGAGAGACGTACGTTGATGGTATGCAATACCGCGCCAATCATCGGGACCGCAAAGAAGCACTCAAGGTAGCGCGGGGTGTCCCAGTCCATTACCGCAACGGTATCTCCGGGCTTTACGCCCGCATCGGTGAGAGCGTTGGCCAGGCGGTGGATACGTTCAACCAGATCGGTGTATGTGTACTTGCTGCGGTTGGCGTAAACAATTTCCTGGTTGGGAGAGTACCTGGGGCCAGAGAGCAGAAGCTGTTTGATCAGCAAGGGATACTGGTGGGCGTTGTCCGCTGGTGGAAGAATGCGGGTTTGTGCCATTACTTGTTACCTCTTTCCCGGTTGTTGATGTTATTGCGAGAAACAGGAGTAAATCTGACACACTTTGGCTGAAACCGGAACCTTGAATTGCAGAAAAATCGCAGAACGAATCAGGTGTTACAGAAATTCTGTTTCGCTCTGCAATTCAATATCGCCAGTCTTATTTACTCGTAGGTGCAGAGGTAGGCGGTATCGATATCGGTTTTCGCCTTGAAGCTTGCCTGGCCGGCAACATCGAAACTCTCACCGGAACCGTAGGTCATCCACTCTTCCATACCGGGAAGCAGAACCGTCAGGGCACCGCTGATGACGGTCATGGTTTCTTTCTTGCTGGTTCCAAACTCATATTCGCCCGGGCTGATCACGCCAACGGTGGCGGGAAGCGTGGACGTCTGGAAGGAGATGGACTTCGCCTTGCCGTCAAAGTATTCGTTTACATTCAGCATGGGTATGGCTCCTTGATGAAAAGTGGGGGCCTACTATACGGCAATTTGCTTTCCATCCAATGACATTTTTTCGGCCCGGTTCATTGTTCCCAGGGATTGCCTTTGGTGCCTTCCATTACATCGACGTCGAGGTGCATGGCCGCCTTGGCCAGCATGTTGGCACTGATCGGCGCGGTCATGAACAGAAACGCCATAATCAGGATCTCTGTGATACCAATGCCTTCTCCCTGGAAGCTGAAATAGACCACAGACGCCAGTATGATAGCGCCCACGCCCAGAGTTGTAGCCTTGGTCGGCCCGTGAAGGCGGGTAAAGAAATCCGGCAGGCGGGCCAGGCCGATGGCCCCGACCAGGGTAAACGCCCCCCCGATCAACAGCATGACTACTATCGTGTACTCGGCTAGCGTACTCATGAGGTATATCCTCCGT
This sequence comes from uncultured Marinobacter sp., assembly GCF_947259545.1. Taxonomy (GTDB): domain Bacteria; phylum Pseudomonadota; class Gammaproteobacteria; order Pseudomonadales; family Oleiphilaceae; genus Marinobacter. Next base: position 697,515 of record NZ_CAMYMK010000002.1, read on the forward strand.
TAACCTTCGATACGTCCGGCAACCTATTCAATGACGCTGCCCCGTTTCAGGTACTTCGCCATCGCAACGGTGCCAACAAAACCCATGACGGCAATCAGAATCGCCGCTTCCAGGTACATGCGGGTTCCGAGAGTAATGCCGAGCAGAATAATAAGGGCGATGGCATTGATATACAGAGTATCCAGTGCCAGGACCCGATCGGGGGCATCCGGCCCCTTGAACAGCCGATAGACATTCAACACGGCTGCCAGTACGACCATGGCAATGGTAATGTTAAGAGCGATGGCAATCATCGAAACATCTCCATCAGTGGTTTTTCGTAACGCTGCTTGATGGCGTCTATAACCTCCTGTTCACTGCCCGCATCCAGGGCATGAATCAGCAGTATTTTCTGGTCGTCACTGACATCGGCGCTCACCGTCCCTGGTGTGAGAGAAATGGTGCTGGCAAGAATGGTTATGGCCATCGGTTGTTCCAGTTCCAGGGGATAGCTGACGAAAACTGGTTTCGGGGGGCGCCCACTCAGAATCAGGCGGGCAACCGTGACGCTGGCGATGACAATATCCACCAGTACCCGCAACAGGTAGCCAGGCAGGCGCCATGGCCTGGTTAGCGCCGGACGATCCGGCCAGAAGCCCTGGGTCAGTTGGGGGATCAGCCAGGCAAGAAGTAGCCCCATGACCACGCTGGCACCGGAAACACCATTACTCAGAAATTGCCAGACTAGAAACAGGGTCAGGCTGAGCCATGGTTGGGGAAAATTCAGGCGGTCAAACATTATTCCTCCTTCCCTACCATGGGTGTTTTCAGTATCTCGATGTAGTCGCTGCTGTTGTGCAGTTGTGCTGCCGTTGCATCGGTGTAGCGGGTGATGGGTCCGGCCAGGACGACGATCACAAAACTGAGTGCGACCAGTGCGCCGGCTGAGACTGACACGGTACCACTGAGCCTTCCCGGATTTTCAACGTGACCATCGACGGTGCGCCAGAATACGATGCTGCCGGCGCGACTGTATGCAATGAGTGTGAAGAAGCCGCCAGCCAGCACTACCGACCATAGCCAGGCCATTTGTGTGCCTGGTGTTGCGGCCTGGAGGATCAGCAGCTTGGCAAAGAAACCACTCAATGGCGGCAGGCCGGCAGCTGCGACAGCGCCGATCAGGAACAGGGTGCTGAGGAATGTGCGGTTGTGCATTCTGGGCGCCGTCACGATTCGGTCCCCGGCGCTACCGCGCTGTCGGCTGATCAGGTCGGCTACCAGGAACAGGCCGCCCACCACCCAGGTAGTATTGAGCAGATAGAACAGAGCAGCGGAAGTGCCCGCTTCGGAGCCCAGCGACATCGCAGCCAGAAGAGTGCCCACGGAAATGATGACCTGCCAGGCAACGAGGGTTTTCAGGCTTTCGGAGCCAACCGCGCCAACAACGCCCATGGCCAGGGTGACCAGCGCCATTGGGAACAGCCAGTCCATGCCCAGGCCGGCGAGCTCGCCGGCCTGGTCTCCAAAGACCAGAGTGTAGACGCGCAGGATCGCGTAGATTCCCACCTTCGTCATCACCGCAAAGAGTGCGGCGACAGGCGCGGTCGCCTTAGCATAAGCCCTTGGCAGCCAAAAGCATAGGGGCAGGATCGCAGCCTTGAGTCCAAATACCACCAGCAGCATCATACCGGCGGCTTTGACAATAAGCAGGTCCTCACCGCTAACTCGTGGCACCTGCAGAGCAAGGTCGGCCATGTTCAGGGTGCCGGTAACACTGTAGATCATGCCAACGCTGATCAGGAAGATGGAGGAACCTGCCAGGTTCAGGACCACGTAATGCAGTCCGGGTACCGTGCGTGCGGTGCCGGCGCCATGCATCAGCAGACCATAGGAAGCGATCAGCAGTACCTCAAACGCCACGAACAGGTTGAAAAGGTCACCGGTCAGGAAGGCGATGTTCAGCCCCAGCAACTGAAACAGATACAGGGCATGAAACTGCCGGTTGCCTTCATCCGCGCCGCCGACGGAATAGATGTGGCAGAACAGTGCCAAAATGGCCGTTAACACCAGCATCAACGCCGCCAGGCGATCGAGAACCAGGACGATGCCGAACGGTGGTGCCCAGTTGCCAAACGCATAGGCGCGATAGCTGCCGTCGTCAGCAAGCACCAGGAGAACAATCGCGGACACCAGAATGAGAACGGTGGTTGTCAGGGCGAGGGTTCGGCGCAGGCTGACGGGGGCATATCCCATGAAGACCTGGAGTATGCCGCCCAGAAGGGGGATCAGAATGGGCGCGGTAAGCCAGTGGTTCATTTTTCGGATACCTCCGCTTCTTCTGTCTTCAGCTTTGGCGTCCGTTCGGACTGGTATCCGTCTACATGATCGTCTTCATTGTCTGCGAGGTTCCGCAGCGCCAGCACCACCACAAACGCGGTCATGGCAAAACCGATCACGATGGCTGTCAGAACCAGGGCCTGTGGCAGTGGATCCGAATACTGGCTGGTGCTGCCGATGATGGGTTGCCCGCCGGTAGCCAGCCGGCCGGAAGAGAACAGGAACAGGTTGACGCCGTAGGACAGTAGCGTCAGGCCGATCACAACCGGAAAGGTCCGGGCCCTTAACAGCAGGTAAACGCCGGAGGCGGTCAGTGCGCCGATGGCCAGAGCGAATGCCAACTCCATTATGCGCTCTCCTTAATACTTTTGATGGCGGAATGGGGGGACAGGCGGCCGATGCTGACCAGTGCCAGGAGTGTTGCCCCGATGACCGTCAGGTAGACACCCAGATCAAATACCAGGGCTGACGCCACTTCGAATTTGCCAACGACCGGCCATTTTATGTAATCGAATGTGCTGGTCAGGAACGGGTAACCAAACGCATAGCTGGCAGCGCCGGCGATCACGGCAAACAGCAGGCCGAGACCAATCACGTTGTGGTAGCGGAACGGCACCCGGTACTGGGTCCAGATCATGCCGCTGGCAATGTACTGGAGGATCAGCGCCACTGCTGTAATCAGGCCGGCAATGAAGCCGCCACCGGGCATGTTATGCCCGCGCAGGAAGATATAAGCAGACACCATCAGTGCCAGGGGCAGCATCGGCCGTGCGATCTGGCGCAGCATCAGCGGGTAGGCATCCCGATTCCAGGCATGGCCCTGTCCATCGCCGGGTGGCGGTGTCAGCACGGTATTCTTGAGCATGGAGTAGATACCCAGAGCGGCGATGGCCAATACGGTAATTTCGCCAAGGGTATCAAAGCCCCGGAAGTCGACGAGGATGACGTTCACCACATTGGTTCCGCCGCCGCCAGGCTTGCTGTTGTCGAGGAAGTATTCGGAGATGGATGTAAATGGCCGGGTAAGCATCGCCAGGGTTACCAGGGTCATGCCAGCACCTGCAACCAGTGCGATTGCTGCGTCACGGACCCGTCGACTGGTTGAGCTTTCTATCGGGGTCCAAGAAGGCATGTAAAACAGGGCAAGCATCAGTAGAACGATGGTCACGACCTCCACAGACAGCTGGGTCATGGCCAGGTCCGGTGCGGAGAAGCGGGCAAAACCCAGTGATACCAGCAGGCCAACGACACTTAGCAGGATCAGGGCATAGAAGCGCTCCCTATGCATCACGGCCGTTGCCAGAGCACACAGGATCAGGATGGCAATGCCGATCAGAGTCGGCCAGTCGATGGGGGATAGCCCGTTTTCGCCAACAAATACCCCCAGGCTGGTCAACGGTACGATTGCGACAGCGACCACGCTGATAACCAGTAGCGCCGCATAACGTTGCAAAGAGCCATTTTCGATAAAGAATGTCAGCCGGTTGGCTGTACTGGCCAGCCAGGAAACTACGCCCTCAAAGACCGCCTTTTCATCAATTTCCTTGAAGCGGGCATGGAAGTCGAAAAAACGTTGGCGCTGGCTGTACATAAGCAGGCCACCAAAGAAGGCGGCGAAACTCATCACCAGCGGCAGGTTGAACCCGTGGGCGATCGTCAGATGATATTCCGGCACCGGTCCGCCGAGGGTGGCTGCAGCCGCCGTATAGAGCAGCGGGCCAACGGAGATGGCGGGAAACACCCCGACCATGATGCAGGCAAACACCAGGATTTCCACCGGGATTTTCATATAGCGCGGTGGCTCATGGGGTGGATAAATCGGCAGATCCACCGGTTTGCCGTTGAAGAACACATCGTGGATAAAACGTGCCGAATAGGCGACGGCAAAAATCCCGGCAAGGGTGGCAACCAGCGGTGGTACCCAGGCCCAGAACCCCGGCAGGTTCAACTGCAGGGATTCAGCAAAGAACATCTCCTTGCTCAGGAAACCATTGAGCAACGGCACACCTGCCATCGAGGCGGCAGCAACCATGGCCAGGGTGGCGGTGTGGGGCATGTAGCGCCAGAGGCCGTTGATTCGCCGCATATCCCGGGTGCCGGTTTCATGGTCGATGATGCCTGCCGCCATAAACAGGGAGGCCTTGAAAGTGGCGTGATTGATCACGTGGAAAACGGCCGCGACTGCAGCCAGTTTCGTACCCATACCAAACAGCAGGGTAATCAGCCCCAGATGACTGACCGTTGAATGGGCCAGCAGGCCTTTCAGGTCATGTTTGAACATGGCTACATAGGCACCAATCAACAGCGTGGCCATACCGGTGAAGCTCACCATGTAGAACCATTGCTCGGTGCCTGCCAGCGCCGGGTAAAGGCGGGCCATCAGGAATATGCCGGCCTTCACCATGGTGGCGGAGTGCAGGTACGCCGATACCGGAGTTGGCGCCTGCATGGCGTGGGGAAGCCAGAAATGGAACGGGAACTGGGCCGACTTGGTAAATGCCCCGAGCAGCACCAGGGTGAGGGCGACGGGGTACAGGCTATGGGCCTTGATCAGGTCCCCGGCTGCCAGGACGTCATCCAACTCGAAACTGCCGACAATATTGCCGATGATCAGAATGCCCGCCATCAGGGCCAGGCCACCTCCGCCGGTGACGGCCAGTGCCATGCGTGCGCCGCGGCGGGCGTCCTGCTTATGGTTCCAGAAGCTGATCAGCAGGAAGGAGGTCAGGCTGGTCAGTTCCCAGAACACCAGCATCAGCAGAAGGTTGCTGGACAGGACGATACCCAGCATCGAGCCCATGAAACATAGCAGGAGCGAATAGAACTTCCCGACGTTCTCCTTGGCCTTCAGGTAGTAACGGGCATAAAGAATGATCAGCAGGCCGATAACAAGGATCAGCAAGGCAAACAGCAGCGACAGGCCGTCCAGTCGGAAACTGAAGGAAATACCCAGCGCCGGCAGCCACTCGTAGCTGTGGAGGACGACGCCTCCGTCTGCCAGGGTTGACCAGTGTGGGTAAAGCGCTGCCAGCGCGATGATGGCGGGAACAGACGAGGCAATGGCAATTGCCGTGCGTCCTCCCTGGGCAAACAACGGTGCTGCCAGCGCCCCTAGAAAGGGCAGTAAAACGACCAGCGGTAGCGACATCGCAACCTCGTTATCGGTTTTTCTCTTTCATGGATGAAGATGCAGTCTGTGCCTGAGTCTAGTCCCCGACCAGCCATTCTGCACCGACCGGTGCAAGCCGCCGACGTTGACGGCAGGTGGCGGGAAAAATCAGATCAGATGGGGTGGGTCCGGAAAGTACGGCAACCTGCCCCGGTGTCTCCGCATATCAGCAGTGACCGGGTGGAACCCAGGTTGGTTTAACACGTTGGACCTTGCGGTCATAAGTGCTCCGTTAGTCAGATACGAATGCCGATGATACGTGGCAGGTCCCTCAGGTCAAGTCAGCTTGCGAAAAATCAAGCTGTTGAGTGGTTTTTAAGTCATACATTAGTCTTAGAAGCCTGTGCTACCATGCCACTTTTCATGTGTGTACTCGAGAGAATCACTATGACCGCAGCCTATCCAACGCTTCTAAAGCCCCTCGACCTTGGTTTTACTGAACTCAAGAACCGGGTACTGATGGGCTCCATGCATACCGGCCTGGAAGATCGGTTCTGGAACATACACAAGTTCGCCCGTTACTTTGCCGAGCGGGCTGAAGGGGGCGTTGGGCTGATGGTGACCGGCGGGTATTCGCCAAACCTGGTCGGCCAGCTGGCACCCCTGTCTTCCACCATGAACAATCGTGCCACTGCGTTGTTGCACCGGCACGTTACCGGGGCTGTCCATGAAGCGGGCGGCAAGATCTGCCTGCAGTTGCTTCACGCCGGTCGTTACGGCTATCAGCCACTGATCGTTTCCGCATCCGCCACCAAGGCGCCGATCAGCCCGTTCAAGGCGCGTGCCCTGTCCACCAAAGGTGTGGAGCGGCAAATCAACGATTTCGTCAATGCCGCGAAACTGGCGAAACTCGGTGGCTATGATGGCGTTGAGGTGATGGGCTCTGAAGGCTACTTCATCAATCAGTTCCTGTGTGAGCGGACCAACAAGCGCACGGACAAGTGGGGTGGCCCCTACGAAAACCGCATGCGTCTGCCGGTGGAAATCGTTCGCCGTATGCGTGAGGCGGTCGGACCTGAATTCATCATTATCTATCGTCTTTCCATGCTCGACCTCGTGGAAGGCGGTCAGACCTGGGATCAGATCGTGACCCTGGGCAAGGCCATCGAAAAGGCCGGCGCCACCATCATCAATACCGGCATTGGCTGGCATGAGGCCAGGGTGCCTACCATCGTAACCTCTGTTCCTCGTGGCGGCTTCGCCGACGTAACGGCCAAGTTCTACGGTGAAGTGGATATTCCGATCTGTACCACCAACCGCATCAATACCCCGGAGAAAGGCGAAGAAATCCTCGCCGCCGGCAAGGCGGATATGGTTTCCATGGCCCGCCCGCTGTTGGCGGACAGCGAATTCGTGCGCAAGGCCGAGCAGGGCCGGGCTGATGAGATCAACACCTGCATTGCCTGCAACCAGGCCTGCCTGGATCATGTGTTCAAGGCCAAGCGCGCTTCCTGTCTGGTGAACCCCAGGGCCTGCCACGAAACCGAACTGGTGTTGACGGTAGCGCCCGTGGTTCGCCGCGTAGCAGTCGTTGGTGCAGGGCCGGCAGGCCTGGCGGCAGCTACAACGGCTGCCAAGCGTGGCCACCGGGTGACCCTGTTCGAGGCCGACGATAAGATTGGCGGTCAGTTCAACTACGCCAAGCGCATCCCCGGCAAGGAAGAGTTTTACGAAACCCTGCGCTACTACCAGCGCCAGATCGAACTGTTGGAGATCGACCTGAAGCTCAATGCGCGCGTCGGGGCGGCAGAGCTGGCCGAACAGGGTTTTGACGACGTCATCATCGCCACCGGCGTGAAGCCGCGGACACCACAAATTGATGGCATCGACCATCCCAAGGTACTGGGTTATCTCGATGTCCTGCGCCACAACAAACCGGTTGGTGAAAGTGTCGCGGTCATTGGTGCCGGCGGTATCGGGTTCGACGTCAGCGAATTCCTGACCCACGATTTCGGTCATCACCCGGAAGGCGAGCAGGTCAGTGTGGCGGACTGGCAGGCGGAGTGGGGTGTGAATCCCACGTTTGACGGTCCGGGCGGATTAGCGGAGCGCAAGCCCACATCATCGCCGCGTAAAATCTACCTGATGCAGCGCAAAACCGGCAAGGTTGGCGGCGGTCTGGGTAAGACCTCGGGCTGGGTACACCGCAACAGCCTCAAGCACCGCGACGTCGATATGTTGCGGGGGTGCAGTTACGACCGCATTGACGACGAGGGTCTGCACATATCCATCCGGGATAAGGATGGCAAGGTGCAGGAAAGCAAAGTGCTGAGTGTCGATAATGTGATCATTTGCGCAGGTCAGGAACCCTACCGTGAACTATTTGATCAATTGGCCGGTGCCGGCGTGAAAGCCCACCTGATTGGCGGTGCCGATGTTGCCGAAGAACTGGACGCAAAACGGGCCATACGCCAGGGAACCGAAGTGGCGGCCGGTATCTGACAAAAAGGGACACAAGGGAGGGTGACGTTGAAGGGCACATTAGAGACATTTGGGGCACCGGGATGGTGAATGAAACCGATAATGTCTCTAGCCTTCGCGGCTATATGAAGCAATTGTGGAGCCGACACCGGACATTGGGCTCCGCGATTGATACTTTATCCGTTACCGGATGGACTTCAGGGCATTGAATATGGCTTCCGCTTCCGCTTCAAGTACCTGACAACGCAAGCTGTGTCCCTGCTGACAGGCCTGAGCAAGTTGCTTCTGTTTCATGTCATAAAGCTTGTTCAGAATGTCTGCCTGGCTTTGTCTAATCGGTGCGTTCATGGCGAACCTCCCCATTTTTACACCCGTCAATATTCTTTACGTTCTGTGGCACCTGATGGCTCACATTTAAAACCGATGCATAACCCGGGCCACTCGGGCGTTCCGGCTGCATTAATGTGCAAATCTGGAGCGATAGGTTCCCGGTGTCAGACCGGTGTGTTTACGAAATAGTCGGCTGAACGAACTGACGTCTTCATAGCCTACCCTCCGGGTCACCTCTTCTACTGATATTCGGGAACTTTCCAGGTGTTGTCGTGCCGCCTCTATCCTCAGAACCTGAAGGTAGCCGGTAGGCGTGTCGCCAGTTGCGGCCCTGAACCGCCGAATCAACGAACGCTCTGTCAGGCCGCACTGGGCGGCAAGGAATTGCAGGGTCACCGGTTGACCATAATGCTCGTCCAGCCAGTCCTGTAATTTCAGGATGGCCGCATCCGAATGGTACCGCCGGGCCTGCAGGGCACTGTAAGGCGCCTGGCTCGTGCGCCCGGCATCAATCACAAACGCCTTCGCCAACTCTCGTGCCACCTGGGTTCCGGCGTATCGCTCTACCAGATAAATCCCCAGATCCCACCACGCCATCCCACCGCCCGCACAGGCAATGTCTCCGTCCACCGTCACCAGCTTGTCCTGATGCAGATCCACCGCCGGATACCGCTGCCGGAACTGGTGGCTGAATCCCCAATAGGTCGTCGCCTGCCGCCCGTCCAACACGCCGGCCTCTGCCAGCATGAAAGCCCCGGTGCAGTTGCTGGCTACGCGCACTTGCCCTGACTCCGACGAGTGAAAACCGGCAAGCCACTCAATCAGCTCAGGGTTCTCTGCCAACACCCGCTCTATCGGTCCGCCAATGGTCGGAATAATCACCAGATCAGTGCCGTCTTCAGAGGCCTGGGTCTCGTTCCACGCCCCATCGGGCAGAATCGTCAGACCATTTATGCAGCGGCAGGGTGCCCCGCCTTTAGTTAGCAAACGGGTAGTAAATTGCGGTTCAGGCGGCTCACCGTTTATCCGTGCCCAGGTCACCCCGGCAAGCCGAAACAGATCAATGACGCCAGTGATGGCGCTGGCAAGCGCTCCATCAAACCCAATCACTGCAACAGTCCGCATACTAACTCCCGAAGTAGGGCGTAAGAGGGGCAGTTCCTCCCGGGACTGTGTGCAGCAGGGATGCTGCACTCAAGCCTACATGGATGTATTTACGGCGTGTCCCGGGAGGAACTGCCCCTCTTACGACCGGTCGCCGGACTCCTGCCAGAGCTGTCAAAATATTGAAATGGCGGGATTCACCAAGATTATGGCATAAATGCCGGTTCCCAGAAAAACAGAGGTATGAGAGGCTGTCAGCAACAAACAGGAGACCAAGCATGACCGACACGCTGATTGACCGCCGCGACCTGGCGTTCCAACTCTACGAAGTCCTCGACACCGCCAGCCTCACCACCCGCGAGCGCTTCAGCGAACACAGTCGCGACACCTTCGATGCCGTCATCGAAACCGCCGACAAAATGGCCCGGGAAAAATTTGCCACCCACAACAGCGCTGCCGACAAAGACGAACCCAGGTTTGTCGACGGCAAAGTCGAGATGCTCCCCCAGGTCAAAGAAGCCTTCGACGCCTACGCCGAAGCCGGCTTCATCGCCGGTCGTTACGACTACGACCTCGGCGGCATGCAACTGCCGGAATCGGTCATGGCCGCCTGCAACGGCTTCTTCACCGCCGCCAACCCCGGCACTGCAGGTTACCCGTTCCTGACCACTGCCGCGGCCAACCTCGTTCGTGTCTTCGGCAATGAGCAGCAGAAGGCCACCTTCCTGCCGCACATGCTCTCAGGACGGTTTACCGGCACCATGGCGCTCACCGAGCCCCATGCCGGCTCCTCCCTGGCGGATATTCGCACCTCCGCGACCCCCACCGACGATGGCGACTACCTGATCAAAGGGGCCAAGATCTACATCTCCGGAGGCGAACAGTCCATTACCGAGAACATCGTTCACATGGTGCTGGCGAAAATCAAAGGAGCTCCGGCGGGCGTCAAAGGCATTTCCCTGTTCATCGTGCCCAAATTCCTGGTGGACGAAGAGGGGAATTCCACCGAGCGCAACGGCGTCAACCTCGCCGGTCTGATCCACAAACTCGGATACCGTGGCACCACATCCACTGCCCTGAGCTTTGGCGACGATGCGCCCTGCCACGGTTACCTGGTGGGCGAGCCCCATCAGGGCCTGAAATACATGTTCCAGATGATGAACGAAGCCCGTGTCGGTGTGGGCTTTGGTGCAGCGGTGGTCGGTTATCGTGGCTACATGCACAGCCTGGAATACGCCAAAGATCGCCTGCAGGGTCGCAAGGCCAGTGAAAAGAACCCGGAATCCCCGCAGGTGCCGATTATTGATCACGCCGATGTTCGGCGCATGCTGCTGGCTCAGAAAGCATACAGCGAAGGCGGTCTGGCCCTGTGCCTGTACGGCGCTCGCCTGATGGATGACCAGCATACCCATCCTGACGAACAGAAGCGCCAGGAAGCCGGCAAGCTGCTCGACTTGCTCACCCCGGTTATCAAGGCGTGGCCTTCTGAATACGGCCCCAAAGCCAACGACCTGGCGATCCAGGTTTACGGTGGTGCCGGCTACACCCGGGAATACCCGGTGGAGCAGTGCTGGCGGGATAACCGCTTGAACCCCATCCATGAAGGCACTAACGGCATTCAGGCCCTGGACCTGCTGGGGCGCAAGATCTGGCAGGACCAGAGCCACGGTCTGCAGCTGCTGATGCAGGAAATGCAGGTGGATCTCGAGGCAGCAACCACGGATCGCTGCCAGCAATGGGCGCTGTCACTCAGCGAAACCCTGCAGCAGGCGGTGAAAGTCACCCAGGACCTGGGCAAGTCCCTGATGGGGGGTGACGTGGACAAACCTCTGGCCAACGCCGCCTGTTACCTGCACCTGTTCGGTCACATCATCGTCGCCTGGATGTGGCTCCGCCAGGCCAACGCCGCCGCCAATGCTTTGGCTTCTGCCAACAGTGACGACGAGCGCAACTTCTACCAGGGCAAACTTCAGGCCGCCCAGTACTTTTTCCACTGGGAATTGCCGACGGTGGCCCAGGACCTGGTCCTGCTGCGGAATCAGGACGATACTTGTCTGAACATGAAATCCGAATGGTTCTAGTCAGGGGGTAGGCACAATCGGCTGGTACGGCCTCCCGGGACACGCCACGAGTACATCCATGTAGGCTCGTCTGTGGCCATCCATGGCCACAGACGGTCCCGGGCGGCCGTACCAGCCGCTTGCGCCCAAACATGGGTGGGGCCTACGGAATACTACGAACGAACTTTGAAGGTGTTGGACATGGCCTTGGTTAACGTAGAAAAGAAAAGCCACATCCTTCTGATCGGTCTGAACCGCCCGGACAAAATGAACGCCATGAACCGGGCGATGTACCACGAAATCGCGGCGGCCTATCACCAGCTGGAAAACGACCCGGAATTGAGGGTCGGTCTGATGTACGCCGAAGGCGACCACTTCACCAGCGGCCTGCAACTCGATGACTGGGCCGAAGTATTCGCCAATGGCACCGGCATTGAACCGGGGGAAGGCGAGCTGGATCCCTTCCACATCACCGGTGAAGGCCTCACCAAACCTGTTGTTTTCGCCGCCCAGGGAATCTGTTTTACCTGCGGCGTCGAAATGATGCTCAACACCGACGTGCGCGTTGCCGCCAAAGGCACCCGCTTCGCCCAACTGGAAGTCAAACGCGGCATCTTCGCCTGCGGTGGCGCGACCATTCGCCTGCAGCGGGAAATCGGCTGGGGCAATGCCCAGCGTTACCTGCTCACCGGCGACGAATGGACCGCCGAGCAGGCCCTGCAGTGGGGGCTGATTCAGGAAATGGTGGAGCCGGGCGAGCAGTTCAACGTCGCCATGGAGATCGCAGAGAAAATTGCCAGGGCAGCGCCCCTGGGGGTTCAGGGCAGCCTGAAGTCTTCGAAAATCGCTACCAGCGAAGGGCAGGAAATCGCAAAACAACGGTTGTTCCTGGACCTGCAGCCGGTCATGGCCAGCGAAGATGTGAAAGAAGGAATTCAGTCGTTTCTTGAAAGAAGGGAAGCGGTTTTTAAAGGAAGGTAACTCCGCACTTTGAGCGGGCGGCTGGCCCCTTCTCCCGGGACTGTGTGCAGCAGGGATGCTGCACTCAAGCGTACAGGGACGTATTTACAGCGTGTCCCGGGAGAAGGGGCCAGCTGACCGCCGGCACCCAAGTTCAAAATCTAGGCGGCCTCCTCAGAGTCAGCCTCCCGCCGTGCCTTGGCCTCGGCAGCCACCTCGGCGGCATAATCCGCATACTTGGCCATCAACTCCGCCTTGCGGTCAGGGTCCCAGTTGATCTTGTCCAGATCACCCTCATAGTGCTCGATCACCCGCTTATCCATCATCTCGTACCACCAGGATGGCAGATAGGCCGGCAACAGCATCGACGCATAACCACCCGGCAATTGTGGTGCATCCTCGAAGTGACGCAATGCCTGGAAGCTGCGGGTCGGATGCGCATGGTGATCCGAATGGCGCTGTAACTGATACAGGAACAGGTTGGTCACAATGTGATTGCTGTTCCAGCTGTGGGACGGCTGGGTGCGCTCATACTTGCCTTTGGCATCTTTCTGGCGCAGCAGGCCATAGTGCTCCACATAGTTCACCGTCTCCAGCAGGCTGGCACCGTAGGCTGCCTGTGCCGCCAGGAACGGAATGGCGCGGGGGCCGCACACCAGCGTGGTGGCGCCAAAGAACCCGGCGCTCATCGCCCAGCCCTGCAGCAACTCATTGTCCAGACTCCAGAAGCCCTTGCCCTTGCGTGCCAGACGCGCCTTCTCGATCTTCACGGCAGACTTGATGCCGCCCACCACCGTGCGCGGCAGGAACTTCCAGAAGCTCTCGCCCATGCGACTGCTGGCCGGATCTTCGGGTGTGGCCACACGCTTATGGTGGCCAAAGTTGTGCTCTACCACGAAGTGGGTGTAACCGGTTGGCGCGAGGGCCGCCATGGCCATCAGCTTGTTCAGCTTGTTGGACTTGTGCCCGAGTTCGTGAGCTGTGTTGATGCCCACCCCGTTAATGGCGCCAACCGTCAGAGTGAGACCAATTCGGTCGGACATTGGCGTCTTCTTACGGCTTGCCAGCCAGGCACCCATGAAAGTCATGGCGTATTGGGTTGGAATAAACGCCTTCACGATCCTGTCGTAATATTTGTCCTGCTCAAGCGTCTTTACCGCCGATTCAGGAGGATTGCTCTTGTCTTCGCCGATGGCCCGGTCCAGCCCTGGAATGATGCCATGAACAAGTGCTGGTCCAGTCCAGGCAAGGGCCCGGAGCTTTTTCGGGGCGATGGCATACCCGGCCATGGCGGCAAGGCCTATGCCGGGCAAGGCGGGACCCATCAGCCAAAGATAGCGTTTGGGGTCTTTCCAGTCCTGGCCAACTTTGGAAGGGGAAGAACTCTCAGCGGTGCTGACGCCATTGTTGGCATCAATAGACTTTATATCCAGTTGGTCGCGGGTTTTTGTGCTCATTGTGGGGCTCCAGTGATCAGGATGTGACCTAACTTTATGTCGGACAATCTTGCAATGCAACAAGGATCGTCGGTCATTATGGGTCATACGCTGTTCGCTTCCTGATGGGGCTGGCGCATCAGAGGTTTATGGACCACACTGACTTCATTGGTCACGACCCACAGGGAAGTATCAGCCATGGCCTCGGAAAACCTTTCCAACACCCCGCAATCCGTGCACTGGTCCGTCCACCAGTTTCTGCGTGAGCATCTGTTTTCCTCCCGGATTCTGGAGATTGTGTATCGGGACGATGCCGGTCAGGTCCAGATTGTTCATGATGTCATTCGTGACCTGTTCAGTCGGGCCGGGCAGGAATTCGTGCTGATCGGACGGGGGCAGATGCTTCGTCTTGACCATGTTGTGATGGTTGATGGTATGGAGGTGTCGGCCGGTATTGGTTGATTGCCTAGATAGTGTGCTGGCGGCTGTCAGAGCTAACAGAAGGGTAATCCGCCGGTAATTGCCTCATATGCCTCCGCAGCCATACACTTGCCTGCGTTGTATACATTTGCCAAATAAAGGACATGGTATGAACAAGCTAACTTTAAGTGCACTGGTTCTGATGATGACACTGGGCCTTGCTGCTTGCAGTCAGGAAGACGAGGGTGCCGATTTTGAAAAGGCTGCGGATAACGCTGGTGACATGATGGAAGACGCCGGCGAATCGATGGACGAAGCCATTGATGATACTGGCGATGCCATGGAAGAGGCTGGCGACTCCATGGAAGAAAGCTACGAGGAAGCCACTGACGACAGCAAGTAAACGATAGCCATTGCCAAATGCTGAAAGCCCGCTCCGTGCAAACGGAGCGGGCTTTTTTATAACTGGGTTCCCGAAACCGGTTGTCAAAAAACGTTAAGAAGACTGTCTTCGTATTGTCAGCGGGCTGTCATTCAAAGGCCTGACACTGTCCTCTCAGCACGACATACCGACAACCTGATGAGAGAGGCACCAATGGCCAAACAAGACCTGGACCCCAATTATCTTGATCCGGATTACGAGCCCGTGGTCAATCACTCGGGTAACACCACATTCACCTCTGTTCTGGCGTCGCGGTTGAAGCGGCGTACCGTGATGAAGGGAACCGTGGGTGCAGCGCTGACCAGTTTAATGGGTGCAGCCGCGATTGACGGTAATTTCAAGGGCAATGGCCATGCCAGGGGGCATGAAACAATTCATGGCAACGGCCTTGCCAAAGGCCATACCAAACTTGGATTCAAAGCCGTTGCAGTCTCTGACGCGAACCGGGTTGTGGTGCCCGAGGGTTACACCGCCCAATCCTTTGTTCCCTGGGGAACGCCGTTGAGCGGCGATTATCCGGACTATCGCCCGGATGGGACCAATACCGGGGCTGATCAGGAAAACCAGGTGGGCATGCATCACGATGGCATGCACTTTTTCCCGATCGACCAGAAAGCCGGCGGCAGCAGTTCCACCGAAGGTTTGCTGGTGATGAATCATGAATACATCAACCAATCCGCGCTGCATCCCGCTGGTGCCACCACGAACGAAGACGGCACACGGCCGGTGGATGAGGTTCGCAAGGAAGTTGCCGCTCACGGTGTCTCCGTTATCCATATCAAGCAAGCCAGGGCCGGTGCCTGGGAAGTGGTCCACGGTAGTCCGTTCAATCGCCGGATCACCGGTGGCACGCCGATGGATGTCCGCGGGCCGCTGCGTGGCTACGAAAAGTTGGCTACCAAATACAGCCCCACGGCCACTGAAACCCGGGGTACGCTCAACAATTGTTCCATGGGACCCACGCCCTGGGGCACCTACCTGGCGGCGGAGGAGAACTGGCATGGATACTTTGCCAATAGCGATGCGACCCAGCCCCGTGAACAGGTCCGTCACGGTGTGGGATCAGCGTCCCGCTACGATTGGGAACTGGCCGACAGTGCTGAGGACCAGTATCTGCGCTTCGACGTGTCGGTGAAGGAAGCCTCCGCGGATCTGGACTACCGGAACGAAGCCAACACCTATGGTTTCATGGTGGAGATTGATCCGTTTACCCCGGAAAGCAAGCCGCAGAAACGGACCGCCCTGGGGCGCTTTGGTCACGAAGGCGTCATTTTCGCCCCGGCAAAAGAAGGAGAGCCGGTGGTCTGTTATTCCGGAGATGACTCCCGTTTTGAATACATCTACAAGTTTGTTTCCGCACAGCCCTACTACGCGGCAACCGCCGGTGGTTATCTGCTGGACGAGGGCACCCTGTATGTGGCGCGCTTCAACGAAGATGGGACCGGCGACTGGCTACCGCTGTCGCTGGAGGATGAGAACTTCGCTGCCAGGGTAGCCGCCGCCAAGGGCACCAGCGTGGGCGACATTGCCTTTGACGGTTTTGACAGTCAGCAGGATGTTCTGCTCAATACCCGCCTGGCGGCGGACATTGCGGGCGCAACCACCATGGATCGCCCGGAGTGGGGGGCGGTGGATCCGAGAACGGGCGAGGTTTACTTCACCCTGACCAACAACAGCAACCGGGGCAAGGACGGGTTTGACGACGTCAATGCCGCGAACCCGGTGGTTGAGAACCGCACAGGACACATCATTCGCTGGATGGAGGCTGGCAATGACCACGCTGCCACCGCTTTCGAGTGGGACATTTTCGTGTTCGCCGGCGAGCAGGGCACCGAAACGGTCGTGGATGGCGAGGCCGTTGTGACCCTCGATGACTCCAATACCTTTAACAGCCCGGATGGTCTTTGGTTCGATTACAACGGCCGCCTGTGGATCCAGACCGATGGCAGCTCCAGTGAGCCGTACCTCAACAATATGATGCTGGCCGCTGATCCGCGGACACGGGACATTCGTCGCTTCTTCGTTGGCCCGGTTGGTTGCGAGGTCACCGGCGTTGTTACGACCCCCGATGGCAAGACCATGTTCGTTAATATCCAGCATCCAAAGGGCAACTGGCCTAACGCGGATGAATCACGCCCCCGGGATGCAACGGTCATTGTGACCCGGGATGATGGCCGTGTTGTGGGTGTCTGAGCCTATATCGCCTTAGGCTAACCACGACACAATAGCGAAAGCGGGCTGCTCAATGACTGGGTGGCCCGCTTTCGTTTGGCTTCCTGATTCACGCTGCGGACACTTCCGTGTCTGCCGCCCTATGGTAAACTTCGGCCATCGAATTGACTGGAGTTACCCGTGACTGACCCCGATTTCATCTCTGCCGATTCCGACCCCATCGTACGACGGTCTGAGCCCGCCCGTAATCTGGCGGTTGTCGTTTACGTACTCCAGGGTCTGTTCTTTTTCGCCGGTATAACGCCGTTGGTTGGGGTAATCATCAATTACGTCAAGCTGGATGACGTAACAGGCACCTGGATCGAACCACATTTTCGATGGCAGATTCGCACCTTCTGGATCGGGCTGTTGTGGATGGTTATCGGTACTTTGACTGCTCCCCTGATCATCGGCTGGTTTATTCTGCTTGGCATCGCCATCTGGTTCATCTATCGCATTGTCAAAGGGGCGCTGGCCCTGAATGACGGAAAGTCACCCTAGGTTACTCACAATAACAATTATGTGAGCTGGGTCCTTGATCAATGAAAAGTTGCCATTTTTTTAGAATTTTTTTTGACAAAAAATGGTCGCTAAAAAACCTAATCTTTGGACAGTTTTCTGACGCACCCTGTTCCCGAAGTTAACATCCATCTTATTTCGGCCCGGAGCCTTCGATAAAAGGCATTAAATTTCAATAGCATAAGTAGAGTCATACTTCTCTCGCCCCTGATCATTCTTTTGATTTCCATCTACTACTATGGGTATCACCCGAAAGTGTCATGGCTTTTGTAGCCTTTTGTACGCGGCAATAGAGCCAATTTTTGCGGTGAATTGTTCTATACTCTGGCAGGTTAGCGTGTGAGTCAGTTCGCATGGTGGCTACCGTTCAGACAAAAAATAAAGGGAGAACTTTTGGAATGAGGAAGCCGATACAAATACCTTCGCTGTTGGCCGCAAGCATGCTTGTGTCGCTGGCACCGGACGTTGCAAAGGCTACAGACAGTGTCCAGCACAACACTGAATTGTCGGTTATGGGTGTTTATATTGAGCCGGACAGCGAGCGTACCGATGAGTATGGCTCTGCGGTAAGGGTTATTTACGGCATTCGGCTGGACGACCACTGGTGGGTTGAGCCCCAGGGCTTCTCAGGTGTCATTGAAACAGATGACTCGGCACTGACAGATTATTACCAGCAGGGACTGGGTGTAGACCTGACCTATCGATTCTTCGGCGATGAGGAATTTACCCCTTATGGTCTGATTGGCGGTGGTGTCTCCCGCAATGACGTTGCCAACAATTCCGCAGGCGAGTTTGGCGGTTTTGCCAATGTCGGGCTTGGCCTGATGACCTCTCCCCTGACGCAGTCCGGGATCCGCATTCGCGGTGATGCCCGCTATTTTTACGACTCGTTTGACGATGGGCAGTCTGACATCCAGTTCAGTCTGGGGCTGACGGTTCCGATTGGCGCGACTCGCAAGCAGATTGTCGAAAAGACAAAGGTTATCGAGCGTGAAGTCGTGGTTGAGAAAGACTTTGCGGATTCCGACGGTGATGGCGTGGTTGACGGTGTCGACCAGTGTCCGAACACTCTGGAAGGCCTGGAAGTGAATTCCGTCGGTTGTGTTGATACCGAGCAGGAACAGTCTGTGGTTTTGCGTGGCGTCACGTTTGAATTCAACTCGAACCGCCTGACCGCTAATGCCAAAGACATTCTGATCCGTGCCGCTGACGCCCTCAAAGGTCAGTTGGATATGAAGGTTGAGTTGGCCGGACATACCGATAGCGTAGGCTCCGAGGCATACAATCAGCAGCTGTCCGAACAGCGGGCCAATGCTGTGCGTGACTACCTGATTGATCTGGGGGTTGATCCGGATCAGCTGACTGCCAACGGTTATGGTGAATCCAAGCCTATTCGCAGTAACGACACGGAAGAAGGACGAGAGCGGAATCGCCGCGTTGAATTCAACGTGATTTCCCGCTGAGCTTTGGCAACAGGAGCAATACAATGAGAATGACTCGATTTAGCTGGTATATGGCGTTGCTGTTCACGGCACTGCTGGCATTGGCTGGTTGTAAGTCGGATAGTAATGGCGGCGGCTCTGTAGGCGGGGACACCCAAGGGTTTGACTCCGATGGTGATGGGGTTCCCGACAACGAAGATTCTTGTCCGAATGCTGTGAATTTGGGTATTGATCAGGATGTTGACGGTATCGATGATGCCTGTGACGACAATATCACCGGTAAAGATATCGACGGCGATGGTATTCTGAATAACGAAGATAATTGTCCAGCAGTTCCAAATAATGATCAGTTGAATACCGATTCTGATCTTTTTGGCGACGCTTGTGATATCGACTCTGACGGTGATGGTGTGCCTGACAAGACCGATAATGGCGATGGTACCTTTACTGACATTTCTGACGATAACTGCCCGCTGGTGTTTAACGAGGCTCAGGCGGATCTGGACGGAGATGGAATCGGCGATGCATGTGATGACGATATCGATGGAGACGGCACCGCAAATGATTCCGATGCGTGTCCACTAACAGACGGTACTGATCCGGCCCTTTGTGATGCTACCGCAGATACTGATGGGGACGGTATCCCCAATAATGCAACCGGCTCCACACCAGCGGATAATTGCCCGGACACTGCAAATGCAGATCAGTCGGACATTGACGGTGACGGTATCGGTGATGCCTGTGATGTTGATCAGGATGGTGATGGTGTTGATGACAAGGTTGACCTCGGTTTAGGAGGATTTCAGTCGCTTTCTCCAACATTGGGCGGGGACAACTGCCCGACTGTCCAAAACCCAGATCAGCTAGACTCCGATAATGACAACATCGGTGACGAGTGTGATGCGGTAGACAATGCATTGTACCAGTGTGGCATCAATGGCGAGCAGTATACGCCGATGTTGACTAGCGACTCTGATGTTGTTGCTACGGCCGAGGCTGATACTTCTGAGTGTCTTGGTAGTGCGCTGCTGGGAACGCTGACTTGTGGTGTGGAGAATCCTGATAATGTGGTTACCTTACCGCTGACAGATTTTGCAACCATGAGAAATACGAGCCTGTTGGATGTATTGTTGAATCCTCTTGGGCTTCCGTCTGAGGTACGCCTTAACGTTGCAGCGACTTCTGGCTTTGTCTATCCCGGCGCGAACGTTGTAGGTGTCGCCTTTGAAGACTCTGCGGCGTTGCTGGAACTGGACCTGCAGGGTGGTGATATTCAGGTTCGAACACTAAGAGCAGGCAACGTTGTTCAGGACAGTGCTGATATCTCTGAGGCCGGCCTTGATCTTCTGGGGTTGTCTGGCTTGATCGATACGGAGGAAACTACGTTCCTGATCTTCCAGACATCTGAGCGCTTCGATGCAGTCCAGATCTACAGTAGTTCGAATGTGGCGTCTCTCCTTGAGGATGTCCGGATTCGTTCAGTCTGTGCTAGTAAGACGGACGTGGTTACTCCCTAATGGTGGTAGCTTACTTTTAGATAAAGCGGTTGTATGACAGTTAGTCACAACCGCAGTAAACGAAAATGCCCCGGACGAAAGCTCCGGGGCATTTTTGTTTAAGGCCCAAGGTGATTCGGGGGAGTTGTGAATGCCAGGGCTTGATGGGGGTAGAGGAGGATGTACTGCCGGACCCTCGAACACCTCTCCTGGGTATCGAGGAGACCCTAAGATTCTATGTTATCTGGCCAGACTTGGTGTGCTGGATTCGCCGGGATAATGAATCCGGTAGTTGATATCGCTAGGGGTATAGTCGTAGCTGGCCCAAGTTAAAGCAGCGAGCCCGAAAATGAACCCAAATAGAGCTATGAACACCCTGTGTCGCCGATGACGAGGAACAAGCATCTCCTGCTCGCCCTCATCTATTCGCTGTTGATCCGCTGTCACGAAGCGACCATGCCCTGGCGGAGAATATACGCTTCGGCACACAGGGCGCAGTTGGTTTTATGGCAGTGTGAGGAATCGTGAAGTGAAATTCCCGTGTGCGGTTTGCCGTCACGGTCGTTACGGGTGTTCACTCCTTTATAGACCTGGATATGCCGAGTCAGCGCCTCAGAGGCTTCCTGCTTACTGGGGAAAGGGCCCAAATCCGACTGTTCACGGGTGAGGGCGTACCAGCCAAATGCTGTATGGATCAGCCGCTTTTCATGGCTGGCGGGAATATTCGGATCTGCTCGCATGCTCAATCCTCAGCGGATATTAGTTTCAGAACTACTACGCGAAACAACTAGTCCTGTTCTCCTGCTCATACCGACGCTAGTAGATGGACCTCGGGCATCACGGATACTACGGGCTATACGTGACAATTCATTGCTTTTTGTGACGTAGGCTATGGTATTTTGGGTCAATCTTCAGTCACTTCTTTCAGGCGCATGGCACTGAGCGCGCCTGCCATCCCCATCAAGCCAAGCGTCAGGATGACCGCGACATCGGAAATCATTGAGATCAGGGCTGTGAATCCGCCGATAACAAGCAGCAGAACACCAATAACAGTGTTGCTGACAGCGGTATAATCCGTGCGTTTGTTGCCTCCGGCCATGTCGACCAGATAGGTCTTCCGGCCAAGCCGGACGCCGGCGTGGGCGATGCTGAGGATGAAAAAGGCGATTGGATAGAACCAGACGCTGCCGGTCAGCTCCCCGCTAACCAGGGCGATTACGGCCACCAGAAGGCAGACAGAGCTGGCAATGGTGGCCCCACGAATCATCACCCGTCGGCTGGAGGTGTCCGCCATCCAGCCCCAGATGCTGGCGCTGATAGAACTGGCCAGGCTGCTGGCCAGAAGAAAGGTTCCCAGCAACCAGCCGTTATCTGCTCCCTTTTGGGCCAGCACGACAAAATACGGTGAGGCCAGAGCGGAGCAGAGTAATAGGGCGCGGGTGATGACAAAATGCCGGAAAGGTGCGTCGTCCCGTAACAGTGACAGGCTCTTGAATGCATCTGTGAGGGCGTTGCCGCCCCCGCCTGTTTCGCCGTGATGCTCCTGAATGCCGGCGAACAGGAAACCCGCCATCAGCCACAGGGTGGCTGCCAGCAACAGAAGCAGGGTATAGAACGCAATGCCCGGGTCGCCACGGTCCCAGAACAGGAGGACGGTTAGCACCACAGTGGCGGAGCCGCCGATGGTGGTTGCCAGGCCGGACAGGCGGCCTCGACGGGTCTTGGGAATGCATTTACCCTGCACATCCTTCATCGAGACCGAGCAGAATCCTCGGGACAGGGAAAAGGCCACCAGTGCGGCAATCACTCCGCCACCAGCAGCATACCCCTCGAAGAACCAGATGCTGGCCGCCATCGCCACAACACTGATGGCCTGACCGAAGCTGCCCAGTGTCCAGAACCATTTTCTAATGGGTTTGCGCCGTACCCAGGCCGCAATAACCATCTGCGGCACCATGGACCCGGACTCCCGGATGGGTACCAGCCAGGCGACCAGGGCGGGGGCGCCGACCGCGCTGAGCAGCCAGGCCAGCACGGTCTTGGGGCTGATCAGCAGATCACCGAGCTTGGTCAGGACGTTACTGGCCAGTATCAGGAAGAAATTGCGGGGCACCTCGCGGCAGGCCTCATCGGAAATATCCTTGCAGACCCTGGCGTCTTCCTCGTTGGCGATCAGGGCATAGAGTTGTTCCGCTGCATTTCTGGACTTCGCTGACAAGTGTGCCTCCTCTGGAAACCGGGATCCGCTCGGGATGATAACAGGGCCGGCGCGCAGGCCCCAGTTGGCTTGCTCCCTTTCCGATCTTCGGGCCTAATGCGGACATACGATGACCGATCGCCACAGGATGTTTCATGCTCAGCTATCTCCACGGTTTTCATGCCGGTAACTTTGCCGATGTCCAGAAACACGCGGCCCAGGTTCTCGCGTTGCGGATGCTGCAGGCCAAACCATCCGGTATCGCCTGTTTCGACACTCATGCCGGCAGTGCACTGTATGATTTACACAGCGATCGCTCACTGAAAACGGGTGAAGCGGAGCAGGGCGTCCAGAAGCTGTGGGCGCTCGCCGGCAAGCAGCCATCCTCACTTGGAGAAGATTGGCAGCCGTTGATCGATGCGCTCACAGACATTAACCGGGGGCGCCCAACCCTGGACCGCTACCCCGGTTCGCCGGAGTGGTTCCAGCGTTTCCGGCGCCCTCAGGATTCATTGACCACGTTCGAGCTTCATCCGACCGAGGGACGGCAGTTGGAGGATTGGGCAGGGCGGGGCAAGATCCGGGTCTTTCGTGAGGATGGCCTGCGTGGCCTGTTGCGTCAGCTGCCGCCGCCGTTGCCGAGACTGTTCGTGCTGATTGATCCGTCCTATGAAATCAAATCCGATTACGGCGCGGTGGCGGATACTCTGGCCAGCGCCTGGCGCAAATGCCGTCACGGCGTCTATCTTGTCTGGTATCCGATACTGACGTCGGGTCCGGACCAGGCTCTGAAGCAGGCAGTCGTGGATGGTCCGGTGTCACGGGTTCTCTGTAGCGAAATTCACCTCAAACGCCCGCCTGGCAGGGGTATGGTCGGATCAGGCATGTTGGTTGTTAATCCGCCCTGGGGCTTTGATGAACGCCTTGCGGCCATGCTGGCCGATGTCTCGGGGGATGATTGCCTGTCGGTGTCTGCTTCCATGGACTGGCTGGTTCCGGAGTAGATCGAATCCTGTTTTTGTTGTGAGGGAGTGTGTTGTTTGGCCAAAGTTGCCGAAAAGCAAGTAGTTCATCCGCAACTGCCCGGAGGCCTGATTCCGCTGGAGGAATGGCGGCTTCCTGAAACATCCGTTCATCGGTCTGTAAAGGACGCCATACGCAATGCCTGGACACAGGTAACAACCGGCCTTTCGCCGGACGATGAGGCATTCGAAAGCCTGGATGATCTCCCAATGCTGTCGCGGGGCCAGATTGAACGATTTGCCCCAGACCCGGATTACGGCCGCATCGCCAGTCTGTTGCTGGCGTCGGTGGCGGACAGTCAGGGGAATAATCCCGTGAGTTTTCTGGTGGCACCGCCTTTCTCCGGTATACGCAAAGCCCTTGAAGTGCTGGCAGACGATGACGCCGCTGGGGTACGGAATCTGATTATGCCCCCTGAAAACCTGCTGCTGTCCGACAGCGATGCCTCGGAATGGTGGGATGCCTGCGATCTTTCGACCCCCTGGGTTATTCCCGAATTGGCGAGTTTCTGGCTCAGGCACCGCTCCGGACTGGCGTTGGTGCGGGAGCTTTTGCGACGAGTTGCCGCCAATGAGGTTGGAGACGGTTTGATTGGTTGCTCAAGCTGGTGCTGGCAATTCTGGAGTTATTACCTGCCTGACGCGCGATTTCAGCCGCTGACGCCGGCTCCCATGGATTCCGGCAAGCTTGGCCTCTGGCTGGGTGGCCTGGCGGCCCCGGCCAGCGACTCCGGGGTCGTGGCAAGAATGGCCGATACCGGGTTATGGGTACTCCCTTCGGACCCTGATGCTCTGGGCGAGGGGAACAAAACGGCGAATTTCCTCCGCGATCTGGCTGCCCTGTCCAGGGGGATTCCCGGGGTTGCCCTGGGCATCTGGCAAAAGGCGCTGCGGGCCAGGCCCGAAGAAGAAAAGCTGGAGTCGAAAGAGCAGGGCGAGCGCCAGTCAGTGCGCGCGCACTGCTGGGTCGCGCCACTGAACAAGCTCAGTCTTCCCGTGGTGCCTTCTTCCTCTGGTCGTGGGCTTGAGTTCATTCTTCATGCCTTGTTGTTGCACGATGGCCTGGGCAGCGATCGTCTTGAGTTGGTGACAGGGATGAAAGGCCATGAGGTAGCCCCGGCGCTGAATCGATTGCTGAGGGCCGATCTGGTCGAGTACCACGAGAGTGACGGGGTATGGCGGGTCACGCCTCTGGGCTATCCCGCCATTCGCAGGCAACTGCAGAGCGACGGCTTCCCCGTTGATGCCTTTTGACAGGAGCGGTGTATGGGCGATCTTGATTTAAGCGGTGCATTTTCCGGTATCACGACCGATGCGCTGCTGGAAGCGTTATTCCTGATAGTGCTGGCTTCCATCGTGATCATGCTGGCGCAGAACCTGTTGCCACGTGTGGCGCATACTCTGGGCGGCAAACCACGGTTATACCTGTTGGCTTCCGTTCCCCTGCTGCGGTTGGTGGTCATCGTGGCCACCATCATTTTTGTGGTGCCGGTTCTGGTGGAGCCGTCGTTCGAAAACATGGTGGCGATTTTTGGCGCCCTGGCCCTGGCTCTGGGGTTCGCTTTCAAGGATTACGCCAATAGCCTGATTGCCGGCATCGTGACGCTGTATGAGATGCCCTACCGGCCCGGCGACTGGATAGAGGTCAACGGGCAATATGGGGAAGTAAAGTCCATCGGTACCCGATCGGCGGAGATTGTCACGCCGGACGACGACGTGGTGATCATTCCTCACAGCACCCTTTGGACAGCCCTGATCGCCAACGGTAATGATGGCACTGACAATCTGATGTGCGTGACGGAGTTTCACGTCGAGCCCCATCATGAGGTCAGCGCCGTGCTGTCACTTCTGCGGGATATGGCTTACACCAGTCCTTGGGTGAAAACATGGCAGCCAGTATCCGTGACGGTGCGGAATACTCCCTATGGCATGCAGTACAAGGTCAAGGCCTACCCCCTGGCACCCAGGGAGCAGTTCCGGTTTATTACGGACCTGACAGCGCGGGGCACGGAAGCCCTGGCGTCGGAGGGGGTGCGTATGGTGTCAGTACCCGTTGCTGCTGTTTGAAGCGGTCAGTTCCTGTTCCCGTTTGGCGATCATGTCCAGTAACGTATTGAGTATTTCCTCTCCGCGGTCACCGGCCCGTTCAACATAGGTATCACGGGCACTGAGGCTGGCTTCGCGGAAGCGTTCGCGCTCTTCCTCGGTCAGTCTCACCAGCGAGATATTACTGTCCTCGGTTATTTTTTGCAGCCTGGATTCGTTCAGCTCCGCCTGTTTACGGTAAATCAGCTGGGCAACCTTTGTGAGGGCGCCATCCAGCCATTGCTGCTGTTCCTCCGGCAGGGCTTCGTACCATTCGCGGTTGGAGATTACTGAGGCAATAAACTGGGCCGGGCGTGCAAAGGTCATGGTGTTCTGGACCTCATAGAAGCCCATCTCTTCAATGGCGAAAATCGGATTGGCCTGGCCATCAATCCGTTGCAACTGGAGGTCGCTGTAGACCTGGGAGTAGGGTGTGGGCTGGGGATCGGCGCCATACGCCCGGTAAGCTTCCTTTGCCAGGTTTGCCGTCATGGTCCGTATCTTGAGTCCGTCAAAGTCCTCGGGGCTGCGCAGGGGTTTATTGGCGGTCCACACCATCCAGCCCTCCGGCACAAAACCCAGGAGCTTCATGTTGTGCTCGGCGTAGGGGGCGCTGAACAGCTCCAGAAGCTGGTCGCTGGCCAGGAGCTGGCGATTAACTTCATTGTGGTCGGACAACACATAATGCAGGGTAAACACGCCCACTTCCGGAATGGCGTCAGCCAGATGTCCGGGAGAAGCGAAGGCAAGATGAACGGAGCCATCCTGCGTCAGCTCTGTCAATTGAGCTGACGTGCCCAACGAACCATAGGGGAAAATGTCCAGCTTGATATTGCCCTCGGAAATGCTTTCGATCCGCTCCTTGAGTTCATTGGCATAGACATGCTGGACACTGCCCTCAATCTCTTCCAGGGCAAATCGCCAGGTGACCGGGTAGTCTGGCACACCGTTGTTCGATCCGGTTACCTCGGGCTCTTTCTCCTGTTGCGGTTCCGAGCAGCCTGCCAGCATGGCCAGTACTGCTGCGAACAACAGGGTAAGCCGCGGGCGAAATGATGGCATGTCTGTGTCTCCAATGAATTTTCCGGTCTGAATCTCCATATAACAAGGTATCACAAGATCCCGGTTTTCGGGGGTGACCGTTCTGCTGTGGAACAAAAAAAAGGCCCCGGTAGCGGGGCCTTTAACTGACGACGATCGCCGGGGATGCGATTACATCAGCGCATCAACGCGGTTGCGTACCTTCGGCTCGCTGTTATAGGCCGTAGCAATCGCGTTGTAGGTCGGAATATCCAGTCCGGCATCTTCGATAATGGTGACCATTTTATCGTTGGCCTCCATCTGAAGCTTCTGGGCTTTTTCCTGGGAGTCCGAACTTTCGATCTTCTTCATGTATTCGTCGCGGATATCATTGATGCCGTTTTGCGCTTCGACGAATTTTTTCAGTTCCGCGTCGTTATACGTGGTTTTTTGTGTGCCCGACGCTGCCGGGTTGCTGTAACCATCCTGACCGGTCTGGGTAGGGCTTTGCTGCTGGCTTTGCTGCGCCACGGCAGGGCCTGCGGCAAGCAGTGCCATGGAGATGGTCAGTGACGTGAGAAGTTTGTTCATAGTGTTACTCCTTCCTCTTCATTTGGGCCGTCGAAAGTCAAAGACAGCCGCCGACTTGAAACCAGGTAGTTTCGGTGTATTTGCATCTGTACCCTTCGGACAATCAAAGTGCGTGCCACCTTTCAATATCTGATTAAAATCATTAAAAACAATAAGATATGAATTTTCTTGGTTAACTTCAGTTAATAACGGTTGTGGCTATATGCCACATGTGGCAAAACGTTGTGACATTTTGTCGGAGTGCGCCTTATGCAAAGGCCTGTCCTGAATGCAGGAAGAATGTTTCGTTCGCTGCGCCTGACACTGGTACTGAGTCTGGTGGTACCGCTGATGTTATTCAGTGGTCTGGCGATATACCTGGGCTTGAGCGCAGTTGAGCGCAACCTGAATGATCGGTTGAGGGAAGACCTCGAACTCGTGGCCCGGGCCGTCAGCGGCCCCCTTTCCAGAGCGATGTCGGAAGGGGATGAGATCGTAATGGGGGAATCCCTGGAATCCATTTTCCGGATTGGCAGGGTGTACGGGGCCTCGGTGTTTGATGAGGAGGGTAAACAGGTTGCCAGTCTCGGCGTGGCGGACAGTGACGTCGGTAGCAGTAAAAGTGCCGAGCAGGTCATCGCCAGTGGTGAACTGGGCGGGGCCTTTCGCCGGGTGGAAGGAAAGTCTGTGTTTTCCCAGTTTACGCCCCTGGTCGCGGAGAATGGCCGTATTCAGGGACTGTTGCAGATTACCCGAAAACGCAGTGACTTCCACGAACTTGTGGCCTCAAGTCGTCTTTGGGCCATTGTCATCTGGTGTTCTTTTTCCCTGATAGTGATTTTCGTGGTGGTGCTGGGGCATTACGGCGCCGTGGGTCGCCATGTTAGCCGGTTATTGGAAATTATGTATGGGATGGCGCCCGGGCACTGGCGTGTTGATTCCCGTCCGGGTGGCCCCCGGGAGCTGCGGCAGATTCATGAGGGCCTTCAGGATATTGGCGAGCGAATGGCCGCGGCGGAAGAGGAAATCAGCGAGCGTGTCGTGCGTGAGCGGGAGCTGGCGGAGCAGCTCGAGTACCAGGAAAAGGTGGCCATGATTGGCCGCGTGGCCGGTGGTGTGGCTCACGAGCTCGGAGCTCCGCTGAACGTCATTCAGGGGCGCGCGAACATTCTGCGCCGCGCGGGTTTGCAGGCGGGGCAGGAGCGGCACCTGGACGACATTGAGCATCAGGTGGAGCGTATGACCCTGATTATCCAACAGCTGCTTGATTGTTTCCGTCATGTGCCGGACTCACGAAGAAATACCGATTTGGCGAAGATCCTGCGCGAGGTGACCCATCGCATTTCCGATGATCCCAAATGCTCGGAGAAGACGGTCGTGACCCACGGCCTGGAGCAGCAAGCAGGGATCAAAGCCGAACCAACCCGTCTTGAGCTGGCGTGTGCCAACGTAGTCCGCAATGCCTGCCAGTCCAGCAAAACCCAGGTCGAGTTGTCGCTGTTGCACGATAACGGTTTCTGGGAAGTTCGTGTTGATGATGACGGCGAGGGTATTTCCCCCGACGTCCGGGATCGTATCTTTGAGCCCTTTTACAGCACCCGTCCAGCCGGAGAGGGAACGGGCCTGGGGCTCGCGGTGGTGGGCAGTGTTCTCAAGGAGCATGGGGGTTACGCAGAGGTTGGTGATAGCCCCTGTGGTGGCTGTCGTATGAGTCTGTTCTGGCCGGGAGGTGAGTATGAATGACAGACATCCTTCCATTTTGCTGGTAGAGGATGAC
The DNA here is from genome assembly GCF_947259545.1 of uncultured Marinobacter sp. GTDB lineage: Bacteria > Pseudomonadota > Gammaproteobacteria > Pseudomonadales > Oleiphilaceae > Marinobacter. The sequence continues at coordinate 726,512 of NZ_CAMYMK010000002.1, forward strand.
GCCAGCCTTTGCTTGCTGTTGGCGGAAGAGCTGGAGCTGGACGGGTATCGTGTAGAAACCGCGTCGACGGCTGCGGAGGGCAAGCAAAAAGCACTGGCGAGTATGCCCGGCCTGATTGTCTCTGATTTGCGCTTGCCGGATGAGGACGGGTTGTCGATCCTGCGGGAACTTCAGACCGCCGGGCATTCGGTACCCTTTATCATCATCACGGCATTCGGCACGGTCGACCAGGCGGTAGACGCCCTCAAGGCTGGGGCTGACGATTTCCTCACCAAGCCACTGTCCACCGATCATCTGCGTTTGAAAATTCGACGCCTGTTGGCCCAGGCTGAAATCACCAGTGAACTGGCCAGGTATAAATCCAGAAGCAGCGAGGATACTGCGCTGGGGCTGGTCGGCGAAAGTGCCGCCATGCAGCGGTTGCGTACCGAAATCCGTCAGGTCGCCCGCAGTCACGCCGCCGTGCTCATCAACGGCGAGAGCGGCACTGGCAAAGAGTTGGTGGCGAGGGCGATTCACCAGGAAAGCGAGCGCAAAGGAAAACCCTTCCTGCCGATCAATTGTGCGGGTATCCCCCAGGAACTGATGGAGAGCGAGTTCTTCGGACATGAGGCAGGGGCGTTTACCGGTGCCAGGCAGGCAAGAAAAGGGCTCTTCGCCGAGGCAGATGGTGGCACTCTGTTGCTGGACGAAATTGGTGAAATGCCCCTGGCGTTACAGGCCAAGCTTTTGCGGGTGTTACAGGAGGGCACCATCAAGCCCGTGGGGGCTGATCAGGAAGAAACCGTGGATGTCCGTATCATCGCAGCAACACATGTGGATCTGTTAAAGGCGGTTGAAGAGGGTGCCTTCCGTGAGGATCTGTACTACCGGCTGGAGACTCTGGCGCTGGTGGTGCCGCCATTGCGGGAGCGGGGCGACGATGTTGATATTCTTGCCATGCATTTCCTCAAAGAGGCGGCTCTGCGGCACAATCGTGGCTTTATGCGTCTTGGGGAGGTGGTGTCCAGGACCCTGATGGATTACCCGTTTCCGGGTAATGTGCGGGAGCTTGCCAGTGCCATTGAACGTGCCGTGACTTTTTGTGATGGTGACGTGATCCAGCCTGAGCATCTGCCTGCCAGGATCCGTAAGCGCCAGGCTGATTCTCCCGCTGCACCAACCCGGCTCAATGCGGATAATCTGGCAGATTGGCCCACCCTTGAAACCCTCCAGCAGAATTACGTCAGCGACGTCATCCGTGCCGTGGGCGGTAACAAGCGCCGGGCCGCCCAGATCCTGGGGGTGAATCGAAGGACACTCTATCGCTGGCTGGATGCCGGTGCGGGGGAAAAGGAATGACCAATCAGAAACAGGCGATGTTGTACGGACTGGCGACGGTGCTGCTCTGGTCCACCGTCGCCACTGCGTTCAAACTGTCCCTGCGTGAGTTGTCTCCCGTGCAGATGTTGGTCATTGCCTGTGCGGCATCGGTCATCGTGATGGCGACGATACTGGTGGTGCAGGGACGCTGGCACCTGGTTTTCTCACTGAGTCGCAAGCAGTATCTGCAGTCCATGGGGCTGGGGCTTATTAACCCTTGTCTCTATTATTTTGTGCTGTTTGGCGCCTTCGATCGCCTGCCGGCGCAGGAAGCCCAGCCATTGAACTACACCTGGGCTCTGGTCCTGGCCTACATGTCCGTGCCTTTTCTGGGGCAGCGGCTGCGTCGCCTGGATATTGTAGCGGGCCTGATCTGTTACGCGGGAGTGGTGGTTATAGCCACCCGGGGGGATGTCCTGTCACTGACATTCTCTGATCCGGTCGGGGTCGGGCTGGCCATTGGGAGCACGCTGATCTGGGCGTCCTACTGGATCATCGCCACCCGCGATACCCGTGATCCGGTGGTGGGGCTGTTCCTGAACTTCCTCTGCGGGCTTCCCGTCATCGCCGTGATATGTGCGGTCACCGATGGTTTCGACATCGTGCCGGGGACCGCTGTTGCTGCGGCTGTTTATGTGGGTGTATTTGAAATGGGTATTGCCTTCGTGTTGTGGTCCTACGCCATGAAGAAGGCGGAAAATACATCACGGGTCAGTAACCTGATTTTTATTTCCCCGTTTCTGTCCCTGGTGTTTATTTCTCTGATATTGGGGGAGGTTATTCTGCCGTCGACCTATATTGGTCTGGTATTGATCGTGGCCGGGCTCTGGGTTCAGCAGCGCAAGGTCAGGGAGCGCGTTTCACAGGTGGAAAGTGCATGAGTTGTTGGTACGTCTATATGGTACGGACGGCCCGGGGGTCACTGTATACCGGCATAACCACGAATGTGGATCGCCGGTTCTCTGAACATCAGGCCGGCAGCCCCAAAGGCGCAAGGAGCCTGCGAGGAAAAGGGCCGCTCGAACTGGTGTTCACTGCCGAGGTCCGCGACCGGAGTGTCGCATCCCGGCTGGAGTGGCAGCTCAAGCGGTGGCCCCGCACCCGCAAGGAAGCGTTGGTGCGGGGAGAGATTACTTTGCCCGGTGGCGATTGATGTGTGCCGCCGCGCCGGCCAGAGCATTGGTTGCGCGATCCAACTGGCCCGCATGGACATGAAATACATGCCAGAGGCTGTTATAGATCTCCAGTGTGGCTTCGCCGTGGTGCTGGTTAAACCGTTCTGACAACCGTTGGGCATCGTTCAAAAGAATTTCCTGGCTGCCAACCTGGATCAGTAGCGGGGGTAAGCCACTGAGGTCCCCATGGATAGGAGACATCAGGGGGTTGGTTCTGGGTTCCTTGCCAGCATAGAGTCTGGCTGCTTTCTCGATCCAGCGAGGCTGCAGGACTGGCTCACATTCCGGAGAATAAAGCTGCTGGTGCGTCAGGTCGACCCAGGGCGAGAACACCGTAAGGGAAGCGGGTAGCGGCCGTCCCTTGTCGCGGAGTCGCATGGCCAGTGCGATCGTCAGGCCACCTCCGGCGGAGTCGCCGGCAATGGCGATGGAGGCTGGGGCGTGCCCCTCCTTTAACAAACCTTCATAAGCGGATTCGGCGTCATCCAGGGCGGCGGGAAACGGGTGTTCCGGTGCCAGGCGGTAATCCGGTGCGATGATGGTGTGGCCACTGGACTTCGCGAGATGACCGGTAATCCCCCGGTGGGTGGAAGGCGATCCGATAATATAGCCACCACCGTGCAGGTAGAGCACAACGCCCGACTCGCCTGCTCCATGACGGGTGCGGATTGCCTTGATGCCACCAATGGTGACATTGTCAAACTTGCAGCCTCTGGGGGGAATAGAGCTGCGATAGGCCTGAGCAGTGACCGTGCGCTGGAGGGAGACCGGTACTGCTGGGTGCAGCAGGGGACGAACCATGCGGTTCATGGTCTGTCTTAAACTGGATTCGAGCAGATGTTGCAACATGGGTTTCTCCATGGAAATGTTCCGGTTCTGTCCGTGATGATACGGCGGTGTGCTAACCTAATGGCGGAAGCTGAAGCGAGCAAGGGGCGTCAGGGCCATCTTGAATCACCTTAAATGACAAGCGTGTAACTCTACGTGTACTGGAAAACAGATACCATAGAAATTCCGGACTGGAATCGCAGTTCATTACTGGACCGGCTTACGCCGTTTGATCCGTCTGCCCCCCGGCAACTGGGGGAAGAGATGGTAGCGTATTGCCGTTATTATGGCCTGGATCTCTGGGTGGAACATCCCGAGGTAAGCTACCATCAGGGGTATGTGAGTGCCGGACGGCATCAGGTCATGGTGCATTACTTTCGGTCACCGGAAAGTGCCGGATCGAAGGGCACAGTATTTATCCTTCATGGGTACTTTGACCATGTGGGTTTATACAGCCAGTTGATTGACCGTTGCCTGGGGGCAGGGTTTGACGTGCTGTCCTATGATCAGCCGGGCCACGGTCTGTCCAGTGGCACACCGGCGGCTATCGGCAGCTTTCTGGAATACCAGGCGGTGCTATCCGAGGTGATGGCCCGGATGAAAGGTAAGGTGAGGGGGCCCTGGTATGCGGTTGGGCAGAGCACCGGAGGGGCTATCCTGATCGATTACCTGTTGTCGAATCAGCACGATCAGCAGACATCGGATTTTCGTCAGGTTGTGTTATTGGCGCCATTGATCAGGCCCATGGGTTGGCTTGGCGCAAAGGTTCTGCACAGCCTTGCCAGACCCTTCCTGACACGGTGGCGTCGGGTGTTTGCGGAGAACAGCGGTAACACGCGGTTCCTGCGATTCCTGAAGGAACACGATCCGCTCCAGGCGCGGGCGGTTCATGTCGACTGGGTATCGGCTCTGCGGAGTTGGGTGCCCCACATTGAGTCTGCCAGGCCGGTAAACTTTCCGGTCACGGTGGTTCAGGGTGAAAAGGACCTGACCGTCGATTGGCAGCACAATTTGCGGATCATCCGTAATAAATTCTCCTCAGTGGAGGAACTTCGTATTCCGGATGGTCGTCATCATTTGGTGAACGAAGCACAGGATCTGCAATCGACGGTATTCAATACCATTATTGATACCTTCACAAACGACCGGGCGGGTACTCTGTCAGAGGCCTGCTAGGGATAAAAAAGCCAGGAGTAAGCTGTGAAAAAGACTATTCTCGCATTTGCGGTTGCCACCGTTGGTTTGGGTGGCTGTATGACCTATGACCCGTATACCGGGGAAGAGAAAACTTCCAGTGCCACCAAGGGAAGTATCATCGGCGCTATCGGTGGTGCCGCTGTGGGCGCTGCGACTTCAAGCAGCAGCGACCGTGGCAAGGGTGCGTTGATCGGTGCCGCCAGTGGTGCCGCCGTTGGTGGTGGTATCGGTTATTACATGGACAAGCAGGAAGCTGAGCTTCGCCGCAAACTGGAAGGTTCGGGCGTACGGGTTGTGCGTAACGGTGATGAGATTGAGCTGGTCATGCCGGGCAACATTACCTTCGATACCGATCAGTCCACGATCAAACCCTCCTTCAGCAACACCCTGGAGTCCGTTGGCCTGGTACTGAAGGAGTTCGACAAGACGATCATCCAGATCGATGGCCACACTGACAGCACTGGTTCCCAGAACTACAACCAGCTGCTGAGTGAGCGCCGTGCCGGTTCGGTACGGGACTTCCTGCTCAATCAGGGTATTGAACCCAAGCGTACCCGGGCTGTAGGTTATGGCCCGCGTTATCCGATCGCATCCAATGACACGGCTGCCGGACGGGAGCAGAACCGTCGGGTTGAGCTGACATTGGTGCCGATGCAGTAAGAGCTGTTTCTGGCAGCAAAAGCCCCGGTCTCGTGAGACGCCGGGGCTTTTTTTCACCTAGTTGGTGTTGCTGGGGAGCCACTCATCAATGCGGTCTTTGAGGTCCTGAAGCCGGTCTTCGCCGGAATCCCTTACCTCGCCCAGTTTTTTTCGGGCATCCTCGATCCGGTCCTCCAGTTTCTGCACTTTCTCGGAAAACTCTTTCTGAATTTCGGCTTCAGCCTGGTCGTCTTTGGCTTTTGCCATTTTGTGTTCAGCGTCTGCCCTGAGACTGTCGATCTGCTTGCTCCAGCGTTCAGTCTGGGTTTCCAGCTTGGTCAGCAGGGAATCCTTCAGTGACATAGTCTTCTCCTGTTATGAGGTAAGCGTGCAAATGGAACAAACCCTCTCCCTATTAACCATGGACGTTATTGGCAGTTTCTCAAGTGCAAATCAGAACCCCGGCCGTTAAATAACGGTAACTTGTGCACACTTTGGCCTTCGCAGCCATGTTGGGGGAGGTGCTAGTTGTGACAGATTGTCACGCTCGAACGCCTGAAAAACCAAAAAAAAGGACGAGCACTATGATCAACAGAATGTTTCCCGCCGTTTGTTTCGGTGTGGCCCTGGCCGTTTCCGCTCCAGTGCTCCATGGTGGTCTTCTAGGAGGCACCAGCAGCACTGACGAAACCACCCAGCAGGAGTTGCAACCCGGTGATGTACTGCCCGGGCGTTATATCCTGACACTGGATCCACAGTTGCCCGACTTGCTCGGATTGCCTGACTTACAAGCAGGGGTTGAGTCCTTGCTGGTGGCTGTGGGTGGTGGCGACATCGTTCATCTTTACAGCACCGCACTGACTGGTGCTGCCGTTGAGTTGACCGAGGGGCAGGCTGAGCTGCTGTCATCCCTGCCGGGTGTGCTGGCTGTCGAGCCGGATCGCATGGTTGCCGCCAATGCGGAAGTTCAACAGGGTGCAACCTGGGGGCTGGACCGCATTGATCAGCAGTTTTTACCTCTGGATGAGTTGTACAGTTATCCAGCTTCCGCCGGGGCGGGTGCCAACGTTTACATCATTGATACGGGGCTGCGGGACAGTCATGTGGAATTCTCCGGTCGTGTCATTGAGGGACGCAACTTCGCTGTAAACGACACCGGGCTGCTGGGTCTTGGCGGACTGCCCCTGGTCGGATCTTTGTTGAATGTTGGAGGCGAAACCGACCCCGAAGATACAACCGATTGCAATGGTCATGGTACGCACGTCGCCAGTACGGCTGTGGGTAGCGAATATGGTGTTGCAAAAGCTGCCTCGGTGGCTGCGGTGCGGGTGCTGGACTGTTCCGGTTCCGGTTCGAATGCTGACGTGATTGCCGGTGTGGACTGGGTCGCTGAAAACCATCAGGCGCCGGCGGTTGCCAATATGTCACTGGGCGGTGGAGATTCAGACGCACTGGACTTTGCAGTGAAGGGAGCGATTCAGAAAGGCGTTACTTTTGTGGTTGCCGCTGGTAACAGCGATGCCGATGCCTGCTCCGGTTCTCCCAACCGTGTGGCCGAGGCCATTACCGTGGGCAGTACCACACGCGACGATCAGCGTTCGTCCTTCTCCAACCATGGTGACTGTGTAGACCTGTTTGCGCCCGGATCCGATATCACTGCGGCCTGGTATCAGACCGACACTGAAACCAACACCATCAGCGGTACTTCGATGGCTTCGCCCCATGTGGCCGGTGCCGCGGCCCTGGTTCTGGGTGATCAGAGCGGTTTGAGTCCCGACCAGGTGGGTGCCGCCATTCTGGAGATGGCGACGGCGAATGTTCTGAGTGGTATCAAGGCAGGTTCGCCGAACCTGTTGCTGCGCGCGCCTCAATAACGTCGCCGCAGGCAGAATAAAAAACGGGAGCCCGAGGCTCCCGTTTTTTTTGGACTATCCGTCGATCTGATTTGATCAGAACAGAACGCGGCAGCGAATGGTGCCTTTGACGTGGAGCAGTTTTTCCAGCGCCAGCTCGCCATACTCCTTGTCTACGTCGATAACGACGTAGCCAATGTCTTCCTTTGTTTGCAGATACTGGCCGCAAATGTTGATGCCATTCTCCGAAAACACCTGGTTGATCTCTGACATCACTCCCGGCACGTTCTCGTGAATATGCAGCAGGCGATGCTGGTTCGGGTGCGAGGGCAGCGCCACTTCCGGGAAGTTCACGGAAGACACAGAGGTGCCGTTGTCACTGTACATGGCCAGCTTTTCCGCCACTTCACGACCGATGTTCTCCTGGGCCTCGATGGTTGAACCGCCGACGTGCGGGGTCAGGATCGCATTATCGAACTCCCGCAACGGGGAAATGAATTCCTCGTCGTTGGATTTTGGCTCAACCGGGAAGACGTCGATCGCTGCGCCCAGCAGTTTGCCACTTCTCAGGGCATCCGCCAGAGCGTCGATATCCACGACGGTACCGCGGGAGGCGTTCATCAGGATGGAGCCGGGCTTCATCTGAGCGAACTGTTCGGCCTTGAACATGTACTTGGTGGACGGGGTTTCCGGCACGTGCAGGCTCACTACATCCGAAATGTTCAGCAGTTCCTGCAGGGTACCCACCTGGGTGGCGTTACCGATCGGCAGCTTGGAGACTACATCGTAGAAGTACACGTCCATGCCCAGGCCTTCCGCCAGAACACTGAACTGGGTGCCGATGTTGCCATAGCCGATGATGCCCAGCTTCTTGCCGCGAATCTCGTAGCTGTTCTTGGCGGACTTCAGCCATTCACCGCGATGGGCCTTCGCGCTTTTCTCGGGAACGCCGCGCAGCAGCAGGATGGCCTGAGCCAGAACCAGCTCGGCCACGCTGCGGGTGTTGGAGAAGGGGGCGTTGAATACGGCGATACCCCGGCGGGTAGCCGCCTGCAGGTTCACCTGATTTGTGCCAATACAGAAACAACCCACTGCCACCAGTTTCTGGGCGGCATCAAATACTTTCTCGGTCAGCTGGGTGCGCGAGCGAATCCCGACGAAGTGCGCGTCGGCAATCTTCTCAATCAGGTCTTCCTCGGCCAGCGAGTGAGTCAGGTACTCGATGTTGGTGTAGCCTGCGGCATTCAGGGTATCAATGGCAGATTGATGCACGCCTTCCAGCAGCAGGATCCGGATTTTGCTCTTTTCGAGAGACGTATTTGACATGGGCTTGCTTCCGAACCTTTCGTCACGTGAAATGACCTGGAGCCAGGATCGTCGGGCTGGCTCACAGAACAGGGGCGGTATGATACCATAAACGCAGATTTTCACAGCGCGTCGGATTGCCTGAATCAATTGCCCCGTGATTCGCTGAATGCAGGCCCGCCGTCCAACCCTTACGAGACTGATAGCTTCATGAATTCCGAACAGATTATCGCTTCGCTGAGAGAGCTGATTGCCGCAGGGGATGCCCCCGGTAAAGTGCTGACCGATCCGGCAGACCTGGAAAACTACGGCAAGGACTGGACCAAAATTTATCCCCCGAAGCCTCTGGCCATTGTGCTGCCGAAGACAACGGAGCAGGTGCAGGCACTGGTGAAGTTCGCCAATGAGAACCAGGTGGCACTGGTGCCCTCTGGTGGTCGTACCGGCCTGAGTGCGGGCGCGGTTGCCGCCAACGGTGAAGTGGTGGTGGCGTTCGATAACATGAACCAGATCCTGGATTTCAGTGCCAGTGACCGCACCGTGCGTTGTCAGGCGGGTGTGGTGACCGAGCAGTTGCAGACATTCGCGGAAGACAATGGCCTGTATTACCCGGTGGACTTCGCCTCTGCCGGCTCCAGCCAGCTGGGCGGCAACCTGTCCACCAATGCCGGCGGCATCAAGGTGATCCGCTACGGCATGAGCCGTGACTGGGTAGCCGGCCTCAAGGTCGTGACCGGCAAGGGCGATATCTTGGACCTGAACAAGGACCTGGAAAAGAACAACACCGGTTACGACCTGCGTCATCTGTTTATTGGTGCCGAGGGCACGCTGGGCTTTATCACTGAAGCCACCATGAAGCTGTCCCGCAAACCGGACAACCTGACCGTGCTGGTGCTGGGTCTCAATGACCTGACCAACACCATGGACGTGCTGCAGACGTTCCAGAAGCAGATCGACCTGACCGCCTACGAGTTCTTCTCCCATGAAGCCATGGGGCACGTGCTGGCCCACGGTCAGGTGCAGGCACCGTTCGAAACCGAGGCTCCGTATTACGCCTTGCTGGAGTTCGAAGCGGTGTCCGATCAGGTGATGGATGACGCCATGACCCTGTTCGAGCAGTGCGTGGAGAATGGCTGGGTACTGGACGGCGTGATCAGCCAGAGTGAAACCCAGGCCAACAATCTTTGGCAGTTGCGGGAGCGGATCTCCGAATCCATCGCGCCGCGCACGCCCTACAAGAACGACATTTCCGTGGTGGTATCCAGGGTGCCTGGCTTCCTGCAGGAAATCGACGCCGTGGTGAACGAGTATTACCCGGACTTCGAAATCATCTGGTTCGGCCACATTGGAGACGGCAACCTGCACCTGAACATCCTCAAGCCGGAAGACATGGCGAAAGAGGACTTCTTCGAGAAGTGCCAGCAGGTCAACAAGTGGGTGTTCGAGATTGTCGAGCGGTACCAGGGCAGTGTCTCCGCCGAACACGGCGTGGGCATGACCAAGAAGCCCTATCTGCATTACACCCGCAGTGAAGCGGAGATCGCCTACCTGAGGGGTATCAAACAGGTTTTCGATCCCAACGGCATCATCAACCCGGGCAAGATTTTCGACTGATGCAGGATCACATCGTCGTACTGACAGGCGCTGGCATCAGCGCCGAAAGCGGACTCTCCACCTTCCGTGACAACGGCGGGCTGTGGGAACAGCACAGTGTCTACGATGTGGCCACCCCCGAAGCCTTTGAGCGCAACCAGGAACTGGTGCTGAGGTTCTACAACGAACGCCGGCGCCAGCTTCAGTCCGCCCGCCCCAATCAGGCTCACCGCCTGCTGGCGGAACTGGAACAGCGCTATCGCGTTACCGTGGTCACCCAGAACGTGGACGACCTTCACGAACGTGGCGGCTCCTCCAGCGTGATCCACCTGCACGGTGAATTAACCAAGGCCCGCAGTTCCCGCTTTCCCGAACTGGTGTATGACATCGGTTACCGGGATATCGCCCCGGGTGATACCTGTGACCACGGCGCCCAGCTCAGACCCCATATCGTCTGGTTCGGCGAGGAAGTGCCGATGCTGGAGAAGGCAGCGGAGGTTGTCCGCACCGCCGATCACCTGCTGATCGTCGGCACCTCCCTACAAGTCTATCCCGCCGCCGGGCTGGTCTATGAAGTTGACTTCGACGTGCCCATTACGGTGATTGATCCGGGAGAGCCAGCCTCTGTTTCACGAGCCAGGATTATCCGTAAGAGTGCGTCTGACGGAGTGACGGAGTGGATTAATAGCCTCAGTTAACTCAATGCCCGGTGTGCTGTTGTGGGGGGCGGCTTCCAAAACTGTGCGGAGCCAGGGATGGCGGAGCCCAAGCGCCACATGGATGTGCCGAAGGAGCGTGTTTTGGAAGCCGCCCCCCGCAACAGCACTCACTCCGCGGCTTTAAGGTACTTCTCCAGTTCACTTCTAAAAGCAGCCTGCACCCCCAACCGCTTAAGCATCCAGTAATGCCCTGCAATCATCCGGTCGATAAAGATACTCTCCACCGGCGGCTTGAAGTAGTCCAGGTATTTGAAGACCGTACTGGTCTTGGCCGCGACATGCTTGTGTAGCTCGGACTCGGCGAAGTCGTAGGGCTCGTCCTGGTCAAAGGGGACAATCAGGATATCCCGCCACATGGCGTAGTAGGCTTCATCCACGGCAGGCTGGTTTTCCACTCGCGCGCCCAGATCGATCAGGTGATGGTCCAGAGCCTGGTAGTCCTCGTCCAGGGCTGCAACCAGAACCTTGCGGTAGGCCTCTACAATCTCCGGTTTCAGTTTCTTCACGCAGCCGAAGTCGTACATGATGACCGAGCCGTCGGGCCGGTAGGCAAAGTTGCCGGCATGGGGGTCGCCATGGATGCACTGGAAACGGAACAGCTGGTCAGCCATGGTGGTGAAGATGCGGTGACCGATCAGGTTGATGGTGTCCTGATCGTAGCGGGCTGGGGTAACCTGACTGACGTGGTCGCCCTCCACCAGCTCCAGGGTGAGTACCCGTCGCGTGGAATGGCTGTCGATAACGGCCGGGATAATGACCCAGGGATCGTTTGCATGGAACTCCCGGAACATCTTCAGGTTGCGGGCTTCGTTTTCGTAATCCAGCTCTTCCTTGAGGCGCACCCGGATCTCGCCGAACAGCTGGTCAACGGTTTCTTTGGGCATCTTCAGCAGACCACCGAGTTTCAGTGCCAGGCGAAGTTGCTTCAGATCCGAGTCACAGGATTCGTCCACCCCGGGGTACTGGACTTTGACGATCACATCGGTGCCATCGTGCAAGCGTGCCCGATGGACCTGGCCGATGGAGGCGGCGGCGTAGGGCGTCTCCTGCAGGTATTCAAACAGCTCAGGCACCGGCTTGCCGAGCTCGGACTCCACCTGCGCGACAATCACCTCGAACGGCATCGGCGGCGCTTCTTTCTGTAGCTTCTCCAGGGCCTCGGAGAACTCTATGGGCAGGAAATCCTGGGTCTGGGACGCAATCTGTCCCACCTTCATCACCGCCCCCTTGAGCTCGCCCAGGGTGTCGGCGATCTGGCCAGCCATGCGGGTATAGCTTTCACTCTGGGCGCCTTCGTCATTCTCGGTGCCGAACAGGCGACGGGCTCTCTGCCCGGCGTATTGCCCCGCCACGGAGGCGGTCATGCCTGCAAGTTTGAAAAAGCGTCCACTGCGGGAAGTCACCGGTTTTTTAGCCATGCACTAGATACGTCCTGAGCGGCGGAAAGGTTTGGTACCTATCTTACGCTAAATGACCCGGGTTTCGACAAACAGCACGTCTTCCAGTTCCAGGGACAGAATCTGCCCGGACGCCAGGGCGCCGACGCCACTGGGGGTGCCCGTTAGCACCACGTCTCCCGGCATCAGGGTAAACTGGCTGCTCATATGGGCAATCAGGGGAATGATCGGGTTGAGCATATCGCGGGTATCGCCGGTTTGCTGGCGTTTGCCGTCAATGTCGAGGGTAAAGGTGAGGTGGTCCTTCCTGAGCTTGTCTGCGGCGACGAAAGGCGACAGCGGACAGGCACCGTCAAACGCCTTGGCTCTTTCCCAGGGGTGCCGTTTTTCCTTCAACAGGCTTTGAACGTCCCGCAGGGTAAGGTCCAGTGCCAGGCCATAGCCCAGGATGGCAGCCTCCGCTTCGCTGGCGGAAGCGTTGGTGATGGGGCGTCCAATGAGAACCGCCAGTTCCGTCTCGAAATGAACGTCACCCCGGTCACGGGGAAAGTCCAGGGGGCGGGTAATGTGAACCGCTGAAGTGGAGGGTTTGATAAACAGCAGCGGTTCATCGGGTACCGGGTTGTTGAGCTCCCTGGCGTGCTCCGCGTAGTTGCGGCCAATACAGACAATCTTTCCCAGCGGCAAATGAACGGGGGTACCGTCCTTCCAGTGGTGCTGATAATCGGGCATGGCCGCCTCCTGATTGCTCGCGCTATTCGCCTTCAAATGAGCAAACAGTATAAACCTTCAAACCTTCCTCCTGCAGCTTCCGCGAGCCGCCGAGATCCGGCAGGTCGATCATTGCCGCCACTTCCACGATGTCAGCTCCGATACGACGGATCAGTCGTGTGGCGGCCAGCATAGTGCCGCCGGTGGCAATCAGGTCATCGACCAGAACAACGTTATCGCCGGGCTTGAAGGCATCCTTGTGCAGTTCCACCGAGGCGGTGCCGTACTCCAGTTCGTAATCTTCCACCAGAGTGTCGAACGGAAGTTTGCCCTTCTTGCGCACCAGCACCAGTGACGCGTTCAGTTCATAGGCCAGAGCCGAACCAATAATAAATCCGCGGGCATCCACGGCGGCGACTGCATCAATCTCCTTGCCGTGGTAACGGTGCACAAAGGCATCAATCAACTTCCGAAAGGCCGTCTTGTCCTGAAGCACAGTGGTGATGTCGCGGAAAGCAACGCCGGGTTTGGGCCAGTCCGGTACCGTGCGGATGGTGTTTTTGATGCTCTCTGAGAAGTAGTCCATAACAGTTCCGGTGATCGCTCAGGATGCGGCTCAGGCCACGTCCAGGAAAATGAATTTCAGGATAAAGACAACGGCGATAATGACCACGCTGGCATTAAGGTCAGGCCAGCGGCCACTCAATGCTTTAAGAATAGCGTAGGTAATAAAACCCAGTGCGATACCGTTTGCGATGGAAAACGTCAGCGGCATCATCAGGGCTGTGACGACCGCCGGTGCAGCCTCGGTAATGTCATCCCAGTCGATCAGTTTCAGGCCACTGGTCATCAGCACCGCGACATAGAGCAGCGCGGGCGCCGTCGCATAGGGCGGGATAATGCTGGCAATGGGGGAGAGCAGCAGGCAGGCAAGGAACAGGGCGGCAACCACCACGGCTGTCAGACCGGTCCGGCCGCCCGCGGAGATCCCCGCTGTGGACTCAATGTAGCTGGTAGTCGTGGAGGTACCCAGTGCCGCGCCCGACATTGTGGCTACTGAATCTGACATCAGCGCCCGGCCCAGACGTGGGAGCTTGCCATCCTTGTCCAGCAGGCCGCCACGCTGGGCAGCGCCGATCAGCGTGCCGGATGTATCGAACAGGTCCACAAACAGGAACGCAAACACCACGCTGATCATGCCGACGTTCAGTGCACCGGCGAGATCCAGCTGCATAAAGGTCGGAGCGAGGCTCGGTGGTGCGGATATAAAGCCTTTGTATTCCACCATCCCCATGGCCATCGCAGCACCGGTAACCGCAATAATCCCGATCATGACTGCGCCGGTGACCTGGCGGAATGACAGGGCGCAGATCAACAGGAAGCCGCCGAAGAACAGGAGACTCTCGGCACCCTTCAGTTCGCCCAGGCCGACCAGAGTGGCGGGATGATCCACAACAATGCCGGCATTCTTGAGGGCGATCAGGGCCAGGAAAAAGCCGATACCTGCGGAGATACCGAACCGCAGTGACATCGGGATACTGTTAATAATCCATTCCCGCACCCTGAAAATACTGAGCAGAAAGAACAGAAAGCCGGACAGGAAGACCGCCCCCAGGGCCACCTGCCAGCTGTAACCCATGCTGCCGACCACGGTGAACGAGAAAAACGCATTCAGCCCCATGCCCGGAGCCAGGGCGATGGGGTAGTTGGCCCACAACCCCATAATAAGCGTGCCGATGACTGCCGCCAGACATGTGGCGACGAACACCGCGCCGAAATCCATACCGGTGGAGGACAGGATGCTGGGGTTGACCACAATGATGTAGGCCATGGTCAGGAAGGTGGTAATGCCGGCCACCACCTCTTTACGAACATCGGTGCCGTGGGCCTTTAACTGGAATAGTCGCTCAAGCATGACGGGGGACTGCCTCACTGAGTTCTGGGTAGGGTTTCGGGATTGAAAAGCGTCGATAAAACGGGATTGTGTGAAAAAACGGCAATCTTACCGACTGAGGGACGTCAGGCCAAGGGATGATCGCTGATTCAATATTACGGATTGCCCCTAGAGAGGATCCCGCTGCAACCTGATATCAAACCGGACAGCCAGCATCCGCACAAGAACGATGAACAACAGGCCGACACTCAGGGCCAGGGTCTCGCTTTCCATGGCCCATTGGCACACAAAATAAAGCCAGCAACCGGCGAACGAGATCGAGGCGTAGATCTGGTCCTTCCGGAATATGAACGGTACCTCATTGCACAGGGTATCCCGCAGGGCGCCACCGAAGGTGCCGGTCATTACGCCGAGCAGGGACGCAATGAACCACGAATGCCCAAGGTCCAGCGCAAGCTGGGCGCCGAGAATGGAGAAAATGCCCAGGCCGATGGCATCGGGAAACACGATTCGTGATTCACGGATCCTTTCCGCCCGGCGCCAGTAACTGAACACAATGGCGATGGCGAGAATGAGAATGGGTTGCTCCTGATGCTTGATCCAGTACAGCGGATGGTTGTCCATCATCAGGTCCCGCAGGGTTCCGCCGCCCAGTGCCGCGATGAAGCCAATAGTAAACACGCCCACGGGATCCATATTTTTGGATCGCGCAACAATCATTCCTGAAATGGCGAACGCAACAACGCCAATCATTTCAAGAAAATAGATGATATCGAACATAACAGACCGTGAAAGACAGGCAACGGCGGCGAACCAGCCGGGTTTGAGTGCGCGAAGGATAGCCTAAAAGAGGCCTGGATTCATCCCCGTAGCGGGCCGGGAAGTGATCTGTAAGCGGGAGAGGAAACGTATTCGTTGCACATCATCTATCCATTCATTGTATGGAGATCCTTTCATGGCCCTGATTCGCCTTGCGTACGCCAGTGAAGCGACCTTTGAAGCCAAACCGGCAGAGCAGGGTGTTGAACCCCATGTTGCCAGGATTCTGATGACGTCCCGCAAGAACAACGCCAGGCACGAAATTGTCGGTGGCCTGTACTACGGTGACGATCATTTCTTCCAGTATCTGGAAGGTGAGGAAGAGGCAGTGCGAAGCACCTTCCAGCGCATTGTTGCGGATGGACGCCATCGTAATGTCAGGACGCTGATAGAGGCACCGCTGACCCAACGCACCTTCACCAGTTGGTCCATGAAGTATGTACCGGCTTCAAGTGACGTGCGCAGGCTACTCAGCAAGCACGGTCTTGAAACGTTCAATCCCGTGCAGTTTTCCAGGGAACAGTGTGAGGAGATGATCGAGCTGATCCGAAGTTCCAGCCACGATCATAAGCTGGTGAACCATAATGGGGCTCACCATGATACGGCGAGCCCGCCAGGATTCTTCTCGAAAGGCATCACATTCGGTTTGATAATTGCTGCTATCGGATTGATTGGTGCGCTTGCCTACGCCGGAACCTTGCTCTGATGAGTCCAGAGTCATAAGCCAGCCTAATGCGTCTGGATAAGATATCTTTATTTGCTTCATGGAGTGACTCTGTTTAGCTTGATGGGAATCAAAAACGGCATGTACGTCTTCCCCATAACAATGGAGTCACTATGAAAGCCATCCTCTGTAAAGAATACGGCCCGGCCGAAAAGCTGGTGATCGAAGATGTTGCGAGTCCTGAGGTCAAAGGCCGCGGTGTAAAGATCCGCGTGAAGGCGGCGGGTCTGAATTTCCCCGATACCCTCATTATTGAAAACAAGTACCAGCTAAAGCCGTCGCTGCCATTCTCTCCCGGCGGTGAAATGGCCGGCGAAGTGATCGAGGTGGGTGATAAAGTTACCCGCTTCAAACCGGGCGACCGGGTGGCTGGCCTGACCGGTTACGGTGCCTTCGCTGAGGAAATCGTGGCGCCGGAACAGAACCTGCTGCCGATCCCCGATGCCATGCCTGACGAAAAAGCCGCAGCCTTTTCCATGGTCTATGGCACCTCTTACTATGCGCTGAAGCAACGCGCCAATCTGCAACCGGGTGAAACCCTGCTGGTGCTGGGTGCCAGCGGCGGCGTGGGCCTGGCCACTGTGGAACTGGGCAAGGCCATGGGCGCTCATGTCATTGCAGCGGCCAGTTCCGCCGAGAAGCTGGCGGTGGCGAAAGCAGCCGGTGCCGATGAGCTGATCAACTACACTGAAGAGCCCTTGAAAGAGGCGGTCAAGAAGCTGACCAAGAGCAAGGGCGTGGATGTCATCTACGATCCGGTCGGCGGTGAATTCACCGAGCAAGCCCTGCGCGCCATGGCCTGGAACGGCCGCCACCTGATCATCGGCTTCGCAGCCGGAGATATCCCCAAGATTCCCGCCAACCTTACACTGCTGAAGGGCTGTTCCGTGGTCGGTGTGTTCTGGGGCAGCTTCACCCAGCGCGAACCAGAGGCCAGCGCCCAGAACATGATGGAGCTGATGAAGCTCTACTCTGAAGGCAAGATCGATCCGAAGATCAGCGAAGTGTTCGAATTCGAGGACTACGCCAAGGCTCTGGGTGCCCTGACCGAACGGCGTGCTACCGGGAAGGTAGTGCTTAAGGTCGGTTCCTGAGTTTTGGTTTAGTCTGGGATCTCAGCCTGCCTGATCTGGTGGTGACGCCGTGTCGGGCAGGCCTTCCCAAAAACCGCTACGAGCACATCCATGTGCGCTTCGTTCCGGCCATCCATGGCCTCCAAGATTTTTGGGAAGGCCTGCCCGACACGGCTTGTCAGCTTCTCGGATATCTCAGGCCTGCGTAACTACGCTTTTGAATTTGACCGGACATAACTGAGCTGTCGGAACGCGCTGGTGGGCGCCCCCTCCCAAAAATTTCGGAGGCCATGGATGGCCGGAGAGAAGCGCACACGGACGTGCTTGTAGCGGTTTTTGGGAGGGGGCGCCCACCAGCGCAGCCCCCCAGAAAAAACAGGCTAGGGCCCAAAGAAGCAGGCCCCTCCAAAGTCAGAAACTAACCTTCCCAGCATCAATCTCAGAAACCAGCTTCTCATCAAGCTTGGTATACCCATCCGTACGAGGCAGCCAGGCATAAACTTCCTCGCCAGGCTTGCCGAGGGAATAGCCGGCTTTCTGGATATCCACCTTGCGGTACTTGAAGGTACCGGTTTTCTCGATGGCGTGGGTCACGCGTACGAACACCGGGATCGCGTAAGCGGGCAGGTTCTCCTTCAGGTAAGCGAACAGCTTGTTGATATCAAACTCGCTGCCGTTGCTCTGGGGAACCAGAGTGACCATGCCGGCTTTGCCGTTGGTTTTGGGGATTTCCACGCCGTAGACAATGGCTTCTTCCACCATGCCCGAGCCGTCAAGGATGTTCTCCACTTCCGTGGTGGACACGTTCTCGCCCTTCCAGCGGAAAGTATCTCCCATGCGGTCGACGAACTGCAGGTGGCCGCAGCCGATTTCCTTGAGCACGTCGCCGGTGTTGAACCAGGCATCGCCTTTCTTGAACGCATCGCGAAGGATGGATTTTTCTGTGGCCTCTTTCTGGGTGTAGCCCTCGAACGACCACTTCTTGGTGATCTCGCCAATCAGCAGTCCTGGCTCACCCTTGCGAACCGCTTGCATATAGCCCTTCTTGTTGCGGATCGGATCCCGCGTGCCTTCGTGGAACTTCACCAGTTTGTACGGGGCAGTGGAGAAGCCCACGGTGTTGTCCATGTTGAAGAAGTTGGAGAAGCCGATGTTGCCTTCACTGGAGGCATACAGTTCTGCCACGGTCTCGATACCGAAGCGGTCTTTGAATTCCTTCCAGATCGACGGGCGCAAACCATTGCCGATCATCTTGGTCAGGCTGTGGTTACGATCTTGCTCGCTGGCGGGCTGGTTCAGCAGGTAGCGGCAGAGTTCACCGACATAGCCGAAGGTGGTGGCGTTGTAACGGCGCACATCATCCCAGAAGGCGCTGGCTGAGAACTTGCGGCGCAGGGCGATGGATGAGCCGCCAGCCAGTACCGACCCCCAGCACACCAGCAGGGCCGTGCCGTGATAGAGCGGCAGTGTGCAGTAAAGGACATCCTCCGGCTCCATGGCCAGGGACATCAGGCCGAAGCCGCCGTAGGCTTTTACGAACTTGCGGTGGCTGCCGGGAGCGGCTTTGGGCAGGCCGGTGGTGCCAGAGGTAAACAGGTAAATCGCCGTGTCACCCATTTTCGGCGGGTTGCTGAGTACCGGATTGGTGCCACCGTGGGCGCTCACTTTCTCGGCCATGTTGACGTAGCCTTCCGGCGCCTCGCCAAACATGTTGAGGGTATTGGTATCGGCCAGGAACAGGAAAGGCGTGCGGTGCCGGGTCAGCAGGTCTGCCTTGACCGCATCGAACGGTTCTACCAGTTCCTCGCCAACTACTACCATGCGCGGTTTGATCAGGTTGACACTGTGTTCCAGCACCTTGCCTTTCTGGGAGGTGTTGAGCATGGCACAGGACACGCCGATCTTGGCAGCACCGGCCACCACAGCCAGAATTTCCGGGCGATTTTCCAGAAAGACGGCGATGGACTCACCCTTGACCAGTCCCTGGGCGAGCAGGAAGTTGGCGATGCGGTTAGCCCAGGCGTTAAATTCGGACCAGGTGAGGCTGCGGTCTTCGTAGGCAATGGCGGGGCGGGACGGGTATTTCTCCGCGTTGCGTTCCACCAGGGTGCCGAGGGTCAGTTCTTTCTTTTCATTTTTGACCGAGTAGTAATAGTAACCCTTGGCAATGGAGGGAAAACGGCGAACGATGCCGGGAATGCTGCGGACGATGTCGCGGGCTGAAACGTTATCTTGACTCATGGTGCTATCCGTAAGGGTGTTGAGTTGTCGTTTTATCTTTTCGGCCCCGGGACACCATCCGCCGTCGGGGCTAATCCAGAAACAGGTCCGGTAGCAGCGGTTTGTCGCCCGCCGCGTACCGGTACTGTTCAAAATCGGTTACGCCATCGCCCCTGAGGACGTCTTCGTCGATCAGGGCCTCACCTGTGAGGCTTGTGCCCGGTCGGTTCAGGATGCTGACTGCGGCATCGGCCATGATCTCGGGCTTGCGGCCCTGGGCCATCATTTGAGGACCACCCACTTCAAACTCGATGGCCGCCGTGGCGATCAGCGTTTTCGGCCACAGACAGTTGACGGCAATGTCGTAACGCTTGAATTCCTCTGCCATTCCCATGCTGAGCATGGTCATGGCGTACTTTGTTGTCGTGTAGGGTCCGTACTGGGCGAACCATTTTGTGTTCAGGTTCAATGGCGGCGACAGGCTCAGGATGTGAGCATTATCCGACGCCTTCAGCCAGGGCAGCGCGGCCTGGCTGCACAGAAACACCGCCCGGGCGTTGACCTGATGCATCAGGTCGTAGCGACTGGCCTTGAGGTTTTCCACCCCGGTCAGCCTGATGGCGCCGGCGTTGTTCACCAGCACATCAATGCCGCCAAAATGTTCAGCGGCCTCATTCACACGTTGGCGTACCAGGGCTTCGTCCCGCACATCCAGGACCAGAGGCAACGCCTGTCCGCCGGCAGCGCGAATTTCCTCCGCCACGCTGTGAATGGTGCCCGGCAATTTCGGGTGTGGCGTGTCGGACTTGGCTCCGATCACCACGTTTGCCCCCTGCCTGGCACAGGCCAGGGCGATGGCCCGGCCGATGCCCCGGCTGCCGCCGGTGATAAAGACTGTTCTGTTGTTCAGGCTGTTCATGCGCTGGCCTCCTGATCTGCGGCCTCTGGGGCCGCGATGTTTACCAGCATCTGGCTACGCTTGACCTGGTCGCCATTGCTGACAAGCACCTCGTCCACCACACCATCGCGATCTGCCTTGACCGGATGCTCCATCTTCATGGCTTCCAGTATAACCAGTGTGTCGCCCTGTTGGACGGTCTGGCCCGATTTTACCAATACATCGATGATGGCGCCGTCCATGGTGGCCTGCACTTTGCCACTACCAGCGCCGTTGGCGCCTGCCGCCGGCTGGTGGGTTACGTCCCGCACAGACCAGGCTTGCCCGAACGCCTGCAAATATAGGGAATCCCCTTCACGGTGATATTGGCAACGTTGACGTACATTGTTGTCGATGATGCATAACAGGCCATCACCAAAGCTTTCCAGAAGCAGCTGATAATGACTGTCGCCATGGCTGACAGACACTGTGTTCCCGGTCTTTCGCACCAGAAGCTCAACAGTATCCCCGCCAGTGTCCAGCTTCATTGGCGTCATGGTCGCTGGAGCATTGCTCCAGGCGCTCTGGCCCAAATTGCCATGGTCGAGTATGCAGGCCGCCAGGGCGAGTTCGCGGATGCCCGGCGTGTAGGGAGCCAGTGACGGATCATCGCGGAAGGCTTGCTGCAGGAACGCGGTGGTGGCTTCTCCTGCACCGAAGGTCTCGTCGGCGATGATGCGGCTGAGGAAATAACGGTTAGTCGTCACGCCAAACACCGTGGTGTCTTCCAGAGCGCGAATCAGCCGTCGGCGTGCTTCGTCCCGATTCTGGCCCCAGGCAATGACTTTGGCGAGCATGGGGTCATAGTGTGGCGTGATGGTGTCGCCGGAACGCACGCCGGTGTCGAAGCGCAGACCTTCGCCCTGTGCGGGTTCAAAGGCGTACAGCGGGCCGGTCTGCGGAGTGAAATCGTGAGCGGGATCCTCGGCGTACAGTCGCACTTCCATGGCGTGGCCGTTGAGCTGAATCTCCTCCTGCTTGAGGGGCAGGGGCTGATTTTCAGCCACGGCCAGCTGCCAGGCCACGAGATCCTGTCCGGTGATCAGTTCGGTGACCGGGTGCTCCACCTGCAGGCGGGTGTTCATTTCCAGGAAGTAGAAGTTGCGATCTTTGTCCACCAGGAATTCGACGGTGCCGGCACCTTCGTAGCTGCAGGCGAGAGCGGCTTTAACGGCCGCTTCACCCATGGCTTGTCGCAGCTCCGGGGTGACGAAAGGTGAGGGGGCTTCTTCCACGACTTTCTGGTGGCGACGCTGCACGGAGCAGTCCCGTTCACCAAGGTAGACGGCGTTGCCGTGGCGGTCGGCGAAGACCTGGATTTCCACGTGGCGGGGCTCGATGACCGCTTTTTCGAGGATCAGTTCGTCGTCGCCGAAGGCCTGTTTGGCTTCGGAGCGGGCGCGTTTGATGTTGTCTGCCAGTTCGGTTTCTTGTTGTACCAGGCGCATGCCCCGGCCACCGCCGCCGGCGGAGGCTTTGATCATCAGTGGGTAGCCGATGTCGCCTGCGGCGCTGATGAGCTCGTCGTCGCTGGCGTTATTGCCTTCGTATCCGGGGACGACGGGTACGCCGGCTTCCTGCATGGCGATTTTTGAGCGGCGCTTGCTGCCCATGAGTTCGATGGCGCTCGCTGGCGGTCCGACGAAGATCAGGCCAGCATCTTTGCAGGCGTTGGCGAAGCCGGCGTTCTCGGAGAGGAAGCCGTAGCCGGGGTGGATGCAGTCGGCGCCGGTTTTTCTGGCTGCATCGAGTATGGCGTCGACATTCAGGTACGACGCGGACACCTGAGCGGGGCCAACGCACACGGCTTCGTCGGCCTCATGCACGTGCAGGGCGCGGGCGTCGGCTTCGGAGTAGATGGCTACGGTCCGGTACCCCAGGGCTTTGGCGGTGCGGATGACCCGGACGGCAATTTCGCCTCGGTTGGCTATCAGTAATTTTTTCAGCATGACTCTGTGACCTACGTTTGCAGCGCGCTGGCGTTGTTTGGTGCTCGTCCGCACCCCTGTCGGGGCAGGCTTCCGGAAAACCGCTACAAGCACATCCCTGTGCGCTTCTCTACGGCCATCCATGGCCTCCGAAATTTTCCGGAAGCCTGCCCCGACAGGGGCGCTCCCTCTAACTTTGTTCGTGCCCGCTGGTTGAACACTATTGTTTTATTGGCTGAATCATTCGGCGTCGCCTGCCCATTTCGGGGGGCGCTTTTTCATAAAGGCCATTGTTCCTTCGGCGCCTTCGTCGCCGCGAATGGCTGCGGCAAACTTTTCTGCGGCACTGTCCAGCAACCCGCTCATGGATTCGTGACCCACCCGGTGCAGTAACGCTTTGGTTTCCGCCGTCGCCTTCGGGGCACAGTGACGAACGCGCTCAAGGGCCTGGCCGAGTAGTTCGTCGATCTGTTCATCCGACGTCGCTACCTGGTGAACAATTCCGAGCGTGCACGCCTCATCCGCACTGATTCTCAGGCCAAGCAGCGCCAATCGACGGGCTTGGGTCAGGCCGATGCGTTCAACAACAAAGGGCGCGATCTGTGCAGGGATAACCCCGAGCGACGTTTCCGGCATGCCAAACTTGGCGGTCGGCCCGGCGATAGCGACGTCTGAGACGCAGGCCAGGCCGAAGCCGCCGCCCATCACCGCGCCTTCGGTGATGGCGATGACAACCTTTGAGGATTCGTTCACCTGCTGGATCATCTGGCCGAAGGCCCGGTTCAGTCGGTAGAACGGATCAGCTTCGCCGTCACCGGCTTCCTGTCCACGGGCTCCGGCCATGTCTTTGATGTCACCGCCGGCGCAGAAGTGGCCGCCGGCGCCGCGGATGACCGCGGCGCGTATGCTGAGGTCGGTTTCGATCTGTGCGAATACCGCCGACAGTTCAGCCACCATCTGCAGGCTCATGGCGTTGCGCACGTCCGGCCGGTTGATGGTGATGTGCAGGGTGGGCCCCTCTATCTCCAGTAGCAGCGTTTCGCAATGCGGTAGCTGGTCCATTGATCGCCTCCCTGTATCAGTCTTTGCGTTTACCCGGCAGGGTTCCCATCATCTTGCAGATGATGCCCAGCATGATTTCATCGGCACCGCCGCCGATGGAGACCAGTCGCACATCACGGAACGCGCGGGACACGGGGTTATCCCACATGTAGCCCATGCCGCCCCAGTATTGCAGGCAGCTATCGGTCACTTCGCGGCCCAGGCGGCCGGCTTTCAGTTTGGCCATGGAGGCCAGACGGGTGACGTCCTTACCTTCCACGTGAAGCTCGCAGGCCTGATAAGTCAGGGCGCGCAGGGCTTCTACCTCGGTTTGCAGTTCTGCCAGACGGAAGTGGATGACCTGGTTGTCGATCAGTGGCTGACCGAAGGTCTTGCGCTCGCGGCAGTAGTCGATGGTCAGGTTGATGCAGTTCTCCAGTGCCTTGATCACGTTGGCGGCACCCCACATGCGTTCTTCCTGGAACTGCAGCATCTGCATCATGAACCCGGTCCCTTCGGCGCCAATGCGGTTACGCTGGGGAACTCGCACGTCGTCAAAAAAGATCTGGGCGGTTTCCGAGGAGCGCATGCCGAGTTTGTTCAGGTGCGTGCTGAAGGAGATACCCGGGGAATTCATCGGCACTACGATCAGAGACTTGTTCTTGTGGGGCTTGTCGTCAGAGGTGTTGGCCAGCAGGCAGATAAAGTCAGCCTTCGGGCTGTTGGTGATCCACATCTTGGAGCCGTTGATGACGTAGTCATCGCCGTCTTTTTTCGCGGTGGTTTTCATGCCTGCGACATCGGAACCGGCGCCCACTTCACTCACGCCGATACAGCCGACCATGTCACCGGCGATGGCCGGTGTAAGGAAATCGCGCTTGAGTTCGTCCGAACCAAAGCGGGAGATCGCGGGGGTACACATATCCGTCTGCACCCCGATGGCCAGCGGCACACCGCCGCAACGCGCCATGCCCAGCTCTTCCGCCGCGACCAGGTTGTAGCTGTAATCCAGCCCCATGCCGCCATACTCTTCCGGCTTCTGGATACCCAGCAGGCCGAGGTTGCCGAGTTTCTTGAAGATGTCGTGAATGGGAAACTCGCCGGCTTCTTCCCACTCGTCGCAGTGTGGGTTGATTTCTTTTTCCACGAAGTCACGGACGGTTTTTCTCAGGGCTTCGTGTTCGGCTGTGAATTTCATTTTGTTGTGCTCCTCGGGTTAGTTCTTGCCTGCTTGTGTTGGTGCAGGTCCTTTAGCTTGGGTGCGAGTGTGTGGAACGCCTTCCAGAAAACCGCTACGAGCACATCCATGTGCGCTTCTCTCCGGCCATCCATGGCCTCCGAAATTTTCTGGAAGGCGTTCCACACACTCGCTTTGACTATAAATGTGGTGCTGTTTGCTGAATTTTTGTTCAGCTCTAGTTCTTTTGTAGGTCGGATTGGTCACAGGCATCACCCGACTTACGTTTGTTTTTCCAGCTATATGCCTTTAGAAAAGCCTTCTCGTTAAAGGCGTTAACTCTGGGCTTGGTCAAACCGTCTGGGAGGGCGTGTCCAAAAATTTCGGAGGCCATGGATGGCCGGAGAGAAGCGCACACGGACGTGCTTGTAGCGGTTTTTGGACACGCACTCCCAGACGGTGCCCCCACCCAAACAAGCAATCCACGAGGCGGGCTCCCCCAAAACTCAAACCACGATCAAAGCCGAGCCACCCCAAACGTATTAGGCCGCAACTGCCGCGCCTCAGCTTCCCGGCACACATCCAGAACGAGAGCCACTACCCGCCGTGTATCCCGCGGGTCGATCAGGCCGTCATCCCACATGCGGGCGGTGCCGAACAGGGCAGTGGAACCGTCTTCCAGTTTCTTGGCCGTGGCCTGTTCCAGGAAATCCAGCGTCTTCGGATCCGGCTCCATGCCGCCCCGGCGCTGCTTGTCCTCCGCCACGATGCGCATTACCTTGCCAGCCTGGGCCGGGCCCATGACCGCTGTGCGGCTGTTGGGCCAGGCGAAGATAAATCTCGGGTCCAGACCGCGACCGCACATCGCATAGTTACCTGCACCATAGGAACCGCCGATCACAATTGCGACCTTTGGTACCCTGCAATTGGCCACGGCCTGGATCATTTTCGAGCCGTGTTTGATGATGCCGTTCTGTTCCGAGTGCGTGCCCACCATGAAACCGGTGGTGTTGTGCAGGAACAGCAACGGTGTGCCAGCCTGGTCGCAAAGCTGGATAAATTGTGCGGCTTTGGCAGAACCCGCCGGGGTGATCGGACCGTTGTTGCCGATGATGCCGACGGAGTGACCTTCGATGCGGATGGTGCCGCAGACCGTCTGATCGTCGAACTCATTCTTGAAGTCCATGAATTTTGAGCCATCGGCAATGCGGGCGAGAATTTCGCGGACGTCGTAGGGTTTTTTCGAGTCCGCCGGGATCACGCCCAGCAGCTCCTCGACAGGATGCAGTGGCTCTTCCCATTGCAGTTCCCGTTTCGGTGGCAGCTGTTCGTTCCAGGGCAGGGCTTCGAGGATATTACGGGCCTGGCGGATGCCATCAGCGTCATCTTCGGCCAGGTATTCAGCGGTGCCGGCCACCTGGGCGTGCATTTCGGCTCCGCCCAGCTCTTCGTCGGTGGCGACTTCACCCGTAGCCGCTTTGAGCAGCGGTGGGCCAGCCAGGAACATTTTGGCCTTGTTGCGCACGGCAATGACGTAATCGGACAGTCCCGGCTGATAGGCGCCACCGGCGGTCGCGTTGCCATGGACAACGGTGACCTGGGGAATGCCGGCGGCGGACATGCGCGCCTGGTTGGCAAAGCCGCGGGCGCCGAGCACGAAAATGTCGGTGGCGTAGTTCAGGTTGGCGCCGCCGCTTTCTGACAGGGACACCACCGGCAGTTTGTTTTCCATGGCGATTTGCTGCAGGCGCAGGGTCTTGTCCAGCCCGGCGGGCGTGATCGTGCCGCCTTTTATGGCGCTGTTGCTGGCGACCACCAGGCAGCGGATGCCGCTGACGGTGCCAATGCCGGCGATGATGCCGCCGCCGGACAGGCTGCCGTCCTTGTCATCGTGCATCTTGTAGCCGGCCAGTGAACACAGTTCCAGAAAGGGAGTGCCACGGTCCAGTAGGCGATTGATGCGGTCCCGGGGCAGCAGTTTGCCCCGTTTGGTGAACTTCTCCCGGGCCGCTTCCGCCAAATCCAGAACTTTCTGTTCCACATCGCGAAACGTTGCAATGTGGGCTTCCATGGCTTCGGCGTTGGTGCGGAAGTCGTCTGATTGGGGGCTGACACTGGATTCGATGACCTGCATTGGTAACTCCTCAACCTTCGCCCAACACTTTGGGGGTAGTGGCCCGGTGGAAGCCGTTGAATGGCTCGTTGTTCTTCGCTTTCGGGAAGGGCCAGACCCGACCACCCTGGGATGCAGCACCGTCGATTCGCAGGCAGTCTCCGCTAACAAAAGCCGCACCGGGGCTCAAAAGGAAGCAGATGGCGGCGCTGACCTCGGCCTCCGTGCCCATGCGTTTCAGGGGTACGTTATCCCCGAGGCTGCGAATCCACTGCTTCATGTGTTCCGGGTAGTTGTCCATGCCGCTGGAGGCTATCCAGCCGGGGGCAACGGCATTGACGCGAACGCCGGACGTCCCCCATTCCACCGCAGCGGTCTGGGTGAAATTCACCATGCCGGCACGGGCGGCGCCTGAGTGGCCCATGCCGGGCATGCCGCCCCACATATCCGCAACGATGTTGACGATGGCGCCGCCGGTTTTGCTCAGTGCCTGTGTGTAGGCCTCGCGGGCCATCAGGAAACCGCCGGTAAGGTTGGTGCGCACCACGGTTTCCCAGCCTTTCTGGTTGATGCCGGTAAGGGGGGAGGGGAATTGGCCGCCCGCGTTGTTGACCACGCCATTGAGTCCACCGTGTTCCTCAACAATAGCGGCTACGGTCGCTTTGACGGACTCTTCCTCGCGAATGTCGCATACGTGGGCGGTAGCGATCCCGCCGTCCTCGGTAATCTCGGCTTTCACTGCCTCAACTTTTTCGGCCTTGCGACCCACCAGAGCGACGCGGGCGCCGAGGGCAGCCAGCTCATGGGCGGTACAGCGGCCGATGCCGGAACCACCGCCGGTGACGATAAAGGTCTGGCCCTTGAACAGGTCAGGGTGAAAGATGGATTGGTAGCTCATCAGTGTTGTCCTTTTTCCAGAACGGCCCGGGTAACGGGCACGGGGAATTCCAGTAATTGCTGGGCGAAGGCTTTACCTTGCGGGTCAATACGCAGGCTGGCGACACCGCCGCCGCCAAGGCTGTGCTCCAGCAGAAAATTGAAGGCATGGAAGCCGGGCAGGGCCCATCGGGTTACCTTGCCGGTTTCGGGATTCAGGGTATGTGCCATCCAGTCGGTCACGGCGGCTTCGGTCAGTGCTGCTTCAATAAAGGGTACGAAGTCCGGATGGCGGGCAATTACCCCAATATTGCTGTGGTCGCCCTTGTCGCCACTGCGGGCCCAGGCCAGATCAATCAGAGGTACCGTCGTGTCGGTGGCCGGTAGCTCCTGGTGTACTGACGGATCAGCCAGTTGAGCCGGGTCGAAGCCACCTTCGGTGCTGACATCCACTGTGTGTTTCTGATCCGCCAGATCAACGGCAACCGACACTTCGGATTTCGGCACCAGACAGGAATACAGGCGGATCTTCGGCCACACGGTCGGGCGACCACC
Source organism: uncultured Marinobacter sp. (assembly GCF_947259545.1). Classification (GTDB taxonomy): domain Bacteria; phylum Pseudomonadota; class Gammaproteobacteria; order Pseudomonadales; family Oleiphilaceae; genus Marinobacter. The sequence continues at coordinate 754,648 of NZ_CAMYMK010000002.1, forward strand.
CACGATGCCGGTGATTCCCGGTGCCATGCCGGTGGCGGCCTGGGCGATTTCCCGGGAGAACAGCACCAGCGCTTCCTTCTTTGGATGAGCGGTACTGATCTTTACCACGACTTCACGGCAATCCTGCCGTCGACCATGGGCGCCGTAGGTCGCTTCCGTGCCCAGCAATTCCACGCTGGTTTCTGTGTAATCCGGCAGGCCGCGTTCGCTGAACAGGCGGGAGGTTTTGGTCAGAATTGCATCGGCCACCGTCTGTGCTTTGGCTTTTGCGTCAATGCCGGCCAGCAGGAAGGTCACTGTGCATTTGAAGCCATCCGGCCAGGTGCCGGATACCTTGTAGCTGTCTGTCGGTGGCAACCCACGGGCGCCGCGCACCGTGACCTGGTCCTTTCCGGTCTCGGTCAGTTCCACGCCGGTGAAGTCGCAGGTCACATCCGGTAGCAGGTAAGCGCGCGGATCGCCAATTTCATACACCAGCTGTTCGGCCACGGTGCCACGGCTGACCTTGCCTCCGGTGCCTTCCGGTTTGGTGATCAGAAAGTTGCCATCGGCGCTGACCTCGGCAATAGGGAACCCCATATCGGAGAACCCGTCGGCCACGTCCTGCCAGTCGGTGAAGTTGCCGCCGGTGGACTGGGCGCCGCACTCCAGTAGGTGGCCAGCCAGGCTGCCCTGGGCGAGCTTGTCATAGTCGCTCCAGTGCCAGCCAAACTCGTGAACCAGTGGCGCCAGTACCAGTGCGCTGTCTGCCACACGACCAGTAATGACAATGTCGGCTCCCTGCTCCAGAGCTGCCACCAGACCCGGTGCGCCGAGGTAGGCGTTCAGGCTGACCATCATCGGTGGCATGGGCTGGCCGGTGGTCATTTCAGTGATGCCGGCCTCAGCGAGTTGTTTCTTTTTCGCCATAAGGTCGTCGCCCAGAACGAGGGCAATCTTCATGTCCACGCCTGCCTTGTCGCACAATGCCTGCAGGGCATCCCGGCAAGCGGCCGGGTTGACGCCCCCGGCATTAGCCAGTACCCGAATGCCTTTGTTTTTGATGTCCCCCAACAGTGGGCCCATGACGGTCTGGACGAAATCCCGGGCGTAGCCCTGGGTGGGGTCCTTCATTTTCTGGCCCGCCATGATCGACATCGTGATCTCGGCCAGGTAGTCCGCGACCAGATAATCGATATTGCCTTGTTTGACGAGTTGGGCTGCGGCGGTCTCGGTGTCGCCCCAGAAAGCAGCGGAACAGCCGATGCGAACGGTTTTCGGTGAGTCTGCCATGGTAGTTGCCTTGCTCTTTATGGTCGTCGAGGTTTCGGGTCACCTGACCTGACGGGGTTGTCCAATGATAGAAATGACAATACCAAGCAAGCGCTTGGTTTGTAAACAGGGAAATTGTGGGTAGAATGTCGCCATTGTTTCTGCAGCTGGACTAGCCCGTGACCCAAGACGCCATTCTCCGTTCCCTTATTGCTGATAACCTGGTCTCCGATCCCTCAGGTGCCCGTGGTCGATTGCTACGGGAAGCCGCCCGGCTGTTCCGCGATAAAGGTTATGAGCGCACTACGGTTCGGGATCTGGCGGCAGCCGTTGGCATTCAGTCCGGCAGTCTGTTTCACCACTTCCGCACCAAGGAAGAGATTCTCAAGGCCGTGATGGTGGAGACCATTCGTCTGAATACGGCTCTTATGCAGGCAGCCATGGATAAGGAGAGCACCTGTTATGGAAAACTCCGCGCTCTAATTCGCGCCGAGCTTGAGTTCATCAACGGCCAGACTGGCGAAGCCATGGCGGTGCTGGTGTATGAATGGCGCAGTCTGTCTGAAGCATCCCAGTTGGAAGTGCTGGAGTTGCGGGATATATACGAGCAGCTCTGGCTGGATGTGCTGAGCACGATGAAAAGCGAGGGAAGCCTGAAGGCGGAACCTTTTGTCGTGCGCCGAATGCTGACGGGAGCCCTGAGTTGGACCGTGACCTGGTATCGACCGGATGGTGGTTTGAGCCTCGACGGGCTGACGGATCAGGTGGTGGCCATGATGGGGCTGACGAAATAAAAATGGAAACCATTTGTTGGAGGCGGTCGTCTTTGGTACAAGCGTGCCTAGATTATATGGCCTCCAAATCACTTGTTTTTCATCAAGATAAGTTCGTATTCTTTGTTTCTCTGGGGGCCATTGGCCCGATCGGCATAACCAAATCGGCATTCGAGCCATTTCTGTCCGACAAGATTCACCGCATTCTTTGTATCGTCAAAGGTGCAATAGGTTCGTGGGATGACAGCACCCTCTCGTGCTAAACGGGAAGCAAAACCTGATAACAAGCTGTGGTCGCTTCATCCCGGACATATAAAAACAACGTAGAACACAGGGCGAATTATGATCTCTACACTGGCGAAGTCCCTTGGCAGCATTGTTTCCATGCGCAACAAGCTCCTGACTCTGGCCGCTCTGGCCTTGCTGGCTGGCTGTTCGGCAAATCCGATTTATTCCACCACCGGCATGGTGCTCTCCGCCTACTCGGAGGGAGAAGCGACCCCCTACGTGCTGCAAATGTCCGACCCGGAAATGGCCTGTGCCCTGGGTGAAGGCATTGATCCCTTGCTGTATTCGTTTTCCCGGGTCACCGCAGCGCCGGACAGCACAGGCTCCCTGCTAATGCTGCTGGCGGGTAACTGTGCCGAGTACCGGGCCTGGGAGGCCGAGCTGGAATACCTGCGTGAAGATTACGCCGGCAATGTACCTGCAGCGAAGGACGCACGTGAGCGGGCCAAGCGTTTGAATGCGGAAACCGCCAAGCGTCGTTACATTGCTTTCCAGCGTGCCATGGCCGCCTACGAGTTTGATCCCGGCGCTGAAGAGCTGGAATGCCCGTTCCTGTTTAACGATCAGGACGAGCTGACATTCATGGTTGGGCTTCTGACCGGTCTGCAGGCAATCGTCAACGATGCCAACTCCGGTGCCATGGCGGGTGTGCCCCGGAACATTGCGCCCCAGGCGGAACGCGCCGCAACTTGCCTGGATAACGAAAAGTGGGGTGGAACGCCGAATGCAATTCGCAGCCTGGTCTGGTTGCTGTTGCCGGATACCCGCCCGGCACTGTCGCCGGATCCGTGGGCAGTTCTGGAAGACAGTTCCAGGCTTTCCATCGAATCGGGTTTCCGGATTTCCATGGCACTGGAAGCGGTGGCCGCAGAAACATTTGGTAAGCCGGAAGTCCTTGAAGACCTGATCGCACGTTTCGCAGAGGCGGACAACACCATTGAGGTCAACGACGACTACCGTTTGCTGGACGAAGTCGCCCGTGACGTAATCCAGTTCTCTTCCGATAAACACTGGACGGCCAATTACGGTTACCGGACGCCACGACGCCATTTCGGCAAGATGAGCCCGGAAAGCGAAGAAGAAGTTGAAACCATGAACCTGGATGACCTGCTGTAAGCAGGCATCCAGCCTCGGTCAAAGCAATCCCTTACAAACACAAGAATGACCCGGAGGTCAGTTATGATCCGTAAATCCCTTGCTGCCTTATCACTCGTCGCTGCTGCACCGTTTGCCTCAGCCGAACCAATCAAAATGTGCGTGTTTGATGTCATCGGCGCTAATGGTGACATGTTCAACATGGTCAAGGACTACGCCCTTGAGATGAAAGCTCACGGTGTTGATTTTGACCTGCGCCCCTATACTGACGAGGGCGTCGCGGTGGGCGATTTCAACTCGGGCCAGTGTGACGCAGTTGCAGCGACAGACCTTCGTACACGTCCGTTCAACAAGTTTACCGGCAGTATCAGTGCGGTCGGCGCGCTTCCCACATACGGCGACCTGAAGACGGTGCTGGCAACTCTGGCAACCCCCAAGGCCGCCCCGCTGATGAAGGATAACGGCTATGAAGTGCTGGGCATTGTACCTGTCGGTGCCGGTTACCTGTTTGTAAACGATCGCAGTATCGATACCGCAGGTGAGCTGGCAGGCAAGCGCATGGCGACTCTGGATTACCAGAAGGACGCCATCCACATGGTTAACCATGTGAAGGCCACGGTGGTTCCTTCCGATATCACCAACTTTGCCGGCAAGTTCAATAACGGTTCAGTTGATGCCGCATACGCGCCAGCGTTCGCCTACGAGGCGTTGGAACTCTACAAGGGTATCGGCGATAACGGCGGCATTGTCGACTATCCGCTGGCCCAACTGACCATTCAGGTCATTGCTCGTGATGATGCTTTGAGCGATGAAGCAGCGCAAAAGTCCCGTGAAGTAGCCTGGGGCATGTACGGGCAGGCCATGGACCTGATCCAGGGCCAGGAAGCAGCAATCCCTGAAGAGAAGTGGATCCGTATCCCGGAAAAAGACATCCAGGGTTACCAGGAAATGTTCCGTGAAAACCGTCTCCAGCTTCGTGACGGCAGCCATGGTGCGGACAAGGTTTACCATCCCAAGATGATGAGCCTGCTCAGCAAGATCCGTTGCTCCAGCAACCCGTCTGCGTCTGAATGCACCGCAAGCGATCGCGAATAATAACTTCAAGGCGGATCCTTCATGAACTGGCAAGCGCTTTCGACAGCAGGCGTCAAGACCCTTTACCCCGTGCATCGTATGCACGGGGTCATCCTCCTGCTGCTCCTGCTTTTCACACTACTTCTCGGCATGGGCAATTCCCTCCACTCCAGAATGCTCTGGGTGGGGGAACAGACCTGGCCGAACTACTATCTGCTGAATCCGGACGCGACCGAACCCACGTGTAACAGAACGATGGATGTTGAGGCCGAGGTCCAGAAGCGGATTGATGCCTACGAGCCTGATCCGGACGATTTGTTCAGCTCCCCGCCGAACGCAGCCTCCATCAGGGAGTCCCTGGAGCGGAATCTGGCGCTTTGCGGAGAGAAGTACCAGATGTACGCCGAGAACCAGAAGCACGCTACGGCGGCTTTGTCGGTGTTCAAGACCGTGGAGCAGGGGTTCGCCTCATTCCTGCTGGAAAACATTGAGCTGACCAAGTTCCTGTTTATCGCAATGTTTGCGATGGCGGCCGCGATTTCCGCGCTGGATGCCGATCACATTGCGCTGAGGCTGCCTCGCAACCGGGCGGAATGGCGTTTGAGTCAGGGTGTGCAGCTGGTCATTAATGGCCTCATGGTTTTCTCCCTGCTCTCTTACGTCGGGAAGTTGGAAACCTCGCCGGGGTCGGAAGACAATATCGTGCTTCAGAATGCCTGGGCCGCTGTATTCGGGCTGTTCATGGTGATTAACCTGGCGCGCTTTATCAATGTCCCGGAGCGAATGAAGGCGGGGAGTCTGAAAGCCTCCTCTGGCCTGGTGCTGCCGTTGTATTGCGCCATGGGCCTGATCGCGATGAGCTACTTCTTCTTCGTGGACGGTTATTCTTCGGGTCTTGCCATCTACTTCGGCATGATGACCAACCTGTCATCCATGTTTATCAACATCGGTCTGTACGTGTTGGTGGGTATGGCTCTGAAGCAGACGCGTATACCAGAGCTGTTGCTGAACATCATCAAGCCGTTCCATTTGCCTGCGCCGTTGCTGGCGTCTGTGATGATCTTTGCCACGGCATTCCCCACCGCGTTCACCGGGGCGTCCGGTATCTTCATTCTGGCCGTCGGTGGCGTGGTCTACGATGAACTGCGCCGCGCCGGCGCCGGTCGTCAGCTGTCTCTGGCAACGACTGCCATGTCTGGAAGCCTGGGTGTGGTGTTGAATCCGTGCCTGCTGATTGTTGTGGTGGCTGCCCTGAACAAGGAAGTCACAACGACCGAGATGTATGGCTGGGGCTTCTGGGTGTTCATGATGTCAGCCACCCTGTTCTCCATCATTGTGTGCAAGACACAGGGCAACTGGAAACCACGCCCCGCACCGGGTGCATTCCGCGAGGCGCTGAAAGAGCTTCGTCCTCTGGCTCCGTATGCAGCCGTCGCTATCGGTGTGGTACTGGCTATCTGGATCATTCTGGGACTGGGCTTCAATGAGTACAGTGCCCCGATGATTATGCCGCTGGTGATCCTGGCTCTGGTCTATCTGGATGCCAACAAGGACAGCCGGGACGACGGGCAAAGCCGCTCCCAGGCGTTCTGGAGCCGCAGTACTGCCGCCGCCAGTGATGCAGCGGTGCATATCGGGGCGCTGTTGGCGTTGATCGGTTTCTCCATCTGTCTGGGCGGGATCCTGGAGCGGTCTGACATTGTTCATGCCCTGTTCCCGGAGGATCTCACTAGCCCGTGGATTGCCATGCTGGTGATTGTGATCATGCTTACCATCATTGGTATGGTGATGGATCCATTCGGCGCGGTCGTCCTGGTGTCGGCAACCATCGCTCAACCAGCCATTCAGTTGGGTATCGATCCGTTACACTTCTGGATTGTCTGTCTGGTGGCGTTCGAGTTGGGCTATCTCAGCCCGCCGGTTGCGCTGAACCACTTGCTGACCCGTCAGGTGGTGGGCGAAACCGAAGTGTTGGCGGCCGAGCGGACAGGCTCGTTCTGGCATCGATACGAGCGCCTGTTGCTGCCCCTGGCGGTAATGGTGCCGACGCTGCTGATTTCAGCCTTCGTGCCGATGTTGTTCTACGCCCTGTAAGGTGGGTGTAGTTATGCTTCAGAAACCGCCGGTGGGGTAACCTGCCGGCGGTTTTTTTGCATCCCGGTATCGTTCAGGAACGTAATCACAACAGAAGTTGTCAGATAACCGGTGGCACTGTGCTATACCCTTTAGTACATAACACGTATCAATGACAGGAGTCAGGTGGGTGCAGATGTTGACAGAGCGCTTGGGAATCGGTGGTTTGCTCGTAGCCGGGTTGTTGTCCGGATGCGGTGGCGGCGGTGGCGGCGGTAGCGTTTCCGGAGAAGTGGAAGCGGATCTGTCGGGGACCATTTCCATGGAAAGCCGGACCCGTGTGGATATGGATACCGCAGACGATATCCGGGTGGGCCTGGCCGGAGATAACGATTCCAGAAATACCTCCCAGGCACTTCCCAATACTGCAGTGGTGGGCGGCTACCTGAGCTCGTCTCGTGGCACCTATAACACCGACACCGCGGATAATTTTGAGTATTTTACTGACCGTATCGATATATACGCTGCCGAACTCTCGGAAGGGGACCGAATCAATTTCCAGGTCTTCGAATCACCTGGCTCGTATTTCCCGGTAGGAACATTGCCTCCCCAGCGAACCTTGAGGATCGTGGATGCGGATACCGGCCAAGAGGTGATCATCCTCAGTGAGTCTACCGGCTCCCTCCCCATAACCGCAGTGATGGGTACTGGTTTTGAAGAGGGCGCCTATTTTATTGAGTTGAGTACCTCTGGTGGTGCTCCGTTCCGGTATGTGCTGACGCTGGCCAGTGAGAGCTCTGCCAGTGTGATGAATACCCGCTATGCCGAGCCGGATTTTCTGGTTGATGAAGCGGTGGTTACCTTCAGGGCCGAAACTGCCGCGGGGCAGGATGGTCTGGCCGTAGCCCAGGCGATGTCAGCAGCCGAGGCGCGTTACCTGGGTGGACAATCGTGGCGGGTACGTCGCAGTACGGGGCAACCGGTGACAGCGTTGTCGGCTCAAACGCCCGAGCAGAGGCGGACGGAAACCCTGAGCTGGATTCAGCAGCTGGGAGAGAGTGCGGATGTGGACGTTGCAGAACCCAACTACATTTACACGGCCCAACAGATTCAGCCTGATGACGATCCGCTTTACTCGCGGCAATGGAACTATCCGTTGGTCCAATTGCCCCTGGCCTGGCAGGCGGCTCCCGAAGGAGGTCAGGGTGTCGGGATTGCGGTGATGGATACCGGCCTGTTCCGCAACACGCCGTCAGCCAGCGGTGACTGGCATCCCGATATTGACGCCAATGTGAATCTTGTCATCGGTCAGATCATGGATTACGTGTCCGCCGAACTGGATATCGATAGTCGGTGGGGGGATCCGAATGGCCGCGATGCCAATCCCGCGGATCCCGGCGATGGCAGGGCCCAAAGCAGCAGCTTTCATGGTACTCATGTGGCCGGTATCGCCGGTGCGGTGGATAACATGAATGGTGTGATTGGCGTGGCCCCCCTGTCGCGTATTTTGCCCGTTCGGGTGTTGGGTGAAGGTGGCGAAGGTAACGCGGCGGATCTGATCGATGCCATCAACTGGGCAGCGACCCGCAGTGAAATCGATGTGATTAACCTCAGCCTTGGGGGGCTGGGGCCGAGTCAGAGCCTGGAGGCGGCGATCAATAGTGCGACGGACGCCGGTAAACTGGTGGTTGCGGCGGCCGGCAACCAGGGCACGGATGAGCCCATCTATCCGGCCGCATTTGAAAATGTTGTCGGTGTTGGCGCGGTCGATGGCGCGGGTGAGCGCTCGTCCTACTCCAATATCGGTCCCTCCGTGGATCTGGTGGCGCCTGGCGGTGATGCCAGCCGGGATGCCAATCAGGACGGCCAGGCTGATTTGATTATCAGCACCTGGGGCACCGATGACGGTGGCGTTTTTGTCCCTGGATATGCGGGCCTGCAGGGCACATCCATGGCCGCTCCCCATGTGTCTGGGGTCTATGCCCTGATGAAATCCGTGGATGCGGCTATGACACCGGATCGTTTCTTTGCGTTCCTGATCGGCGGCCAACTGACCAGCCCCCCGCCCAATCAGACGGAATATGGCGCTGGCATGATTGACGCTCTTAAATCGGTGGACGCAGCTCTGGATGGGACCACCTCAACCATCCTGGCAGCAAATCCCTCGAGCCTGCAGTTCAATGGGGTGGTCAACCAGCAGCAATTCGATTTCGCCAAGTTTCCCTCCAATGCGAACATTTCGATTGACAGTGTGACCGATTCGGCGCCCTGGCTGGTCGATCTGGAAGCCGGGGCGATCAATACCTCCGAGCCTGTCACCGTTTCAGTGGATACGACAGGACTGGATCAGTCCCAGACGTACAGTACTGATATCGTCATCGAATACAGCGATAATGCCGGCGGGGAGACGGCCAGCCCCCTGACCATTCCAGTGACCCTGCAGTTTGGCGACTCCCCGGAGGATCGGGATGCCGGTCGACACTATGTCTTGCTGGTCAGCACGGATGACAGTCGGGCGACCGAGGCACAAACGGTCGTCAATGCCTCGGAGGGTCAGTACAGTTTCGCATTTGACGAAGTGGAGCCGGGTGAGTATTTCCTGGTGGCGGGCACCGACATGGACAACAACGGATTGATCTGCGAGAACGGCGAAGCCTGTGCCGAATACCCGGTTAACGGCCTGCCTGAAAAAATCGTCATTGGCGATGACCCCCTCTCCGGTGTCACACTGAGCACCAGTTTCAGGCGCCCAACCATTGCCTCTCTGGGCGTGCCTCGTTATGGTTTCGAGGGCTATCGCCTGAAAACCGGTGTCGATGATCAGGAAGAGCCCGTGCGTCAAGTGGAGACAGATCGTTGAAGTTACGTTATGCCAGAGTGGGTTTTGTGGTGAGTGTCCTGTTGTTTGCGGGGTGTGCCGCTACCGTCAGTCGTTCCGAGACGTCAGAGGGTGCCCCCCTGGCCCGACAGGTGACCCAGTCTGATCACTGTGGACTGACCGCGCCTGGAGTGGTCTACGTAGAGCAGTACGATCAGCTTCAGCGCTTGTCCCGATTACCTGCCCAGAACCTGGCTCTGGACACCCTGGCCAGTGTGGATTTTGAACGGGAACATCTGGTGCTGGTCGGGCTGGGGCAGAAACCGACAGGTGGTTACGGGGTTACCCTGGATTCTTCCATCATCGCTGAGGGTGTTCTGGAGCTCGCCGTCAACGTCAGACAGCCTTCCGCTGGTGCCATGGTGACCCAGGCGCTGACCACGCCCTGTGCGGTGATCGCCGTCACTTCGCAGGGCTGGGACCGCCTGCGGGTGTCCGGCACCGGCATGGAAACCGTGACCCGCAAACGCTAGATTTCCTCCCACGGACAATGCTGCCCGGACCACGCCTGCGCCGGGTTCGTCATCGGGGCACAAAACAACCGTTGATCTTTCTCCGTGAATCCCTAAGCTATGGGCCAGTTTGATTACAAATCCGCGGAGTCTCTTCCTGCTTATGAGCCAGAAACAGTATAACGCCGACGCTATTGAAGTCCTGAGTGGTCTGGACCCCGTTCGCAAGCGCCCGGGAATGTACACAGACACCAGTCGCCCCAACCATCTGGCGCAGGAAGTTATCGATAACAGTGTGGATGAAGCCCTCGCTGGCCACGCCCGCCGGATTGACGTGGTGTTGTACGCCGATGGTTCCCTGAGTGTCGAAGACGATGGCCGAGGCATGCCGGTGGATCTTCACAAGGAGGAAGGTCTGCCCGGCGTAGAGCTGATCCTGACCCGCCTGCATGCGGGCGGCAAGTTCTCACAGGGTAACTACAACTTCTCCGGCGGTCTGCACGGGGTCGGGGTGTCGGTGGTGAATGCGCTGTCGACCCACCTGGAAGTGACTATCAAGCGCGACGGTCAGTTACATCGCATGACGTTTGCCGACGGGGATAAAGCTTCCGAGCTGGAAGTCGTTGATAGCGTTGGCAAGCGCAACACGGGTACCCGTCTCAAGTTCACCCCGGATTCGAAGTATTTCGACAGTCCTAACTTCTCCGTCAGTCGTCTGCGCCACAACCTGCGGGCCAAGGCCGTCCTGTGCCCGGGGCTGACAGTGACTTTCGTTCAGGAGAAGACCGGGGAAAAAGACGAGTGGTGCTACGAGGAAGGGTTGCGTGACTATCTGCGCACCGCCCTTGCGGATATCGAGGCCATCCCGCTGGATCCGTTCACTGGCAGTTTCTCCGGTAACAAGGAAGCGGTGGACTGGGCGATCCAGTGGCTGCCAGAAGGCGGCGAGGCGGTGATGGAAAGCTACGTGAACCTGATTCCGACTGCCCAGGGTGGCACCCATGTGAATGGACTGCGTACTGGACTTCTCGAGGCCATGCGGGAGTTCTGTGAGTTTCGCAGCCTGCTGCCCCGGGGAGTCAAGCTGTCTCCGGAAGACATCTGGGAGCGTTGTGCCTACGTGCTGTCATTCAAGATGCAGGAGCCGCAGTTCTCCGGGCAGACCAAGGAGCGTCTGTCTTCACGGGAAGCGGCTGCGTTTATTTCCGGTGTGGTCAAGGATGCCTTCAGCCTGTGGCTGAATCAGCACACCGATGTGGCCGAGGTGCTGGCCGAGCTGTTTATCAGCAATGCCCAGCGTCGATTGCGGGCATCGAAAAAGGTTGCCCGTAAAAAGGTAACGTCCGGCCCGGCGCTCCCGGGCAAGCTGGCGGACTGTTCCGGCAGTGATACCAACCGTTCCGAGCTGTTCCTGGTGGAGGGTGACTCCGCCGGTGGATCCGCCAAGCAGGCCCGGGACCGCGAGTTCCAGGCGGTCATGCCGCTACGAGGCAAGATCCTCAACACCTGGGAAGTGGATTCAGGTGAAATCCTGGCGTCCCAGGAAGTCCATGACATTGCCGTTGCCATCGGTGTGGATCCCGGTTCCGAGGATCTGGCGGGCCTTCGGTACAACAAGATCTGTATCCTCGCGGACGCCGACTCAGACGGGCTGCATATCGCGACCCTGCTGTGCGCCCTGTTCGTCAAGCATTTCCGCCCGCTGGTCAGCGCTGGGCATGTCTTTGTTGCCATGCCGCCGCTGTATCGGGTGGATCTGGGCAAGGAGACTTTCTATGCCCTGGATGAGCATGAAAAGCAGGGCATCCTGGATCGGCTGGCGGCGGAGAATCGCCGTGGCAAAATTTCCGTGACCCGCTTCAAGGGCCTGGGTGAGATGAATCCGCTTCAGCTGCGGGAAACCACCATGGCGCCGGACACTCGCCGCCTGGTCATGCTGACCATTGAAGACGGAGACGACACCGACAGTCGCATGGATATGCTGTTGGGCAAGAAGCGTGCGTCGGATCGCCGGTCCTGGCTGGAAACCTACGGCAATATGGCGGACATCGCCGTTTGATATTCTTTATGGTGCTTTAAAAAGCATCCTTTATTCTTTCTCTGTATTCTGCAAAGCCGTTATCCTGCCCCCTTTGACTTAGGGAAGCAGGGTGTATGGACTGGCAGGGCTGGTTTGCGTTGAGCCTGGCAGGCTTGGCGCTGATACTCATGAGTGTAGGACGGTTTGGCCCTCATCTGGTGATGATGGGGGTGCTTGTCGTGCTGAGTGCCAGTGGTATCATCGCTGCTGATCAGGCTCTGATGGGGTTCAGTAACAGCGGTCTGATTACGGTTGTGGCCATGTTTGTGGTGGCGGCCGGCATTCACCATTCCGGTGGCGTCGACCTGGTGGTCCACCACCTTCTGCGTTCGCCCAAGAGTGTCCGCTCTGCCCAGGCACGGATCGCGTTGCCGGTGTCCCTTCTCAGTGGTTTCCTCAATAACACGCCGGTGGTGGCCACCATGATTCCGGCTGTTCACGCCTGGTCCCGGAAAATCGGTATTTCCCCCTCCAAGCTGATGATTCCTCTCAGCTATTCAGCGATCCTCGGCGGTACCCTCACGCTCATTGGCACCAGTACCAATCTGGTGGTCAACGGCCAGTACCGGCAACTGACCGGAGAAGAGGGGTTCTCGATTTTCTCCATCACCGCCGTGGGCCTGCCGGTGGCGGTGATTGGTATTTCGGTGATGTTGCTGGTGTTGCCTCGGGTTCTTCCGGACCGCAAGGATCAGCAGAAATTCGGATCCATGCGCGAGTTTACCCTGGAAGTGGCGGTTGCTTTCGACGGTCCCCTCGTTGGCAGGAGTGTCGGCGAAGCCGGTTTGCGGGAGCTGGAACGACTGTACCTGGTTGAGATCGAGCGTGACGGCAGCGTGGTGACTGCTGTGCCGTCCGAAGAACGGCTTCAGGGCGGTGACCGCCTTGTGTTCGCGGGCGATACCCAGGCGATCTCAGATCTGCTGCGGATCAATGGCATTGTGCCCTCTGTTCACGATGACGAACCCAGCCTCAGTAAGGACCGCGCGGAACGCCGTCTGGTGGAAGCGGCGCTATCACCGCAGTCTGAAGTGCTGGGCCTGACAATTCGTGATGCCCGCTTTCGCGATCGTTATGGTGCGGTGGTGCTGGCCGTTGCCCGGGGAGGCGAGCGGGTTTCCGGGAATCTGGGCAACATCCGCCTGAAGCCCGGAGATGTCCTGTTGCTGGAAGCCCGTCCGGCTTTTGTGACCCGGCAACGGTACAACAAGGATTTCCTGCTGATCAATGACCTTGAAACCGAGACCCCACGGCATGACCGTGCCTGGCTGTCATGGGGTATCCTGCTGGTGCTGGTCGGATCTGCGGCCTTCGGCCTGTTGAGTATGTTAAACGCTGCCCTGATGGGCGCCGCCCTGATGATTCTCAGTGGCTGCTGTTCCGTGGGGCAGGCTCAGAAAGCGGTGGACGTCCCGGTCGTGCTGACCATTGCGGCATCTTTTGCCCTTGGTGCGGCTCTGGAGCAGACCGGTGCCGCAGGGTACATGGCCGAGGGTATTCTGGGTGTGAGCAACGGCCACCCCTTGCTGACCATCTTCCTGGTGTATTTCACTGTGTCGGTGTTGACCGAAGTCATTACCAACAATGCCGCAGCGGTTCTGGTGATTCCGGTGGTGTTGTCGATGACCAACTCACTCGGTGTGCCTGCCGAACCGTTTGTGATCGCTGTGATGATGGCGGCGTCGGCGAGCTTCGCCACCCCCTTGGGCTATCAGACCAATATGATGGTGTTCGGCCCCGGTGACTATCGCTTTATGGATTTCGTGAAAGTGGGGCTGCCAATGAATATCTTTATTGGCCTGGTGACCGTCGCGGTCATTGCCCTGGTTTACGGCATCGGTCCTATTGCCTGACGCTGTTGATTGAATTGGCGATCAGGTCGCAACAAAGCACTCTCAGCTCCCCCTGGCAGTAATAGCCCAGCGACAGGGTGACACACATGTAGGCACCCGTAATGCAGAGGTATGGCGTAGTAACCTGCAGAGATTCCGGCTGCGCGATTGCCTGTCTCAGATACTGTTGACGGTACCAGTCCGCACTGGTGGTACTTTCCAGTGGGCGGAACCGTGGGTCCAGGCCACTGGCCATGGCTTCAGAGACCAGGGTGTCCTCAATCTGGACGCCCTTGTCATCCACCAGGTAACACCGGGAAACGGCGGGATGTTCAAGCAGTCTCAGGCAAGCCCGTTGCAGCCCGACCCCCTTGTTCAATTTTGTGATGGCTTCGCGGAAGTCGTCTGAGAAATGGTGGATCAATTGGCGGGTGGGATCCCTGGTGACCATGCTCTGGCTTTTGTATTCGTTGAGCAGGAGGTCAAGGTCTGGCGCTCTGGCTGAAATTTCCTCCAGCAGTATGCTGGGCTTCCTGAAGTAGAAACCCTGAACAAAGTCCACGTCGGCATCCACTGCTATCAGGGCCTGATCCCGTGTCTCCACGCCCTCCAGCAGCACCAGGCAGCCGGATTGATGCAAAAGCGAAACGATGCCGTTGAGGATCTGCCGCGCCTTGTCGTCCTCTGTGGCGCGGGTCAGCAGTTTGCGATCCAGTTTCACAATGTCCGGAGAAAGGTTCCAGATACGCTCAAAGTTTGAGTGGCCGGCTCCAAAATCGTCAATGGCGGTGAGGCAGCCGAGTTGCTTGTAGTACGCCACCGTCTCCCGGAGCTTGTCCGGATCGTCCGTCGGCTGTTCCACGATTTCGATGACGATGCGATGAGCGGGGAGGCCGGTTTTTTTCAGTAACTGCCCGAAGAACGAATCCGCCTGGGTGCCGCTGGTGACCACTTGTGGTGATACGTTCAGGAACAGCCAGTTAAGTTGATCATGGAATCCTGTGTAGTTACGGATGTGGAGGTAGCGGCAGAGCCGGTCAAGCAGCAGGTTTTCTGCGTTGGATGTGGGTAGTTGGAAGAGGTGTATCGGTAAGACCGCGGCGTTGTCGTTATCGAAAGCCCGAATCAGTGCTTCGTAGCCGATGACCCGTTTATGGGAGATGCTGTAAATGGGCTGTAGTGCGGTTCTCAGGGTCAGACCCTGATAGTCTGCTGTCCACAAATCGCCTGCCTGGTTGAGCATGGGGGACAGTAAATCGATATCCGGTGCTGTCAGCTTTTCAGGAAGGGATTGAGACATAGGCGGTACTGAATCTATAGACGAATGCATCGAACGGGCTGATTGATAGCCGACCGAACTGTTAAGACAGATTACAGGCGCCTTCTTCAAGCTGGGGGCGACCCTGTGGTGGCGGAAAGGGTGCCAAATTCACTGGGGCTTTGCTACTGGAAAATGTAAAAAAAACAGGTAACGAGGCCTTATTGGAGGCAATAGAGGCTGGGAGGGGAAATTCCGGCGGCCCGGGGGCAGGCCGCCAGGGAATCAATTGTTGCTTGGGACTACAACGCTTTCGTCAAATTCAAGTTCCATGTTTACACCTCTTGTTCGCTGAGCTACCCAGACCGGGTATCGAGTATGTAGCAAGTCTATCTTTTTCATGCTTTCCGGCAATCCGTAGAACCCGTATCAGACCAAAGGCAAAGTCTCCCCGGCTCGAGAGAGTATTTCAGATACACTGGAAACTTTGTGAGGGCCTCTTGGTCAGAAAAACTGACCTAGGCATACAAATCATTTTGGTTGGTTTTCTAACAGGGTCTTCTAGACTGTGCTCTGGCGTTCAGACTGATCAGGGAGTGAGGTTTTCCAGACTATGCAGGTCCGCAATTCTTCCAGTAATTTTGGTGCCGTCAGCATAGTTGTGCACTGGCTGGTGGCATTCACGGTCTTCGGGCTCTTCGGGCTGGGTTACTACATGGTGGGGTTGTCATATTATGACGACTGGTATCGCCTGGCACCGGATATTCATCGCAGCCTGGGTATTCTTCTGTTTCTGGTTGTTCTGTTCCGGGTGGTCTGGCGGTTCGCCAATCCCGCTCCTGAGCCTTTGCCTAGCCATACCCGTTGGGAGGTAACGTCTGCACATTTTGTCCATGTGCTGCTCTATATCCTGTTATTTGTCGCCATGGTCAGCGGTTATCTCATCTCTACCGCGGACGGATCCTCCATCAGTGTGTTCAACTGGTTTGAAGTACCATCCGTCACCGGACAGGTAAAGGGCATGGAAGACATAGCGGGAGATATCCACTACTGGGCTACCTGGGCCATCGTCATCGTGGCGAGCCTCCATGCCCTGGCTGCGGTCAAGCACCATATTCTGGACAAGGACAATACCTTGCGTCGCATGTTGGGTGTCAGCCGCTAACGGCTGCTCCCGAGATCCATCTTATCGTTGGCCCGCGTTGGGCTGTTTTCACAAAGGGAGATGATTATGAGAAAACTATTGCTGGCTTCTGCAGTATCCATGTCCTTGGTTGCAGGGGTTCAGGCATCTGAGCACAGCGGCACCTACGCTTTTGATACCGAGGGGGCTCATCAATTCGTGACGTTCAAGATCTCGCACCTGGGATACAGCTGGCTGTATGGTCGCTTTAATGATTTTGACGGGCAGTTTGTCTTTGATGCCGAAAACCCGGAGAACAGTTCTGTTGAGGTCACCATCGACCCCAGCAGTGTTGATTCCAACCATGCTGAGCGCGACAAGCACCTGCGCAGTGAGGATTTCCTGTATGTGGACGAGTACCCGCAGGCCATCTTCAAGAGCAAGCGTGTGATTCTGGATGAAGATGGCGACGAGGCGGACATCATTGGTGATCTGACTTTGCGTGGTGTGACCAGAGAAGTCACCCTGGAAGCCGAACTGGTGGGCCATGGAGACGACCCCTGGGGTGGCTACCGTATGGGCTTTGCGGCTGAAACCGAGTTGAAACTGTCTGATTTCGGTATTCCGATGGACCTGGGCAAAGCCTCTGAAACTGTCGAGATCGAGATTTCGGTGGAAGGTATTCGTCAGTAATCGAAGTTTGGTGGTCGGGCTGGCGTCTCGTCAGCCCCCGTTTTCTCTGGTAACCAGGTTAACCTGAATCCGCTTTTTCTCTCCGTCGCGCTCCGCTCCACAACGACATAAGTGACGTTGCCGCCAGAACTGGGCAATGAAAATCACCAGCCAGATCAGCAGTCCTGCCCAAAGGTAAGGATCCGCCATATGAAACGTGCCACTAATGGCAAATTCTACGAGCAGCATCAATGCCAGGGCTAGCACCGCGTTCACCATGGCGGTGACCATGGCCTGACCACAGGCTTTCATATTTGGCTTCATAGTGTTCCGCTCGTTCAGAGTTGAAAACGGTCATCTATTCACTGCAGGGGCAGCATACGGCCAGCATTAAAGACTCTCCATGCGGGAATTCCGCTATTGGAAACCCGGTATTCACGCCATCCTGATTGTCCGGAACCGGAGATATTACCTCCAGGTTGTTGGTGTATCGGTGCCTGCGTCCATATAATGTGCCCTCAAACTCAGGGCCGGACATTTCCGGCCGAGGGCAGGCGCAGCCAGCAGAATTCACAACAGGTAAAAAGAGGCATCCATGCCAGAGTTCCAGACAACGGATGAAGGCTTTGAGCGGGTTTCACTAAGGGACTACACGGAAAAGGCCTATCTCGATTATTCCATGTACGTCATCCTCGATCGCGCACTTCCCAACGTCGGGGACGGTCTCAAACCGGTTCAGCGGCGTATTGTGTACGCCATGTCCGAGCTAGGTCTCAAATCTACCTCCAAGTATAAAAAGTCTGCCCGTACCGTGGGCGATGTGCTGGGTAAGTTTCATCCCCACGGTGACAGCGCCTGTTATGAAGCGATGGTGTTGATGGCGCAGCCATTCTCCTATCGTTATCCGCTTGTGGATGGTCAGGGCAACTGGGGTTCCCCGGACGATCCCAAGTCGTTTGCTGCGATGCGTTACACCGAATCCCGCCTGGCCCCGTTTGCCGATGTGCTGCTGAGTGAGCTGGGGCAGGGCACGGTGGACTGGGTGCCCAACTTCGACGGCACCATGGACGAGCCATCGGTGTTGCCTGCGCGGCTGCCCCATGTATTGCTGAATGGCACTACCGGAATTGCGGTAGGGATGGCAACGGATATCCCACCCCACAACGTCAGGGAGGTGACAGCGGCCTGTATCCGCCTGCTGGATCAGCCTGAGGCCACGGTTGATGATCTGTGTGAGCACGTCAAGGGGCCGGACTTCCCGACCGAGGCCGAAATTATCACCCCGAGAAAAGACATCCGCCAGATGTACGAGACCGGTCGCGGCTCCCTGCGGATGCGGGCCCGCTGGATTCGGGAAAGTGGTGAGGTAGTGGTGACCGACCTGCCACACCATGTATCCGGATCGCGGGTGCTTGAACAGATAGCACAGCAGATGCAGACGAAGAAGCTGCCCATGGTGGCGGACCTGAGGGACGAATCGGACCATGAAAACCCGACCCGCCTGGTGATCGTGCCGCGCTCCAATCGAGTGGATCTGGACGGCCTGATGGCCCATCTGTTTGCCAGCACCGATCTGGAGAAAACCTACCGGGTCAATATCAATGTGATCGGTAACGACGGCCGTCCCGGGGTCAAAGGCCTCAAGACCATGCTGACGGAGTGGCTGAGTTTCCGCCGCACCACCGTCACCCGTCGACTCCGGCATCGCCTTGATAAGGTGCTGGCGAGGCTGCATCTTCTTGAGGGCCTGTTGATTGCCTACCTGAACATCGACGAAGTGATTGAAATAATCCGCACCGAGGACAAGCCCAAGCTTGAGTTGATGTCCCGGTTCGGTCTGTCGGCGGAACAGGCGGAAGCCATCCTCGAACTGAAACTGCGCCATTTGGCCAAGCTCGAGGAAATGAAAATCCGTGGTGAGCAGGACGAGCTGTCCGCGGAGCGGGATGAACTGCAGGCTATCCTGGGATCCGAAGATCGTTTGCGCGAGCTGATCAAAGCCGAGCTGCAGGCGGATGCTGAAACCTATGGGGATGACCGTCGGTCTCCCATTGTCGAGCGTGAGGAGGCAAAAGCCTTCAGTGAGGTTGACCTGGTATCCAACGATCCGGTCACCGTAGTGCTTTCTGAAAAAGGCTGGGTGCGCGCAGCCAAGGGCCACGACATTGAGCCTGAGGGGCTTAACTACAAATCCGGTGACCGGTTTGCGATGGCGGCCAAGGGTCGACAGAACCAGCAGGCAGTGTTTCTGGATTCCACCGGACGGGCTTACGCCCTGATGGCTCACAGTTTGCCTTCTGCCCGCGGCCAGGGCGAGCCGTTGACGGGGCGTATCAACCCACCGTCGGGTGCGAGCTTTTCCGGGCTGTTGATGGGGGAGCCGGCACGCAAGGTTTTATTGGTTACCGATGGCGGTTATGGTTTTGTCACCTCTCTGGAAGACATGATCAGCAAGAACCGCAACGGCAAGGCGGTGGTTAGCGTTCCCAAGGGGGCGAAGATCATGCCCCCGGTGACAGTGCCTGTGACGGACAAACCGCTGTATCTGGGGGCGATCTCCAATGAAGGGCGGATGCTGGTGTTCCCGTTGAATGAGCTACCGGAACTGGCCAAAGGCAAGGGTAACAAGATCATCAGCATTCCGTCCGCGAGGGTGCAGAACCGTGAGGAATATGTCGTCGCGGTGGCGGTGTTTGCCGAGGATGATAGTCTTGAGATTCGGGCCGGCAAGCGCAAGATGGGCTTGCAGTTCAGTGATCTTGAACACTACCTGGGCGAGCGGGGCCGGCGTGGTCATAAACTGCCGCGGGGCCTGCAACGGGTGGATGCCATTGAAGTAACGTCGGCCGCCGGTAACGGCACAGAAGAGGAGTTTTCCGACAGTGAGTGAACTGGTCCTGATCAATGTTTCCGGGCGTGACAAGCCCGGTCTCACGTCGGAAATTACCGGGATTATGGGGCAATACGACGTCCGTATTCTGGATATCGGTCAGGCGGTCATTCACGATCACCTTACCTGGGGAATTCTTATCGAGATTCCCGATGCTTCCAAATCCTCGCCGGTAATCCGTGATCTGCTATTCCGCTTGCATGCTCTGGATTTGCAGGTCCGTTTCGCACCGATCACGGAAGCGGATTACCAGACCTGGGCAGCTGCGAGGAACCGCGCCTGCTACATCGTTACCCTGTTATCCCGTGATATCAAGGCCGAACAGATCGCCCATGTGTCGGCGATCACTGCCCGGCATGGCCTGAATATCGATAACATCACCCGGTTGTCGGCCCGACCTTCCCTGAACCCGGCCGAAAACCGGATTGCCTGCGTCGAATTCTCCGTGCGGGGAACACCGTCGGACCTGGAACGGCTCAGGGCCGACTTCCTGCATATTGCCGGCGAAATGAACGTGGATATCGCCTTCCAGGAAGATTCGATTTTCCGCCGCAACCGGCGCCTGGTGGTGTTCGATATGGACTCCACGCTGATTGAAGCGGAGGTCATTGACGAGCTTGCCTTTGAAGCTGGCGTGGGAGATCAGGTCGCGGAGATCACCGAGCGCGCCATGCAGGGGGAGCTGGATTTCAGCCAGAGCTTTGCAGAGCGCCTGGCCCTGCTAAAGGGGCTGGACGAATCTGTGCTTGAGGGTATTGCCAATCGCCTGAGGCTGACCGAGGGCGCGGAGCACCTGATCAGCCGGCTCAAATCCCTGGGCTATCGAACCGCGATCCTCTCAGGTGGCTTCACCTACTTTGCCCGTCATCTGCAGCGCAAGCTCGACATCGACTATATCTATGCCAATGAGCTGGAAATCGAGAACGGCAAGGTCACCGGTCAGGTGTCCGGCCAGATCGTCGATGGTAAGCGCAAGGCCGAACTGTTGCTGGAGATTGCCGAGAGGGAGCATATATCCCGCGAGCAGGTGATCGCCGTAGGTGACGGAGCCAATGATCTGCCGATGCTCAGTCAGGCTGGCCTGGGTGTGGCGTTCCGGGCCAAACCCCTGGTCAAGGAGTCAGCCCGGCATTCCATCTCAACCCTGGGGCTGGATGCCATTCTTTTCCTGATTGGCTATCGGGAAAACGAAGAACGCTAAGCACGCGGGGATCACTGATCCCCGAAGTCGTAGTTCATTTCCGGTACCGGCGCCTGCAGGTAGTAGCCCTGAATGTAGTTCACCCCGGCCTGCCAAAGCGTTGCCAGTACACCGGCATTCTCCACCAACGGAATGATGGTCAGTTTGCCGGCACTTTGCAGGCTCTTGACCATCTCCTTGACTCCTTCCTTGGCTTCATCGCTCTTCTGGATTTCCTCGGTGAACGAGCCATCAATCTTCACGTAATCCACGTTGATGTGTTTCAGCGTATTGAACGGGTTCAGGGCACAGCCGAACTGACAGATGGAAATCTTGCAGTGCAGTTCGTGAATCGCCTTGGAGAACTCCTTGGCCTGTTTCATGTAATTGTTGGCGTCCCCTTCGCGGATCTGGAAAATCAGCGAGTCGCCGGGCAGTCTGGCGGCCTTGAGGGCGACACTCAGCCAGGACGTGAAGGTCTTGTCTTCCAGGGTTTCCGCGGTAATGTTCAGGAACAGCCGGGTGTCGTGGCCCCGGGAGCGGTGGCTGGAAAGCTGTTTAATGGTTTGCAGGATCACCCACCGGTCAATCTTGATGGACATGTCCGTGGGGCCGACTGGTGGCAGGAAATCGTAGGGCGAGACTTCTCCTCCATCCTTATCCAGCATTCTTACGAAGGCTTCGTAATGTTCCTCACCTTCACCCCTCAGGTTAATGATGGGCTGGAAAAGGAGCCGGAAACGGTTCTCATCCAGGGCTTTCTGGATCGCCTCAGCCGAATTGGTGTCGTCCAGAGTTTCGTAGTCGGAGGGGTTGTATATCAGAACGCCGTTGCCCTGTTCGTGACCTTCCTGCTTTTTGAGCTCGGCAGACGCCGTATGGGCGCGGCCAAGGACATCCGGAGCTTTCGGAGAATTCTCGGTTACTGCTGCAACACCAATGCTCAGCGTCACCGGGACAGTCCGCCCATTGATGTCAAACAGATGATTTTCAACCGTTTTACAGAGGTCTTCACACTGGCTGGCCAGCTCTTTCTCGTCGCCAGGCTGACACAGCAGGCAGAAAGCATCGTCGCTCAAGCGGGCCAGTGTCGCCCCTTCCGGGGCATGTTCCTGCAGGATGCTGGCCAGATCGCCCAGCAGAAGATCCGCGCCGGCGATGCCAACCCGGCTCTTCAGGCTCATGAAGTTGTCCAGCGCGATATAGGCGAGCGCGCCGCTTTCGTTGTTCTTGCCGGCATTGGCGACGGCCTGACCAAGGGCGTCCATCAGGTACTGCCGGTTGAAAAGGCCGGTAAGCAGATCCTGGCTGCTGATCTGGCGCAGTTTCTCTTCCAGTTCAGCATCACTGTGTTCTGGCTGAAGTACGATCTGGGTGCATGCCTCACCATCATAGGTGGCCGATGACACCGACATGACAACGTTCAGCTCGTGGTCATCGCTGCGACGGGCGACACAGGTCAGAGTCATACCGTCTTTACCGCTTTCGGCAAAGGATTTCATGAACTCCTTGTACTGTTCCTGGCTTTCCGGTGTGAGGGTGTCGAGGACGGGAATGCAGATCAGTTCGTCGATGTCTTCGTAGCCGAGGAAGTCCAGGTAGGACCGGTTGGCATAGATGTGCATGCCATCATTGATGTAGGCGATGGCATCCTTGGAGCTTTCCAGTAACAGCTGACAACGCTGTTCGGCTTCCCGCAGATGGGATTCCAGAACCCGCCGCCGGCGTCTTTCGTCGAGGGAGGCCAGTTCCCGGTTTACGACAAGAACCAGTTGATCGGTATAATCGAATGGTACCGTGTCCTGGGCTCCTGCCCGCATAACCGAAACGGTCCGATCCCGGTCGTATTCACCGGTTAAAAGTACAAAGGGAATGTCCTTGTCCATGCGGCGAATCATGGCCAGCGCATCGTCCGCGCAGAATTCCTGATCAATATCGCGGGCCAGTAGCAAGTCCCAGCTGCCGCTTTTCAGCGCTTCTTCCAGATCTTCCTCGGAAGTAATACGGTGAGCCCGGGTGGCTTTCCCGGAGTTCCTCAGCAAACTGATCAGCGATTCAGCGTCGTTTTGTGAGGGATCAAGAATCAGAAGGTGTACGGTGGCGTTCTTTTTCTGCATTCGTCAGACGTCTCGTGATACGCATGGGCAGTGCCTCCCCGTTGATGGCACCGGAGGTGCTGAAGCTACAGGGAGGGCCACAGAGAGTCAAATTCATCCTCATTGGTGTTTGCCGGAGGCTTCGGACCGGTGCTCAGAGCCCCGGAATTCTGAAGCTTCAGCTCAAACTGGCTGATGCTGCCGGTGGAGGCCAGCTTCTTCAGCAGTTGACCGTTATCCTCGCGTCCATCATGGAGCAGCGAGATGCGGCTGCCAGACTGGAAAGGCAGTCTGGGTGTTATCAGTGTAGCAGCCTGATTCACGATGCCGATTTCCGGTAGCAGCAGCCCACGCAAATATTCGCTGCAGGCACCGACTTTCTGGATAAGTCGGACGCCACATGGGGCGGCACTGGGTGCCAGAAGTTCAATGCCAATCTGGGTGCCTTTATGCTTGATCTGGCGAATCCAGCGCACCACCGCAATGCTCCACGGGTGGCTGGCATGTTCTCTTACCCCCAGAACCTCGCCGGTTTGCAGCGTCGGAGGTACGTTGCTTTCCCAGGCTGCGCAGTAGCCTCCGGGGCTGCTGTTGATGAGCAGGGCCTGGTGTGACTTCGGTCGCTGTTTTTTATGAGTTTCGATCGGGGGTATTCTGCCGGCACTGCTGCGGAAATTTATCGGCGTTTCGGGCGAGCGGGGGCGTTCCTCCATCGGGGCGGCGTCGTGGGCTTGTGCCCAGACATCGTCATTTGGGCGCGAGGATGCACTAGACGAAGCATCAAAAAGATTTGGCGCCTCATCGTGTTCGCTTTCGTTTCCCCTGACGAACTCATGAAACTGTTTTTCGCCGGCCACAAAATAATGTGTGGCAGTCAGGCCAACGCTGATCTCCAGCTTGCCCTGACTGGAAATACGATTGAAGTTGCGCTTGGCCAGGATGCCCAAAGCCTGGCTCAAGTGTGTCAACAAGGTTTCGTTGACCCGGGGAGGCAGTTGGAGACTGCTTCTGGCCATGTCCCGGGCGCTACCTGCCTGCAGTGCTTCTGACAGCATTTGCGACAGCTCTGTAGTGTCAAAGCTAAATGTGTCGCCATCGGGCCCCTGCTCCAGCAAGCTTCGATAGACCGGTGGGTTGTCTTGCTCCATGTTGACTGCGAACAGACTGTCTTCGCCGAGGTCGGGGCCACAGCTGACACGCTGGGTCCAGATCTCAAACAGTTCGTAGCTTTGCAGCAATTCGTTCTGTCGCAGTTGATTCGGACGTGCGCATCCCAACAGGAGGATGCGTTTGTAGGCATCCTCAACGGTACTGCTACGGCGATGGACCAGGGTGTTGTCATCGATGTCGATACCGGCCAGCTTGTTGCGATGGGCAAAGCGGAACAGGCGGTGACATTCCAGCCAGCTATGCGGGGGTGTCGGGCAGTAGAGCTGGTGGGCGCGAAGTACGGTGGCTCCTAACTCGGAGAGGGTGCGATGCACTGACAGGGCAATCGCTTTGCGATTCTTGTCCAAACCACCGTTGTCCAGGAGTTCCAGTATGCACAACTTATAGCCACCAGCGGAGTGGAGCTGCAGAGCCTGGGAAAGATTCGCGATCTTGCGCTGTTTTTCCGGCAGTGCCACCGATAGCCCAAGATAGTGACGTGACAGCTCGGTGCACACAAAATGAATTTTTGGTCGAAGCATTTCGAGAAACTGCAAGCGCTGCTGGGGCGCGATGAAGAGGTGGTTCAGCTCGATAATGGCGTGATACAGCTGGCGCGATGCTTCACCAATATTGGCCATCGGTAACTGGCTGACCCAGTTCCGGAAGGCTTTCGGAGAGGTCTCGCAGAATGAGAGGCTCGCCGTTCTTTGCTCGGGGACACGGAGTTCGGGTTTCAGAATCGTTCCTTCCATTCTTTTGCGCCAACAAGTTGTGCCAAGTTCTTGAACTGTAAATTAGCAAAGGCGGAACAGAAAGCGAGAAGTTCACGAGTTGACAAACTTTCACAAGTGATATCAGGCCATCTATGCCCTGAGCTGAACGTTATGCGAACAGGTCGATGGGCGTTTTCCCCGTTTTGCCCGGCACCTCGCGGACCAGTTTCGGGACCAGGAATCCGGGCAAGGTAGCCAGCAATGTTCGCACAAGTTCCCTTGCCCGGTCGTCACTGACGTCAAAATGGTGCGCGCCGGCAACAGGATCGAACGCGTGAAGATAGTAGGGTAGCACGCCTGCGCCAAATAACCGTTCGCTGAGTTCGCAAAGCACGTCTGGGTTGTCGTTGACCCCTTTCAGGATGACGCTCTGGTTGAGCAGGGTGGCGCCAGCCGACCGCAGATAACCAAGTGCCTGGCGGGTCTGCAGATCCAGTTCCGCCGGGTGGTTAACGTGGAGTACCACGACAACTTGCAGTCGCGTCTTCGAAAGCCAGGCCAGCAACGAGTCGCACACCCGCTGCGGAATGACTACCGGTAACCGGGTGTGGATGCGCAACCTTCGAATGTGGGGGATGCTACTGATGGAGTCTGCCCAGGCAGAGAGCAGCCTGTCGTTAACGGCCAGGGGGTCCCCGCCACTGAAAATGACCTCATTGATTTCGCTGTCCCGGGCCAGGGTGTCGATGACATGGGCCCTGTCCGCAGCCGATAAGCGGTGCTCTTCGTAGGGGAAGTGACGGCGGAAACAGTAGCGGCAGTTAATGGCGCACTGGCCTGTCACCATCAGCAGTGCCCGGCTGCGGTACTTGCGGATCAACCCCGTGGTTTCCATAGCTCCGGATTCCTGCAGCGGGTCAGAAACATAGCCTTCCATAGGCTCGTCCTCCGCGGTTAGCGGGAGCACCTGACGCAACAGCGGATCGTGGGGGTCTCCCCGGGTTATCCGGTTCAGATAGGGTTCTGGTACCCGAACCGGGAACAGCCTGTGACCTTGCCTGGCGCCGGCCAGCCATTGTTCCGGATCCAGCCCCAGTCGTTTGAGCAGTTGCTCGGGGCTGGTGACGGACTCCGACAGCAGTTGTTGCCAGCTGCGGCAGTCGTTATCGGCCAGGCGGGCTTCTATACGGGTGGGGGTTCGCTGTATCATAGCGACCCTTGAATTTTTAATTGCATCTTTTCGGGTGAACATTTCATGGCTTCATATTCTACCAACGAATTTCGCAGCGGTCTTAAGGTTTTGCTTGATGGCGACCCCTGCGTCATTCTTGAGAACGAATTCGTAAAGCCGGGTAAAGGTCAGGCCTTTAACCGGGTAAAACTCCGTAACCTGATGAGCAACCGGGTGTGGGAACGCACCTTCAAGTCCGGTGAAAGCCTGGAAGCGGCTGACGTAATGGATCAGGACATGGAGTACCTGTACACCGACGGCGAATTCTGGCATTTCATGCTGACCGACGGTTCCTTTGAGCAGTATCCTGCCGATGCCAAGGCCGTGGGCGATACGGTTAAGTGGCTGAAAGAGCAGGATGTCTACACCGTAACCCTGTACAACGGAGCGCCGCTGTCAGTGTCGCCGCCAAACTTCGTCGAGCTCGAAGTTGTGGATACCGATCCCGGTATGAAAGGCGATACCGCCCAGGGTGGGTCCAAGCCCGCTACCCTGTCGACCGGTGCCGTGGTCAACGTGCCACTGTTCATCACCATTGGTGAAGTGCTGAAGGTGGATACTCGCTCCGGCGAGTATGTCAGCCGCGTCAAGAGCAGCTAAAGGCCGTTGTTATGAGCCGAGCGTTCGAGTGGCAGCCATCGGCTTCACCAGGCGCCCTGAAAAGCCGCGCAGACCAGCTAGCCTGGGTGCGCGGCTTTTTTGCGCAAAGGGGAGTGCTGGAAGTGGAAACGCCGGTACTGGGTCGTCACGGAGTGACGGATCCCAACCTGGACGGTATTTCCGCCAATACTGCTGCTGTAGCCGGCGGTGTCGCCGGTGGCTGGCTTCAGACTTCTCC
Source organism: uncultured Marinobacter sp. (assembly GCF_947259545.1). GTDB lineage: Bacteria > Pseudomonadota > Gammaproteobacteria > Pseudomonadales > Oleiphilaceae > Marinobacter. The sequence goes on from NZ_CAMYMK010000002.1 coordinate 781,597, forward strand.
GGAATATCATATGAAGCGCCTGCTGGCGGCCGGTTCCGGTCCCATTTTTCAGGTCTCCAGAGTGTTCCGGGACGGTGAACGCGGACGCCGCCATAATCCGGAATTTTCCATGCTGGAGTGGTACCGGCCCGGGTTTACCGACAGCGATCTGATGGCGGAAGTTGGCGATCTGGTGTGCGGCTGGCTGGGCTGTGCTCAGCCCGGGGTGCTGGCTTATCGGGATGCTTTTCGCCGGTATGCCGGACTGGATCCCTTTCTGGCTTCCGATCGGGAATTGGCTCGCCGTTGTGAAGCCTGGCTGGAGCCGGAGCAGGCAATGACATTGGGCCGTGACGGCTGTCTGGATCTGTTGATGAGTTATCTGGTGGAGCCGGCACTGGCGGATTACGGTCCTGTGTTTGTCACCGGGTACCCGGAGTCCCAGGCGGCGCTGGCCAAAGTCAGTGAGCATGACGGGACTCGCCAGGCCCACCGCTTTGAGCTGTATGTCCAGGGTATTGAATTGTGTAACGGCTATTGGGAGCTGACAGATCCGGCTGAACAGCGCCGGCGCTTTGCCGTTGATAACCAGATCCGACGTCGGTCAGGCAAGCCTGAGATGGCGATTGACGCGGCTTTTCTGGGGGCTTTGGAGGCAGGTATTCCGGAATGCTCCGGTGTTGCGCTGGGGCTGGATCGACTCTTGATGCTGAAGCTGGAAACCAGTGATATTGCCGATGTTATTGCCTTCCCCGTTGAGCGGGCCTGACGACAGCCCCTGGCGATGTGCCGGGGCTGCCTGAAGCCTGATCAGGCGATCGTGCCGAAGGCTTCGCCCATTTTGACTGTTTTTTCCGGCACTTCGTCTTCATTCCACTTGACCGAACCTTTCGGCATCACCAGGACAACGGTAGAGCCCAGGCGGAAGCGCCCCATTTCCTGACCTTTCTCGAATTGAATCGCCGGTTGATCACCGTCGTAACGGGTGGACGTGACGAGGCCGTTGCCGGGTGCCACGACACCGCTCCAGGTGGTTTCAACGCTGCCGACGATCATCGCTCCGACCAATACCATCGCCATCGGGCCGGCATCGGTGTCGAATATACACGCCACGCGCTCGTTCCGGGCAAAGAGGTTGGGCACGTTTTCGGCGGTGACCGGGTTCACGGAAAACAACTTGCCGGGGACGTACACCATCTCCCGGAGCTTGCCAGCGAGGGGCATGTGGATCCGGTGGTAGTCCTTGGGCGAGAGGTAGATGGTGGCGAATTCGCCTTCTGCAAACTCTGCCGCCCGTTGTTCGTCGCCCCCGAGCAGTTCCGTCAGGCTGAAAGACTGGCCTTTGGCCTGAAATACCCGGTCCTCGGTGACCTGCCCGAGTTGGCTAATGGCGCCGTCCACCGGGCTGACCAGGACCGAATCCCTGCTGTCCACCGGGCGCACCCCTGGTTTCAGGGCGCGGGTGAAAAAGGCGTTAAAGCTCGGATAGGCTTCCGGGTTCGATTCCGCGGCCTCGCTCATGTTTACGCCGTAGCGGCCGATAAACCATCGAACAACGCGATTCTTGAGCGCCGGTGTGCGGTCATAGTCCGCCAGGCGACCTGCCAGCCGGGAAACAGCCAGCTGGGGGGTGATGTACTGGCTCAAAACGAAGAACTTGTTGAACATTAAACGGGATCCTTTGCGCTCGAAGGCGCGAAGTTTACCAAATACGGCGGCTTGTATAGAAATTGTTTCACGGCTTCGCGGTTCATGCCGGCCCTTGCTATGATCAGACCTGTTTCGGCGGGGTCGGTACGATAGTATTTTCCCGATAACTATTACATAAGGCGTTCTCTACTTCCCATGTTGCTTATTATCGGTGCAGTCATAGTCGTTGCGAGTGTTCTCGGTGGGTACGTCCTGCACGGTGGAAACCTGATGGTGCTGTGGCAACCCACTGAGATTCTGATCATCGGTGGGGCAGCGGTTGGCTCCTTTGTCATTGCGAATCCGATGCACACGGTAAAAGAGGTGTTTCAGGGAGTCCTGCGCCTGTTGACGGGGTCCCCGTACAACAAGGCGTTCTACATGGATCTCCTGAGTCTGTTGTATGACATCTTTGACAAGTCCCGCAAGCAGGGCGTGATGGCCATCGAGGAAGACATCGATAACCCGGAATCCAGCCAGATCTTTTCACGCTACCCGGCAATCATGAAGTCCGGTCACTTACTGGCTTTTGTCACCGACTACCTGCGTATCATCAGTTCCGGCAACATGGCGACCCACGAACTCGAAGGCATGATGGAAAATGAGATTGATAGCCGTCAGCACGAACTGGAAGAGCCGGCCCATGCGGTCAATAAAATAGCCGACGCTTTACCCGGCCTGGGTATCGTGGCGGCGGTACTGGGTATCGTGATTACCATGAACTTCCTGTCGGAAGGTCCCGAAAAGATTGGTCTCAGCGTGGCTGCGGCACTGGTGGGTACCTTCCTCGGGATCTGGATGGGCTATGGCTTTGTTGGTCCTACCTCCATTGCTCTTGAGCATGCCGTCAAATACGAGTTGAAAGCGTATGAGTGTGTGAAAGCGTCGGTTGTGGCAACGGTCTCGGGGCAGGCGCCACAAATGGCTATCGAATTTGGCCGCAAAGCGTTGCCAACGGACAAGCGCCCGGGATTCCAGGAGCTTAACGACCACGTCCGGTCGAAGTAAGGCCAATCTAGGGCTGTTGGAGCAGGTTTGTGGAAGAACAACCGATCATCGTAAAGCGTAAAAAGAAGGTTGCCGGCGGCCACCATGGTGGCTCCTGGAAGGTTGCCTTTGCGGACTTCGCGACTGCGATGATGGCGTTCTTTCTGGTGTTGTGGTTAACCGCCACTGCCTCCCCGGAACAGAAGCGGGCGGTGGAAGGGTACTTTAAGGATCCGGTGGGCTTTACCGAGGGTGGCTCACCAAACCCGGTTGATCTCGAGGGCAGTGCCTCGGTGATCAAGGAAAGTACCCAGGATATCGAAAGGAGCGATATTCAGATCGAAGACCAGGTGGTGGAAGAGCTGGCGGAAACGCTCGAGCAACGCAAGATGGAAGAGTTGTTCCAGGAACTCCAGGACCGCATAGAGCAGAGCGAAACGCTTCAGGAATTCAAGGATCAGCTGCTGATCGATATCACCAGCGAAGGGCTGCGAATCCAGATCGTCGATCGCTCCCAGCGCCCGATGTTCGACAGCGGCCGGGCGGAACTCAAATACTACTCCCAGGATATTCTTTTTGAACTGGCCAAGCCTTTGGGCGCGGTCAGCAACAAACTGAGTATTACCGGCCATACCGACGCCACGCCATTCAATGGTCGCCCGGGCTACACCAACTGGGAGCTGTCTGCAGATCGCGCCAATACCGCCCGCCGGGCCCTGGTTGCCGGAGGGGTTGGCTCGGGTCAGATCGCCCGGGTGGTGGGTTTGAGTGATTCCGTGCTGTTTGATAAAGACGACCCCACCGCACCAGTGAATCGCCGCATATCGATCATTGTCCTCAATAAGAAAGCCGCGCAAGGTATCCAGAACAATGCGGGGAGTGGTGATGAGCCCCTGATTGACCTGACCCGGCCAACCGAGGCAGAGCAGGAAGAGGCAATGGAAAACCTCAAGCAGGGTGATTGGATGCGTGAGCAGGAAGAGCCCGCCGAGGGCGAGCTCAACTGGTAAGGGTAAGTCGGGTCAGTCCAGCTTGAGGCCCCGTGACTGCTGCTCCGCCATATCCTTGAGGATGCGATGGAAGCTCTTCAGGCGCGGATAGCTGATGCGTCCCTCTTCGGCAGCCGCATCAATGGCGCAGCCGGGATCGCCCAGATGGCGGCAGTTGCGGAAACGGCAGTGGCCGATCAGGTCGCGGATTTCCCGGAATCCGTATTCAATTTCCTGCGGCGTCATATGCCAGAGCCCAAACTCCCGGATGCCCGGGGAATCTATCAAGTCACCACCAATAGCCAGGTGGAACAGCTTGGCGGTAGTCGTGGTATGGGTACCCTTGCCCGTGCTCTCCGACAGCGCTCCGACCCTGAGTGATTCATCCGGCAGCAACGTCTGGATAATGGACGACTTTCCAACGCCTGACTGACCCACAAAAACGCTGGTCTGATCCCGGACAAGAGCCTCCACCTGCGGTGACGGCGTGCTGCCGGATGCGGTGGCGGACGTGCGCACCACCTGATATCCCAGTGCTTCGTAGCGCGCCAGCAGTTCATCGATATCCTGACGGTTCTGGTCGGTTAGAAGGTCGGTCTTGTTCAGCAGGATCACTACCGGAATGTCGGTACTCTCGGCCGCCACCAGATACCGGTCTATCAGGTTGTCATGGGGCTCCGGCTCCGATGCGATCACCAGAATAATATGATCGATATTCGCCGCCACCGGTTTCAGAGCGCCGAAGTTGTCCGGGCGTTGCAGCAGGTTGGTGCGATCACAGCGGGCAACAATGACTCCGGTTTCGCTCTTGCTCGGTCGCCAGATAACTTTGTCACCGGTCACCAGGCTGTCGATGTTGGCGCGCACAAAGCAGCGCACCACCTGACCCTGGTGTTCGCCTTCCAGTGCTTCCACATCCAATTGCTGGCCGTAGTGGGCAATAATCAGCCCCTGCTGTTCAGGCCCCAGCTCGCCGGCTTCCGTCAGTTCCTCAATGGCCTTCTCCTTACGGGAGACCCGGGCCGTCCGTTCCGCCTGGATTTTCTTGATGCGCCATTGCTGCTGTTTGTTCAGTCGCCGTTTAGCCATGAAGTAATTTCTGGATTCTTGATGAAGGGTGGTATTTGCTGTGACATCATACGCTAACCTGAGGATCGCAGCCCGCACGATTGGCATCAACCTCTGAGAATTTATCTGACTTTACGGGCACTGGCGGGTGCCACGCTCCGGGACACGCTACAAGCACATCCCTGTGCGCTTGATCTCCGGCCATCCATGGCCTCCGACAGTCCCGGAGCGTGGCACCCGCCAGCACCCTGCACCAAACCGACAGTTTTGAGGAATTACGCATGGCGGACGTGAATAACCTGGTATGGATTGATCTGGAAATGACCGGTCTGGATCCGGAAAAGGAACGAATTATCGAGATGGCGACCATCGTCACCGACTCGGAGCTGAAGGTGGTGGCCGAAGGCCCGGTGATTGCCATCCATCAGTCAGATAGCCTGCTCGACGCCATGGATGAATGGTGCACCAAAACTCATGGTGAGAATGGTCTCACCCAGCGGGTGAAAGACAGCAAGGTCTCCGAACGCGAAGCAGAACTGGAAACCCTTGAGTTCCTGAAGCAGTATCTGGAGCCCGGCAAGTCACCGCTGTGCGGCAACAGCATCGGCCAGGATCGGCGCTTTCTAGTGAAATACATGCCGGAACTGGAAGGCTTCTTCCATTACCGGAATCTGGATGTCAGCACCATCAAGGAATTGGCGCGGCGCTGGCGGCCGGATGTGCTGGCAGGTGTGAAGAAGCAGGGCAGTCATCTGGCGCTGGACGATATTCGTGACTCCATCAACGAACTGCGCCACTATCGGGAAACCTTTTTCAAATTATAAGCCGTGCTGCCTCAGGGCCCATTGGACGTGTTCCCGCACCATGTCTGATGGGTGGTCCGCGCGCCTTTTCAGTGCCTCAATCACCGGGATGGTTGAGGGCGCGTTGCCGAGGCCGACCGCCAGGTTGCGGAGCCAGCCTTCGTAGCCGGTGCGGCGAATGGCCGAGCCCTCGGTGCGTTTCAGGAACTGCTCCTCCGTCCACATAAACAGCTCGGCCAGTTCGCTGTTGTTCAGGCCGTGCCGGGGCTGGAAATCGGGTTCCTGTGTGGGTTTGCTGAATTTGTTCCAGGGGCAGACCAACTGGCAGTCGTCGCAGCCGAACACCCGGTTGCCCATCAGCGGGCGCAGCTCTTCCGGGATGCTGTCCTTGAGTTCGATGGTCAGGTAACTGATGCACCTGCGGGCGTCCAGCAGGTGAGGGCCCTTGAAAGCGTCGGTGGGGCAGAGGTCCAGGCAGGCGCTGCAGCTGCCGCAGTGATCGGTTTCGAACGGCTCGTCCACCGGCAGCGGGGCGCTGGTGAAGATCTCCCCGAGGAAGAAAAACGAACCCGCTTTCGGGTGAATCACCATGTTGTTCTTGCCAATCCAGCCCAGGCCCGCACGCTGGGCCAGGGCTCTTTCCAGAACCGGTGCGCTGTCGACGAAGGCGCGGTAATCGTGGCCGCTGACGGCCTCGTCAATGCGTTTGGCCAGGGTGGCCAGGCGCTTTCGCATCAGTTTGTGGTAGTCCCGACCCAGCGCGTAGCGGGTGACATAGGCCTTTTCCCGGTTAGTGAGCGCTTCTTTCGGACTGTCCGGTGATGCCAGGTAATCCAGGCGTACGGAAATCACCCGAAGGGTGCCGGGCACCAGGGATGTGGGTGTATAGCGCTTGTCGCCATGGTCTCCCATGTACGTCATTTCGCCATGGTAGCCTTTTGCCAGCCAGCTCTTGAGACGCTCGCCATGGATGCCGGTATCCGGAAAGGTTATGCCCGCGTCACTGAAGCCCAGTTCCCGTGCCCAGGAGCGGATGGATTCCGGCAGGTTTTCAATCGCAGTGGTTGGTTTCGCGGTCATTTCCATGGGATCAGGGTGAACGTACGGAATTTTAATCTGATTAAGTTATGACCTTTTTCTCTGTTTTGCTATTCTTTACAGGTATCTGGCCAATTTTCTTAAACTGATTTCTTTAGCTGGAGCGCGGGTGCATGCCCCTGTCTGATTCACACAGTCTACCAGAAGACCTGTATTCCGCAGATGCTGTGCGGGAGATCGATCGTTATGTGATTGATGAAAAAGGGGTTAATGGTTTCGACCTGATGCAGGCGGCAGCGGCCTCGGTCTTTCGCCGGCTGGTGAAACGGTGGCCAGAGCCAGGCCGGATCCTGGTGCTGTGTGGCGCGGGAAATAATGGCGGCGATGGTTATCTGGTGGCTGCCGCTGCCAAGCGCCATGGTCTGGATGTGAGTTGTGTGGCTGTAGCTCCGGTCAGGAAGCTGTCTGGCGATGCCCGTCTGGCCTGGCAGAAAGCAAAAAAGGATGGCGTTGATATCGTAGCTTGTGCCGGTATGGCGCCGGATGAGCTGGAAGCCCTGTTGGAATCAGCGAACCTGCTTGTGGACGCCATGCTGGGTACCGGCGTCTCAGGTGCACCGCGGGAGCCGTTTGCAGAGATGATCCGCCGCTGCGAATCTGCCCGGCTGCCCGTCGTGGCGGTAGATCTGCCATCGGGGCTGAATGCGACTACCGGTGCAGCAGCAGGAGATGTGATTCGGGCGGATATGACGGTCACCTTTATCGGTCTGAAGGCGGGCCTGTTCACCGGGCATGGCCCGGAAGCCTGCGGTGAAATCTGCTTCGAGTCGCTGGAAACGGAACCGTGGCTGGAGGACTGGCGACAAGAGCCACTGGCGCTCCGGGTTGACTGGGCCTCAGTGTCGGCCTCTGTTCCGCGTCGGCCAGTCACCGCCCATAAGGGGCATTTTGGTCACGTGCTGGTGGTGGCTGGTGACAGGGGCTTTGGTGGCGCCGGTATCCTGGCTGCCGAGGCAGCCTCCCGTGCTGGTGCGGGGCTGGTCACTCTGGCGACGCGTCCTGAGTATGTTGCACCGGCGCTGGCGCGTTGTCCGTCGATCATGGTCCAGGGACTGATCCACGGCTCAGAGCTGCCCGCTTTGCTGGATGCCGCCGATGTGGTGGTATGCGGCCCGGGTATTGGCCGGAGCGCCTGGGGCCAGCAAATGCTCGAGCAGGTGATTGCCAGTGGCAAGCCCAGGGTTTTGGATGCCGATGCGCTGAATCTGATGGCCTCCCGGGTTGCGGTAAAGGACGATGTCCATATCCTGACGCCTCATCCGGGTGAGGCTGCGCGGTTGCTTAACTGTGAGGTGGCTGAAATCGAAGTGGACAGGGTCAAGGCTGCCGACAGGTTGTGTCAGGTGTTTGGTGGCACGGTGTTACTCAAGGGCGCAGGTACTGTCATCGCATCAGGTGTGGAGGCGCCCAGGATTGTTGCTGGCAGTAATCCGGGGATGGCAACAGGAGGCATGGGAGACGTGCTTTCGGGTATCATAGGCGCCTTGTACGGGCAACTGGGTAATCCGCTGCACGCTGCCAGCACCGGGGCCTGCCTGCATTTGGCGGCTGCCAACCTTGCCGCCCGGAGTAAAGGTTTTATGGGGCTGTTGCCGGGCGATGTGATTGATGCCGTGCCGGGGGTATTGGCAGAAACTGAAAGGAAGCGTGGCAGCTTGCAAGCGATAGAGTCGGGAACGTAATGCAGTCTGATCAACAGGAATTTCGCATCTTTCTGGCTGACGAAGCCGCCACGGAAGCACTGGGGGGGCAGTTGGCAAAAGCGGTCGTAGGTGCCGGGCATGGAGGAATCCTGTTCCTGAAGGGCAACCTGGGGATGGGCAAAACCACGCTGAGCCGGGGCTTCATGAGAGGGTTGGGGCATGAAGGGGCGGTCAAGAGCCCGACCTACACCCTGGTGGAGCCCTACGAGCACCTCCAACCAGCGGCGTTCCATTTCGATCTCTATCGGCTGGGTGATCCGGAAGAACTGGAATACATGGGAATTCGGGATTATTTCGAAGGTGGCAATGTTTGCCTGATCGAGTGGCCGGATAGAGGGCAGGGTGTTTTGCCTCAAGCAGATCTTGAGATCTCCCTCGAGCGGGAAGGCAAGGGGCGTTCAGCGAGACTGGCGTCGGGAACGAAGAACGGTGAGTTACTGTTGGCGATGCTAGAGGATGCTGGCAACAACCGATCCGACACAGCTTCAGATCAGGACAAGCGCGGGTGAGCAGTATGACAATCATCAGAGCATTAAGAACTTCGATGGCAGCCGCTATGCTTGCCATGCTGCTGGTCTGGCCAGTGGCTGCCATGGCGGGTAAAGACGTGGAAAGTGTGCGTATCTGGCCTGCGCCTGACCACACAAGGCTGGTTCTGGACATCGCGGGCAAGGTGGAGCACAACGTGTTTTCATTGTCAGGACCTTCCAGATTGGTGATCGATATGAAGGATGTCACCCTGAAGGCCGACTTTTCTGCGCTGGACCTGTCCGGGAGCCCGATTCAGAGAATCCGGAGCGCCCCCCGCAACGGCAATGACCTGCGGGTCGTGCTGGATCTGAAAAGCGAAATCAAGCCCCGAAGTTTCCAGTTGGAGCCCAACCAGCAGTATGGTCATCGCCTGGTGGTGGACCTGATCGATGAGGGCGGCCTGAAGGTACAGAAAGCCGCCAAACCGACCGTCACTGATCATGCCAGTGGCAAACGGGATATTATCGTGGTGATTGATGCGGGCCATGGTGGTGAGGATCCGGGGGCTATCGGACCGAGAGGGACTCGCGAGAAGGATGTTGTGCTGTCCATGGCGAAAACCCTGCAGCGGATCATTGACGGGAAACCCGGCTTCACGGCCAAGCTGACGCGCACGGGTGATTATTACATTGATCTTCGAAGCCGGACCTTGCTCGCCAGAAAGCACAATGCGGACCTGTTCGTGTCGGTCCATGCGGACGCGTTCAGGACACCGCAACCGAGGGGGGCCTCTGTGTTTGCATTGTCCCAGCGTGGTGCGACCAGTGAATCCGCGCGCTGGCTGGCCCAGAGTGAAAACCGTTCCGATCTCATTGGTGGCGCAGGCGGTGTGTCCCTGAACGGCCGTGATGAAATGCTGGCGGGTGTGCTTCTGGATCTGTCCATGACCGCCAGTATCAACTCCAGCCTGGGAATCGGTAGTTCAATCCTTGGTGAACTTGGGAATGTCACCAAGCTGCACAAGCGTGGCGTAGAGCAGGCTGCCTTTGTGGTGTTGAAGTCACCGGATATCCCGTCACTGCTGGTGGAGGCAGGCTTTATTTCCAATCCGCAGGAAGAGAGGAACCTGTCCAGCTCATCCTATCAACGCAAACTGGCTAATGCCGTTTTCGATGGTATCTACGACTATTTCTCGGACACACCGCCCCCTGGCACGTTACTCGCAGCACAAAAGATGAACAGGCAGGGCGGTAACTCGGTGAGTCAGTATCGGATTCGACGTGGCGACACCCTGTCAGACCTGGCGCGGGAGAACCAGATTTCTGTCAGTGAGCTGATGCGATTTAACGGCCTGAACAACGACCGTGTTATGGTAGGGCAAACCATTCGTATTCCTGCTTCCTGAACAAGAGGTTTTTCCGAAACATGCCCGCCATCCGATTGCTGACTCCACGGCTTGCGAACCAGATTGCCGCAGGCGAAGTGGTGGAGCGCCCCGCTTCTGTTGTCAAGGAACTGGTGGAAAACGCCCTGGATGCCGGCGCCAACCGGGTTGATATCGATGTAGAGCAGGGTGGTGTGAAGCTGATTCGGGTGCGGGACGATGGCTCCGGCATCGGTGAAGCCGATTTACCCCTGGCGCTCAGTCGCCACGCTACCAGCAAGATAGAAAGCCTGGATGATCTGGAGGCGGTCGCCTCCCTGGGGTTTCGTGGTGAGGCCCTGGCCAGCATCAGCTCCGTGTCGCGCCTTGCCCTGACGTCCAGGACGGAAGCGCAGGAAGCGGCATCCCGTGTCGAAGTCGAAGGTCGTGACATGGACGCCCGGATTTCACCCGCTGCTCACCCTGTGGGCACAACCGTGGAAGTGCGGGATCTGTTCTTCAACACGCCGGCCCGCCGCAAATTCCTGAGAACCGAAAAGACCGAGTTTAACCACGTCGAGGAGTGCGTTCGAAGGCAGGCGCTGAGTCGGTTTGATGCCGGGTTTACCCTGCGCCACAACCAGCGTGTTATCCAGAGCCTGCGCCCGGCGGAGAATCCCCTGGACCGGGAGCGCCGTATCGGTTCCCTGTGCGGCCAGCAGTTCATAGATAATGCGGTGGTGATTGATGCCGAGGCAACCGGGCTGCGCCTCTGGGGTTGGGTTGCCCTGCCAACCTTCTCGCGCAGTCAGGCGGACCTGCAGTACTTCTTCGTCAATGGCCGGGTCATTCGTGATCGTCTGGTCGCACACGCCGTGCGGCAAGCCTACCGGGATGTCCTGTACAACAATCGTCATCCGGCGTTTGTCCTGTATCTGGAAGTGGATCCGGCCACGGTGGATGTGAATGTTCACCCGACCAAGCACGAAGTGCGATTCCGCGACGGCAGGCTGGTACACGATTTCATTTTCAGGACCCTCCACAAGGCACTGGCGGATGTTCGTCCGGATGACCATCTGCGTGGCGCCGTTGCCCAGTCTGCGGTGAGGGAAGACGTCGGAGGTACTGGCGTTGTTGGTGGTGCATCTTCTTTTCCTGGTGGCAACGCAGCATCGTCAGCCGATCAGCAGATGTCCCGCAGTTGGGGAGAAACCGCGTCCGTATTTCCGTCACAGGGGAGTGGCGGGCATCAGCCGCAACCGCACCATGAGTGGCAGGCCCGGGATCAGATGGGCTTCTATCAGTCCCTGAATGAAGGTGGCGGCCTGGCCGGTCGGGAGCAAAGTGCGCCTGTGTCGGACCTTGCCGTGGGGCAGCCTACGCCGCCGACGGACGGTGAAGCTGAGCCGCCACTGGGATACGCCATCGCGCAATTGCATGGTATTTATATCCTGGCCCAGAGCCGGCAGGGGATGATCGTCGTGGATATGCATGCGGCTCATGAACGTATCACCTACGAGCGCATGAAGCGGGCGCTGGAAGCTCAGGATCTGAAGAGTCAGCCATTGCTGGTGCCAGTATCACTGGCGGTCAGCCAGAAAGAGGCGGCCCTGGCGGAAACCCATGGCAGCGAACTCCAGCAGTTGGGGCTCCAGGTGGAGCGCATTGGTCCGGAAACCCTGGCCATCCGGCAGGTGCCTGCCCTTTTGCGGGGCGCGGATACCGAACAATTGGTGCGTGACATCCTGGCCGATCTGATAGAAAACGGCCAGAGTGATCGGGTTGAGGCGGTGACCCACGAACTGCTGGGTACCATGGCCTGTCATGGGTCGGTCCGGGCAAACCGGCAGTTGACCATTCCGGAAATGAACACCTTGTTGCGGGATATGGAAGCGACCGAACGCAGTGGTCAGTGCAATCATGGTCGTCCTACCTGGACGGTCGTGACCCTCTCCGAGCTGGACAAACTGTTCCTGAGAGGGCGTTAAGGGCACCATGGCTGATCATCTGTGCCGGGCTTCCCGGTTGCCCCCTGCTATTTTTCTGATGGGCCCGACCGCATCCGGCAAGACCGACCTTGCCATGGCGTTGTGTGACCAGTTGCCTTGCGACATCATCAGCGTTGACTCGGCGATGATTTACCGGGGCATGGATATTGGTACCGCAAAGCCGTCAGCGGAGGAACTTGCCCGGGCGCCCCATCGTCTGATTGATATCTGTGATCCGGCCGAAAGGTATTCGGCTGCCGATTTCCGGCGGGATGCCCTGCGGGAGATGGCGGCCATTACCCAGGCTGGCAGGATTCCGCTGCTGGTGGGCGGTACCATGATGTATTTCAAGGCTTTGCTTCATGGTATGTCGGATCTGCCATCCGCGGACCCGGAGCTCCGCAGTGGACTGGAGAAGGAGGCCGGGGAAAAAGGGTGGGCCGCGCTGCATGAGGAGCTGGCAGCCCGGGACCCGGTCGCCGCAAGGCTGATACACCCGAACAACCGTCAGCGGCTGATAAGAGCTCTGGAAGTCGTGCGCCTGACAGGGCGGCCAATCTCTGAACTCTGGCAACAATCGGGCGACGAGGGCGCGAATGGGAATGGCAAGCCCTCTAATGTCGAGGATTACACCTATTTTACTCAATGGCAGGCAGACGAATCCTCATCGCTTCCGTATACTGTTGTGCAACTTGCTGTTGCTCCCACCGACAGAAAGGTCCTTCACGAGCGGATACGTCTGCGTTTCATGAAAATGCTGGAGGCCGGCTTTCTGGAGGAAGTCCGGGCGCTGATGGCCCGGGGAGACCTTGAAGCGGGTTTGCCTTCCATGCGTTGTGTCGGATACCGCCAAGCGTGGCATCACCTGGCCGGTGATGACGACTATGACACCATGATTAGCAAGGGTGTGGCTGCGACCCGCCAGTTGGCAAAACGGCAGCTAACCTGGTTGCGAAAGTGGTCCGATGTGGACTGGCTCGACAGTGACGATAGATATATCACTGAAACGGCCTTGAAAATTATCAGACTTCGCACCACATTTAAATCTGAAAAATGACGATCTGCACTTACTTATAAACAGGAGAAAACACATGTCAAAAGGGCATTCTTTACAAGACCCTTACCTCAATGCATTACGCAAGGAGCGCATTCCGGTTTCCATCTTTCTGGTCAATGGCATCAAGCTTCAGGGCCAGATTGAATCTTTTGACCAATTCGTGATTTTGCTGAAAAACACTGTCAGCCAGATGGTCTACAAGCACGCCATTTCTACCGTTGTACCGGCCCGGAACGTACGTATTCCGCCGCAGGCACCTGGCGGAGAAGGTGAGGTTGAAGACTGAGTTGTCCGGTTTTCCGGTATTGCCACCCGCGTTTCCAACGAACCCCCTGGCGGTTCCGAGGAGCGCGGGTGTTTGTTTTTATGAGGCTAACGGTTTGACTGTTTCGGAGTTGTTACCACTTGTTTGAGCGTCCCGACGTTGGTGAAAGGGCAATTGTCGTCCATATTGATTTTTCCTCTCACGAAGAGACTGAAGACCCGGATGAGTTTCGGGAGCTGGTGACCTCCGCCGGAGTAGAGCCGGTGGGCCTGGTGACTGGTTCCAGAAAACAGCCAAGCCCCCGCCTGTTTGTCGGGGAAGGCAAACTGGAAGAGATTCGCGATGCGGTCGCCGCGAATGAAGCAGACGTGGTCCTGTTCAATCATGCTCTGAGCCCCTCCCAGGAACGTAATGTCGAGCGTGAACTCAGGTGTCGGGTCCTGGATCGTACCGGTGTCATTCTGGATATTTTTGCCCAGCGTGCACGAACCCATGAAGGCAAGCTTCAGGTGGAGCTCGCTCAACTCGAGCATATGTCGACACGACTCGTTCGTGGCTGGACGCACCTTGAGCGTCAGAAAGGGGGGATCGGTCTTCGCGGGCCTGGTGAAACCCAACTGGAAACGGATCGCCGGTTACTTCGTGAACGAATCAAGTCCATTCACAAGCGGTTGGAGAAGGTTCGTCGTCAGCGTAACCAGGGGCGCCGGGCCCGTAAGCGTGCAGATATTCCAACCGTTTCTCTGGTGGGCTACACCAACGCGGGAAAATCGACACTGTTCAACCATATCACCACTTCGTCCGTATATGCTGCGGATCAGTTATTTGCGACGCTGGATCCGACGTTGCGGCGGCTGGAACTTCCGGACATTGGGCCGGTCGTATTGGCGGATACCGTCGGGTTTATCCGCCATTTGCCCCACAAACTAGTGGAAGCCTTCCGCGCGACACTTGAGGAAACCACCGAGGCAACCCTGTTGCTCCATATCATTGACTGTCATGATAGTCGTCGTGACGAAAACATGGAGCAGGTGGAAGAAGTGCTGGCCGAAATCGGCGCCGATGAAATCCCGGTGCTTCAGGTCTTTAATAAAATCGACCTGCTTGATAGTTTTACTCCGCGTATTGAGCGTAACGAGGACGGCTTGCCGGTCAGGGTGTGGTTGTCAGCGGTCACGGGTGAGGGGATTCAAGGGCTGTTTGACGCGATTGTTGAGCGTCTGGCTGAGGATGTCATTCACCAGTTTGTGTTGCTGGGCCCGCGGGACGGCAAGCTCAGGGCGCTCCTCCATCAAGCCGGTTCGGTGTTGAGTGAAGAGCATCGGGACAGCGGTGATACAGTGCTGGAGGTGCGCCTGCAGCACCGGGACTGGCTCCAGTTGTTGAGCCGGGCCGGTATAAAGGAAAATGAGATCAGATTAGACGCAAGGGAGGCGTAGGCCGGCAACGCTATTGCCGGGGCGCTTATAAATCCCTAGTATTTGCAGCCATTCTATCAGTCAGGAACGGAGAGCATTATGGCCTGGAACGAACCGGGTGGTAACCGCAACGACAATGACCCTTGGGGAACCGGTGGTGGTCGTGGCGGCAATGATCAAGGTCCGCCAGACCTCGATGAGGCGCTGAAAAAAGGCCTCGACAAACTGAACAGGATGCTGGGTGGAAAAGGTGGTCGCTCCGGCGGCTCCGGCGGTTCTTCATCCGGCGGTGGTGGATTTGGCGCCATTCTGGCGCTGATAGCCATTATTGGTGTGGGTTACGTCGTGTTCCAGTCGTTCTACACAGTGGACGAACAGGAACGAGCGGTTGTCCTTCGCTTTGGTGAGTTCAGTCGCACAGAGGAGCCGGGTCTGCGCTTCAAGGTGCCTCTGATTGACGATGTTACCAAGGTGCGCGTGACGAATGTCCGGACTGCCGAGTCCAGCGGTCAGATGCTGACCCAGGACGAGAATCTGGTAACTGTGGACCTTCAGGTCCAGTATCGTGTTGGCGATGCCAAGGCGTATGTATTGAATATCAGGGACTCCAATCAGGCCCTGGCGTTTGCTACGGACAGTGCGCTACGTCATGAAGTGGGTAGCTCCACCCTGGACGGGGTACTGACCGAAGGTCGTGCCGAGCTGGCGGTTCGCGTTGAGCAGCGCCTGCAGAGCTTCCTGCGTGACTACGGCGCCGGCCTGGAAATTGTGCGTGTGAACGTTGAAAGCACCCAGCCGCCACCCGCGGTTCAGGATGCATTCCGTGAAGTCCAGCGTGCCCGTGAAGACGAGCAGCAGGTCAAGGAAGAGGCGGAAACCTACCGTAACAAGGTTGTGCCGGAAGCCCGTGGCCAGGCCCAACGTATGATTGAGGAGGCCAATGCCTACAAGGAAGAGGTTATCGAACGCGCCAACGGTGAAACCGCACGTTTCCTGGCAATGCTGGAGGTGTACAAGATGTCTCCGGAAGTGACCCGTGAGCGTATGTACCTGCAGGCGCTGGAAGGGGTTCTGTCCAGTACCAGCAAGGTTCTGGTGGACACCGAAAGCAGTGGCAACATGATGTACCTGCCATTGGATCGCCTGACCCAGGGGCGTGTTACCAGCAGCGGCAGTGGATCGGACAGTTCCGGCGGCAAACCTGATATCTCAAATCTCACGGATCAGGTGATTCAGGAACTGCGTGGACGGCAGGATACCGGCATTCGGAGGAGCAGATAATTATGGGACCCAAAGGTGTAGTGGGCCTTGCAGGCGCCCTCATTGTAGTCCTGCTGGTGTTGTCGAGCGTTTACATCATTCCTGAGACCCATCGCGGCGTGAAGCTTCGCTTTGGTGAGCTCATTGAAACGGATATGCAAGCTGGTCTGCACTTCAAAGTGCCGGTAATTGACCAGATCCGCGAGTTCGATATTCGTGTGCTGACCATGGACCTGCCTTCCCGTCAGTACCTGACCATCGAGAAGAAGCCTCTGGATGTGGATTCCTACATCGCCTGGAAGATCCGCGACGTGGACCAGTTCTATCGGGCGACCGGTGGTGACGAATACCGCGCCCAGTCCCTGCTGCTGTCCCGGGTGGACAATGGCCTGCGAGACGAGTTCGGTGTCCGGACCATGGTTGAAGTTGTCTCCGGTCAGCGTGACGAACTGATGCACACGCTGCGGGACCGGGTTAACGAAACGGCCCTGAAAGAATTCGGTATTGAAGTGCTGGATATCCGGGTCAAGGCGATCGAGTTTCCGGGTGAGGTGAGTCAGAACGTCTATCGCCGCATGGCGACAGAGCGTCAGAAGCTCGCCCAGGAATTCCGCTCCCGCGGTCGCGAGCTGGCTGAAGGTATTCGTGCCGATGCCGACCGTCAACGCACTGTGGTACTGGCGGAAGCATTTGCCGAGGCTGAGGAAACCCGTGGTGAGGGTGACGGTGTGGCTGCGCGCATCTATGCCGATGCCTACGGCGCGAATGAAGAGTTTTACAGCTTCTATCGTAGCCTGCAGGCGTACGAGACCACCTTCTCAAGCAAGGACGACATCATGGTGATCGATGCCAATAGTGACTTCCTGAGGTTCCTCAAGGATCCACAGGGCGGCCGCTAAGCAGGATCTCCCAGGTCCAAAACCGGAATACCTCGGTATTCCGGTTTTTTTGTGCCTGCCAACAGTGTAAAATTCTGCCGGTTTTGGTTCGGGGTTTTTCCTGCTACCGAATCCGCCCTAAATCCTGTGCATTCCCGCCAACCTCCGGTTGTTGCGGGGCAGAACGGACAACGGAATCTCATGACAGTATCTGATCGCTGGTTACTGCCGGATGGCGTGGAAGACATTCTGCCGCCTCTCGCAGGACAGATAGAATCCCTGCGCCGGGATGTAATGGACACTTGCCAGCGCTGGGGGTACCAGCTGGTAATCCCGCCGCTGATTGAATACCTGGAATCCCTGTTTACCGGAACCGGCCACGATCTTGAACTGCAGACGTTCAAACTGACCGATCAGCTGACCGGCAGGATGATGGGCGTACGCGCTGATATGACTCCCCAGGCGGCTAGAATTGATGCCCATACCCTGGGGCAGGAAGGCATTACCCGGCTATGTTATGCCGGCCATGTCCTGCATACCCGTCCACGGCATATGCTCACCGGTCGCACCCCGATTCAGGCCGGCTGCGAACTGTTTGGCAGTGCCTCCGAAGCCGCGGATATGGAAGTCATCAGCCTGATGCTGGAAACCCTGCGGGTTTCTGGAATGCCCAGGGTGCACCTGGACCTGGCCCACGTGGCGATCTATGAGACCCTGATGGGGGAAGCCAGCTTCGATCGGGAAACCGAAGCCGCCATCTTTGACGCCATGGCCCGCAAATCTGTTCCGGAACTGGACGAACTGCTTGGCGACTGTGAACCCCGGTCTGCGGGTGGTCGCCTGCGGGAGCTGGCCCGCGTCAGTGGCGGTGCGGAAGCATTGCAGGAAGCCCGAAATATTCTGGAAGGCGCTCCGGAGGCTCTGGTAGGCGCCCTCGATCAATTGGGCCGCGTGGCGGATATGTTGACCCGGGATTTCCCGGAGATCAGTTTCGGATTCGATTTCTGTGAATTGCGCGGCTACAACTACCACACCGGTCTGGTATTCGCGGCCTATGCGCCAGGCCACGGTGATGCCGTTGCCAAGGGTGGCCGCTACGATGCAATTGGCAGTGACTTCGGCCGTGCCAGGCCTGCAACCGGGTTCAGCCTTGATATTCGTGCCCTGGTATCGCTTGGTGAGCGTGTGATGCGGCGTTCCGGGGCCGTATGGGCGCCCGCCGATACAGACCCTGCGCTGGAAGGGGTGATTTCCGGATTGCGGCTGACGGAAACGGTGGTCAGGGCTCTGCCTGAAGAGTCGGATGCTGACCCGGCTGCCAAGGGTTGCGACAGAATTTTAGTAAAGCGTGACGGCCAGTGGGTCGTGGATCAACTGAGCTGAATTGAGAGAACATCATGGGTAAAAATGTAGTTGTGCTGGGCACCCAGTGGGGTGATGAAGGGAAAGGCAAAATTGTTGATCTGCTGACCGACAAGGTGGCAGCCGTGGTTCGTTTCCAGGGTGGCCATAACGCCGGTCATACCCTGGTCATTGAAGGCAAGAAGACCGCGTTGCACCTCATCCCTTCCGGCATCCTTCGTCAGGACGTGCAGTGCCTGATCGGTAACGGCGTTGTATTGTCACCGGAAGCCCTCCTGAAAGAGGTGCGTGAACTGGAATCCAATGGTGTGGCGGTGCGTGATCGCCTGCGTATCAGTCTGGCCTGCCCCATTATTCTCAGAACCCATGTCCGTATTGATCAGGCCCGTGAGCGTGCCAAGGGTAACGAAAAGATTGGTACCACAGGTCGTGGTATCGGGCCGGCCTATGAGGATAAGGTTTCCCGCCGCGGCGTTCGCCTGGGGGATCTGTGTAATCCGGTCGCGTTCGAAGAAAAGTTGCGGGAAATTATGTCCTACCACAACTTCGTGCTGACCGAGTATTTCAAGGAAGAGGCCGAAGATATCGACGCCGCACTGGCCGAGCTCATGCAGATGGCTGAAGAAATCTTGCCGATGGCTGCGGACGTCACTGATATCCTCCACGACTATCGCAAGCGCGGTGAGAACATCCTGTTCGAGGGCGCCCAGGGCTCGCTGCTGGATATTGATCTGGGTACTTACCCATACGTCACCTCATCCAACACCACCGCTGGTGGCACCGCAACGGGTTCCGGCTTTGGTCCGTTGTTCCTGGACTACGTGCTGGGTATTACCAAGGCCTATACCACCCGCGTGGGTTCCGGTCCTTTCCCGACCGAGCTTTTTGATGACATGGGGCAGCACCTGGCGGTGAAGGGCAACGAGATCGGTACCACTACCGGACGTTCCCGTCGTTGCGGCTGGTTTGATGCAGTGGCCCTGCGCCACGCCATCCAGATCAACAGCGTGTCCGGCATTTGTCTGACCAAGCTGGACGTGCTGGACGGCATGGACACCGTGAAGGTGTGCGTGGGTTACAAAACTCCCAAAGGGGAGATTTTCCGTCCGCCCATCGGTTGTGACACCTACAAAGACATCGAGCCGGTATACGCCGAGCTGCCGGGCTGGAAGGAGAGCACCTTCGGCCTGACCAGCCTGGAACAGCTGCCGGAAAACGCGAAAGCGTATATCCGCTTCCTGGAAGAGCAGATCGAGGCCCCGATCGATATCATCTCAACCGGGCCGGATCGAGTGGAGACTGTGACGCTCCGCCATCCATTCGGCGAATAAAGCCGAGTCCTGAAAAGAACCCGCTTCCGAGCGGGTTTTTTTGTAAGTGGAGTCGGGGCCTCAGGGCTTGGTGGCGATGATCGTTGCACGCATTGGGCCGGGGTAGCCTTCAATAGTTTTGCCGGGATCATCCGGATCAAGGAAGTCCTCCAGAGAGTTGAATCGCATCCAGTCGGTCTGGCGTTGTTCCTCGGTGGTGGTCTCGGTGACGTCCACCACTCGCGCGTCCCTGAAACCGGTACGGTCGAGCCACCGCAGCAGCGTGTCGCAGCTGGGCAGGAACCACACATTGCGCATCTGGCCGTAGCGATCCTCGGGCATCAGGCTGTAGCCTTCCGGGCCATCCACGACCAGTGTTTCCAGCACCAGTTCACCACCCCGGCGCAGGGTGTCCTTCAGCTCCAGCAGGTGGTCCAGGGGCGAGCGGCGATGATAGAGCACGCCCATGGAGAAAGTGGTGTCGAACGACTCCAGTTTGCCGGGCAGGTCCTCCATACGCACCGGCACAAGATCAACCGGGACTTTCCCCAGGTATTTCTTGACGCTGAGGAACTGGAACAGGAACAGTAGCCCGGGATCGATGCCGATCACCCGTGCGGCGCCTTCCCCCAGCATACGCCAGCAGTGATAGCCGGAGCCGCAGCCCACATCAAGAATCCGCCGTCCTGTCAGATCTGACAGATAGGGTGCCACCCGGTCCCATTTCCAGTCCGAGCGCCACTCAGTGTCGATGTAAGTGCCAAAGAAATCAAAAGGCCCCTTGCGCCATGGCATGAGTCCCCTTAAGCCGGACTCCAGCTGTTCCCGCTGGGTGTCGCTCAGAGGCGCTTCGGTGCTCAGGGCAACGGCGGACGTGTCCAGTCTGGCTTGGGTATCGGCAACGTCGGGAAGTTGTGCGAGTGCGGCCATCCAGCGGGCGATATCGCCGTGAGGGTTGTCTTCGAACCGACGCCGGAGTTGTTGGGTCAGCAGGTTGGACCAGCGTTCCTGGCCCTCGTTGTTCAGTTCGTTGAGGAGGGCCTGGTAGCAGCCCTGCCAGTCAAAGGTTGCCATGGAAACTCCTCAGGCAGCGGATTTGATGGCCAGCATGGAGACAAAGTTGAAGCACTGGTACCAGACGATGACCTGGTCAAAGCCGGCCTGCTGCAGTCGCGTGCGGTGATCCGTCAGACTTTCCGGAATCAGTACCTGCTCAATGGCGGATCGCTTCTGGCTGATCTCCAGGTCGGAATAGCCGTTGGCACGTTTGAATTCATGGTGCAGGCGGGTCTGGGTTTCCTGCTCTTCATCTGATTCGAAGCGGATCTTTTCCGACAGGATCAGGACTCCTCCGGGGCGCGTGGCCGTGGCTATACGCTTTAACAGCGCCGCTCGCTGGTCCGGTGGCACAAACTGCAGCGTAAAGTTGAGCGTAGTGACCGAGGCATTACGGAGTTCGGTGTCCAGAATGTCCTCGCAACGCAGGCTGACCGGCAGGGAGCTGTCATCCAGAGCAATGTAGTGCTCACATCGTTCAATCATGGCTTGTGAATTGTCGACGCCAACGAGGGTGCAGTCATCAAAGGGAATGCCGTGTCTCATCGCCAGGGTGGAGGCGCCGAGGGAGCACCCCAGATCGTAGCAATTGGAGCCGGCCTGGACGTACTGCTCGGTGATCACCTCAATCATCGGAATGATGGTGGTGTACCCGGGAACCGAGCGACGAATCATGTCCGGGAATACCCGGGCTACCGAAGCATCGAAGCGAAAATCCTCGGGATTGCGTTCGGTGGCGAACAGGCGATCGGTTTCCTGCCGTGGCGCGCGGGGTTTGTCACTCATTGCCGGCGGTATCCTCTGGCGGCTCCTCGACGGGTGCGCGTCTGCATCGCACGCCCCGATTCTTGTAGTCCACAACAATGCCACGGAAGTCCGGGTCCACGTCTGCCGCGATGGCCAGGTAACCCTGCTCGCAGACGGCGTGTAATTCAGAGGATTTCGGCGACATGCGGAATTCCTCTCCGGGGGTGACGTGAATGGCCTGGAATTCGCCGACTGGCACGTTGTCCTTGTTGTTGGAGTGGTCAATCAGGCCACTGACTTCAAGGGCCACCACCGTAACGATGGCAGCGCCAATGGCGGTAGCGATCAGACTGCGGACCGTGAACCTGGCCTCTTTCTCGCTCATCAGAAAATCTCCGGGTTAATGCGTCTGTCCGGTCGTTAATACTGACCGGGAATGTTGATGGGTGGTGCCTGCAGGGCGGCAAGCTGTTCCCGCATGGCCAGTACCTGATCTGACCAGTATCTTGGCTGGGTAAACCAGGGGAAGAATCGTGGGAACGCGGGGTCATCCCACCGCTTTGCCAGCCAGGCAGCATGGGCAATCTGCCGATAGCAGCGCAGGGGTTCTATCAGGTGGCGCTCGCGACGGTTAAAGTCGCGAAACATTTCATAGCCTTCGAGCAGTTCGCCGAATTGTTGACCCCGTTCCGTGTCATCGCCGTTGAGCAGCAGCCAGAGATCCTGGATGGCTGGTCCTGTGCGGCAGTCGTCCAGGTCAACAAACAGCATCTGTTCTTCACGGCACAGTATGTTGCCCGCGTGGCAGTCGCCATGAAGTCTCAGGCTCTCAACTTCGCCGGCGTCATCAATCCTGCGAGCGCAGGCATCATACAGATCGGGAATCAGGCTGTCCCACGCCGGGCGGAGATCCGCCGGGATCCAGTCGCCGTCGGTCAATAGCTGGTTTTTGCTGGTGATACCGTCGAGGATATTGAACGCGGGGCGATGCTGGAAGGGCTTGCTGGCACCCACGTTGTGGAGTTGCCCCAGCCATTGGCCGAGGCGGTAGAGGGTATCCGTGACGCTGGTGTCCGGCGCCTGGCCACCACGCTGGGGAAAGACCGCAAAGTGAAATTCCTGCCATTGCCCCAGGGTATCCCCGGAAGGCATCGCCATCGGTGCGACAACCGGGATATCCGCTGCAGCCAGCTCGGCGGTGAAGGTGTGTTCCTCACGGATCTGGGCCTCGGTCCAGCGGCCTGGTCGATAAAACTTGGCAATGATCGGTGCGCTGTCTTCAACCCCGATCTGGTAAACCCGGTTTTCGTAACTGTTAAGGGCGAACAGGCGACCGTTAATGACAAAACCTGCGCTTTCCATGGCGTCCAGAATGGTATCGGGAGTCAGGGCGTCGTAAGGATGGCTTGAGGTCTCTGTCATAGGATTAGTGCTAGCGCCTTGAGTCTTGTCTGGCCTGCATGCGGCTGAGGTGGTACCAGTTTTCATCCAGTTCCCACCGGACACGGTCAATGTCGGTGGTGTTCAGTATGATATCGCCGGCCCTCGCCTGGACCTGGGCAAGCTCACGCTCTGCCCGCTGCCAGTCGCGATGGTTGTCACCCAGGTCCTGCATGCTCGGGAAAATGGTCGTCAGTGCCTGGCGGGTGGGGATGTTGTGGGAACGCAGGGAACTCATGATGGCCGTATTGCCCTCTACCCTCAGCACCCGGTGCTGGTAGGGGTAGTCTGCCACTACGGCGTCGGTTTTCAGGCTGTGGTTAAGGCTGATCACTTCAAACCCTCGCCAGCCGAGCCAACCCACAAACAGGGCCGCAACCACCATGACTGTTAAGAACTGCTTCCTGTCTGACATCTCACACCTGCTTCCTGCATTAACGTGATGCCACAGTATAACGTTTCCGGCGTGGTATCGTAATGCGGATACCAATGTGTCCGCAGCCTTTTTCCCGGTCACCGCATTTTACGATACAGTCCGCAGGCAGGCAGCGACGATACGGATAGTAACCATAAGGCAGATATGAATGGCGCAGCTGGAGACACTCCGGGCGGAGACGGTGGTGATTGGGGCCGGCGTTGTCGGATTGGCTATCGCCCGGGCCCTGGCGATGAAGGGCAGGGAGGTGCTGGTGCTGGAGGCGGGCGATCATTTCGGTGAAGGAATATCTTCCCGTAATAGTGAGGTGATTCATGCCGGCATCTACTATCCGCAGGGCTCCCTCAAGGCGCGCTTCTGCGTGCAGGGGCGTGATCAGCTTTATGAATACTGTCGGAGGCGTCACATTGGTCACCGCAAAACCGGCAAATGGATTGTCGCAACCCAACCGGACCAGGTCACTGAACTGGAAGAAATTCAGGCGCGGGCCGGGCTGAATGGCGTGGCCCTGGAGCTCAATGATGCGGATGACTTGAAAGCCGCTCTGCCAGAGGTTTCCGCCTGTGCGGCCCTGTATTCGCCAGAGTCCGGCATTGTCGATAGTCACGGCCTTATGGTGGCGCTCTTGGCGGACCTGGAGCAGGCGGGCGGGCAATTGGTGAAACGTGCACCGGTGGAAGCTGTCTGGTCCGATGATGACGGGCATCGCCTTACTGTGGGTGGCCAGTTGCCCTGTGATCTGTTCGCCCCTCAGGTGGTTAATGCTGCCGGTCTGGGAGCCGTGCCCCTGGCCAGAATCTGGCAGGGATTGCCTGCGTCTGCACGGCCTGAGCAATGGTTCGCGCGCGGCGTGTATTTCAGCTACAGCGGCCGGCATCCCTTCCGTAGCCTGATCTACCCGGTGCCGGAGCCTGGCGGCCTCGGGGTGCATCTCACCCTCGACCTTGCCGGGCAGGTCCGTTTCGGTCCGGACGTCGAATGGATTGCGGAGGAGGATTACACCGTCAATCCTGATCGGGTGGGTGCGTTCATCAATGGCATCAGGCAATGGTGGCCTGAACTGGACGCCAATCGTTTACAGCCCGCGTATGCCGGTATCCGCCCCAAGCTGAGGGGGCCGGATGGTGGGTTTGCGGATTTTCGTATCGACGGGCCTGATGACCATGGTCTGCCTGGCTTGGTGAATCTGTTCGGGATTGAGTCGCCGGGGCTGACGTCCTGCCTGGCCATTGCCGATTATGTCGCTGGCAGGCTCTAACCGGGCGTCCTGGCCAGTGCCCATACCTGCACGTCTTCGGCGCCAGCGTCCTTCAATGCCGCCGTCAGCATCCGTGCGGTGGCCCCAGTCGTGACCACGTCATCCACCAGGGCTATTCGTGCTGGTACGGTACCGTTGATCTGGAACATGCCGCGCAGGTTGTGCAGACGCGCCTCCCGGCCCAGCTCCCGCTGTGGCGTGGTGTGCCGGATGCGTCTGATCCGGGTGGCTGACCAGGGTACGTTCAAGGTCAGGGACAGCTGCTCTGCAATGTCCTCTGCCTGGTTAAAACCCCGTTTGCGCCTGCGTTTGCGGTGCATCGGGGCGGGCACGATCAGGTCTGGCTTAAGCTCAGGGCTGGACTGGAAATGCCTGGACAGATGCTCCGCCAGACCTGCCACCAGTGGTCGAGCGTACTTCCTCTGGCCGTTGTATTTGTAGCGCCCGATCATGCCGTCAACCGGGTACTGATATCGCCAGGGCGCTACGGTGTGGCTGAACGGCGGCGGCGTGGACAGGCATTCACCGCAGGTAAGAGTATTGGAGTGAAAGGCCAGGGGTAGGGCGCAACACCGGCAATGCCAGCGGTTAACCGGTAAATCATCGCGGCATCCATCACATAAGCCGTTGATTGCCTTGTGATCCAGGCAGGCCACACAGCTTCCCGCTGTTTTTTCGCTGTTAACCTTTAGTTCTATCAAGGTTGACAGGAATCTCAGTCCCTTTATCATTCGCTTAATCCGTAAACCAGTAACCCGCTAAAGGTTAACAGGGCCCTATTATGACCGCTACTACACCTCGACACGACTGGACGCTTCAGGAAGCCCGCGAACTGTTCCAGCTGCCGTTTAATGATCTGCTGTTCCGTGCCCAGAGTGTCCACCGGGAATTCTTCGACCCCAACGAAGTGCAGGTCAGCACACTGTTGTCGATCAAGACCGGTGCCTGCCCGGAGGATTGTAAGTACTGCCCCCAGAGCGGTCATTACAACACCGGCCTTGAGAAAGAAAAGCTTCTGGAAATTGAGAAGGTGGTCGCAGAAGCGCAGGCGGCCCGTGAGAAAGGGGCCTCCCGTTTCTGTATGGGGGCGGCGTGGCGCAGCCCCACCAAAAAGGACATGCCCTACGTTCTGGATATGGTGCGTCAAGTGAAGTCCCTGGGGCTGGAAACCTGTATGACCCTGGGTATGCTCCAGGAAGACCAGGCGAAAGAGCTCGCCGATGCGGGGCTGGATTACTACAACCACAACCTCGACACCTCCGAGAAGTATTACAGCCATATCATCACCACCCGTACTTACCAGGATCGTCTTGATACCCTCGACAACGTCCGCAAGGCCGGCATGAAGGTCTGTTGTGGCGGTATCATGGGCATGGGTGAGGACGAGGACGACCGTGTTGGCCTGCTGGTCCAGCTGGCGAACCTGCCACACCACCCCGAGAGTGTGCCGGTCAACATGCTGGTAAAGGTGAAAGGCACGCCCATGGAAGATGTGGAAGACCTGGATCCGTTTGATTTCGTGCGGATTATTGCCGTCGCCCGCATCATGATGCCGGAATCACACGTGCGCCTGTCCGCCGGCCGCGAGAACATGAACGAGCAGATGCAGGCGCTGTGTTTCATGGCTGGCGCCAATTCCATCTTCTACGGCGAAAAGCTTCTGACCACCGCCAATCCGGAAGCCGATGCCGATATGGCACTGTTCCGCCGTCTGGGAATCAACCCGGAGCAACGGGAGCAGTGTGCGACCGAGGAGCAGGAAGAGGAGAAAATTGCCGAGGCGGTCGAGTACGAGGCAACCCGCCACATGTTTTACGACGCTACCCGGGAATCCGCGTAACATCACCAGTACTCAGGAATTGACCAGTGCGAGACTTCGCGGCAGAACTTGAGCAACGCAAGCAGGCGGGGCTGTATCGGATCCGCCGGCAGATTTCCGGCCCCCAGCAGCCGTCTCTGACCTCCGATGGCCAGAGTCTGCTGTCGTTCTGCAGTAACGATTACCTGGGTCTGGCGAATCATCCCGCGAATCTTGAAGCCCTTGTTAATGCCTTGCCGCAGACTGGTCTGGGTGGCGCAGCGTCTCACCTGATTTGTGGTCATCACGATGCCCACCATCGCCTGGAAGAGCGCCTGGCTGCCTTCACCCAGCGCAGTGCCGCGCTCTTCTTCTCCACCGGCTATATGGCCAATATGGGGGTGATTTCCGCCCTTGCCGGGCGGGGAGATACGATCTTCTCCGATCGCCTCAACCACGCGTCCATCATTGATGGCTGTATTCTCAGCCGAGCCAAAGTTCGCCGTTACCCTCATAGCGATATGGCAGCACTGGAGCGGATGCTGGCCGAAACGTCGGGTCACAAACTGGTGGTGACCGATGGGGTTTTCAGCATGGATGGCGATATTGCACCGCTCCGGGAATTGGCCGGGTTGTGCAAGACCCACGATGCCCTGCTGGTGGTGGACGATGCCCACGGTGTCGGCGTGCTGGGCCCTCAGGGGCGTGGCAGCGCGGCGGAACTTGGGTTGTCCGAAGACGATGTGCCGGTGTTAATAGGTACCCTGGGTAAGGCAGTGGGGACCAGTGGCGCCTTTGTGGCCGGGCCTCAGGTTCTGATGGATTATCTGGTGCAGAAGGCCAGAACCTACATCTACACCACCGCGATGCCGCCGGCGATTGCCGAAGCAACGGTAGCCAGTCTCGACCTGATTGAACGGGATGACGAGCGCCGGGCGCACCTGCGGGAATTGATCGAGCGTTTCCGGCGAGGTGCCAGCGAACTTGGCTATCAGTTAATGCCCTCGGGCACACCGATCCAGCCAATCATGGTAGGCGACAACTGGTCTGCGCTGGCATTGAGCAAGGCGTTGGAAGAAAAGGGATTGCTGGTTACCGCCATTCGTCCGCCAACGGTACCTGAAGGTGAGGCGCGGCTGAGGGTTACCCTGAGTGCCGCCCATACCCTGGCCGATGTGGATCGATTGCTGGCTGGCCTGTCTGACTGCCGGTCATTGTCGGGCCTTGTGGTGGAACAGTCTGCATGACCGCCAGCAGCACAGGCACGCTGGTCGTCGTCGGCGGTTGGGGGGTGCGAAGCGAAATGCTGTCCGACCTCTATGACCACTGGCCGGGAGAGGTGATGCCCGTCAGCCTTGATGACGAACTGATGACCGGGTGCGAATCGGTCAGTACGGTTGCAGACGAACTGCTTGGCCGTTTCCCAATGCCTGCAGTGTGGCTGGGGTGGTCCCTTGGTTCACAGGTTGCCATGGCAGCGGCCGCTCGCGATACCGGTGCCGTCACTTCCGTGATCACCGTTGGGGGATTCCCCCGATTCACCGAAACTACAGGGTGGCCCTCCGGCATGCCGCAAGGCGAGTTTGAGGCATTTGCCAAAGGCGTCATCAGGGATCCTGATCGATACTGGACGCATTTTCTGTTGTTGATGATTAACGGTGACTCGCGGGAACCTCAGGCCCGCAAAAGGCTGAGGTTCTGGTTGGAGCAAGGCTCGCCGGTGTCCAGTGAAAATCTCGTCAAGGGGCTGGATTGGCTCAGGCAGGAAGATCACAGATCCTTGTGGGGCAATCCCGGGGTGCCGGCGTTGCACCTCATGGGCGAGAAAGACGTTGTGGTCAGGCCCTGGTGTGAGTGGTCTGGGCGGTCCGGGCAAAGCCGCGTTGGCGTGATCCCGGGCATGGCCCACTGGCCAACAGGTGAAGCCGCCAGTGAATGTCACCAAGTCATGGCAGAGTTCCTTGCGGGCGCGCGGGAGGCAGGTCAATGGACGTCCTGATGCACGCACCCGGTGAGGCCCAGCGCAACGACCAACCCCGGACACAGGATATCGCGCGGGATTTTGGAGAGGCTTCCGGAACCTACGAGTCCGCGTCGAGACTTCAGCGGCAGACGGGCAATGTCATACTGGAGCAGCTGGGCGAGTGGCAGTCGGAAAAAGAACCCGACATTCTCGACCTGGGCTGCGGTACCGGTTGGTTCACACGTAAATTACGACAGGCTTATCCCGGGGGGCAGGTCACCGGTGTCGATCTGTCTCCGGGGATGATTGGCCACGCCAGGTCCAACAGTTCTGGCGCGATTGATTGGCTGGTGGCAGACGCGGGTTGCTTGCCGCTTCCTGACAACAGCGTTGATATCATCTTCAGCAATCTGATGATTCAGTGGTGCGAGCGTCCTGACTCGGTTCTGGGGGAATGCAGACGTCTGCTGCGCCCCGGCGGTGTGCTGGTTTGCTCAACGTTACTGGACGGCACTCTGAGAGAGTTGGAACAGGCTTGGGCGAAGGCCGATCCAGGGCGTCGGCATGTCAATCGGTTTGAGGCCGCATCCACCATCAAGCGAATTGTGGATGAAGCGCTGCCTGGCGGCGAAATCGCAACAGGAACCGTGACGCTGGATTATCCGTCACCCCTGGCGCTTACCCGTGAGCTCAAATCCTTGGGTGCCGGTTATAAAGGACAGGACCGTCGTCGCACGGCGACCGCTCCGGGTCGTGTCCGCGCAATGTGTGCACACTACCCGCGAACCCGGGAAGGCACCGTTCTCGCGTCCTATAAGGCCTGCTGGATTATCTATCATTTCCCCCTTTCTTAACTGCTAAACAGGTTGATCATGGCCAGGAAAAGCTTTTTTATCACAGGCACAGACACCGAAGTGGGTAAAACCATCGTTTCGGCCACCATACTGGAAGCCGCCAAAGCAATGGGTAAGCGGACCATTGGTATGAAGCCGGTGGCTTCCGGTTGCGAGCAGACGCCGGAAGGGCTCCGGAACGAAGATGCGCTGATGCTTCAGGCCGCGATGACAGAATCATTGCCCTATGACCGGATCAATCCTGTAACCCTGGAGCCGGCAATTGCTCCCCATGTGGCGGCAGAACAGGCCGGGCGTCAACTGACTGCTCAGCGGTTGGTGGGGTTTTGCCGGGGCTTGCAAATGCAGCCGGCGGACCTGTTGCTGATTGAAGGCGCGGGTGGTTGGAGGGTTCCCCTGAACGACAGGGAAACCTATTCGGCAGTCGCTCAGGAGCTGGGTGTGGGCGTCATCCTGGTGGTACCCCTGAGGCTCGGCTGCATTAACCATGCTTTACTGAGTGCTGAAGCCATTCGCAGCGATGGGTTGACCCTGGCGGGGTGGGTCGCAAACCGCCCGGAGCAGGAGACCATGAGTTGTGAACAGGAAACTCTGAACTACCTGCTCTCGCACCTTGGAGCGCCTTGCCTCGGGGTTCTGCCCTGGCATCAGGATCCGAATCCGGAGGTGCTGGCAGATTTCCTGAAACTTGATGCTTTGTTTGAAAATTGATCAGGTTTGTGGCTTACTGAGCCAAGTCAGGGTCATCAGGTCTCGCAGTTATGATCAGTAACACACTGGGTATTGGTATTCAGGGAATCCAGGAAGGCATGGCGGGCATGGAGAATGCAGCCCGGAAAATAGCCCGTGGTGGTGCTGATGGTCCTCAGGGGACTGCCGAGGGTGCGGGCTCCTTGGTCGAGCCCATAGTCGAGCTGAACCTTTATGAACGCAGTGTTGAAGCGTCCGCACAGGTCGTTAAAACTGCGGATGAGACGCTCGGCACACTGCTGGATATCATGGCCTGATTGCAGCGCCTTATCCCCACTGACCTGGTTTTTCGAGCCAACTGATGATTTCCGGCGCCATTCCCCCCATTAATTCGGTCTACTCATCGGCAGTATCCGCCGGTAAGCCTGTGGTCGCCGGTGCAAGTGAGTCTGGATCGGCCGGGCCATCCTCGGAGCAGGATCAGGCCTCTTCCGTCCGCAAATCAACTGGCGCCCCCGGAAATGTCCAGGCCCTGGATGAAGCACAGCTCAGGGAGTTGACCGAACTTAAGGCGCGAGACCGGGAAGTGAGGGCCCACGAAGCCGCGCACAAGGCGGTTGGTGGCCAGCACGCAGGCGCCATTTCCTACGACTACCAGCGAGGGCCCGATGGTGCCCGGTATGCCGTGGGCGGCGAAGTATCCATTGATATCTCGCCGGTGCAGGGCGATCCGAAAGCCACCATCGAAAAAATGCGGGTCGTTCGCGCCGCAGCAATGGCTCCTGCGGAGCCTTCCTCCCAGGATCGGGCTGTCGCAGCTGAAGCAACGCAGATTATGCTGCAGGCCCAAACAGATCTTTATCGGCAGGCCAGTGACACCTATCAATCGGTATCAAAAATGAACGATTCTGATACGAAGTCAGGGCGTTCATCCTCCCATTCCGTAATGGCCTGATTGGACAACCTTTTCTCCTCAGAGTCGCGCTGCATCCGCGCCATTCCAGGCTTTACCGGCCACAAATTGCAACACAAATTTCCAGTCGGGCTATTGACAATTCTGTACCTCTAAACGTATGTTTCAAACAAGTGTTTAATTAAGGCTGTGTTGCGATAGCATCACGGTGTCTGAGCAAACCCCAAGGCCAAGTACTGCAACCTGGGTTGCAGATGTGACCGAAAACCTGAGGTGGATTACATGCCTGAATACAAAGCGCCCCTGCGTGACATCAAATTCGTAATGAACGAGCTGCTGGACAGCGAGCAGCACTACGCAAAGCTGGAAGGTGCCGAGGATGCAACTCCGGATATGGTGGACGCCATTATCGGGGAAGGTGCCAAGTTCTGTGAGCAGGTTCTGTCTCCGCTGAACCAGGTGGGTGACAAGGAAGGTTGTACCTGGAGCGAAGACGGTGTGAAAACACCGACTGGCTTCAAGGAAGCCTACCAGCAGTACGTAGAGGGCGGCTGGCCGTCCATGACCGCTGACCCCAACTACGGCGGTCAGGGTCTGCCACATTCCCTCGGTCTGGTCATGAGCGAAATGGTGGGTACCGCTAACTGGTCGTTCGGCATGTACCCGGGCCTCAGCCACGGTGCTACCAACACCATCGAAGCTCACGGCACCGAAGAGCAGAAG
Source organism: uncultured Marinobacter sp. (assembly GCF_947259545.1). GTDB lineage: Bacteria > Pseudomonadota > Gammaproteobacteria > Pseudomonadales > Oleiphilaceae > Marinobacter. The sequence continues at coordinate 813,163 of NZ_CAMYMK010000002.1, forward strand.
CAGACTTACCTCACCAAGCTGATCAGCGGTGAGTGGACCGGCACCATGTGTCTGACCGAGCCGCACTGTGGTTCTGATCTGGGCACCCTGCGTACCAAGGCCGAGCCCAACGCTGACGGTACCTACGCCATCACCGGTACCAAGATCTTCATCTCCGCCGGTGAGCACGACATGGCCGAGAACATCGTCCACATCGTTCTGGCCCGTCTGCCGGGCGCTCCGGAAGGCACCAAGGGTATTTCCCTGTTTATTGTGCCCAAGAACCTGCCGAACGAAGACGGTTCTTCCGGTGAGCGTAACGCAGTTTCCTGTGGCTCCATCGAGCACAAGATGGGTATCCACGGTAACGCCACCTGTGTGATGAACTTTGACGGCGCCAAGGGCTGGCTGATCGGGCCGGAGAACCGCGGCCTGAACTGCATGTTCACCTTCATGAATACCGCTCGTATCGGTACCGCGATCCAGGGTCTGGGTGCGGCCGAGCTGGGCTTCCAGGGCTCACTGGCCTACTCCAAGGACCGCCTGGCCATGCGCTCCCTGAGCGGACCGAAGAACCCGGAAGGCATTGCTGATCCGATCATCGTTCACCCGGACGTTCGTCGCATGCTGCTGACCCAGAAAGCGGTTGCCGAGGGTGCTCGCGCACTGATCTACCTGACTGCACAGCAGGCGGATATCGTTCACAGTGGCAAGACCGAAGAAGAGCGCAAGGCTGCTGACGAAGCTCTGGGCTTCCTGACGCCGATCGCCAAAGCATTCCTGACCGAAATCGGTTATGAGTCTGCCAACCTGGGCATGCAGGTATTCGGTGGTCACGGCTTCATCTCCGAGTGGGGTATGGAGCAGAACGTACGTGACGCCCGTATCGGTATGATCTACGAGGGCACTACCGGTATCCAGGCGCTGGATCTGCTGGGCCGTAAGGTTCTGATGACCCAGGGCGAATCCCTGAAGGGCTTCACCAAGCAGGTGCACGTGTTCTGCAAGGAAAACGCTGACAACGAACAGCTGAAGGAATTCCTGGAGCCGCTGGCGGCCCTGAACAAGGAATGGGGCGATCTGACCATGAAGATTGGTATGACCGCCATGAAGAACCGTGAAGAAGTCGGTGCCGCGTCCGTGGACTACCTGATGTATTCCGGTTACGCCGTGTTTGCCTACCTCTGGGCCCGCATGGCTAAGGTGGCACTGGACAAGATGGCTGATGGAACCAGCGAAGAGCTGTTCTACAACGCCAAGGTTCAGACCGCACGCTTCTACTTCAAGCGCATGCTGCCCCGTGCCAAGGGCCATGCCGAGAGCATGCTGGCGGGTGCTGACAGCCTGATGGACATGCCGGAAGACGCCTTCGCGATCTGATCGCGGGCATTGAAGGAAGTACGGTAGAACTGAAAAAGCCCGCTCTCTCCGGAGGCGGGCTTTTTTGTGGTCCTGAGGGTTCGGAGGCGGCGGAATTGTAATCAGGTTGCTTTGAATCATGAGTTCGCGCCGCCTTTCAGGTAGAATACCGCTCCATAAAGATAACCTTAAGCGGACACATAGCCGGATGAAGTGGCCCGGGATCGTTGGATTCCTGGTTATTTTCACAGACTGACTGGATTTTTGGAGAGTTTTTAGATGGCTGATTATCAGGCACCTTTGCGTGACATGCGTTTTGTTCTGAACGAAGTTTTCGATGCACCGGCACTGTGGGCATCTCTGCCGAAAGTTGCGGAGAATGTAGACCCGGAAACGGCCGATGCGATTCTGGAAGAAGCCGGTAAAATCACCAGTGGCGTGCTGGCTCCCCTGAACCGCGAAGGTGACGAGCAGGGCACCAAGTGGAATGACGGTGAGGTCACCGCGCCAGAGGGCTTCAAGGAAGCTTATCAGACCATCGTGGAAGGTGGCTGGAACGGTTTGGGTGGTAATACCGAGTTCGGTGGAATGGGTATGCCCAAAACTCTGGTGGCCCAGTTTGAGGAAATGATGCAGGGCGCCAACATGGCGTTTGGCCTGGCGCCCATGCTGACCGCCGGTGCCTGCCTGGCCCTGGATGCCCACGGCAGTCAGGAGCTCAAGGAAAAGTATTTGCCCAACATGTATTCCGGCGTCTGGTCGGGCGCCATGGATCTGACCGAGCCTCATGCCGGTACCGATCTGGGTATTATCCGCACCAAGGCCGAGCCGAACGACGACGGTTCGTTCAATGTCACAGGTACCAAGATCTTCATCACCTGGGGCGAGCACGACATGGCGGAAAATATCATCCACCTGGTGCTGGCCAAGTTGCCGGACGCTCCAAAAGGGCCGAAGGGGATCTCCCTGTTCCTGGTGCCGAAATTCATGGTGAACGAAGACGGCTCCCTGGGTGAGCGCAACAGCTTCAGCTGTGGCTCCATCGAGAAGAAGATGGGCATCAAGGGCTCTGCCACCTGCGTGATGAACTTTGACGGCGCTAAAGGCTGGCTCGTTGGTGAGGAGAACAAGGGCCTGGCGGCCATGTTCACCATGATGAACTACGAGCGTCTGGGTGTTGGTATCCAGGGTATTGGCGCGGCGGAAGCGTCCCTGCAAAGCGCTCGTGAGTACGCGCTGGAGCGTATCCAGAGTCGCGCGCCCACCGGTGCCCAGGAAAAGGAAAAGGCGGCGGACCCGATTATTGTCCACCCCGACGTGCGTCGCATGCTGCTGACCATGAAGAGCTATATCGAAGGCGGTCGTACCTTCTCTACATACGTTGCCCAATGGCTGGATATCTCCAAGTACGCCGAGGATGACGAGCGTCGCAAACATGCCGAAGGCATGGTGGCGCTGCTGACTCCGGTAGCCAAGGCCTTCCTGACCGATCGCGGCCTGGATGCGTGCATCATGGGGCAGCAGGTTTTCGGTGGCCACGGCTTTATCCGTGAATGGGGTCAGGAGCAGCTGGTTCGCGACTGCCGTATTACCCAGATCTACGAAGGCACCAACGGTATCCAGGCATTGGACCTGATGGGCCGGAAAGTCGTTGGCAGCCAGGGTAAGCTGTACGAGCTGTTTGCCAGTGATGTGGCGTCCTTTATCGAGGAAAACAGCGATGATGAGCATCTGCGTCCATACCTCGAGCCATTGGCCGCCGCGTTTGAGCGTCTGTCTGATGTAACAGAGCACGTGATCAACCAGGCGGGGGACAACCCCAATGCCATTGGCGCTGCGTCCGTGGACTACCTGGACCTGTTTGGTCTGACGGCTCTGGGCTACATGTGGGCGAAGATCGTCAAGGCCGCTGCCCCGAAAGCGGAAGGTGACACCTCCGGTTTCTACACCGGCAAGCTGAAGACAGCGCGGTTCTACTTTGACCGTTTGTTGCCGAAGACGGTATCGCTGGCGGAAGGTATCCGCAGTGGCAGTGACTCGATGATGGCGCTGACTGCCGAGGAATTCTGATCACCAACGGTCAGATTTCGAAGCAGTAAGAACAGAAAGGCAGATCCTGTGAGGGATCTGCCTTTTTTGTCGCACATGACAATTCCGGGATGGACATCTCCGTCTGGAATGAGGGGGGTTAGAGATTCTCCAGACGTTCCGGATTCCTGATGAATGGATTCTCATTACCCTGAAGTTCACTGATCAGGCGGTGGCGGGTCAACTCCTGGTCGTCAGGAGGATCGATCCGGTTCCAGCTTTTAAAGACCGAGGACGCGCCGACCCAGGGCAGGTCGTAGGTGTCGACCATGTAGGCCACCGCGCGGGCGACATCGCCCTTTACCTCTCCAGGGGGTTCAAAAAACTGGGCACTTTCCCGGTTTCCACAATCATCTTCCCGAGCGCCAGCGCCCAGTTCCTCGTAGCGAGCGTTGCGGCGGCGCATTTCGACACGGCTGGTAACAGGCACCATGTTGTGGAGGTCGGAGGCGATCTGGCGATAGCGGTCATTCCGGCCGCACTGGCTGCTCGTGCCGCAGCCCAAGGCGCTACGAACTGCAGCGAGAGGGTAGATATGACCTTCTGTCATGGTGAACCCCTTGTTTTTAAATGGGGTTCTGCAAAAGAAAGAGGCCCCCCCATCGACGTAGAGTGTTCCCCAGAACTGATCCCGGACAACCGTATCGGGATTACTGAATCGGGTGTTCTGTCCGTTGGACAGAGGTGGGACTAACAGTACTATGAGGGTAACTACAAAGACGCTTGTTTTATTCATGCGTTTTTATACCTCACTACCAGAGCCAGGGCCCTTGCTGATCAGGCCCTGACAGCCTCTACTTCAAGCGATCACGAAGGCGCTCATAACGTGCGCGAACTTCCTCTCCGAATTCTTTGGCTTTCTCCCGGGCTTCCTGGGTCGTATCTTCAGTATCGTGCAGTATCTTGTCGAACTTATGGCGGAATTTCTCCCAGTCCTTTTCCAGGTCGTCCCATTCATCTTTGACGTCTTCACGGGCTAGATGAAGCTGGACTCTTGCTTCGTCACGATACTCTTTGATTTTTTCTGACAGCTTTTTGAGATCATCCTGAAGCGACATACGAAACACCTCCTTTGGTAGATACGTCTTTACAATGCTCCCGAACGTGAAAACCTGTCAAGGGGGAGCGTATGACGGTATCAGGCGGAGCGCGTTGCTAACAGGGTGGCCATATCTTCCAGATAGTTCCAGGGGGAGGAAGGGGAAAACCCCTTGGCAGCACGATCGATATCGCTGCACAGCTCAATCGCAGAGTGGAGTTGTGGACGGGAAAGCCGGCGTGCCGCCTGTTCAATGGTGCGGGCACGTTGTGGCTGGAATACGCCCCGTTGCTTGAGAAAGGTTGCCGGGTTCTCACGCTGTGCAGCTGCTGCCCGCAGTTCCATGGTGATATTCAGGTCACGAACCAGGACAGCCAGAAGCCCCAGAGGGTTCTCCCCTTCCTGTTTGAGTACTCCGATCATCTTGCGGGCGTGAGGCGCTCGCCCGGCCAGCAGTTCAGTGACCAGCTCGAACCCGGTAAAGCGGGAGCTATCCTGAACAGCCTGTTCGATCGCTTCCTCGTCGACGGTTTTACCGGTTCCGAAAAGTGCCAGTCGGTCCAGCTCCTGGCTTGCCGCCAGCAGGTTGCCTTCCAGTCTCTCGGTGAGAATGTTCAGGGCGCCCCGGGTCAGGCTCAGCCCCCGGGACTTGGCGCGCTGCTGTAGCCAGCCGGCAAACTTGTCGCCATCTACTGGCCACACGGGAACATGTACGCCTTTGTTCTGTAATTCCTTGTACCACTTCCTGCGGGTCTCGGCGGCGTCCAGTCTGGCGCTGATCAGCAGCAGGACAATGTCTTCGGGGGGATCCTGAAGGACTCTCTCGAGGACCGCACGACCATCTCCGAGCTTACCGGTGGGCAGATGGATCTCTATGCGGCGTTTTTCAGCAAACAGCGACAGTGAGCCAAATTCCTCGCCTACGGTGTTCCAGTCGAGCTGGTGATCGGCGTGAAACGTCATGCGCTCCAGAAAACCGGCATCCCGGGCAGCGCTACGGACCTGGTCACAGCATTCCTGAACCAGCAGGGGCTCATCTCCGGAGATCAGGTAGACCGGTGCCAGGGATTTCTTCAGTAACTGGGGAAGCTGGGCCGGCTGGGTCTTCATAATCAGCGAGTGTCTTGCTTTTGGTTTTTAACGGCCTGTTCCCGTAATTGGGTAACCCGGGAGTCCGTCAACGGTGCCAGCCGGAAAATGATCTGCTGAGCCAGCCGATCATAGAGCTGTTGTTTGAGTTCCTCTTCTTCCCGCTGCTTGGCGAGGACATTGGTTTCGTCGTAGCGATACGTTTCACTCGCGTTAAGGCGGGTTTCCCCCATCAGCGGCAGGTCGTCATCGGTCAGCACATCCATGTCGACGGTTTGCCGGAGCGTGTATTCGGCTGCCGATGCCTGAACGGTAATGGCGCTGGCGCGGCGGTCCTGCCGGAATCCGCGCAGGCGCAGAATGTAATCCGCCTGGTCTGGCTCCCGGACATCAATTTTGCCCAGTTCGAGCTGCTCTGTGACCGCCTGGCAAAGGTCTTCCGGTATTTCGCTGACACAGGAGACCGCCAGCGGCTGCAGTCCGGGGGGCACCGGTGGTGCCCCGCGCAGCTGAAAGCCGCACCCCGTCAACACCACGGACAGAATGGCTGCCACTGAAACTCTGGCATGACGGAATGGGGGCGAGCCTGTCATTTTAGTTGGCTACCACGTTGACCAGCTTGCCCGGAACCACAATGACCTTGCGGACAGTCTGACCTTCGGTAAAGCGCACAACGTTCTCGTTTTCCAGTGCCAGCTGCTCCAGGCTTGCCTTGTCGATATCCGCGGGAACATCCGCCTTGGCACGGACCTTACCGTTGACCTGCAGTACCACCTGGATCTGACTGCGTACCATGGCGTCTTTGTCAGCCTCTGGCCAACTGGCGTCCACCACCGGTTCCTCATGACCCAGTGCCTGCCACAGGCTGTGACAAATATGGGGAACGATGGGTGACAGCATCAACACCGCAACCTCCAGCGCCTCGTGACGAACGGCCCGGCTCTGGGGAGCATCATCGGTCAGTTTGCCCACGTCGTTCAGCAATTCCATCACCGCCGCAATGGCCGTGTTGAAGGTGAGGCGACGGCTGACGTCATCACTCACTTTGGCAATGGTTTCATGGGTCTTGCGGCGCAGATCCTTCTGGGCATCGGTCAGGTTGGCCACGTCCAGCGCTGGTGTGTCGCCGCCGGCTGCCAGTTCACCCACCATGCGCCACAGGCGCTTGAGGAACCGGTGAGCGCCTTCCACGCCGCTGTCTGACCATTCAAGGGATTGCTCGGGTGGCGCTGCGAACATCATGAACAGTCGCACGGTATCAGCCCCATGCTGATCGATGATCGCCTGGGGATCGATGCCATTGTTCTTGGATTTCGACATCTTGGTGACGCCGCCCACTTCAACCGGTTGGCCGTCTTCCTTGTGAACGGCTCCCACAACGTGCCCCTTGGCATCGCGCTCTACAGTGACATCGGCCGGCGAGATCCAGGTCTTGCCGCCATTGTCATCTTCGCGGTAATAGGTCTCAGCCAGAACCATGCCCTGGCACAGAAGACGGTTGAAGGGTTCGGAGCTGGTGACCAGGCCCACGTCCCGCAGAAGTTTGTGGAAGAACCGTGCATACAGCAGGTGCAGGATGGCGTGTTCGATGCCCCCGATGTATTGATCAACCGGCAGCCAGTAGTTGGCCGCGGCCGGATCCAGCATGCCCTTGTCGTAGTTCGGGCTGCAGAAACGGGCGTAGTACCAGGACGACTCCATGAAGGTGTCAAAGGTGTCGGTTTCGAGAGTCGCGGGCTGACCTTCAAAGGTGGTCTTGGCCCACTCCGGATCGGCCTTGATGGGAGACTGGACGCCATCCATTTCAACGTCTTCCGGCAGGGCAACGGGCAGTTGATCGTCGGGGACCGGGCGTTCGGTGCCGTCCTCCAGCGTCATCATCGGAATCGGAGCACCCCAGTAACGCTGCCGGGACACGCCCCAGTCGCGCAGACGGTAGTTGACCGTGCGCTTACCGATACCGTTCTCTTCCAGGTAATCCGCAATGGCCTCGAAGGCTTCTTCACTGGTCAGGCCGCTGTATTTGCCGGAGGACACCAGGGTGCCCTTTTCTGTGAAGGCCTGCTCCTGAATATCGATCTCGCGACCGTCCAGAGCAGCGATGACCTGCTTGATCGGCAAACGGTATTTCAGGGCAAACTCGTGATCCCGCTCATCGTGGCCGGGAACGGCCATCAGGGCGCCGGTGCCGTAGTCGGTCAGTACAAAGTTGGCGACCCAGACCGGAATCTCTTCCTGGGTCAGGGGATGGATGGCCTTGAAGCCGGTGTCGATCCCTTTCTTTTCCATGGTGGCCAGCTCGGCCTCGGCGATTTTGCTGTTGCGGCATTCGTCCACGAACTCCGCGACATCACGATGGCGCTCCGCCGCGGCTTTCGCCAGCGGGTGCTCGGCGGCCACGGCCATATAGCTTACGCCCATCAGGGTGTCCGGGCGGGTGGTATAAACGGTCAGTCCGTCATCTCCGCCTTTCAGCGGGAAGGTCAGCTCGGTACCGATGGACTTGCCGATCCAGTTGCGCTGCATGGTCTTGACCTGTTCGGGCCAGTCTTCCAGCTGGTCCAGGTCATTCAGCAGTTCCTCAGCGTAATCGGTGATACGGATAAACCACTGGGGAATCTTTTTCTGTTCAACCAGCGCACCGGAGCGCCAGCCGCGACCATCGACCACCTGCTCGTTGGCCAGGACGGTCTGATCCACCGGATCCCAGTTGACCGTGGACATTTTCTTGTACACCAGGCCTTTCTCGTAAAGGCGGGCGAAGAACCACTGTTCCCAGCGGTAATAGTCCGGCTTGCAGGTGGCCAGTTCGCGGTTCCAGTCATAACCGAAGCCCAGCTGTTTGAGCTGGTTCTTCATGTACTCGATATTGGCGTAGGTCCATTTGGCAGGCGCGGTCTTGTTGGCGATCGCGGCATTTTCTGCGGGCAGGCCGAAGGCATCCCAGCCCATGGGCTGCATCACATTCTTGCCCTGCATGCGCTGGTAGCGGGAAATCACGTCGCCGATGGTGTAGTTGCGGACGTGACCCATGTGCAGTTTGCCGCTCGGGTACGGGAACATGGACAGGCAGTAGTACTTGGGCTTGCCGGGCTCTTCCTTGACGGTGAAGGTTTTGTTCTCTTCCCAGAAAGTGCGGGCATTCTGTTCTACATTACGTGGATTGTATTGCTCGTCCATTCCTGCCATTACCGAAATTACCTTGTGTGAAAAATAGAACCCTGTATCAAAATGATGTCCGGAGCGGGCCGGACATTCTAACGCACACAGAGGTTAACAGGTAGTCTGCCAAAAATCGTTTCATGTGCCAGACTTAAAACTATGGAGAAAGGCTGATTGGGTATGGCGGACCGGGACACGCTGTGAATACGTCCTTGTACGCTTGACAAAAACATCCCTGTTTTTGACAGTCCCGGTCCGCCATACCCAATCAGCCCCAGACCATCTGAGGAGTTGTTATGGCCGAGTCAGAACGCAGACATCTATCCGGAAAAGCCCTGGAAGTCTATGACCGCATGCTGGAGCGGGTGCAGTCGCGCCTCAATGAGCTGCAGGAAACGTCCCTTCGGAATCTGGAAGAGGAAGTCCAGAAGGCGGTTGAGTTTGAGTACGAACTGGAGGAAATGACCCGCGAAGAGGCGGACCTGTTGGGGGCCTATCTGTTGCGGGATCTGGAGCACCTCATGCACTTTGTGGAGGAGACCGGTGAGGGGCTGACAGAGTGGTTGCAGCTGGATATTGCGTTGCTTGAGCATCAGTTGGCCGACAGGTTGCTTTCTGTCGCGGACCAGACACTGGTGGATAATCTGGAGCTGCGCCAGAAACTGGAAAACCAGGATGCGGGTCATTATATATCCGGCGAGGTGGCTACGGCCGGGATGTTCCAGTGTCTGAATTGCGGCCATATGCGTTGCCTGACCGCGACCAGTCATCTGGAACCCTGCGAGGCCTGTGGTTCCCATTACTACGAACGCGTGACCAGCCGCTGGCCCCGTAAGTCGGAGTAGGCGAAGCCGTAATCCGACACTGGGGGTCGTGGTGGAAGTGCACTGGACCTACGGTTTGGGGATGACCCGTTCGCGCACGAAGACAATGAGAATGAGTGCCAGGGTCAGCACCGGCCAGGAACCTGTCTGCATATACGGCGTGCTGCCATTTGCGGTGAACACCTCACCGGTGAGGACCGCACGTTCGAATTGGGGAATGGTTTTAGCCAGTTGTCCCTTGTGATCGATGATTGCGGTGACGCCGTTGTTGGTGCCCCGAAGCATGTAGCGGCCTGTTTCCAGTGCACGCATGCGGGCAATCTGCAAGTGCTGCAGCGGGCCGATGGAGTCGCCAAACCAGCCATCGTTGCTGATGGTCAGCAGCAGGTCGGTGCCCCTGGCATTGCGGGCGACGAAGTCCGGATAGGCCACTTCGTAACAAATAAACGGCATGATGCGCGCACCGTTAGCGATCAGCGGGGACTGGTTGGCCGGGCCCCGGCTAAAGCTGGACATGGGCAGGTCGAAGAAACCGATCAGCCCGCGCAGCCATTGCTGAAGGGGTACGTACTCGCCGAATGGCACCAGCTTCTGCTTATGGTACATGCCTTCCCCATTGCCAATTGCCATGATGCTGTTGTGGAAGGTGAAGTCCTCAATACGGTTGCTGAAACCGTACCAGGGTATGCCGGTTATCAGAGTGCTATTGTCTCCCAGCTCTTCGGCAATGTGTTCGATGATCTTGCCGGCCTGATCCTGAGGGATGGGGATGGCGGTTTCCGGCCACAGGATGAGATCAGTATCCCACTGGTCTTCTGTAAGCCCGAGATACACTACGATCTGATCCCGAAGGAAATCCGGATCCCACTTGATCTGCTGAGGGATGTTGCCTTGCATGGAGGCAAAGGTGGTGGCCTCCTCACTGACCTCGGTCCACTCGATCTTCGACAGTGCAGGTCCGGTGACCCAGGGCAGTAGTGCCACTACAGCGACAATCCCGGCGCCGACTGAACGCTTGTTGAGCGCCAGCCACCAGGCGCCGTAAATGGCGACACTGGTGACGGTTATCCAGAAGGTCAGGCCGTGCACGCCTACCAGTGGTGCAAAACCTCCCAGAGGCCCGTCCACATGGGCATTTCCGAGGTAAAGCCAGGGGAAACCGGTGAGCAGCCAGCCACGGACCCAGTCACCGAGAATCCAGATAGCGGGAAACAGGAGGAGCCGGCGCACCAGGCTCTCTTTTGCCAGTTTACCCCAGCCCCAGAAGGCGATGGCATGAAATAAAGCAAGGCCAGCCACGAACAATGCGGTCAGGAGGACCGCCAGGGGGATGGAGGTATTGCCATGCTCGCTGATGCTGATGTAGACCCAGCTGGCACCGCTGCCAAAAATCCCCAGGCCAGTAAGCCATCCCGCACGGAACAGCTTGTGAGATGCCAGCGGAAGGCTCGCCAGCAGGATCAGTACAAGAGAAACCGGGCCCAGCCACCACCATTGAAAGGGTGACAATGTCAGGGTTTGCAGGGCGCCCGCCACCACGAGGGTGACGGTTCTCAGCCAGGTTTTGCCTGACAGGCGCGTGTCCGGAACCAGGGGGATGGTATCGTTATTGCTCACTACGGGTTACCTGCAGCAGACGGATGACTCGGTTATCAGCGTTCGCAATAGTAAATTGCAGCCCGCCAAATGCAACCGATTCGCCTCGCCTGGGCAGGTGGCCGAATTCTTTGAGCACCACACCGCCAATGGTGTCGAACTCTTCCTCATCCAGTTCCGTTTCGAAAAATTCATTGAAGTCATCTACCGGCGTGACGGCTTTAACAGCATAGGTGCCGTCCCCGCGGGCCTTGATGTGGGTTTCTTCATCGAAGTCGTGTTCATCTTCGATTTCACCAACGATTTGCTCCAGTACGTCTTCGATGGTGATCAGACCCGCTGTGCCACCGTATTCGTCCACCACAATCGCCATGTGGTTGCGGTTCTCCTTGAACTCTTTCAGCAACTGGTTCAGGCGCTTGCTTTCGGGTACGAATGTGGGCGGTCGCAGTATTTCGCGAATGCACGACCAGTTGACGTCATTGTTCAGAGCCAGTGGCAACAGATCCTTGGCAAGCAAAATGCCAATAACGTCGTCCTGGCTGTCGCCAATAACGGGAAAACGACTGTGGGCAGAGGAGATGATTTCGCCAAGAAACTCTTTCGGTTCCTGGGCCGCCTTGACGGTGACCATCTGGGAGCGGGGGATCATGATCTCGTCCACCCGCATGTCGATAACCTGCATGGCACCTTCGATGATGCTCATGGCATCGGCATCGATGATGTCCTCGGATTCGGCGTCCCGCAGGATTTCCAGCACGTCCTCGACGGACTCAGGCCCGCTGGAGAAGGCCTGTGATATACGTTCCAGCCAGGACTTGTTGCCCTGACTGCGACTCGACTGATCGTCGCTCATGAGTCTTGTTCCGCTTCCTCTGATTCGTAAGGATTGCCATACCCAAGCTGCTTCAGCAGCCGGACTTCGAGGGCTTCCATGACCTCGGCATCGTTGTCTTCAATATGATCATAGCCCTGAAGATGCAGCATGCCATGCACAACCATATGGGCCCAGTGGGCCTTAAGCTCTTTATGCTGATCCCTGGCTTCTTTTTCAACAACCGGAGCACAAATGATGAGATCTCCGGCCAACGGGACTGTTATACCCGCTGGGGCCTCAAATGGGAAGGACAGCACATTGGTTGGGCCGTTTTTGCCACGGTACTGGCCATTGAGGGCCGCGCTCTCATCGGCATCGACGATGCGGATCGTCACTTCGGAGTCTGTATCCCCGAGCCAGGCACATCCGGCCCAATGCTCAAAGGCCGGGTCCTCCGGGACGCCTGGAGCTTCGAAAGCGCGTTGCAGGTCTACTGTCAGTCTGCTCACTGGCCCGTGATACTCCCGTCATCCAGGGAATCGTAGGCTTCGACAATACGCTGCACCAGCGGATGGCGAACCACGTCTCTGGCTTCGAAGCGTGTAAAACCGATACCGGAGACCTTGCTCAGCACGCCGGCGGCATGAATCAGGCCGGAATTCTGTCCCCGGGGCAGGTCGACCTGGGTTGTATCACCGGTGATCACCGCCGTGGAACCAAAACCAATCCGGGTCAGGAACATTTTCATCTGTTCCCGGGTGGTGTTCTGACTCTCATCCAGGATGATGAATGAGTTGTTCAGGGTGCGGCCACGCATAAAAGCCAGGGGCGCAATCTCAATCACGCTCTTTTCAATCAGCCGCGTGACATGGTCAAAGCCCAGCATCTCATACAGGGCGTCGTACAGTGGGCGAAGGTACGGATCCACCTTCTGGGCCAGATCGCCGGGCAGGAAGCCCAGCTTCTCACCGGCTTCCACCGCCGGACGAACCAGCAGGATGCGTTTAACCTGCTCATCCTTCAGGGCCTCCACTGCACAGGCCACCGCCAGCCAGGTTTTCCCGGTACCGGCCGGGCCAATACCGAAGTTGACGTCATGGGTGCGGATGTTGTGCACATACTTCTGTTGGTTAGCCCCGCGAGGCTTGGCCTGCAGCTTGGGTGTTTTGATGACGGTAACAGCGCCATCATAGGGAACATCCTCCGGCAGCCGCTCGAAGCCTGTTTCGCGTATGAACAGATGGACAGTGTCCGGCGAAATGTCATTGGTGGCCTCGGTTTCCCGGTACAGGTGCCGGATGACCTCAACGGCCGCTGCCACATGCTCGGTTTCACCTTCCACCCGGAAGTGGTGGTTTCGGCGACCAATCTTGACCTGCATGCGCCGCTCAATGTGCTTCAGGTGCTCATCGAACTGGCCACAGAGGGTGGTCAGTCGGTGTTGATCGACCGGGTGCAGATCAAACTGTCTGGAATCGTTGGCTTTCAAAGGTGCTCCGTTTTTACTCCCGTGGTTTCCCGGGAGTCAGCTTTTCTGAATTTTGAGTCAGGCCGGATTAGACCAAGTCAAAATCCGACCTACGATTTACGATCAAATCCACCTAGCTAAATTCTGGTACAAGCATGCACGTGTATAGTCAGCGGAGAGTGGTGGGTTTTCCCTCCCAAAAATTTCGAAGGCCAAGGATGGCCTGAGAGAAGCGCACATGGATGTGCTCGTAGCGGTTTTTGGGAGGGAAAACCCATCACTCGCCATGCTCCAATCTCGGACCAGTCGGAAAGTAACCCTAGTATAACTCCGAGCTTGTAGGCACCCCACGCAAAGAATTGGGATAAGCCTCAACAATCTCGACGTCGATAAAGTGCCCCACAACGTCCGGATTCTCATGCCGGAAATTCACAATCCGGTTGTTCTCCGTCCGGCCCGCAAATTCGCCCGGGTCCTTCTTGGACAGGCCAGTCACCAGAATACGCTGAGTGCTACCCACCATCTTGCGGCTGATATCCATGACATTCTGATTCAGTCGGTCCTGCAGAATGCTCAGGCGTTGCTTCTTCACCTCCATCGGAGTGTCATCCGGCAGATCCGACGCCGGCGTACCTGGACGAGCGCTGTATACGAAGCTGAAGGACATATCGAAACCGATATCATTGATCAGCTTCATGGTGTCCTCAAAGTCTTTCTCGGTTTCGCCAGGGAACCCGATAATGAAATCCGAGGAGAAACTGATGTCCGGACGAATCTTACGCAGACGGCGGAGTTTGGATTTGTACTCCAGTGCCGTGTGGCCGCGTTTCATGGCCGCCAGGATGCGATCGGAGCCGCTTTGAACCGGCAAGTGCAGGTGGCTGACCAGTTCCGGGACCTGTTCGTACACTTCGATCATGGCATCGGTGAACTCCACCGGGTGCGAAGTGGTGTACCGGATGCGGTCGATGCCGTCGATCGCAGCCACCAGGGTAATCAGCTCCGCCAGGTCCATGGTGTCGCCGTCGTGGGTTTCGCCACGGTAGGCGTTAACGTTCTGGCCCAACAGATTCACTTCGCGCACGCCCTGGCTTGCCAGGTGCGCCACTTCGGCAATCACGTCATCCGCCGGACGGCTGACTTCCTCGCCACGGGTATAGGGCACCACGCAAAAGGTGCAGTACTTGCTGCAGCCTTCCATGATGGATACAAACGCCGACGGACCGTCGGCACCCGGCTCAGGCAGGTTGTCGAACTTCTCGATTTCCGGGAAGCTGACGTCCACCACGCCTACGCCGTTACCCTTGGCGCGAACTTCGGTAATCATGTCCGGCAGGCGGTGCAGGGTTTGCGGGCCGAACACCATATCCACATACGGGGCGCGGTCAAGAATCGCCTGGCCTTCCTGGCTGGCCACGCAGCCACCAACGCCGATGATCAGGTCCGGTTTTTTGCTCTTGAGCCCCTTCCAGCGGCCGAGCTGGTGGAACACTTTCTCCTGGGCTTTTTCCCGAATGGAGCAGGTGTTCAGCAGCAGAATGTCGGCGTCATCGGGCGTGTCCGTCATTTCGACGGTTTCGCCGGTCTTGAGCAGGTCCGCCATGCGGGCAGAGTCGTACTCGTTCATCTGACAGCCGTGGGTCTTGATGTACAGCTTCTTGGCCATGATTCTCACGTATTCTGGTGGATGTCGCGCCGGAATTGCGGTTGTATCCAGAGGCGCTAGCAAAAAAGGAACTGCGTATTATAACGGGGTGATCAATCCGCAACCACCATTGTCTCGGCTTGTTGCTAGTTCCGTTATGGTATTATTCGCTTCGTCGGATCTCCGACAACCCAACAACCAACCCATACAACGCTATGACCCCTGAACGCCTGGCCCGAATTAAACAAACCCTGAACACTCGCCAACCGGATCTCAGCGTCCTTACCGACCAGGTCCATAAACCCAGAAACCTGTCCGCCATCATTCGGTCATGTGATGCGTTTGGCCTGGCCAATATGCACGCCGTCTGGCCGAAGGAAGGCTTTCGAGCGTTCCGAAAAACCGCCGGTGGCAGCTACAGCTGGGTGACCACCCACACCCACCGCACCATGGAAGATGCCATTGGTGCGTTGAAAGGGCAGGGCCACAAGTTATACGCCGCACAGCTTTCGGACCGTGCCATTGATTACCGGGACGCCGACTTCACCGTGCCCTGTACAGTGATCATGGGCAATGAGGTCGATGGGGTAAGCGCCAGTGCGGCCGAAGTAGCGGACGAACACATCGTGATACCAATGATGGGCATGGTGGAGTCCCTGAATGTCTCCGCCGCTTGCGCGATTATCCTCGCAGAAGCCCAGCGCCAGCGAAAAGCCGCAGGCCTTTACGATGACCGGCGCCTGCCGGACGACGAGTACAACCGACTGCTGTTCTGCTGGTGCCAGCCAACGGTGAAACGCTACTGCGACGACCGCAAGCTGCCTTATCCGCCCATTGACCCGGAGACTGGCGAGCTTATTGATGGTGTCGCCTGGATGCAGGGCGTTCGTGAGCTACGCAAGAACCGCCCCCGCTGGGATGATGCACCGGACGTCCCTGCTATTGAGAAGTCGGATCAGAGCTGATCCGACTTCCCGGTGGTTTGCGGATTACCATTTGTCCAGTTGCAGGCCGTGAGTTTTCAGGTAGTCGCCGTGTTCCTTCAGATACGCTTTCGTTCTTTCCTGGAAATGCGATGGGTCCCCTTCAACGGGTTTGGCTTGCAGGCGCATTACTTCAATTTCATTGCCGATCTGGCTCTGAATCCACATAACAATCTTCCCACCGGGCGCCAAGCCGATTGTAAGGGTGTGACGTGGCACCTCTCGGATGTCGAAATTAGTTATGACTCTCGCTGGATCGCGCATTCGCTCATTTAAATCCGCAGGAATGCGGATCAAGTGTGCGTAGTACTCTTGCTCGGCAAAAGAAAACCAGTGTATCCAGATTAGTTCTGGGAACGGGTCTGCGGCTGCTCCCGGCCCAGCGGGGCCTTTTGGCCCCTCCCAGCAGCATTTCACCGTGCCTCCGGGTTGGCGCCAGCTGCGTTCGCCGCTTTTTTCCAGAAGAACATCCACAAGCCAAACTTCATAGTGCTCTGGGGCTGCGAATGTGACTCGGCGGTATTCTCCAGTCTCGCTTGTCATGGACGTGCAGCCTTGGCAGGCAATCAATGTGATGCAGATCGCGAATCTGAGACAGATGGTAAGCATCAGTTATTCTCCGTGTTGAAGTAGACGGTCCGCTGTCTCCCATCTTCGGGCATGTTGGTATTGAAGTTACGTAGAATCCTAAGGCTCAATGGAACACCCTTTATGGCTGTATTTATGCTGTTGTAATGAGCCGAGTAGTGGATGTAGCGCTGAATCAAAAGATTGAGCTGCGGAGTGTTCAACCTTGGAGAGTTCTCACCAGCGTCAATTTGCTCCTGAAGGCTTTGATGTATGGGGGTTAGTTCTTCTGGTATTCGTGTGTTCCCACTATTTGGGATAGGCGTAAAAATAACACCCGACTGTTTGGCCAATCTATGCATTAGGGCAAGGGCAACGCGAGAGTATCCTCCGTTGATCGAGCGGTACATTCGGAGTGCAAGTTCGACCCTACCATCAGGAGCGGGGTGCTCGGATCTTTTTGTGAAAATCTCCAGTCGCGGCTCTCCCTGATCATTGCGGGTTTCTGTGCCAGGATTACGGGCAGGAGGCTGAGCAACGGGGAGGCTGTATTCTCCGATCCAACGTTCTGATTCGATGTCTTTCTTCAGAGCCTTCAAGGTATCCCACTGCATAGTTTCTTGGGGCCAAGGGAATCGATCGCGGCTGATAGGGTGGAGAGGGCTGATGAGCACATCCTCGTGCTGCAGTTCGGGGTATCCGCCTCCAATGTCAGAGTGTGCTCCAGGCAGTTTAATTTCCCGAAAGTTTGGAGGTAACTTTGTATCCGGGCCGCGGAGGCTATTAAGTGCAAATAACTTCCGATGTTCATGCTCTGCCGTCAGCTGAACAGCCTTTGTGACGTTCTCCGGATCGAGAAAAAGTCTGACTGGCACGTTATTGTCATTTGCTGCACTGAGATCCCCATTAGCGATGTTCAGTATTGCTGCCACAGAATCAAACAATCCTACAAACCTGATCTCCATCGCTTTAGGCCAAGCTAATCCACGGGCATGCAGGGCTTTTCCGAAGATACCTTTCTCTTTTCGGTTTATTTCGTAAATTGCATGTCGGGCTGCCGCAGCGCCTCTACTGAAGCCGAATATATCAAAAACTAACTTGTGAATTTGTTTACCCTGAACCCGAATTTCAATCTGTGAAGCCAGTTCTTGGAAGGTCTTCACTACTTGCTGGATGATTCCAGTATCTCCCATGCCAGTTGCTGAGCTGATTAAAGAATCCCCATCTCCGGTTTCAGTGCCAACACCTGCTGCGTATACTTTTAGCTGGTACCTACGGGAGTTTTTGTCTTGTAAGTCGTTGTCTGGATACAACTCCCAAAGTTTGGCCACGTTACTGGGCGTATTCCTGTAGCTGCTTCCCATCATTAACCCCAAACGTCGTCTACACTCGGCTATTTCGATCTCATCGTATTCGCCGGATTTCTGACATTCCTTTTCCAGTTCCTGTGCTAAAAGCTGGCTATTAAACGCGTTATTCAACGTCCCATCAGTAAAAATCCCCACCTCAACATGAACCTCCGGCTCCTCTTCTTTCTGTTCGCTCGTGTCTTCCCCGGAGTTAATGCCGGCAATGGTAGTAGCCATCACCGAGGCCTCTGATTCGAGGGTGGAGGATGCCTGTCGGGGCTGATGCTGTTGGTTCTCGTCCGTTTTAGGGCGTTGGTGAAATGCGGGCTCGGGCGAGTCCATGCAGAGCGGTCCACGCTTTATATCCTGCGGTGTCAGCTGAGACGCGTTCAGGTCCTGCATGGGGTAGCTGAGGCCAAAGGGCAGTTCGCTACTGGGCTTCCACTCGCCTCCGCTGGCCAGATCCGGGTTCTCTCGCCAAGTGACCACTGGAGACAAGGGGCCTTCGTCCATTGGTCCGTGGACCAGAAACGCGTCGCCTGCAGCGACCAGATTCACGGTCAACTCGCAGAGGTCTGCCCGGTCATAGGGCTGTAACCTTAGCAGTGTGCGTAGTTCGTGTTCGCGGAAATGTCCTGCGTTGATTTTGTGGCGGGTCTCGGAGGCCGCCAGAAACGGACTTTCTATCCGTGGGATATCGTGGGGGGTCAAATCCATTGACCGCTTGAGTTGCATCGTCACCACTCCTTGCTGACGTTTTGTTTTTCGGCGGGATAAGCATACCGAATTCCGGGCTAATGTAACCGTTTTGTGTCACATTTCAATCAGTCGGTGATTAATCGCTGGCTTGTTCCGGTAAAGGTTTGTTTATAAGTACCATCTTCAATGAGTTCCTGTACTGCGGCATCAAAGTGGTGCCTCAGCCAGATGCCCCGATCTGACAGATGAAACCGATAGGCGAGCTCATTGACTCCAAACTCGTCGCCATGATGAATCATGGCGCGCAGTCCCAGGCGGCCCAGAAGTGCCACGCCATCGGACTGGTACTCGATAGTGGCATCTATTCGCTCGAGCGCCAGCATATGCATGTTTTGCTCAAGCGAATTGGTACGTTGAATCTGGATTCCCGGGTGATTCAGGAACTCATTTGGATAAAATCGCCCCCGAATGATGCCAACTCTAAGGCCCTCCAGGCTTTCAATCGCGTCCAGTGGCCCTGTGTCGTACCGGGTGAAAATCACGAAGCCGTAGGTCAGGGCAACCGGCATACCGGTTATACCGGGTTGTGCCGAGTCACCCACTATTTCAGGGAAAAGGACATCCGCCGTCCCGTCGCGGAACATCTTGTTGGCTCTTGCCCAGTGTTCAATATTCACTGCTTCGCAGTCGACACCCCGAACCTTCAGGCGTTCTATAACGTGCTGTGTCCATTCTGCGTTGGCATTGGTAAGAGTCTGATCACTTGTTGGGCCATTCACTACAAGGCAGGGTGGTTCTGTGGCGGTAGTGGGTATTGACCACACCAAAGCTGACAGCGCGAGAAAGGTTTTGCAGATTCGGCAAACAGCTGAAACGTATGAATACAGCGAGAGCACTTTCATTGCAGCCTACCATTGAAGGATGTCCCTCCAGCTGTGTTTTGTACCCGCGGCTGGTAATGCGAGAGCAACGCTTGTTCTCAATTAATATTAGGTCACCGGCCAGAAAACGAAAGCGATGCGTGAGGTCAGAAGAGGGGGAAGGGAGGTGCCGGGCGACACCTCCGCGTGCGGGGTTAGTCGCGGCTCTCAAGGTACCGCTGCAGTTGCTCGCGAAGTGCCTTCGGCAACCGGGTAATGGTCAAGGCGTCCTTGTCCTTGTCGTAATAGACCGCCTGGTTCACCAGGTCCGATGAGAATGACACGCTCATGCCACCACCGGAACCGGCGATGCGCACCAGTTTCTTGACCTTGCGGTGGTCCGGGTGCAGTACCCCGCTTTCGGGCATTTCTGTGGCCTGGGAGGCAAACTCCTTGAAACGCTCGGGCTGGCTCTCATCGAGGTAGCCGGATAGCGCCTCGATCGCAACGGGCTCGCCCAGGGCATGTTGTTCCTTGCAGAATTCATAGGCACGGGCGCGAACTTTTCCGGCTTCTTCCGGCTCGGAGGTCTTTGCAAAAGCTTCCACCGCATCCAGGAACGTCACGGTTTCTTTTTCCACATCCACCTGATTGGTGAAACCACACAGCTTGATGAACAGGTCGCCGCCTTCACCGGTACCACGGGCGTGTACCAGGGTCAGATAATTCTCGCCGGGGTTGTCGCCGCGCCAGTCGTCCAGTTCGATACGGGCCGCCAGATTCAGGCGGGACAGGCTCAGGATGTCGGTAGCGTCCAGCGTCTGTTTGGCATCGAAACGCATGGCGCTGTCGTTCTCCAGAATCAGCAGGTAGACCACCTCCGAATCGGCCAGGGCTTCGTGAACGATCATCAGGTGCCCCTCAAACTCCTCCTGGGCGCCGTTCAGCAGTTCCTGCCATTGGCCGAACAGGCGGTCGGTCAGGGAGGCAAAGGATTGCTTGTCTTCCAGGTAGTCCTTCAGCCAGCTGCTGAAAGGACTCTCGCCGATATCATCGGAGAAGCGGCCGTATTTCTTGCCGGGTTTACTGTTGAACAGGCGCTTCATCTGTTTGTGAAGGGCCTCGTAGTCGCCGCCCGGCTCGGTCAGCGGCTCACCCGGACGCACCCGTGCTGGTTGTCCGGGTTGGTACTGGCTGGCAAAGAGAGTACGAAGCTGCTTGATGGCCATGAAATCGCTTATCCCTGGTTAGTAAAAAACAAAGCCCTGAGGGCTGACCTTCAGGGCTTTGCATTGTACCGGTTTTCATCAACCGTTAAATGTCGGGTTACGCTGAGTTAGATCCGCTTGTTGCGAACCAGGTCCTGCACCAGCTCGTTAACTGCGCCAGGAATGTCCTGATCGCTGTCTGCGGAAGCCGTAGCGGTGGCCACATCGGAACCCAGGTTAACCGCAACCGCGATCAGCCCGTGGGCGGACAGCAATTGCGCCGTGCGCCGGCGATCCTCAACCGTGCCCGCGTTATCCTCGCTGAGCACGACGGTGGTCTTGCCCTGATCAAACAGTGCGCGCTCCACAGCCAGTGCCAGCGCCGGTGCCTGCTTGCCGTTACAGGCAATAATGGCCGGCTTCTGGGCCAGGCGACGGGCACGTTCTTCCACGCTGACCGGTTCCAGGGATTCCACGTCACTTGCGGTACCGGCAATCATACCGGCGCCCACCGTAACGTTGGTCAACCTGTCGATCACGATAAAGCTGCCAGTCGCGTGGTTGCGTGGGTAGGCGTCAAATGCGATCGGCTGGCTCAGGGTCAGCTCGCAAAGGCCGATTTCATTGAGCTGAAGCTCTGTTGGATTGGCATTCTGCTCAAGGGTGTTCACGTCAGTCTGGTGATGAATGGTTTTCACGGTACCAGAGGTGAACGTTGGTCCCAGCTTGATGTCATACAGGCGACCGGTTTCCAGGGGGGCGTCGGTCATCCACACGATGTTGGCGTTGAAGCGGTTGCCCACTTCCGGCTCATCTTCCGCCTTGACCAGCATGTCACCACGACTGATGTCGATCTCATCATTCAGGGTCAGGGTGACGGCCTGGTCGATGTAAGCCTCTTCCATGTTCCCTTCAAAGGTAACGATGTCCTTGACCGTACTGGTACGGCGGGAGGGCAGGGCCATGACCTTGTCGCCGGGGTGGATAACACCGGACGCGATGGTGCCGCAAAACCCGCGGAAGTTCAGGTTGGGACGGTTGACGTACTGAACCGGGAAACGGAAGTGCTCCAGGTTCTTGTCCCGGGATACTTCCACGGTCTCCAGGATTTCCATCAACGGCTGGCCGTCAAACCAGGGAGTGTTCTCGCTCCGGTTGACCACGTTGTCGCCTTCCAGGGCTGAGATTGGCACGAAACGGATGTCTTTCAGGCCGAGCTTGGCGGCGAACGCCAGGTAATCATCCTTGATCTCGTTGAAGCGCTCCTCACTGAAGTCCACCAGATCCATCTTGTTGATGGCCACCACGATGTGGCGGATGCCCAGCAGGGACGCAATGTACGAATGCCGGCGGGTCTGGGTCAGCACCCCGTAGCGGGCGTCAATCATCAGAATAGCCAGCTGCGCCGTAGAGGCCCCGGTGGCCATGTTGCGGGTGTACTGCTCATGGCCCGGGGTGTCGGCGATGATGAACTTGCGCTTGTCCGTGGAAAAATAACGGTAGGCCACATCAATGGTAATGCCTTGTTCCCGCTCGGCCTGCAGCCCGTCCACCAACAGGGCCAGGTCCAACTTTTCACCAGTGGTGCCCACTTTGGCGCTGTCGGTCTTCAGGCTGGCCATGTGATCTTCGTAGATCATCTTGGTGTCATGGAGCAGGCGGCCGATCAGGGTGCTTTTACCATCGTCGACACTGCCGCATGTCAGCAGACGCAGCAGTTCCTTGTTTTCGTGTTGCTTCAGGTAGGCCTGAATATCCTCGGCGATCAGATCAGACTGGTGTGACATCTTAGAAGTACCCTTCCCGCTTTTTCTGTTCCATGGAGCCGGCCGAATCGTGGTCGATCACGCGGCCCTGACGTTCGGAGCTGGTGGCCAGCAGCATTTCCTGAATGATCTCCGGCAGTGTGTCTGCCTCGGATTCAATGGCGCCGGTCAGCGGGTAGCAGCCCAGGGTGCGGAAGCGGATGGATTTCATCATCGGCTTTTCGCCTTCTTCCAGGGGCATACGGTCGTCGTCCACCATGATCAGCGTGCCGTCGCGCTCCACCACCGGGCGTTTGGCGGCGTAATACAGGGGGACAATCTCGATGTTTTCCAGGTAGATGTACTGCCAGATGTCCAGCTCGGTCCAGTTGGACAGCGGGAATACGCGGATGCTCTCGCCCTTGTTGATCTTACCGTTGTAGGTATTCCAGAGCTCCGGGCGCTGGTTCTTGGGGTCCCAGCGATGGTAGGCGTCGCGGAAGGAGTACACGCGTTCCTTGGCGCGGGATTTTTCTTCGTCCCGGCGGGCACCACCAAACGCGGCATCAAATTTGTACTTGTCCAGGGCCTGCTTCAGGGCCTGGGTTTTCATGACATCGGTGTGCTTGGCGCTACCGTGGGTAAACGGGCCGATACCCTGCTTGATGCCGTCCTCATTCTTGTGGACGATCAGGTCCAGCCCGTACTCCTTTGCCTTGCGATCACGGAACTCGATCATGTCCCGGAACTTCCAGGTGGTGTCGATGTGCATCAGCGGGAAAGGAAGCTTGCCCGGGTAAAAGGCCTTGCGGGCCAGGTGCAGCATTACCGCTGAGTCCTTGCCAATGGAGTAAAGCATGACCGGGTTATCGAACTCGGCCGCGACCTCCCGAATGATGTGGATGCTTTCAGCTTCCAGCTGTTTGAGATGGGTCAGGTTATATGTGGTCATCGTATTCCGTTGCCGCCTTGCGTGCCGAAAGTGGCTTTGCGTGTGAGTAGAGCAACTATACCAGAGGCGATTAGGGTATAAGAAGGTGTGTAACTAGAGTTTGGTGCTATATGAATATATCGGGAGCATGCCCATAGGGTGGGGCGTTACGGCTAGTCGCTTCTTCGCCGGTCAGGACGGTGTGTCAGAAGAGGAGAGCAGTTTGCTGACGTAGCGATCCACGTAGTCGTACCCATTGCCTTCAAATTCCGCAAATTGAATGCCGACGTGGAATTCGTCGCGGGCGATACGGCGCATATGGACGATGTTGCCTTCTGCAATAACGGACACGGGCTGGGTTGGTACCACCGGGACGGAAAACCTTGCGGTAACGGGAATAACGCTGCCGGGAACCGGCGCCTTCTGGCTGGGAACCAGTTCTTTTGCCAGGGCCTGATCGCAGGAAATCATAATGCCGGTTCGGGAAAGGTTAGCGATTTTGCAGGTCAGACAGCTGCCATCTTTCCGTTCAATGGTGACATCCACGGAGACGCCCACCCGCTGTTGGTTACGAAGATTTGTCTTGAAGGCAACTGGTTTCATTCTGACTCTTTTGGCGTGTTTGGTCTCAAAGTTGGCTGCCTTTCCCATAACGCTCGTCCAAAATTCCCGGAACTGACCTTTGAAAACAGGGTTAGTGAATTACTCGATCGCTGTGTCGAGTAGCCTGGTCATTTGATGAAGATGTAGTGCATATTTTTATAACTATCTGAAAGTCTAATTGTTTAATTGCTGAACAGCAACATGTCTGTCGTTATTAGTGTCAGTTTTGTGACTTAATTCTGAACGAGGCGTCAGAAACTTTTACCTTCGCGGTCATGCCAGTGAGTTACTTCCCGGGCGTTCGTTACCGGTATTGCTTCAGGCCTTCAGCGTGCTGAGGTAAACTGTCGCCCTAAACTCACTCGTGGGCGATGTGCCCCAGGAATCCTGGCGCGTATATGACAGACAAACCACAAACCTCCGTAACCGGCAGCGGCAAGGTCGGCTTTATCAGCCTTGGGTGCCCGAAAGCACTGGTCGATTCCGAACGCATCCTCACCCAGTTGCGGCTGGATGGGTATGACGTTGTGCCAACCTACGACGATGCTGATATTGTGGTGGTGAATACCTGTGGGTTTATCGATGCTGCCAAGCAGGAGTCCCTGGACGCCATTGGCGAAGCCATCAATGAAAATGGCAAGGTCATCGTGACCGGCTGCATGGGTGTGGAGGCAGACAAAATCCGCGACACCCATCCGGGTGTGCTGGCGGTATCCGGTCCTCACGCTTATGAAGAAGTGGTTGGCGCGGTCCACCAGTTCGTGCCACCGAAAAAAGAGCACGACCCTTTCACTGATCTGGTTCCGCCCCAGGGTGTGAAACTGACGCCCAGACACTACGCGTACCTGAAGATTTCCGAAGGCTGCAACCACCGCTGCACCTTCTGCATCATCCCGTCCATGCGGGGTGATCTGGTCAGCCGCCCCATCGGTGATGTCATGGACGAAGCCAAGCGCCTGGTGGACGCCGGTGTCAAAGAACTGCTGGTGATCTCCCAGGACACCTCGGCATACGGTGTCGATACCAAGTACCGCACCGGCTTCTGGCAGGGCCGGCCCCTGAAAACCAAAATGCAGTCACTGTGTGAAGCGCTGGGTGAAATGGGCGTGTGGGTGCGGTTGCACTATGTGTATCCCTATCCCCACGTGGACGATGTGATTCCGTTGATGGCTGAAGGCAAGATCCTGCCGTACCTGGATATTCCGTTCCAGCACGCCAGCCCGCGAGTTCTCAAGGCCATGAAGCGCCCGGCCCACGATAGCAAGACTCTGGAGCGCATCCGCAAGTGGCGTGAAATCTGCCCCGAGCTGACCATCCGCTCCACCTTCATCGTCGGTTTCCCCGGTGAAACGGAAGAGGATTTCCAGTACCTGCTGGACTGGCTCGACGAAGCTCAGCTGGATCGCGTCGGCGCGTTCAAATACAGCCCGGTGGAAGGCGCCAAAGCCAACGAAATCGAGGGCGCGGTACCCGAGGAAGTAAAAGAAGAGCGCCTGGCCCGTTTCATGGAAAAGCAGGCCCAGATCTCCGCCGCTCGCTTGCAGGCCAAGATCGGTCAAACTATTGATGTGCTGATCGACGAAGTCGACGAAGAGGGTGCCATTGGCCGCTCCAAGGCTGATGCTCCGGAGATTGACGGCATGGTTTATCTCAACGACGAAACCGACCTGGCACCCGGGCAGATTGTTCAGGCCGTCGTCGAGCATGCTGATGAGCATGATCTATGGGGTCGGCTCGTCTGACTTGGGCTCCTAGCCTGACAGATATGGGGGAGGGCCTTGGCGGGCGGCTCCTCCCAAAAAACGCTCCTTCGGCACATCCCTGTGGCGCTTCTGCTCCGCCATCCCTGGCTCCGCAAATTTTTGGGAGGAGCCGCCCGCCAAGGCCGCCATACTCGGAGATAACGCCAAGGACAAGGCTCGCTGTAGGTCGGATTAGCGAAGCGTAACCCGGCGTAGTTTGTCTTTGGAGATTACTGTGTTGACCGAAGGGTGTGTTTGATGCCCCTTCCCAAAAATTTCGGAGGCCATGGATGGCCGGAGAGAAGCGCACATGGATGTGCTCGTAGCGGTTTTTGGGAAGGGGCATCAAACACACCCCTCCCCACAATCAGGCAGGCTAGGGCCTCACCAAACATGCAAGACCCAAAGCCGACCTTTTACCCCCCAAGCTTCTTAACAAGAATCTCGTTAAACAGCTTTGGATTCCCCTGGCCCTTGGAGGCCTTCATCAGGGGCCCCATGAAGCCGCCGAGCATCTTCTTGCGCTTCTTGGGATCTTCCTCGTTCTGATACTGGGCCACCTGATCCGGCATGCCGGCCAGGACTTCGTCGACCATTGCCTCCAGCGCGCCGGTGTCAGACACCTGCTTCAGGCCCTTGGCATCGATGATGGCGTCGACATTGTCATTCTCGCCGCTCCACAGGGCTTCAAACACCTTCTTGGCGCCAGCAGAAGAAATCGTGTTGTCGGCAATCCGCACCACCAGGTCGCCCAGCTGGGCACCGGAGATGGGAGAGTCGGCTACCGTTTTCTCTTCGGCATTCAGGCGTGCGGAGAACTCGCCCTGGATCCAGTTTGACGTCAGCTTGGCATCTTTCCCGTGGCTGACGGCTTCCTCGAAGAAAGCGGCCAGTTTTGAGTCGCCACCGAGCAGGCCGGCATCGTAGTCATTGAGGCCGTACTGATCCATGAACCGCGCCTTACGGGCATCCGGCAGTTCCGGAAGGCTGTTGCGGGCCTCTTCAATGAACGAATCATCGATCTCCACCGGCAGCAGGTCGGGGCAGGGGAAGTAGCGGTAATCGTTGGCTTCTTCCTTGGTCCGCATGGAGCGGGACTCGTCCCGGTCGCCGTTGTAGAGGCGGGTTTCCTGCACGATGGTGCCGCCGTCTTCCAGAATGTCCATCTGACGCTCCACCTCGTGGGCGATGGCCTGCTCCATGAAGCGGAAGGAGTTCAGGTTCTTGGTTTCCGTACGGGTGCCCAGAGTCTCGGAGCCCTTCGGTTTCAGTGAGATGTTCACGTCAAAGCGCATGGAGCCCTGGGACATGTCGCCGTCGCAGATGCCCAACGAGGTCACGATGCTGTGCAGCTTTTTGGCGAACGCCACCGCTTCCTCGGCGTTGGTCATGTCCGGCTCGGTGACCACCTCGATCAGCGGCGTGCCGGCGCGGTTCAGGTCGATGCCGGACATGCCGTGGCCAAGTTCGTCATAGAAGGTATCGTGCAGGGATTTGCCCGCATCTTCTTCCAGGTGGGCGTGGTGAATGCGCACGCGCTTGGTTTCGCCGCTGGCCAGATCAATGTCCACATAGCCGGGCCCAACAATCGGGCGCTCCAGTTGGGTGGTCTGGTAGCCCTTGGGCAGGTCTGGGTAGAAATAGTTCTTGCGTTCAAACACCGAGCGACGCTCGATTTCGGCATTGACCGCCAGGCCAAACATGACCGCGTAGCGGAACGCCTGCTCATTGGGCACGGGCAGGGTGCCAGGCATTGCCAGATCAACCGCGTTGGCCTGGGTGTTGGGCTCGGCACCGTAAGCGGTGCTGGAGCCGGAAAAGATCTTGGTTTTGGTGGCGAGCTGAACGTGAATTTCCAGCCCGATCACAATGTCCCATTGCATACTCATTCTCCTGTCTCGGGCTTATTGCGGTTCACGCTGGTGCCAGTCGGTTGCTTGCTGAAACTGATGGGCGGCGTTCAGCAGTCGGGCTTCGGAGAAGTAATCCCCGATAATTTGCAGGCCAACCGGAAGTCCGTCGACAAAACCTGCCGGCACCGACATGGCCGGTACGCCGGCCAGATTCACGGCGATGGTGAAAATGTCTTCCAGGTACATGGTGACCGGATCGTTGGTCTTCTCGCCCTGAACAAACGCCGGTGACGGCGAGGTTGGGCTCATCAGCACGTCCACTTCCTTGAAGGCATTGATAAAATCCTGCTGAATCAGGCGACGGACTTTCTGGGCCTTGAGGTAGTAAGCATCAAAATAGCCAGCCGACAGCGCATAGGTGCCCACCAGAATCCGACGCTTGACCTCGGTGCCGAAACCTTCCGCACGGGTACGGGTGTACATGTCCATCAAGTCTTTCGGATCGTCGCAGCGGTAACCGTAACGCGCGCCGTCAAAACGGGACAGGTTGGCGGACGCCTCGGCCGGTGCAATCACGTAGTAAGCGGCAATCGCCAGTTTGGCGTTGGGCAGTGATACCTCTTTGACTGTCGCACCCAGCTTCTCGTATTCCTTCACCGCATTGCGAACCTGCTCTTCCATGGCCGGGCTGAGCTGGTCGCTGAAGTACTCCTTCGGCAGCCCGATCTTCAGGCCTTTCAATGGCTCATTCAGCGTCGCGGTGTAATCCGGCAACTCCCGGTCAATAGATGTGGAGTCCTTCGGATCAAAGCCGGCCATCACGTTCAGCATCAGCGCGTTGTCCTCGGCGGTTCTCGCCATGGTGCCACCCTGATCCAGGCTGGAGGCAAAGGCGATCATGCCGTAACGGGAAACCCGCCCGTAGGTCGGCTTCAGACCAGTAATGCCACACAGTGCCGCCGGCTGGCGGATAGACCCGCCGGTATCCGTCGCCGTCGCTGCCGGCACCAGTCGGGCGGCAACTGCTGCAGCAGAACCGCCGGACGAGCCACCGGGAACCCGCTTATCGCCCTGGCTCAGTCCCCACGGATTGGTGGTGGCGCCAAAATAGCTCGACTCCGTGGAAGAGCCCATGGCGAACTCATCCATATTGGTCTTGCCAAGACACACTGCGCCGGCCTTGCGGAAATTTCCCGTGACTGTGGCGTCATAGGGGGGAACAAAATTCTCCAGCATCTTCGAACCACAGGTGGTGCGAACGCCATTGGTGCAGAAAATATCCTTGTGAGCGAAGGGCACCCCGGTCCAGGGCGTCGCGTTACCGGCAGCACGCTGTTCGTCCGCCGCCTTAGCGTCCGCCAGTGCCTGCTCTTCGGTCACGGTAATGAAGCTGTTGAACCGACCGTCTTCCTGCTTGATACGGTCAAGAAACTGTTGAGTAAGCTCCACGCTGGAAATCTCACCACGTTCCAGTTCGCGGGAGAGCTCTGCTACAGATTTGTTATGCATGATACTTCCTGTTTACGTCGCTGTTCGTCCGATCACTCGATAACGCGTGGTACAAGATAAAGACCGTCTTCAGTGGCTGGCGCTATGGCCTGGAACGCTTCCCGCTGATTGGTCTCGGTCACCTCGTCTTTGCGCAGGCGTTGAACTGCATCAAGCGGGTGGGCCAGGGGCTCCACATCGGCGGTATCCGCTGCCCCCAGCTGATCGACCAGGTCCAGAATATTGCCCAGGTCTTTCTCAAGTGCCGAGACCTGCTCCTCGTCCACGCGAATGCGGGCGAGGACAGCGACTTTCTCAATGTCCTTGCGGGAAATGGTCACATTGCCTCCCAGGGTAAATGAAATTTCAGTAACTTAAGGTGCGTGCTGCCCGAGGTATGGGAGCTGCCGGGAATGACCTTTCCGAAACTGTGCGGAGCCAGGGATGGCGGAGCCCAAGCGTACATGGACGTATTTACAGCGTGTTTCGGAAAGGTCATTCCCGGCAGTTCTTGCACCAACCGACAGAAATGAAGGTCGTATGGTAACAGATTCGAACACAAGCGGGAGGGGGGCCGCTTTGTGTGGCAAAGTTGTGGCAAAGTGTTAATGGATAGGCTCAGGGCCCGATCGTGCCTTGCCTGCGGGGGTGCTCGCTGCTAAAGTTGCCGCATCTTTTCTGCGACTGCAACTCTCAGGTTGAAACTACACGAATGTTGATTAAAAGACTCCGAGGTTTATTCTCAAGCGACCTGTCCATCGACCTGGGCACCGCGAACACCCTTATATACGTGCGCGAGCGCGGAATTGTGCTGAATGAGCCCTCCGTTGTGGCCATTCGCACCAGTAACTCCCAGAAAATGGTCGCAGCAGTTGGCTCCGAAGCTAAGCGGATGCTGGGCCGTACGCCCGGAAACATTACCGCCATCCGCCCCATGAAAGACGGCGTAATCGCAGACTTCGTGGTGACAGAAAAAATGCTGCAGCACTTTATCCACAAAGTGCATGAGAACAGCTTTATTACCCCCAGCCCGCGAGTGCTGGTGTGCGTACCGAGCAAGTCTACCCAGGTTGAGCGTAAAGCCATCCGTGAGTCCGCTCTCGGTGCGGGTGCCCGTGAAGTCTATCTGATCGAAGAACCCATGGCCGCGGCGATCGGCGCTGGCCTGCCGGTAGAAGAAGCCAGCGGTTCCATGATCGTCGATATCGGTGGTGGTACCACCGAGATTGCCATCATTTCCCTGAACGGCATCGTCTATGCCGAATCCGTCCGGGTTGGTGGTGACAAATTCGACGAAGCCATCGTTACCTATGTACGCCGCAACTACGGCAGCCTGATCGGCGACTCCACCGCCGAGCGCATCAAGCACGAAATCGGCTGCGCCTACGAAGGCCTGGATATCCGCGAAATTGACGTTCGCGGTCGTAACCTGGCCGAAGGCGTTCCCAGGGCCTTCACCCTGAACAGCGAGGAAATTCTTGATGCGCTGCAGGAATCACTGGCCCAGATTGTTCAGACCGTGAAAAGCGCGCTGGAACAGTCTCCGCCCGAACTGGCATCTGACATCGCCGAGCGCGGAATCGTGCTGACAGGTGGTGGCGCCCTGCTGCGTGGGTTGGACAAGCTGATCAGTGAAGAGACTGGCCTGCCGGTGATCATTGCCGAAGATCCGCTGACCTGTGTGGCTCGTGGTGGCGGCAAGGCACTGGAAGTGATTGACCGGGGCGGAATCGGAATGTTCTCCCAGGAGGGGTAAAAGCAGTGGTACTGGCATCACGCCTGACACCCTTATATCCCCGACCGCCGCAGGTGGATTTCCTCTGCGGCGGTTGTCGTATCTGCCCGGTATTTAATGGCGGGAGGATCAGCCATTAAGACCATCTTCGTGCAAGGCCCCGTTCCCGGCTTCAGACTATTGCTGGTGATTGTCATTTCAGTGGTCATGATCGTTGCGGATGCCCGCTTCGACAGACTGATGCCTGTCCGCAGCGTGATCGGCACCGGCCTTGCTCCGATCCACTGGCTGGGCAACGCGCCTTCCGAGCTCGAGCACTGGGTTGCTGGCCTGTTTACCACCCGGGAAGACCTCCAGGCTGAAAATGAAGACCTCAGGGCGCGCCTGCTGATCCTTGAGCGCAGGGCCCTGAAGTACGCCGCTCTCGCATCCGAAAACAATGAACTCCGCCGTTTGATGAACTCCTCCGAAGTCCTGGACGACCGGGTCATCGTGGGTGAAATCGTCGGCGTGTCACCAGACCCGTTCTCCCACGAAGTCGTCATTAACAAGGGCAGCCGAGACGGTGTGACCGTTGGTCAGGCGATCCTCGATGCCCATGGCCTGCTGGGACAGGTACAGCAAACCAGCAGCTTCACTTCACGAGTCTTGCTGGTCTCCGACAGCAGTCACGCAGTGCCCGTCGAAGTCGTCCGTAATGGTCTGCGGGCCATCCTGCTCGGTAACGGCGATATCAATGCCCTGGAACTGGTACACGTGCCAGACACGGCCGACATCCGGGAAGGCGACCTGTTGGTCAGCTCGGGGTTGGGCGGGCGCTTCCCCGAAGGCTATCCAGTAGCCGAGGTGGCCAGCATTACCAAGGAATCGGGTGAACCCTTCGTGAATATTGAGGCAACGCCAAAGGCCCGTCTGAACCAGAGTCGATTGGTATTGGTTGTGTTCCCGCCGGAAGGGAAAAAAGACGAGGACGGCAATACACCTGGCCAGGACGGTGCCACGGTGAATGTTGAACCTGGCGAAGGGGAGGACGGCTGATGTTATCCGTGATCAGTTACCCGGTATTTGCCATCAGTATCATCCTGTCACTGGTATTGAGTATTTCCCTGTTTCCAGTGGGGTGGTTTGAGTTCCGTCCCGAGTGGCTGGGCCTGATGGTGTTCTACTGGGCCTTCCGTGCGCCGGCGCAGTTCGGGATAGTATTTGCCTGGTGTCTGGGCTTGTTACTCGACGTTCTGGAGGCCACACATCTTGGCGTTAATGCTCTGGGGATGGCCTTGATAGCGTTCCTGGTTCTGACCATTCATCAACGCCTGCGAATGTACCCCATACCACAGCAGTGCCTGATGGTGTTTCTGTTGATTGGTATCAACCAGATGCTGGTGCACTTCATCAAGCAGATACTGGGCGGTGAGGATGCAGGGTTCAGCTATCTCTGGCCAGCCCTGAGCAGCGCGCTTGTCTGGCCGTTTGTCTGCGTGCTGCTGGATAATCTCAACCGCAAACTGGGATAGGGTGTTCCCATGCAGTCCATCATTCTGGCTTCGGCCTCCCCAAGACGCGCCGAACTGTTGACGCAAATCGGTGTGCCTTTTCATACCCGGCCTGTGGGCATTGATGAAACACCGCAGGGTGATGAATCACCATCCGCCTATGTGGAACGCCTGGCCAGGGAAAAAGCCGTTGCCGGGGTCTCGGATCCCGATGAGATTGTTATCGGGTCCGATACCTCGGTGGTGCTTGGCGGAGACATTCTGGGTAAACCCGTGAACGCCGCCGATGCGGAAGCAACGCTGGGCCGGCTGTCCGGTCATACCCATCAGGTCATGACAGCGGTTGCACTGGCAGCGGGTGGGCAGTGTTATACCCGTGTGGTGATTACCGATGTGACCTTCCGGGAGCTTTGTCCGGAGGAGATCCGCGCCTATATCGCAAGCGGCGAGCCGATGGACAAAGCTGGCAGTTATGGAATTCAGGGGCTTGGTGGTATTTTTGTGAAGGAAATACGAGGCAGTTACAGCTCAGTCGTGGGTTTGCCGCTGCAGGAAACTGCCACGCTGCTGGCGCAAGCCGGTTACCCGGTCTGGAAAGTCTGGCAACGTAGTCTGGAGAGCCACAATGAGTGAAGAAATACTGATCAACGTTACCCCGGTCGAGACAAGGGTGGCTCTTGTCGAAAACGGCATGCTGCAGGAAGCCTACATCGAGCGCACCAGCCGCAAGGGGATTGTCGGCAATATTTACAAGGGTAAGGTTGTTCGGGTGCTGCCCGGTATGGAGGCGGCGTTTGTCGATATCGGGCTGGAACGGGCCGCTTTCATTCACGCTTCCGATGTGGTGAACGGACAGTCGTCCGACGATGGCAATGACTCCCCGAAAGTCGTCCCGGATATCCGTACGCTCCTGCGCGAGGGACAATCCCTGGTGGTGCAGGTAACCAAGGACCCGATTGGCACCAAGGGGGCCCGCCTTACGACCCAGTTATCGATTCCTTCCCGCTATCTGGTGTTTATGCCGGGGATTTACCACGTTGGTATTTCCCAGCGTATTGAGGATGACGCGGAACGCACACGGTTAAAAACTCTGGTGGAAGAGGCTGCCGCCGAACAAACCGACGTGCAGGGTGGGTATATTATCCGCACCGCTGCGGAAGCCGCTGCGGCGGATGACCTGATCGGTGATATGAAGTACCTGCATCGCCTCAGTCAGTCCATCCATGAACGCATTGCCCGGGTCCAGGCGCCGACGGTGGTGTATCAGGATCTGCCTCTGTTTATCCGTACCATTCGTGACCTGATCCGACCTCAAACCGAAAAGGTCCGTATCGATAGCCGGGAGAGCCACCAGCGGGTGATGGAGTTTGTGGAAGAATTCGTGACCGAGTTCTCCGACAAAGTGGAGTATTATCCCGGCGAGCGTCCCATCTTCGATCTGTATTCCGTGGAAGATGAAATCCAGAAGGCGCTCAGCCGCAAGGTGCAGCTCAAGTCAGGCGGTTACGTGATCATCGATCAGACCGAGGCGATGACCACCATCGACATCAATACCGGGGCATTTGTCGGGCACCGGAACCTGGAAGAAACCATCTTCAAGACCAACCTGGAAGCGGCCCGCGCGATCAGTCGCCAGCTCCGACTGCGAAACCTTGGCGGCATCATCATCATCGACTTTATCGATATGGAAGACACCGAGCACCAGCGGCAGGTTCATCGGATGCTGGAGAAAATGCTGGAACGGGATCACGCCAAGACCAAGATCACCGGGGTGTCGGAACTGGGGCTGGTTGAGATGACCCGCAAACGAACCACGGAGAGCCTTGGCCAGATCCTCTGTGAGCCTTGTCCCATCTGCGATGGTCGTGGCTTCCTGAAAACCAGCGAAACCGTATGCTATGAGGTGTTCCGGGAAATTCTCCGGGTCAACCGTGCCTACGACGCGGAGAGCTACCTGGTGATGGCTTCCCAGAGCGTGGTGGACCGCCTGCTGGATGAGGAATCCGATAACGTTGCCGATCTGGAAACCTTTATTGAGAAAACCATTCGGTTCCAGGTCGAGCCCTTTTACAGCCAGGAACAGTACGACGTAGTCCTGCTGTAGTCACCAGGTAAGCGATGTCGCCCATGATCGATGACCAGGATCCGGAAAGCACACCGGTCCGGCTGGTTTCCCGGCTGGCCAGCCTGGTGTGGTGGCTGTTGCTGGTGGCACTGGTCCTGCTGGCGCTGTATGCGGGCATAGGGCGGCAACTGACCCAGAACATAGACAGCTTTCGCGATGATATCGAGACCCGTCTATCCCAGAAACTGGGGCACGAGATCTCCATAGGCTCCCTGAGTTCCAGCTGGAACTGGCTGGACCCATCCCTTGACGCCCGCAACCTGGTCATCCTGAGCGAAGATGGCAGCGAAGTAGCGGCTTCCCTGCAACAACTCCGTATTCGTCTGGATACCCTGTCCTCATTGTTCCGCCTTCGCATCGTCTTTGCCGATTTCGAGGCCGACGGCCTGGACCTTACTCTGAGTCAGACCCCGCGGGGTGAGGTCACTGTTGAGGGTGCGGATCTGCCGGAGCCGGTGACCAATGACCTGAAGCTGTGGCTGGATCGCGCCGGAGCCTGGCTGTCTGAGCCCCGAGTCAAAATAACCCGGGTGAACCTGGGTATCAGGGACAACAACGACCAGGTTCGATATCTCGACATTCCGCAGCTGGATATGGTCTACCGCCGTGGCCTGTTTATGGCTTCCGGGCGGGCCATGCAGGCGGGGACCACTGTGCAGTTGGCCAGCTTTAACCTGCTGGGACAGCATTTCTTCCGGGGGGATTTCAACGGACAGCTTTATGTTGACGTGAATTCCGGGCGGCTTTTTGATGGTTTGATTGACGAGTACAGCTGGCGGGACATCCGCGTTGAAGGTTTCGATCTTGGCGGTCATGCCTGGCTGACTTTTCGTGACGGAAGGCTGGAGCAGGTGACCGGTACGGTTGAAACTCCATACCTGCAGCTGGGGGTGGGCGGTGAATCCCTGGCGCCGTTGGAGGATATTCGTGCCAGATTCGGGTGGCGCCGAAGCGAGACTGGCCTTACTGACGAAGATCCAGTTGATCTTGAAACCCTGGCGGGCGCTGGTGAGTTTCACCTCAATGACCTGGAGTGGACCTGGGACGGTGATCAGGTGTCACCGTTTGACCTGCGAGTAAGACAGCGTTCCGAAGGGACGGATATCATCGCGGACGAGGTGCCCTTGCGACCGCTGCGGCGCGTGATATCCAGTGTTGGTCTCCTGCCGGCAGTGGCAGCCCGGGCCCTGGAGAATTATCGCCCGGGCGGCAGGCTCAATGAGTTGCGGATGCAGGTGCCCGGCCCTGGTGGTGAAGGCTTTAAGCTTTCCGGCGTACTGGATGAGGTCAGTGTAGAGGCATTCCGCGGGGCTCCGGAGGTTCGGGGTCTGGATGGTCGTCTGTTGATGGATCACCGCGGGGGCTATGTTGAGGCCGATAGCGAACAAGTGACCTTAGGCTTCCCATTATTGTTCCGTGGCACTTGGCCCATGTCATCACTTCGCACCCGGGTCGCATGGCAACTGGATGGTCCCATCACCCGGGTATGGTCTGACGACATTCGCCTGGACTATGGAGCGCAAACCGAATGGACCGGGGCATTCGATCTTCGCCTGGATCGCGAAGGCGAAAACAACCTCAGTTTGCGCGTGGGCGTTCGTGACGCCCAGGCCGACATGCTCGCCGATTTTGTACCGGTGCGTTTGGTTGATCCGAAACTGTACGACTGGTTGACCACGGCCATTACCGAAGCGGACATCACCGAGGGTGTCTATTATGGCCATGGACTGATCAATCGGGGCGCGCCCAAGGGCTCATTTGTGTCGTCCATGCGATACCGGTTTGATAACGCCGCAGTGCAATACGATGAGCGCTGGCCGGCGGTGGAAAACGCCCGCGGCGAAGTGTTCATTCACAATGGTTTGACCCGGGTAGAATTGGAGCGGGGTACTACCGGACAACTGGAGCTCGAGCAGAGCGAGGTACGGGTGGAACCATTGGACGGCAGTGTCCGCCTGGCTGTGGATGCTTCCGCTTCGGGGCCGGGATCGGCGGTCGCCTACTGGATGGACAACAGCCCGCTGGGTGAGATGGCGGGCTCCGCCGGACGGAGTGTCAGGTTGGGTGGTGACTATCACCTGGACCTTGGCCTGGAAATGCCCCTGGACGGAACTGATGAGCCGGCTGTGGACGTCCGGGTTGCGACGGAAAACGGTCAGGTGGTTTACCCGGAAGCAGACCTGGCATGGGAGCAACTGTCCGGGCAGCTTGGCTTCAGCACGGCAACCGGGTTTTCCGGCGAGCCGTTAAAAGCGGTGTTCTTCAACGATCCGGTGACAGTCTCACTGTCCCGCAGTACTAACGATGAGGGCATAACGATTCGGCAACGGGGGCAGGTTAGTTTGCCGCAGGTATTTGCCCGTGCAGGCCTGGAAGGAGACATGGATCTGGGCATGAATGGGGTAACGGATTACACCGCTACACTGGATGTGTCGCCGGACACCGCCTCGACCGTCACCATCCGCTCAAACCTGAAAGGGGTGTCAGTCAACTGGCCCGAACCACTGGCGAAAACCGCGGATGAAGAAACTGTACTGAGTGCCGTCATCGATCCAACCCGGAAGGGTGAGCTTGGTATGGATGTCACCTGGGAAAACCGCCTGTCCCTCAGTCTGCTGAAAAGAGACAGCGGTTTTGATCTGGATATTGAACGCCTCTGGTTGGGACGCCAGTTGTTAACAGACATTGACGTCGTGGCCAGCGACCTGGGGGATCGGTGGGTACTGAGTACCCGGTCAGAGCGGGCAGTGGGTCGTGTGGTTTTGCCGGACAATGACGACGCGATCATCGCTGATTTTGAGAGCCTGCACCTGATTCGTGAGGGTGAGGAAACGGATGACCAGAGGGCGTTACTGACCGTAGACGAACAACTCGAGGCATTTCGTGCCCTGGAGATCGGGGAATGGCCGGATATCGACTTGAGCATTGCCCGACTCCGGCTCAATGGCGATGAGTTGGGTCGCTGGTCCTTCCGCTTGCGGCCCGAGCCTTTCCGCCTGCGGGTCGAGGAGATCGAAGGGCGGCTCAATTCTCTGAACCTCACTGGTGACATGACCTGGAGTATCGCCGGCGATCGGGAAACGACCCGCTTCGCGGGTGATATAGAGGGCGGCACCCTTGGCGATCTCGGCAACCTGCTCGATGCCGATATCCCGTTGCGAAATAAAGAAACCGCGATCCGGCTCGACCTTGATTGGCCTGGCCGTCCCAACGAGTTCGGGCTTGAGGCGTTAAGTGGTACGGTGAGCCTGCGACTGGATGATGGTGTCATCCTGGAGCGCAATAACTCCGCCCAGCTGTTCCGTGTATTCAACTTGCTGAATGCGGATACTTTGTGGCGTCGTTTGCAGCTGGATTTCTCCGATTTGTACGAAGCGGGGGTAGCGTTTGATGCCATTTCCGGCACTGCGGTGATCACCGACGGGCTGCTCAGCTGGGACCCGGAGTTGCAGGTGGTCGGGCCATCGGGAGCCTTCAAGTTGTCGGGCACAACGGATATGGCGGAAGAAATCCTGGATATGCGATTGGTGGTGGTACTGCCCCTGACACAGAATCTTCCATTGGCAGCGTTGTTGATGGGGGCGGGGGCGCCGATTGGTGGAGCGCTGTTTGTGCTGGACAAGGTCCTCGGTGACCCATTGAGTAAACTGACCAGTGCGACCTATAGTGTAACCGGAAGCTGGGAAAATCCGGAGGTAGACCTGCGGCGAGTTTTTGATACCGGCGAGTGATTCCAAATAATCCGGCATTACCACGGAGACCGACCATGACCAACGTTTCGTCCCCCATCGTTGCTGCCATCCAGATGGTCAGCACTCATGATATCGATGCGAACCTGCGCGAAGCTGAGCGGTTGTTGGTCGAATCCGCCCGTGCAGGCGCCCGCGTAGCGGTGCTGCCTGAAAACTTTGCGGTGCTGGCCACGTCCCAGATGGTGGCCTGTGGTCAGCAGGAGGCGTCGGACACGCCTGTCATCCGCCAATTCCTCGCCGATCAGGCACGCCGGCTTGGGATCTGGATTGTCGGCGGCTCGCTGCCCGTGTCCAAACGCCCGGATGGTACTGATATTGAGGGGCGTGTTCGGGCAACCGCTCTGGTGTATGACGATAAGGGCAATGAAGTTGGTCGATATGACAAGATCCACCTGTTCGATGCCACGGTGGAAGACGCCCACGGTCAGTACCGGGAATCCGATACCTTTGAGCCCGGAGAGTCGGTCGTCACCCTGGAAACGCCGGTCGGCCGGTTGGGAATGGCGATCTGTTATGACCTGCGTTTTCCGGAGCTGTTCAGGGCACTGCGCGAAAAAGGCGCGGACTGGGTCTGCCTGCCCAGTGCATTTACCTGGCAGACGGGCGATGCGCACTGGCACGCGTTGATCCGGGCCAGGGCCATTGAAAATCAGGTTTGGGTCGTAGCACCGGGGCAGGGTGGTCAGAACAGCCAGCGTCGCCTTACTTACGGCCACAGTTTGATTTGCGACCCCTGGGGCAAGGTGGTTTCGGAGATAACAGAAGAGGGGCCCGGTGTGGTTACCGCAACCCTGGACCCGGATTTATTGACCAACATCCGCACTCGCATGCCAGTCTGGGAACACCGGCGCTTATAAAAAACTACTCCACTTCATCAATCGCTTCGCGCAGGTACCGGAACAGTTTTCTCGCCTGCCCGGTGTTCTTCTGCTTTTCCACGTCCTTGCGGGCGTTGCGTGCGAGGTTGCGCAGGTGCTGAATATCGGCACCAGGGCAATAACTCACAAACTCTCCCACCGCTGAATCGCCTTCGTTGATCATGCGGTCGCGCCAGCGCTCCGCCAGGTGATGGCGCCGGGTGTGTTCCTCGCTACCGGCGTCGAACGCATCAATTGCCCGCTTAAGGGCATCGGGATCGTCTTCCTGGCGGATAACCTTGCCAATGAACTGCAGGTGCCGGCGTTTGGCCTCATTCTGGCGAATACGGCGGGACTCCTCGATTGCTGCCCTCAGAGTGTCACTGATGGTCAGGGTGTCCAGCTGGTCATTGCTCAGGTCCAGCATGCGCTTGCCGAGATCCTGAAGCGCGTGCATTTCCCGCTTGAGCTGGGATTTGCTGGGGCCCAGGTATTCCGGTGCGTCGTTGTCGTCGTAATGATCTGTCATAGTGCTGTCTGCTTGTAGGGTTACGCATAGAATATGGTGGCGAGCCCGAGAAAGGCCATGAATCCCACCACATCCGTCACGGTTGTCAGAATGACGCTGCCTGCCAGTGCCGGATCAATATTACGGGATTTGAGAAACAGCGGGAGAACTGTGCCAACCAGGGCCGCGGCTACCAGGTTGATGATCAGTGCCGCGGCAATAATAGCGCCAATCAGGATGTCCTTGAACCAGAGAGTGGCGGCGGTCGCCACTACGACGGCCCACAACATCCCGTTAAGCATGCCCACCACAAACTCCCGGTTCAGCAACCAGCGGACATTAACGCCGCTGATCTGGCCCACCGCCATGCCACGGATCACCAGCGTCAGAGTCTGACTGCCTGCGATACCACCCATGCTGGCGACGATAGGCATCAGCACCGCCAGAGCAACCACTTT
Organism: uncultured Marinobacter sp.; assembly: GCF_947259545.1. Classification (GTDB taxonomy): domain Bacteria; phylum Pseudomonadota; class Gammaproteobacteria; order Pseudomonadales; family Oleiphilaceae; genus Marinobacter. Next base: position 853,185 of record NZ_CAMYMK010000002.1, read on the forward strand.
GGCGATGGTGTCCTCAAAAATGCCGATCACGGCGGATGCAATGAACGCGGTGATCAGATTGATGCCCAGCCAGACCGCGCGGCGCCGGGTGGTTTTCATGATGGGCGCGAAGGTGTCCTCGTCTTCGTCCAGACCCGCCATGCTCATCAGGGAGTGGTCCGCATCTTCGCGGATAACGTCAACCACGTCATCGATGGTGATCCGTCCGAGCAGGCGGCCATCTTCATTGACCACCGGCGCCGAGATGAGGTCGTAGCGCTCGAACAGGGTGGCGACCTTGGTGTCCGACAACAGCACCGGAATCGGTTCAATGTCGGTGTCCATCACTTCCCGCACGGTCGCCGCCGGGTTGGATACCAGCATCTTGGTAATCGGCAGCATACCGATAAACTCATCCCGCCGGCTCACCACGATCAGACTGTCGGTCATCGGGGGCAGGTTACGGTGCCGGCGCAGATAACGAAGAACCACGTCAATGCTGATATCCGGGCGCACCGTGATGGTGTCCGTGTTCATCAACCCGCCGGCAGTATCCTCCGGGTAGGACAGGACTTCCTCTACGCGCTGACGATCCTGCTCGTCCATGGTATCCAGAACTTCCTGGATAACCGTATCAGGCAGCTGCTGCAGCAGGTCGGCCAAGTCATCCGACTCGAAATCTTCCAGGATGTCGGCCAGTTCCTGGGCATTCAACTGGCTGAGAAAATAGCCCCGGATGTCATCGCCGAGGTACTGGAGGACTTCACCTTCCAGTTGCTTATCGACCAGGTTCCACAGCAGGGCCCGCTGGCGGGGCGGGGACGATTCCAGCAGGTGGGCAATATCACTGGGGCTCAGGCCGCCATTCAGGATGCGTGCAACCTGTTTCAGCGCACCACTATCGAGCGCTTCGCTGAGGGAGCGAAGGCGCTGGCGAGCTTGGCTTTTTTCCAGAATATCGGTCATGGTTCACCCACAGTCAGAAAACCCCCGTATTATAGCGGACTTAGGCGGTACAGGTGAGGAAGAGTTGTAGGTGATTGCCGCGGAATTTACTCGCCTTCGCCAAAATAATCATTGATCAGCTCGACCAATGCGTTAATAGCCTGTTCCTCATCCGGGCCCTCCGCAATCAGCTCTACGTCTGTTCCCTGGCTCGCTGCCAGCATCATGACCTGCATGATGTTTTTAGCGTCAACTTCGCGGCCCTTGCCGCTGATTTTTATCGAGCTTTCATAAGCGGAAGCGGTTGCAACCAGTTTGGCGGTGGCACGCGCGTGCAATCCCAGCTTGTTGATAATGGTAATGTCGCGTCGAATCATCGTCTTCTCACGCCTGATCCCGGCTTTGCAGGTGTGGCAATTCCGTGTGGCGGACCTGGACGTTGTTGTACTTCTGGCGGAAGTAGTGGCCAAGCTGCTCGCAGACATAGACAGAGCGGTGCTGACCGCCGGTACAGCCAATGGAGATAGTCATGTAGCTTCGATTGCTGTCGGCGAATGAAGGCAGCCAGCTGTCCAGAAATGCGATCAGGTCGTCGACCATCCTGCGGCTCAAAGGCTCCTTCTCCAGAAACTCGATGACTGGTTGGTCAGTACCGACATACTGGCGAAGGCTGGTATCCCAGTAAGGATTGGGAAGGCAGCGCACATCGAATACGTAGTCGGAGTCCAGCGGCACACCGTGTTTGAATCCGAACGACTGGAACAGCAGAGCCAGTTCCTGATCCTTGCGTCCAACGATGCGCTGTTTGATCATGTCCCGAAGCTCGTACATGGACATGCCGGTGGTATCGATGTAGAGGTCGGCCAGCTTTGACAGCGGCTCCAGCAAGCGCTTTTCGTCGCCGATGGCTTCCCGCAGGGAGGTTTTGTCATCGCTCAGGGGGTGCTTGCGCCGTGTTGCGTGGAAACGCTGGAGCAGGGATTTTTCGTTTGCGTCAAGGTAGATGATCTCGACGGTCACGCCGGTACCCCGAAGCTGCCGATAGATGGTTTCGAAGTTGGTCAGCTCACCGGCCAGGTTGCGGGCATCAATGCTGACCGCCATTTTTCTCAGGCGGCCGGGGGAGTCACTGTGATTGGCAGCTTCCGTCGTCAGCGGGAACAGCAGGCCGATCGGAAGGTTATCAATGCAATAAAAGCCAAGATCTTCCAGCACGTGAAGCGCCGTACTTTTCCCCGAGCCTGACCTGCCACTGACAATAATCAGTTTCATTGCCTCTTTGCCTCCGCTCTGAAATGATCAGCTGTTACCATCCAACATGCGGCTGTAGAGAGTCTGGGCATCGGTACACTGCCGCAGCTGATCGCAAAATCCACGATCGTTGAACTTCTCAGCCAACTGACTCAACAGTTCCAGGTGTTCGCTGGTGGCCTCTTTGGGGACAATCAGAGCAAACACCAGGTCCACTGGCTGATTATCAATGGCATCAAAGCCAACCCCTTCTTCCAGGGTCAGCAGCACACCAACCACCCGATCAAGCCCGTCAAGACGGCAGTGAGGAATGGCAATGCCCTGGCCGATGCCAGTGCTGCCGAGCCGCTCCCGAGAAATCAGGTTGTTGAAGATCTGGGTTTCACTAAGGGAGGAATCCTGCTGATTCACCTCCTCGGCAATAAACTCCAGAACCCGTTTCTTGCTGGACGCGCGAACCCGGCAAAGGGTCAGCTCTGGGGCAAGAATATTTTCGATAGTCAGGGATGTGTCGCTCATGAATCGACTGCAATTCCGTAAAAAAAAGGCTGCGGCACGTACATGCCGCAGCTCGATTAGGTTGAATGCCTGGATAACGGTATCTTAACGGGCACCATTACCATGCATACGATCGATGTTCTTTTCCTTGTGTTTGAGAATCTGACGATCCAGCTTGTCAATCAGCGAGTCAATCGCTGCGTACATGTCGTCGTTCTCAGCCTTTGCGTGAATCTCACCACCAATCACGTGGAGTGTCGCCTCAGCCATTTGCCTCACCTTTTCCACCTGAAGCGTCACCTGGCAGTTGCTGATGTGGTCAAAATGGCGCTCGAGCTTTTCAAACTTGCCTGATACGTAATCTTTCAGAGAGGGAGTCAGTTCTACGTGATGGCCTGAAATATTGAGTTGCATAGGCGTCTCCTGTCGTCATCATGCCGGTCCCGGTTGAGGGCCAGCGGTGTGCCGGCATTATTCCTGCCGGCGGATCCAGTCGGGTTAAACAAGCCGTTTCCGTTCATTGGATGGCGGGATGTGCATAGCCTCTCGATATTTGGCTACGGTCCGCCTGGCTACCTTGATACCCTGTTCTCCTAGCATGGCTGCAATTTTGCTATCGCTCAATGGCTTTTTCGGAGTTTCTGCTGCGATCAGTTTCTTGATCATGGCACGGATCGCGGTGGAGGAACACTCTCCGCCTTCATCGGTACTGACATGGCTTGAAAAAAAGTACTTTAATTCGAAAATGCCACGAGGTGTGTGCATGTATTTCTGGGTGGTCACCCGGGAAATGGTGGACTCGTGCATTTCCACGGCCTGGGCGATGTCCGAGAGGATCAGCGGTTTCATAGCTTCTTCGCCGTGATCCAGGAAGCCCTGCTGATGCTCGACAATACGAGTCGCCACCTTGAGCAGTGTTTCGTTACGGCTTTGCAGGCTCTTGATGAACCACTTGGCCTCCTGAAGCTGGTCCCGCAGGTAGGTGTTGTCGGCGCTGCTGTCCGCGCGCTTGATCAGGGAAGCGTAGCTGGCATTGACGCGGATCCGCGGCGCGATGTCAGGATTGAGCTCAACCCGCCAGCGACCGTTGTGTTTGCGGACCATGACGTCGGGAATGACGTAGTCCGGTTCCGCCTGATCCACCGAATCGCCCGGGCGCGGGTTGAGACTGGTGATCAGGGCCAGCACTTCCCGCAGCTGGTCTTCCTTCAGGCGGCTGCGGCGCAGCAACTGTGCGTAATCCCGGTTGCCCAGCAGGTTGATGTAATGGGTGATGACCAGTCGTGCCTGGGCCAGCCAAGGAGTGTCCGGCGGCAGCTGGTTCAACTGGATCAGCAGGCATTCCTGCAGGTCGCAGGCAAAGACGCCGGGCGGATCAAAGTGCTGCAGGCGATGCAGCACGGCTTCCACTTCATCCAGTTCCAGCGGGTCGTCTTCGGTTTCGTCCAGCAGTCCGGAGTGTATCTCCTCTATGGACGACGTCAGGTAACCGCGCTCATCCACTGCATCCATCAGGGCGTGGGCAATCGCCTGATCCCGTTCGCTCAGGGGCGTCAGGTTCAGCTGCCATTCGAGATGATCCTGCAGGGTTTCGGTCGGCGAGTTACGGGTTTCGAAGTCGCTGTCGTTCTCGTCGTCGTTGCGTGGTGCGGCCGCAGGCGCTGACTGGTAAATGTCATCCCAGGCGGTGTCTACCGGCAGGTCATCGGGAATGTTATCGGGAATGTCGTTTTCGGACGCCCAGTCGGGGCCGTTTTCGGATTCATCCCAGTCGGAGGAGGACTCAGTCGCCGAGGCCGTTTCTTCTGTCTTCTGAGGCTCCTCGCTGTCCTGCTCGGCCGCATTGGCATCCGGGACGTCGTCGTCTTCTGACGTTTCCAGCATGGGGTTGGAGTCCAGTGCCTGCTGGATTTCCTGCTGAAGGTCCAGCGTGGAAAGTTGCAGCAGTTTGATCGCCTGCTGCAACTGAGGCGTCATGGTCAGGCTTTGACCCAGCTTTAACTGTAATGACGCTTTCATAACCATGGTTCAGGATCCGTCACTCAGTAACGAGTGATTGCATAAAAATTCGTTGTATGTTGGCTACTTGCCAGACCAAGCAAGTTCTTTGCCGAGTGTACTTGCTTGTCATCACCATGACAATTGGGCCATGGTGAAAGCCGTCGCGGAATATGACACCGGTCAAAGGCGGAACTCATTGCCAAGGTAGACCTCTTTCACCTTCTGGTTGGCCAGGATTTCCTCCGAATTGCCGGAAGCGATGATGTGGCCACCTGAAACGATATAGGCATTTTCGCAAATATCCAGGGTTTCACGCACGTTGTGGTCGGTGATCAATACCCCGATACCCTTGTCCCGCAGGTGCCGGATTATATGCTTGATGTCACTGACCGAAATGGGGTCCACGCCGGCAAAGGGCTCATCCAGCAGGATGAATGCCGGTTCCATGGCCAGCGCCCGGGCAATTTCCACCCGGCGTCGTTCACCACCGGAGAGGGCCATCCCCATGCTGTCGCGGATGTGTGTAATGTGGAACTCTGCCAGTAACTCTTCCAGTTTGGCCTCGCGGTCCGCCCGCTTGAGTTCCTTGCGAGTCTCCAGGATCGACATGATGTTGTCCCGCACCGTCAGCTTGCGGAACACTGACGCTTCCTGGGGCAGGTAGCCGATCCCCTTGCGGGCCCGGCCATGCATAGGCAGGGGCGTAATGTCCTTGCTGTCGATGGTGATACGGCCGTGATCAGCAGGTACCAGGCCCACGATCATATAGAAACAGGTGGTTTTGCCCGCGCCATTGGGGCCCAACAGGCCGACGATTTCGCCACTGCGAATCTCCAGGGAGACATCAAGGACCACTTTCTTGTGCTTGTAGCTTTTTGCCAGATTACTGGCCCTGAGAACTGCCATCCGAATCCTGTCTGTTTTGGCTACTGCGTGGCTGGATAATCATTTCAACGCGGCCATTGCCGTTGTCGTCGTTGGCCGCCCCTTCTGCTGTGACCACACGGTCGACGCTATCATAATGAATGATGTCGCCGCGGAACAGGTTGCCGTTCTGCTCGATGACGGCTTTCCGTTTAAAGGTCAGCCGGCTTTCCGGGGCCGAGTAGATGATGTTGAGGGCGCGGGCATCGGTTTCCCCCTGTCCATCGCGAGCGGGTTGCCGATAATGGGCGGGCTTGCCCGTGGCCTCAATACGCCGCAGACCTTCTGCATCGCGGTAGAGGGTCACCTTGTCAGCGGTTAGCTCGGTCGCACCCTGGGTGAGATGAACATTGCCGGTGTAGGTGGCAACGCCTTTGCTGTCATCCAGTCGTGCGCTGTTGGCCTTGACCGAGATCGGGACGTCCGAATCGAGGCTGAAAGCAACAGCGGAGCCTGCGAACAGGCATGCTGCCAGCGCTGCGGCAAGGTTACGGATTGGCTTGTTGGCCAGGCTCATAGCGTCCTTCCACCTGTGAGTTGAGTTCGAGAATGCGGTCATCAATCCAGGCCTTCATCCCGGTTGCACGGGTCACGCTGAACGAATCGGTCAGCTCCACCGGAGCGTCGGTGTAGACGGTGTTTTTGCTATTATCCAGTGTCAGTCTGGACGTTGTCAGTGTGCCCTGGCGGTCGCCGGACCTGCGAATTACCTGAACGTTGCCTTCCAGATGAAGCAGGCCTTTTCCTTCTCGAAAGGTCCCGGAGTCCGCGCTTAAATACCACGGCTCTTCTTCACCCTCGCCGAACAACTCTGCCCTGGGTGATTCCATAATAGCCTTGTTCTGCGCTTCAAACTGTTCAATACGCGGGCTCTCAAAGCGTACGCTGAGCTTGCCGTTTTCATCGTAGGAAAGGTAGCGGCCATTGACGACAAAGCCATCAGGCTCGGATTGCCCTCTCAGCGCTGCTGCGTCCACCGGTTCCTGCGGTTCGTCACTCTGCCACAACATCATGACCAGGGCCACAGCGGCGCAGCCCAGCGCCAGGGTTCTCAGCCAGGGCCGGTCGACCAGTAGCAGGGTGGGGAGCAGGTTGCCTCTCATCGCGACAGGATCCTTCAGTCAGCCTGGGTGTAGGCGGCCAGTGTGGCGTCAAGCTGGCCGCAGGCAGTCAGCAGCAGATCGCAGGCCTCACGAACGGCACCGTTGCCGCCGGGAGCCGAAGTGCATACATCCGCCTGTTCGCGAACCAGCCAGTAACCGTTGGGGACGGTAATGCCCAGACCGGCGAAGCGGATCGCGGGCAGGTCCGGCAGATCATCCCCCATATAGGCAATCTCTTCGGGACTGACGCCCAGGGAATCAACCAGTTCCTGCAGCGCCACTTTCTTGTCCTCGCGGCCCTGCATCAGATGGGGGATGCCAAGGTCGCTCATACGCTTCTGGGTGAGTGGCGATGTACGCCCGGTAATCACGGCAACGGTAATGCCGGCGGCCATAACCTGCTTCAGGCCCAGTCCATCCAGGATATTAAAACCCTTCATTTCATCACCGGCGGCGCTGAAAAACAGTTTGCCATCGGTCATGATGCCGTCCACATCCAGGGCCAGCAGTCGGATACGGGCGGCTTTGCCGAGGATGCGGGCGGGCCATTGCGGGCGCAGCGTGTCGGTCATAGCGTGCTCCTCAGATTACGCCGGCGCGAAGCAGGTCGTGCATGTTGATGGCACCGACCAAGCGGCCGTTTTCATCGGTGACGGGCAGTGCACTGATCTTCATTTCTTCCATGATATTCAGCGCTTCGGCTGCCAGGTGGTCGGCCTGAATAGTCTTGCCGTTGTGAGTCATGACCTGATGAATTGGTGTGGTGTGGACGTCAATGGACTTGTCCAGCGTGCGACGCAGGTCACCATCAGTGAATACGCCGGTCATGTTGCCGTCTGCGTCTACTACGGTGGTCATGCCCAGCCCCTTGCGGGACATTTCAAGCAACGCGCCGCTAAGGGTGGTGTCGCCAGTTACCCGGGGAATGCGGTCACCGGTATGCATGATGTCGGAAACCCGCAACAACAGGCGCCGGCCCAGGCTGCCCCCCGGATGGGAAAATGCAAAGTCTTCCGCACTGAAGCCCCGGGCTTCCAGCAATGCGACAGCCAGGGCATCCCCCATCACCAGAGTGGCGGTAGTACTGGAGGTGGGTGCCAGGCCCAGAGGGCAGGCTTCCAGGGCAACACTGACGTCGAGGTTGGCCACAGCTTCCTTCGCCAGGGTGGAGTCGGAATTGCCGGTCATGCTGATCAGTGGCGCGCCCATACGGCGAATCAGCGGCAAGATGGTGACCACTTCACTGGTGTTGCCGCTGTTGGAAAGGGCAATCACCACATCCTGGCCGGTAATCATGCCCAGGTCGCCATGACTCGCTTCCCCCGGATGTACGAAGAAAGACGGAGTGCCGGTGCTGGCCAGGGTGGCGGCAATCTTGTTGCCAATATGGCCCGATTTGCCCATGCCGGTGACCACCACGCGTCCTTTGCACGCCATGATGACCTCGCAGGCACGGACAAAGTGATCGTCAATGCGATCCGAGAGGGCGGCAATGGCGTCTTTCTCGATTTCGATGGCCCGGAGGGCCGAGTCCCGGTAGGTCTGCTTGATGTCGGCTATGGATTTGTTGCTGTCGCTCATGGTGTTTCCGGCTCGCACCTTGTCGTCATTGGGGCTCAGGATGAATTGGCGAGAGTATATCACTTCACGAGGCTACGGGGCCTTGTTCAGGGAAACTGATCATTGCCATCAGGACATTTTGTGAAGGACCGATTGAGCTTCCAACCGGCTTCGCATAATGTATGCGCCTGATCGAAAGGGATGGCTTATGGCTTCGGAAGCATACATAACATTGACGGATGTGGTCTTTTCACGCTCGGGCCGGCGTATATTTGATGGTGTGACCCTCGAAATTCCCCGTGGCAAGACTACCGCCATCATGGGGCCGAGCGGAACCGGCAAGACCACCCTGTTGCGGCTGATCGGCGGTCAGTTGAAGCCGGATTCCGGCACCATCATGGTGGCGGGCGAGAATGTGCCCAAGCTTAGACGCAAGGCTCTGTATACGTTGCGGGAAAAAATGGGCATGTTGTTCCAGAGCGGTGCCCTGTTTACCGATCTCAGCGCATTCGAGAACGTTGCTTTTCCCTTGCGTGTCCATACCTCCCTGCCGGAAGACATGATCCGCGATATCGTGCTGATGAAACTGGAGGCTGTCGGGCTCCGGGGGGCGAGGGATCTGATGCCCTCTGAGCTGTCCGGTGGGATGACCCGTCGCGTGGCACTTGCCCGCAGCATTGCGCTGGACCCGGAACTGATCATGTACGACGAGCCCTTTGCCGGACAGGATCCGATTGCCATGGGGGTGCTGGTCAAACTGATCCGTGACCTCAACAGTTCCATGGGGCTGACCAGCGTGCTGGTGTCCCACGATGTGCCGGAATCCCTGAGTATCTGCCATTACGCCTGCATCATTGCTGATGGCCAGATTATTGGCGAAGGGACGCCGGATGAATTAAGGCAGCACCCGTCCGAGCGAGTGCAGCAGTTCCTGCAGGGGCAGCCGGATGGTCCCGTGCCATTTAACTACCCGGCTCCGGATGCAGGGTCGGACTGGGGACTCACCGGAGGCCTCAAATGATGGATCGGATCGCCGCGCTCGGCCGATTGGGGTTTGATATCGTGGCCACGGTTGGCCGTGCAGGCTATTTTCTTGGGGGTGCCCTGGCTGGGGTTCCGAAACCTGCGGTCGGGTTTCCATTACTGGTTCGCCAACTCTATTCCGTTGGGGTGCTGTCCCTGGCGATCGTTGTGGTGTCTGGCCTGTTTATCGGCATGGTGCTGGGACTGCAGGGCTATACCATTCTCAGTGATTATGGCTCAGAAGCGGCGGTCGGTCAGATGATCGCTCTGACACTGGTGCGGGAGCTGGGGCCGGTCGTGACGGCGCTGTTATTCGCGGGGCGGGCCGGCTCGGCCCTGACCGCTGAGATAGGCCTGATGAAGGCGACGGAGCAGCTGTCCAGCATGGAAATGATGGGGGTGGATCCTCTGAGGCGGGTGATTGCTCCCAGGTTATGGGCCGGTTTTATCGCGATGCCAATCCTGGCCGTCATCTTCTCGGTGGTTGGTATATGGGGCGGCATGCTGGTGAGCGTCGATTGGCTGGGCGTATTCGAGGGTGCATTCTGGGGTAATATGCAGTCATCGGTCAGCTTTGTGGATGACGTGCTGAACGGCGTGGTGAAAACCGTGGTATTCGGGTTCGTCTGCACCTGGATTGCCGTGTTTCAGGGTTATGATTGCGTGCCGACTTCTGCCGGCATCAGTTCGGCCACCACCAAAACCGTTGTGTATTCATCGTTGGCCGTTCTCGGCCTGGATTTTGTGCTTACTGCCGTCATGTTCGGGAATTTCTGACCCGGAATTGCGGCGCGAATACAGCAGGATTGACCAGAACTTAATCGGGAGCCGGATATGGCACAGAGAACCACGGAAATCATCACCGGCCTGTTTATGATCGCAGGGCTTGCAGCGGTGCTGGTTCTGGCATTGCAGGTGAGCGGATTGTCACCCAAAAGCGCAGGTGACACGTATACCCTGTATGCCAACTTCAATGACGTTGGCGGCATTTCGCCACGGGGCAAAGTCGCCATGGCGGGCGTCAAGGTGGGCTCGGTTCGCAGTGTGACCCTGGACAAGGAGACCTTCCAGGCCAGGGTGGAACTTGCCATTGACGCTGACGTGGACAACATCCCGGCGGACAGCTCAGCGGTAATACGTACATCCGGCATACTCGGGGATCAGTACATTGATATTTCCATCGGTGGAGACATGGAGTCCCTGAATCCCGGAGACAGCTTTTATTCAACCCAGTCGGCCATGAATCTTGAGCGCCTGATAACCAACTTTGCGTCGGGTAAATAGTGCGAGAGAAAAGGATCTGAAACGTTACAGGAGAAAAACATGGTATTGATCAGACGCGGCATGCTTTTTATGGCATTCCTGATGGCAGCAGCCCTGGTGCTTCCGGCCCACGCAGGTCAGGAAGAAGACCTTGTAAAGTATGTGGATGAAAACACCCAGCGCCTGGTGGACAAGCTGAACGAGGAGAAGGGCCTGTATGAGAGAGACCCTGAGGCCTTTTACATCAGTATGGATCAGGAACTGCGGGAATTCGTGGACTTCCGCCGGATCGCTGCCCGAGTCATGGGAAGGTATGCGCGCCAGACGTCTCCGGAACAGCGGGATGAGTTCGTTGAAAAATTCAAGCGCAGCTTGTTCGACAGCTATGCCCAGGCCCTTGTGAGCGCCAACGATTTCGCCATTGAGGTGAAAGACGCGGAGATCCACCCCAATAACGCGGAGCGGGCCTCCGTGCAGATGGAGGTGCTCACCGCCAGTGGCAACCGGTACCCGGTCACTTACTCCATGTATAAAAATGATGACGGTCGATGGATGATGGAGAACGTCATCGTCGAAGGCATCAATATCGGCCTGGCCTTCCGTGACCGGTTTGCCCAGGAAATGGAGCAGAATCGCGGTGAAGTGCAGGCTGTGATCGATAGTTGGGATGGCGCTGTGGACAGTCTCAACCTGGATGAAGAAGTGGATAACTCATGACTTCGGGCGCCCGGGTTGAGCTCAGTGGCGACATCCTGAAAGTGAGCGGGTCTGTCGATCCGCTCACGGTGGTGTCCTTCAGAAAGCAGGGCGAGGCACTGATCCGGTCAGCTTCCGGAGACCTGACTGTCGATCTGAGTGCCATGGAAACAGCGCACAGCGTGGTTCTGTCGTTGTTGCTTTGCTGGCAGCGATGCGCCGGGGAGTTCGGCCGTTCGCTGTCATTCACTGGCGTCAGTGCCCGTCTCTATTCGCTGGCCGCTCTCAGCAACCTTGAAGAGCAGTTGACTGGTTTCCAGCCCGATAAGTCCGCCTGAAACATCCCCGCTAATCTTCACGTTCTTCGTTCTCTCCATTCTGTCATTCTCTGCTGGCTGACCCGGGCCGCGTAATTGGTTACAATCTCGCCCCTGATCTATAAACACCCGAGGAATGACTATGGAAGCCGCCGAAGTTACCGAACTGGTAAAACAGGCCCTGCCGGATTGCGAAGTGCAGGTTCAGGTCGATGGCAACCATTATATGGTTGTCGTGGTAGGGGAGGTTTTTGAAGGCCTGTCCACCATCAAACGGCAGCAAATGATCAACAAGGTGCTTTTCCAGCACATTATGGACGGCACCATACACGCCCTGCATCCGAAAGCATTTACCCCGGCTGAATGGGCCGCGCGCCAGGGCTGATAGCTGCCCGCCAATAACAGGAAGACTATTGTGGACAAACTTCTGATCAGGGGCCGTAAGCCCCTGAATGGTGAAATCCGGATTTCCGGTGCCAAGAACGCCGCACTGCCCATACTGGCTGCCACCCTGCTGGCGGATGAGCCGGTAACAGTGGGCAACTTGCCGCACCTGAACGACATCACCACCATGATCGAGCTGCTGGGCCGCATGGGCGTGGAGTTGCTGATTGATGAAAAAATGAGCGTGGAAGTGCACGCCAACACCATCAAGCATTTCCATGCGCCTTACGAGCTGGTCAAGACCATGCGGGCGTCCATCCTTGTGCTGGGCCCGCTGGTGGCTCATTTTGGCGAAGCGGAAGTGTCCCTGCCGGGCGGTTGTGCCATCGGTAGCCGGCCGGTGAACCTGCATATCCACGGTCTGGAAATGATGGGCGCTGAAGTGAAGGTGGAAAATGGTTACATCAAGGCCAAGACCAATGGTCGCCTGAAGGGCGCCCACATCTTCCTGGACACCGTAACCGTGACCGGCACCGAAAACCTGATGATGGCCGCGGCTCTGGCGGACGGCAAAACCATCCTGGAAAACGCTGCCCGCGAGCCGGAAGTGGTGGATCTGGCCGAGTGCCTGATTGCCATGGGCGCCGACATCAAGGGCCATGGCACCGCGACCATCGAAATCAATGGCGTGGAACGCCTGCATGGTTGCCACTACGACGTGCTGCCTGACCGTGTCGAAACCGGTACCTACCTGGTAGCCGCTGCCGCCACCGGCGGTCGTGTGAAACTGAAAGATACCCGGGAAGACCTGCTGGAAGCGGTGCTGCTCAAGCTGGAAGAAGCCGGGGCGCACATTACCACCGGCAAAGACTGGATCGAACTGGACATGAAGGGCAACCGTCCGAAAGCGGTGAGCCTGCGCACGGCGCCTTACCCGGCGTTTCCTACCGACATGCAGGCCCAGTTTGCGGCGATGAACGCGGTTGCCGAAGGTACCGGTACCATCGTGGAAACGGTGTTCGAAAATCGCTTCATGCACCTTCAGGAGCTGATCCGCATGGGCGCGGACATAACGCTCGAAGGTAACGCAGCGATCATCAAGGGCGTTGAATATCTGACCGGCGCGCCAGTGATGGCGACCGACCTGCGGGCGTCTGCCAGCCTGGTTATAGCCGGTTTGATGGCCGATGGCGACACGATTGTGGATCGCATCTACCACATTGACCGCGGCTACGAGTGTATTGAAGAGAAGCTGCAGCTGCTGGGCGCCAGTATTCGCCGCCTGCCAGCATGATCGAAACGGATCAGAAACCGGAAGGACGCATGACCGACTCCATCACCATCGCTTTGTCGAAGGGGCGAATCCTCGATGAAACCCTGCCATTGCTCGCGGAAGCGGGCATTGAGCTGGTTGACGACATCAAGAAATCCCGCAAGCTGGTGTTCCCCACCACCGACCCCAGCGTACGGGTGCTGATTATCCGCGCCACGGACGTACCCACCTATGTGCAATATGGTGGCGCGGACCTCGGGGTAACCGGTAAGGATGTCCTGATGGAGCACGGCGGCGATGGTCTCTACGAGCCGCTGGATCTGAACATTTCCCGCTGCCGCCTGATGACCGCCGGCCCGAAGGATAAGCCGGCGCCGGCGGGTCGAATCCGCGTGGCCACCAAGTTCGTTAACCTGGCCCGCCGCTATTACTCGGCCCAGGGACGGCAGGCGGATATCATCAAGCTTTACGGTGCTATGGAGCTCGCTCCGATCCTGAACCTTGCCGATGAGATTGTCGATATAGTGGATACCGGCAATACCTTGAAAGCCAATGGCCTGGAACCAAGGGATCTGATCGAACACATCAGCAGCCGTTTGGTGGTCAATCGCGCTTCTATGAAGATGAAACATGAGCGGATTAACCCCATAATCGAAAAAATGTCCGCTGCTGTGGACAAGCGCCGGCAGGACTAATAAGGCGAATTTGGGAGTACGAAGCGGTCAGGTAGGGCTTTCCAAAACACGCTCAAGCACATCCATGTGACGCTTGGGCTCCGCCATCCATGGCTCCGCACAGTTTTGGAAAGCCCTACCTGACCGCTTCCCCAAGTGCTGTATTGCCTTCGAGTGCTTTGGTGCATCCAGCCAGTTTTATACAGTGGAGTAATCCTCCGAATACAGGAAAGGTGAAATGACCGACATCAGCATCACTAGATTAAATGCTTCCCAGAGTGACTTTGACAGTGCACTGGCCAAACTCCTGGCCTGGGACGACAGCGTGGATCATCAGGTGAATGAGTCGGTGCGTCATATCCTGCATGAAGTGAAAACCCGCGGTGACCAGGCAGTTCTCGAGTTTACCGAGAAGTTTGATCGCCTGAAGGTTGGCAGTGTTTCCGAACTGGAAATGGATCAGAGCCGACTGCAAAAGGCGTTGGGCGCCATTCCGGAAGACCAGCGTGTGGCCCTGGAAAAGGCTGCCGAGCGGGTTCGCAGTTATCACGAGCACCAGAACCAGAAGTCTTGGCAGTACCAGGACGAAGACGGCACAGTGCTTGGACAGAAAGTCACGCCGCTGGATCGGGCAGGGCTTTACGTGCCCGGCGGCAAGGCCGCGTATCCGTCTTCCGTGCTGATGAACGCCATTCCTGCCAAGGTTGCCGGTGTGAGCGAAGTGGTCATGGTGGTTCCGACACCGGACGGTGTGGTGAACGATATGGTGCTGGCTTCTGCGGCCATTGCTGGCGTTGATCGTGTATTCACCGTTGGTGGCGCTCAGGCAGTTGCCGCGTTGGCCTACGGCACTGAGACCATTCCTGCCGTCGACAAGATCGTCGGCCCAGGGAACATCTTTGTTGCCACTGCCAAACGCGAAGTCTTTGGCACCGTCGGTATCGATATGATCGCCGGCCCGTCGGAAATTCTCGTCATCTGCGACGGCAAAACCGATCCCGACTGGATTGCCATGGACCTCTTCTCCCAGGCCGAACACGACGAACAGGCCCAGTCCATCCTGATCAGCCCGGATGTGGAATTTCTCGACGCGGTCGAAGCCAGCATCAATAAACTGCTGCCGACCATGGAGCGGGCGGATATCATCCGTACCTCCATGACCGACCGTGCCGCTCTTATCCAGGTCGCCGATCTCAGCGAAGCCGCCAGGGTCTCCAACCGGATTGCCCCGGAACACCTGGAGCTTTCTGTGGAAGACCCCGAGGCACTGGTCGAAGAAATCCGCCACGCCGGCGCCATCTTTATGGGCCGCTACACAGCCGAAGCTCTCGGCGACTACTGTGCCGGCCCGAACCACGTATTGCCGACCAGCGCCACGGCGCGGTTCTCATCGCCGCTAGGGGTTTATGACTTCCAGAAGCGCTCGTCCATCATCGGTTTCAGTGCCGAGGGGGCTGATCGCATGGGGCGCGTGGCGTCAGTCTTGGCCCGAGGCGAGGGTTTGACTGCTCATGCGCGGTCGGCGGAATATCGGATTAAGGGTGAGAAATGAGTAAGTTCTGGAGCCCGTTGGTCAACGATCTGGTGCCATATGTACCGGGCGAACAGCCGAAGATGGCGAATCTGGTGAAATTGAACACCAACGAAAACCCCTTTGGCCCGTCACCGAAAGTCATCGAAGCCATCCAGGCCGAACTGAACGACAGCCTCCGCCTCTACCCGGACCCGGAAGGCGAAAGCTTGCGCCAGACCATCGCCGGCTATCACAACGTCAAGCCCGAACAAGTCTTCCTCGGCAACGGCTCCGACGAAGTCCTGGCCCATATTTTCTATGGCCTGTTCCAGCACGGCGAACCCGTATTGTTCCCGGACATCACTTACAGTTTCTACCCGGTGTACTGCGGCCTCTACAACATCGAAGGCAAAACCATCCCGCTGACCGACGCCTTCGAAATCAACCCGGCGGACTACAAACAGCCTAACGGCGGCGTGATCTTCCCGAACCCCAACGCCCCGACCGGTCGTTACCTGGGGCTTGAGCACGTGGAAGAAATCCTGCAGGCCAACCCCGACCGGGTAGTGGTGGTCGACGAAGCCTACATCGACTTCGGCGGTGAAAGCGCGATTGCATTGGTCGATAAGTATCCGAACCTGCTGGTCAGCCAGACGCTGTCGAAAGCCCGCTCACTGGCCGGTTTGCGCGTTGGCTTTGCAGTAGGGCACCCGGATCTGATTGAAGCCCTCAACCGCGTCAAAAACAGCTTCAACAGCTACCCTCTGGATCGTCTGGCCCTCGCTGGCGCAAAAGCCGCCTACGAAGACGAAGCCTGGTTCCAGAAATGCTGCGACGGTGTGATTTCCGAGCGTGAGCGAGTGACCAAAGCGCTGGAAGATCTGAGTTTCGAGGTGCTGCCGTCAAAAGCCAACTTCATCTTCGCCCGTCACAAAACTGAGGCCGGTGAAGCCTTGGCGAAAGGCCTCAGAGAGCAGGGCATCATAGTCCGGCACTTTAACAAACCCAGAATCAGTGACTTTCTCAGAATCACCATTGGAACGCCAGAGCAGAATGATGCGCTGATTGCTGGCCTCAAGTCTTTGTAGCCTTCTGTTTTGGTGGTAAAGCGGGGCGGCCAGGGCCTTCCGGGAAACGCTACAAGCACCCGCAAGCGGGTCCGGCCAGCAATCGCAGATTGCTGGCGCTCAGCGGCACATGAAGCTGCGCTTCATAAACGTTTGCTTCGCCCATGTGCGCTTGATCTCCGGCCATCCATGGCCTCCGACATTCCCGGAAGGCCCTGGCCGCCCCGCTTCTCAAACTAAGGTGATATCGCTAACAGGAGTTTGGTTATGGCCGATAGAAACGAGATTCTCAACACAATCGAACAATGGCTCCAGCCCGAAAACTTTCAGGACTACTGCCCGAACGGCCTCCAGGTTGAAGGCAAAGACGACGTCAACACCATCGTCACCGGCGTCACCGCCTCGAAAGCCCTCATCGACGCCGCCATCCAGGTCAAGGCCGACATGATCCTCGTTCACCATGGTTACTTCTGGAAAGGCGAGGACCAGCGCATCCAGGGCATGAAACGCCAACGTATAAAACAGCTCCTCGACCATGACATCAGCCTCGTCGCCTACCACCTGCCACTGGACGACCACCCCGAATATGGCAACAACCGCCAATTGGCCGATGTATTGGGCATCGAAAACCCCCGTCCCCTGGGTGGCCTGGTCTGGGAAGGCGAGTTACCGCAAGCCCTCAGCCCCGAACAGTTCGGCCAACAAATCGCCGAAAAACTCCATCGCGAACCGCTGTGGGTCGGCGAGGGCAAACCAGAGATCAAAAGGGTAGGGTGGTGCACCGGCGCAGCGCAGGGCTTTATCAACATCGCCCTCGAAGCGGGCCTGGATGCCTACATCAGTGGCGAAATCTCCGAACCGACCACCCATACTGCCCGGGAATGTGGGATTCACTACTATGCAGCCGGGCACCACGCCACGGAACGCTACGGGGTGAAGGCGCTCGGTAAGGCGTTGGAGAAGGAATTTGGTGTGAATCACCGGTTTATCGATTGCGATAATCCAGTTTAAAAAGGCGCAAGCAAGGCGCGCCGAAAGTCCGGGTGGCTGGTTGAGTGCACCTTTCCAAAACTGTGCGGAGCCATGGATGGCGGAGCCCAAGCGCCACATGGATGTGCTTGAGCGTGTTTTGGGAAGGTGCACTCAACCAGCCACTTCACCCAGGACTTAAACCCGGGCGGCACCAAACTATCAGGCTATCAGGCCTTAGAGGTTGAAGGCTTGTTGCCCTTCTTAAGGCCAAAGTCCTCAGCCAGCGTGCCCTTCTCCTCAGGTCCGGACTTCGGGGCATAATCCCGGGGCGGCTCCACGCCGTCCTCGCGAACATCCTCCAGACGAGCACGAGCCGTCTCCCGCTCCAGCTCATCCATCCATTCTTCATCATTACACAGCCGGTTCGCACCCCGTGCCATGTGCAGATTTACATCGCGATACGCATCATTGAAACGGCGCAGCAAATGAGCAGACTCCATAAAGTGCTCATTCACCTGGGCCTGGTAGCGGGTGTATTCGCTACGCAGCTCCTCAATCTGTTGCTCGACACGGCGCTGACGCAGATTAGTAGTCTGCCCGGAGCGGCTGACCAGTACGCCGATGACAATGCCAACAACCAAAGCGGCAATCGCTGCCAGAATCAGGTTCGTCATAAAATGTGTCGTCCTTTTGCGTTTTAAGAGCTCGGCCCTTTGAGGGCAGTATAACGTCCCGAGAGGCCCGCGCCCATCCACAAAGCTTGAGCCAATCGTCGTATTGCGTCGTCAAAGCGCGTGCTGGCTGCAGAGCCGGGTGCCTGCTGGCAGTGCCAACGTGGCGAAAAATCCCAAAATCGGCCACAATACGCCGCCGTAAATGAACGACCACTCTTCGGGAACAGGCTTAATGACCGACCAAATGACCCCCTGGCAACGCTACCAGCAGGATCTCGAGCGCCCGGACTTTCTCCGTGATCCGGCACAGGAAGATGCCGTTCAGCGTTTGCAGTCACTGTACGATAAACTCGTGGAAGCCGAAAGCGAACGCCAGAAAGGTTTTGCAAAACTCCGCAGAAAACTGAAAAAGGGCAAGGAAGAGCCGGTCAAGGGCCTGTATTTCTGGGGTGGGGTTGGTCGTGGCAAGACCTACCTGATGGACACCTTCTACGAATCGTTGCCGTTCGATCGCAAAATGCGTGTGCATTTTCACCGTTTCATGCAGCGGGTTCACAACGAACTCAAATCCCTGAAGGGGGAGAAAAACCCGCTGGACCTGGTGTCGAAAAAATTTGCTGACGAAACCCGGGTGATCTGCTTCGACGAATTTTTTGTTTCCGACATCGGTGACGCCATGATCCTGGCGACTCTGATGGACGGCCTGTTCAGCCGTGGTGTGACCCTGGTGTGCACTTCCAATATCGTTCCTGACGGCCTCTATAAGGATGGTCTGCAGCGCGCCCGTTTCCTGCCGGCCATTGATCTTGTTAAAAAACACACCGAAGTGGTGAATGTCGACGGCGGCGTGGACTATCGCCTGCGCACGCTTGAACAGGCGGAGCTCTACCACTTTCCGCTGGACGACGAAGCCGACGTCAGCCTTCGCAAAAGTTACGATGCCCTGGCGGTCGAGGCGGCGAAGCACAGTAAATCCATGGAAATCAACGGCCGCAAGATCCCCGCTATCGCCCACGCCGATGACGTGGTCTGGTTCGACTTCAAGGACGTGTGCGACGGCCCCCGCAGCCAGAACGACTACATCGAACTGGCGCGGCAGTTCCACGCCATCATCATCAGCAACGTGCCGGTGCTGGGTGGCGAGAAGGACGACCAGGCCCGTCGCTTCATTAACATGATCGACGAGTTTTACGACCGGAACGTCAAAGTCATCATCTCGGCGGCAGCGGCTATCACCGACTTGTACGCCGGTGGGCGACTGGGCTTCGAGTTTGAGCGGACCGAATCACGGTTGCTGGAGATGCAATCCAGGGAGTACCTGGAAGCGGCGCACAAACCGTAATCCGACAAAGCTACCAAACAACCAACAGAGAGATTCAGCTATGAGCACAGATAATGTAGTCATCGTGAGCGGTGTCCGTACCCCCATGGGCGGTTTCCAGGGCAGTCTCGCCGACGTCAGCGCCCCGGAACTGGGCGCGATCACCATCGCCGAAGCCGTTAAGCGCGCTGGCCTGCAGCCTGCGGATGTGCAGGAAGTGGTCATGGGCAATGTACTGCCCGCCGGCCTCAAGCAGGGCCCCGCTCGTCAGGCCATGCGCAAGGCCGGTCTGCCGGATCACACTGGTGCCACCACCATCAACAAACTGTGCGGCTCCGGTATGAAGGCCGCCATGTTCGCCCACGACATCATCAAGGCAGGCAGCAACGACATCCTGGTTGCCGGTGGTATGGAGAGCATGTCCAACGCGCCCTATGTTCTCCAGGGTGTCCGCAAAGGCTATCGCATGGGGCCGGGACAGGCGCCGCAGGATCACATGTTCCTCGACGGCCTGGAAGATGCCGAGACTGGCCGGCTGATGGGCGCCTTCGCCCAGGAAATGGCAGACAAGAAAGGCTACACCCGTGAAGAAATGGATGAATACGCCATCACCTCCCTTACCCGGGCCAAGAAAGCCATCGACGAGGGACTGTTGAAGGACGAAATCATTCCGGTGACGGTCAAGACCCGCAAAGGCGAAGTGGTTGTGGAAGACGATGAGCAGCCGCACAACGCCAACATCGATAAGATCCCGAGTCTGCGCCCAGCGTTTGCCAAAGACGGTACCGTCACTGCCGCCAACGCTTCCTCTATCTCCGATGGCGCGTCCGCGCTGGTTCTGATGCGTGAGTCCGAAGCCGAGAAGCGTGGCCTGAAACCACTGGCCCGTATCGTTGGCCACAGCACCCAGTCACAGCATCCGTCCGAATTCACCTGTGCGCCGGTAGGAGCGATCGAAACCTTGTTCGCCAAGACTGGCTGGAGCAAGGACGATGTGGATCTGTTCGAGATCAACGAAGCCTTCGCGATGGTTGCGATGATGCCGATTCGCGAGCTCGGCCTGGATCCGGAGAAGGTGAACATCCACGGCGGTGCCTGTGCCCAGGGGCATCCTGTCGGCTCCACCGGCTCCCGTCTGCTGGTCACACTGATGTACGCACTGCAGCGTTATGGCAAGAAGAAAGGCGTTGCAGCCCTGTGTATCGGTGGTGGTGAAGCGACTGCCATGGCGATCGAATTGCTGTAGCAATCTGGTTGATTGCTGTCCTTTCAATAAATCTGCGTAGCAGAGTAGGTCGGATTAACGAAACGTAATCCGACCTACGCCTGATTCAATTCTTCATTTTTCTTCCGCTTTTAGTGCATCCAAGTCTGCCTCCGTTCCGTACCGCCTTGGTGGTTGTATCTGATTTTGTTGTCTATAGTGTTTTGGTGCGAAGGAGCCGGGCGAGAAAGGCTGTTAAGTCAAAATCATACTTTTGACTGATCAAAGCGCCTCAAGGCGTTAGCTATAGTGCCACCATCACGAGCACTGTGCGTGAAGCCTCCAACATAGTAGAAACCAATAATCAGAGCAGCGACTCAGAACAACAATGGAGTAGCCTTCCAATGACAAGAAAAACACAA
The DNA here is from genome assembly GCF_947259545.1 of uncultured Marinobacter sp. Lineage (GTDB taxonomy): Bacteria > Pseudomonadota > Gammaproteobacteria > Pseudomonadales > Oleiphilaceae > Marinobacter. Next base: position 874,249 of record NZ_CAMYMK010000002.1, read on the forward strand.
CAATGGCATCAGTGGGTCAAATTGCCGCTGGCCGTGGCAGTTGCAGCCGGTATGTCCGGTCAGGCAGCCGCCTATTCTTTCAACGTGGGGGATGTTGAAGCTCAGTTCAACACCACGCTTTCCTACGGCGCAACCGTCCGGACCGAGGAACGCGATCGACGTCTTATCGCACAAGGTAACCTGGGCCCTGAGTTTGCGCCTGGCGGATCGATGGCGAACATCGGTGCCTCTACCAATAACTACGACGACGGCAACCTTAACTTTGAGAAGGGGGATGTGGTCTCTCACGTAGCCAAGGGCCGGAGTGAACTGTTCCTGAACTACAACGTGATGGGCGACTACCTCGACCGTGTAGGTGCATTAGTCCGTGGGCGTTACTACTATGACTTCGAACTCAAAGACGGCGACCGTGCGGTTGATGACGTTGGCCAGCAACGCGAGTTGAACGATGAAGCCAAAGATAATGCGTCGGGCGGTGAACTTCTGGACGCCTACGTGTTCTCTGACTGGTATCTCGGTAACGTGCCACTCAGCCTTCGCTATGGTCGGCAGGTTCTGAGCTGGGGTGAGAGTACCTTTATTCAGGGCGGTATCAACGTTATCAACCCGATTGATGTGCCTGCTTTTCGCGCACCGGGCTCTGAGCTGAAAGATGCGTTGCTGCCGGTCGAAATGTTCTACATGTCAGCGGGTGTCACCGAAAACATCACCGTGGAAACCTTTGTCCAGGCTGATTGGGAGCCGGTTCGCCCTGACGATTGCGGCACCTTCTTCTCCACCAATGACTTCGCGCCGGATGGATGTGGACCGGTACTTCTGGCTGGTCAGTTGCCGGACTCCCAGGCACTTGCCCAGGGATTCATCGCTCCGCGTCTGGGCGATCAGGAAGCGGACTCAAAAGACCAGTTTGGTGTTGCGATGCGCTGGTATGTGCCGGCCCTGAACGATTCCGAACTTGGCTTTTACTACATCAAGTACAACAGCCGTCTTCCCTATGTCAGTGGCCTGGTGAATAACCCCGCGTCGCCGGAAGGTACCCAGACAAACGATCCGAGCAAACCGGCCGCGACATTCCCGAGCTACTTCATCGAGTATCCGGAAAACATCAACCTCTACGGTATCAGCATCAACACCACCATTCCGGGTGGTTACTCTCTGGGGGCGGAATACAGCTTCCGTGATAACGTCCCCCTTCAGTGGAACGCGTTTGAGCTGATTCTGGGTGGCCTGCAGGCCCGCACCGACGCCGATGGCAATCAGACACCGCTCAGTCTGCTGGAGCGTCAGCGTCTGGAAGAGTCTGGTGGTGCGAACCTTGCTGGCACTGAGGTTAAGGGTTATGACCGTTTCAAGGTCTCGCAAACGCAGTTCACTCTGATCAAGTTCTTTGATCAGGTGATGGGGGCCAGCCGGATGTCGTTTATTACGGAATTTGGCGCAACCTATATCCATGATCTCCCGGATTACGATGAGGCACGGTATGGGCGTTCCGGTACGTTCGGTGTGGGTCAAATTCCTCTGTCCTCCCTGGGCGGTGCGGATATTTGTGCCGGCGGCGCAAACCTGAACACCAACTACTGTAATAATGAAGGGTTCACAACCGATTTCTCATGGGGTTACCGCGCCCGTCTGGTCTGGGATTACAACAACGTCTTTGCGGGTATCAACCTCTCACCACAGCTAGCCTGGAGCCATGATGTGCAGGGTTACAGCCCTCAGCCAGGTGGCGCTTTTAACGAAGGTAGTAAAGCAATTGGTCTGTCCGTTCAGGGGGTCTATCAGAACAAGATCACCGGTAACATCGGCTACACGAATTTCTTCGGCGGTAAACCGTACAACGAGTTAACCGACCGTGATTTTGTCAGCGCGAGTGTTTCTTACTCCTTCTGAACAGACACGAATATGTTTGACGAGGTAATTTAAATGAAACTGAACAAAAAATTACTGGCCTCCGGTGTACTGGCAGCAACCCTGTTTGCTGGCAACGCGGTCGGCGCAGTATCCGCTGAAGAGGCTGCCAAACTGGGCAAGAGCCTGACCCCCATCGGTGCCGAAAAAGCCGGCAATGGAGATGAGATCCCTGCCTGGGACGGCGGTCTCAAGCAGGCCCCCGCAGCCTACAATGATGATGGCATCTACGTTAACCCGTTCCCGGATGACGAGGTGCTGTTTACCATTGATCAAAGTAATGTGGATCAGTACGCAGAAAATCTGTCCGCAGGGCAGATAGCGATGATCAAGCGGTACGATGATTATAAGATGCCGGTCTACAAAACGCGTCGTACGGCGACCTATCCGCAGTCGATAATGGATGAGACTGTCGAGAACGCTACCAGCGCGCAGTTGATCAAGGACGGCAACGGAATCGGGAATTATCAGAATGCTACGCCATTCCCGATTCCCCAGAATGGTGTTGAAGTGATCTGGAACCATATCACCCGTTATCGCGGCGGTTCTGTCGCACGTAACGTGGGGCAGGTCACGCCGACCACAGACGGTGCGTTCAGTGTGGTCAAATTCCAGGATGAGTTTACCTGGCGTACCAGCTTAGAGGATTTCGAGCCGGGCAAAGATCCCAACGTCCTCTTCTACTTCAAGCAGGTTATTACCGCGCCAGCGCGCCTGGCGGGTAACGTTCTGCTGGTCCATGAAACCCTGGATCAGGTGAAAGAAGCCCGTCGCGCCTGGGTATATAACGCCGGCCAACGTCGCGTACGTCGAGCGCCTCAGGTTGCCTACGACGGGCCGGGTACGGCGGCCGACGGTATGCGTACCACCGACAACTTCGATATGTATAACGGTGCACCCGATCGTTATAACTGGGAGCTGGTCGGCAAAAAGGAAATGTACATCCCCTACAATTCCTACAAGCTGGTCGACCGTAGCCTGGATTACGATCAGCTGATCAAGGCCGGACACATCAATCAGGACTATACCCGTTATGAACTCCACCGTGTGTGGCATGTTCGTGCGACACTGAAAGAAGGTGATCGCCACATCTATGCACAGCGGGATTTTTACTTTGATGAAGATACGTGGCAGGCCAGTGTGATCGATCATTACGACGGTCGTGGCGAGCTATGGCGTGTGGCTGAAGCTCATGCCATGCAGTTCTACGATCACCAGGTTCCCTGGTATGCCATTGAGGTGCTGTACGATCTGCTGTCCGGTCGCTATCTGGCACTCGGTCTGACCAACGAGGAAAACGATCCCTACGATTTCGGAGTGGAGCGTAGTTCTCGGGAATACACGCCCGCGGCTTTGCGTCGCTCAGGCGTACGATAACGCATCGTCGATATCGTGAATAAAAGGCGGGCTTTCGGGCCCGCTTTTTTTATGGGTGTTTATTGCGCTTGTAAATGTGTTGAATTCTCGCCACTTTATTGACCATAGCGACGTCAAAGTTTTGCAGCCTGGGCCACATTTGGTTTAACCTCTCCCTCATACTAAAGGCGTGCCCGGTGATGGCACCCAGATAAACTGTGCAAACATTGCATATTCCGGAAGCTTGGCGGTGCAATTCGTGGTTGCCCGTGAGCCGGACTTGAGCGGGGCGAAGTGTGAAACCATTTGATGATGGCAGTGCCGCCAACGATGAGTTCCAGTCAGTTTCCAGTGGAACTCATCGGGGCGAGCTCGTCAGAGACCTGTTGCGGCAACGGGTACGGATTCCGTCCTTACCCTCCGATGGCCTCAAGCGGCCATGGCTGACAGGACGAATCCGGGAGGCTCTGGGGCCCGGAAGCGTCCTCTATCTGGAGGCACCGTGTGGATACGGAAAGTCTCACGCGTTGTTGTCCGCGCTCCATGAATCCGAGCGCCCGCTGGAGACCATCAAATGGATATCTTTCTCCGCACAGGATAACGACCCCGCCCGCTTGATGACGTTGCTGGGTATCGCCCTCAATTTCCAGCCTTCCCGGGACGCGACCCTCGCGCATGCCACGGCAAGCCACAGTGAAGCCTTGTCATTACTGCTGGCGCAGGATTATTGGCAAAGGCCGGAACGCAAAGCCGTGCTGGTGCTGGACAACCTGACATCGGTCAGTCACCCCGTGGTGATCGAGCTGCTGGAGCAGTTGATTGCCGAACTACCAAAAGGGTTGTCTCTGGCCCTGGTTTCCCGCAAACCCCTGCCATTTGAGACCCACAAGTCGGAACTGGAAGGTCGGTTCACCCGCCTGGGGCCTGAATCCTTGGAGCTAAGCCGACAGGAAACGTTCGAGTTCTATTCCGCAGCGTTGGACAGTAGCCAGTTGACCATGGTGGCTGTTGACCATCTGTATTCCCTGACCGAGGGGTGGATTACCCCTCTGGCTCTGTATCAGCGGGAATTGTCTGCCCTGGCCGAATCGCGGTTACCGATTCAGGAGACGATCAGTGTTGAACGTTTCCTGCGGGACTCCGTGCTGTCACGGTTGACGCACCCACAGCAACGGGCCTTGCGGATCATGGCCGAGATGGACGTGATTTCCGACGATCTGTTCAGCTGCCTGGTGGATCAGTCCTGCGATACCGGTTTCAGGCCTTCCGCGGCGGCAGAAGCTGGCGTACCGCTGAGACCGCTTCCCGGCCGAGGCCGTTGGTTCCGCCTTAACCCGCTATTACACGAGTGGCTGCGAAGTTCTGTCCTGGATGGCGCCGTTGATCGTGCGCTGGCTGCCAGCCGTTGGTTTTGCCAGCATCACCAGTTACCTGAAGCGCTGCGTTATGCCTTGCTGTCGGGCAATGCCGAAGAGGCTGTGAGAATCGCATCCGAAGGTTCCGAGGCCCTGTTGATTGGTCAGGATACGGCATCGCTTCTGCGGCTACGTCGATCTTTACCACCAGGCTTGTTGGAGCAGAGTGCCCGGTTGTGCCTGGTCTACAGTTGGGTGCATGCCATTGGTGGTCAGTTTTCTCAGGCCAGGGCGCTTCTCAATGATCTCCCCGATGACGAGCGCGAGTCCCTGGCCGGGCGAATCAGTGCCCTTAGAGCGTTTATCCTGAGGGGAGAGGGATACGTTGAGGAAGCCCTGGAGGTGGCCGATCAGGCGCTCGCAGCCAAAGAATTGTCCTACCAGGGGCGGTTGGTCACCCAGATGGTCCGCGCCAGTGCGTTTTGTGCAGCCGGGCGATTCGCGGACGCGCGGGATGCCAATCGAGCGGCGGCCCGACTGGCCCGCGAAGCGGGAGATTCCGGTTCGGAGCTCCTGGCCGTCTATACCCACGCGCGAATTGAGCTCGGGAAAGGAGCGCTGAAGCACGCAGAACAATTGTTGCGGACTGGGCTTGATACCGCCATGAACGAAACATCCCAGTCGACCCGGGTAGGCGAATCCCGGCTGCAGCTCAATCTGGTTCTGGTGTTATGGCACCAGGGCCGGGAGGCTGAGGCAGATCGCCTTCTGGTGACCTGTGGCCGTCATGCCGAGCAAGCGCGGGATCTGGGGCTGTTACTGGCTATGGCCCTGCGTGTGTTGATCTGTCGCACTCAGGGGCGGCTGGAAGACGCGTTCGTCTGGATTGGTCGTGCCGAGCGCACCATGCACGCCTGGCAGGTGGACGAGTCCGTTTTTGTGCCGGTATTGGAAGCCCTGAAGGCAAGCTGCTGGTTGACCTCGGGGAATATCGAAAGCGCCACCCACGCCCTGGAACGCCTGCAGCCATACCGGGAGACGGGTTGTGTGCCCGAGTTGATTCCAATGATGCCCGGTTTGCTGGACCTGCTTCAGGTCAGAATTGAACTGGCGCGGGGGGATGATGTTAAGGCCGCGGACACGCTTCGTCGTCTTCGCCTGAAAAACAGTGAGATGATCCCGTTCGCCGTTGAACTGCACCTGAGGCTGGTGGAAAGCGTGCTGGCCTTCCGGGAGAAGGGCGTGTCGGCAGCCCAGAAACTGCTGACCCAGGTGGTCAACCTCGCCGCGCAGGAGCATTTCATCAGCCCGTTCGCGGAGCTACGGCTGGAAATGAGTGAGCTGATGGAAAAGGCATACCCCCATTTGCCGGAAGGGGACTTTACCCGGTCGATCGGTCAGCTGTTTGGTCTGTCGGTCGCCAAGGTTAATGCCGCGCCACTGGCGGAGCCTATCAGTGAGCGGGAGCAGGGGGTATTGGAATTGATTGCCCAGGGGCTGTCCAACCAGGAAATAGCGGACCAGTTGCATATTTCCCTGCATACCGTGAAAACCCACGCTCGCCGTATTAACGCCAAGTTGGAGGTGCGCTCCCGTACCCAGGCGATTGTCCGGGCACGGGAGCTAGGGTTACTGTGACACCAGTTGTCGGGTTAGGCTTCGCTAACCCGACCTACTTCTTCGTCGGGTTCTGGGGTGGGGGCCTTCAGAGCCTCGATACGAGCGTCCTTCTCAGTCCAGATTTCACTGATCCAGCTCTGGAAATCCACGCGGGTTTCCCGGCTTCCTTCGTAGTCCATGCCCAGGAAGCGCTCAGGAATTTCACGAACCCGAATATCGATGATGATCCTGCGGGTGCGACCGCAGAGGAAGTCCCAGAATCCGGAGCGGCCGTTGGGGTAAACAATACTCACATCGAGCATGGTATGGAGCATTTCCCCCATGGCACCAAGCACAAAGGCTGTACCGCCCGCCCGGGGCTTCAGCAGGTGTTTGTAAGGGGATTTCTGTGACGTGTGCTTGGCCGGGGTCAGGCGGGTGCCTTCCATGAAATTGAAGATCGTCACCGGCGTGTAGCGGAATTTCTCGCAGGCCGCCTGGGTGGCAGCAACATCCTTGCCTTTCAGCTCCGGCCGCTTGGCAATCTGTTCCTTGGTGTGGCGATGCATGAACGGAAAGTCCAGTGCCCACCAGGCGACGCCCAGCAGTGGTACCCAGATGAGTTCTTTCTTGAGGAAAAACTTCAGCAGCGGAATGCGACTGTTCAGCACGTACTGAATGGCTGGAATGTCCGCCCAGCTCTGGTGATTGCAGGTCACAAAATACCAATGTTCGCGGCTGAGGTTCTCCACACCCCTGACATCCCACTCAATGTGGTGGAGCAGGTCCAGGAAACGGTTGTTGAAGCCAATCCAGATGTACGCAATGTTGTTAAGCGCGACAGTACATCCCTTGCGAATCGTTGTGGCCGGAATGATCAGCTTTATCAGTGCAACCAGCATCAATACCGGAAACAGAATCAGGGTATTGAGCAATATCAGCAGGGCCGCCAGGGTTCCCTTGAGCGGCGCAGGCAAAAAATCGAGCATTAGCGGATGTCCCCGGAATCTTCATCGTCTCCGGCATTGGGCAGGAGAGCATTTTCTTTGCTGGCAGAGGCCAGGTGTTGCAGTGATCCGGTGTTGGCACCATAGAAGGCGGCCCGGAATTCTTTATCGAAATAAGCAAGGTTGTTGTGCCGGATCATGCTGCGGATCTCTTTTACATAATCCTCACCCCGTTCTGAATAGCTAATCAGGCCTGCCGCTAGCGCGCTCCCGGAAGCCATCTTGTCGTCCTTGCGAATGGCCCGCCGTACATCGCGCAGTTCCTGATAGGCCGGGTGGCTGTTCAGGTTCTGAATGTAGGCCCGGATGGAGCGGTAGGGTGAGGAGAACCTCGCAACTTCGTGAGTAGCGCCTTCGACCCGTGCCTGTGGCACCAGGCCGCAGCCTTTGGAGAAACACCACTGACCGAACAGATTATTCCCTCGGGTGGCGAAGCGTGACTGGCCCCATGCCGACTCATTGGCGGCCTGGGCCAGCACGAGGGAAGGAGAAATGACATCCAGACGCTTGCGCAACTGCTCGAACATAGCGGGGCTGCCGGCTTCTTCTTCAACGCGAAGTCGTTCTGCCTGGTTACTGAGCCAGGTGCGCTCGGATTTGCTCAGTTCCTCTTTCCGTGACAGGGCTTCCAGGTAGTCCCGCTCAATCAAGATCCGGGAATTGGCCAGAGCAATCCGTGGATAAAGGAAAGAAAAGAACGCGGCTTTACGTTCTGTGGTGTCGCGATAGTTGCTGAAGTCCGGCAGTTTATTATCGGCCCAGGCCGGAAGCGGCGGAAGGGATGACAGCGCCAGGTCGTCATCGAACGACCCTTTATCCGGTGTGTGAAGACTGCCCCAGAGTCCAAAAATCACCAACGGGAAAACCAGCAGAAACGCCCGGATACCTGTAGACATAAAACCTCTCGTTACAGTCGGTATGACTGGAATTATAACAGGTTATACGTGGCTGTATCCTGACTGGGTTTCCCCCATGCGTAACCCGACAATCAGTCCGGCAACCGTGTAGCGATCAACAACCCCAGCCGCTGTTCTCCACCTTCGGTATTCTGTAGTTGCAGAAAAAACTGGTCCTGGTCGGGTGTCACAAACCCGGTCAGCGTCAGGTCTCCTGCCACAAAGCTCACCTCGCCGCTGGTGCCCTGGGAATAGGTCAGTGCGATGTCGTCCCCTTCAAGGGACACTGGCCCTGGCACCGTTTCATTTGCTACTGAATGCACTACGTCCAGAGTGCGTCGGGACAATGCCGCGGTGGTGGCTGAAGCAATGGTGAGTACGGCGTTGTCGAAATGTCGCAGGCGGTTTGTGCCATCGGCGAGCCCCATGGCAGTGCCTTGCAGACGAAAGCGACCGCTCTGGGGAAAGTCGCTGGTTTGCGCAGCCGCTATCAACAGGCCGTCTCCGGTGTCGGCGTTGTCCAGGTTGAAGGCCAGAAGTGAGCCGTCGGGCGTGCTGGCGCCAATGCCCAGATCCGGAGTGTCGAACTGTCCCGAGGCATTGCTGATGTCCAGGTTGAGGCGACCGATGTTACGGTCACCGACACTGAGCCGTGAGGGCCGGGTGCTGATGGTCCAGTCGACGTTGCGATCGCCAGTGAGGGGCCCGGTTACTGCCCCTGAGCCACCGTCCCGGCCAATAGTGGTGGTGACCATCACCTGGTTCACATTGTTCCCACTGATATCCCAACTGCCTACACCGGATTCAATCGCCAGTGGCTCCGCGCCGTCAGCGAAGCGACTGGCGAGGAACGCCACGTTGTATTGACGGCTATTCAGTTGATCAAGGCTGAAGCCTTGTTGCCGTAGCAAGTTCATTTCCAGTACGGACAGGTAGTGATCCTCCAGTACCTCCTTGCGTTGCAGGGCATCTTCGGTGGCCTCCAGTTCGATGGCCTTGCCGGCACCGAAATAGCCGCCCAGGACGCGATCAGGCGCCTCGCCGGCCTCTTCTGTGGCGCTGACGAATGCGTCCAGATAGTAGGGGTTACGGGTCCAGCCGATGGTCAGGGAGCTGCCACGACCGGTCACGCTCTGGTACAGCGCCCGCCCGGCCAGCAAGCGGCTGTTGTTCTGCAGGGTAGCGGCCCCCGGCGACGAAGCGTGAGTGTTCAGATCCCAATGGTCGGTTCCCCTGGGGTAGAAATTGTTACCCGCCTGGTGAATCAGCGCCTCGCGGTTATAGGGTACATCCGAGGCCAGTGACGTCACCCGGATGTTGAACGCATCGAAGCTGGTCAGGGTGAGGGCGGGGTAGACGTAGCCTGTGCCGTTGCTGTCCGTAATACTCTCTTCCTGCGCAGTACGCACGCCCCACTGACCTGAGCCGGCAAGGCTGGGTTCCCGGAAGGTCTGGCCCAGTTCAACGCCAAGGAACACGGAGTTGTAGTCTGCGGAGCTGGCGCTGATCTTCCCCGAGGACTGCTCATCCAGAACGGCGTAATCAGCCATGCTACTCACATAGCGGGCAAAATCACCGCGATTGTCCAGGTGATCCAGAGCAGCGCCCAGGTCCGCATTGTCAGGAATATCGATCTCAAAGTCGTGGACCTGGTCCGCCAGGGTCGACCAGACATACTTGTTCAGGCACAACTCGCCGGAAGCATCGTTGACGCAATCCATAATCTGGCTGAACTGGCTGGCGGAATAGCCGCTGATGGTGTTGCTCATCAGGTATTCGGAGAAAGGGTTCACCTTGACGTCACGATCCGAGTCCGCTGCCAGGGCCCGCATCCGCGTGTTGCCATAAACCGCTTCGATCACCACGTCCGGTCCCAGCGGCAGGCCATTGCTGAAGGTGATGACTTCCCGGCCACTGTCTTCGGTGCGGCGAGTGATATCAACGGCCCCCAGATTCCGCAGGCTCTGGTCTGTCCGGTAAACCTCGATCCGGTCTGGCGTCACGATTCGCAGGTTGCGGCGCGTCAGTTCGCTGTCTGGCGCAAGGGTCGGGGGCACCTCTACGGTTACCCGGACTTCATTGGCCGCCAGCCCGTTGGTGTTATTGGAGTCACCGGTGCTACCGGAACTGAAATCGTCGCGGGCGTTTTTGGTCGGGGGAAAGCTGTTGTCCCGCGAGCCTGCTTCGTCAACCGCGCTTTTACCGCCGCAACCGGACAGTGCAACAGCGAAAGCCAGTAACAGCCTGGGGAGTGGGACCTTGGGCGCGAACAGTGAAGAGTGGTCAGGTGATCGGGTGATGAGTGCCATGCCAGGGACAATCCATTATCGGAACATGAGCCGGCAGTCTAGCAAGAGTGGTGGTGGCAAAGAGTGAGGCAGAACACGAAACAAAAACGGGCGCCCTGAAAGGCGCCCGTTTGACTCTTCCCGGAAGGGAGCGGGATCAGAAGTAGATCTTCATACCCGCCATTACGCCTTCATCCAGGTTCACGTCGCCACTGAAGGGCGCATCCAGATCGGTGTTCAGGTAACGGTAGCCCGCGAACAGCTCGGCGTTACGGATCACACGGTAACTGCCGCGCAGCTCAACGCTGGTCATGTCATCGGAATCGCCGAAAGAAAGGATGCTCGGGGCATAGTGAAGACTGCCGGTGACGGACAGGCCGGGTACATCGGGGATGTTGACGGTCGCGAAGCCACCCAGGCCAACGGCACCGCCGTCCAGGTCATCGTCTTCCCAGCCAATGCCGCGCAGGCCGATGCCTGCTGTGGTGGGCAGATTGCCGAGGGCTGTGCGGCCCTGGGCGTGGAAATCCACGTTACCAATGTGACGGCTGCCTTCGTGGTAGGTGTAACCGGTCCCCACTTGCAGTTCAGAGTTGGTGTCGAAGAAATTCACCTGGCCCTTGACCGACTCGCTGGTCAGGCTCAGGTCCAGATCGGCTGCCAGTGCAGGAGCAGCGGCCAGTGACAGAGCAAGAAGGGAAATACGGGTTGCTTTCATTCTTTTACTACCTTTATGGGTCAATGAACGGAGTGCGATACCGGTGTCAGCCGATATTGGCGATTGTTCAGATGAGCGCATGGTAACGGGCCGCTGCGGGTGGCTCAACTTAAAATGGGGTAAGGGCCTGTTAATACGGCATTAGTGCCGGGTGATGTCGTCCAGTTGGTCAAGGTCGTCCGGAGACACATTCTGGGCAGGAACCCGGTACTCTTCATTGGCCCAGGCGCCAAGGTCAATCAGCTTGCAGCGCTCGCAGCAGAAGGGGCGGAACGGGTTGCTTTCGCTCCATTCGACAGATTTTTTGCAGTTGGGGCACTCTACTTTCATCATTATTTCCAGGGAAACCTTCGGTGTCTTCAGCCAGTGGATCAGGAGGGCGCGGATGCCTGACAGTATTGTTCCAGTACTGCCCGCAACATTTCAATATTGACAGGCTTGGCAACAAATGAATCCATCCCTGCCTGGCGGCACCGTTCTTCATCCTTCTCCATGGCACTGGCGGTCAGCGCGACCACCGGCACTCGCTCGCGGCCTTGGTCGACTTCCCACTGACGCAGGCGCCGGGTCGCTTCAAACCCATCCACCCGGGGCATAACGCAGTCCATGAACACCAGATCGAATGGGTGCAGCTGCCAGAGGCTGGCGGCTATTTCACCGTCGTTGGCGGTCATGACATCGCAGCCAAGTTTTTCCAGCAGGCGACGGGTCAGTGTGCGGTTGACCGGGTTGTCCTCCACCAGCAACACTTTCATTCGGCCACAGGGTAGCTCCCTGCGCCGCGACGTATCGCTGACAGCCTGGAGCGAGAAGCGGGTAAGGAACCGGCGTTCGCCCGAAGCCCGGTCTGCGAACAACTGATGGAGAATCGGAATAAGGCAGGATTCCCGCAGGGATTTGCTCAGGAACGCGTCAGCCCCGGCCTGGCGGAAATGCTCGGCATCGCCTCGCTGGGGGTTGGACGAGAGCAGCAGCAGACGGGTCTCCGCCCACTGGGGATTGCTGCGGATTTGCCGGCACAGCAGGTCGCTATCCATATCCGGCACGAAGCCGTCCAGGACGATGGCGTCGAACGGATGCTGGTTATCCGAGGCCAGACGGACAGAAGTCAGCGCCTCGCCTGCGGATTTGACCGCTTCAATGTGCAGATCGTGGCGTGACAGCATCTCCAGGGTGATCTTGCGGGATAATTCGTAGGAGTCCACCACCAGAATTCGCCGGCCCTTGACCATACGGGTATCCGGTCGGATTCGGGTAGAGCTTTCCGGCGCCACCGGCAGTGACAGCTCCGCCCAGAACGTTGTGCCTTCGCCGGGCCGGCTTTCCACATCCAGGGATCCATCCATCAACCTGACCAGTTGGCGGCAGATGGTCAGGCCCAGTCCGGCACCAGGAAGCTGCCGCTGGAAGCTCTGGCCAAGCTGGACATAGGGTTCATACACCAGCGGCAAGTCTTCCGGGTTGATGCCAACGCCGGTATCTTCGACTGCCAGGCGCAGGCGTACCAGGTTATCCCTGCGGCCAAGCACTTCCACGCTGATCAGGACATGCCCGGAGTCGGTGAACTTGATGGCGTTGGAGGTCAGGTTCAGCAGAATCTGGCGCACCCGAACCGGGTCGCCGCGAAGGGCCCACGGCAGGTCTTCATCGACCCGCAACTCCAGCGCCAGGCCTTTCTCGCGGGCGCGGGTGCCGAGCATATGCACCAAGTCGTTCAGGGTTTCCCGCAGATCGAATGGCAGGTCTTCCAGCACCAGCTTGCCAGCTTCCATGCTGGAGATGTCGAGCAGATCGTTAATAATGGCCGACAGGCTCTCGGAGGCACTCAGCAGAGTCTGGACGAACTCACGTTGCTCCTGATCCAGGGGGGTGTCCGTCAGCAGGTTGGCGTAGCCAAGCACCGATTGCAGGGGTATGCGAAGTTCGTGGCTGACGTTGGCCAGGAACTGGTTCTTGGCATGATTGGCCCGGACCGCCTCATCGCGCTCGCCCTGAGACTGTATGGTGGTCTGGCGCAGGGAACGGGTGTCTTCCAGCAACTGCAGCCGCATCTTGTTCAGAGCCTGTTCAAGCTCACTGAGCTCGTCGCTGTGCTTTGGCTCCTTGCGTCGAAGGTGCAACGGTTCGATCAGCGCGTCCAGGTTCAGGCGCGCGGCATAGTCCGCCATGGTTTCCAGGTGCCGTGAGATGGTCATCCTGACAATCAGCAGCAGTCCCAGGGAACCCAGCAGCAGGATCAGCGACTGGAACCCCAGGGTCATCAGCGCCCGGTTCATCAGTTCATCGTGAACCTGTGCCAGCGAAGAGGTAATGGTAAGGGTGCCCAGGTCCTGAGGGGCATTAAAAGAGGAGCGATTAAAGACCAGCGGAAAGGACTGGGAAATCACGCGGCCCTCGGGGTAGGTGCCGGTACTGAACTCCTCGCCTCCGGTGATCGTCACCTTGGCATGCTGGATCACCGGCATAGCCCGCATGTCATCCAGGCTGTTGGCCACCTCGCTGAAATTCATCAGCCAGATGTTGTTGCTCATACTGCCGGAAATCAGCTCGGCCGCTTTTGTCTGGGTGTTGCGAAGCTCTTCGGTGCGGCGTTCATACTCGCCAATCATCTGCAGACCGGTAGCCGCCAGCGACAGCACAATGGCGAACAGCAGTACATACACCAGCAGCCTTGCTGCCAGTGGTCGTACACCCATTCGTTTGAATAACCGGATCAAAGGCAAGGCACGCATTCCCTGTGACTAATGAACAGGCGGTTTCTTTTTATAAACAGACAAACCGCCTTAAACTCCGATGAGTTTAACAGACCGTCAGCACTTCGACACGTTCCCCGCCGGGATCATGGATAAAACGGAAACGTACGTTCAGATCATACAGATGGGCGCCGTAAATCCGTTCCTCTTCCCGCCCTCTTCGAAAGGACGGGCGAGGGTCATAACTCACCACGTCTTCAATCAACGACCGAAGGTCGGGATAGGTTTCCGGGGGCAGGGCGGCCAGTTGGGTTTCCGCCTCGTCCAGGAACACAACGGGCAAACGCTCCGTCGGTGGCGAGTCCGCCCACCCCAGGCTGGCGTCGGGTACCGAGTCTGCAAATGGCAGGTAGGGTTTGATATCGAGAATGGGCGTGCCCTCGATCAGGTCATGATCACTGATCCGCAGGATCAGCCGGCCGTTTTCCCGCCGCAACCCCGCGTTGCGCACCACCGATAACCCCAGGCTGTTGGGCCGGAATGGCGATCGGCTGGCAAAGACCCCCATCTTTCGATTGCCCCCAAGACGGGGAGGGCGAACCACCGGACGCCAGTCCTCCCGCACTGCCTCATGGAACTGAAAGGTCAGCCACAGGTGGCTGGCAGTTTCCAGCCCCCGGAAGGCATCCTCCCGGTCGAATGGTGGTGCAATCACCAGGTCCGCATGGGCATGGCGGGTCAGCCCCGGCTGGCGGGGAACCCCGAACTTGTCCCTGAAACAGGAGTGGGCGTGGGCAATGGGCGTTAACGTCAGTGCGTCTTGAGGTGTGAAAGTCATGATCGGTCAATGGTACCCGAGAAATACAGCTCAATCCGCAAAATCAGGGAGGCCCGGTCCTTGAAACTGTCTTCCCGCGGGAATTCCAGTGCCGGAATGATCTCGCCATACAGCCAGTCACTGTGCAAGCGGTACCGGTAGGTCATGTCCGTAAAGACCGACGTGTGTCGCCAGTTGGGCTTGCTCTCGCCCAGCACGCCAAGGCGTGGGCTGATCGTGGATCGATTGTTCAGGCGCTTGTGGAAATTGAAGGTTTGCGCCATTTCGAACTTGCGCATCTCGTGAACCCACTCCAGTTCGCTGGCGGCCAGGAAGCTCCAGCCTTTCCCCAGATTTCGGCCAGCCCCTAACCAGCTTCTGGTGCCCCAGCCATCCTGGTGGAAATAGTACAACCGCTGTTCTGCTGTCAGGCTCCAGTTTTTGTCCAGTTGCCAGCGCTTGCCGGCTTTGAGCCGAACAAAAGCGTCGGTAGGAAATCGTAACCGGACACCCACATCGGTACTGAGATTAATGGCATCTCCGACCTCCGACAGATAACGAAGCGCACCCGTCGCCTCGGTATCCGAGCGTTCGTCCTCGGTTAACTGCCGATCCCGTCGTCGTTCGGAGAGGGGAATCAGTTCGTCGCTCTCACTCTCGATAACCAGCCGCAGCTTTTCTTTAACCGTGGGAACATCAAGACGAAACTTCGCTTCCGGTTCCAGTTGTGCCGGATCACCGTATTCCGATTCTGTGGCGAACCCCAGCCTTAAGTAACTCTCATTGTTGGGCAGGCCGGCATCGGCGCCGGACAGTGTCCGGTCGGCCCACTCGCCCAAGGCCTGAATGCGGGAGCCCTGGGTGCGCTCCTGCCGCAGGACCCAGTTACTCGCAATTATCCAGTAGGTGTCCCGGGGTTCCAGCCAGTAGTCCTCGGGAGAGAATTCGTAAAAATCGGGTGGCAGCGATTCCGGCGAGAGCACATCGCGCACGGCGGGGTCTTTGATGATGAAAACGGGATCGGCGGCGTGTGCGGGGAGAAATGTTCCTGATGCTGCAATCAGTAGCCCCAGGACTGCCAGAGTGTTCTTACCCAAAGGCCACCATAAACTTCTTGTGCAGCTCACCAACCTGTCTTTCCACGTCGTCCATCACCTCGTTATTATCCACCACTTCGTCTGCTTTTTGCAGGCGCTTTTCGCGGGGCATCTGGGCGGCGATGATACGCTCCACCTGTGCTTTATCGTTATCATCGCGGGCCATGGTGCGGGACAGCTGAACCTCCACCGGCACATCCACCACCACGACTTTTTCCACCAACTGGTGCTGGTCGGTTTCCAGCAACAGCGGTGACACCAGCAGCACATAGGGCAGGGAATAGTCGGCCGGATGCAGCTGACGAATCAACTCCTCCCGGATCACCGGATGCAGCAGCCCCTCAAGCCAGGTCCGTTCCTCCGGCTGCTCAAACACAATACTGCGTAAACGGGCGCGGTCCAGGGAGCCGTCTGCCTGGAGAATATCCTCCCCGAAATGCTCGGCAATCCTGGCCAGTGCAGGAGTGCCCGGCTCAACGACCTCCCGGGCCACATCATCCGCATCGACCCAGTGCACCCCCAGCGCGCCGAACATCCGCGCCACCGTAGACTTGCCGGAGCCAATCCCCCCGGTTAACCCGATAACCGCCATTACGCCCCCAGGAATCCGAACCACCAAGCCTGAATCTCGGCACCGAACCACAAGCACAACAACCCGGCCGCCGCCAGATAAGGCCCAAACGGAATCGGCACCTCACGCCCGTGCTTGCGGAACACCATCAGAGAAATCCCAACAACGGCCCCAACCACGGAAGACAACAGAATCACCGCCGGCAACAACTGCCAGCCCAGCCAGGCCCCCAGGGCCGCCAACAGCTTGAAATCGCCATGGCCCATGCCTTCCTTGCCGGTCATCAACTTGAACAGCCAATACACCGACCACAGCGACAGATAGCCCGCCACCGCGCCCCAGAAAGCACTGTGAAAATCCGTCAGTACACCAAAGTAATTCAGTACCAGTCCCAGCCACATCAGCGGCAGGGTCATGCTGTCCGGCAGCAACTGGGTGTCAAAATCAATCATTGTCATCGCCACCAGCGACCACACCAGCAGCAAAGCCAGAAGCGATGACACGGATGGCCCCAGGATCGCGACGGTCACCACCGAGAAAACCGCCGTCAGGGCCTCAATGATGGGGTAACGGGGCGAAATCCGCGTCTTGCAGGACGAACACTTGCCGCCCAGCACCAGGTAACTGACCACCGGAATGTTCTCCCAGGCCCGGATCCTGTGATCGCACGAAGGGCAGGTAGAGGCAGGGGATGACAGGGTAATAGCCGCCTCAGGCTTGCGCTGTTCCTCAGATAACTCCAGAAACTCCTCGCACTGACAGCGCCAGTCCTGGTGCATCATCTTCGGCAGGCGAAGAATCACCACATTGAGGAAACTGCCAATACATAGGGAAAAAAGCACCACCGACAAATACAGCAGCCACGGCGTGGCCAGTAGGGAATCAAGAATTTGCATGAAATATCCGAAAACCGGGAGCGGAAAGAAACGTAGGTCGGGTTAGCGAAGCGTAACCCGACACAACTAATTGATCTATGGACCCTACACAACCTGACCCATCTGGAAGATCGGCAGGTACATGCCAACGATCAGACCACCAACAAGAACACCCAGAACCGCCATAATCATTGGTTCCATCAGTGCTGTCAGGTTATCCACCATGTCATCAACCACGCCCTCGTAGTGGTCAGCGACTTTCTCCAGCATTTCATCCAGGTTACCGGATTCCTCACCAATGGCAGTCAACTGCACGGCCATAACAGGAAATACGCCGGTTTGCCTCATGGACGCCTGTAGCTGCGTACCGCTGGATACCTCGTCCTTGATCTTGCTTACCGCATCACGATACACGGCATTGCCGGTCGCACCGGATACTGATTCAAGGGCATCAACAAGTGGCACGCCTGCTGCGAAGGTGGTTGAAAGCACGCGACCGAACTTTGCCACGGCGGACTTATCGAGAATCTCTCCGACAATTGGAAGCTTAAGCAAATACTTGTCCACAAAGTCCGAGAATTTTTGGGACCGTCGTTTTGCCTCCTTGAACAGGAAGACCAAGCCAACGATGCCGAGAAGAACGATAAACCACCATTCCTGCATCCATTCAGAGATGCCGATGATGAACTGAGTAAACACCGGAAGGTCGGCACCAAAGCCCTGGAACAGACTTTCAAACTGGGGCACCACTTTCACGAGAAGAATGGCAGTAACAACAATGGCGACCACAACAACCGCAATCGGGTAGGTCATTGCCTTTTTGACTTTCTTCTTCAGCGTTTCGGTTTTTTCAAGATAGGTTGCGATTCGGTCAAGCATCTGTTCGAGGGCACCGGCTTTCTCGCCGGAATCCACGAGGTTGCAGTAAAGGTCATCGAAATGCTTCGGGTGACGGCGGAGCGCGCCAGCAAAGCTGGTACCCGAGGCAACATCATTCCGGATGGCGCCAACCAGCTCTTTCAGTCCCTGGTTCTCAAGCCCATCCGTCACGATATCGAAACTCTGAACCAGCGGTACCCCTGCTTTCATCATGGTCGCCATCTGACGCGTAAACATGGCGATATCAAACGGCGTAATTTTCTTGCTGCCGCCGAACAGAGGCTTTGGCTTTTTCTTGACCTTGTCCGGATTAATACCCTGCTTGCGCAATTGGGCCTTCACCAGCGCCAGATTGGTGCCGGACACTTCGCCTTTGGTTTTGTTGCCTTTGCGGTCTTTGCCTTCCCAGACAAATGCCTGAAGCTTTTGTGCTTTTTCTGCCATGGTTAATCCTTCGTCACGCGGTTGGCTTCCTCAAGGCTGGTCACACCCTCAATCACTTTCTTCAGGGCGGACTGGCGAAGATTGGGGAAGCCTTCGGCCTGAGCCTGCTTTGCAATTTTAATGGAGCTGGCCTCTTCCATAATCATGTTCGCCAGCTCATCGGTAATCTTGACCACCTCGTAAATACCGACGCGGCCTTTGTATCCTCCATTGCATTTATCACAGCCTTTTGGGCGGTACAACGTGAAGCCTGTATCAATTTGTTCCTGTGTGAACCCTTCGGCTATAAGCACGTCGTGGGGAATGTCCGCGGGCTTCTTGCAGCTATTGCACAGCCTTCTGCCCAGCCGTTGGGCAATAATCAGGCTGACAGAGGTAGCGATGTTGAACGCGGGTACCCCCATGTTCATCATCCGTGTCAGCGTTTCCGCCGCGCTGTTTGTGTGTAGAGTCGAGAGGACCAGGTGGCCGGTCTGGGCGGCCTTGATGGCAATGTTGGCGGTTTCCAGGTCCCGGATCTCACCCACCATGATCACGTCGGGGTCTTGCCGCAGAAACGCCCGCAGGGCCTCGGCAAACCCAAGGCCGACCTTGGTGTTCACGTTGACCTGGTTGATGCCTTCCAGGTTGATTTCCGCGGGGTCTTCCGCAGTGGAAATGTTCAGTTCCGGCGTATTCAGAATATTCAGGCCGGTGTAGAGGGATACGGTTTTACCGGAGCCGGTGGGGCCGGTCACCAGAATCATGCCCTGTGGTTGCTGCAGGGCGTCCATGTACAGTTGTTTCTGTTCTTCTTCATAGCCCAGAACATCAATGCCCAGCTTGGCCTGGCTGGGGTCCAGGATCCGCAGAACGATTTTCTCGCCCCACAGAGTGGGTAGTGTGTTCACCCGGAAGTCTATGGCTTTGGTCTTGGACAGCTTCATCTTGATCCGGCCGTCCTGGGGAACCCGGCGTTCTGAAATGTCCAACTGCGCCATGATTTTTACCCGCGCAGAGATCTTTGGAGCCAACTTGATAGAAGGGCGGGACATCTCCTTCAGAATGCCATCTGTCCGATAGCGCACACGGTAGACTTTTTCGTATGGTTCGAAGTGCACATCCGATGCGCCACCTCGAATGGCATCCAGGAGCATTTTGTTGACGTACTTTACGATCGGGGCGTCATCAACATCGCTGGCACTTACCGCGCTATCGTCCTCCTGCTCGCCACCTTCAGTTTCCACGCCTTCCAGATCGGCATCCTCAAGATCCCCCATGGTAGAGTCCTGAGACTCCAGGTACTTTTCGATGGCCGCATGCAGCTTGGCGTCATCAACCAGTATGGCGTCCGTACTGAGACCAGTGTTGAACTTGATTTCATCCAGAGCCTGGATGTTGGTGGGGTCAGAGACCGCGATAAACAGGCGATTTCCGCGCTTGTATAGAGGTAAGGCGTTGTGTTTCCGAATCAGCTTTTCATCAACCACCTTTTCCGGGAGCATCTCTGGAAGAAAGGCGTTGAGGTCCAAAACGGAGACACCAAATTCCATGGCAGCGGAAAAAGCAAGTCCGCTGCTGTCTGCCAACTTGTTCTGTACGAGATAGGTGATCAGGGGAATGCGGTTCTGGGAGGCCTGAATAAAGGCATCCTTCGCGGTTGCCTCATCAAGCAGCCCGTCCTCCACGAAGCGACGTGCAAGGCCGGTAAGCGTTACGTTGGATTTGTTAGTAGCCATAGAGGGTATAAAGAGTGCTGCCTAAGTTGCTGAAACTCTGCAAAGAGCGAATGTACAAGAGTTTAGATGGCTGGGCATGCTTTGGAAAGTCACGAACTGTAAAGCATCATCCAGCTCAAGGACCGGGCAGGTGAGCAAGGGGGGGGGCAATTTATACCGAGAGGGTGACCAAATTTGTCAGACACTGACGCCCATTGACATTATTTAACATTTAGGCCGGGTTCGAAATAATTCGTGTAAGGCTCGTATCCATCTGATAATAGGGGGGTTGTAGGGTAAAGTAGAAGGTTGGCATGCCCCCTGCTTGGATGAGGTCAGGCTCAAACCGGTTTCGGGGCACAGCTCCACCGGCCCCGGAGCCATCTCGAGATCAAAAACCGACTAACACAGAGGTTTAATAATGAAAAACATTCAGATGAACCAAGCGCAAAAGGGTTTCACACTGATCGAACTGATGATCGTTGTGGCGATCATTGGTATTCTGGCGGCTGTCGCGATTCCGGCTTATCAGGATTACACCATTCGTGCGAAGGTGACTGAGATCATCGGCCTTGGTGCTGCAGCGAAAACTTCTATCTCGGAGTACTACACTTCAATGGGGGCCATGCCCACTAACGCAAGCGTGGCCGGCGTTAATACTAGTGCGGCACAAAGCACCTATGTGAATACAGTCACATACACATATACTAACGCAACCAGTGCGGGTGTAGTTTTTGCAGTCACTAATCTCGGTGGGGTTACCGGTAACATCGCGTTTGAAGGTTCTGGATCGCAAAATGGCGTTCAGTGGGTCTGTAACGGAGGTGCTACTACCGTTGAGTCTAAGTATCTCCCAGCTAATTGCCGTTAAGAACTCAGGCTTAAGTGCCTGATTACTCCATAGTAAATGAGATCTTTAGAAAAAGGGGTGACGTAAGTCACCCCTTTTTTGGTGACGTAATGTTAGAACGTAAATTAGAACTATGTTTTATACTTGCCGTTGTGTCCATGCTGCTCATGACGCTCTTTATCTACTCTCCGGGGATGGGTGGGCCATTTGTTTTTGATGATGCCCAAAACCTAGAGCCACTAGGGAGTTCCGGTGGCGTAGATTCCCTAGATGATGCGCAACGTTTTATTTTTGGGAATGAGTCAGGTCCCACCGGCCGTCCTGTATCTATGGCCTCATTTCTGCTCGACGATAGTTCTTGGCCAGCAGCAAGTAGTGCTTCGTTTAAGAAAACCAATCTGGCATTACACTTGGTCACGGGCCTAATGGTCTTTCTTGTAGCCTTTAGAGTCATTCTTTATTTATTTCCGGATCGTAATGTTCATGCACTGAGTGTGGGGTTCGTTACGATGGCTTTTTGGCTAGTGCATCCACTGAATACATCGACAGTGCTATATGTCGTTCAACGAATGGCAATACTGAGTGCCCTTTTTTCTTTGGCTTCGATGTATCTATATTTTTGTTTTCGTGGAAAAGCTGTTTCCAGGGAAGTTCCAAGATACTTTTTATTATTACTTTCTTTGGTTTTATTGGTTCTTGGATTCTTTTCGAAAGAAAATGCCCTGTTGGTTGTTGTATTTATTCTTGGGTTCGAAATTTACCTAAGAAAAGAGCGTCTACAGATGGGTGGGAGATCTAAGTATCTTCTGTTGCTTTTGACTGCTTCTGCATTTATATACATTATTTTCGAAACTTACGAGATCTGGGGAAGAAGTTATCAGAATAGAGAGTTTGATATATCGGATAGGTTGATCTCTCAATTAGTTGCGATTGGGGAATATCTAAGAAAAATTATTTTTCCTCAGGCTTCTCATATCAACCTATTCAGAGGCGAATTTGAGAACTATCCCACGGTTCCATTTGACTCCATGGTTTGGTTGAATGGAGTGTTTTCCATGCTCTTATTTTTCTGTTTGGGATTCTTGAGCTTCTCTAAGAAGAGTCCTCATAAGAGTGCTATATGGCTTGGCTTCTTCTGGTTTATTTCATTCCACTTGATCGAGTCAACAATATTGCCGCTGGAATTGTACTTCGAGCATAGAAATTACCTGCCTTCAGTTGGGATTATTTTATGTGTTGCATTCCTATTATCAGTAGCAAAAATTCCCCAGTATATGAAGGTGTTTGTAGCGGCTTCGGTTATCATTTTTTGCTCATTTCAAACGTTCTATTTGGCGAAGACCTGGGGTACGCCAGACCAGCTCTTTTTGAAGTGGGAAATGGACGAGCCGAAATCTGTTCGAGCTAAGGTTTCCTATGCGCATTTTTTATACTCTAAAGGGTTCCCTGAGAATTCCGTCGAGTTTATTGAGGATGCGATGGTATACGCGCCGAATTCAATGATGCTGAAGTTCCATTATTTATTTTATTCTTGTGTTCCAGAAACTAAAGTAAGTCACAAAAGTGCTCTTGATAAATTCAAAGAAGATAGCATATTTGACTTGGGTGTATCGATTATGCTGAGTCAGTTTTTAGATAAGCTTCTAAATAAAGAATTCCCCGGGTGTTCGGAAGACAATATAAATGTTGTTGAGATTTTTGACTATGTAGAGTCTTCTAAAAACTTTGGATATCATAAAAATCATACCGTGCAATATTATGACCTGAAGTCGGACTACTATGTAAAAAAGGGGAATTTGAACGGTGCTGTAACAGCTTTGGATAAGGCCATTAGTTTAGCACCACAAAATCATGCTTTATACGTGAAAAGTGCGGATATTCTGGCGTCAGCGGGGTTGTATTCGCTTGCTGTTAAGCGGCTTAAAAAGTCCCTATCTGTTGATATGAAGGGGTGGAAGAAGTTTAATTCACGAACCCAAGAAATTAAGAGTCGAATAAATGCTTTTGAGCGACAAGAGGCTAGGCTTTAAGATGAGCTTGATTTTTAGATTTCATTGAAGAAGCATCTTGGTTCACCTGACTAGGTTAAAATTTATAATTTCTTCAGAAAATATGCAGTTTTTGAGGGGGGATAAAAGTTGAAAGTTAGTGTTATCATTCCAGCAAAAAATGAAGCAAAGAGTCTCGTAAATTTGCTTCCAAAACTCACGAATCGGATGGATGTGAGTGAAATTATCGTTGTTAATGATGGATCTACCGATGATACTACAGAAGTATGTCAAAGAAACGATGTTAAAGAGGTAGTGCATCCATATTCTAAAGGGAATGGAGCTGCCGTTAAGTCTGGTGCGCGAGCAGCAACCGGCGATGTTTTGGTGTTCATGGACGGAGATGGTCAACATGACCCGGATGATATTCCAACGCTGCTTTCTAGGCTATACGATGATGGGTATGATATGGCGGTTGGATCTAGAGCACAGACTTCACAAGCATCATGGGGGCGAGGCCTTGCAAATACTTTTTATAATTGGTTTTCATCACTAATGGTCGGACACGAGGTCAAAGATCTAACCTCTGGTTTTAGAGCTGTGAAAGCAGATAAGTTTCGTGAATTTTTATATTTGCTTCCTAACGGATTCTCTTACCCGACAACATCTACAATGGCGTTTTTCCGTGCGGGATATTCCGTAAGTTATGTTCAACTAAAGGTATATCGTAGGGAAGGGAAAAGCCACATTAAGCCTTTAAAAGATGGCGTAAGATTCTTGTTGATTATTTTTAAAATTGCAACTCTTTATTCGCCTTTAAAGTTGTTTGTCCCTCTATCGGCTTTTATGTTTTTGATTGGATTGGGATACTATGGATACACGTATTTTTGGTTTAAAAGCTTTACAAACATGAGCGCGCTTATGTTTACCACTTCCCTAACGATATTTTTGGTAGGCTTGGTAAGTGAGCAAATAACTGCTCTTATGTATAGTAAAAGAGACTGAGTGCTGAGTGGCTTGGTATCGTCAGTATAGAGGTTTTTTAAAGCGAGTGTTTATGGATTATGGGGATTCCCGATGTTCAGGTGGATGCGTTATATAAAGAACAGGAAAGCATTGGCTGGCTTGGTTATCTCTTGCATGATTCTTGGGTTATTTCTTGCAGGGTTACAGCTGATTTCAACCTTCTCAGGGTATGATCAAGTCCGCATAGAACTTTCGATTTCCTGGGTGGTTGTGTCACTTATTTTATTGATGGTATACCTAATTTCTGCGGTTGCTTGGAATGTCCAACTCAAAGTGCTTAGGCGGGATCGACGTTTAATAGATGCGATCTGCGATATGGGGTTTATTGCGGTTGGTAAATATGTGCCAGGAAAGGTTTTAGGAATTTTGGCCAGGGGGGCTAAAAATATTGCTGTTTCCGATAATAATGCAGCCTCTTTATACTTTTCTGCTATAGATCAGGTTGGCTTACTTTTCACGGGACTATATTTTTCTCTATTTCTTTTTTTGGTGTCGCAGTGGAATTACTCAGCAATAGAACTGGTAGGGCTTTCTCTGGCTTTGTTTTATCTGTGCTATTCCTCTCTGAGGCTGCTATATTTTTTTTACTCCTTTCTAGGTGGTAGTAAGACTATAAGTCTTCGATATGCTAAAAACTACACTTTCTTTGCTCAAGTTTCCGGGCTGTTTTTAATTATCTGGATATTAACAAGCTTTTCATTGTACCCGTTGCTTCCTGATTATTTGGAAGATGGAGAGAAGTTCCAGATTATATCGATATTTTGCATCTCTATTGTTGGTGGTTGGGTGGCGGTATTTGTACCAGCGGGGGTTGGTGTTCGAGAAGGTCTTTTCGTTATTATGTCTGGCGCTATAATTCCATTAGATATAGCTTTAACAATCGCCGCTGGCCATCGAATTATAGCTATATCTGTTGATGTTTTGTTTTCTGGAGCTTGCATTCTGATTATGTATAATCAACAGAAAAAAGGTGGATCTTATGATTGATAATATTTCAGCAGCAGCGCCAAGGTTTATCCTAAGATTATTAGAAGTAGTGCGGATAATTGAAAAGCACTCTTTGATCAAAGATTCATGCCACTTTAGCGAGGTAGGTCCTGGGCTGGGTGATCTGGCTCATTGGATTGTTCAGTCTCCTAAGGTTCAAGGCGCAACTCTCATTGAGAGCTCAGAGGATGCTTCCAACTTACTCAAGCAAAAGTTTGCGGGTTTTTCTAAAGTAAAGATCGTAAATGATATTGAGTTGGTGCCAAAAGAAAATTCTGATTTAATTTTTTGTTTTGAGGTACTTGAGCATATTGAGGACGATAGACAATTTTTGAATCTTCTCCGAACGATGTTAAAGAAGGATGGCGTATTAGTTGGCTCTGTGCCAGCCTATATGAAAAAATGGCAATCTGTTGATGAATGGGCCGGCCATGTTAGGCGTTACGAGCGTAAGGAACTTGAGGTTAAGCTGGAAACTTCGGGTTTCGAGTTGATTGAGATGTTTGTATATGGGTTCCCGTTCACAAATTTGTTATATCCTTTGCGCCAGCTTTATTATTTTTTTTCAAACTCAAAAAAAGTTCCTAGAGATGCAGCGACGTCTCGAAGTGGCATTTCTCGTGAGTTCACGGGTGAACTAACTACTCTTTGGATGTACTATTTCCTGAAGACGTTTAGATTTTTGCAGAGGTTGCCTTTGCTAGACGTTATGGGAGACGGCTTTATTTTTGTAGTTAGAAAGAAGCCTACTCAATAGATCTAATAATAGATACAATTCGTTCTTTAATAATTTTAGTGGAGAGGTTTTTCATGTAATTTACATACCCTTTTTTTCCAATTTCATCTAGTTTTTCTAAGTTTTCGTACGCCCATTTAATTGCGTTTGCCAAACTCTCGGGGCTTTGTTGCTTTACGAGAATGCAGTTTTCTTTCGATATAAAACCGTAGTCTTCATCAATCTCTCCTATTATTGTCGGCTTACCATGTGCTAATGCTTGGGATGTTTTTCCCGTGACTACCCTTAAAGCTTGAGGTGTTCCGCCAAAGGGGCCGCCAAGTAATAGATCAGCTTTTGGTATAACCTCTTCAATAAGGGTATTGTACGGCACCCATATCTTGTGGTTGTAAATGCTAGTAGAATGCTTTGGGAAATGCTCAGAAAGGAGTTTGGCAGATTCTTTATTGCCTCCTATGAAGATATAGTTTATGGGTAGGTTCTTGTTTATGTGTGCTGATCGAATAATGACATCTATTCCGTGTAAGGGAAGAAAAGATCCATAATATAGTACAGTTAAGTAGTTATTTTTAATATTGTTGGAGGTGTCTCTACGTAATCCCTCTATATTTCCTCCCTCGACTGCTCCAACGGGAATGGCTAGTATTTTTTCTTTATTAATTTTGTCGTAGTTTTTGTGTATGTGTTCAACATGAAGGTTGGTATCGGTTATTATATAGTCTGCATTTTTAAGAATCGCTTTTTCTGCAATCCTTAATAGCTTTCCGGAGATATTATTTAACGGTTTTTCTTCTTCCTCTATCAACGATAGTGAAGGAGACATCATTTCGTCAAATATGATGGGTTTTTTTCCAGCTATTAGCCTAACAAGCCAGTATATTTCGTGCCCTCTGAATCCCACAATGTATATGTCAGGGTTGCAGTGGCAGCGAACTTTTAAAAGGCGGATTGTAGTTTGAAGATATCTTGCTAGCCCCTTTCTGCTGTTCCGGGCTTCGTGGAGTTCGACTTCTTCCGCATCATTGAGTGCGTTTATCAATGCTTTTGTTCTTATATAGTTGGGGCTTTTATATGAGAGAACATAGCAAACTTTAATCTTTCTGTTTTTTTTGTCGTTTTCGTGATTTGATGTGTTAGCGTGAGTCATTATTAAAATCTTTAGGGTATTTTTTAGTTAGTGGTTATTATAATCGAATACTGTTTTGCCAGAGACTGCTTTAGTTGATGAGTTTAGTTCCACGCTTGGTGACGCTTTAGGATATTAGGCTCTCCCTTGGTTTGGGCTTGAGTGAATGTATTTTACGAGCCCGCCTAGTATATCATCTTCATTCGATAGAATAACTGTGGAGGAAGTCGATTTAAAAGGTTGGCTGTTGCCTTGGGGCGCACTACCTTTTTATTGCTGGACTACGCATGACTCTGATCTTGCAGAGTATATGCAGGCAAGCATGATGGGGTTTTAGGCAAGGGTGCTACCCTCTGTTTGTGCGCACATAGCCGATGTGCCTGCGCTCATAGCTGGGAGTTGCCGGACTACCCCGGGGGCCTCTCCGCGGCGGACAGACGAGCTGGCGGGCAACATTCAGGAAGGAGTAGTCCTGTAGAGCGAGGATTAGGATATGGTCATACCTGCGGGCACGCTGATAGCTAACTTTAATCTACGTTTTCAGTGGTCAGGGTTCTGACGCCCCCAATGAAAAAACGGCCCAAAAACACCCAAACCTCCCTGCAATAATCTGGCATAGTACCACCCCATCCAGCACTGTGCCGGGTTACGAGGTTACATGGGCGAGCAAGATCAGCAGAAAATCATTCAGATCAACATTCCTGTCCTGAGGGAGCGCACCGGGTCGGCGATCCGGGGTGTGGGTAATTTCACGTCGATGACGCTGAAGGTGCCCCGCGCGTTCTGGCCGGTGGCCCGGTTGGCGGGCAACCTGGAGCCGATTGATCAGGCGCAGCTGAGCTCCGCGCTCGACGAGCTGTTTGACACGCTGTATGAGCACCCGCTGAACGTGCAGTCCCGCTCGCTGACCAAAGTGTTGCGCAAGTATCGCCTGATCCCCAATGAGGAAACCACCGAAGGGCTGATCCGTTTTTTGGTAGGGCAGGTGGTTACCCGCAGTCCGATCGAAGTGCCGGAGAGCGTCGTCGATGAGTTCTGGAGCTTCTTCCACGAACTGCTGGACGCGCCGGAGCTGAACGGGCTGATCGAGCTTAACCTCGACATCATCCGCCTGGTCCTGCGTTCCTACGAGCCATTGATTGTGGAGTTGGTGAACCGCCTCAAGGATATTCGCAAGGCCAACCAGGAAGGGTTGGCGGATGTGGGGCGTAAGGTCAGTGTCCTGCGTCGGGATCTGGTGATTCTGCGCAGGCAGATCAAGGCGATTCGCCACATCAAGCCGTTCCTGCAGACGGACCCGAAGGATTTCGCCACCCAGGCACAGATTGTCGCCCGCATGGTCCGGGAATTCGGCCCTCTGTTCATCAAGATGGCCCAGGTTGCGGCGGCCAATGCCGACTTCCTGCCGGAGGAAATTGCCACGGAGCTTGCGGTGTTCCAGGAAGATGTCGACCCGATGACGCCGGATGAGGTCAATGAAGCCTTTATAGACTGCTTCGGCAAGTTACCGGGCGAGATGTACGTCCAGTTTGATGTCAACAAGCCCTTGAAATCCGGCTCCATCGGCTCGGTGTACCTCACCAAAAAAGTCGTTCAGGACGACGGCGGTCTGGAGCGCCTGCAGCCGGTGATCGTCAAGGTGGCCCGCCATAACCTGGAGCGGGAGTTCCAGATGGGCAACCTCGCCATTGAGCTGATGCTGGTGAGCAGCCAGTTCTGGGCGCCGCATTCCAAGCTGTTGCCGTTCCTCCATGCGCTGTCCGATCAGGTGAAGGAGTTCACCCGGGGCTTTGAGCAGGAGCTGAATTTTGAAGACGAAGCGGCCATCCAGCGTCGTTTCGCGGCACGGGCTCGGGTGACCCGGGCCTGGCATGTGCCGGATGTGTTTGTGGCCACCAGTCGCATCCTGGAAATGGAATATGTGGATGACGCTGTGTCCATCAAGAAGGCCATCGGCAGTCTGCAGGGGTCAGAGCGCAAGCGCTTCCAGCGCACCCTGGGGGAGAACTTCCTGTTCACTCTGTTCGAGCATATCTTTGTGTACAACGAGCTCCATGGCGACCTGCACCCGGGCAACATCATGGTCTCACCGGACGCAGAGCCATACCTGATCGACTGGGGCAATGCGGTCCATATGGCCGGCAAATGGAGTTTTGTGCGGGATTACATTATCAGCGTCCTACTGGCAGACACCGAGCGCCTGGGCGATATGCTGATCGAGATGAGTACCCACCCGGAGAAGAACCGCCTGCGCCGGGATGAAATCATCACCCGCCTGAGTGACACCCTCGAACGTCGGGACGTCTCGCCGCTAACTGAGGATGCGTTACGCACCTTGTGGCGGGAGGGGGCTGCGGGTTTGCATCGCCGCATGCAGACCGCATTGCAGTTGCTGTCCAACACCTATCAACTGGGCATTGTGATCCACAGCGATTACCTGCACCTGTCCCGCTCCCTGGTCGCCATGGCGGGTGCCTATATCAACATCTACGAAGGCCTGCCCCGCAGCCTGGTGGTGCGGGACACGGTCAAAAGCCTGGTGCTGTTCCCGCTCAACCTTGGGATGGCGCGGCTGAGCCATCGGGTGACTCGCCTGCAGGGTGGGTTGTTGCCAGGGGTGGTCTGAGGGTGGAGGATTACACCTCCACCTCATCAAACAACTCCGGCACCTCGGCATCCCATCCGAACTTTTCGCGGATGCGCTTGCGCATCACATCACTGGCCACCATTTCCCCGTGGGTGACATACACCTTCTCCGGCTTTAGCTGCCCCTGTTCCAGCCAGCTCAGGATCTCCTGATAGTCGCCATGGGCGGAGAGGGAATCCAGGTTATGGATGTCGGCTTTTACCGGCCAGTATTCGCCGTGAATCTTGACGGACTCCGCGCCATTCACCAGGGCGTCCCCCCGCGTGCCGGGGGCCTGGAAGCCTGCAAACACCACGCTGTTGCGGGGGTTGGGTAGCAGCGTTTTCAGATGGTGTAGCACCCGACCACCGCTGGCCATGCCGCTGGCGGAGATGATCACGCAGGGGTAGCGTGCCGCATCCAGTTCGATGGATTCCTCAACGGTACGCACGAACGTTGTCTGGTCATCGATCATTTCGCATTGCGCAGCGCTGAGACGGTGCTCCTTGTGGTGCTGGCAGAAAATCTCCGTCGCCTTTATAGCCATGGGGCTGTTCAGATACACCGGCAATTTGGGGATGCGTTTCTGTCCCATGATCTTGTGGATCACATACAGCAGCATCTGGGCCCGGCCCACGGCAAACGCCGGCATCAGCACAATGCCGCCACGTCCGGCGGTGCGGGTGATGATCTCGGCCAGCTCCTCCTCGGGATCGGTCTCGGCGTGAAGCCGATCCCCGTAGGTGGATTCGCACACCAGAACATCGGCTTTCTGAAGGGGCTCCGGTGGGCGCATGATCACATCGTCCTGGCGACCCACATCCCCGCTGAACACCACGGTGCGCTGACTGCTCTTGTGGTGCACGTGCACACAGGATGACCCCAGAATGTGGCCGGCGGGGGTGAAGGTCACCTCCATGCCTCGGACCGGTTCGAAGGTTTCGTGGTAGTGCAGGGACTCGAAATGCTTCAGCGCTTCCCAGGCGTCCTTTTCGGTGAACAGCGGCTCCGGCTTCTCGTGTTTGGAGAACTTCTTGCGGAAGGCGTACTTGGCGTCTTCCTCCTGCAGGAAGCCGGCATCCGGCAGCAACACCTTGCACAGGTGGTGGGTGGCCTTGGTGCAGTAGATCTTGCCCTTGAAGCCGTTCTTCACCAGTGCTGGCAGGTAACCACTGTGGTCAATGTGGGCGTGGGTCAGAACCACCGCTTCGATAGTGGAAGGATCCACGGGAAACGGCGCCCAGTTCCGCTTGCGCAGGGTTTTCACGCCCTGATACATGCCGCAGTCAACGAGCAGGCGGTGCTTGTCATCCGAAAGCAGGTAACGTGATCCGGTAACGGTGCCTGCGCCGCCGAGGAAGCGAAGTTTCATGGGGGACTCCTTTCAATGAATGCTGACAGTCAGCTTAGCGCAAAGTGGTTGATACGGAATTGATTTGTGTCGGCAAAAGCCACTGCACTAACACCAACCTCCACACTCCGTTAAACTGTCACCAAACTCGACAGCAGGATGTTCCCCATGCACTACAGCTCCATCCTCCCCGATGTCATAAAAATCGCCGATCAAGCCAGCGAGCGGGTGCTCCACATCTACCAGTCGGACTTCAAGGTGGACTACAAGGCCGATCAGTCACCCATCACTGCAGCGGACACTGCCAGCCACGAGGTGATTGTACAGGGGCTGCGAAGTCTCACCCCGGACACGCCCATCCTCTCGGAAGAAGGGGCGAGCATCCCCTGGGAAGAACGCAAACACTGGCACCGTTTCTGGCTGATCGATCCGGTTGATGGCACCCGAGACTTCACCCAGCGCACGGGGGAATTCACCGTCAATATCGCCCTGATTGAAGACGGTGAACCGGTGCTGGGGGTGGTGACGGCCCCCGCGCTTAAAGAGGCCTTCTGGGGCGCGAAAGGGGAGGGCGCCCACCGGCGGGACCGCACAGGCAAAGTGCTGCCAATTCGCGTGGCCGAGGCGAAGGCCAGCAAACGGGTCGTCGCCAGTAAAAATCACCTGAATGAGGAAACCCGAGCCTTTATTGAAAAGGTGGGCGAGCACGAACTGGTCCAGGCGGGCAGCTCCCTCAAGTTCTGCCGCATAGCCGAAGGCCGCGCCGACCTGTATCCGCGCCTGGGGCCCACCTGTGAATGGGACACCGGCGCGGCGCATGCGGTCCTGGCGGCTGCCGGTGGTAAAGTGGAAACGTTAGAGGGTGAACCGTTACGATACGGCAAGGAAGACCTGCTGAACCCGTATTTCATTGCAACAGGGAAGTAACACGATGACGTGGTACGCACTGCAACACAAACCCGCCCAGGGAGACCGGGCGGTGGAACACCTCCAGAATCAGGGCATAACCTGCTTCTACCCCAAGATCACCGTGGAAAAAATCAAAGCTGGCAAACGTTCCAAAAAGCTCGAGCCGCTGTTCCCCGGCTACCTGTTCGTTAAACTGGAACAGACCGATCCCATGTGGTCCAAGCTTCGCTCCACCCGGGGTGTGCTGCGGGTGGTGGGTTTTGCGAACAAGCCAGCACCGATTGCGGATGAGGTCATCGAGCACATCAAAGACAGCCTGCACACCGTGGCGGAGCAGGGTGGTATCAAGCCAGGGCAGTCCGTGGAGCTCAACGAAGGGCCATTTCAGGGGCTGGAGGCCATTTTCCAGGCTTATGATGGCGAAGAACGGGCGATTGTGTTGATCGGCTTTATGCAGAAGCAGCAGGCTGTGAAGGTTCCGGTTTCCTCCATAAATCGCCAAATCTGATTGCATTTCCTACTGTTTGACAAGGTTTTACGCATAAACGCGGCCGATCGGGCCTCGCGTCTTTGTGGTCACTTGTCTGAAACATTCTATAACGTAGAATTGCGTCACATTTTGAGAAATAGAACTACATCCTGACAGGGAACGAGTCGGGGAAGTGATGCCCCTTCCGCTTGTCCCTCACTTATAAGCAACCAATTATATGACCTCAAAACACTGGGCCCTGGTCGGTGGGGCGGTAGCGTGCCTGAAACCGATTGCCTTGGTAGGCATTGCTGGCGGACTCTCATTGGCGGTTGCACAGGCGGCACCACGCGATCTGGCGTTTCCAGGCTACAGTGGCTACCTCAATGTGCCTTCGGCCACCGTGCTAGACCATGGCCAGGCAGATGTCATGTATTCGGATCAGGCTTTGAATACACGCCAGAATTCTGCGGGTGACGCGTACGGTTATTTCAACAACATTGCCGGCACGTTCGGCGTCTTCCCCTTCGTGGAGGTCGGCGGGCGCCTTACCTGGGATCGAACCCAGTCGAACTGTTTTACCGAAGGTTGTGGTATTCGTGATCTGTCCGCGAACATCAAAGTTCAGGCCCCATTCATCCCGGAAAACTGGTTTACGTTAGCCGCCGGTGTTCAGGATCTGGGAGGGGAAACGGACGACTTTGAGTCTGTCTACGTAGTTGCCGGTCGGCAATTTGGGCCGCTCGAGATCTCTGCAGGCTATGGTGACCCCAAGACGTCCGGGCGTTACCTGGATGGCGTCTTCGGCGGCGTATCCTACCGCCCAGTGCCCTGGCTGAACGTCATGGCCGAGTACGACAGCCAGGATGTGCGCCTGGGATTGGGAGCCGCAACGCCAGGAGGTTTGCTGCCGCTGGGCATGCAAGTGAAGGGAAAAGTGCTGGCCTACGATGAAGGCGACACCGATAACGATCGCCATTTCTTCTCCCTGGGCCTGTCCATCCCCTTCGGCAACAAGCCCAGCAAGCAGCGCCTGGAACCAGTCGTTGCAGACAACGCTGAGACAGTAGGTCGGATTAGGCAAAGCCGTAATCCGACAAACCCAGAGCAAGCCAGCACCAGCAAGACCACTGACGCCGGCACCGAGACAGCCCGCCGCTTGGGGCAAGAGATGGTCAACGCCGGCTACGACCGGGTCTCCGTCGCCAGCGAAGGCGGCACCCTTCACATCCAGTGGGAAAACAACATCTACGTACGGGACGAACGCGACTCCGTTCTCGACGTAGCCCGAAGGGCCAGGGCCGCAGCCGGTGCTCACAAGAACGCCCAGCTCACTCTGCTGAACCAGAATATCCCGGTGGCAGAGCGAACCGTCCCATTACAGACGGCCCATCCGGATGGCAGCGATGAGCCCTACGCCATCGCCTCACGGTTCTCCGACACCAGTCTGCTGAACCGGGACGATCGCGACTGGGACTTCCAGGGTAGCTACGGCCCCACCTGGAAGCCACGTATCACCCTCAGCCCGACCATCAGTTCCGGGGTGGCCACCGAATTTGGTGTTTGGGATGCCTCCGTGGGCATCAGTGCGGAAGTGTCCGCCTCCCTCTGGACAGGTGCGCAGGCCTCAGCAACCTACAACACCGAGATCTATCAGACCGAAGATTTTGAGAAGGGCGGTGTGTTCTATGAGGACCGGCAGCGCAACGCTTTGATTGAGGCGGAAATCCAGCAAACCCTCAAACTTCATCCCCAGCTATACACAAGTTTCCACGGTGGTCGGTACGCCATCGACTGGAACGGCGCCATCAACGAGACTATGCTCCTGAGCCCGGGTGGTCGCCACAGTTTGAGTTATCTCGGGGGCACCTTCCGCCACCGAGATGATAGCGGCGTAAAGCGCAATCAGATGCTGGGCCGGTACAGCTATTACAACCCGAATCTGGACGCCCAGTTCGATGTATACGGCGGCCAGTTCTTTGCCGAAGACACCGGCTTCCGCCTGGATAGCCGCTTCTGGTTCGGGGACTATGCGATTACCCTGAGCTACAAAAACACCGACGCCGAATTCATCAGCCTCGGCTGGGTGATTCCGCTCACACCGGAGAAAACCCGTCAGTTTCGTTACGCTCAGGTTCGCGGCGATGCTGACTGGAACTACAGCGTGCAGAGCCGAATTAACGAGGATCAGAACCTGACAGAGTTTGGCGGTGCGGCGATTGTGCGTTCAGCCAACCCGATACAGTCCCTGTATCTCAACCGGGGCCGGCTCACAAATGACTGACAGAGCCGGTGGCGTGGCCCAAGAAGCCATAAAATTCAAGGCAGGAAGAAGTGAAGTGTGATTGCGTTTTAACCTCACTTGCCTATAGTGGGAGCAAAACAGGCCCTCGGTGGCCAATAAACGTCAGGGCGCCTCAGCTTAGGCTTGGCGCAGCCAACATCAAGAACCAATAACCAAAACGTGCGAAAGCTCATTCAGGAGACAAGAGGCTATTATGAGTCAATTTAAAAAAGGAAAGTTCTCACGCAACCTGGCCGCCACAGCGATTCTGGCGCCGACCCTGGCAATCGTAGGGTGTTCCTCCAGCAGTAGCTCCTCGTCAGATAACGGCGGCGATGGCTCCACCGAAGGCTTTGCATACGACGGCTACCTGAACAACGCTGTGGTATGTATCGATGAAAACCTCAACAAAGCGTGCGATTTTGGCGAGCCCACCACAACCACCGGCGCTGGTGGCCGATTCACGTTTGATACCCTGACAGATGCGCAGCTGCAGCTGCCCCTGGTTCTCCAGGCTACGGCCAATACCACCGACGAGGACGACAATGCCTCAGTCGACACCAACCTTAAATTCCTGGCACCGGCTGGCAGCAAGGCAGTCAGCGGTTTCAGCACTATTGTCCAGGCTAAAATTGAAAAAGCCCTGGCCGGTGGCTCAACAGCCAGCCTGGAAGACCTGAAGGCGAGCGCCGCAGCTGAGCTGGCGGGTGAGCTGGGTGTTTCTGGTGTGGACCTCACCGCCTTTGACCCGATTGCCGCCAAGGCAGACGAAAGCGCTTCCGAGGATGCGCAGACCACGGCTGCCAAGCTCCACCTGGTTAACCAGGTGCTGAGCCAGCAAATCGCCACTCTGGTGCCGCAGGCCAGCGCCAACGCCAATGGCGACGAAACCGCAGCCTTTGGTGCCCTGGTGAATAATCTGAACGCAACCAACGTAAAGCAAGCGGTCGACAACGACACTGCTGGTCTGGCGTTGCCTGAACTGAAAGAAGCGTTGGCAGATGTTATCGTAAGCGAAGTTACGCCTCTGGTTCCGACCACCGAGGAGATCGAAGAGCAGGCTGCTATCGATGAGATCGTCCAAGAGATCATCCAGGAAGTGGTAGCTGAGGAAGAAGAGCCGACGGGCGCAACAGGCGGTACCGGCAGCTGATCAATTGCGGTATAAGCGCCGCAAAGGGGCTGGCTTTGCCAGCCCCTTTGTTTGTTATCAGCAAAAAGTAGGCTTATTATCGGCCTCCCGAATATTAGAAGTCTCAGCATGACAGGTATGGTATTGAAGATTCTGCTTCCCTTGGCTCTGCTGGCCCTGCAGGGCTGCGCCTTTGCCCCCGGCTCTCACATCGACTCAGGTGGCTGGGGAGCCGATTACAAGAGTCCTCCAGAGGAAGACGTAAGTGACTTGGTGAAGGTGAGCCGTATTGGTCCGGCTAATTTACGCCAGGCCCTCGTCGCCGAAGTGCCGCTTCCACCTGACGAATTGCTACTGAAAGACAGTGATTTCCAATACCGCATCGGTATTGGTGACGTACTGCAAATTACGGTTTGGGACCACCCGGAACTCACCATTCCCGCAGGTTCTGAGCGCAGTTCCCAGGAATCGGGGAACGTTGTTAACGAAAATGGCGATATTTATTACCCGTACATCGGTTACGTAAACGTCGCCGGAAACACCACCCAGAAAGTGAGGGAAGAGGTAGCCGAACGCCTCTCTGCTTATCTGGAGTCCCCGCAAGTTGATGTCTCCGTCGCTGCCTTCCGCAGTCAGCGCATATACGTAAGTGGCGCAGTGGATGAACCGGGAGTGTACCCTCTCACCAACGTTCCCACCCGCCTGGTAGACGCCATCAGTCAAGCCGGCGGCCTGGAAGAAAATGGTGACTGGCGCCATGTCATACTGACGCGCAATGGCCGTGACTATACCCTATCTCTCAAAGATGTATTTGAAAAAGGCAACAAGCACCACAACGTGCTGCTCAAAAGTGGTGACGTGATTAACGTGCCGCTGGGTAACGATCGTAAAGTCTTTGTGTTGGGTGAGGTGGCAAAAACCCAATCGTTGCCCATGGGGCGTAATGGGCTCTCTCTGGCAGAAGCCATTTCCAACGTAGGCGGCCTGAACGAGCGCCAGTCAGACGCTACCGGGGTATTTGTGGTGCGCCGATCTGAACAGGCTGGGCCCGACAGTGATATTCTGATTGATCTCTATCAGCTGAACCTGAAGGACGCTACAGCTATGGTGATGGCAGACAGCTTCACCCTTCAGAATAGGGATTTGGTATACGTTACGGCAGCGCCATTGGCCCGCTGGAACCGTGTAGTGTCCTTGCTGGTGCCGTCGTTTACTGCCCTGTTCCTGGGGGATCGGGCGTTTGACCTTGCAGAGTAAGCTGAAGCGTTATGATTAATGACATCCTGGTCTTGTGCGTGGGTAATATCTGCCGCAGCCCCGTGGCCGAAGCCCTGCTAAAAGCCAACTTGCCCGGCAAAACCATAGAATCCGCCGGGTTGGGCGCGCTGGTGGACCATGAAGCCGACCCGACCGCCGCCGAACTGGCCCATCGGGTGGGGCTAGACCTGACTGAGCACCGGGCGCGACAAATCACCACTGAACAACTCCGCCGCGCAGATCTAATTTTGGTGATGAGCGAAGCCCAGCGCGCCCAAGTCAGGGCCAAAGATCCGGTCGCTGCCGGCAAAACCATGTTGCTTACCCATTGGTTACCCGGTAAACCGGACATCCCGGATCCTTATAAAAAAAGCCGCGAAGCCTTTGAGCACGTGCACCAAATGCTCCAGGATTCCGTAAAAGCCTGGCTGCCCAAGCTAAAATAATGAGCAAGAGCAACAAATGAGCGAACCAAGTACTACCCCCTCCGGCAGTCAGATCCGCCAGAACGACGACGAAATCGACATCGGCTTTTTGCTTGGCAGCCTGTGGGACCACAAAATCTTCATCGCCGTACTCACCGTGGTCTTTGCCGTGGCGGGTCTTGTCTACGCCACCCTGGCCACTCCTATCTACCAGGCCGATGCCCTGGTCCAGGTGGAAAAAAAGTCCGGGACGATGCCCGGAACCGACATGTCGGAGTTGCTTGGTAAGCAGGAGTCCAGCACCAGTACCGAAATTGAAATACTCCGTTCCCGGATGATTCTGGGCCAAGTCGTCGACCAGACGGACCTGGATATCGACATTCAGCCCAACAGCCTTCCCATTATTGGTGACTGGCTGCGCCGCAAGGGTGTAGCACGCCCGGGGGTTATGGAGGGGAAAGCCTCCGTATGGGCTGGTGAGACCCTGCAAGTCAGTGAGTTGGTCGCCAGTCACGAAAGCAGCACGCTGAAATTCACTCTCGAATCTATGGGCAATGGCCGCTACCTGCTGAACGACGTCGAGGGCAACCCATTGGGGCAGGGCAGCGTCGGCCAGAAACTGGTTGTCGACGAACCCTGGCTGGAATTCACGGTAGCCGAGTTGAACGCCCCGACCGGCGCCAGCTTCACCGTCATCAAAAAGAGCCGGCTGTCAGCCATTAATGGCCTAAAGAGCCGCCTACAAATAAGCCCGCAGGGCAAGGACACCGGCATCCTTAGCCTGACCCTGCAAGGCTCAGACAAGCAGGAACTGGTTCGCAGCCTGAATGCCACCAACCAGGTGTTTCTCACCCAGAACATCGCACGACAAGCTGCCGAGGCGGAAAAAAGCCTGGAATTCCTGGAAGAGCAGGCCCCCAAAATCCGTGAACAGCTCAACGAAGCGGAAAACCGACTGAACGAATACCGGCTACAGAGCGACAGCATAGACCTGAGTTTTGAAACCCAGAACGCCCTTGACAGCCTGGTGCGTATCGAGGCCAGCCTGAACGAGCTGGAGCTGCAGGAATCGGAACTGGCTCGTCGGTTCACTCCGAACCACCCGGTGTACCGATCCTTGCTGGAGAAGAAAGACCAACTGTTGCGTGAAAAAGCCCGCCTGGAAGAGCGCACCGGCAACCTGCCGGAAACCCAGCAACAGGTCCTCCGCCTGAGCCGAGATGTAAAGGTAACCCAGGAAATCTACGTGCAATTGCTTAACCGCATGCAGGAGCTGCGCCTGGTGCGTGCCGGCACCGTGGGCAACGTACGCATCCTGGATGATGCGGTCACCCAGGGCCAGGTGGCCCCCCGACGTAACCTGATTGTGGCTGCGGCCGGCATGAGTGGCTTGCTGCTGGCCATGGTGATCGTGTTGCTGCGGGCTGCCTTTAACCGGGGTATTGTATCCCCGGAACAGCTGGAGGAACTGGACCTGCCGGTATACGCAACCATCCCGCTTTCTGAAGAAGAGAAGCGCATTGCAAGCAAAGGCGGAGCGTCCAGCAAGCGCCGCCGAAAATGCTCAGATCAAGAGGGAATCTTGGCGGTGCGCAATCCGGCGGACCTTTCCATTGAGGCTATCCGCGGCCTGCGAACCTCTCTGCATTTTGCCATGATGGAAGGTAGTGATAATCGCTTGGTGATTACGGGGCCGAGTCCTGGCATCGGCAAGAGTTTTGTGTCGGCCAACCTCGCCGCCACTTGTGCCCAGGCTGGCCAGAAAGTGGTGGTGGTCGACGGCGATATGCGCAAAGGCCACGTCCATGAAGTCTTCAATCAGGAGGCCGCAAACGGTTTGTCCGACGTGCTCTCTGGCAAACTGGAGTACCAACAGGCCGTGCGCACGTCTGCAACTGAGGGGCTCAGCTGGGTAAGTCGAGGCAGCGCACCGCCTAATCCTTCCGAACTGCTTATGCAGGCCCGGTTCAGCGAATTCCTGGATTACCTGAGCGAACAATTCGACCTTGTGATCATCGACACCCCGCCAATTCTTGCGGTCACCGATGCGGCCATCATTGGCAAACAGTGCGGCACCTCCCTGATGGTAGTCAGGTTTGGCATGAATACGCCGAAAGAAGTCCAGATTGCGGAAAACCGCCTAGCTAAGGGAGGCGTGACCCTGAAAGGCACTATCCTTAATGCCATGGAAAAGAAAGCGGCAACGAGCTACGGCTATTACGGATACTACAATTATGCCTATAAATCCGACTGATGAGAAAAACTCAACTTGTGCCCTAGCGAGGGCGTGATCCTGAGGGGCGGATGAAATCTTTCATCCGCTTCCCCACGTTTGAGCGCACAAGCAAGGCCAAAACACGAAATTACTGATCAGAAGCAACACTGGAGCAAAAGGCTTAGCCATAATCTCCCCGCATGACAAAAAACATGCCACCACTCACAAAAAAATCTTGCTGGATGAACAGCTTTTCGATGAGCATGAAGGCACTCGATAGGTCCTGCCTGAGAAGTTTGCCAGATTGTTTCAGGCGGTGGAGAGAAACTGTGGCGGCAAGGCGGTCAAAAATTTCGGTTTAGAACGCAAAGTTAAATGGATGGTTTTGTCCATTCAATTTTATGTAGTTTGCACAATTATATGAGTCAGTTCGTATGCCATTTTTAAGTTTAATTGGGCGGGAAAAAGAGTTATTCACCCACGACGTAGAGCAGGGCGAAGCACGCCTCCGCGATATCGTCAGCACTTCCCGTTTTCTGGTCTTAGGAGGGGCAGGCTCCATAGGCCAATCAGTAACCAAGGAAATCTTTAAACGAAACCCAGCCAAGCTCCATGTGGTAGACATCAGCGAAAACAACTTGGTAGAGCTGGTGCGCGATATCCGAAGCAGCTTTGGTTATATCCCGGGGGATTTTCGCACCTTTGCGCTGGATATTGGTTCAGTCGAGTACGATGCCTTCTTCAAGGCCGACGGCGGATACGATTACATTCTTAACCTCTCCGCTCTCAAGCACGTGCGCAGCGAAAAAGATCCTTACACCCTGATGCGCATGGTGGATGTAAACATCTTCAACACCGATAAAACGCTGCAACAAGCCATTGAGGCTGGCGCTAGGAAATACTTCTGTGTATCCACGGACAAGGCGGCAAACCCGGTCAACATGATGGGTGCTTCCAAGCGCATCATGGAAATGTTTCTGATGCGTAGAAGCATGCAGATGAACATTTCTACCGCCCGGTTTGCCAACGTTGCCTTCTCTGATGGTTCCCTGCTGCATGGTTTCAACCAGCGTCTGGAAAAACGCCAGCCGATTGTGGCGCCGAATGACGTTCGCCGTTATTTCGTGACTCCGAAAGAATCCGGCGAACTGTGTCTGATGTCCTGCATCTTCGGAGACAATCGGGACATCTTCTTCCCGAAACTCAGCGAAGAGCTTCACCTGATTTCGTTTGCCGATATTGCCGTGAAGTACCTGGCGGAGAAGGGCTTTGAGCCGGTGGTGTGCAGTGATGAGGACGAGGCCCGAGAGCTGGCGAAAACCCTCCCGGAGCAAGGCAAATGGCCATGCCTGTTTACCTCCAGCGATACCACCGGTGAGAAAGACTTTGAAGAATTCTTTACCGATCAGGAAACGCTGGACATGGCGCGCTTCGAGAATCTCGGCATCATTAAGAACGAGGCGAGCTTTGATGAGCAATTGCTGGCCGAGTTTGAAGAGCGGATTACCGCGATGAAGCGAGTCCTGGGCTGGAGCAAACAGGACCTCGTGGACCTGTTTCACCGTATGATTCCGGATTTCGGGCACAAAGAAACCGGAAAATATCTCGACAGCAAAATGTGAGGCAGCTTTGAGCGACCAACTGATTCAGTTTGTCCGAGACTATTTCGGAACCAACGAATTTATCCCGCTCCACGCCCCGGTGTTTCCTGGCCGTGAGAA
Organism: uncultured Marinobacter sp.; assembly: GCF_947259545.1. GTDB lineage: Bacteria > Pseudomonadota > Gammaproteobacteria > Pseudomonadales > Oleiphilaceae > Marinobacter. The sequence continues at coordinate 915,551 of NZ_CAMYMK010000002.1, forward strand.
GGAATACGTAGCCGATACCATCGAGTCCACCTTTGTATCCAGTGTGGGCGCTTATGTGGACCGGTTCGAGCAGGATATGGCCAGCTATACAGGCTCGCCTAAGGCAGTCGCCACGGTCAACGGAACAGCAGCCCTGCACATTGCACTGAAGCTTGCCGGGGTAGAGGCGGGTGATCTGGTGATTACGCAGCCACTCACCTTCGTGGCCACCTGTAATGCCATCGCCTATTGCAATGCCGAACCTGTGTTTATAGATGTAGACCGGGACACGCTGGGCTTGTCTGCCAAGGCGTTGGAGGCCTGGCTGGAAGAGCATGCAAACTTGGACTCAGAAGGCGTATGTCGCACCCGAACAGACAACAAAGTGGTTCGGGCTTGCGTGCCCATGCACACCTTCGGGCATCCCGCAGATCTGGACCGGCTGGTATCGGTAACCCGCCGCTGGAATATCGCATTGATCGAGGATGCCGCTGAATCTCTGGGCAGTTATTACAAGGGGCAGCACACCGGAACCTTCGGCGTACTAGGTACACTCAGCTTCAACGGCAACAAAATCATGACCACCGGCGGCGGGGGGATGATTCTGACCGGCGAGGCGTTGGAGACCCGTGCCAAACACCTGACCACCACCGCCAAGAAGCCTCATCCCTTCGAGTACATTCACGACGAGCTGGGTTATAACTACCGGTTACCAAACCTGAATGCTGCACTGGGATGCGCCCAGATGGAGCAGCTGGAAACCTTCATTGAGGCCAAGCGGGCATTAGCTGGTTCCTACGAGGGGTTATTCTCAGGCACGAACCTGGAGTTCGTTAAAGAGCCTGCGGAATGTCGCTCGAATTACTGGTTAAACGCCGTTATCTGTGACGACAAAGCCCACAGAGATGAGTTACTTGAAGCCACCAACCAGCAAGGTGTGATGACCCGGCCCATCTGGGCGTTGATGAATCACCTAGTTATGTACCAGAGCTGTCGACGTGGCGATCTTAGTAATGCGGAGTGGCTGGAAGCCCGTGTGGTTAATTTGCCAAGTAGTGTAGTGACGAAGTGACGTTGACGAACCGGATAGGCATTTTCGGAACATCAGGCATGGCAAGGGAAGCCGGCGATATTGCATGGGCGCTGGGTCTTCAGCCTATTTATGTTGCTCGGGATGAAGCCGAATTGCAGGCCTGGTGTTTTTCGGCAAAGGTGATTTTGGAGCGGGATGTCGACCAATGCGCAGGCATGCCTTTTGTGATTGGGATCGGTGAAAATAACATCCGCAGAGCGGTTGCCGAGCGTTTTAAAGATTCGCTCTCCTTCACCAACCTGATTCACCCAAGCGCCACCTTTGGTTGCGGTCAGCGGGGCAAGCTTGAGCATTGCAAAGGCACTATTGTCGCCGCCGGCGCGCGTTTCACCAACGGCATCGCTATTGGGGATTTCTGCATCTTTAATCAAAACACCACGGTTGCCCACGATTGTCTTGTGGATAGCTATGTGCACGTGGCCCCGGGCGCTAACCTTTCCGGCAATGTCCATTTGAAACAAGGGGCCTGGATAGGCGCGGGTGCCGTGGTTAATCAGGGTAGCAATGCCGAAAAACGAGTGATTGGCGAAAATACCATGGTGGGCTCCGGTACGGTGGTCATTAATGATTGCGAAGCCAATGCCGTGTATGCGGGTGTTCCTGCAAAGAGGATCAAATGAAGACGCTTATTATTGCTGAAGCCGGCGTAAACCATAACGGTGATATGGCGCTGGCCAAAGAACTGATTGCGGCCGCGGCAGAAGCTGGCGCAGATCTGGTAAAGTTCCAGACGTTTATTGCTGCAAGCATTATCTCCCGTAGTGCGCCCAAGGCAGAGTATCAGAAAGGCGCAACTGACCCTCAGGAATCCCAACAGGAGATGGTTCGTAAGCTCGAGTTAACCCGCGAGAATCATCTGGAATTGATGGCTGAATGCAAAAGACAGGGTATCGGTTTTTTCTCCACCGCCTTTGATAAAGATAGCATCGATTTACTCGAAGAGTTAAGTGGTACGGAGATAGTTAAGGTGCCTTCTGGCGAACTAACCAATCTCCCTTACCTCCGTTACCTGACTTGCCACGGAAAACACGTGCTCCTATCAACCGGCATGGCAAATTTGGGCGAGATCGAAGCCGCGATCAATGTGGTGGAGCAGGCTGGTACCCCCAGAGATAAAATCACCGTTCTGCACTGCACCACCGAATACCCCACACCCATGGAAGATGTGAATCTTCGCGCCATGGTCAACATTGGTAAGGCGTTCGGGGTATCCGTGGGTTACTCGGACCACACGCCAGGCATTGAAATACCCATAGCAGCGGTTGCTCTGGGTGCGACCGTGATTGAAAAGCACTTCACCCTGGATCGTAATCTGCCAGGACCGGACCATAGGGCCAGCCTCGAACCTGATGAGCTGAAAGCCATGGTGCAAGGCATTCGGAATATTGAAAAGGCGCTGGGGGATGGCATCAAACGCCCGAGCCCTAGCGAACTCAAGAACAAGCCCATTGCCCGCAAGTCCCTCGTGGCGGCTCGTCCCATCAGGGTCGGCGAACGGTTCAGCGAAGACAATCTGATGGCCAAACGCCCGGGCACCGGCATTTCACCCATGCAGTGGGATGACGTGATCGGGCGCACAGCTCCCCGTGATTTCAGTGAAGATGAGTTGATCGAACTATGACTCGCAAGGTCTGTGTAGTCACTGGCACAAGGGCTGAATTCGGGTTGTTGCGCTGGCTGATGGGCGAGATTTACAACCACCCGCAGCTGGAGCTTCAGGTGATTGCAACGGGCATGCACTTGTCGCCCGAGTTCGGTTCGACCTACCGTGAAATCGAAGAAGCCGGCTTCGAGATTGATGCCAGAGTGGAAATGCTCCTGAGCTCAGACACCAACACCGCGGTAACCAAATCTATGGGCCTTGGGGTAATCGGGTTTGCCGATGCCTACGAAAACATGGCGCCGGATATCGTGGTAGTACTGGGTGATCGATTCGAGATATTCGCCGCCACTTCCGCAGCCATGATTGCCGGACTGCCGGTTGCTCACTTGCATGGTGGGGAGACGACGGAAGGGGCTTTTGACGAAGCGATCCGCCATTCTATCACCAAAATGTCTCAGCTCCATTTTGTAGCCGCAGACGAATACCGCCAGCGCGTGATTCAGCTTGGAGAGCACCCGGACAGGGTGTTTAACTTCGGCGGTATGGGAATTGATGCCATCAAGCGCATCAAGCTGCTCAGCCGCGAAGAACTGGAGCGCTCACTGGAACTCAGTTTTGGCGAAAAGAACCTGCTGGTAACATTCCACCCGGTAACGCTTGAGGGTGGGGCCAGTTCGGCTGCCCAAATGGGCGAGTTGTTGGCCGCTTTGGCAGGGCTTGAAGATACCACGCTGATCTTTACCATGCCGAACGCCGACACCGGGGGCCGGGAGCTCAGTGCCATGGTAAGGGAGTTCGCGGAGGGTCACCCCAATGCGAAGGTATATACGTCACTCGGCCAACTCCGCTACTTCTCCTGCCTGGCGCAGATTGACGGTGTGGTTGGTAATTCCTCCAGCGGCCTGGCAGAAGCGCCATCCTTCAATATCGGGACTGTGAATATCGGCGACCGCCAGAAAGGACGGCTGAAAGCGAGCAGCGTGATTGACTGCGAGTCTAACCGCGATGCTATTCAGGCTGCCTTGGAAGCGCTCTACTCGTCCGACTTCCAGGCCAGCATTGTTGCTGTTTCCAACCCATACGGCAACGGCGGTGCCAGCGAAGCGATCGTCAAAGTACTTGCGGAATATCCTCTGGAAAACATTCGCAAAAAACAGTTCTACAACCTGTCAGCAAATGACTTCTCCTAATCCGCGGAGCATTCCATGAAGCCCTGGCGTAAAGCCCTTGTAAACAGTGACGTAACCTTGGAGCAGGCTATCGAAGTTCTGGACAAGGCGGCCCTGCGTATCGCCCTGGTTGTCGATGCAAACAACAAGTTGCTGGGCACCCTGACAGACGGGGATGTACGCAGAGCACTACTGAAACATTTGCCGCTGGAAACTCCGGTTAATCAGATTATGAATGCCCGGCCCAAGGCAGCGGAGCATTGCTGGACAGAGAGCCGCATTCTGGCGGTCATGGAACAGCATGAATTGCTGCAGTTACCGTTGGTTGACGCTGAAGGGCGGGTCGTTGGGCTGGTCAACCTACACGACATCCTAAGTAAGCACAGACACGATAACCCGGTCTTCCTGATGGCGGGCGGTTTCGGAACCCGCCTTCGCCCACTGACCAACAATTGCCCCAAGCCCATGCTCAAAGTGGGTGACAAGCCAATCCTTGAGCAAATCCTTCTGAATTTTGTGGAAGCCGGTTTCCACCGTTTCTACATCTCAACCCACTATATGCCTGAAGTGATCCGCGACTACTTCGGTAATGGTGAGAAGTGGGGCGTGAGCATCCAATACGTTCACGAGGAAGAGCCGCTAGGCACCGGCGGCGCACTGGGTTTTCTTCCCTACGACGAGATCGACCAACCACTGTTCATGATGAACGGCGACCTGCTGACCTCCCTGAACCTGCAAAGCTTTCTGGAATTCCACGAAACCCACAGAGGCATTGCCACCATGTGCGTGCGGGAATATGAGCACCAGGTGCCTTATGGTGTGATCACCAGTGAAGGCACCCAGATTAAATCCATGATCGAGAAGCCCGTTCACCGGTTCTTTGTAAACGCGGGTATTTACCTGCTGGATCCAGTCCTCGTTAAAAGTGTGGAGCCAGGCACAAGAGTTGATATGCCGACCCTGCTGGAGCGGCAGATTGACAGCGGCAAGACCGTAAATATGTTCCCGATACATGAGTATTGGCTGGACATTGGGCGGATGGATGATTTCCACAAAGCCCAGAATGAATGCGAGTTGGCGGGAACCTTGAAATGAGGCGCGCATTGGTAGTCGGTAGTGGCAGCATTGCCAAACGCCATATCCGTAACTTTCGTGACCTCTACCCCGACGTAGAAGTCGTTTGTGTTAGCTCCAGTGGCCGTCAAATCGCAGCCTCCGATGTAGGTGCAACTAGCGTTGTCGACATGATAGAAGCGGCTGTTTTGGATAAGCCGGATGTTGCGATTGTGGCGTCTCCAGCCAACTTCCACCTTGCGCATGCCGAAAAAATTCTGAAGGCGAATATCCCTGTTCTTATAGAAAAGCCACTTTGTGTTGATATTTCTGAGCTGGCAGAATTTTCCTCTGATCAATTGAAAAGCAAGGTTGCTGTTGGCTATAACCTACGTTTTATGCCCGCAGCGAAGGCTGTGAAAGAGGTGATCGTTTCGGGGGACCTGGGGCGGATTTCGACGGTCTTTTCAGAGGTGGGGCAATACCTTCCGGATTGGCGCCCTGACACCGATTACCGAAAAGGTGTTTCTGCACAGAAATGGTTAGGGGGGGGCGCACTCCTTGAGCTGAGCCACGAACTGGACTACTTGAACTGGCTCTTTGGCAACATCTCAGAAGTTTCCGCGGTTACGGGCTCTTCCACAATCCTTGATGTTGATGTTGAAGACACCGTGGATGCATTGCTGACCAATCAAAGCGGAATTGTTTTTCACTTGCACCTCGATTTCCTCCAGCGATCCCCGAGCCGGTCTTTGAAAGTAGTGGGTGAGAAGGGAACGTTAATTTGGAACTTACTCGCCAATGAAGTGGTGTTGCAGAGTTCTAGCGTTACCTCGGAAGTGATTTTTAGTGACCGTAACTACGACCGGAATGAAATGTATGTGGAACAGTTGCGAGCGTTTGTGGCGTTTGCCAAAGGCGACGGTGAGTTTGATTCGACGCTTGGCAGCAGCATTGAAGTGATGCGTTTGGTAGAAGCCATCCGATTATCCGACCAACAAAGAGCTTGGGTTAATCTTGAGGCGATAAAGTGAAGAAGGTATTTGCATTTGTATTTGCTCGAGGCGGTTCTAAAGGATTGCCGCGAAAGAATGTCCTGCCGCTTGGGGGAATTCCTCTGGTCGCCCATTCAATTACAGTGGCAAAACAGGTAGAGGGCGTTGATAGGATATTTGTTTCAACGGACGATGATGAAATAGAAAGCATCGCCCGGAAGTTCGGTGCAGAGGTTATCGACCGCCCAGAGGAATTAGCACAAGATAACGCTCCCGAGATTGAGGCTTGGAGGCATGCTCTTACCCACTTAAAAGATCAAGGTGAAGACTTCGACGTTTTTCTCAGCTTGCCTGCGACTAGCCCCCTCCGAGACCGATCGGATGTAACTGCCTGTCTGGATGCGTTAGATAACGAAACGGACGTTGTGATCACTGTGACACCAGCATCGCGGAGTCCATACTTCAATATGGTCTCCCGTGACGTAGACGGAAGCTGCCGGATTTTGTCGCCTTCCAGCGGCTTTTCAAGACGCCAGGATGTTCCTCAGGCCTACGACATCACTACAGTTGCCTACGCCGTTAGACCGGAATTCATATTCAAGCACAACAATCTGTTTGATGGTGAAGTGAAGTCCGTTGTGGTGCCGAAGGAGCGGGCAGTCGACATCGACGATTACTGGGATTACAAATTTGCAGAAGTTCTGCTCGGGGTGAAGTGCGATGATGTTGAAGGGTAAAAACATTCTGGTAGTCGGCGCTGCGGGGTTACTGGGGCGTGAGATTGTTAAATCGGTTATCAGAGAGGGTGGGCAGGTTGTTGCCGCTGATGTTAGTGCAGAGGCACTTGATTCGTTCTCTAAGACTTTTGGCTCAAGCGCGTTTGAGAGTGTTGAAATCGACATAACAAGCAAAGACTCGGTCTTTAGGGCGATTGAGTTCTGTGAGAGAACTATGGGCGCGCTTGATGGGGCAGTTAATACGGCCTACCCACGGAATAAGAATTATGGTCGAAAAGTTTTGGAAGTAACGCATGAAGATTTCTCCGAGAACCTCGGATTGCACCTCGGGGGATATTTCATATTCATGCAACAGTGTGCTGCCTATGCTCAGGAGAAGGGCGAGCCATTTTCATTGGTTAGCATGTCGTCTATTTATGGTGTTATGGCGCCAAGATTTGAAGTCTATGAAGGCAGCAATATGACAATGCCAGTCGAATACGCTGCCATTAAATCTGCATTGCTTCACTTGAACAAATATTTTGCAAGCTACATGAAAGGTTCAGGCTTTCGTGCAAACTCTGTCAGCCCCGGTGGCTTGTTAGATGGCCAAAACGAGAGATTCCTGGAAAATTACAACTCCCATTGTATGGAAAAAGGGATGCTGGACCCATCTGATATCACCGGGGCAGTGAATTTTTTGTTGTCTGACAGCTCCCGTTACATGGCTGGCCAGAACGTGATTGTTGATGATGGCTTCAGTGTTTAAAACATGAACTATTTTCGCATCTGTCGGATAAGTTAAGGTTCAGTTAATGCCATATCTGGAGCACAGGAAGCTTTCATCGGAGAGTTCAAGTCTGCTTGATTTTGTTCGGGGGGGGGCAGCTCAGCTTGTTGTGATTGGGCACGGGATATCCTTCACTGGAATTGCGCCTTATCTGAAACAACCGAATTTCCCCTGGATGCAGAATATCGCGGTGCTTGTATTCTTTATTATTTCGGGATTCCTGATTACATATTCTCTGATTGGAAAAGCTAAGAATGATAACTACCAGTATTTCGACTATCTTGTTGACCGAAGTGCACGGATCTATACGACATTTTTGCCTTCATTAGTTTTTGTATTTTGGATCGACTTACTGAGTATATCTCTGGGTGACTCTGGGTATCGATATTGGTCGGCGTTTGATGTTAAGACCTTTGTAGGAAATATATTTCTGCTCCAAGATTTTCCGGGCTTGCCAATTACCAGTTTTGGTTCTGCCAGACCATTTTGGACGCTTGCGATGGAGTGGTGGATATACCTCTTTGTTGGTGCAGTATTTTTCTTTATCGTAAAGACGAGAAGCTCCGTTTTATTAGTGTGTGGAATCGTGTTCTCGGTAGTCCCCCTATATAATCTTCTGGGTGGTAGAGGTAATGGACTGTTTTCCTACTGGCTGTTCGGTTCTGTGATCTATTTTTTTTGGGCATCGCGATTTCTTGATCGGTTGAGCGTAAAGGGGAAGGTGACACTTCTTTTTCTAGGAGTGGTATTGGCGTCGTACAGAGTGATGGATACGCTGGTTGAGTATGAACCGATTTTTGCAATGCTCTTGGCTATAAATATCTTGCTCCTGATAGATTTGGCCCCCCGACTGCATCTAAATAAAGCATTTTCTATAGGGGCGGCGTCTGTTGCAGCATACTCTTACACGTTGTACCTGGTTCATTATTCGATATATGATTTTATGGTTACGCACTGGGGACAAGGTGTTGGTATTTTTGTTGTTGGGTTTGTTGCTTCGAATCTAGTTGCAATGGGGATGGGCTACTTTTTTGAAGAAAGAGGAGCTCGGTTTGTAAAAGAAAAATTTTATCGTTTAGTGGCTTCTTAAGTGCGTAGGAAAGTGTTTTATTCTTTTAATGTTATCTCGTAAATTTTAAGATTAATAAAAAGGTTAGATAAAACTCTTTTTTTGCGTTTTATAAACTATGTTACAAAGAATCCCTGCTACTCAGCCATGATAAAATCGACAGCATCTCGCATCCAGTCTATGACACCGCTGCGCAGAGCCTTACTTGCGAGAGAGGCTCTCATTAAATCTGCGGGAAGCAGCTTGGCCTATGGACCAGCGGAGGGGATCCTCAGGCGAATTCTTAAAGTCACAGGGAATTGGGGGTTATGGCCGATTAGCTTGTTGCTGCTGGCTAAAAGGTATTTTGACGGTCGCTTGGCAAACGATTGGGCCGGGACGTTGCCCCAGGTTCTATTCGTGGGAATTGACGCGTTGCGAGAGTATCAAATTCGAGCAGACCTTTGCGCTGAAGTTGGCGAAGCGCCTTTCATTGTTGATCAGCGTACGCCCGCCGGGTTTTCATCTTTACCCGCTCCAAGTATTGGCAGCGTGTTAAGGCAGTGGCGCCGTGTTATGAGCGAGGCATTGGCAATACTCAAAGAGCCGGATGTTGCCTTTGAAAAGCTGGACTTGCTGAGCAGCTTGGCGATTCGTATTCATGATTTATCATACTTGACCGCACTGTTTGAAAGGCTACGTAGAGAGCGCCCGAATTTACGTGTTGTCTTTTCTACAGCGGACTTACCTGCTCACGCGGCATGTCTTGCTGGGTTCAAACCAGAATATCACCAACATGGTCTGCTGGCGGCAGCATTGGTGTTTCCAGAGTTTTCATTCTTGGTTGCTTTAACCAGCTATGAGGGGCGTTATGTGGCTGAGCGTGTCCCTGGCCTTCGTTTTCGGGTCTCTGCTCACGGAAAAAACGCTATGGCTCTCAATTCCGTAGTAGCTATCGCCTGTGATTATATGGCGAGAGATCCAGCCCCTTCCGTTGGTTTGATTCGTCTGGCCCATTTGTATGGGTTTAAGGTAGTTGTCAGGCCCCACCCCAAAGGGGATGAAAACCTGTTAAGAGGCATCAGGGACTGTGAAGGGGTAATAATTGACCCGGCAGGCAGCTTCGATGATTTCATGGAGAAATGGCGCCCAACCATAGTTGCGTCATGGTATTCCACAACTTTGCTAGATGGGCTGTTGTTCGGAGCTTTGCCTGTCACTTTCTCCAAGGGCGTGCCAGCGACTGTGCTGCCACTGGACGATATTTCGTTGGGCTTCCCTCAGGAAGCATCTCGTATCGAATCCTGTATGAGAAGTGCGGACCAGCGCTCAAATGAGCATAACACGTTGATCAAATTGGTTACTGAATGACATATAACCCAGTGCTATTCTTTCATTGTGCAGATAAATCAAATACGAATGCGCAGTCTAATAACACCAAAGCAATTTTGGCTCGCTGGAGTTGTGAGGACCTACCCGCAGCGGTTTTCCATTTTGACACTCCTGATCCTGCCGTCGCGGCGAATCCCAACGTGAGGCTGATCAAACTGCCCGCTAACCGCCTCTGGAAGGTCCGCGCATTCTTGGTCGGGCTTGGCAAGTTTGCTGGGGTTTATTACCCAGGCTTGGCACCAACGTTTGATAATCGAATTCTCGGAATTCGGCGGCAGTTAGGGTTGGGTGGTGCAGTTATCACTTCATTGGAAGGCGTTCCGGTGAATGAGTCGCAACAGAGTGCTGAAGAGCAACGATTAAGCACTTTCGCAGGCCATCAAGTTCGCGGCCAATCTCTAAAGCCGGAGGTCATGCAGGCCTTGATCGGAGTGAAGGGTTATGCCGATCAAATTATAGCCATCAGTCCTTTTTTGCAGCGTATGGCATCTCATCTCTGGCCGGGTATTCCAACAAGTTGTATTCCTTTGGGGGTGAACTTGCGGTGTTTTAACGCCAGTGGCCGTGTACCCCATGGTACAAATCAAAGACTGCGGGTGATTTGCGCTGGCAGTTTTCAATTTCATAAACGCCCTGAGTTCTTCCTTGAGTTGGCACGTCGTTATCCTCAGGCAGATTTCATCTGGTATGGCGATGGCGCTATGCGCGCACCTCTTCTGGATAGAGTTCGTTCTGAAAGGCTACAGAATGTATCTTTCCCTGGGTCGGTTAACGCAGAAGCATTGGCCGAGGCTTTCCGTGCAGCTGACATATTTTCGATGCCCTCTGTCGCTGAAGGCGTACCCAAGGTTACCCAGGAGGCGGCGGCTTGTGGTCTGCCGGTGGTGTGTATGCACTATTACGAGCCTTTTTCGGTGATTGATGGTGTCAATGGTTATCAGGCCACGGATGATGCGGCTTATTTTTCCCATATGGATGAGCTGATTAATGATCCTTCACTTCGAAAGCGTATGGGAGCTGCAAGTGCTGAAATGGCGAAGGATTGGAATTGGGACCAATTGGCAGTTCGTTGGCAGGAAGCTATCAGGGATGTTGTTTTTCAAAAGGCGGGGCAGGCGTGACATCTACAGTCCAAAAAGGTGATGCCTCCCGTGCGGCTGTACGTCATTTGGGCGGGCAGACCATTGTAGTGATGGGGGGAACGCTGTTTACCTTTATTGTCGGGCTCCCTTTTCAGATTTATCTCGCCCGCCAGTTAGGTACGGAAGGGTTGGGTGTTGTAGGTATTGCTGAGGCGCTGGTTCAGACAGCGGCAGGATTTCTAGCCTTTGGGCTGGCTCCATTGGCTATGCGGTATATTCCGGAGTACAGAGTTGCCGGCGCATCACGGGCCATTCGTCAGTTGGTAGGTGGCGGGTTGCTGGTATTAGTAACGATGGGTGTTTTGGGCGCGTCATTATTGACCCCTGTTGCCTCTTTGGCACCTGACGTCATTGGTCTTTCCAAAGATGTGCAGTCGACTCTTTCCGTGCTCGCGCTGTTATTGCCGATTACAATGGTGTCTTTTTTTCTGGCCCAGTCATTACGGGGTTTCCAGGAAATCCGGGTTGTGGTGCTGTCTACTTCAATTTTGACCCTCAGCGCTAAAGTGGTGATCACTGTTGGGCTGTTTTTGACCTTCGGAGTGTCGACTCTGGCATATGCTTGGGCGATTGTGTTTTCGCAGGTGATAGCGATTTTACCGTTGGGATGGGCAGTGTGGCGCCTGTTGCGAGCCTTGCCGAGCGAAGAGGTACCTAAGGCGATAAATTTCAGGGCTTGGGGATCTTTTGCAGGAACTAACTATGCCTCCGGGATTTTGAGTTCGGTGATAGGCAATCTGGATCGAATTATTATCGGCGCTTTGCTGGGCCCCGCCTCGGTAGGTGTCCTGATGGTAGTGCGCCAGTTACAACAATTTCCCACGGTGTTTCACCAGATCGTTCTGACGGTCGTGTCCCCCGTTTTTGCACGACTTAAGGCCGCCGAAGATCAGGCCGGGCTTGCCCACCAGCTTCATTTGGCAAATGACTGGATATTTCGTCTGGCTGCTGGGTTGATCTTGATGCTGGCTGTTCTCGCCGAATATGTTTTGGGGCTCTACGGGCCGGAGTTCGCCTCTGAGGGATCGGGGCTGATGATAGTGATGACACTGGCCGTCGCGGTTAATCTGGGTACCGGCCCCGTTGGTATTATGCTGAATATGACTGGCCATCATGTGGCACTGCTCCGGATTTCCATAGTCACGGCGTTTGCGACGTTCATCGGTTATTTCATCCTCATTCCGTTATTCGGCTTGGTGGGAGCTGGCCTGGCAGTACTCGCTAGCAATATTGCCAACAAGAGTCTCGCAATTTGGCTGGTCAAAAAGAGATTGGGTATAGACTGGTACGATTCGCGTTTTCGAGCCTGGATTTTGCCGTTGTTGGCTGCGGTGATCGTGTTGTTGGCAATGCGCCCGGTGATGGATCGATTGGAGGGCGTGATGATGGAAGGGGTGGTGCTGGCTGTTATAGGCGCGTTGACCTATGTCGTCTATTTTGGGGTTAACTTTATTGCTGGCCTACATGACGATGATTATGAGTTGCTTCAGTCCCTTCGGACGCGAATCCCATGGTTAAAACAGAAAGAGAGTTCTTAGCAATGAGTTTCATCCAAAGTATGCGGTGTCGGGTGGCTGATGCGAGGGGGCGTGGAGTTTACGAAGGTTGGTCTAATGAGAATCTGGCAATTTTCATTCACCTTCCCAAGACCGCAGGCACTTCGGTTTCGAAAGCGCTCGGGCTGCCACGCTCGCGCCATGTGCCAGCTGAAGCATATCGCATCGGCAACCCTGGCAAATTCGCGCGTTTCTTCAAGTTTGCCTTTGTGCGAAACCCTTACGACAGGCTGGTTTCCAGTTATACCTTTCTCAACAATGGGGGCATGAACGAAGACGATGCGAGGTTTGCGAAGCATCATGTGCAGCCTTATGAAAGTTTTGAGCACTTTGTTCTTGAAGGCTTGGCCAGAAACCCGGAAATTCAGTCTTGGGTTCATTTTCGTTCACAGAGTTACTTTATATGCGACTCTAAACGCAAAAACCTGATGGATTTCACAGGGCGTTTTGAGCAAATTGCAGAGGATTATGATGTGATCGCAAAACGTTTGGGTAAGGCAGGCGATTTACCTATCACTAATCAGTCACGCCGTGGCGATTACAGGGAGGCGTATACTCCTGAGCTAATAGATACTGTCTCTCGCCTCTATGCCGAAGATCTGAAAACCTTTGGCTATGGTTTTGACTAACTCCCGTTTTAGTCAATTTTAGAACTACTTTGATTTTCCAGGTGGTAGGTTTTGCAGGCTCCAAAGCTTTTGATTGTGTCGGGATTTTGGCCAACGCAGGATAATCCGATCACGGGGGTATTTGTTGTTCAACAGGTTGCAGCACTTGCGCGACTGGGTGTGAGTATAACAGTGCTGCTGACTAAGACGATTGGTAGGCCTGCCTCCCCATTTTTGACAGTTAGTGAGCTAAATCTACCAACAGATAAAGTAGCGATCGAGCTATCTGTTACGGCGAGGCTCCCGGAGCGTTTGTCCGAACCTTACTTTGCTTTAAGGTTGAATGCTTGGCTGGCTGGGTTGTTTTATTCAAGAGCAATTAAAAAGATTGTGAAGTCTGGTGGGGGCTTTAGCGGCAGCATTGTCCATGGTAGCCGGTATGCCAACATGTCCTTGCCTATGTGGCGAGGCAAAGTAACGGGCAGGGTTGTGGCTGTGTTGCACGGTGTTGATCCACTTTTAGCAAGAGCTTCTCAGCGAAGGGGAATGCAAGCGCTGTATGCGGGATTCACCGAAAGCTCCGAAGCCATTGCCTTGGTAGGTAGCCCCTTACGAAAGCACGCCTCATCGTTGGGTGTGCCAGAATCGAAGCAGATTGTGGTGAGTAATGGGACTGACTTGCCATCCGGGGCGGGGGCTCCGTCGCACGAAGCTGATAGCCGGACCAAGGTGCGAATTGTGAGCGTTTCGAACCTCATTGAATTGAAGGGAATTGACCATAACCTCATTGCACTTGCCGAGCTTTCCGGTCGTAGTCCGGACCTCGAGTTCGAGTACGTAATTGTTGGCGATGGTCCTGAGAAAGACAAACTTATCAGTTTGTCCGAAGAGCTAAATCTTTCTGGGCAGGTTCATTTTCTGGGGCGCTTGCCTTATCTGGACACCATGGAAGAGATTTCGAGGGGTGATTTTTTTTCCTTACCTAGCTGGGGTGAGGCATTCGGTATTGTTTACCTCGAGGCGATGGCAAGGGGCAAGCCAGTAATTGGATGTTATGAAAATGGCGCAGAAGATATTTTCGAACACGGCAAACAAGGTTTTTTGATAAATCCAAAAGATACAAATGCACTTTCAGATTATTTAGAACGGTTGATTGAGGATCCCAGCTTACGTCTTACGATGGGAGCCGCTGCATATATGCGAGCACAAGATTTTACTTGGGAAACTAACGCACAGAAAATGTTGGAATTGTTGGGGTTTCAAGGCCAGGTTGCCGATAACGAGATAGGTAACGAAGCCCTGCCGAAGGCGGAGTTCACTTGAAAGTAAAAATTGACCGCAATCAGATAGCCATTACTTTAGCGTTCTGTTCCCTAATTTTACTCAGAGTTGCAACAGCACCAACTGCAACCCTCAGCTTCCTGATTCTCGCAGCCTACGCTACTTTGGGGCGAGCCCAAGCGATTAAAGCACTATCGCTGTGCTGGCTTTTTACCATGGTCAATCCCGGGCTCGCCCCCGGCGCTAGCTTTAGCAGCATTGGTAGATACATGGTATTCCTCGGCGCCTTCATCGCGGTATTTGCGCGCACTGGAATAAGGTCGGGCTCACTTACTTCTTCAGGAATTGTCCTTTCTACAGTTGGGTTGGGTGTGTTCATTATGATTCACTCAATGTTCGCCAGTCCGATGCCGGATGTCTCTATCCTTAAGGCAGTATCTTGGTTGGTGGTCACCGCAACTCTGTTCTCGGCCTGGTCTGGTCTGTCGTCCGGCGATCGAGAGAAGCTTTTCCGGCATCTTTACTTGGGGTTGGTGGCAATTATGGCCGTCAGTCTTCCGCTGTTTGTGCTGCCACTCGGGTATTTGCGCAACGGTAGCGGCTTTCAGGGCATTCTTAACCATCCACAGGCTTTCGGCCCGACGATGGCCATACTTGGTGCTATCGCGGCTAGCAAGCTGTTTTCTGAGAAAAGGCCTTCCTGGCAATACCTTGGGATATTTGGCGTTTCACTGCTGTTCATCATGGCCAGCGAAGCCCGCACCGCAGGGCTGGCGCTGGTAATTGGGCTCTGCATGGCTATTGCGTCTGTGCCGGTGCTTTCAGGGCGGCGCATTCGTGCTGTTCTTCCTGGCTTGCGGAGCCGGCGCGTTTGGGGAATTGCAGGCGTTGCTTTGTATTTGGGTGTTGTTTTTGCACCGCAAATTGGAGACAAGGTTGGTCATTATATTTCGAAATCTGGTAGGGCTGGGTCTGTTGAGAGTATTGCGGAGGCTTATAACAAGTCTCGAGGGGGATTGATCGATAGGATGTTCGTCAACATCCGAGAAAACCCGTTAACCGGGATAGGATTTGGTATTGCTTCTGAGCCGGATTTGATGGTTGTGGAGCGTGATCCATTATTGGGATTGCCGATTGGGGCGCCAGTTGAAAAAGGCGTTCTTCCGTTGGCAACCCTGGAAGAGCTGGGTTGGGTTGGTGCAACCATAGTCGTACTTTGGATGATGGCTTTGGTAGTGAGGGCGTCCCAAAACGGAGTCGTGTCCATATCAGTTCTGGCAACTGCACTCCTCATTAACATGGGAGAAAACGTGTTTTTCTCACCTGGAGGTATGGGGCTGTTCGTGCTTATTGGCGTTACTTGGGCCGCGACTAGAGTGTACCGTGAGCAAACGGGTGAGTTTAAATGAAAATTTGGTTTTGGCAGTCAATTGTGAGTCCCCATATGGCCGGACTGACTAAAGCATTAGCAGATGCAGGGCACAATGTTACGTTTGTCGCTCAGAACGAAATCTCAGCAGATCGTGTGGCGCAAGGCTGGACTGTGCCAGATTTGGGCGGCGCGCAGTTGAAGTTTGCGCCCACTAAAGCTGCGGTAAAATCGATCGTGGCAGGCGCTCCAGCGGAAGCCATACATATTTGTCAGGGAATTCGCTCTAATGGCTTAGTTAGTGTCGCTCAAAAGTCGTTAAGAAAGTTGGGTAGAAAGCAGTTAGTAGTGATGGAAACAGTCGATGATCAAGGCTGGCAGGGTGCTATCAAAAGGTTGATATATCGATTTCTCTTCTTTCGTTTTGGACGGTATCTTAGCGGCGTTCTGGCTTCAGGAATTTCAACACGAAACTGGTTGATCAAACGTGGCGTAGCCAGTCACAAGGTTTTTCCCTTCGCGTACTTCTTGCCGGAAACAGAAACCAGGCCTACCACGCACAAACATTCAGCCCCCGACCGTTATCGCATACTTTTCGTTGGCCAGTTTATAGAGCTTAAACGCCTGGATATATTGATCACCGCAATTTCTCGACTCGATTCGAAAAAAGTGGAGTTGGCGGTTGTAGGTTCGGGCCCTCTCGAAGACCAGTTAAAGCTGTTGGCTGAGGATGCTTTGCCTGGGCGTGTGGATTGGGTTGGCGGACTGCCTATGGATGAGGTAAGGGCGCAGATGGTGCTGGCAGATTGTCTGGTGCTGCCCAGCAGGCACGATGGCTGGGGTGCAGTGGTTTCGGAGGCCCTGATGAGTGGTACTCCTGCCATTTGTAGTGACGCCTGCGGTGCGGCAGTTGTTGCAAAAGCTAGTGGTTATGGTGGGGTATTTAAGTCTGGCCGTGTCGATGACTTGGTGACTCTTCTGGATGCTAGAGTTGGGGGGGGGAGGCTAAGCGATCAGCAGTGTGACGAGCTGGCGGAGTGGGCCCGGTGCCTAGCTGGGCCAGCGGGGGCCGAGTATCTGAAAGGTATTCTTGAGGCTATTGAAACGTCTGCACCCGCACCTAAACCTCCTTGGAATGTCTCTGCTGCTGAAAGTGGTCACTAGTTCTTGAGTTAATTGGTACAATGGAGAGTTTATTTGAAAGAACTGAATGTTCGCATCCTCACCTTCGCCGGCTTCTACCTTCCTGGCTACAAAGGGGGTGGCCCCATAAAAACCATCAAAAACCTGTTTGACCAGGCGGGCAATGAAATAACCTTCAAACTCATGACCAGCGATAGGGACTTGGGGGATGCCTCTCCATACACCTCGGTAACCTGCGGTACCTGGAATCAGGTTGGCAATGCTTCGGTGTTCTATGTCCAACCCGGCAAACCCGGTTACGCCCAGATCGCCCGGCAACTGCGTGCCAAAGAGTATGAGCTCGTTTACCTGAACAGTTTTTTCTCCCCGTGCTTTTCTTTTTTTCCGCTGTTGCTGGCTAAGGCGCTTCGCCAAAAAGTGGTACTTGGCCCACGGGGCGAGTTTTCTGAAGGTGCGCTTTCACTTAAACCTGCCAAGAAGCGTTTGTTTATAAAAGTGTATAAGCTGCTTGGATTGCACCGGAGTACGGTGTTTCAGGCGTCCAGTGATTTCGAAGCGGCAGACATTTGCCGGGCTTTAGGCTCGAGAGTTGACATTCAGGTTGCGGAGGACATTGGCGCCCAAGAGTTTGCTGAAAGACTGGAACCTCGCAAATTCGGCCCGCTAAAGGCTGTTTTTGTTTCCCGGATCTCGCCGAAAAAGAACCTAGTAGCGGCCCTTGAGGTGTTGAGGAAGGTTGAGCAGCCTCTGCATTATGATATTTACGGGCCCATTGAAGACCTGGATTATTGGCGGGAGTGTGAAAAGGCCATTGGGGCATTGCCACCACACATTCAAGTTCAGCACAAGGGCACGCTAAATCCCGCTGAAGTGGTTGAAACACTTGAGAAATGTGATGTTTTTTTCTTCCCAACCAAAGGTGAGAACTACGGGCATGTCATCGCTGAGGCGCTTTGCGCTGGATTGCCCGTGTTGATTGCAAACACCACACCCTGGCGAGACCTCCAGAAGCAGGGTATCGGCTGGGATCTGCCTCTTGATAATCCTGATGCCTTCAGCGCTGTGCTAGATGAGTTAGCCACCATACCTGCGGATGAGTATCAGGAAGTGCGCAAGCGGGTACTCGCCTGGGCCAAAAAAAAATTCTCCCAACGAGATGCCGTAGAAGCCAACATCGCCCTGTTTAAATACGCCTACGAAAAGAAGTAAGGATTACTCCACATGCCCTTCAAGAAGAAGATTCTGTTAATCACCGGCGGCACCGGTTCCTTCGGTAGTGCTGTTCTCAACCGCTTTCTGGATACCGACATTGAAGAAATCCGTATCTTCAGCCGGGATGAGAAAAAACAGGATGACATGCGTAAGCGCTACGCCAATCCGAAACTCAAGTTCTACATTGGCGATGTGCGGGATTTTAATGGGGTTCTGAATGCTACCCGGGGGGTGGATTACATTTTCCACGCCGCGGCGCTGAAGCAGGTGCCTTCCTGCGAGTTTCACCCCATGGAGGCGGTAAAAACCAATGTCATCGGCACAGAGAATGTGCTGGAAGCGGCCATTCAGAACGAAGTGAAGCGGGTGGTTTGTTTGAGCACGGACAAGGCGGTTTATCCCATCAATGCCATGGGCATTTCCAAGGCCATGATGGAAAAGGTGATGGTGGCCAAGTCTCGTAATGTCGATCCAGAGAAAACCGTGATCTGCGGCACCCGCTACGGCAATGTGATGGCGTCTCGCGGTTCGGTCATTCCCCTGTTCGCGGACCAGATCCGTGCGGGTAAGTCATTAACCATTACCGATCCGAACATGACCCGCTTCATGATGACCCTGGCGGACGCGGTGGATCTGGTGTTGTACGCCTTTGAACATGGCTGCAATGGTGATCTGTTCGTGCAGAAGGCTCCCGCCGCTACGATTGAAACGCTGGCGCGGGCACTTACCGATATGCTGGGGAAGCCGGACCATCCGATTAACGTTATCGGTACCCGCCACGGTGAGAAACTGTTTGAAGCGCTGCTTAGCCGGGAAGAAATGGCCTGTGCGGAAGACCTGGGAGGGTACTACCAGGTGCCACCGGATCTGAGGGACTTGAACTACGGCAAGTTTGTGGAGCAGGGTGAGGAGAAGATTTCCCACACTGAGGATTACAACTCCCACAACACCGAACGCCTGGATGTCGCCGGCATGCAAACCCTATTGCGTAAACTGGATTTCATTCGTGCCCTGGAGCGGGGTGAATACCAGAGCCCGGAGGACTGATTGATGAAAGTACTGGTAACCGGAGCAAACGGTTTTATCGGCAAGAACCTGCAAATGCATCTGCAGGAGAAGAGCGGCTTTGACGTGGTGCCTTTCACCCGGGAGCACACCGAACAGGACCTGCCGGGTCTGCTGGAAGGGGTGGACTGGATTGTGCACCTGGCCGGCATCAACCGTCCGCAGGACCCCGTCGAGTTCACCACCGGCAATGCCGGGCTCACCCAAGCTTTGTGTCACGCGGTGCAGGCCTGTGGCCGGAAGATTCCGGTCATTTATAGCTCATCCATTCAGGCCGAGCGAGATAACGATTACGGCACCAGCAAGCGGGAAGCGGAAGAAGCCCTGCTGGCGCTACATCAAAATACTGGCAACCCTGTGTACATTTATCGCTTGCCCAATGTGTTTGGCAAATGGGCGCGGCCTAATTACAACTCGGCGGTGGCCACCTTTTGTTACAACATTGCACGGGATATGCCGGTACAGGTCAACGACCCAGACGCAGTGATCAACCTGGTGTATGTGGACGACGTAGTGGCCAGCTTCCTGACCTTGCTGACTGGCGAACCACTGGTTGGCCCCTTTGTGAATGTTGAGCCGGTTTACGAGATCACCGTGGGTGAACTGGCCAGCCAGCTGAACCGCTTCAAAGCCACCCGAGATAACCTGATTACCGAGCCGGTGGGCACCGGGCTGGTACGGGCGCTGTATTCCACCTACGTGAGCTACCTGCCGCCGGAGCGTTTCACCTACACCGTGCCCCAGCATGGCGACGAGCGCGGCGTGTTTGTGGAAATGCTGAAGACCCCGGATGCCGGGCAGTTCTCTTTCTTCACCGCCCACCCCGGTGTCACCCGTGGCGGCCATTACCATCACTCGAAAACCGAGAAGTTCCTGGTGATCAAGGGCAAGGCCTGTTTCCGTTTCCGCCACATGCTCACCGGTGAGTTCTACGAGCTGTTCACCGAAGGCACTACGCCGGAGATTGTGGAAACTGTACCAGGCTGGACCCACGACATCACCAACGTGGGGAAAGACGAATTGGTTTGTATGCTCTGGGCCAATGAAATTTTTGACCGGGATAACCCGGATACCTTTGCGTGCCCGGTGGGTACCGAAGCCTGACCGATTTTGGAACTGCCATGAAAAAACTGAAAGTAATGACCGTGGTCGGGACCCGGCCCGAGATTATTCGCCTCTCCCGGGTAATAACCAAGCTGGATGAGCACTGCGAGCATATTCTGGTCCACACCGGCCAGAACTACGATTTCGAGTTGAATGAGATCTTCTTTCAGGATCTGGGTATCCGCAAGCCAGATCATTTCCTGAGTGCCGCTGGAGCCAGCGGTGCGGAAACCATCGGTAACGTGATTATTGCGGTCGATAAGGTGCTGGCTGAAGTGAAACCGGAAGCCCTGTTGGTGTTGGGTGATACCAACAGCTGCATGGCCGCTATTCCTGCTAAGCGTCGCAAGATCCCTACCTTCCATATGGAGGCCGGAAACCGCTGTTTTGATATGCGGGTACCCGAGGAGATCAATCGCCGTATCGTGGACCACACCGCGGATATCAACCTCACCTATAGCACCATTGCAAGGGATTACCTGTTACGCGAAGGACTGTTGCCAGACCGGGTGATCAAAACCGGCAGCCCCATGTACGAAGTGCTCAATCACTTCCGCGCAGGTATTGATGCATCCGATATTCTGGAACGTTTGAGCCTGAGGGAAGGGCAGTTCTTTGTGGTGAGTGCCCATCGCGAAGAGAACGTGGATTCGGACAAGAACTTTCTGGCCCTGGTAGACACCTTGAACGCGGTGGCGGAGCGGTATGGATATCCGGTGATTGTTTCTACCCATCCCAGAACCCAGAAGCGGGTGGATATGATGACTATCAAGTTCCATAAGAACGTGCGCCTGCTGAAACCGCTGGGCTTCAAGGATTACAACAAACTGCAGTTGAGCGCGAAGGCTGTGTTGTCTGACAGCGGTACCATCAATGAAGAAGCCTCTATCCTGAACTTTCCGGCTCTGAATATCCGGGAGGCCCACGAACGCCCGGAAGGCATGGAAGAAGCCGCTGCGATGATGGTGGGGCTGGGCAAGGAGCGGGTGCTGCAGGGCCTGGCGATCCTCGACAGTCAGGGGCGGGGTGATGAACGCACCCTGCGGTTGGTTGCGGATTACAGCATGCCGAATGTGGCGGACAAGGTGGTTCGTATAATTCACAGTTATACGGACTATGTGAACCGGGTTGTGTGGAAAAAATACTGATTCAGGGACGACACATGAAGTTTGTGCTGATTGCGGATACCTTTCCTCCGTTGCGGACATCCGGGGCTGTGCAGCTACGGGATTTGTCTCGTGAGTTTGTCAGGCAGGGGCATTCGCTTACTGTGGTGCTACCCAGTGACAGCCTTGATCAGGCGTGGGCGCTTGAGGAGATGGATGGGGTTCAGGTGTTGCGACTAAAGGCGCCACGAACCAAGGATATCGGGTACGTTCAGCGCACGCTGGGCGAGTTGATGATGCCCTTTTCCATGCTGAGCAATCTCCGCAAAAGCCCTTTGGCGGATACTCGATGGGATGGCGTGGTGTGGTATGCACCAAGCATCTTCTTTGGGCCTGTGGCCAGTGCTCTTAAAAAGGCCAGTGGGTGCCGAAGCTACCTTATCATTCGGGATATTTTTCCCGAGTGGGCGGTAGACATGGGGTTGATGGGGCGGGGGTTGCCTTATCGTTTTTTTAAAGCGGTGGCCAACTATCAGTATTCAGTCGCTGATGTGATCGGTATTCAGACACCTGGAAACGCTGTTTATTTCGATGATTGGAAACAACGCCGGGCAGGGGAGCTGGAAGTGCTACAGAACTGGCTGTCGGACGCGCCGGCCGGGCATTGTTCCATTGATATCTCGAAAACATCCTTGGCTGGCAAAAAAGTGTTTGTTTATGCCGGAAACATGGGTGTAGCCCAAGGCATGGATATCTTGCTGGACCTGGCCGATGCACTTCGCGGCCGCATGGATATAGGCTTTCTTTTTGTTGGCCGGGGGAGTGATGCCCAAAGGCTGGCAGACGAAGCGCAAAGTCGAAAGCTCGAAAACGTGCTTTTCCAGGATGAGATCGATCCGGATGAGATACCTGGGCTTTATGCCCAGTGTGATATTGGTCTTGTGGCGCTCCACCCCAAACACAAAACCCATAATATCCCGGGTAAGTTCCTGACCTATATGCAGAGTGGATTGCCTGTGTTGGCCAATATCAACGAAGGCAATGACCTGGTTGAAGTGATTCGTCAGGAGCAAGTTGGAACTGTTGCAACGGATGGCGCTGTGGAATCGCTGCAGCAAATGGCAGAAGCATTGATCGAGCAGTGTGAACAGGATCAAGGCTTGTCTTCTCGTTGTAGGGGGCTTTATGAGCGGCTTTTCTGCCCTGAGGCTGCGGTCAAGCAGGTTGTTGGCGCCCTGCAGAAGTGACAGGAAACGGCGGATATACATCGCGAATATGCCGAGTTGGCAGCGACGGAACTGCGTGCGTTCCTGAAAGATGATGGTGTGCTGTTCGATCTGAAAGGTGTGTTGCCACTGGGGGAGGCGGACCTTCGGTTGTAACCGGGGATTACCTCCCGGTTTGGTTTTGCCTGCCAAAACTTAGGGAACACGTTTTGGTGCAATACTGCTTGGCACTATTTGACATCCCAAAATAGGCCAACTGTAAAGCAGTGTTAAAGGTTTTTGTGATATTGGTCACAAACTGTACTTTTAAGGTAATCTGCTCGGGCATTCTCACGAGCCTCCCGGATATAAAACAAGGAAGTATATGGAATCCGCAGCCTCTCTGGGCCTTTCCTCCGGTTTTATCGCATTTTTCTCTTTGTTGCTTCTCAAACCGTTTGCCGTGCGGGTTCGCCTGCTGGATGTGGCTGACCACCGTAAGGTACACAAGGGCGCGGTACCTTTAACCGGTGGGTTGAGTGCGTTTATCGGGTTGTTCGCCGCCTGGATGATTTCCATGCCGCTGATCGGGGGTTACGGTATTTACCTGTTGGCATCCCTGATGTTGGTATTGCTGGGAGCCGTGGATGACGCACGGGACGTACCCGCTCAGTTTCGATTGTGGGCCCAGGTAGCCTTGGGGGCCCTGCTAACCTATGGCTCTGGGGTATCCCTGGTGCATTTTGGGGATCTGCTGGGGCTGGGCGTGATCGAGCTTGGCTGGTTGGGGCCGCTGATCACCATTGCTGCGGTTATTGGCGCGACGAATGCCTTCAATATGATTGACGGCATTGATGGCCTGGCCGGTAGCATGAGTCTGGTTACATTATTATCCCTATCCTTTCTTTTCGTGCAGGCTCCCGGAAACAGCTTGGAGCTGGCATTGGCGTTCTCAATTGCTATTGCTCTCTTGCCGTACCTGGCAGCCAACCTTCGTATGCCGCCCTTCAGAAAGAAAATTTTCATGGGCGATGCCGGTTCCATGTTCATCGGATTTTCCATTGTCTGGCTGCTGGTGAAAGGTACTCAGCCTGAAACTCAGGCACTGCGGCCAGTGACCGCTCTGTGGATTATCGCCATTCCGCTGATGGATATGGTCGCCATCATGGTGCGCCGTGCCCGCAAGGGGCAGTCGGTGATGAAGCCCGACAGGGAGCACTTGCACCATATCTTTATGCGGGCCGGGTTTACCGACCGGGAGGCCTTGCTGGTCATAACCCTGGTTTCTCTGGTATTTGCTGCCATTGGGTTGGCTGGAGAGCGTTTCCAGGTGCCCGAGTGGCTCATGTTTACTCTTTTTGTAGGTATGTTTGCGGTGTATGACTGGGTGTTAAGTCACGCTTGGCGGCTGTTGGTTCTCTTCCGCAAGAGAAAGCATTTGTAGAGTTTCTTGTCGGATTACGCTCTACTAATCCGACCTACTTACGCTTTGCTAATCAGGCATGCTAAAGCTGTGTGCCGGCTATTCTTTTTCTGCTCCAAAAGCCTGAGCCATGCCTTGGTCTGGCCTTCCTTCCCTTGTTTGGTAAAACCAATAAAGTAGAATTGCGCCATATTTTTTGACGCAGGACGGAGTTGTGATCCCGATTTGAGCGTGGGGAACGCAAGCTCCGCCGTTTTCGTCCTTCGATTCGCCAATCTCCTTTAGGAATCGCCAATATGATTTGTCCTGTTGTTATGGCCGGTGGCACCGGCTCCCGCCTTTGGCCGCTGTCGCGCCAGCTGAATCCCAAGCAGTTCCTGGCATTGACCGATGAAAACCAGACCATGCTGCAGGCCACGGTGAGTCGCCTGGATGGGATAACGGTGGCGAACCCGGTTCTGATCTGTAACGAAGAACATCGTTTCCTGGCTGCTGAGCAGATGCGCGCCATCGGGCGTGAACAGTCCCGCATCATTCTGGAGCCGGTGGGCCGGAATACCGCGCCCGCTATTGCCCTGGCGGCGATGGTGCTGCAGGAGGCGGGCGATGATCCGTTGATGCTGGTGTTGGCGGCGGACCATCTGATTGAGGATGTGGCGGCGTTTCATCAGAGTATTGAGCAGGCCATCCCCCTGGCGGAAGAGGGTAAGCTGGTCACCTTCGGGATTGTGCCGGTGAAGGCGGAAACCGGTTATGGCTATATCCAGCAGGGCGCCGGGCTTGCGGGCGGCGGAGCCGCCGTTAAAGCATTCGTCGAAAAGCCGGATGAAGAGACTGCCCGGCAATACCTGGCATCCGGTGACTATTTGTGGAACAGCGGGATGTTCCTGTTCCGGGCCAGCCGTTATCTTGACGAGTTGAAGGCACACCGCCCCGATATCTATGAAGCCTGCAAGGCCGCGTTGGCCGATAGCAGTCAGGACCTTCATTTTAGCCGTGTCAATGCGAAAGCTTTTGCTGCCTGCCCCGATGAGTCCATCGACTACGCGGTCATGGAAAACACGGCGGATGCCGCGGTTGTGCCTCTGGAAGCGGGGTGGAGCGATATTGGGTCCTGGTCCGCGTTGTGGGAGGTAAGCGCCAAGGATGACAGCGGCAATAGCGTGACCGGCGATGTGATTACCGAAGAGACCAGCAATACTCTGGTCCGGGCAGATCACCGGCTGGTCGCCACGCTGGGGGTGGACGACCTGGTGGTGATCGAAACCAAGGACGCGGTCCTGGTAGCCCATAAGGACAAGGTTCAGGACGTTAAAAAGGTGGTTCAGGCCATTAAGTCCGATGGTCGCCATGAGCATATGAATCATCGGGAAGTGTACCGTCCGTGGGGTGTGTATGATTCGGTGGATCACGGTACTCGCTATCAGGTCAAGCGCATTACGGTGAAGCCCGGCGCAAAGCTGTCTGTGCAAATGCACCACCATCGGGCCGAGCACTGGATTGTGGTGAGTGGCACCGCGAAGGTGACCAATGGCGAGAAGAGTTATCTGGTTACGGAAAATCAATCCACTTACATCCCCGTAGGGCAGGTCCATGCGCTGGAAAACCCCGGAGTTATTGATCTGGAGCTGATTGAAGTGCAGTCCGGCTCTTACCTTGGGGAAGATGACATTGTCAGGCTTGAGGATCGGTATGGGCGCTCATGACGTGTATACTGCGCGCAATTGAAAACGATATGGAATGATTTATGCGTAACTTTGATGTCTTCAACGGGGATGCGGATGGCGTTTGTGCGCTGATTCAACTGCGCCTGGCTAATCCCGTTGAAAGCACCCTGATTACCGGCGTGAAACGGGATATCGAGCTGGCGAAGCAGGTGCCTGTCACTGAGCCGGCCCAGGTGAATATTCTGGATATCAGCCTGGACAAGAACCGGGACGCCGTGGACGCGTTGTTGTCAGCCGGCAGTCGCGTGTTCTACGTGGATCATCACTTCCCCGGGGACTCGTTGCCAGAGCATGATGGCTTTACGGCACTGATTGATACCCAGCCGACGACCTGTACCAGTTTGTTGGTCGATCAGCATCTTGGTGGCCAGTTTCATAACTGGGCCATTGCGGCTGCTTTTGGGGATAACCTGAATGCGGTGGCCGGCGAGCTGGCTGCCGGGGCCGGGCTTGATCAGGAGCAGGCCGACGCGCTCAAGACCCTGGGGGTGTGCATCAATTATAATGGCTACGGCGCCACGGTTGAGGACCTGCACTTCCACCCGGCGGATCTGTACCGGGAGTTTGTGAAGTTTGAGGATCCGCTGGAGTTGATCGCATCCCAGCCGCCGGCGTGGCAGAAACTCCGGGACGGGTATGAGGCCGATATGGCCAGCGGTCTGGCGGCGCCGGTGCTGGCGGAGAATGCATCTTCCCTGGTTGTGCAGCTCCCGGATGAGCCCTGGGCACGTCGTGTCAGCGGCGTGCTGGGCAATGAATTGGCCAACCGCAATCCGGATAATGCCTGTGCCATTGTTACGGCAAAAGCCGATGGCACGTATTTGGTGAGCATTCGGGCGCCATTGAATAACCGTACCGGTGCGGATGAACTGGCCCGGCAGTTCCCGACTGGTGGTGGTCGCAAGGCCGCAGCCGGTATAAACGCGCTGCCGGCGGATCAGCTGGAAGAATTCCTAAATGTAATTGCCAAGTTCTGGAGCTAACGGAATACCATGACATTAACCCCTCCAAAGAAGACCCACCTCAAACAGCTTGAGGCGGAGTCTATTCAGATCATCCGCGAAGTAGCGGCCGAGTTCGATAACCCGGTCATGCTCTATTCCATCGGCAAGGATTCTGCCGTCATGCTGCATCTGGCCATGAAGGCCTTTGCACCGGGCACGCCGCCGTTTCCGTTGATGCATGTGGACACCACCTGGAAGTTCCGGGAAATGATTGAGTTCCGCGACAAGATGGCGGAAAAGCTTGGCCTGAAACTGATTGTGCACACTAATCAGGAAGGGGTGGAGCAGGGCGTTGGGCCGTTCACCCATGGTAGCGCCAAGCACACCGATGTGATGAAAACCCAGGCACTGAAGCAGGCTCTGGATAAGTACGGTTTTGACGCCGCCTTTGGCGGTGCCCGCCGGGATGAAGAAAAGTCCCGTGCCAAGGAGCGCGTGTATTCATTCCGGGACAAGTTCCACCGTTGGGACCCCAAGAACCAGCGCCCGGAATTGTGGAGTCTGTATAACGGCAAGGTGAACAAGGGCGAGAGCATCCGTGTTTTCCCGCTGTCTAACTGGACCGAGTTGGATATCTGGCAGTACATCTATCTGGAAAATATCGACATTGTACCGCTGTATTATGCCGCCGAACGCCCGGTGGTGGAGCGGGACGGCACCCTGATTATGGTGGATGACGACCGCATGCCGCTGGAGCCCGGTGAAAAGCCGATGATGAAGAGCGTACGTTTCCGTACCCTTGGCTGTTATCCACTGACCGGTGCCGTCGAATCCGAAGCGGCGACCCTGCCTGAGATCATTCAGGAGATGTTGCTTACCACCACATCCGAGCGCCAGGGACGGGTTATTGACCACGATTCAGCAGCTTCCATGGAACAGAAAAAACGCGAAGGGTATTTCTAATGTCACACGCCTCAGAATTAATTGAATCCGATATCCTGGCGTACCTGGATCAGCACGAAAACAAGGACCTGCTGCGTTTCCTGACCTGCGGCAGCGTCGATGACGGTAAATCCACCCTGATTGGCCGCTTGCTGTTCGATTCCAAGCTGATCTTTGAAGATCACCTGGCGGCCCTGCACAAAGACAGCGAACGCCAGGGCAATGCCGGCGAAGCGCTGGACCTGGCCCTGTTGGTGGATGGCCTGGCTTCCGAGCGGGAGCAGGGCATCACCATTGATGTGGCTTACCGCTATTTCTCCACGGACAAGCGCAAGTTCATCATTGCCGACTGCCCGGGCCACGAGCAGTACACCCGCAACATGGCCACCGGTGCCTCCACCTGTGACCTGGCCGTGGTGATGATCGATGCCCGTAAAGGCGTGCTGACCCAATCCCGCCGGCACAGCTTTATTGTCAGCCTGCTGGGGCTGAAGCATGTGGTGGTAGCCATCAACAAGATGGATCTGGTGGATTTCTCTGAGGATGTGTTCAACGACATCCGTGCAGAATACGAAAAGCTGGCCAGCCAGCTGGGCCTGAAAGACGTGTATTACGTGCCCATCTCCGCACTGAACGGCGATAACGTGGTGAACCGCAGCGAGCAAACGCCCTGGTACCACGGTGAAACCCTGATGAACATCCTGGAGCAGGTGGAAGTTCTGGAAGACCAGAACGTGACCGATCTGCGCTTCCCGGTACAGTATGTGAATCGTCCGAACCTGGATTTCCGCGGATACTGCGGCACGCTCGCCAGTGGAGTGGTGCATAAGGGTGATGAAGTAGCGGTGCTGCCCTCCGGCAAGTCGTCCCGTGTGAAGGGCATTCATACCTACGACGGTGAAATTGACCGGGCGTGGCCGGGGGACGCGGTCACCCTGACTCTGGAAGACGAGGTGGATATCTCCCGTGGGGATCTGCTGGTGCATGCCAACAGCCGACCGAAGATGGGGAACCGCTTTGCCGCACATATCGTGTGGATGAACGAAAAAGCCCTGCAGCCGGGCCGTGAGTACGGCATCAAGATTGGCACCAAGGTCACCAATTGCTACGTCAACCGGGTAATGGAAGAGGTGGATGTAAACACCCTGGCCCGCAATGCAGAGGTAGACGGTGGGCTGGAACTCAACGCCATCGGCCTGTGCGATGTGGAGCTGTCCGAGCAGGTCGTGGTAGAGGACTACCAGCGCCATCCGGGCACCGGGAGCTTTATCCTGATCGACCGGATGACCAACGTGACGGTTGCAGCAGGTATGGTTGAGCGCCAGCTTGACGACGCCGGCGGTGCAGTACTCCGTGATTACACCGAGGCCGAGCGCAACCTGAACAGGTTTATCCGCGAGAACTACCCGGAGTGGAACTGCAAGGCGATTTGATATGAAATTACTCGTAACCGGCGGCGCCGGTTTCATTGGCTCGGCCGTTGTACGCCACATCATCGGCAATACCGGTGACAGTGTGGTTAACCTGGACAAGCTGACCTACGCCGGCAACCTGGAAAGCCTGGCTGAGGAAAGTGGCAGCGACCGCTATGCCTTTGAACAGGTGGATATCTGCAACCGCGCCGAACTGGAGCGGGTGTTTGAGGAGCATCAACCGGATGCCGTCATGCATCTGGCGGCGGAAAGCCATGTGGACCGCTCCATCGACGGCCCTGCCGCTTTTATCGAGACCAACATTGTTGGCACGTACACCCTGTTGGAAGTGGCGCGGCAGTATTGGAAAGGGCTGACGGGAGAGCGGAAGGAGGCCTTCCGTTTTCACCATATCTCCACCGATGAGGTGTATGGGGATCTGGAAGGGCCGGAAGATCTGTTCACCGAGCAGACACCTTATGCCCCCAGTTCTCCCTACTCAGCCAGCAAGGCCAGTTCGGACCACCTGGTGCGGGCCTGGTACCGGACCTACGGGCTGCCGGTGTTGGTGACGAATTGTTCCAACAATTACGGCCCCTATCATTTCCCGGAAAAATTGATCCCGTTGATGATTCTGAATGCCCTGGATGGCAAACCGCTGCCGGTCTATGGCAAGGGGGACCAGGTGCGGGACTGGCTGTATGTGGATGACCACGCCCGCGCCCTGTACAAAGTGGTCACTGAAGGTGTGATTGGCGAGACGTACAACATTGGCGGCCATAACGAGAAGCAGAACATCGAGGTGGTGCATACCATCTGTGACCTGCTGACAGAGTTGGCCCCCACGGACCGGAACTACCGGGAGCTGATTACCCATGTGGCGGATCGTCCGGGGCATGATCTCCGATACGCCATTGATGCCAGCAAGATCCAGCGGGAGCTGGGTTGGGCGCCGGATGAAACGTTTGAGTCCGGTATCCGCAAGACTGTGCAGTGGTATCTGAGCAATCTGGACTGGTGTCGTCGTGTGCAGGATGGCAGCTATCAACGTGAGCGACTGGGAGTAGCGTAAATGAAAGGGATTATTCTTGCCGGCGGTTCCGGCACGCGTCTGTACCCGATTACCCGGGGTATCTCCAAGCAGTTGCTGCCGGTTTATGACAAGCCGATGATTTACTATCCGCTGTCTGTGCTTATGCTGGCGGGTATTCGCGATGTGCTGATCATTACCACGCCGGAAGACCAGGAGGGGTTCAAGCGCCTGCTGGAAGATGGCAGCCAGTTCGGTATCAACCTGAGCTACGCGGTACAACCCAGCCCGGATGGCCTGGCCCAGGCGTTTATTATCGGTGAGGAGTTCATCGGTCAGGACAATGTGTGCCTGGTCCTTGGCGATAACATTTATTATGGCCAGGGTTTCAGCCAGTTACTGCAGTCTGCCGCTGCCCGGGAAACCGGTGCAACGGTGTTCGGTTACCAGGTAACGGACCCGGAGCGGTTTGGTGTCGTCGCGTTTGATGACGAGAGGCGGGCGGTCTCCATTGAAGAGAAACCGGAGAAACCCAAATCGAATTACGCAGTGACCGGCCTGTATTTCTACGACAACGACGTGGTGGATATCGCCAAGTCCGTGCAGCCATCTGATCGTGGGGAGCTTGAAATTACCTCGGTCAACCAGGCGTACCTGGAACGTGGCGACCTGAATGTCGAGTTGTTGGGGCGCGGCTACGCCTGGCTGGATACGGGCACCTATGATTCCCTGCACGAAGCCGCAGGCTTTATCGAGACCCTGGAGAAACGCCAGGGACTGAAAGTGGCGTGCCTGGAAGAGGTGGCCTACCGGATGGGTTACATCGGTCGGGAAGCGTTGCTGGAACAGGCGGAGTTGCTGAAAAAGAACAGTTATGGGGAATACCTGCGGAAGCTGGCCGATCAGGGACTGTGAGTCCGAGCTAGTGAATATGAGAGGGAACTGAGTGTCTGAGCGGCGGGTTCTGGTCACAGGAAGTTCCGGTTTTGTCGGGCGGGCACTGGTAAGTGAGCTGGTCGCTGCCGGCGGCATAAAGGTGCGGGCCGCGTTCCGGAAGGGGCGCACTGGCCCTGACGCTCATGAGGTTTTTGAGTCACCGGATCTATCCCCGGATGCCGACTGGCGTTCTGGATTATCGGGTGTTGATACGGTGGTTCACGCCGCGGCCCGGGTCCACGTGATGAAGGATTCAGCGGCCGATCCTCTGGCGGAGTTTCGCCGTGTGAATACGGAGGGAACGTTGGCGCTCGCGCGGCAGGCCGCCGAAATGGGTGTCCGGCGTTTTATTTTTCTCAGTTCGGTGAAGGTGAACGGGGAGGCCACGCCGGTGGAGCACCCGTTCACTGCGTCGGATACGCCAGCTCCTGCAGATCCTTACGGCATTTCCAAACGGGAGGCCGAAGACGGACTGCTGCAACTGGCCCGGGACACCGGTATGGAGGTGACGATCATCCGACCGGTGTTGGTCTATGGCCCCGGAGTAGGGGCGAACTTCCGCCGGTTAATGGTATGGCTTGAGCGGGGTATTCCCTTACCTTTGGGAAGCATCAAGAATCGCCGTAGTCTGGTGGCTGTCGCCAACCTCGTGGATCTGGTCCGTGTGTGTCTGGTTCACCCCGCTGCTGCGAATCGTGTGTTTATGGTCAGTGATGGCGAGGATCTGTCAACGCCGGAGCTGTTGCGCCGTCTTGGCCGGGCACTGGGTACCCCGGCCCGCCTGTTGCCGGTTCCCGAGAGAGTACTGCAATGGGGTATGCGACTCGTGGGGCGTAAAGATATGGCTGACAGACTTTGTGGCTCCCTCCAGGTGGACATTGCGGATACTTGTAAACACCTGGGCTGGAAGCCGCCCGTGGCTGTCGACAGCGCTTTAAGGGAAACCGCTGCGGCTTTCCTGGCGGAAGACCGGTTAAATAGGTGAGCAGTTAATGGTCTGGGTGTTCTTGCTGACGGTATTCGTGATTGCCTGCGTTGGTACCGCGTGGCTCCGGCGGTACGCGTTGGCCCGGGAGCTGATGGATGTGCCCAATGCGCGCAGCTCCCATGATGTGCCTACGCCGAGAGGCGGCGGGCTCGCGGTTGTTATCGCTTTCGAGGCAGCTTTACTTGCGGGCTGGGTGATGGGCCTCATCGACGGGGATTATGTCTGGGGGCTGGGTGGCGCCGGTGCCCTGGTCGCGTTACTCGGTTTTCTCGATGACCATGGCCACATACCGGCGAGGTGGCGGTTGGCCGGGCATTTCCTCGCCAGCGGCTGGTTGCTTTTTTCCCTCGGGAATCTGCCGCCGATTGTGCTCGGCGAGGCCGTCGTCCTCTCGGGAATGGTGGCATGGCTGGTTACCTGGTTTTACCTGGTGTGGCTGCTGAACCTGTACAACTTCATGGACGGCATTGACGGCATTGCCGGCGTGGAAGCGGTCACTGTTTGCCTGGGTGGTGCGCTGGTCAGTTGGGCCGCGGGTCTGACCGACGGATCACTGCTGCCGCTACTTTTTGGCGTTGCCATGATGGGCTTTCTGGTGTGGAATTTCCCTCCGGCCCGGATTTTTATGGGGGACGTCGGCAGCGGATTCAGCGGCCTGATTCTTGGCGGCCTGTCATTGTATGCAACGGTTCAGGCTCCGCAGTTACTGTGGGCGTGGCTTATTCTGTTGGGGGTCTTTATTGTCGATGCCACAGTGACCCTGTTGCGGCGTGTGCTGGCGGGCTACCCGCCCCATCAGGCCCATCGCAGCCACGGATACCAGTACGCTTCCCGCCGGTTCCGGAGTCACCGGGTGGTGACCCTGGCAGTTGGCGTGATTAACGTGGTGTGGTTGATGCCGCTGGCCGTTTTTGTGTCGTTGGGCTGGTTGTCTGGTTTGATTGGCCTTGTTATTGCCTATGTTCCGCTTGTTGGCCTGGCCTGGCTGTTCCGGTCGGGCGATGTCCGTTTTCAGGACCTAAGCGGGATTTAATGGGCGTTTCATGTCATTTTTTGCTAAGTTTAAGCCGTTTTGGATGATCGTGCCCAGTCTCAGGAATAGCGGGTATGTCATGGGATGGGCGCCACTTCTTACACCTATATTGTGACCAACTAAATGGACGTTACACGAAATCGTACGCTGCAAACCTTCCTGGATTTGCCCCGGGTGTACAAGCGGGTCATCTCCGTGGCAGCCGATACTCTGTTTCTCGCGCTTGCTTTGTGGGTTTCCTTTGCTCTCCGGTTTGAAAATCTGCAGTGGGCGCCGGATTCACGCCAGCTTATGGTTTTTGGCGGCACCATTCTGATGACGCTTGCGGTGTTTGTGCGAATAGGGCTGTATCGCGCTGTTATCCGCTATATCAGCGAACGTGCATTGTTCATGATTATCAGTGGTGTGGCAGTGTCTGCCGTGGCGCTGATGATCTTCGGGTTTCTCTTTCAGGCAATGGTTCCTCGTTCGGTGCCGGTGATCTATGGCGCTCTGGCCTTCATTCTCGTGGCCGGGACGCGGTTTGGTGTTCGCGCACTGATTCAGCACCCTGGTAAAAAGCTCAAGGAATTCGTGATTATTGTTGGTGCGGGGCCGAGAGGTATGCAGCTGGCCTCTGCACTGGGGCAGGGCATAGAGTGTCGCCCGGTCGCTTTCATTTCCACGGACGATGCCAAGCACCGCTCCCTGATCAATGGGTTGCCAGTCTACAGCCTGGTGCACGTTGAAAAGGCCGTGAAGAATCACGGCGCAAGCCGCGTGTTATTGGCGCTTGAGGATTCCAGTGCCCCGCGGCGCAAGAATCTTATTGAACGACTGGAAAAGTTATCCGTAGCTGTTCAGACCGTGCCCTCCGTTTCCGAGCTTGTCACCGGTAAGGCGCGTATCAACGATATCCGGGACCTGGATATTGAGGACCTGCTGGGGCGTGCCCCGGTTCCGCCGCGCCGCAAGCTGGTGGAAGAGTGCCTTTCCGGTAAGGTGGTGATGGTGACCGGTGCTGGTGGCTCCATAGGCTCCGAATTGTGCCGCCAGATTTTAAGCCATCGCCCCAAAGCGTTGGTGCTTCTGGATATGTCTGAATACGGGCTTTACTCCATCGAGCGTGAGCTAAGCTCTGTCAACATGATTGACGAGCTTGAAGTGGATATCCACGCATTGCTGGGGTCGGTGACGGATCGCCGCCGTTGCGAAGCCATTATGAAAACCTTGGGTGTCCAGATTGTTTACCATGCCGCAGCCTACAAGCACGTGCCGTTGGTTGAGCACAATCTGATTGAGGGCATCCATAACAACGTGTTTGGTACGCTGCACAGCGCCCAGTCGGCCATCGCGGCGGGTGTTGAACGCTACGTGTTGGTGTCCACAGACAAGGCTGTACGCCCTACGAATGTTATGGGTGCCAGTAAGCGGCTGGCCGAGCTGGTTCTGCAGGGGTTGAGCGCTGACCAGTCCGCAACCTGCTTCAGCATGGTTCGCTTTGGCAATGTGCTGGGCTCTTCCGGCTCAGTGGTACCGCTGTTTCGAGACCAGATCCGCGATGGTGGCCCGGTGACCGTGACCCATCCGGATATCATTCGCTATTTCATGACCATTCCCGAGGCCGGCCAGCTGGTGCTGCAAGCCGGTGCAATGGGGCAGGGCGGCGAAGTATTCGTATTGGACATGGGTGAGCCGGTGAAAATTGCGGATCTTGCCAGAAAGATGATCCACCTGATGGGCCAGACAGAGTTTAAAGAAGAGGATGGCTCAGGCGATATCAGCATCCGATACACGGGCCTGAGGCCCGGTGAGAAGCTTTATGAAGAGCTGCTGATCGGTAACGACCCTCAGGGAACCGCCCACCCGCGCATTATGATGGCTCGTGAAGCCTCTCTCGAATGGCCAAGGCTGGAGCTGCTGCTGGAGCAGATGAGACGGGCCGCGGACCACTTCGATTGCGCACGTCTGGTAGAGCTTATGTTGGAAGCGCCGACGGGGTACCAGCCAAACCATAAGTTGGAAGACCTGATCTGGTGCCGGAGAACTTCCGACGGTGCCCAAGAGGATGATCGTAACCCTCCCGGCCGGCAGGGTGGGGCTGTGATCCACAGGCTTACCTCCTGATGTCGTAATGAAACTGATTATTTCTGTTGTTGTTTATGACTGGGACCCGGATGTTCTGCTTTCCTGCCTGCGGGCATTGTCCCGCAGCCTGGACGTGGCCAATGACCGGGGTGAGCTGGTTTCGGCCGAATTGTGGTTGTCCCATAATGGGCCCGCCAGCCTGAACGAAGATGAATGCAACACCCTGATTCAAAGTGTATTCTCCTGGCCATACAGGTTTCTGCCACATCAGCCAAACCTTGGGTACGGTGGCACCAATAATCTTGTTTTGAGAAATCAGGTCTTCGCCGATACCACTCTGGTGCCAGAGAATACCGCTATTCTGGTGCTCAATCCGGATGTGTGGCCCGAGCCGGACGCAATAGCTATCGCATTGACACATCTCCGGGCCAGTCCCCGCTTGGGCCTTGTCTGCCCTCGCATTCTTGATCCCGCCGGCCAGAAAGATACGCCTGGCCATAAGCGTTATCCCTCCCTTGCCATCCTCGCGGCGCGCCTTTTAACTCCGTTGATGCGATTGGCAGCTTTCCGGCACCTTAACGAACGTTATGAGTATCGGGACACGCTCCTGAGTAAAATTCGTGAAGGGGTTGAGCTCTGTAGCGGCTGTTTTCTGATGGCGCGTTATGACTATTGGAAGACCCTCAACGGCTTTGATGAGGACTTCTTCATGTATTTCGAAGATTTCGACGTGGCGCGCAGGGGAGTAGAGCAGGGGTGGACCCACCTCTACGATCCGTCTGTTCGCATCCTTCATGCCGGAGGAGGAACGGGGCAAAAGAGCTGGCAGCACCGTGGCTGGTTTGTGCGTTCCGCATGGACATTCTTTTCCCGCCATGGCTGGCGGATCTGGCGAGTATAGGCACCAGAAACAGGGTGTTGGTGTCAGGCCGGCTTGTGACATTGGTTCAGTGATCTGGGATAATCCCGCGACGCAAATACTGCTATTCCCTCAGACAGCAAATTCAGCAGTCAGTAAATTCAGCAGTCAGTAAATTCAGCTTTTGGTAAGGAGGCTTCCGCTCCATGATTCTGGTTACCGGTAGTGATGGGCAAGTGGGTTATGCGTTGCTCAAAACATTGGCGCCCTTGGGAGCCGTCAAAGGTCTGACCAGAGCGGATGGCGATCTGTCCAATGCGGAGGATGTGGAAGCGTTGCTGGACAAGTATCAGCCTCGCTGTATTGTCAACGCCGCCGCGTATACCGGGGTGGATCAGGCCGAATCGCATTCGGAAACAGCCCACGCCTTGAACGCGCAGTTACCAGCCCAACTGGCTGCCTGGGCAAAAGAGAACGGGGCCACACTGGTTCACTACTCCACCGACTATGTGTATGACGGCAGCGGTGATGAGCCCTGGCAGGAAGACGCACCCACTGGCCCTCTCTCGGTTTATGGCAAAACCAAGCTGGCGGGTGATGAGGCGGTGTTGGCTGCGGGTATCGGTGCCATCATCTTCAGGACATCCTGGGTGTACGGTGCCCGGGGCCGCAACTTTATGCTGACCATGCTGAAACTGGGCAGTGAGCGGGACCAGTTGAGCGTGGTGTCCGATCAATGGGGCACGCCTACCCCGGCCTGGCTGATTGCTGAAGTAACCGCGATTGCCCTTCGGGAAAAATTAAGCAAATCCCAATCGCTCGAGGGGGTGTATCACCTGACCTGCCGCGGTGAAACCACCTGGTGTGATTTTTCCCGTGCGATTATCAGTGCTGCCGGAGACCTGGGCGTACCTTTGAACATGTCCGCAGAGCAGGTCAGACCCATTCCCACAGCTGAATACCCGGCTCCCGCACCCCGCCCATTGAATTCACGCCTGAGCGTGACCCGCGTTGAGCAGGCGCTGGGGCTGGAACTGCCTGATTGGCGTTATGCCCTGCAGTTGACACTGCGGGACTGGGTTGAATTCAGAACTAACTAAAGGCTTCTCAATGAACGTAGTGACAACTCCACTGGAAGGTGTACTGGTGATTGAACCCCCGGTCTTTGGCGATGACCGGGGCTGGTTTTCCGAAAGCTTTAACCACCGCAAGTTTGCCGATGCTGTAGGCCGTGAAGTGACCTTCGTACAGGATAATCATTCTCGCTCGGCGAAGGGGGTACTTCGTGGTATCCATTTCCAGACCGGAGAGGCGGCCCAGGGTAAGCTGGTGCGGGCGAGTGTGGGAGAAGTATTTGATGTCGCCGTGGACCTGCGCAAAAGTTCTCCGACGTTTGGTCAGTGGACCGGTGTGGTGCTGAGTGCTGAAAACAAGAGGCAGCTATGGGTGCCCGCCGGGTTTGGGCATGCCTTTCTGGTAACCAGTGATGTGGCTGAAGTGCAATACAAGGTGGATGCCTATTGGTCACCTGACCATGAGCGAAGCCTGCGCTGGGACGACCCGGGAGTTGGAATTGAGTGGCCCGAGGCTGGCGACATCCAGTTGTCTGGCAAAGATCAGGCCGCACCAACGCTGACAGAACTGAAGGCTGCGGGAGATCTCTTTGTCTGAGCTAGGAACTGAAACTACATCCATGAAGCGGGTCATTGTAGTACTGGGTATGCACCGGAGTGGGACAAGTGCCATTACCCGTGGCCTGCAAGTGCTCGGTGCAGACCTGGGCCCGGAACTGATGCCCGGAGTGGTAGGGGATAATGACAAAGGCTTCTGGGAAGACCTTGGGTGTTTCCGGATTAATGAACGCGTACTGGAAAAGCTGGGATCCAGCTGGGACGCGTTAGCAGAGATATCTGTTGAAGATCTCCAATCCGAATCCCTGGCAGAAGAGCGACGCGATGCTGTTGCCCTGCTCCGTGAGCGTCTGGAGGGAGTTGAAGTCTTTGCCTTCAAGGACCCTCGCACGGTTAACTTACTGCCGTTCTGGCAGGATGTGTTCCGCGAGCTGGATCTGGATGACCGATATCTCATTACGTTGCGCAATCCACGCAGCGTTGCGGATTCCCTGGCACGGCGGAATGGGTTTGCCCGTGCAAAGTCTTTTTGCCTGTGGATGAAGCATACCTGTAATTCACTGATTCACGGTACCGACAAGCCTGCCGTCGTGGTTGACTACGACCTTTTCCTTGAGTCGCCTGGTCGGGAACTGGCAAGGATGGCAAAGGTTTTCGGTTTCAGCGCGCCAGCCGAGGAAAGCGAAGAGTACCGGGGTTACGTTGAGGAGTTCCTGTCTACCGATTTGCGTCACAGTCAGTACAGGGAAGCTGTGGCTGAAGAAGATGTGGTTCCTCCGTTTGTAGGTCGGCTGTACGACTTGCTTCTTGGTGCAGCCAGGACGGATACAGGCAACCCCGTGTTTAAGGTCTCTCGTGACGAGTGGGCACCACTGTGCCAGGAGTTTGAAGAATACTCGTCAGTCATGGCCTACCTGGATGCTATGTCGGAGTCTGCTGGTGAGCTACGTAAGGAACTGAAGCGTGAGCATGAGAGGGTAGACGGGGTTAACCGTGAGTTAGCGGCTGTGAAGTCTGAGCTCGACGGAGTCGAGCGGCAATTTGAAGAGCATAGACACCAGTCTTCGGAAACCATGAGTAGCTTCTACACCCGTCTTTCAGTGTTCAATCGTTCTGTCCTCGGGCGGTTGTTTACCTTTATTGAGTTTGTTTACCGGTTACTGCGTCTGAAACCGCTTGCAAAAACCTGCTATCGACAACTCGTTGAGGAGAGTGAGATCTACCTTGCTCAGAACCAGTTATCAGCAAGCGACTACGTAGACGACGCACCGGGCAGGCTCCGGTTGGTTGGAAGCATCATCAAGTATGTCATCCGCCACCCTTACTCGAGCGTCCGGCTGGTCAGTGTGTATCGCCTCAAGAAACTTTTACAAACCGTATTTCTGGCCGATTCCGGCACAGCCCGTAACTGGGTGAGCTCCAGATTCCCGGCTGAACACAGGGCACGACGCTTGCCGGTTATTTTTCCGGTTTCCGAGGTAGCCGACGACACAATCATGGAGTTCCCAACATATGAGACTGTGAAAGTTTCAATTGTTGTGCCTGTCTACAATCAATACCGTACGACGATTTCCTGCTTGCAATCCGTGTTGGCGAATACCGACGGCATTTCGTACGAGGTCATCGTGGCTGATGACTGCTCGACGGATATTACCAACAGTATCGAAACCAGGATTGGGAACATCAAGGTTGTTCGTGGTGCACAGAACCTTGGCTTCCTCAAGAACTGCAACCATGCTGCCGCAAAGGCCAAAGGCGAGTATGTCGTACTGCTGAACAACGACACCAACGTACAGAAAGGATGGCTCACTGCGCTTGTTCAGGCTATGGAGAGCCAGCCGGACGTTGGCATGGTTGGACCGAAGCTGTTGTTTGAAGACGGTGTGCTGCAGGAAGCGGGTGGTATCGTCTGGAAGGACGGTTCCGGCTGGAACTATGGCCGTGGACAAAACCCGGACCTACCGGAATTTAACTATCTGCGGGAGACTGATTACATCTCGGGCGCGTGTATCATGTTTTCCAAGTCCGTGTGGGACGAGCTTGGCGGGTTTGATGAGCGCTTTTGCCCAGCCTATTACGAAGATACCGATCTGGCGTTCCAGATGCGTCACCGTGGTTTGAAAGTTGTGTATCAGCCCGAGTCGGTCGTTGTGCACTTCGAGGGCGTGAGCAACGGAACAGACGTGGGCAGTGGCATCAAGAAGCACCAGGCCATTAACCAGCAGGTGTTCCGGGACAAGTGGGAGCAGGTACTGGAAACGGAACATTTCCGCAATGCCGAGAACGTTTTCCAGGCTCGGGAACGCTCTTCCGGAAAGAGGACTGTGGTGTTTGTTGACCACTATGTGCCTTTTTACGATAAGGACGCCGGCTCCCGTTCGACCTTCCTGTATGTGAAGTCGATGATTGAGTCAGGCCTGAACGTAAAGTTTGTGCCGGCGAACTTCTTCCCACATGAGCCGTATACCCGGGAACTCCAGCAAATGGGCGTTGAGGTTCTGGTTGGCGAGAAGTACGCACGAACATGGAAGACCTGGTTCACCGACAACAGCCACAATATTGATGTTATTTACCTGCACCGGCCCCATATCACGGAAGACTTCATCGATCATCTGACTACCCTTAACCCGCGTCCAAAACTGATCTACTTCGGTCACGACCTGCATTATCTGCGCACCAATCGTGAGGCTGAGTTGCTGGGCAAAGACTCGGTCCTGTCGGATGCCGATGACTGGAAGCGCAGGGAGCTGGAGATCTTTCAGAAGGTAGATAAGGTCTATTACCCTTCGGAAGTGGAAGTAGCTGAGGTTCTGAGGGTTGCGCCGGGCACTGACGCGTCCGCTATTCCTTTATACCTCTTGAACAAACCGGACATAAACCAGTTCAGGCATGCAGAACGCGAAGGGCTGCTGTTTGTGGGCGGTTTTGGGCACCCGCCGAATGCAGACGCCGTGGTCTGGTTTGCGACCGAAGTATTGCCTTCACTTCAGCGCCAGATCCCCGACATCTGTTTGCACATAGTGGGATCTTCGGTGCCGGATAACATACGGAATCTGGCGAGCAGCTGCGTGAAAATTCATGGATTCCTGTCCGATGAAGACCTTGCAGCGCTGTACCAGAAGGTCAAGCTCTGTGTTGTGCCGCTGCGTTATGGCGCAGGCGTCAAGGGCAAGATTCTGGAGGCGCTCCAGGCCGGCTTACCAATCTCAACCACGTCCATCGGTGCCGAAGGGTTGCCAGAAGCGGCCAGGGTTATGGCAATAGCCGATCAGCCCTCTGAAATGGTGTCACAAATTCTTGGGCTCTATAACGACCCTGACGAATGCGGGAAGTATCTGGCATGCTACGCAGACTATATTGAGCAGCATTTCAGTCAGAGCCAGGTTCAGCGCGTGATTGATAGAGACTTTCTAAACTGATTTTTAATGAGATTTAAAGATATATGCGTTACGTAATAACTCATGGCCATATTTTCAAGAACGCGGGAACCACGTTTGACTACGC
Organism: uncultured Marinobacter sp.; assembly: GCF_947259545.1. Classification (GTDB taxonomy): domain Bacteria; phylum Pseudomonadota; class Gammaproteobacteria; order Pseudomonadales; family Oleiphilaceae; genus Marinobacter. The sequence goes on from NZ_CAMYMK010000002.1 coordinate 956,676, forward strand.
CCTGGAAAAAGCGTTCGGTAAGGATTTCTGTGACCACCGGGATGATAAGGACATGCGAAAGGGTGGGGCGGAATACCTCAGGCAGTTCATTCTGGACAACCCGAACCTGAAAGCAATCTCCAGCCACCATTTGTGTAATCCGCTGCCCGAATCGGATGAGTTCAAGTGCATCCCAGTTTACTTCGTTCGCAACCCCATAGACCGGGTACTCTCTGTTTATAACTTCGAACGGAAGCAAAAGAAGGGGTCAAAAGGGGCGGAGATGGCTTCCAAACTGTCTCTGGAGGAGTACGTTCGCTGGCGGATGACACCTGAGGCGCCGAAGGTGATTTTTGATTATCAGGCTGCTTATATTGGTAGGAGCCGTAATTTAAAGCCGTCCGAGCGGGTCGACGTGGCGATCTTCAATCGGGCCCTTCAACGAGTGATCTCACAAGAGGCCTTGGTTGGAACCGTGGAGAGATTCGACGAAAGCTTTACGTACATCGCCGGACAGCTTAATAAATATTTTCCAGAAGTTGCCTTCAACTACGAGAAGCAGAACGTTAACAATAAAGGTTCCATAGGGGACAAATATCGTCAGGCGATCACGGAATTAACGCCGGTCCTGCCCGAAGTGGTTGGAGGAAATGCTTATGATATGGCTTTGTACCAAGCTGTAAACGAGAAGCTCGATGAATTTTCTATCGTTTAAATTGCCTCTAAAAGGTATGGTGTGGAGTCCTTTCCTAAGTTAGCCAAAGCCTATATGGCAGATTTCGAAGAGTTGGTAAATATCATCTAGGCATTGTAGTTTAAGGGTATTCATATAACAGTTGGCCTATTGCTGAGAGCCTGTTTTGAGCGAAAGAGAGCGTGATTTCACAGATATGAATCTTATATATAGTGTTGTTATTCCAGTATTTAACAGTTCAAAGATTGTTAGTGACACCGTTTTTTCGGTTCGCTCTTTCTTCATAAAGCACGGCCATTCCTTTGAGGTTATACTAGTTAACGATGGTAGTAACGATGATAGTTGGTCCGTAATTAGCCAGTTGGCCAAAGAGTACGACGAAGTCAAAGCCATTAATTTGCTAAAGAATTACGGCCAGCATAGCGCGAACCTGTGTGGGTTTAGGGAAGCGTCAGGCGATTACGTCATTACCATGGACGATGATTTACAAAATCCTCCGGATGAGATTGCGAAATTAATTGACGCCTCTCTGGAAGGTTATGATTTGATTATTGGGAAATTTGAAAGCAAACAGCATTCAAGTTTTAGGCGCTTAGGTAGCCGTTTCGTCGGTTGGTTAAATCGTAAGGTCTTTGAGGTTGAGGACGACTTGGTTTTGTCTAATTTCAGAATGATTAGGCGAGATGTCGTTGACCGTGTTTGTAAGGAGAGTTCTGTATCGCCTTATATTCCTGGCCTAGTCTTGAAACATTCTTCAAATCGGTCAAATGTATTGGTTAAACACTCCCCCAGGGCAGTTGGGGAAAGCAACTATACGTTGCGTAAAATATTGCGTTTGGTTTTCATTATCCTGTTCAACCACTCAACTATCCCACTTCGTTACTCAGCTGGCTTTGGGTTTGTGGTATCTGGCGCAAGCTTTGCGTTGGGAATTTTCTACCTTCTAAGTGCCTTATTCGAAGGAGCAGCTGTACCTGGCTGGGCGACATTAGTGGTGTTGATATCGTTTTTTAACGGCGTCCTGATCTTATTACTCAGCATAATCGGTGAATACATAGTTCGAGCACTTCGCGAAATTTCTAACCAAGGCGGCTATGAAGTAGCCGAGGTCGTTCGGTGATGAAACAGTTGTTCATTGTGGGCGCTCAAAGGTCTGGATCGACTTATTTGTATCGGGTGTTGGATGAACATCCAGAAATCTTCATGGCGAAACCGATAAGGCCTGAACCTAAATTTTTTCTGAATGAAGAGCTGTATTTGGGAGGAAAGTCGTATTATGAAAATAAATATTTCTCAAAGTTGAGTCGAGATGTAACTTGCTGCGGAGAAAAAAGCACCTCATATATAGAGAGTGAACTGGCTGCTGTCAGGTTAAAAGAGTATTACCCTGAGGCGAAAATACTCGTAATTCTCAGAGATCCTGTTCAACGAGCCTTGTCGAATTATTATTTTAGTGTGGAAAACGGGATTGAAAATCTGCCTTTGGAGCAAGCCTTATTGGCGGAAGAGCAGCGTCTTAATGATTCGTCTTACAGCTCTTCTGTAAACCCCTATGCCTATAAAAGAAGGGGCCATTATATGAATTACTTGAAGGTCTATTTTCGCCATTTCCCAAGAGAACAGGTAAAGATATTGATATTGGAAGAGCTGTTAGAAGATAAAGGAAGGTTCAATGCCCTTTTTAAATGGTTGGGTGTATCAGAGGTTTCTACGCCTAAATCTTCACGAGAGGTTGTCAACTCGTCTAATCGGCCAATTGAGCAAGGGGCTTCAATCAGGTTACTACGCAGTTTAGTCTCGTACTACGAGGAGTCCGTGAAGGAGCTTGAAGTGGAGCTTGGGCGTCGTCTCCACATATGGCGTGACCAATGGGAAAGGTTGTGATGTTTGGTCCCCTATTTGCTGTAACCGCCGCCGTTTTTCTGGGCTTAATTAGTGCGGTCATTTTAAAAGAAGCTTCCGCGAGCACTGAGCTTAGCTGGTCATTTATCATCTTGATTATTTCCGTTGTTGTAATTGTTAATGGAGCCAGATTTGTAATCTGGGGTTACATACATAGAAAGCACCCTATCAGTTTGAGCTATCCTTTAGGTAGTATATTCTTTCCATTAATCTTGATAATAGGTCATTTTTATTATGGGGACCCGATATCGATTCCTAAAATTATTGGGTCTATAGTTATCACGATTGGGGTTGCTCTTTTAGTTATAGAGGAAGCGGGCGATGATGTCTAACATTAGAGGTGTTTTGTATAAAAATAGTTATTTGAAGGGATTGGCAAATAGTCTGTATGTTTATATGATTTTTTTGTTCCATGTTCTTCTTAATATGTTGCCCGGAGTCCTCAGGGTTTTATTTTTTAGGCCTTTTCTCAGAAGTTGTGGAAAGAAAGTAATGTTTGATCATAACGTATATATAAAATTTCCTTGGTTGGTAGAAATTGGGGATTCGGTTGTGCTAAATAGGGGTGTCGAAATTTACTGCGATTATTTTAGCAAAGCCACAGTAACAATTGGATCGAACGTGAGGGTGGCACCAAATGTTCGGTTGCATGCATCGGGTCATGAGGTTGAGTCCGGTGAATACTACCACAAAGGTGATGCTATAAATATTGGAAATAATGTGTGGATTGGAGCTGCTGCTATAATACTCCCTGGTGTGACAGTTGGTGAGGGGAGTGTTGTAGCTGCAGGAAGTGTAGTAACCAAGAATGTTCCGGATCATTCATTGGTGGCAGGGGTTCCTGCTAGGATTAAACGCAGAATCACAAGGGATGAAGGTCAGTGATGGAGTTGCTACCACTAGCGTTAGCATTAGTTTTCACTGCTACTGCTCAAGTGTTGTTTAAGCTATATAGCATTACAAACAATAAGGGCTATTTGGTTTCAACTTTGTGCCTTTTCTGCTTGGCTCCTTTGATGAGTTTCTTGGCATTAAAGTTCTGGATGATAAGCACTGTGTATATGGCAACGGCTATCACATATATATTGGTAATTTTGATGGCACGATTTTTAATTGGGGAGAAGATTTCTGGAACAAAAATGAAGGCTATCGCTATTATCATCTTTGGTGTATTACTTTTTAATGCTTAGGGAGACTTGATTGACTATGGACATAAGATTTAATTTCCCGCACCAGGTCGGTACGGAGCTGGAATGTATTCGCGATGCACTCGAACAAGGAGTTCTAGCGGGTGATGGTCCATATACAAAGAATAGCAGTGAATGGTTGGAGGGTTATTTGGGGGCGTCAAAGGTCCTTTTAACTCATTCATGTACAGCTGCTTTAGAGATGGCAGCAATACTGGCGGATATTAAGCCCGGTGATGAAGTTATTATGCCTTCTTATACATTCGTGTCGACGGCTAATGCATTCGTTCTACGGGGTGGCGTACCTGTTTTTGTCGATATTCGGGAAGATACACTAAATATCGATGAGGAGTTAATAGAATCTGCGATTACTTCAAAAACTAAAGCCATTGTTCCTGTGCATTATGCGGGAGTGTCGTGTGAGATGGACAAAATTATGGACATTGCGAAGCGACATAACTTGATAGTAATTGAGGATGCCGCCCAAGCTTTGGGCAGTTACTACAAGGGGCGGTCGCTAGGAACCATAGGTGATTTCGGGTGTTTTAGCTTTCATGAAACTAAGAACATCATTTCAGGCGAAGGCGGGGCAATAGTAGTAAATAATGAAACTTTTATCGAAAGAGCCGAAATTATACGCGAAAAAGGCACGAACCGTACCCGATTTTTCCGTGGGGAAGTGGATAAGTATACTTGGGTAGATATTGGTTCATCATTTCTACCAAGTGAACTCGTTGCAGCATTTTTGTATCCACAACTTCAACATATCGATCAAATTAATGACGAAAGAATGTGTATATGGAATGGCTACCATGATGCGTTAAAGGAGGTGTCGTTTACTCATAATGTTAGGCGTCCCGTGATTCCAAAAGATTGCGTGTTTAATGCGCACTTGTATTATTTGATTGTGCCGGAGCCTGAGCTTCAGCAAAAGATGCTTAGTGATCTCAAGAGGTCCGGAATTAATGCCGTTTTTCACTATGTTCCACTACATAGCAGTGAAGCCGGTAAAAAATTCTGTAGGCTGGGTTCCAGCATGTCAGTGACTGATGCGCTGTCCTCCAAGCTGGTTCGGTTGCCAATCTATCCTGGCCTTACCGATAGTCAAAGGTCTTTTATTCAATCAACCGCAAAATCGATTATTCAAGATTTCTAATCATCACGGAATATAGAAAAAAATTATATGTCCCATTTTTCAGTTAATCTTAATCGGTGTCAGGTGCCGGTCTATTATCATCGTTGGATTGCGCTGATCTTTAGCGCAATAGCGTTGTTCGTACTGATAAATTATATTGGTTTGGCTTCGAGCCCGGTAATTAGGTCTGATGCTTGGTCCTTCCTCAGCAGCTTAGGCGGTAAATGGACATCTGAAGGGTTTAGTTTTAGTGATCTATTTTATAAGAGATCGATTTCGGATCATGCCCAGCCACTGAATAAAATGCTTTTCTATATTAATTTAAAAAATTTGGGGTTAGATTTCAGGTATGAGGCGTTCATCGGTTTTCTAGGGGTCGCCGTATTTGTATTCATCGCTTTGATATTTTACTCGTTTTCTGAGAGAAGCCAGTTAGGTAACGGATCATTACTATCTCTATTGGGTGCCATTGCAGTAATCACTTCGTTAAATTCGACGAATATTTATACTTGGCCGCTGGTCTCATTTGGCATTATTTATCCTTTACTATCGGCTATTTCGGCAGTAGCGATTTTTCACTACATTCAGAACGGTAAACCGTTTTTTTTAAGCGTGCCCTTTGTCGCAATTTTTTTAATGGGGGACTCTAGATCAATTGTATTTTGGGTCGCTTTGATGGCTTGCCTCGTAGTTACTGCTTACCACTTCAACGGGTGCCAAAGGAAAAGAAGTCTTTACACCGCAATCTCGGGCTCGCTTACATTACTTCTTTTTTATGTGTTGGTGAATTTCAAGTTCATCTTCCAGCAGAAGGTTGGTGAAGCTCCCGATGCCTTAGATTCTCCAAATATTGTTCCCTTCATCGATTACTTTGAGGCCATAAGAATCGTTTTCTCATCCTCGCTGATACACAGAAAACATTACGCCGATCTTGGGAATTTAGGGTATTTATTTAGCTGGATAGTTGCATTTGTTGTTTTAGGTTTTTACGTACGCTTTCTTCTGCTAAGTTTCATTAAAAGAGAGCGACTTTCAATGCCTAGAATGGCGCTACTCTTTGTTATTATGTATGCGACAGTGGCGACTTGCGCAGTCTTCTTCGGCCGAGTATCCGAAAAAGGAGTTGAGTATCTCAATCAACCCAGGTATGTAATAGTGTATCAATTAATACCGTTCGCACTTTTGCTTGACCTAGCACTTTCAATAGAGAGACCAAGGGCTTCTGTTTCACGGATTGATGTCGCTAAATGGGTAGCGGGCCTTGTTGGGGTAGCCTGTATTTGCTTAAGCGTCTATTTTTCTGTTACGGCGTATAGAGTGTTTCCATGGATATCTAAGCATCAAGACTATGTAGTTAAAGTCATAGGATATTTGTCGGACCATCCCGATGCCAACGTCGCTAGTTATAGGCGTCAGTTAGGGCCATTGAGCGCTATGGATAAGAGCGAAAGAATCGCTGTTATCGATCTCCTGAAAAAGAAGAAGCTGAATTTGTTCTCGCCCAAGTTTCAATGGAAATACAGACTGTTTCCATACTCATATAAGGTGGATGATAGGTTTGTACTAGACCCAAATTAGACGGTTGCTCATTGCTTTCCAATAGACAAGCCTGTGGTAGCTTGGTGATTGTTGCTTGCAGAGCGCTGCCCCATACAGACTGTGTGTCTGTCAGGTCCGAAGGATCTGCTGGCTGAATTCATGAACGCCGGGGCTACTCATATAGGTCTGTGCATTAGCGTGAGCCCCCTTTGGCCTTTGGGAAACAGGGAGACTTCTCTCATTGGCTTGGGATGGATAATCTTTGAGGTGTTGATTAATAACAAGGTGGCCAATGAAAAACTCAATACAGTTGGAAAATAAGGTTCTTTGAGGTAATGGTAAACATCATTCTCCATATAGGTCGCCATAAAACTGGAACATCGTCTTTACAACGGTTTTTATTTGAAAACCAGAGTCTTCTTGAGACCTACGGTTTAGCATACCCTCGTGTATTTATAAGAAATATAGCTCATCATATCCTATCTGAGCGGTTTCGTTCTGCTGATTTTAATAGGCTGGATGAAGCGGCCAAGCGTGTTCTGATAGAGGAAAGCAGGTCCATGCTATGTGAAAGTATGGACAGTAGGGATGTGACCTATATCATCAGCTCTGAAGCTTTTCAAAATACAGATCCATTGGTCATCCGTGAGGTTTTTGACCCAGCAGTCTTTAATGTAACTGTCGTTTGTTATTTTCGTGATCAGATCAGTTATTTAGCTTCGGCATACAACCAGAGGATTCATGCCACAGATTACTCTGGAAGTATTTATGAGTACTACCGAGACTTCTTCCGCGCGAATTACTTGGAATTCACTGAAAGTTGGGCAGAAGCCTTCGACTCGGTCGTCATTCGGAAGTACGAACGACGCACGCTCTTTAAGGGCGATCTAATTTACGACTTTTTCAAGTCTGTATTTGGGGTCGAATTAACTGAAACTGCCAACACAAGGGACGGGAACCCAAGCCTGTCGGAAAAGTTTGTTTATATAAAAAAAGAAATTAATAGGGCGGTTATCAACCAAGATATCGTTCTGCCAGGGAGGCAAAGTTCCATTTATCATTGTTTATCTGACATATCTGAAAGTTTTGGTGGAGAAAAGTTCCGAGTTCCCCCTTTTCTTGCATTAAAAGTGTTCCTTCAGCACTACAAATCAAACCAAAAGTTCTTCAGAGAATATATGCCGGACTATAAAGGTTTTTCCCTAAAGCCTTTTTGGGAGTCCTTCAAAAACTTTCGCCAAGCTAACAATATAAAGCAGGGAGAAGTTGACGAAGTGATACACCTCCTGCGAGAGCGGCTGGACAATGAAATTGATTGAGAGGAGCTGGCACAGGGACACTTGACCTGAATTGTTTAGCAGTAGAGGTGCATTCGTTCGGTGCTCAGACGAAATATTTAGAGAGTTCTTCCATTGTCCTTAGTGACTTCATAAACATCTGCTTGTTAATTTGTTTATGTAATTGCTGAGCAAGGAAAGCTACCGCCGGGTCAGGACGAGGTTCCTTCGAGGTTTGCACATTACGGTGAGTATTGAATATTTTTTCTAAAACGTTTGGTGAAAGTTCTTTCATAGACTGCCGTGAGAGGCCAGTACCAAATGGTTCCAGAGCCCACTTTCCCCAATGTAGAAATTTAATATTACCAGCGGAGTCTTGGCAGTAAAGGTTAGTATTTCCCCACTGAGAACTATGCAGGCATACTGGTAGACGTTTTAACTCGTCCCTTACCTGAGGTAATTTTGATAAAAAAGTCTTTACGACAGCTTTATCCTTCGAAATAAACTGGAGCTGCTGTAGGTCTGATTCATCCAGTTGATCCCATAGCATCCTATGAGAGCGGATATATCGTGAGATCAATGCCTCTGGGATTGCCACGTGGGTGGCGCTCAGGGCAAGTTCGTCTTTTTGCCATTGTTCTACGGGTTCCAATGGGAATGAATGGTCAGTTATGTCGAGGATATGCACGTAGAGGCCGGAAATAATCTGATCGGTCTTTAGTGGTGGACAAGGCAACATGCTAGGTGCGTCCAGCAGTAGTGTAGCCTCATGGCGGGCCTCAGAGCTCTTTTTCTTCTCGAAAATTTTGACCAAAAAGGTCCTGCTGGATGCTCTCATCCTGGCCGTCAGAATGTTTACCCCTGGCATTCCTGAATCCTGCCACGATAGCTCTGCATCTTCATCGTCCGCTTCAAATAGCGATCTTAGTGTTTCCTGAAGCTGTAGGTATGAAATACTCGTTGAGTCCAGAAAGTCCCAAATTGAGTTGCGCTTTTTGGGTGTGGGCTGAAAGACTTCTCGATGAAAAAGTAGAGCTTTCAGCTTTTGTTTTTGGCGAGTAAAAAAGAATATGCTGTTAGTGATGGCGGCGGTTCGGGAGAATAACTGCCTTCCGAGAATCACCGAAACAAGTAGAAAAATGAAGCTGTTGGGTATGGAAAAGAATACATAATCGATTAATACCCACGAAAAAATAGCTAAGAAACCAATATTCGACAGAGTGGGAAGGTTTTTCTGAACTGCTTGAGCAAAGTCTTCAGCGTCTGAGGAGGTAACTTTCTGTACGATTAAAGCGCCGACAATGCAAGTAACCGTGTAAGTGATAAAGGCGAAAGCTACCTCCGGATAGATTATAAATAATAGTGCTGTACCCAGGATGACAAAACTAAAGCTTGCGACGGTATCAATATAACGGGTATAGGAGTTGCGGGTCAGTTCTTCTTGCCCTTCAAATAACTGTAGCTTCTGATTCCGATTTTCTATTCGCGATGCCCCAGACTTGGCTATTCCCTCAATGGCTCTTGTTGCCAAGTGATAAAAAATAAAGGAACCAATGCTTAAACCTGCCAGCAAGCTGATAAGTACTTTCTTATCTATATCGGCACTTATGCCGGGTATGAAATGTGGCATGCCTTCGCTAGCCATAAGCATGATGATTTTTATAGGGAGCAAGAACGAGGCGATAAGGGCAATCTGCCCTGGAAGAGCAATCAGAACCGAAAAGACGGTGCCAAGCGGGTGAACCTGCAGGAATTTGGCTCCGAGTAAGGCTAGCCAGCGTACGGAATGGAAAAAAATGTGCTTCATTACTTAAGCGTCAAGCTAGGGTTAAGTTGGGCCTCTCGGGAAAGCGATCCCGATCTTCTGGTATGCATGGTACGCCGAGACATGCTTTACTGCTCTGGTATCGGAATTGAAAGGTCGGTTTATACGACGGTGTATTCTAGGTGCTTCGGCGTGTTCTGCATAGAGCGCGATTGATGTAGCTGACGCCAACCTGAGAACGAGGAAGATGGAGAGTGGACTTTTCAACGTGTTTTACTCCAGAGTTTCTGGATGGGTACCAAAAGGGTGTGATGAACTACCGTTACAAAGGAATCCTTTGTAATAAGTCGCCCCTGGACATGGCGATTTATCTGCATTTGCTATGGAATGTCCGGCCGGCAACCATCATTGAAATTGGGTATAAGAAAGGCGGTAGCGCAGCCTGGTTTGCTGATATGGGCAGGGTAATGGGCTTGGATTGTCGTGTCGTTGGCGTGGATCTTGTGATTCCTGAAGCCCGCCTTGATGACCGGGTGATGCTCATTGAAGGTGATGTCGAAAGGCTTGATCTTTGTCTGACTGAAGACGTTCTGGCTACCTTGCCGCGACCGTGGTTGGTTGTTGAGGACTCCGCGCACACCTACACTGGATGCATTGCAGCGTTGGAATTTTTCGGTGACAGGCTGCTGGCAGGCGAATACCTCATTATGGAGGACGGTATTCTTGATGACTTGGGAATGGCCGACAAGTACCAGGGCGGGCCAAACCGGGCGATTGAAGAGTACCTCAAGGCGAAGCCGGACCAGTTTCGCGTTGACCGGGATTGCTGCGATATGTTCGGTAGAAATGCGACCTACAATCCTAACGGCTATCTTGTGAAGAAGGGCTAATGGGGGCCATTCCCGAAGAGCGTGCATGGGAGAGCTGTTAATGCTTGAGTGGTTAAAAACAAGAACACAGAAGAAAAATAAGATGACCCTTTCTTTCGTCCTGGTTGCCTATGACATGACCAGGGAGGTGTCCAGGACGGTATCGTCGCTGGCCCGGCAATACCAGAATGGAAGTGAGCATATAGACTACGAAGTGATCGTGGTGGATAACGGTTCAACGGAGCCGCTTAAGCTGGACTCAGTGGGTGATATTGGAGTGCCGGTCAGGTTGTTTCAGATGGAAGCCGCGAGTGTTTCACCGGCTGCAGCTGTGAATTTTGGTGTTTCGCAGGCAGAGGGTGAGTTTGTGGCCATCATGGTTGATGGCGCCCGCATGTTAAGCCCTGGCGTGGTCAGAAAGGCTTGTGAAGCCATTCGGTTAAGGGGGAAGCCCCTGGTTTCCGTCTTGGGGCTTCATCTTGGCCCCGGGCACCAGCGCCAGACAATCCGTGAAGGGTATAGCCGTGAGGTGGAGGACAAACTCCTTGCCTCAATTGACTGGTTCAATCACGGTTACCGGCTTTTTGAGATTTCCTCCTGGGGTGGCTCAAGTGCTTTTGGTTGGCTGGGCCCCATCGCTGAGAGTAACTGCATCATTTTGTCTAAAGGCCTGTTTGCAGAGCTTGGCGGGTATGACGAGGCATTTGTCATGCCCGGAGGGGGTTTGGTTAATCTCGATTTCTATAAGCGTGCCGTTGAGACTCCCGGCATGCAGTCGGTCTATTTGTTTGGTGAGGGGTGCTTCCATCAATTGCACTGCGGGGTAACTACGGGCAGTTCAATCGTTGGGTACACCTTTGATCAGTTGAACGAGGAATACCGTCAGTTACGGGGGCAGGGCTTTACTCCGCCTCTGGTGCCTCATTTGCTCTATGGAGAGGCGTCAGAGCATCTTGCGCCAGCTATGTTGGAGGCTGTTAATGCCCTGATGAGGCGGGACGGCATGCCCACGGTTGCTGAGCATTGCCGCCCGTTTATGAATGTATTGGAGCCTGCGCCCTAAGGTCTATACCGGCGATTCAAGAGGACCTGAATCGTTTCAGGTTTTCCCATAAGGTTTCGTCCTCAGGGCTTATGGCGTTTTTGCGATTTTGAAGCTGTTCGCAGAGGTCAGCGGGTAGCTCCATACTCTTGTACTTTCTGACAATTGGGTTGTAGCGCTCCGTCAGTGTCTTGTTCTTAGGCTTGAGGCCGGTAACGACCAGCAGGCCGGTGGGGAATGTGTCGAGTGCAGTCAGAGTGAGATCCTTGCGGTGTTCTGTCAGGCACTCCACCAGTTTCCAGATATCACCTGTCCAGGCCGCTGACTCGCGCTGCCTTTGAGCCTGAACCGGGTGGTTGGGTAGTATATCGTCGATAACCACGACGGTGTTCGGGCCAGCGTGCTTCTCTATGTTGATAAAATCCCTGAGTGCGAACTCGAAAAGGTGCATGCCGTCAATAAAGGCCAGATCTACAGGGGTGCTTCCCAATCGCTCTGATGCTTCTGTCTCAAAGAAGTCGTCGCTTGTCATATGGACGCATTCGTGATTTTCTCCCATCTCAACCTTGATGTCGGGTTCTGGGTCGATGCCGATTGCTTTGCATCGCGCCAGTGTTAGGCTGCGACCATGGCGGATACCGATTTCCAGATAGGTTTGGGGCTCAAGTGTCTCATGAAGTCTTTTCATTACGTCCAGATACGGAGTGTGGCCCTGTAGAAGTTCTACTTCCGGGTCTGAATGTTTATCAACAAGAGGGGCTGGACTGGTTTCCTGTTCAAATCGATTGGTTTCCCATGTGCGGTCTGTGGGGGATTCTTCTGCTTCCGGGTTTTTGGAGAAAACGCCGACTAGGTCTTTCCATGGGCCTCTCTGGTCGTGCTCAATCATCAGCGCTTCGCAACTGCAATACTTGGCCAGGGCACGGTAAGCGTCAGGGTAGAATCGATAGCAGTCCACGGGGTAACGGTGAATCGGGCCACCTGACGGTGCAATCAGAATGATCAAGCCGTCGGGTTTAACGATGCGGACCATTTCGCTGAACAGAAGCCAGAAGAATTCCACATGCTCGAAAGCTTGTCCGCTGATTACAATATCGACACTCTCGTCATCAAATGGCAGGTGATACGGGTCTTCAAGAACAATATCGACCGTATTGTCATCGCTGATGTCTGCAGCACGGTAATGGAATTCATGACCCGAAAAAATGTCGGCGTAACTTCCGTTGACGTTGGAGCCACCCACATCGACGACCTCAATGGCATGCCGACCTTTCCATGAGCGAGATTTAACAAAACGCTCATAGCACTTTTGCATATTTTCCAGTGATGATTGATGCATGTTTACATCCTGTGGCGTTCGGGACGTGTTCCCTTTATGGTCCAAATGTCGGTTCGTTTTCTGGTATATTACAGACCGACCTAATCTTATATTTTTTTGAAGGTACCCGTTTTGATCAAGAACATCGTTTGGCACGATCACAAAATCACCCGCGCGGAGCGCGCTGAGCCGAAGCATCAGCACCCTTGTCTGCTCTGGTTTACTGGCCTGAGCGGGTCTGGGAAGTCTACCATCGCGAATGCCGTGGATGTAGCGCTTCACGAACGTGGTTACCATACTTTTTTGTTGGACGGTGACAACGTTCGTCACGGTCTGAATCGGGATCTTGGATTCTCTGATGAAGATCGGGTGGAGAACATTCGTCGCATCGGCGAAGTCAGCAAGCTGTTTGCCGATGCTGGCTTAATTGTCCTGAGTGCCTTTATCTCACCCTTTGCCAGTGATCGTCGAATGGTGCGCAACCTGTTCCCGGCCGGCGAGTTCATCGAGGTCTTCATGGATACCCCGATCGAAACCTGTGAGGACCGCGACCCCAAGGGCTTGTACGAGAAGGCCCGGGCAGGGCAGATCAAGGATTTTACGGGTATCGACTCCCCCTACGAGGTGCCCGAGCACCCGGAAGTGGTTCTGGACACGTCTTCGCAAACCGTGGACGAGTGTGTGGAGCAACTTCTTGAGTATTTACATGAACGGAAGCTGATTCTGGAACGGCAAGAGTAAGGGCGCCCTATGGCATGGGATGCTGTATTTACCCTGGTCATTCTTGCGATGGTGCTCGGGACGCTGGTTTTTACCCGGGTGTCGGCCGATCTGGTTCTGATGGCTGCGCTGGCCATACTGGTCATTTTTGGGGTGCTGTCGCCGGTGTCGGCGTTGGCTGGCTTTGCCAATCCCGGGGTGATTACCATTGCGACGCTGTATGTGGTCGCCGCGGGATTGAAGGAAACCGGTGCGGTCCAGTGGATCGCCCGTCGTTTGCTGGGTCACCCCAAGTCGGTAAAGGGTGCCCAGATGCGGATGGTGGCGCCCACCGGCATTCTCAGTGCCTTTATGAACAACACGGCGGTGGTCGCCATGTTTATCCCCGCCATTCAGGACTGGGCCCGGCGCCTGGGGATTCCCGCCTCAAAACTGCTTCTTCCATTGAGTTATGCCGCCATCCTTGGGGGTACCTGTACGCTGATTGGTACCAGTACCAACCTGGTCATCGATGGCATGTTGCAGAGCCGCCTGGGCATTAATCTCGGGTTGTTTGAGCTGGCGTGGGTGGGTGTACCGTTGTTGTTTGCCGGCGGCACGTTCCTGGTGCTGTTCGCCTCTCGCTTGCTTCCGGACCGAGGGGGCCTGTCTGAAGAGCTGGATGCGGTTCGGGAATACGGCGTTGAGGTTGAGGTAATGAGCCCGGGCCCGCTGATTGGCAAGACGATTGCCGAAGCCGGGCTCCGGGCGCTGACCTACGGGTATCTGACCGAAATCGATCGTAAGGGGCGGCTGATTACGGCGGTTGAGCCTGACCGTACTTTGCAGCCCGGTGACAAGCTGTACTTCGTGGGTGCGCCTGAGTGTGCCAGTGAACTGCGGCGCATTCACGGGCTGCGGCCAGCCGACGCGGGTGTCCATAAGCTGGACATTGCCAATCACCAGCGCTGTCTGGTGGAAGTGGTGCTTGGGCCGGAATTCCCCGCGTTGGGTAAAACGGTGCGGGACAGTCGTTTCCGTACGCGTTTTAACGCGGTCATTCTTTCGGTCTCCCGTGAGGGGCGCCGGGTGTCCGGCAAACTGGGGGATATCCAGTTCAAGATGGGCGATACCCTGTTGCTGGAAGCCAGCCACGAATTTGCGGAGCAATACCGGTTCCGCCGCGACTTTCTGTTGGTCAGTGCCCTGAACGATTCCACCCCGCCGGACTTCCACAAGGCACCGTTGGCACTGGGGATTCTGTTGGTCATGGTGGTACTCAGTGCCAGTGGGCTGCTGAGTATTATGGAGGCCGCTTTCCTCGCCGCGGGCGGTATGATTGTGTCCCGCTGTATTACCGCGAGCCGGGCGAGGCGCAGTGTCGATTTGCCGGTGCTGGTGGTGATTGCGGCGTCGTTTGCGTTGGGCAATGCCATGTCAGAGACCGGGGCGGCCGCAACGGTGGCAGGAGCCTTGCTGGGCACTGGCGAGGGAATGTCCCCCTGGCTGGGGCTGATTCTGGTGTACGTTCTGACCGCGGTGTTCACCGAGGTCATCACCAACAACGCGGCGGCGGTGCTGATGTTTCCTATTGCGCTGGCGCTGTCGGAGCAGTTGGGTGTAAGTTTCCTGCCCTTCGCCGTGGCAGTGATGTTTGCCGCATCGGCAAGCTTTATAACGCCACTGGGATACCAGACAAATTTAATGGTCTACGGCCCCGGGCGTTACCAATTTACGGACTATATTCGTATAGGTTTACCTTTAAGTCTGTTGGTGGGCTGCATTGCGGTGACGTTGATTCCGATGGTCTGGGCCTTCTGAGGTCAGGCGACCACTTTCTGTTTAAACAAGGATGTTTAGATGATTGATATTCAACACTACGGCGCCACCACTGGCGTCACTGGCTCGTGCCACGAACTCGACGTTGGCTCCGCCGGCGTCCTGATTGACTGCGGCCTGTTCCAGGGCCAGGAAGAGGGGCGCGGCGCAAATGCCGACAACCTCGCCATTGATTTTCCGATTGACCACATTCGCGCGTTGATCGTCACCCATGTTCATATCGATCACGTTGGTCGCATTCCCTATTTGCTGGCTGCCGGATTTGATGGCCCGATTATCTGTTCGGAGCCTTCGGCCATCATGTTGCCGGAAATCCTGGAGGATGCCCTGAAGATTGGTTTTACCCGGGACCGGGCATTGATCGAACGGGTGTTGGGGTTGATTCGTTCACGGATTGTGGCGGTGCCTTATGGGCAGTGGCATACGGTGTTTGATGAGGGCGCACGTGCCCTGAAGGTGAGGCTGCAGCGCGCCGGGCATATTCTGGGTTCGGCGTACGTGGAGTGCGATGCCCGGGATGGTGATATTCAGGAACGTGTTGTGTTCAGCGGTGACCTGGGAGCGCCCCATGCGCCATTGTTGCCGGAGCCCCAGCCGCCTGAAAGGGCCGACCGGCTGGTGATTGAGAGCACCTACGGTGACAGGGATCACGAAGACCGGGAAACGCGGCGATACAGGTTGAAGGCAGTGCTGGAACATGCGTTGGAAGATGGCGGCACGGTGTTGGTGCCGGCGTTCAGCATCGGGCGGACGCAGGAGTTGTTGTATGAAATTGAGAGTTTGATTGCCGAATTTGGCGATGATCCCGTAGGTTGGATGAGGCAAAGCCGTAATCCGACAGACCAGCTAACCTGGAACAACCTGGAGATTGTCGTGGACTCGCCCCTGGCGGCGGAATTCAACCGGATCTACCGGGATCTGAAACCCTTCTGGGATGCGGAGGCCACTGACCTGGTTAAACAGGGCCGCCACCCGCTGTCCTTTGAACAGCTCACGGTCATCAATGATCACAAGGACCACTTGGAAGCAGTGGAATACCTGGCCAAAACTCACCGCCCGTGTGTGGTGCTGGCAGGTTCGGGTATGTGCGCCGGGGGCAGGATAGTAAATTACCTGAAGGCGATGCTGGGGGACAGTCGCAACGATGTGCTGTTTGTCGGCTACCAGGCCGCAGGGACACCGGGGCGGGATATTCTGACCTATGGACCCCGTGGTGGTTGGGTGGAACTGGACGGAGAGCGTTACACTATCCGTGCCCGAGTGCATCAGGTGGGCGGGTATTCTGCCCATGCCGGGCAGTCGGATCTGATGCGGTTTGTTCAGGGCATGTCGCAACCGCCGTGCGAGATTCGAATTGTGCATGGGGACAGGGGCGCCAAGGTGGCGCTGAAAAATGAGTTTCAAGCCATTGGACTAATGGGGATAATGATTCCTTGATCCCTCCCGAAGACACAGCACTGACAGGATTGGTTGTATTATGAAAAAGATCGCCGTAGTCGGCCTTGGGTATGTCGGGTTGCCATTAGCAGCCGCTTTCGGAGAAAAGCGCGAGGTGGTTGGTTTTGATATCAATGCAAAACGTATTTCCGGACTGAAAGACGGTGTGGATTATACTCGGGAGGTGTCTTCTGAGGAATTGGCCGCCTCCGGTGGTTTGTCCTTTACGGATTCGCTGGATGATATTCGTGATTGCCAGATTTATATCGTGACTGTTCCCACGCCTATCGATGAGTATAAATCCCCGGATTTGACGCCGTTGATTAAAGCCAGTGAAAGCGTGGGAAACGTTCTTAAGCCGGGCGATATTGTTATTTACGAATCCACGGTTTTTCCAGGCGCGACGGAAGAAGTTTGTGTGCCGGTTCTGGAGAAAGTGTCTGGTTTGACGTTCAACCAGGATTTCTATGCCGGTTACAGCCCTGAGCGGATTAACCCCGGTGATAAAGAGCACCGTGTAGCGACCATTATGAAAGTCACCTCCGGTTCCACTCCCGAGATTGCCGATGAAGTAGATGCTCTTTACGCCGGTATTATTACCGCCGGAACTCATAAGACCAGTTCCATCAAGGTAGCCGAGGCCGCCAAGGTCATTGAAAATACCCAGCGTGATTTGAACATTGCGTTGATGAATGAGTTATCGATGATTTTCGCCCGCCTGAAGATTGATACCCACGAAGTGTTGGCCGCCGCGGGGACGAAATGGAACTTCCTGCCATTCAAGCCGGGCCTGGTCGGCGGTCATTGCATTGGCGTGGATCCGTATTACCTGACCCATAAGGCCCAGGCTATTGGCTATCATCCTGAGGTAATTCTGGCGGGTCGCCGGGTAAACGATAACATGGGCCGCTATGCAGCCGCCGAGTTGGTCAAGGCAATGATCAAAACAGGCCATATGATTGCCAATTCCCGTATTCTTATTATGGGGTTTACATTCAAGGAAAACTGCCCGGATGTTCGCAATACTCATGTGATTGATGTGGTTAAAGAGCTACGTGAGTTCGGTTGTGAAGTGGATGTTACAGATTGCTGGGCCGACAATAATGAAGCAAAGCATGAGTACGGTGTTTCTTTGCTTGATAAGCCCAACTCCGCTGATTACGATGCGGTGCTTCTGGCAGTACCCCACCGTGAATATGCGTCGCTTTCATCTTCGCAACTTCGTTCTTATCTGAAAGACAACGGTGTTCTGTTTGACCTGAAAGGAGTGTTGCCATTGGGTGAGGCGGATTTGCGACTTTAAATGCACGCATTACAGTCATGTAAATAAATTACTTTGCCCTTTATCAATTAATCTATTACTATTTGAATGGCTTTTCGACATATCCGCTCTTTTGATCGTTCTTGAATTAGGGCGCCTCTGAGTTTTATTAAAACCATCAGATAGTATAAGGGTTTTATATCCATGGCAAAGATCAACGATTATTACCAGAAAAAGCAGCTTATGGAAAAGCTCTCCGCCGAACTGGCTCAACTGGAGCAGGATCAGGCTCTGAAACGCGAACTGGAATTTGAAAACAAGGTTCGTGATTTGATGAAGTCTTACGACAAGTCACCGAAAGACGTTCTGCAGATTCTGGGCGCTATTGATCCGTCAGTTGCCGGCGGCAAGGGCGATACGGCTGGTGGTTCCCGTCCCAAGCGCCCGATGAAGACCTACAAGAACCCGCACACCGGTGAAGTGGTCAAGACCCGTGGCGGCAACCACAAGACTCTGAATGAGTGGCGTGGGAAGTACGGTAAGGAAGCTGTGCAGAGCTGGCAGCAGGACTGAGGTAGTTTTCTTTTCCCCCTCTCCCCTGGCCCCTCTCCCGCGAGGGGAGAGGGGAATGCAGCACCGAAGTTTCGGAGTACTTAGCCCCTCTCCCCCGGCGGGAGAGGGGCTAGGGGAGAGGGGCTAGGGGAGAGGGGGAGATAAACCCCATCTGTGACCCACATCAAACTCCCACCCTCTTTAACCCTCCGTCATCCCCCTATGTGAACCCGCTCACTCTATTGGCTTTAACGCCTGGGCTATAGTGCGTTTGCGGCCAATAAGATACAAAACATTACAAATACAAAGCATCAGAAGATAAAACACTATAAATAGTGCCGCCTGTCCAAGCGGATACGAATCCCAATAAAACCGCGGGCAGCGAGCCGGGCGTCGGAAATGCAGTAGCAGGCTCAAAGACACTAATCAGAGACACAAAACAATGAAACAGGATGCGTATGGATACGCTGTCCTCGCACTGGCTTGCCTGGGTATTACGCCCGTGGTCCAGGCAGAGCTTGAGCCTATTTCCGATCAGGAAATGAGCGAGGTGCAAGGGCAGGGCTTCATGACAATCGAGAATCTGGATGACGGAGCTCACCAGTTCACCCGTATGTCACTGAACATTGATGCGGAGACCCGGATCAATGCGGACGATGTGACGCTGGGGAGTATCGATGGCGGCGCTGATTTTCAGGCGACGGATGTGGCACTGGGCCATATTTCCCGGGATGAGACCCGCTTTCAGATTGATGGCAACAGATACGCCGTGGACGAGGTGGTGCCATTTGTGGGGCTGAAGCCCTATATCGAGTTGGCGGAAGTGGGTGACGAGCTGGCGGGTTTCCGTATGGGCTTCAAGCAGGCCCGGGGAACCTTTTCTTCGGATATGACATCCTTCAGCGGTAATATTGGGCTGAAGATTAACGATCCAGATGGCAACCCCACCGCTGCAACCCTGTTTGATGCCAACACCACCGCCACTCAGTATCGGGCAAGCCATTTCGGACTTGCAGGAGCGACCACCGACTGCAGTACGGGCGTTCAGTGCGCACCGTTAAGTTACCTTCGTTCCCTGGATATCGGCAGTGACAACGGTGATGGCACTACCGGGTTCACCAACGACTTTTTTCTGTCGTTTCAGCGTGAGGGTGTGAACTGGCAAAGCCCCGAAGGTGGCAGTGTTATTGAGGCAGCCAAGGGTGTGTTCCTTAATTTGCCGACCAGTATGACGCTGGATCAGCAGGTGTTTGAAAACGGCGTGCCAAGGGAGCGTACCCACTATGTTGATCGTGGCACCGGAATGTTTTAGTTGTCGGGTTACGCCTTCGGCTAATCCGACACCAAATCCCGATTTTTCCTTCCATTTCTATTACACTACCCTGCGTTCGAACCAATAACGCAATGCAGGAGTCTTCTCGGTGATTCGTTCTTTCTACTGGCATGACTATGAAACCTTCGGCGTGGACCCGGTCCATGACCGGCCCTCGCAGTTTGCCGGTGTTCGTACGGATGCGGACCTGAACATCATCGAAGACCCGCTGGTGATCTACTGCAAACCAACGGATGACTACCTGCCTTCCCCAGAAGCCTGCCTGATTACCGGCATAACGCCCCAGAAGGCGATGGAGGAGGGGTACCCGGAGGCGGAATTCATTGCGCAGATAAATGAAGCCTTCAGCCAGCCGGGTACCTGTGTGGTGGGCTATAACAGCCTGCGTTTTGACGATGAGGTGAGCCGCAATACTCTGTACCGAAACCTGCGCGACCCCTATGCCCGGGAATGGCAGAACGGCAATTCCCGCTGGGACATCATCGACATGGTGCGGCTGACCTATGCGCTGCGACCGGAAGGCATCAACTGGCCCCGCAAGGAAGACGGCAGCCCCAGTTTTCGCCTGGAGGAGCTAACGGTTGCCAACGGTATTGCCCACGAAGCGGCTCACGATGCCATGTCCGATTTGGAAGCGACTATCGCGGTGGCGAAGCTGATCAAGGAAAAGCAGCCCAGGCTGTTCGATTTTGTCCTGAACAACAAGGACAAACACTCCGCCCGCGCGATGCTGGATACCGCTTCCATGAAACCCGTATTCCACATCTCCGCCAAGTATCCTGCCTCACGAGGCTGCTGCGCCATGGTGGCCCCGGTGGCGGAACACCCCTCCAACAAGAACCTGGTGATTGTCTATGACCTGCGGGAAGATCCCAGTGAGTTGATCAACGCCACGGCTGACCAGATTCGGGAGCGGGTATTTACGTCTCAGGCGGAACTGGGGGAGGGCGTCCGCCGGTTCGCCCTGAAAGGCGTCCAATTGAACAAATGCCCGGTGCTGGCCCCCGCCAACATGCTGTCCACGCTCTCGCCAGAGCGCCTGGAGGAACTGGCACTGGATGGCGATCAACTACGAGCCAACCTGGCCCTGCTGCGCAAGGCGCCCGATCTGCCCGCCCGCATTGCCGAAGCTTTTAATCAGGATTTCGAAGGCAGCGACCTGACCGACCCGGACGAGCAACTCTATGCCGGCGGATTTATCAGTAAAACCGACCGCGAGAAACTGAACTGGGTGTTGGAGCAGCCGGTGGAGAATCTGGGTGAACTGGACGTTCGCTTTGAAGATGAGCGGCTTCAGGAAATGCTGTTCCGCTACCGTGCCAGGAATTACCCCAGCACGCTGACCGGTGAAGAAATGGAGCGCTGGGAGATGTTTCGCAGTCAACGGCTGATGCAGCCCAAGAAGGGCTGGCGGTCATTGGAGGCTTACGGGCATGAGCTTCAGCGACTCGCGGCTGATCCTGAGTTGACGCCGAAGAAGCAGCAGATTCTGGAGGATCTGCATTTGTATGGGGAGTCATTGATTCCGTACGTTTGATAAGGATGGCAGCTCTGGGGGAGCTGCCGCTTTTGAAGCGCCCCCCTCTCCTCAACCCCTCTCCCGCCAGGGGCGAGGGGCTTTAATAGTGCTACCCGCATACTTGTACCCATAAGCTCCCCTCTCCCCTCGCGGGAGAGGGGTTGGGGGAGAGGGGTTGGGGGAGAGGGGGAAGGCAGGAAGCCCTCAACCATTCAAGGAAGACTCATGGAACAAAGGACGTTCGCGAAACAACTCCGCCGCAACATGACCCATGCGGAAAATCACCTCTGGTACCACCTAAGAGCCTACCGGCTAAATGGAAAGCGTTTCAGGCGCCAGCAGCCCCTAGGGCCTTACATCGTTGATTTTGTCCACTTCGGTTCGCAAGTAGTTGTCGAAGCTGATGGTGGGCAACATAATGACTCGGATCGTGACAGAAAACGTGACGATTGGCTGCATTCGCAGGGCTACAAGGTTCTTAGATTCTGGAATCACGAGATTTTGCAGCAGACAGAGGTGGTCTTGTCAGTGATATACGACGCAGTGAAAGATCGTGAGGGAAGTGATTGCCAGGGGAAGATGGGGGGCGATGTGTCACAGAAAGAGAAAGGTGAGGCGTGGGGGCATTGACGAATCACCCCCCTCTCCCCTGGCCCCTCTCCCGCAAGGGGAGAGGGGATAAACAGTGATACCCGCACATTTTGCCCCATAAGCTCCCCTCTCCCCTTGCGGGAGAGGGGCCGGGGGAGAGGGGGATAACCAAATCACTAACCATCATCACCGCCGCTTCACAAAATAAACACTCAAACCCTGCCCCATTAAACTCTGCACCTCACTTCCCAGAGCTTCAGCCTGAATCTGCTGCTGCACCGGACCGGTGGCCAGGCTGTGGCCATCAGTATCTCTGGCTTTCACCAGTTTCCATTCCACCTCGTTGCTGACCATGCCCATGAGTTCCTTGAGCTGGTGTACGTCCTGTGGCTGGAACCAGCGGTCGCGGCAGCCACCCAGGGAGTAGAAGTCGTCTTCCTTCAACAGGGATTGCCAGGTGCTGTCCTGTTTGTTGGTCAGTACCATGCGGCGGAGTTGTCGCAGGGTGGTACGGGTGGGCGCCAGTTTATTGTGGCTTATCAGGTCGCGAATGTGGCGATCGCCTTCCGTGTGTTCTTCCAGGGCGGTGTGCATATGGACCACTGCGCCATTTTCGGTTGCAGAGCTGGTCAGGGCGGCCAACGAAACTGTCGTCATAGCGGATGAGGGCAGCCGGCCCACTTCCAGCCAATGGACCTTGTGACCATCCGCCACGAAGCGCTGGGCGATGGACCAGGGCCAGAAGACGATATTGTCGATGCCCATCTCCTCAGCCATGCGGGTGGCCTTGGCGATGTTGGCCAGGGATTCGTCCACGGCGATCACTTCTACATCGTCCAGGTAATGCGCCAGTTCCATGGCCCGCTGGCCGGACTGGGCGCCGCAGACCATCACGCGCATGGTGGCGGGCAGGTGATCTACCGGCAGTCTCAGGTCTTCTGCCATCAGCGCCTTCAGGCTGCTTTCGGAGCGGTAGGCGAGTGTCGACCAACTGGGCCAGGCCTGCGGCACATCGGCTTTGGCCAGGCACAGCTCTTCGGCTTTTTCATCGAAGTTCTGTTTGATGGCTTCTTCCGTGGCGCGATCATAGTAGCTGGCGGCCAGCACCGGCTGCAGGGCCAGCGGCCAGTCCACCAGGTTCCACTGGCCCAGGTGTACCGCAAAGTCCTGGTGGAACAGGGCGCCGTACATGGCGCTGAGCATCAGTGATGCAATCATGGCATCCTGGGATTCGCCCATCACCAGCTGCGCGCTGATGCTGTTGTTGATGGTGCTGATCAGGCGTTCTTCGTCCTCTTCCGCTGCCAGAACGTAGCCGGTGCGGTCCACGTAACGGGCGATGGCCAGAGTAAGTGGCTGAAGTTCGTCCCGCAGTTGCACGGTTTGCGCCACTTCGGCGGTAATCGCGCGGCGGAGCAGGGTGACCAGCTCTTCCACGGCAGGACTCGGCATCAGGGTTTTTTCCAGAGCCAAAATCAGCAGCTCATCTTCGCTGGCGGCATCGAGGAATATCTGCGCCTGTGGGTTATCCAGGTCGTATTGCTGATGGATGATT
This sequence comes from uncultured Marinobacter sp., assembly GCF_947259545.1. GTDB lineage: Bacteria > Pseudomonadota > Gammaproteobacteria > Pseudomonadales > Oleiphilaceae > Marinobacter. The sequence goes on from NZ_CAMYMK010000002.1 coordinate 980,169, forward strand.
GCTCCCACGAAGCGGCCGATTTCCTGATGGGGCAGGCCGCTCTTGCTGAGCAGGGCGATGGCATCCTGCGCCAGGGCAGTGTCTGCCTTCTGGACCTCCAGATGTTCAGCACAGGTGATCATGCCACTGTAGACCGAATCCCACTCGGCACCGGTTTCCAGCAGCTTGCGGTAGTGCAGGTAGGCCACATCAAACTGGCCCTGAAGGCGTTTGGCGTGGGCCACACCACAGAAAGCGGCGGCGGATTGCCGGTCAAGGTCCAGGGCTTGCAGAAAATACTGCTCCGCCAGTGCCGGGCGCTCACTCTTCATGGCCCAGTAACCCAGATTGCAATACTGTTGCGCCTGGTCTGGCTGGTGGCTCAGGCTGGCGTTGAACAGTGTGTGGGCTCTTTCCAGTTGCCCGTCGTCCAGTTCGACGCGCCCCAGCAGGCCCAGCGCACTCGCATTCTCCGGTTCCAGTTCCAGCGCTTCGGCCAGGTATTCCCGGCATTCCTGCCGTGCCTTCAGCCGCTGAACAAACGACCCCGACGGGCTGTTGGACTCACCGTAGGCAAGGTTGGCCTGTAGTACCAGCCGGGCAACGTGCGCCTGCCGGGAATCCGAAACCTGAATGTGATGCTGTGCGTGCATGGGACACCTCTTAAGACCTGCCACGGCAGTCGTTTTAATAATTAGCGATCGCTCAATTGGCCGTAGGTCGGATTAGCCAAATGCGTAATCCGACACTCGTGTTGCTACCCCGTTACCCCTGCAGCAGCTGCAAAACCTGCTGCGGCCGCGCATTGGCCTGCGCCAGAACCGAAAGGCCGGCCTGTTGCAGTACTTGGGTGCGGGCCAGTTCGGCGGATTCCGCGGCGAAGTCGGCATCACGAATCCGGCTATTGGAGGCTGACAGGTTCTCGGATGTGGTGCTCAGGTTGGCGATGGTGGACTCGAACCGGTTTTGAATAGCACCGAGCTCACTCCGGATAGAATTGATCGTGGTGAGTGCGCTATCAACCCGAAGAATGGCGTCGTTTGCACCGTTTACTGTGTCAATGGAAACAGATTCCAGGCTCTCATCGACCGGGGCAGCGGCTTCCGCACCGGCTGTAAGTGCTGGAGAAGCGGCTGCTGTTGTTAGCGCAATGCCACTAAGCTCTTCTGGGGATTTGATCTCTATGCCTGTGCCATCATCTGTGGCGACAGCTACGGCGTTCTCGAGCTGACTGTTTATTGTTTCAACCACGTCGGAGATGCTGGCTTCTTCACCGGTAAACGTGATCGTTTGTGGATCTGTTCCAACGGTTACATCCAGCGTGTCTCCCGCCTCCACCCCGTTAGGGTCTGTGAAATCCACGCCAAGTGCCGAGGCGGTTGCAATCGCGCCGATATCGGATGCCCGCGCACCTGCGGTCAGGTTAATGCTGATGGTGTCACCAGAGTTTGCTCCAACCTGGAACGAAGCGATACCGAAGCTTCCATCAAGCACTTTCAATCCGTTAAAGGTTGTTTGATTGGCAATTCGGGTAATCTCATCGACGCGTTGCTGAACTTCTGCGTCCAGTGCTTCCCGGTCAGATTGGCTGTTGGTGGCGTTTGCTGACTGAATGGCGAGTTCGCGAATGCGCTGAAGGTTGGAAACAACCTCGTTGAGCGCACCTTCGGTTGTTTGCGCCAGTGAGATACCGTCGTTAGCATTACGTTGCGCCACATTCAAACCAGATATTTGAGACTCGAAACGTGTCGAGATGGCCAGCCCGGCGGCATCGTCTTTGGCGGAATTGATGCGCAGGCCCGAGGACAGCCGTTCCAGCGCGGTGTTCGCGTCAGACTGTGAAGCGTTCAGATTGCGTTGCGCATTAAGTGAAGCAATGTTGGTGTTAATGATCTGTGGCATGTTGTTTCTCCCTGCTTAGAGGTGCCGGTAACCCCGTGCCCGGCCAAAATGGGGACGCATTGCCGGCGGATATTCATGGAATTGCCGTTTTGAGGGAGGTTTAGCGAAAGCTGTGCCACTTTTCTCGAAGGATTATTAACTATATGAAAATAAAGAATAATAAATAGTCGTGTGGAGCGAACTTGTTTCTGTTGCCAAGATGTTGGCGTTTTTCGTCGGAAGCGTATTGCCGCTTTTTAGCCTTTTTACAATCCTTAACAAAATCTCTGGTTTTTTTTCTAAAGTAACGTTTGGGGGCGCCGTTAAGCAGAGCAACAGGGAGGCGCTCCCAACTGAAACGGGCGCCACACCTTTTCCATGAAATAACGACATATGTCGAAGGAGAAGCAATATGGCTCTCGGTATTAACACTAACGTGGCTTCACTGTCTGCACAGAATCAGCTTCAGAAGTCTCAGGATCTGAGCAATCAGGCGCTGGAGCGCTTGTCCTCTGGCCTTCGGATTAACTCTGCCAAAGACGATGCTGCTGGCCTTGCAATCGCGGAGCGATTCAGCACCCAGATTCGTGGTCTGGATGTAGCGGCACGCAACGCGAACGATGGTATTTCTCTGGCTCAGACTGCCGAAGGTGCCATGGTAGAAATTGGTAACAACCTGCAGCGTATCCGTGAACTGGCTGTGCAATCATCAAACGCGACGAACTCTGCAAGTGATCGTGAGGCATTGCAGGCTGAGGTTGATCAGCTTACCAGTGAAGTGGATCGGGTAGCGTCGCAAACCGATTTCAACGGTACGAAACTTCTGGATGGATCTTTTAACGGAAAGTCATTCCAGGTAGGGGCCAATGCTGGTCAATTGATTTCCATCAACTCTGTAGCGAATGCGAAGGCTGACACTTTAGGCGGAACTTTTCTCGCTGAAGGAACCATAGCAGCTAGCGTGCCGACTGATCCCACAGTTGACTATACTTTGACGGATGTGACTGTCAATGGCACCAACATTGGCACCCTTACTGTTGCCGCAAACTCTGGTACCGCTGCAGAAATGCAAACAGCGATGGCTGAGAAAATATCTGCTGCGATCAATGATAATGCCGCAGAGATCGGTGTGGCGGCCGAGGTGGACGCGGATGTTGCTGGTCAAGTCAACGTTAAATCCATTGAAGGAAGCGACACAGCTACCGCCATTACTTATTCCGCTACCGCAGCTAACGGCACTGTCACCGGAACATTCGCTGACCCTACAGCCAAGACTAAGCTGGAGGACGTCGACATTTCTTCATTCCTCGGTTCTCAACAAGCCCTGGCAGTGATGGATGAGGCGCTCACGGAGATTAACTCATCCCGTGCAGACATGGGTGCTGTTCAGAACCGTTTCGATTCGGTGATTTCGAATCTGCAAACAACCTCTGAAAACCTGTCGGCTTCACGTGGCCGGATCCTGGACGCCGACTTCGCCGCAGAAACTGCGAAGCTGTCCAAGTCCCAGGTGCTGCAGCAGGCCGGTATCTCCGTACTGGCACAGGCCAACGCACGGCCTCAGCAGGTTCTGTCCCTCCTGCAGTAATCGGGGCATAGCGGTACAAGCCGGGGCTTTCGGGCCCCGGTTTACGCCGTTTGAGGATAGCGAGGTAAAGCTATGAATGACGTTAACCTGAACAGCCCGGATCTCAAGCTGGTTCGTTCCAGTGATCAGACGCCGGTAAGGGCAATGTCGTCATCTCAGGCCGAAGGCAGGAATGCCTCAGCCCAGGTTGCACCTTCACCGGCTGGCCGTGTGGATCGTGCCCAGTCTCCCATCCAGGCTCAGGAGCCTTCTAAAGCCGAGCGGCTTGAGAATCGTAACGAAGCCCAGCGGGAGCAACTGGATGACGCGGTGTCGCAGCTGAACGACTTTGTTCAGAACGTCCAGCGGGATCTGCAGTTTGAAGTGGATAATGATCTGGGGCAGACGATTGTGAAAGTAGTCGATCAGTCTACCCGGGAAGTGATTCGGCAGATTCCGGATGAGGTTGCATTGAGGTTGGCAGAGAACTTGCAGCAGGATGAACCGCTGACGTTGTTTAACATCAAGGTGTGAGGGCTTGCCGCTTTTATAGCTGATGCGAATGACGGGATTTCAGCACCGCCGCACCTGAGAGGGCCGGCGGTGTTCTGCGTTTTAGAGGGATTATTTCCCCCTCTCCCCTTTCCCCCTCTCTCGCGGGGGGAGCAGGGGAAGTGAGAGCGTCAGTTACGCGGTGTTACAAAAAAGGTAGGGAGAAAGGGCAAAGTTTTGCCGCCTTTTGCCGATAAACTGATCAGTAGCGAATTTCGCTCCCTTGAGGAGACAGGGTTATGGCAATTTCATCGTTAGGCATTGGTTCCGGAGTTCTTACCTCTGATCTGGTGGATCAGTTGGTTGCGGCGGAGCGTAAGCCCACAGAGCAGCGGCTGAATTTTAACCAGCAGCGTTCCGAGGCGCTGATTTCAGCCTACGGCAAGCTGCGAAGCGCTGTGACTGAGCTGCGCCTGCCCATGCGTCAGCTTAGCGCGCCGGATAACCTGAAGGCCTTTTCTGCATCCTCGTCCAATGAAGCGATTGGAGTGTCCGTCGACAGTGCCAAGGCTAACCGTGGCACCTATAGTGTGGAGGTGACCAGCCTGGCCAGCGCGCAGGCACTCGCGTCCAACGACGTGTTTGGTGATCGCGATTCGACCAGTGTCGGGCAAGGCACTCTGACGCTTAATGTCGGAGATAAGATAACCAATGTCACGATTGATAGCAGCAACGATACTCTTCAGGGTCTGGCGAACGCTATCAATGACTCTGATGCGGGTGTGTCTGCGGGTGTTATCGATACCGGTAGCGGTTTCCAACTGGTCCTGTCCGCCGATGAAACCGGAACCGCCAATGCTGTCAGTATTTCGGTATCCGGCGATTCGGGGGGCACTGATACGGATGCCGAGGGTCTCTCCCGTTTTGCTTTTAATTCCGGGATGGATGCTGGCGCAGGGCTGCAGCAGACAATTGCCGCTACCGACGCGGTAATGAAAATCAACGGGGTGGAGATAACACGCTCTACCAACAAATTTGAGAATGTCATTGATGGTCTGACCTTCGACATCACGGGTACCGGCACCTCTACCGTTAAGGTGGAGCAGGATTTAGGAGCGGTTGCGGATCGGGTTCAGGGATTCGTTGATAAGTTCAACTCTCTGCAGTCAACGATCGATAGCCTTGCGGGCTTTAACGCAGAAGCCGGCAGGGGCAGTTTGCTTACCGGTGATAGCACTGTCCGTGGCATTCAGAACCAGTTGCGTCAGGTACTGACCCGTGTTGTTCCCGGCCTTGAAAATAGCAGTGTTCGCAGTCTCGCGGACGTAGGAATCACAACCAATATTGAAACTGGCGGGCTCGAGTTCGACCGGACGAAATTTGAGGAGCAGCTCAAGAACAATCCGGATGATGTCACCGCGCTGTTTGCGGAGCAGGGTCGTGCGACCGACAGTCAGGTAGAGTTTGTTCGTAGTAGCTCCGCGACTCAGCCGGGCACCTATGACATCAACGTCACACAGACAGCCTCTCAGGGAAACCTCCTCGCCAATAGTGCCCTGGCCGACGGAATTGTGATTGATGGCAGCAATGACGAATTGACATTGCAGGTTAACGGGGAAACGTCCGTAAGCCTGCAGTTGACCCAGCAGACCTACACAACTGCCCAGGATCTGGTGGATGAGATTCAGTCGCAGCTTAACGCCAATAATGCTCTCAATGCTGCGGGCACGTCTGTAAAGGCTGAGCTTGATGCGGGCGGTAATCTGAGTTTCACCTCGTCAAAGTACGGAAGTGACTCTGCGGTTTCTCTCACGTCTGCGGAAAATGCCGCTACCTTTGGCCTGGATTCGGTTACCAATACTGCAGGTGTGGATGTTGCCGGAACGATTGACGGTCGTGCAGCGGAAGGTGACGGGCAGGTGTTATTTCTGAGTAGTGGGAATGGGGATGCTTCGGGCCTGCAGGCTCGGATTCTCGGCGATACAACAGGCAGTCGAGGATCTATCACCTTTATTGAAGGTGTGGCCGAGCGCACCGTTAACCTGGTGTCCAGTTTCGTCGGCGCCGATGGGGCCCTCGAGTCCCGGACTGATAGCCTGAACCGGGAACTGGAGCAGATACAGGAGAATCGGGTCAGGCTTGAAGAACGGATCGAATCTTATCGTGAACGCCTGGTCAGCCAGTTTTCAGCCGCGGATTCCCTGATATCCCAGCTGAACAGTACCCGGGACTATGTTTCCCAGCAGCTTGCAGCATTGGCGCCACAGAACAATCGCAATAGTAATTGATAGTTATTGCTTTACGAGCGAATAAAGAGGTTACCTATGAACGGTTTACAGGCATACCAGCGGGTTAATACTCAAACCAGCATCACTGATGCGGACCCGCACAAGCTAATCCAGTTGTTGTACAACGGCGCGCTCGAGCGCATCAATATGGCAAAGGCACGGATGCAGGCTGGAGATATTGAGGGTAAAGGACGTCTCATCTCAAAAACCATCGAGATTATTGGTGGGCTGAGAAGCTTCCTGGACTTTGACCAGGGTGGTGAGTTGGCGCTTCAGCTCGAATCGCTCTACGACTACATGGAGCGGACTCTGCTTGAGGCCAGTGCGAGAAATAGCGTTGAGAAGCTGGACGAAGTGGCTAGCTTGCTCCGCTCTGTCAAAGACGGCTGGGATGGCATCCGTGAAGAGGTCGTTGCTCAGCAGGCTCAGGCTGCCGGTTGAAGAAGCTACCCCCTCTCCCCCGGCCCCTCTCCCGCGAGGGGAGAGGGGAGTTCATCCGCCGAGGTGAGCGGGTATCTCTATTTGGCCCCTCTCCCCTGGCGGGAGAGGGGTTGGGGAGAGGGGGTAGCTAAACCTTCCTTCCAATAGCCATTCCCCCCGCTCTCCCGTACAATACCGCCCTTATTTTCAATACATCCATTCTGTTCAGTCTGGAGCAAGGGCATGTCTGATATTAAAAAGGTGGTGCTGGCTTATTCCGGTGGCCTGGATACCTCCGTCATCGTTCGGTGGTTGCAGGATACCTATAACTGTGAGGTGGTGACGTTCACCGCCGACATCGGCCAGGGCGAGGAAGTGGAACCGGCGCGTGAGAAAGCCAAGGCGCTGGGCGTGAAGGAAATCTACATCGAGGATCTGCGCGAAGAGTTTGTGCGCGATTACGTGTTCCCGATGTTCCGCGCCAATACCATCTATGAAGGTGAGTACCTGCTGGGCACCTCTATTGCCCGCCCTCTGATTTCCCGTCGTCTGATTGAGATTGCCAATGAAACCGGCGCGGATGCTATTTCCCACGGCGCTACTGGCAAGGGTAACGACCAGGTGCGTTTCGAGCTGGGCGCGTACGCGCTGAAGCCGGGCGTGAAGGTGATTGCTCCCTGGCGTGAATGGGATCTGAATTCCCGTGAGAAGCTGCTGGCCTATTGCGACGAGCGCAACATCCCGGTGGAGAAGAAGAAGGGCAAGTCCCCTTACTCCATGGATGCGAACCTGCTGCACATCTCCTACGAAGGCATCAACCTGGAAGATCCCTGGGCGGAAGCCGAGGAAGACATGTGGCGCTGGAGTGTGTCGCCGGAAGCCGCTCCAGACACGCCAACCTACGTTGAGCTGACCTACAAGCAGGGCGATATCGTCGCCATCGATGGCCAGGAAATGAAGCCCCACGTGGTGCTGGAAACCCTGAACAAGATGGCGGGTGAGAACGGCATCGGGCGTCTGGACATCGTTGAGAACCGCTACGTGGGCATGAAGTCCCGCGGTTGTTACGAGACTCCGGGCGGTACCATCATGCTGCGCGCGCACCGGGCGATCGAGTCCATCACCCTGGACCGCGAAGTGGCCCACCTGAAGGACAGCATCATGCCGCGCTATGCGGAAGTGATCTACAACGGTTACTGGTGGTCACCGGAGCGTGAGGCGCTGCAGGCGCTGATCGACCAGACCCAGGCCTACGTCAACGGCACCGTGCGCCTGAAACTCTACAAGGGCAATGTGGATGTTGTCGGCCGTAAGTCCGACGATTCGCTGTTTGACGAGAAGATCGCGACCTTCGAAGAAGATCAGGGCGCGTATGACCAGAAGGACGCGGAAGGCTTTATCAAGCTGAATGCGTTGCGGTTGCGTATTGCTGCGGGTAAGGGGCGGAAGCTGTAAGGCTCACCTCTTGATCAGCAGTTGCAGAAACGCCCGGCATCGTCCGGGCGTTTTTTTGTCTGGCGGGAATCCCGTTCACTGTCGCCCAATAAAAAGGCCAGCTAAGTAGCTGGCCAAGAAAAGGAAAGAACGAAAGTGCCTGAAAAATTCGTTAATTCGATGGATCCTTCTCCCATACTGCGGCGGAGGTACTACCCGGCTCCTCCGCCATGGGGGATACTGCTTGAATCCACGATTTCATAATAGGGCTTTCGAACTCTCAGGTCTGTTGGTGATGTGTGATGCCGTGTTACCGAGTGTGATGTCGGATTACGCTTCGCTAATACGGCATCATTGTTTTCAAGCCTTCTCCATCACCTCCGGCGTTGTCTCCGTAAACCGCCGCGTCTCATAGGCATCCACCAATCCGTGCACCGCAGCCTGCTCGACCTCCGGCACAGAAGGCGTGCCGCTTTGTGCATCGGACTTGCACAACACCATGCCGGCTTCCACGGAGATATACCCGGCGGTGGTTTTCAGCGCTTTATGGTTGATGCCATCAAATACCCGCCGGAAGGTTGCAGTGGTGCAGTTCTCGCTGCGGGGGAAATAGGCCACGATGGCAAACTGGTTGTCGCCCACCCGGCACAGGGCATCCATCGGGCGAATCAGATGGCTCAGGCGGCGGGCAATGCCAATGGCCAGTTCACTCATCACCGACGGCGGGTGCTTGCGCTTGAGTTCCTGCCAGTTACGGATGCCGCACAGCACATACGCCGTCGATCCGTTACGGGCTTCTGCATGGCGCAAGGTTTTAGCCAACCGCCCACGGGCGTATTTGTTGTTACACAGCCCGGTTTCCAGGTCGATGATGTTGGTTTCTTCCAGATCGCGATTATTCTCGATCAGCAGGGAATTGGCTCGTAACAGGGTATTCTGCCGGTCCGCCAGACGATCTGCGGCAAATACCCGCGGGATCAGCTGTTTGGTCATGTCCGATTTGTAGATGAAATCGTCCACGCCCCGGTCGAAAGCTTCGGACAGGGCTTCAACACTCTCGCGGGCGGTGAGCAGGATTACGTAGGTATAGTGATTGTTCTGCTCGTCCTGCTGGCGAACCTGGTCCGTCAGCTCCAGACCGTCCATTTCCGGCATCAGCCAGTCGGCAATCAGCACGCTGACCGGGCGCTGGTCCATCAATTCGAGCGCGGCCGGAGCGTTGTTGGCGACACGTACGTCGCGATATCCGGCATTTCGCAAAGTGCGCCCAACCACCATACTGCTGAACTTTGCGTCGTCTACTACAAGGATGGGGAGATCCAGATTTGGCATTGTCGTCTACTTCTTGTCAGTCCATTGTCAGATGCGGTGACGGGCGGGTCTTGCTATGCTCTGCCCTTATTTACGTGGCTAGAGTATACCCATTACGTTTTGCGGAGAATAACGACCATGCCCTCTTTTGACATTGTTTCTGAAATTGATATGCACGAAGTCACCAACGCGGTGGACCAGGCCAAGCGGGAGCTGGGCAACCGTTGGGATTTCAAGAACGTGGAAGCGGATATCGAGCACGATGATAAGGGCATTACCATCAGTGCCGAACAGGAGTTCCAGCTGGAGCAACTGTTGGACATGCTGAGGATGGCCTTCGCCAAACGCAATATCGACAGCCGCGCTCTGTCCGAGGACGGCGAAAGCAAAGCTGGCAAGCTGGTCAAGCAACACCTCCTGCTGAAGCAGGGCATCGAAACCGATATGGCGAAGAAAATCGTCAAGATGATCAAGGACGCCAAGCTCAAGGTGCAGGCCAGTATCCAGGGTGACAAGGTTCGGGTGACGGGCAAGAAGCGGGATGACCTGCAAACGGCCATCGCCACGCTGAAAGAAGCCGAGCTGGATATTCCCCTGCAGTTCAACAATTTCCGCGACTGACCCGGAGGCCGCACCATCTTATCCGGTACACGCCTGGCACTGCTCAGGGATACGCTCTACACCTACACCCGTTGGCAGGTCCTTGCCCTGTTGTTTCTGGGTTTTTCTGCTGGCCTGCCGTTCCTGCTGGTGTTTTCCACGCTGAACGCGCGGCTGGCAGACGTAGGCGTGGAAACCGCCACCATCGGTTTCTTCAGCTGGCTGGGCATCACCTATTCCATCAAGGTGTTCTGGGCACCGGTGGTGGACCGGTTGAAGCTGCCGTTGTTGGATCGGTTGCTGGGCAAGCGCCGTAGCTGGATCCTGCTGGCCCAGTCTGGCATCGCCACCGGCCTCTACCTGATGGCTCATGTGGATGCCATCGCCGCCCCCGAAATGATGGCGCTGTGTGGTCTTTTGGTGGCGTTTTCTTCTGCTACCCAGGATGTGGCGATCGACGCCTACCGAATTGAAATCGCCGAGGAACGGCTGCAGGCGGCGCTGGCGGCCACCTATATTTTCGGATACCGACTGGCCTTGCTGGTGGCCGGTGCCGGGGCACTGTATCTGGCCGAGTTCTGGTCCTGGCAGGTGTCCTACGAAGTCATGGCACTGTTGGTAGGCGTTGGCGCGGTTACGGTGCTGATCGTGCGCGAGCCAAAGGTAAACCACTTTGCCGCGGCCCAGGACATTGCCCACAAGATTGAGGAGGAGGCCAGTAAGCGCACTCACCTGAACCCCCGGGTGGCCCGCCTGGTGGGCTGGTTCTACGCCGCCGTGGCCGGGCCATTCCTGGACTTCTTCCACCGCTATAAAGAGCTGGCCCTGCTGATCCTGTTGATGGTGGCGGTGTATCGCATATCCGACATCGCCATGGGTGTCATGGCCAACCCGTTCTACCTGGATTTCATGGGCTTCTCCAAAACCCAGGTGGCGGATGTCACCAAGATATTTGGCTTCTTCATGACCATCACCGGTTCGCTGATTGGCGGCGTCATGGTGGTGCGCTACGGGGTGCGTCGTATCCTGTTGCTGGGGGCAGTGATGACCGCAGCCACCAATCTGCTGTTTGTCGTACTGGCCCAGTACCCGCCCAATATCATCACCCTGGCTGCCGTGGTCAGCGCCGACAACCTGAGCGGCGGCATCGCTAACGTGGCACTCATTGCCTGGCTGTCCAGCATGACCAGTGCGTCGTTTACCGCCACCCAGTACGCCTTGTTCAGCTCCCTGATGACCCTGCCGGGCAAGTTCATCGGCGGCTTCTCCGGCATTGTGGTGGCGGACTTCGGCTACGCGCAGTTCTTCCTCGTCGCCGGCTTCATGGGTGTCCCTGCCATCCTCCTGGCCATCTACATGATCCGCCAGGGTGCTCGGCTGGATGCTTTGGCGCCTCGCAATGAGGAGTCTGAGGGTATTCCTGAGCCCCGGTGAACTTTGGGGGATGGTCCAGGGGTGGGGTAAAAGGCACCCCACCCCTGGACCGATCTGACTGGTCAGTGTGGGCTGGATTTACTGCCGTTAGTTTTTGAAAAGAGCCAATCATGTCTGAACCTACTAAAGAGCAAAAAATCTGGCAGGTTGTGGCTTCAATACCGCCGGGCTCGGTTGCCAGCTATGGGCAGGTTGCCGACATGGCTGGACTTGGACGACAGGCAAGGTTTGTGGGGCGCGCATTGGGGAAGCTGCCGTCAGGTCATTCCATCCCCTGGTACCGGGTCATCCGCAGTTCCGGCCAGATAGCCTTTCCGCAAGGCTCGGAAGCTTACGAAACCCAGGTTTTCCGCTTGCGTGAAGAAGGCGTGGAAGTCCTCAACAGCCGGGTGTCCATGAAACGTTTCCAGTGGCGGCCATAACACCCAGGCTTGGAGTCATGGGGGCTTGCCCTCGAAGTTAAGTCGGTCACGGGGTGGGGGTACCTTTTCTGCAGGAACAAAGGTGTCTGAGCGCAGCGAGTTCTTTTTCCGAAAGAAAAGGTACCTCCACCCCGGGACCAGCCCCCCAAGCGAGGCCAGTCACTAAGGCAGGAGCGTAGACAGGGTCAGAGCCGCAAAGCCCCATCCACCTCGATCATCCGACCGGACATATAGTCATTCTCAAAAATAAACGCCGCAGCCGAGGCAATCTCCTCCGGCTTGCCCATGCGCTTGAGCGGGATGCCGGCGGTCATTTTCTCCAGGGCTTCCGGTTTCATGGACGCGGTCATCTCGGTCTCGATAAAGCCTGGGGCAATGCCCATGCAGCGAATACCATAGCGCGCCAGCTCTTTCGCCCAAACCGGAACCAGAGCGGACACCCCGGCCTTGGCCGCGGAGTAGTTGCTCTGGCCCATATTGCCGGCGCGGGAGATGGAAGCGATGTTGATGATCGCGCCCTGGTCGCCGTTCTTGATCATCTGGGTTGCAGCTTCACGGCCACACAGGAAAACACCGGTCAGGTTCACATCGATGACCGCCTGCCACTGGGACAGCTCCATGCGCTTGGTGATTTCGCCGTCTTTGGCTTTGACCATCAGGCCATCACGGAGGATGCCGGCGTTGTTGATCAGGCCATTCAGCTGACCAAAGTCAGAGGCGATCGCGGCAAAGGTTCTTTCCACGTCTTCTTCTTTCGCTACGTTGCAAACATAGACTTTGGCATCACCGCCCGCCTGCTTGCAGGCTTCGGCAGCTTCTTCCAGTTTTTCCGGCATCAGGTCGATCAGCGCGAGTTTGACGCCTTTGGCTGCCAGGTATTCGGCCATGGCGCGGCCCAGTCCCTGGCCACCGCCGGTAATTGCAATCACGGAATCTTGAAGTTTCATGTTTTGCCCTAACTAAGTTCTACAGTGGTTTACGTTTTCTGTGTATCCGAATGCTTCTTGTTGGTGCGCGGAGTATATCAGAGAGTGTTTTGGCTGGTGGCGGATACCGAGGAGGCCCTTTTGTCCGTGTTTCTGTTTCTTTTTATTGTCATGCCCATTGCCGAGATGGCGGTGCTGATCAAGGTCGGCGGCATGATCGGCGTATTGAATACCATAGGGCTGGTCCTGCTGACAGCGGTGGTGGGTGCCTGGTTGTTGCGTCAGCAAGGGTTGGCGACGTTATTGCGGGCGAATCAGCGGCTGAACAGCGGTGAACTGCCGGCAAAGGAAGTGGCCGAGGGACTGGTGCTGGCGGTGGGTGGTGCGCTGCTGCTGACCCCGGGCTTTATTACTGACACGATCGGATTCCTCTGCCTGATACCGGGTACCCGGCACTGGTTTGTCGCGCAGGTGCTGAAACGGCTGGTGGTCTCCGGCCAGACCCGCAGCTTTCATTTCCAGGCCGGCGGTGGACAGGGGCCCTTCGGCAACCGTGAAAACCCCTTTGGCCAGCAGCGTCCATTCGACCGTGATGCCAATGGCGACATCATAGACGGTGAGTATCGCGACGAAACCAGGCGCGATAACGACCGCATCGAAAAAAAGTAAAAAAATTTCTATCGCGGGTGTTGAAAATACCTACCCGCTACCCCAAATAGAAGACACAAGTTCGCTGCGGGCTGATATCCACTGTAAAACAGGCGGTTATCAAGCCGGGCAATTTGTCGGATTACGCGTTGCGGATCCGACTTTTAAACAGCAAATGTCATTGCCACATTAATCTGACTATTGGAGAAGCCGAGCAATGAAAATTCGTCCGCTACACGATCGTGTTGTCGTGCGCCGTAAGGAAGAAGAAGAGAAAACCGCAGGTGGCATCGTGCTGCCGGGTAATGCCAAAGAGAAGCCGTCTCAGGGTGAAGTGATCGCCGTGGGTAATGGCCGGGTCCTCGACAATGGCGAAACCCGTGCTCTGGCGGTACAGGTGGGTGACACCGTGGTTTTCGGTCAGTACGCCGGTAACACCGTAAAGGTTGACGGTGAAGAGCTCCTGATCATGAGCGAGAACGATATCTACGGCGTGCTTGAGTGATCGCGAAAGCGACCGGCACGAACTCTCATTATTCCGATTGATTCAACGAATTCGGTTTAACGAACAGGAATAGAAGACATGGCAGCAAAAGACGTTAAATTCGGTGATAGCGCCCGCAAACGCATGGTTGAAGGCGTTAACATCCTGGCGGACGCGGTCAAGGTAACCCTGGGCCCGAAAGGCCGTAACGTGGTTCTGGAAAAATCCTTTGGCGCGCCGACCGTCACCAAAGACGGTGTGTCCGTAGCCAAGGAAATCGAACTGAAAGACAAGTTCGAGAACATGGGCGCGCAGATGGTCAAGGAAGTTGCTTCCCAGACCAATGACAACGCCGGTGACGGTACCACCACTGCGACCGTTCTGGCTCAGGCCATTGTTCGCGAAGGTATCAAGGCGGTCTCTGCGGGCATGAACCCGATGGACCTGAAGCGTGGTATCGACAAGGGCACCATCGCTGCTGTTCAGGCGATTCGTGATCTGGCCAAGCCGTGTGATGACAACCGTAACATTGCACAGGTAGGCACCATCTCCGCCAACGGCGACGAGAGCATCGGCAAGATCATCGCCGACGCCATGGAGCGCGTGGGCAAAGAAGGCGTTATCACCGTTGAGGAAGGCCGTGGCCTGGAAGACGAGCTGGACGTGGTTGAAGGTATGCAGTTCGATCGCGGCTACCTGTCCCCGTACTTCATCAACAACCAGGACAACATGTCCGTAGAGCTGGAAGACCCGTACATCCTGCTGGTTGACAAGAAAGTTTCCAATATCCGTGAGCTGCTCCCGGTACTGGAAGCTGTTGCCAAGGCTGGCAAGCCGCTGATGATCATCGCCGAGGACATCGAAGGCGAAGCGCTGGCTACCCTGGTGGTCAACAACATGCGCGGTATCGTCAAGGTTGCCGCCGTGAAGGCGCCTGGCTTTGGTGATCGTCGTAAGGAAATGCTGCAGGACATCGCCATCCTGACTGGCGGTACTGTGATTTCCGAAGAAGTAGGCCTGACCCTGGAAAACACCACTCTGGACGACCTGGGCACTGCCAAGCGCATCAACATCACCAAGGAAAGCACCACGGTGATCAACGGTGCCGGCGCTGAGGGCGACATTGAAGCTCGCGTTGAGCAGATCCGCAAGCAGATCGAAGACAGCTCTTCCGATTACGACAAAGAGAAGCTGCAGGAGCGTGTGGCCAAGCTGGCTGGCGGTGTTGCCGTGGTCAAGATTGGCGCTGGCTCTGAAGTGGAAATGAAAGAGAAGAAGGCCCGCGTTGAAGACGCGCTGCACTCCACCCGCGCTGCGGTGGAAGAAGGCGTTGTTGCCGGTGGTGGTGTTACCCTGATCCGTGCCATTGCCGCACTGGAGAAGGTCGATGCTATCAACGAGGAGCAGAAAGCGGGCGTCAACATCCTGCGTCGTGCCATGGAAGCGCCGTTGCGCCAGATCGTACAGAACGCCGGTGGCGAGCCATCTGTTGTCGTCAATAACATCCGTGCAGGTGAGGGCAGCTACGGCTATAACGCCGCCACCGAAGAGTACGGCGACATGCTGGAAATGGGTATCCTGGATCCTGCCAAGGTAACCCGTTCTGCGCTGCAGGCTGCTTCTTCCGTTGCTTCCCTGATCATCACCACCGAAGCCATGGTGGCCGATGAGCCGGAAGACGAGAAAGCTGGCGGCGGCATGCCTGACATGGGCGGCATGGGCGGAATGGGAGGCATGGGCGGCATGATGTAAGCCCCCACAACCTCCCTCCGCAAGCCGGAGACCCTGAAAACCCGCGCAGGCATCATCCTGCGCGGGTTTTTTTGTTAAAAATCTTCGCCTTTATGCATTTGTTTCATGACCCGCCATATTCCCTTTGCTAGACTCGGCAACCGGTTCATTTTAAACGTGTCGCTGAATGACTGAATCCGCATCCACATCTTTTATCCGCCCCGGCAAAGTCGTGTTGCTTTTGCTGCTTGGACTGCTTGTCTACGTGGTGGCATTGGTTGTCTGGGTTCCGGCCGGGTGGATCTGGCATCAGGCATCGTCTCACATCACTCTTCCTTCCCAGGTGCAGGTACAGCGGGTTTCCGGTACGGTCTGGCAGGGTGATGCAGCCGCGGTGGTCGCCGGTTATCCGGTCCGTGCCGATTGGGCGCTTGGTTGGCCATCGGTATCTGCCCTGCAATGGCCGGTGTCGATCTCGCTTGTCTCATCGCAATCACGTTTGGCGGGGGACGTCACCGTTGGCTGGCCGGGGGCCGTCCAACTGGATGCGCAAGGGCGTATTGCCGTGTCAGAGTTCGAGGATCTGATCCGCCAGAGCGGCGGCGCGATGATTGAAGGCGACGTCACCATTGACCGCCTGCAGGTTGCCTGGAAAGACAATCGCCTTGCGGACGCCCGTGGGTATGGTCGCTGGGCTGGCGGGCCGGTGACCTGGCCGATGGGTAACCAGACGGGGCGCGCGGATTTTCCGCCGATGGAGGCAAATCTGGATACGACTGACAATGGTGTCGCCCTGATCGTGCAGGAGCAGGGAGGGCAGGGGCCGGCCGCCGACGCCAGGATCCAGTGGAACGGAACGATGGAGTTGCGCGTGTACAAGCGTATGGTTGATCTGGCGGATCAGCCATGGTCGGGGTCTGCCCAGCCCGACGATGTGGTATTTCGTGTCCGGCAGCCGTTGCTGCCCGGAGGCTTCTGATGGCGACGTTCTCGTTTGACCGGCAGGCACGTATCGCGAGGTTGCTCGCCAATCTGGTCCTGTTGGCTCTGGTGGTCTATCTCGGCATGACACTGGCCCGGGTCACCTGGCTGGTACTGTGGGACGAGCAACCGGTGGTTGCCAGTGCCGGGATTGACGGCCTGGGCACCAAAGGGCGTCAATCGTCCCTGAACACACCTGTGTCCAGTTACGAACTATTCGGGCGCCCCCAGGGAGAGAATCGGGTGGCTGAAGTGATTCGCCGCTCAGCACCCGAAACCGGATTGAAATTACGCCTGGAAGGGGTGTTGCTGGCGGAGCGTCCGGAGGACTCAGGTGCTATAGTTGCTGGAAGTAACGGCGAAACAGAACATTATCGGGTGGGCGATGCGCTCCCGGGTAACGCCGAATTGGCAGAAGTGGAACCGGGACGAATCCTCATCCGCCGGAATGGACGGTATGAATCCCTGGCCTTTGAAGAGCAGGGCAGTGGTGGTTCGCTGGTTGCGGATGAACCACCGGAACCGGCAGAATCGTCTCCCGACGAGTTTATAGCCAACGCGCGGGATCAACTGGAAACTCAGGGTGCGGCGGCACTGGCGGCCTATGGGTTGTCACCAGCAGATGAATCCGGCGCTGGGGGCTATGTATATGATGGCTCCAGTGCCATGCTTAATGCCGTCAACTTGCGTCCCGGAGATGTCATAACTGCCATCAACGGACAGCGCCTGGGTGATATTGAGCAGGACAAATCGTTGTTGGAAAGCTGGCGCACGGAGTCCCAGCTGGAAATTGAAATTGAACGGGACGGTTCCACCCTTACCGTAAGCTATGCCATACCCGAGCAGTGGCGCTGATCGGGTTCATCGATAACAGGACGAAATCGCCAGATGTATAACCATAAGACGAATCTGTTTCGGGCCATCGTACTGGTCCTCCTGATGCCCCTGATGTCTCTCGCCCACGCACAGGAAGAGACCTGGCGACTGAACCTCAAAGACGCTGATATCCGGGCGTTTGTGACCCAGGTGGCAGACATCACTGGCTACAGTTTTGTGGTGGACCCGAGGGTCAAAGGCAAGGTGACGGTGTTGTCCAGTGCGGCCATGAACAAGGATGAAATCTACGATCTGTTCCTGGCGGTCTTGCAGGTGCATGGCTTCACCGCAATCCCGGGGCAAGAGGTGATCAAGGTGGTCCAGCAGGTGGACGCCAAGCAGTCGGCCGAGTCCCTTGAGCGCTTTACGGAAACTCCCTCCGAACAACTGATTACCCGGGTCATTCAGATTGATAACGCCAACGCCCTGGAACTGGTGCCGATCCTCCGGCCGTTGGTTGCCAAGTATGGTCATCTGGCTGGCGTGGCAGCGGCCAATGCCCTGATTGTTAGCGACCATTCAGCGAACATCAACCGCATTGAGCAGATTGTCCGCGAGCTGGACAGCCCATCCAAGTACGAAGTGGAAGTTATTCAGCTGGAAGAGGCGTGGGTTGGTGACATGGTGGAGCTGCTCCAGGAGCTGGCGCCTGATGAGCTGGGGCAGGGTGGTAATGAACGTGGCGCCCGCAAATACAGTGTCACCGCCGATGAACGCAGCAACCGCCTCATTCTCCGGGGAGACGAGACCTTCCGGGACAAGATGAGAGGGCTGATTCTCAAGCTGGACCAGCCGTCGGCCAGCGGCGGTACCACGAAAGTTATTCGGTTGAAGCATGCTGATGCGAAAGGCCTGAGCGAATTGCTGAAGGGCGTTATGGGCGAACTTGCTCAGGAGGCGTCCGGGAACGGATCAGGTGCCGCCCAGTCGGGTCGTGGTCGAAATACCAGTTTTTCCGTGTTTGCTGATGAGGGGCTGAATGCCCTGGTCGTCAGGGGCGAACCTTCCATGATGCAGGAAGCGGAACAGATTGTGGCGCAGCTGGATGTTCGCCGTGCTCAGGTCTTGATTGAGGCGGCCATCGTCGAAATCAGTGACGAGCTGGGGCAGGATCTTGGCGTTCAGGTTGCCGTCGGGGATGAGTCTGGCGAGTCGACACCGGTCGCCGGTACCAACTTTGGCAACGTTGGACGCAGCCTGGGTGACGTTTTGGGCGCGATCATAAGCGAGTCTATCATTGCTCCCGCCACTGGTGGTATTACCGTGGGTGCCGGAGAGCGTAACGAGAATGGTGTGAGCTGGGGGGTGCTGCTTCAGGCATTGTCGACCTCGGCCTCGGCAAACCTGCTGTCCACACCAAGCATCATCACCCTGGATAACCAGGAGTCAGAGATTATTGTTGGCCAGAACGTACCGTTCCGTACCGGTGAATCCACGGTAACCGGTGATGGCACCACGAATCCCTTCACCACCATTGAGCGTCGCGACATCGGTTTGACCCTGAAAGTCACTCCGACCATCAGTGCAGACGGTCTGGTGCGTCTGGTGGTGGAGCAGACCACCGAGAATATTGCGGAAAGTGTCGAAGACGCTTCGGACATTGTGACCAGCAAGCGTGAGATCAAAACCACGGTGTTGGCGGATGATGGCGAAACCATCGTGCTCGGTGGCCTGATGAAGGACGACCTGCTGATTAACCGCAGCAAGGTGCCCCTGCTGGGTGATATCCCGTTGCTTGGACGGTTGTTCTCCTCTGAGTCCGAGCGCCGTATCAAGCGCAACCTGCTGGTATTCCTGCGCCCGAAGATTCTGTTGGACAAGGCTGATTCAGTGGCTATGACGTCCGAGAAGTATAATGGCTTGTGGGAAGTTAACCTGGGTGTCCGGGAGAAGCTGGGCTTGCCTGAACCCGGACAACAGCCTGAAATCGATACCCTGTTCAATCCCGGTCCGGATCGTATCCAGTAACGCGGTCAGGCAGGCAGTGGCGGCATCGGGCAATCCAGCTGATCCGCCACCAGCCTCATCATTTCATATTCCGTCACATCCACCCGGCCATCGTGGGTTACACAGTGGCCAGCGGCGTCGATGATCGCCGGCTTCAGTAGAGGAGAGAGCTGGTTCAGTGTGGTCAGTGCCTGCTGAAGCTCTTTCAGTGATACACGCGCTTGCAGGGTTCCCGCCTCCTCGTGGCTGGCAAATCCTGCCATGGCTTCCCGGTAAAGGTTATCCGCGTCCTCCCCGACCCGTGCACCTGCTCGGGCCTGCAGGCTCATGACGCACTTCAGGGCCGGTAGTACGGCTTTATAACTGCGGTATCGTACTGGCACCACTCGGGCAGACTCAGGCATCAGGTGGCGTTTCAGGAAGCTGCTCATGGCCAGCTCGAACAGGGTGACCTTCCGGTCTGCGCCAATCAGCTGTCGTACAGCGGTATGCAGTCCATCCCTTTCTTCCGGGTCGAGTTTTCGTAATGCCGGCATGGCCAGTTCCAGCGCAGGAAAACGGATGGCCGCCCCCAGGTTCTCGAGCGCAGGAAGAAATTTGTCCAGTATGTCCCCTTGGGGGCTTAGAAGCGGGTGCCGGGTAATTCGTGACAGTGCCTCTTTCTGCTCGTCTCGGGGGAGGCTGTGAATCAACAGCGCGTAGCAGAGCTGGACGGCACCGGCGCGGGTGTAAAGCAGATTGCGGAAGGTCTGGGGGATCTGTGCGAGTAGAGCGATGGCATAGTCTTCGCCGGCCTTACTCACGGTGCCCACGTTCTCGGAGAATCCGGTCTTTGGTTTCTCGGTACTGCGGTGCATGCCGGAAAAGCCGGAGGTATTGGCGGCAGCGGGAGCCATTTGTCCCTCGGACAGGTCCAGGGACGCCTCGGTATCCCTGAAGCGGCTGCGCAGGCGCGCCAGCATGCCAGGCTGGATAGCGTGAATGCGCTCCTCTACCGGAGGGTGCGAGGCCAGCAGGGATGACAGTTTCATGCGGGCGCTCTCCCCGAAGCACATGTGGTTCATGTCGCTGGCGTGGCTGGTGGTGTCCAGATAGCCACCTTTCAGGCCGATCTTGAACAGCGCGCCGGCAATGCCCTCCGGGTTGCGTGTAAACTGGACCGCAGAGGCGTCGGCGAGGGTTTCCCGTTGGCGGGATACAGCGGCCTGTATCAGTCGCCCGAAGAATACCCCGATGTAACCGATTACCATCAGGGCGAGGCCGATCAGGCCTATGGCAGCCTGCCCGCGTCCATCCCGTGACCGCGAGGAATAGGTTGAACGGTGGAACGAGGCGCGAACCAGGAAGCCACCGATCTGCCCCAACATCAGGATGCCGGCCAGTATGGCGATCAGCCTCACGTTCAGGCGCATGTCACCGTTGAGTATGTGGCTGAACTCATGTCCCACGACGCCCTGAAGCTCGTCCCGTGTGAGCTGGGTGAGCGCGCCGTGAGTCACCACCATGACCGCCTCACCCGGCGTGTAACCGGCGACAAATGCATTGATTCCGGTTTCGTGGTCCATCACATATAAACGGGGCACGTTTACACCGCTGGCAATGGCCATCTCCTCGACGATGTTCCGCAGCTTGCGTTCGCCCGCATCCCGGGTGTCCGGATCAAGTTCGCGAGCGCCGACCATTTTAGCCACGCGCTCGCCACCGCCGGCCAGGTCCACCCATCGTACCAGTGAGCCCAGGATGATCAGAATGACCACGGTGCCAGCCGTCATGGCGCCATGACGGCTGAGCAGCCACTGCTGGAAAGCCAGTCCGGACGACTCGCTGCGGGTGACAAAGTAACCCACAAGGCAGACCGCCAGGGTAATCAGAACCACGGCGACGAGGAAGAGGACGACAAGCAGGGTCGTATTGCGCCGGGCGCTGGCCTGGCGCTGGAAAAAACCGGAATGAGCCATGGGTAGCGGCCTCAGAAGGCTACTTTGGGTGCCTGACGGGCGGCTGGCGACTCCAGCTCTAATTGCGCTGTGGGCTTGAAGGCAAACAGTCCGGCAATCACATTGTTGGGGAATTGTTCCCGGAAGATGTTGTAACCCATGACGCCGTCATTGTAGGCCTGACGGGCAAACGCCACCCGGTTTTCCGTGCTGGAGAGTTCTTCCATGAGTTGCTGGACTGTTTCGTTTGCTTTCAGTTCCGGGTAGTTCTCGGAGACGGCATAGAAGTTGGCCAGGGCCTTCGTCAGCAGGTTCTCTGCCGATCCCAGGCGCTGCATGCGGGTGCTTTCGCCCGGGTCGCTGGCAGCGTCTTTCTGGGCGCTGACGGCATTGTTGCGGGCTTCCATCACGGCCGTGAGCGTGTTGCTCTCGTGTGCCATGTAGGCTTTGGTGGACTCCACCAGATTAGGAATCAGGTCGTGGCGACGCTGAAGCTGGACATCGATCTGGGCAAACCCGTTCTTGAACTGGTTTCGAAGAGAGACCAGCTGGTTATAGATGTACACCAGATAGAATACGGCAATCGCAATAACGATTAATCCAATGATGGTGGTTCCCATGGCAACTCCTTGAAACGGGTAGGGGTAGTTCGATCTCTGGGTCTGACGGTCAGGCGTTATTTTCAACTATTTTCTGGTGAAAGCCAGCCACGAAGGTCTCAAAATCATCAGGTAACAGCGGTTTACTGAAGAAATAGCCCTGTGCCAGCTTGCAGCCGCGCTGGGTCAGGTAGAATTCCTGCTCAGCGGTTTCGACCCCTTCTGCCACGACTGAAAGATTCAGGCTCCGGCCCAGATCAATAATGGTGTTGGCAATGCGGGTGTCTTCCTCGTTGACTAGCAGATCCCGGATAAATTGTTTGTCGATTTTCAGGTGCTGCACCGGCATGCGCTTGAGGTAAGTCAGGGAAGAATAGCCGGTACCGAAGTCGTCCACGGCAATGCCGATGCCGGCCTGGTGGAGTCGGTGCAGTTTCTCGACTGCATCTTCAAGGTTGGTCATGAAACTGGTTTCCGTGACTTCAAGCTCCAGGCGGCTTGCAGGAACGCTGTGTCGTTCCAGAGTGTCGAGAATGTCGTCAACGATGGAGTCGCGGCGTAGTTGCACAGCTGACAGGTTGATAGCAATGCGCAGGTGCATGCCTTGGGCAGCCCACTGTGCGGCTTGCCAGCACGCCTGGTCCAGAACCCACTGACCGATCTCGACAATACTGCCGTTGACCTCGGCAACTGGAATAAAGTGATCCGGTGGTACCTGCCCCCTGACCGGGTGCTCCCAGCGAATAAGGGCTTCCGCGCCAATGACCCGACGATTTTCCAGATTGATCTGGGGTTGGTATACCAAGTGGAATTCGTGGTTTGCCAGTGCCTTTGAAAGGTCCTTCTCCAGCTGTTTTCGCTCACGGATTTCCCGGTCAATACTGGCCACGTAGAACTGGAAGTGGCTGACACCACTCTGTTTCGCCAGGGCCATGGTCTGTTCCGCGCATTGCAACAATCGGTCAGCCTTGGTGGCGTCATTGGGAAACATGGCAATGCCGAGGGTTGCGGATATGGTGACCGTCTGGTCATCAAAGCTCATTGGCCGGTTTATGCAGTCCAGAACATGTTCGGCAGTGTCCGCTGCCTGGTATCCGTCCCGAAGGCCTTTCTCGACAATTACAAACTGGTCGCTTCCGAGGCGCGCGATAGTAAAGCGGTGGCTGCCGAGTCGTTGCATCAAGCGATCCGCAATGGTCTGCAGGATAAGATCGCCGGTTCTGAATCCGCATTGTTCGTTGATGGACTTGAAGTCATCAATACCGCAGACCATCAGGGACAGTGAGTTTTTTCTGGTCTTCGATTCTTCAATATTTGCCCTTAGCAAATCCATAAACGTTTCACGACTGGGCAAACCGGTCAGCTGATCATAATGGGACAACCGGTTGACGCGATCTTCCGCTTCACGGTGGCGTTTCTGGGTTTCGCCGATGGAAACCAGCAGATTGTTGGTCGCGTTAACCCAAAGGCCAAGTTCATCGGTTTGATGGCCCTGAGGGAGTTCCAGTAGACGGTCATCGGGATGTTCGGGGTCGACCTGTTTTAATGAGTGGACAATTCGGAGTAGCGGGCGAGTCAGTAGAAGGTGAAAAACCACGTACAATCCCATCCCGAGAATGATTGCCGTCGCGATGACGGAAATAAACGTGACGGAGGCGCGTTCAAGCCAGGTCTGTGCTGCGTGGGCTGTGTCATAGTGAATTTCCAGATAACCGTAGGTGGTATCGGGATTGCTGGGGCGTGACAGTGCTCGTCTGTATTCCCGTTCCGCGCTGAATATGAGGTCGGTCATCGGTCGGGACAGGTTTTGTTGCAGTGGCCGATTGCCAGAGCCTAGCGGCTCGCCGTCAGGGTGGGTAATGCTGGCCATATGAACGGCCTCCTGCTCAAACAGGCCATCCACGACTTGCTGTGCCAGTTCGGAGTCGATACTGAATACGGCCTGGGTGGCCGCATCGTGAACCAGTGCGATGGTTTGAGCAGCGTGCTCGTCAAGGGAGCGGGACACGCGGCTTACGTCAAGGGCGACCTGAATGGCACTGATAATGATGCCACTAACCAGTGCGACCCCCAGTACCCATCGTAGTACCCGGTAGCTCAGGCGATGTTCTACCTCAAAGGTGCTTTGCATGAAGGCTCGTTATCGTCAGTTACGTCAGATCTGCTCCCGTTTCCCGTCCGGGCGCCGGGTTGACCGTGGCTCGATGTTGTTCAGTATGGTTCATAGTTGTACCACGGTTCCAGTATCGGCGATATTTTCAAAGTTTTCAGGGTGCTGGTGTATCAATTTGTAAGATTTTTGTAGGACGTAACGAAAAACGCCCGCTGAAGTAGCGGGCGTTTTCCGGACAGTGCAGACACTACACTGTATGGCAGCTGTATTACGCCAGGTTTTCGTTAACGAAATCCCAGTTTACCAGCTTCCAGAATGCTTCCAGGTAGTTCGGACGGGAGTTGCGGTAATCGATGTAGTACGCGTGCTCCCAGACGTCAACGGTCAGAACCGGCTTGTCGGCGCCAGTCAGCGGTGTTTCCGCGTTGCTGGTGTTGACGATGGCAACGCTGCCGTCGGCCTTCTTCACCAGCCAGGTCCAGCCGGAACCGAAGTTGTTGGCGGCTTTGTCATTGAACTCTTTCTTGAACTCTTCAAAAGAGCCAAATGCCTTGTTGATGGCATCTGCTGCGGCGCCTGTCGGTTCACCACCGCCGTTCGGGCTCAGGCAGTGCCAGTAGAAGGTGTGGTTCCACACCTGGGCGGCGTTGTTGAACAGCGGGCCGCTGGCGCTCTTGATGATGTCTTCAAGAGACTTGTTGGCGTTGTCCGTACCTTCAACCAGGCCGTTCAGCTTGGTTACGTAGGTGTTGTGGTGCTTGCCGTAATGGTATTCGAGTGTTTCCTGAGAGATGTGCGGTTCCAGTGCGTTCTTTTCGTACGGTAGTGCGGGAAGTTCAAATGCCATGAGGTCGTTCTCCCTGATTCTCTCTGTTTATGTGAATGACGCTTATGTGAATATAGGGTTGCTTTGAGTTATATCAACCCTTTGGTGTTAAAGAACTTTTAAACTCGGGACTGCCGGGCAGGAACTGTGCGCAGTTCTTGACCCGCCATACCAGCTCTTCGTAACTGTCCGCCAGGATGTTGACGTGTCCAAGCTTCCGGCCCGGGCGTTCACCTTTATTATAGAGGTGAACATGAGCGTAAGGCAGTTCCAGAATACGTTCAATGTCTCCATGCTCGCCAATAATGTTGATCATGCAGCTCACGCCTCGGGGCGCGACGTTGCCCAGCGGATGTCCGCTGACTGCCCGGATGTGATTCTCGAACTGGCTGGTCATCGCGCCTTCAATGGTCCAGTGGCCGGAATTGTGTACCCTCGGGGCCATTTCGTTGGCGACCAGGCCTGTGGCGGTTTCAAACAGTTCCAGTGTCAGTACGCCGACGTAGTCCAGCTCGTTCAGCAATGCCTTGATGTAGCGTTCGGCATCGTCCTGGATGTGCTTTTCCAGGCCGGGGGCCGGGGCAATGGAGTAGCGCAGGATGCCTTCATGGTGGGTGTTTTCGGCCATGGGGTAGAAGGCAAGCTCGCCGTCTTCACCGCGAACGGCGATTATGGAGACTTCCCGGCGAAAGTCGACGAACTTTTCCACGATCAGGCGCGGATGGCCAATGGACTCCCAGGCTGCTGCGGCTTCTTCCGGGCTTTTGAGTACCGCCTGGCCTTTGCCGTCATATCCCTCGGTATTGGACTTGGCAACGACGGGGCAGCCGAGTTCCTCGGCGGCGGCTTGCAGGGATTCGGCGCTGTCTGCGATTTTCCATTCCGGAGTGGGTATGCCCAGCTGACCGAAGAGTGTTTTTTCGGCTTCGCGATTCTGGCAGACCTGCAGTGCCCGCGGACAGGGATGCACGGGCTTGTGGGCGGCGATTTTTTCGGCCACTTCTACGGGCAGGTGTTCGAATTCGTAGGTGACCCTGTCGACGCGGGAGAGGAAATCGTCCAGGTACTGGCCTTCGCGGTCGATGATGACTTCGCCCAGCCCGGCGCTGGGGCTGCCGGACATGTCGTAGAATACAAACGTCTTGGCCAGTGGGTAACCGGCCAGGGCCAGCATGCGTCCCAGTTGGCCGGCGCCTAATACACCAATTCTCATCTGTGTTCTCCTGGCATCATGGGCCATTTGTCTTGGTGGCGGAGCGGGGGTGGGGAGGTCTTTATAAAAAAACTCCGCTTTAACTCGCTTTGCTCAGACAGGCGGTGTTTTTTTATAAAGACCTCCCCACCCCGCTCAACTAACTTTTGAGTCCGTTGGTCGGGGGTGTTGGATTTCGGCTTTGCCTAATCCAGCACAATACTTTGATTCATTGATCCTGGGGATTGGGATTATCCAGGACCGTCTGTGTCTGATTCTTGCGGAACTCATCGACGGCTTTACGTACGTCATCATTGAATGTGCCAACGATCTGCGCTGCCAGCAGGCCCGCATTGGTGGCGCCTGCCTTGCCTATTGCCAGTGTACCAACGGCAATGCCGCCCGGCATCTGGACAATCGACAACAGGGAATCCAAGCCGTTAAGGGCTTTGGACTGAACGGGAACCCCCAGTACCGGCAACGATGTCTGGGATGCCACCATGCCGGGCAGGTGAGCCGCGCCACCGGCGCCGGCGATGATGACCTTCAGGCCGCGCTCGGACGCTGTTTTGGCGTAGTCGAACAGCAGATCCGGTGTGCGGTGGGCCGAGACAACCCGGGTTTCATAGGCGACGCCGAGTTTATCGAGCATGCTGGCGGCGTGTTCCATGGTGGGCCAGTCCGATTTGGAGCCCATGATGAGACCTACAAGCGGCTGCATATGCAACAGTCCTGTGTATGTTGGAAAGCCGGCCATTGTATGTTTTGGCTAATTGCCATGCAAACTTGGTGTCCCGTCTGGCTTTGTTTATGGGCAGTCATTTTAATGAATCCGTCAGTGCGGGTATTATCAGGCCTTATTATTCGAACCGTCCATTTTCCGGGAGTTGTAATGGAACCAATCCGTCCAGATGACGATGAACTGAGAGCTGAATCCCCCATTGGCAGTGCATCGAGGAAGTCAGAGCCTGCCAGTAAACCGAAAGCATCCAGCAGCAACGGTCCAGTTGGCGGTAATGGGGGCGCGCGCGTCCCCAAGGCTCGGAAGTCGAACGGCGGCGGGAGCGGCGGTGGCAGTCGTGTCGGGCTGTGGCTCGCGCTGGTTGTGTTGGCGGTGGTTGCCGGAGGTGGTTGGTTCAGTCAGGAAAAGCAGATTGAAGCTCTGGAAAGCCAGCTGGAGGAGGCGGACTACTGGGTCCGGCAGAGCAAGTTGGCGTTGGCGCGGTTTGAGGGGGACCTGTCCGAAACCGGTGAGAGCCTTGAGGAAAAGGGTCAGTCCATTGAGCAGACCCTGGCGGATCAGGAAGAACGTCTGGACGCGGCCGACAGTGAAATCCGCAAGCTCTGGGTCATTGCCAATGAGCGTAACAAGAAGCGACTGGATGAGCATGACGAACGTCTGGAATCGCTCGCCGGTGGCGTGGAAAAAGAGGTAGCTGCCCGCGAACAGTTGGCTGTGTCAGTGAATGATCTGGAGTCGTCTCTTGGCGGCGAACTTGCCGCCCTGCGCAAGGAGCTTGGTCGACAGATTGCCACTCTGAAGGAGTCTACCGAGCAAGCCGATAAACGGCTGACGGAGCTGAATTCTGCCCTGGAGGGTGTCGATCAGCTGGTGGATCGACGTATACAGCGGTTTGAGCGGGAGCAGAAGCTGGGAATCGACGGTCTGGAAGGTCGCATTGGCGCCCTGGAGAAGAATATGGAAGCCAGTGCCAATGGTAGCGATGTGAGAGCTCTCCGTTCCGAGTTGGGCTCTCTGAAGCGAACCGTCAACGCCATCGACTCTTCCCGGGCCCAGTTGACGGCGAGGCTGGTACGTCTGTCCGAGCAGGTGGATGAGCTGCGGAGTCAGACCTTGCGGTAGCTCTCAGTTCTGCCGTTTTGCTGTTGTTATGATCGGGGCACTCGCAAAGGACGAAGAGTGAATAACAATGAAAACCCGATTACCTATGATGCTTTTGTCAGTGCTGGTACTGGTTTCCGGCTGTACCGTGTATCAGTCCATTGGCAAAAGCGTGGGATCCTTCCTGCACCCGGTGTCCGGGCACGATTTTGTCCATATCGGGAACGATCAGTGGAACCAGGATAACGCGCTGATCTATTTCTATCGCACCCATTCCCAGTGGGCGGCGGATGAAATCGAAGCCCCCAGCGTTTATATCGATGACACCCACTACTTCAACATTCGCAACGACAGCTTTACCTGGCTGGAAGTCAGTCCCGGTGAACGTCATATTGCGATGCGGCGCCCCTTGCTGGGACTGGAAGGGCTTAACTCATTCAGTCTCAGCCTGATTGCCGATGCCACACTGAACGTCGAGTCGGGGCGCATTTACTACCTTCGTTACAACGAACTGTCGGAGCCTGAGCAGCCCCACCCGGACCTGGATCCGGAGCATCCGTTGGCGCAGGGTGATTTGCAGTTGGTGCCCCGGGGATATGCCATGCAGGCGACGGAGCTGGTGTCCACCCGTTTCCTTAACAGTGACTTGCTGGCCCCGAATCACGCCGCAACTTCCATTGTAGAGACCACTGAGGACGTTAACTACGAACGCCGGATGGTGTTGCTTGAAGAAGAGCGTGAGACGGAAATCGAGCGCCTGAAGGAGGCGGGGAGGTACAACACGCCGTCCTGGTTCTGGCCGTTTGGTGGTGGTCCCACGGTGCCGCTGGAAAGCGACCGCAAGATCCGCAAGCTTGAGCAGGAGTATGCCGCACTGAAAGACGAGCGGCAGCGGAAAGAGCGTGCGGAGTCATCCGGAAGTTGGTGGATCTTCTGATTAGTCTGGATTGACCAGGACGACATAAAGTGTGAGCAGTTTCACAATTGTAGAACCTCGTGGGCATTACTACACTAAGGTGAGTTAAATGCATGGGGAAAGGGATATGTCATTGAAGGATTCGCTGCTGCAGGGTGTGAGCCGGCTTTCCAATGAGTTGGTACCTGCAGCTGTTCGTACTGCTGGGGCGAAAGTCGAGGAGTTCAGGCAACGTCTGGATCATCTTAATCGCACGTTGGCGGAGCGGGCCCTGCCCGGTGATCGCAAGGGGCGGGTCAGTGAGTTGTCGCTGCAGAGAAAGGCCAGGGACGCGGGCCAGCAGGAGTCGACCCTCAAAGTTGTCGATGGCGAAAGAAAGCACAAGCGAACGCGATAGGTCTTGGTTAAAAAACGCCCAATTTTTAATGGCTTGCCACTTTTTTTGGAAAATTCCCGGAAAATATTTGACACCGCTGAGCAAATGCTTAAAATGCGCGTCTCACTTGGTTGAGACAGCAACGCTGACTTAACAAATCGCGCAAGCGGCAAGTGAGCAGTTGATGAAAGTTGGGTGGTTAGCTCAGCTGGGAGAGCATCGCCCTTACAAGGCGAGGGTCACTGGTTCGATCCCAGTACCACCCACCATCTTTCATTCAGCATCACCGGACCACCCCGTCCGGTTTCAGGTTTCACCTTCACAGGTCTCAGGACCGGAAGGCTGGAATTGATGCGGAGCGGTAGTTCAGTTGGTTAGAATACCGGCCTGTCACGCCGGGGGTCGCGGGTTCGAGTCCCGTCCGCTCCGCCATTTTTATTATTCCCGGGTGGTTAGCTCAGCTGGGAGAGCATCGCCCTTACAAGGCGAGGGTCACTGGTTCGATCCCAGTACCACCCACCATTTTCTCCCCCTTGAATACGCATATGAACCGAGCAATTGGGCTGTCGGTCTTTTTGCGTGTCTGTGTGGTTGGTTTGCCGGATTAGGCCCGGAGGGCCGTAATCCGACATCACGCATGTTGGTGTTACTTGCCAATCAGCGATTGCCCACACACCCGCACAACGTTTCCGTTCACGCCGCTTGAGCCCGGGTTGCAATACCATGCGATCGCCTCGGCCACGTCCACTGGCTGGCCGCCCTGGGACAGGCTGTTCATGCGCCGACCCGCTTCACGGATGGTCAGGGGCATGGCCGCTGTCATTTGCGTCTCGATGAAGCCCGGTGCAATGGCGTTGATGGTAATGCCATTTTTCAGTTGTTTTGCCATGGCTTCGACATAGCCGATAACGCCGGACTTGGCGGTGGAGTAATTGGTCTGGCCGAAGTTGCCAGCGATGCCACTGATTGAAGAGATGCATACGATGCGGCCGTTTTCACGGAGCAGTTCCCGGTGCATCAGTTCCTCGTCAATCAGTTCTTCCGCACTCAGGTTAACGGCGATGGTCATATCCCAGAAGTGCTCTGGCATATTGCCCAAAGTCTTGTCCCGGGTAATGCCGGCATTGTGGATCACCAGGTCGATCCCGCCAAAGTGTTCTTCCGCAAAGTCGGCAATCAGTTTCGGCGCGCCGGCATCGGTGATGTCGCAGGCCAGGGCCTTGCCCTTGATGGCGTCGGTGACTTTCTGGAGCTCTTCCATGGCTGGCGGAATATCCAGCCCGATCACTGTCGCGCCGTCCCGTGCCAGGGTTTCAGCAATAGAGGCACCGATGCCACGTGAGGCGCCAGTTACCAGGGCAACTTTGCCGGACAGGGGAGCCACGGGGTTGGTGGCCGCTGTTTCAGTACGCTTGCCGATGCGGGCTACCTGGCCGGACACGTAGGCTGAGCGTGGTGACAGGAAGAAACGGATGCTTGAATCCAGCTGCTTGTCTGCACTCGGCGCCATCCACAACAGGTTGGCGGTAGCACCTTTCTTGCCGATTTCCTTGCCAACGGCACGGACAAAACCTTCCAATGCCTGCTGTGCGGCAGCCTGGGCCGGTTTGCGGCAGGTGGCGGGGTCCTGGCCAATGACCAGTACGCGGGAATTACCGCCGAGTTTCTTGATGGTCGGGTGGTAGAAATCATACAGCGCGCGCAGGTCCTCAGGGGACTTCATGCCCGTCGCATCGAATACCAGAGCAGAAAACTTCTCGCCAATGTCGCTGCTGATGTCCAGCGGCTGGGCCTTGTTGCCAGCTTTGGCGGAATCCTTCAGAGTATCCTTTCCATCTGCATGATGTACTTTGGCGGCGCTGGCTCCCAGGACGCTGCCAATGGCGACGATGGCCTTGGCGCCGGCGGCAGCCCCCACCAGGACATTGCCTTCGATGAATGGCTGGTCGCTACGTTTCCAGCGATTGAGGGGTGCCGGGGATGGCAGGCCGAGGGATTGGGCGGCTGTTTTGCCCACCGGGGTATTGACGATTTTGAGGTAGAGGTCAGACATACGAGCTTCCTTAGTATGTGTTCAGCGGTGGCGACTTTATCGTACACACCGTGTTCAATGGTTTTTAGTCGTTGTACAGGTTAAGGATTCAGGCGACATTTGGATTGACTCAATGCCCTGACCGGATTGTCAGGCATGCCAATGAGCCAGACCCCGTTAGCGCTAGACTGCTTCGCAATGGATACACTCGTTGTTAATACAGGATCACATCATGGCACAGGCACAGAAAACCACACAGAAGAAAACCACGTCGACCACCCGAAAGCCAAAGGCCAAGGCGCCGGCCGGCGTTCGCCGCGTTGCGGTCATCGGTGGTAACCGGATTCCCTTTGCCCGTTCCAACACGGCCTACAGCAAGATCAGCAACCAGGAACTGCTGACTTCGGCGCTGCGAGGACTGGTGGACCGTTACGGCCTGCAGGGCCAGCGTATGGGAGAGGTGGTTGCCGGTGCGGTGATCAAGCATTCCCGCGATTTCAACCTGACCCGCGAATCTGTACTCAGTTCCGGCCTGGCACCGGAGACTTCCGCCTATGATATCCAGCAGGCGTGTGGTACCGGTCTGGAGGCTGCGATCCTGGTGGCTAACAAGATTGCCCTGGGGCAGATTGAATGCGGCATAGCCGGAGGCACTGACACCACCTCCGACGCACCGATTGGGGTGGGTGAAGGTCTGCGTGAAATTCTTCTCGACCTGAACCGCGCCAAAACCGCCAAGGAAAGACTGAAGATTCTGGGCCGCTTCCGTCCGGGTCATCTGGTGCCGGAAATTCCGGAGAACGGTGAGCCCCGCACTGGTATGTCCATGGGCGATCACTGTCAGGTGACGGCCCATGAGTGGAATATTCCCCGCGATGAACAGGATCAACTGGCCTTTGAAAGCCATCAGAAGCTGGCCAAGGCCTATGAAGAGGGCTTCTTCGATGACCTGATCACCCCGCTGGCGGGACTCGACAAGGACAACATCCTGCGTCCGGACACCACGCTGGAGAAGCTGGCGAGCCTCAAGCCTTGCTTCGATCGCGAAAACGGCACCATGACCGCCGCCAACAGCACCGCGCTGACCGATGGCGCCTCCTGTGTGCTGCTGGCCAGTGAAGAGTGGGCCAAGGCCAATAACCTGGAAGTGCAGGCTTACCTGACCTTCTCCGAAGTGGCTGCCGTAGATTTCGTGGACAAGAAAGAAGGCCTGCTGATGGCGCCAGCCTACGCCGTGCCGCGGATGCTGGAGAAAGCCGGGCTGACCCTGCAGGATTTCGATTTCTACGAAATTCATGAGGCGTTTGCCGCACAGGTGCTGTCCACCCTGAAAGCCTGGGAAGACCCTGCCTTCTGCAAGGACCGTCTGGGCCTGGACAAGCCGCTGGGCAGCATTGACCGCAGCAAGATGAACATCAAGGGCAGCAGCCTGGCAACCGGCCACCCGTTTGCCGCTACCGGTGGGCGTATTGTGGCAACACTGGCGAAACTGCTTGAGCAGAAAGGCAGTGGCCGTGGCCTGATTTCCATCTGTGCTGCCGGTGGTCAGGGCGTGACTGCAATCCTGGAGCGGTAAGTTTCGGGACTGTTTGAAAAAAACTGAACATTCCCTTTGACAGACGCGGGTGCGCCCCTTATCATGCGCACCTCGTTGATCGGGGGTTCCCCGGTAAACAACCAGTTTGATGCGGGGTGGAGCAGTCTGGTAGCTCGTCGGGCTCATAACCCGAAGGTCGTTGGTTCGAATCCAGCCCC
Source organism: uncultured Marinobacter sp. (assembly GCF_947259545.1). GTDB lineage: Bacteria > Pseudomonadota > Gammaproteobacteria > Pseudomonadales > Oleiphilaceae > Marinobacter. Next base: position 1,013,179 of record NZ_CAMYMK010000002.1, read on the forward strand.
CGCTACCACTTTAAGAAAAGCCGGTCTTTGACCGGCTTTTCTTGTTTCTGCAGGGCGCTTTTGAGTCACCAACGTTCTATCGGCACTGCGTGCCGCTTTGTTGGCGCCGCGAACGGCTTAATCGCATTCGCTCCCCGCCACCATTTCGGAAAGATAGGGTGAAGGCTTGCCAATGTAATAACCCTGGGCATAGCCGACACCCAGTTCCTCAAGTTTCTTCAGCGTTTCAGCATCCTCGACAAATTCCGCAATGGTGTGCATGCCAAAAGCGCTGACCATCTTGGTCAGACTTTCCACGAATACCTGATTATCCGGATTACCTGGCAGGTTCAGAATGTAAGAGCCGTCCAGTTTCACGTAGCTCAGAGGCAGTTTTTTCAGGTAGCTGAAAGAGGAGAAACCAACGCCAAAGTCGTCGAGGGCAACCAGGACGCCCGCCTTACTAACGCGCTCCAGGTTTGTCAGTACCATCTGGAAGTTCTCGATATAGGCGGTTTCTGTCAGCTCGATCACGATCCGGCGCGGATCTACCTGGTATTTGTGCACCACCTCCATAAGGATGTCAGGGAAGCTGGCGGACTGGAGTGTCGGGGCTGATATGTTGATCGAGAGACTGAATTGGTTCTCGTCCTGTCCTGTCGTGGCCAGTTGTTGGATGGCTCGCTCCAAAACCCATTCGTCGACAAGCCGGATCAAACCCATGCGCTCTGCAGCAGGAATGAAATCGCTGGGGTATACCGCATTACCCTCCGTGTCTTTCAGTCTGAGCAATACTTCATAGTGACTGACTGTCTGGCTCTCGATGCGGAAGATCGGCTGATAATTAAGCTGGAACAGGTCATCCCGTTTCAATGCCTGCTTTAGCACCGAGGTCAGGTCATGGTCGCGACGGATGGCAGCGAGGTCGCTGCTGGCGGGGTCAAAAATCTGCCATTGCCCATCCCCGTTTTTCTTTGCCTGATACATGGCCATATCGGCGTGGACGATAAGCTCCTGATCGGTCGTTCCATGGTCGGGCATCAGAGCTGCGCCAAGACTGACACTGTACTCAACGTAGCGCCCCTCACCTGAAAGCGGAACACTCCCATTGAGTTGTCGGGACAGCTTTTCCATTACCTTTTCGAGCTGCTGAACGTCTATGCCCGGTAACAGAATGGTAAACTCGTCGCCCGCAAGACGACAGATCGAGTCGCTCGACCTGACGCTGGAGCGCAGCAAATCAGCAATCTGAATCAGCACGCTGTCACCCACGGCGTGGCCGTACAGGTCATTAATCTGCTTGAAACGATTGACGTCGATAAACACGATGGCGCCGTATGTCTGCGTATCCAGCATCTTCTGCAGATCGTGCTGAAACCCCCGGCGGTTGCCGATACCGGTCAGGGGGTCATTGTTGGCAAGCCATTCCAGCGCTTCTTCATCACGCTTACGCTGAGTCAGATCAAAGCCAATCGCCAGAATGATGTTCCGCCCTTTTTCGTCTTCCAGCAGAGAACAGGTCCAGTCTATGTAGATGGGCAGTCCCTGGTCATTGGCGAACTCAACATCGAACTGGATAACCTTGTATTGAGCGTCTTTCAGTTGATTGATCCGGTCAAGAAAGGCTGCTTTGCTCTTCTGTGACATAAACAGATCGGTGAAATGCGTGACAGGCCGCTGGAATTCTTTCTCAAACTGGGTGTTGGTGGTCAGTATGGTGCCATCCAGCTTCTGGGTGACGATGAACAGATGAGAGCTATCGATGAGCCGCTCCAGAAAAGCGCGGGAGCGTGAAATAATAGCAACCTGTTCCTGGAGCGACTGGTTTTTTTCCTCCACTTCGACGTGCAGTTTTTCGAGTTCGTGGGTGACGAAGCGGATGCTCTTTTCAAGGAGAGACAGCTCATCCCGGAAATAACCCGGGTGCGGCCGCACCGTGTCGCGGGCTTCCCGGTATTGATGTTTGGGTAGCAGGTTCAGGGCTTCGACCACCGAAAACAGCCGGCGTAGCGGGCTGAGCATCAACAGTAGCAGAACCAGCTCTGAAACAACGAGGGCAGAACCGCCGATCAGAAAACTGATTTTTACCGAGTTGACCAGGCTGTTGTGTTGTTGGGTCTCATCGCTGACGACAACCAAATCGGGTCTGTGTCCGTATACCGGGTAGTCCTGCAGCTTCAGCTGATTCAACAGCAGCTTTCGGGTTTCGAACTCCGATGCGCCGTCCCCGCCGATATCCCTGAACAGTAGGGTTTGCTGGATGTTTTGAAGCTGGGCGAGCGTGTCCTGAAAACGGCTGGCCGCCCAAAGTCGCCGATCCCAGCTTTCCAGTGTCCGGTCATCACCCGTTTCGGCTTCTGTCGCCGCGAGAGTCGGCAACAACACCGCCAGATCGTTGCCGGAGACCTGCTGGAAGCGCTGCAGGATATCAGCCATATTCTGACCCGTGAGGATCAGGGCCTCGGAGCCGTTGCTCATCACAAAGGGCTCAATGACAAACTGTGAGCAACCCAGGTTACAGAAGATGAATGACCGGGGGGCCTGCGGACCATCTGTCTGCATGGCACTGGCAATAGCATCTGTCAGCAGTTGCTGGTTCTGGAAGAGAACGTTACTGAACGCTGAAGCCCTTAAGGTCCCGTCCATGGCATAGATGCCGATGTAATCGAGCCCGGTGTTGATGTTGAGCTGAACCCATGCGTTCTGGAAATCCTGCTCATAAGAAGCGGAAGATCCGGCTTCATCGGTGGCCTGGATTTCCGGCATTCTGGCCACAAGCTGGGAGAGTTGTGACAGGTGCAGGAAATTGTCGTGCAGTAATTGACTAAGTATCAGTTGTTGACGGGTGTGAAGACTGTCTACTCGGCTGTCGTAGGTGCTGATCGTCTTGTAGATGTGCTGAGCGACCCAGGTTCCGGTCAACAGGGTCATAACAAGGCTCAGGAATATAACGGCTTTCCACTTCAGACTCAGGAACATGCTCGGTTACCCAACGGATCAGAACTGGTAATTCAGTGAGAGAACATAGTAATTCCAGTGCTTCTTGATCTGGTTGTTTTCGATCCCCCGGAAAGTGGGTAACCACGTCGTTCCTTCATTAAAGCTGGCCTGACCCAGAACGAACCAGCTATCCGCGAACATCCATTTCCCTCCCACAGTCCAGCCTTTTCCGAATCCCCGGTGAGGATTATAGTCCAGGGCTGTGCCACTGCCTGAACGGTCGTCGGTGTCCCGATAAAATTCTTCGTAACGGGTAAACCACGAGGTTTGAATTGTCGCCAGCCATTCCAGCTGAAGGTAATAACCCTCAGCCGTATTACTGCCGGAAGAACTGATACCCGCTAATTCCACTTCGGAATCGCTTTCCAGATTCAGGTACTCTGCGGTGATGATCCAGTTCTGCAGGCTGTACTGCGCGGACAGGATGGCAAACAGGCTGTCGGATTCCCCGCCGGTAACGTAGCGCTGCGGGTTGGCAAGAAGATCGCCCGATGGGGCATTCATCAGCGCACTCCGGGCTTCAGAAACCGACTGGGTGTCCTCCAGTTCGATCTCCAGGTCAACCAGGCTGAGGCCGAGCCTCAGATTTCTCTGGAAGGCCGGTACCAGGTTGATATTCAGGAGTCTGATCGGAACGTCATCTACCTCGCCCTTTGTCAGGGGGCTCCCGAAGGTAAAGTACTCAAAGTCTTCGCTATCGATACCCCGTCGACCGGCAGCGAGCTCCCACGTGATCAAATTGTCGCCAAGCACTGTCGACCCGTAAAAGTTAACGCCGTCAAGTGCCAGTAGAGTATCCCGGAATGAAGGGAAGTAGATGGAGTCGGGCACGTTGAAGCCGGGACGGGCGGATGGGATGTCCCGAATAGCATTGTAGAATCCGATGTTGTTCTTCACTCGGCCAGCTCGCACGCCAAGGGACGTGTACTGGCCACTGAACAACAGGTAATCGGCCAGAAGGAAGTCGACTCTGACGTCGCCATCGTCTGCCTTGTCCTGTTGCCGGCTCAGGATCTGGCCGGCCAGCCGGAGCTCCGGCGAAATCTCGTGGAACGCATTCAAGCCGATTTCGCGAAACTTCAGCGAGCCATTACGGGCATCTGTCCCCGCATACGGATTGTCCGGACTGTAGAGGTAAGACTGGTTGATAAAGCCATGAATCTGGGTCGAGTCACTCAGGTCAATGGCAACGGCGTGCTGGCTGATGGCCAGTGTGACAAGCAGGACGCCCTGTGACAGTTTCTTCATGGCTGAACCTCTTCCAACAGCTTCACCCCGTCCGCAGGGTAATCACTCGATACGTAACCGATAGCGCCAGAGTTGCTCCGCATCATGTTCAGCATGTCATCCTCTGAACTTACTACCGTTGGAGGTTTGCCGGTGCCTGTGAACAACATGCGGTTCCAGATGCGGTCGAGTTGGTGGGGCTGGATTCTTAGGCGCTCAATCACGAATTCGCGATGCAGGTTATTGCTGTTTGGCAAGCTATAGACCTGAATGGCTTGTCCATTCGGCCACTTTCTGACCTGCATTGCGAATATCTGGTTCAGGTAGGTGAAATCAAGCGTGGCGACACTGACATCGTTGTTGAGCAGGATCTTGGTCTCCGGCAGCGCGGGCTGACTTGCCAGTAGTAGGCCCCATAGGGCCAGCACTCGGAGCCCCAGAGACACACAGAGTGGTCGGGTCACTGCATTCATGTGCAAGCGTCGCCCTGTCGAATAAACCGTTGTTGTTTTACTTCAATGTAGTTGAATATTTCCTTAGATCCCGAAATCTTCCGGTTTTTTTGTGTTTTTCCTGTGAACGCTTAAGCCCGGTGGGCGGGATGAGATCAAAGAGTCATTCAGGAAGCCAGATGCTGACGCACAGGCCGTGCTGACCATCCTCGCGATCCAAGAGGTTGAGTTCGCCTCCGTGCAACTCGGCAATTCTCCGGGCAATTGCCAGGCCCAGGCCGGCTCCGGAGCCCAGCCGCTGATCCAGTCTGGAAAAGCGCCCAAGGGCATTCTCACGACTGGCTTCGGGTATCCCTGGACCCTGGTCACAGACCAGGATCCGGAATCCGTTATCACGACGCTGAAGATGAGTGTCCACACAGGTGCCCGTCGGACTGTACTGGATGGCATTGGCCAGGACGGATCGCATCAGCGTATTGATCAATGCTGCCTGACAACGGATCGTGGCATGTCCGGTTTGGTCTTCCAGCGATGGCTCTATCTGCTTTTGCAGGGCCAGCGGGGACACATCGGCGATACTCTGTGTGACGATGTCAGACAGATTATGGTTTTCGGGATTGAAGCCTGCGCCAGAGTCGACCCGGCTCAGCAACAACAACTGCTCGACCAGATGTACCATCCGGTCTACTGCCGTCGTCAGTTCACTGAACTCGCCGGGGTATTTTTCGTCGATTTTCTCCAGATTAAGGCGCAGCGCGGTCAGAGGTGTGCGCAGCTCGTGAGCGGCATCGGCAGAGAATCTCCGTTCCCGTTCCAGCGCATCATCAAGCCGTTTCAGCAAACCATTGACCGCTCCAACCAGACCGGTAACCTCTTTTGGCGCATGCTGGGTATCCAGAGGATGTATGCTCTCAGGCGCCATATGACGAATCGGCTGCTCGAGTTTGCGCAAGGGACGGAAGCCCACCTGGATCGCAAAGGCCACGGCAATGAAGAGCAGTGGCAGTGTGACCAGCAATGGCAGGATATTGCTCAGGGCAAGTTCCTGGCTGAGCTCCTGGCGAATATCTTCACGCTGGGCTGTGCGAATCCAGTAACCTGTTTTCGGATCCTGAATAGTAAACGTACGCCACTGAAAACCGGTGGCTTCAGACCAGGCGTAACCGGGAGTCAGAGCCTGGTCGTCATTGGCGGACAGGGTGTCCAGGACAGGTCTTCCCTCGGCGGTCCAGACCTCAAAGGCCAGCTTTTTCTCATACTTGTGGCCAGAACCGCCGGGAAGGATTTCGTCATAGTCTCCCTCCTCGAGCGCCCCCTCCGGCAACTGCAGGGTTTCGGTAAGTATGCCGGCCAGCGTTTCCGATGACTGGGTGGTGGCGAGGTGCTGCACCAGCCCCTGAACCACGCGGGTACTCTGGGCAATTTCCGCATCGAACAGCTCTTCGAGTTCGTGATTGCTTTCTATATAGCTCCAGATAGCGGCAATCGAAGCAATCAGCGTGACGGTGGATGCTACCAGCAGTATCAGGGTGCGGGTCAGGGACATTCCGGATCTCCGCAGGTGGTCGCTTGTTGGCTGTCCAGCATATAGCCCACACCGCGTATGGTGCGGATCACGGTTTTGCCCAGGCGCCGCCGCAGGTGATGGATATGAACCTCCAGGGCATTGCTTTCCGCGCCATGGTCCCAGCCATACAGCTGCTCTTCCAGCCGGCGCCTCGTGGCCACCTGATCCGGATGACGCATCAGGTAGTGAAGTATTTGCAGTTCACTCCTGGGAAGAGTGATGGTCTGCTCACCGAGAGTCAGTTGGCCTGACTCCGGATTCAGGGTGATCCCTCCGACGGACAAACCGGCGGTGTCCGCAGATGTGCCCCGGCGGGTAATGGCCCGGATTCGGGCCTTGAGTTCAGCCATTGCGAACGGCTTGGTCAGGTAATCGTCCGCACCGGCATCCAGCCCCCGAAGCTTATCCTCCAGCTCTGACCGGGCCGTAAGGATAATGATCGGGGTTCGTATGCCTTTTTTGCGGGAGCGCTCAAGCACTTCGAGGCCATCTAGACGGGGCAGTGTGAGGTCGAGTATGGCCAGGTCAAAGTGCTCCCCAGACAGCGCATTGAGCGCCTGCTGTCCGTCATCCAGCCAGTCCACCGTATGCTGCTCATCCCGCAGCATGGTGAGCATGGTATTGGCCAGCATGTGATCGTCTTCTACTAGCAGAATACGCATCCGGTTTTTCTCTGTCGTTATCTGATACCGCGACATTCTGGCACAGAAACCTTAACGCGGGCTTAAGAAAAGTTCCCCTGCGGGTTAAGCCAGTCTTAAGTATTGCCCCTTAGTCTGAATGCCAGTCAGGGAGGTAACTTATGACCGAATTATTAACCATGCCCGCGAGTCTGGATCTCACGTCCGCCGATGTGAAACCGGTGGTGTCTTGTGGCCGTCGCTACCTGTGTGAGTTACGCCCGGGAAGCGCTTCGGAGCAACTGGCGGCCGATTTCATTCGAAGGCGTTTTAACCAGGCCTACGGTGCCAGGCCGACACTGCATATGCCGCCTTTGCTGGCGCTTATCTCCGAGCACGGTACGTTGCTGGCCGCCGTTGGCGTTCGTTGCGCCGCTGCCGAGCCGTTGTTTTTGGAAAACTATCTGGATCAGCCGGTTGAGAAGTGTGTACCGCAGCGCAACGTCGGACGGAGGTCGGTGGTGGAAATTGCCCACCTTGCGGGTGTCGAGACCGGTATCAGCCGTCCGCTATTTGCAGCGCTGGCGGTTTGGCTGCAACGGGCAGGTCTGCAGTGGGTGGCGTGCACCGGAACGACCCAGTTGCGAAATGGATTCGGTCATATCGGAATTCAGGTGTCAGACCTTGGTGTAGCCGATCCCGATCGTCTGGGCGGTGCGGGTCTGGACTGGGGCACCTACTACGACAATCAGCCAAGGGTGCTGGTCATCAATGTCAACCAGGGCGTTGAGAGTCTGAAGGCCTGTGGCCTGCTCCGTCATGTCCGGTTCATTGAGACCGGTGTGGCGGGAATGCTGGAATCCTGTCGGACTGAGGGCGATGGCTATGGCAAACTTGCCTGATCTGTTTCGCAACGTCGTTGCGAGACACCCTGATGCCACTGCGCTGGTATCCGGATCCCTCCGGTATTCCTTCCATTCCCTGTTCGCGGCAGTGGCTAAAGTTGCTGAGCGGCTGCGCCATCAGCAAGTCTCACGTGTCGGGTTGTGCGGTGATAACTCAGCAGCGTGGGTAATAGCGGATCTGGCGTGCCTGGAGGCCGGTGTTGTCTGTGTACCCGTGCCGCCCTTTTTTTCCCCTCAGCAGCGGGAACACCTGATTCGGCAGGCGGGGCTGCAGGCATTGTTGTGGTCCGAAGATTCGGCAGGGCAGCAATCGCTTGGCTATGGGATCGGTATAACGGGGTTGAGCGATGCATCGGACCCTGTCGGTTTGCCTGAAAGCACAGCAAAAATCACCTTCACATCCGGCAGTACCGGCACTCCAAAAGGCGTGTGCCTGTCCCAGGCTCACCTGGCGGCAACGGTGCTGTCGCTCAGGCAGCGGCTGGAGGCAAACGGAGGCCAATATCATCTGTGCCTCTTGCCGCTGGCCACTTTGCTGGAGAATGTGGCGGGGCTCTATCTGCCACTGCTGATGGGCTCTGTGGTCCGGGTTGAGCCGCTGGCGTCACTGGGTATGGCTGGTAGTAGCGGGGTTGACGCACAACGCCTGGCGATGGCGTTAAACAGCTGGCAACCCGAGTCGCTGATTCTGGTGCCGGAGCTGGCCAGACTGCTTGCCGGACTGGCTGAACATGGTGTGCTCGCCACGGGCGGTTTCCGCTTCCTGGCGGTTGGCGGCGGAAAAGTCGCTCCCGATCTGCTAGACCGGGCGCGGGCACTTCGTTTGCCTCTGTTTGAGGGGTATGGCCTGTCCGAATGTGGCTCCGTCGTCGCATTGAATACCCCGGACAATGATCGGCCCGGAACGGTTGGCCTTCCCCTGAACCATGTTGAGGTTCGTGTTGATTCACAGCGACGCATTCTGGTTCGCGGCAACACCCATCTTGGCTATCTTGGTGAGTCCGGCCCGCAGGATGAATGGCTGGATACCGGGGATCTGGGAAGTGTATCTGCGGACGGATTCCTGACGGTAGACGGCCGTTCGAAAAACCTTCTGATCACCAGTTTTGGTCGTAACATCAGTCCCGAGTGGCTCGAAAGTGAACTGGTCGAAGCCCTGGGGGTACAGCGGGCCGTGGCGGTTGGCGACGGCGACGCCCAGCCCAGTGCGCTGATTGTTGCGTCCTCCGGGCAATCATCGGAACAGATAGCAGTAGCGTGTCGCGAGCTGAATGACCGCCTGCCGGACTACGCCCGTTTGTCATCTCTTTATCGGCTTCATTCCCCATTGTCTGCCAGCAACGGTCATCTGACCACTAATGGCCGGCTCATCAGGCATCACATTCAATCTGACTTACCCCATCTGATCGCCAACAGCGACTTGATCGAACTAACCCAGCCAGGAGGACGTACCATGGCATTTTTTGACCGGCTGCAGGCCGAAACCGCACAAGCGCGAACCCACGTAACCAGCGCCCCTGTTATTCAGGCGGTTCAGCAAGGACGGATGACCCTTGAAGGTTACACCTGGTTTCTGACCCAGGCCTTCCACCACGTAAAGCACACGGTTCCTCTGATGATGGCGTGCGGTGGCCGACTGCCAGAGAGACTGGAAGACGTTCGCAAGGCCCTGGTGGAGTACATTGATGAGGAGTACGGCCACCACGAATGGATCCTCAATGATCTACAGGCCTGCGGTGAGGACCGCGAAGAGCGCCGCGCCAGTCAGCCGGATCTTTCCATTGAACTCATGGTGGCTTATCTCTATCACCAGATTGACCGGGGCAATCCGGCCGCCTTTTTCGGCATGGTCCAGGTGCTCGAGGGCACCTCCATCGAGCTGGCGACACCGCTGGCGCGCCAGATCCAGGAACAGTTGCAGCTACCGGATCAGGCGTTCAGTTACCTGTATTCCCATGGTGAACTGGATCAGGATCATTTCGAATTCTTCCGCGATCTGATGAACAACATCACGGACCCCGCGGATCAGCAGGCAATCATCGACTCTGCACGGGTTGTGTATCGATTGTACGGGGATATGTTGCACGGTATTCCGTTGGCTTCTGCGACTACGACACGGCAGGAGGCGTCCGATCATGCAATTGCGTAACCGTCGCTTCCTGTTGCTGGGTGGAACCGGGGGCATTGGCCAGTCGCTGATGCAGGCTCTGCTGGCAGAAGGCGCCTTGTTATTGGTGGCGTCACGTCAGCCCGAGAGCCTGCAGCTACCGGAAGGTGCTTCCGGGGTGAAGCTGGATCTGGCCGCTGCGGATCTGGATCAGCAACTCCAGGCTATTACCGACACCTGGCCAGACATCTATGGTGTTATCCATAGCGCGGGACAGAACCAGTTTGCCGGTCTCTCCCGGACGCCGGTGTCTGCCATTGACGGCCAACTGGCGGTCAACCTGCGTAGCCCTATGCTGGTGGCGCGTCATTTTGCGCCCCGCTTTGCGACAGGGGGTGAGGGTGCTCTGGTGTTTGTTGGCTCGACCTTCGGCAGTATCGGCTTCCCTGGTTATACCGCCTACTGCGCGACCAAATTCGGTCTGCGGGGATTCACCGAGGCTTTGCGAAGGGAGTTGGCGGACACATCCGTTCAGGTGGTCTACGTCGCCCCCCGCGCCACGGCCACAGCGATGAACCCGCAGGTGGTCAATCAGCTCAACCAGGCCCTTGGTAACGCCGTGGATTCACCGGAAAGGGTCGCCCAGCGCATCGTCAAGGCCATGACCCGTGACCAGCGTCGCTGCTTTATGGGGTGGCCGGAAAGGTTGTTTGTGGTGATCAACGGTGTGCTGCCTCGACTGGTGGACAGGGCGCTTTTCAAACAACTGCCGGTGATCCGGCGATTTCTTGAGTCAGGAGTATCGTAATGAGAACTATCAGTCTGTTACTGGCCCTGCTGCTGGCGATGCCGGTATGGGCGGGAAGCCTGGAGTCTGACCTTGTCCGCGTTCAGCAGCGCTGGGCCGAGATTCAGTATCAGGTGCCCGGGGACGACAAAGCCGACGCTTTCGAAGCGTTGGCGAAAGAGACGGAAGTGTTCGTGGGTGACTACCCGGATCGTGCCGAACCGCGCATCTGGCGAGCCATTGTGTTGAGTACCTGGGCCGGAGAAAAGGGCGGTTTCGGTGCGCTGAGTCTGGTCAAAGATGCCCGAAGTCAGCTTGAGAAAGCACTTGAAATCGACGACGCTGCGCTGGATGGATCGGCCTATACCTCGCTGGGTTCACTGTATTATCAGGTGCCGGGATGGCCGCTGGCCTTTGGGGATGATGACAAGGCACGTCGTTATCTGCAGAAAGCATTGTCACTCAATCCCGATGGGATCGATCCGAACTTTTTCTTTGGTGACTACCTGCTGGAGCAGGGGGAAAAGGCCCGCGCCCGGCAATACCTGGAGCGGGCCCTGGCCGCCCCGGCTCGTGTGGGACGGGAGCTCGCAGACCAGGGCCGCAGGGAGGAAATCCGGGCACGATTGGCGCGCCTGTCGAACTCCTGATGGGGGGAGGCCAACAGTGCTGGTCAGAATCCCGGTGGCGGGCTAAAGCCCGCCAATCCCTCTTTTTCCAGCATTTCAGCAAAACGAATCGTGGTCAGATCTTTCCCGGGGGCACCAATCACCTGCACATTAAACGGTAGCCCTTCCTTACTGCGCCCGACGGGAACCGATGTGGCAGGCAGGCCGAGCAGTGTGGCAAAGGCTATCCAGCAGAACTGGTCCATGTAAGCCCTGGGCTGGCCAGCGACGGCAATGCGGCGTTTGAAAACCGGATGACTGTGGTCGTGGCGAATCGCGGTGGTAGGTGTGATGGGGGTGAGTAGCACATCGAATTCTTCGAACAGCCCATCAATTTCAGCCCGCATTTTTTCCCGCGTTTCACTCACGGCAATCCACTGGTGTATCGGTTGGTTCACGCCGCGTCCGTATTCACCAATAAAGGGCGTGAGTGGGCCCAGTAATTTCAGCCACCTCTCCAGTCGCGCCACCCAGAGCATTTGCCGTCTTTGAGCGGGCTTGAGAGAGGTGCTCAACAGGCTTCCCAACAAGTTGAAGTAGGGCGGCAGGATATGTTCCAGGTTAAGTAATGGGTGTCTGGCTTCGGCAACCAGAGCGCCCCGCTTTTCCAGTTCTTGGCCAAGTTTGCGGTAACCCTTGGTCAGCTCGTCCTCGACCGGGCAGAGGGGGTCTTCCAGCCAGAGTCCCACGCGGGCCTGATCCAGTGAGGTGAGCGTCGGGGGCGCCATCTCTACTGACCAGCTACGGGCTTCCAGGGGCGTGGGGCCGGCGATCACGTTAAGCAGCAGGGCCAAATCCCGGGCGGTGCGGGCCAGCGGCCCACCTTCGGCCAGATCCGGGCGGGACTGTGTACCGGGCGGCCCCGGAATATGGCCCCGGAAGGACACCAGTGCTCGGGTTGGCTTGTGGCCGAATACGCCACAGAAGTGCGCCGGTGTGCGGATGGAACCCGCAAGGTCGCTACCTACTTCCAGCGGTGTCATGCCCGCGGCCAGTGCGGCAGCAGCTCCGCCGGATGAACCACCGGGAGTGTGATCGCGGTTAAAGGGGTTGGTGGTCACACCAAACAGCTTGTTGTAGCTCTGCAGGTCGGTGGCGTAGATCGGCACGTTGGTCTTGCCAAGGATGATGGCGCCGGCGTCTTCCAGACGCTGAATCACATCGGCATGGTGTTGCGGGCGATGGTCCCTGAGCGCCGGGGCGCCTGCGGTGCAGGTCATGCCCGCGACTTCCCAGGTGTCCTTCACGGTCAAAGGCAGGCCGTGCAGAGGGCCAAGGGGGGAGCCGGAGGCGCGTTTTTCGTCCGCTGCCCGGGCTCTCTTCAGCGCTTGCTTCTCATCCAGGGTCACCACGGCATTGATGGTGTCATTGTGGTCCCGGATCTGATTCAGGAAGTGTTGTGTCACGGCCTCACTGGTGAGCGTGCCGTTGCTGAGTTCCTGTACAAGCTCGTGGGCTGGCCGGTAGTGCAGGGCCTGTTGTGCTGTTGGCATGGATCTCGACTCTTTTACTGTTGTTATGGCAGTTCTTCGCGCCAGTGTTTGACTCGTACCTGGGTTTTGATCGCATCCAGAATTTCCAGGATCAGGTCGATCAACGCTTCGTTTGCAGCGGCCTCTGTCCGTGCATCGGCAGGATCGGGCATGAATACGTTGATGATGTCTTCAATGAAGGCGTGGTTGGACGCGGATGCGAGGTCCTCAAGGATCTGGTGAATAACGTTGGCGACGATATCGCCAACCGCTTCCTCCAAGGTTTCCTGGATGGTGGGCCCGACCACCGGCAGATATTTCAGCCGGGACAGCTCAAGGTTTTGCTTGAGCGCGCTGTCCACCCGATCTTCCAGGTAGCTCCGCAGCGCCCCCCGGTTGGGTACATAACCTTCCTGCGCGGCCTGGGCCACCCGTTCGGAAATCCAGTCGGTCAGCATGTCCCGGCGTGGAAACACAATGTCCTGCTGAATACGTTCGAACAGCGGAGAACCCCGCTTCACCTCCTGCTGCACGCCGGACAGAACCTTGAGAACGATGCGGTCCGACAGCTCTTCCATGAATGCCTCATAGTAGAAATTGACGAACTGGTAGACGCGCATGCTGGTGACATCGATGATCTTGTACTGGTGCAACCGGTAGATAATGGAAATAACCCGCAGTATCCGCAGGAAGCGGAAACTGCCCACCGGGATGCAGCCCACCAGGTCATACCAGTGGATGAAGGGGTAAAAGTACCAGCGGTCGTAGACACTGGCCTTCACGGCGTACCCCCAGCGCAGGAAAAATTCGGTGAGGAAGATGCCGACGAAGATCAGGTCGTAGAACAGGAAGTTTTCATGGATCGGTTCGTAAAGGCCATGAAAGCCGGGCGTATGTTCCGCGAAAAAGCCTTCGATGGCGCTGAAGGCGTACACGGAATCAAAAATGATCAGGGTCAGATTGGCGATGAGCAGGCCCAGCATCAGGAAGTCGATGATGAGCCAGATCGTCTGGTGACTGGACTTGAGATTTTCGCGGTTGATTTTCAGCATTCAGGTGCCTGAATTCCTGTGAATTTTCCCACAGGTTAGCCTATTTCAACTCAGCGGACGACTTCCCAAGCAACCGGCGGGCGATGATCAGCAACTGAATTTGCTGGGTGCCCTCGAAAATATCGAGAATTTTCGAGTCGCGGGCCCATTTCTCAAGCAATTCCGTTTCGCCATAACCGAGACTGCTGCACAGTTCCACGCAGCGCAGGGTAATGGCGTTGCCGACACGTCCGGCCTTGGCCTTTGCCATGGAGGCTTCCTTGGAGTTAGGCAGACCGTTATCGGCCATCCAGGCGGCTCGCAAGGTGAGCAGCCGGGCGGCTTCGAGCTCCGCCTCGAGCAGATGGAGTTCGCGGGTTACTGCAGGCTGGGTCCAGGTCTGAGAGCGGTAGTTGAGGTCGATCCCCGCCCGTTCCACAATTTCACGGGTGCGCTCAAGCGCGGCACGGGCGACGCCTATCGCCATGCCAGCGACCACCGGACGGGTGTTGTCAAAGGTCTGCATGGCGCCGGCAAATCCTTTGCTGACGCTGACTTCGGGATCGCCCAGCAGATTCTCTTTCGGTACACGACAGTTTTCGAAGCGGATGGCAGCGGTATCCGAAGCCCGAATGCCTAGCTTCTTTTCCAGGCGTTCTACCGTCATACCGGGGGTGCCTTTTTCCACCACAAAGGACTTGATGGCGGCACGCCCCTTGTTGCGGTCAAGGCTGGCCCAGACCACAACGGCGTTCGCCCGTTCACCGGCCGTCACGTAGATTTTCTCGCCATTGATGACGTAGTGGTCGCCGCTCTCGGTTGCCGTGGTGCGAATGGCGGCAGAATCTGAGCCTGCCCCGGGCTCGGTGATAGCCATGGCGGCCCAGGCATCGCCCAGACGGGTCAGTTGCTCTTCGTTGGCAACGGCGGCAATGGCGGAGTTGCCCAGTCCCTGGCGGGGAATGGACAGGGCCAGGCCCACATCGCCCCAGCACAGCTCGGTCAGCCCCAGCACGGTTTTCATGTTGGTGCCGTTGCGGTTACCGTCTTTGCCGTTGCCATCAGAGCGGGCCAGTTTGCCGGCACCGGCACCACCATCCGGGGCGCCTTCATTCATGCCGTCCATAATGGAGGCAAACATGTCCAGTTCCTTGGGGTAAGCGTGCTCCGCCCGGTCGTATTTCCGGGAAATGGGGCGGAAGACTTCCTGCGCGACCTGCCGGGCCTGGTGAACAATCGGGGAGAATTTCTTCGGTATTTCCAGGTTCATGGTGATACTCCAGTGCTGTTCGGACTCAGGCGTGGACGCCGCCGGTGTGGGTGGCGACAGAGCGCAGGTCGCGATACCAGCGCTCAACCGGATGTTCTTTTACGAAGCCGTGGCCACCAAGCAGTTGGACACCGTTGGTGCCGATTTCCATGGCTTTCTCGCTACACAGGAGTCTGGCCAGACTGGCTTCCCGGTGGAATGTCTGCTCGGTCTCCGCGCGGCTGGCAGCGCGCCAGGCAAGCATGCGCATGCTGTCGGTTTCGATGGCCAGGTTGCTTATCATGAATGCCACGGATTGACGGTTGCTGATCGGCTCACCGAACGCAACCCGCTCGTTGCAGTAGGGAATGACGTAATCCAGCACGGCCTGGGAGGTACCGATAGCCAGGCCGCAGCGCAGCATGGCCCCGAGATCCAGAAAGGCCTGGTAATCGAAGTCGTCATCGCCCAGCAGGGCTTCAGCGGACACCTCAACATTGTTCAGGGTCAGGGTGACTGGCTGCGCGGATCGCAATCCCATGGTGGGATCGGCTGCGTGCTCCATGCCTGCGGTGCCGGCCTCGACAATAAACAGGCGCGGCTGGCCTTTCAGCGCCGCGGCGATCAGCAGCAGATCACTCTGGGCGCCCAGGACGACGCCGTTCTTGCAGCCATTCAGCCGGTATCCACTGGCGGTAGGTTCGGCGATGGTATTCAGGTCAAGGGGGTCAAACAATGCCCTTGGTTCATCAATGGCAATGGTGGCGACGGGCGGTTGTTCGTCGCAGAAGGCCGGCAGATACCGGGATTGTTGTTCGCCTGTGCCCCAGTGGGTAATGGCCTGGGCAACGCTGAAGGGGGCCAGCAGGGCGATCGCCAGCCCCATGTCGCCCCACGCCAGTTGTTCTGCGATCAGTACGCTGGTGACCGGGGAGCGGGTTTCCGCCACACCACCAAACTCTGCTGGCACAGCGTAGAGGGTTAATCCCAGTTCCGCAGTGGCGTCGAAAACGTCGGCCGGTAGCGCACCTGCCTCATCGGCCTCGGCTGCGGCTGGTCTCAGGGTGTCCCGGGCCAATCGGTGGAGGCTGTCGACAATCATCTGCTGGTCGTCATCCAGCGTAAGATCAAATAATGCTGGTGCAGTTTTTCCCGGCAGGCGTTTTTTAGGCAACCAGTTAGTGACCCGCTTGAATTCGCGGCCGGCGAGGGCAATGGTTCGAAAACCAACCCGGGTACCGTGATAGGCGGTTCTTTCGGTGGCCGTGCGCAGGCCAAAACGGTCCAGTAAAGGGTTCGCCGCAAGGCGGTTCATCATGGACAGGGCCAGTCCGATGGGATCCCTGGTCATCGTCAGTCTCCTTTGGAGGCGCGCGGGAATACGGCGCTCCTGTTACTATCAGATAGTTGTTATTGAATAGAGTCTGGGCTGATCATGGGCGCGTCGGCTCCGGTAGCCATTGGCAAAAGGCGCGTTGCTGGTGGTCGGTCTGGTCAATTCACCAGACTCGGCACCTTCTTTACTTCATCAAAAAGACGATTCATAAACGGATGTTCTCACTCTGCAGACAAATTCGATTTCCAGGCGCCCTGTTGTGGTGTTTGTTGTGGGTATTGCCAGGGCACGCCACTCAGGTGGTGGTGAATGTCGAGGGCGACTACCCAGCCCTGGAGGACAATGCAGAAGTCTTTATCGGTGACGTTGAGGGACGAAGCGCCGACAACCTGCGCCGTTACGTCAGTACTGCAAAAAAACAGGTCCAGGAGGCCCTCAAAGCCCTTGGATACTACAGTCCCCTTATTGAGTGGGAGGTAGTGGAAGGAGAGGGGGAAGACGGACTTGCTCAACTGACGTTAACGGTGATCCCCGGCGAGCCGGTTCGTATTGCCTCGCGGGAGGTCGTGATTGAAGGCCCGGCGGCAGAAGACGACAGTTTTCAGGCTGCCATACCAATGTCCCCTTCAAAGGGGGATGTGCTCAATCATGGTGAATACACCACTCTGAGACAATCCATCCAGAATCGGGCTCGTGTAATGGGTTATTTTGATGGTGAGTTTGTCAGCCGAACATTGAAAGTGGATCCAGAGAAAAGAACCGCGGCCATCTCTATTCGTTTCCGCAGCGGAGAGCGTTATCGCCTGGGGGACGTGGATTTTCCGGAGGGTCATGGTTTCGAAACCAGCTTGCTGGACAAGTTTGTGACGTTTGACCCCGGTCAGCCCTATCACGCGGATGAAATTGCCAGGCTCAGTCGGGATCTGTCTAACAGTGGTTACTTTTCCGGGGTGGATATTGATGCATCGCCTGGCAGTGCCCGGGATCGGGTGATCCCGGTGACGGTTAACCTGACGACGCGTCCGCCCCGATCCGTTGCCGCAGGCGTGGGTTTTTCCACGGATGTTGGTCCGCGCTTGCGCGGCAACTGGCGCGAACACTGGATCAACCTCATGGGGCATCGGAGAGGTGTGGAAACGGAATTGTCCGGCCCGCGCCAGAACCTCACTACCTGGTATGAGCTGCCACTCGACCCGCCGATGACGGACTCCATACGTCTTGGTGCCGGGTATCAGCGCGAAGATATTGAGGATGTGGAATCCGAACGTCTCACTCTTGGCCAGCAGTGGCAGCACCAGCTGGACTCGGGGTGGATGCAGGTGGCCTCCCTGAGCTGGGAAGGCGAACGCTTCCGTATTGGTGATGGCGAACGGGAACAGAGTAGCCTGTTGCTGCCAGGGGTGAGCTATTCGAAGTTGAATGCCAACTCGCCACTGGACCCTTCCAGGGGGTATCGGATTCAGTTCGATGTGAAGGGTGCGCACCGTGAAGTCTTGTCGGACGCCGATATTCTCCATGTGAATTTTCTGGTCCGGGGCCTGTACACTCTGGCCGATAACCACCGCTTTCTCGCACGTTTCCAGGCGGGCGGCGTGGCGACAAACCGGTTCGACGACGTGCCGCCATCGCTGCGTTTCTTTGCCGGTGGTGACCAGAGTGTTCGCGGTTATGGCTACGAAACTCTGTCGCCGAAAGATGACGATGGTGTGGCCGTTGGTGGACGTTACCTGATGGTCGGCAGTGTCGAATACCAGTACGAGTTCATCCAGAACTGGCGCGTGGCGGCCTTTGTGGATGAGGGTAACGCAATAGATGATGTGTTTGATCCATTGGCCACAGGGGCAGGCGTGGGCATACGCTGGGTGAGCCCGGTTGGCCCCTTACGCCTGGATATTGCCAAGGGCCTGGATGAAGAATTCGGTGGTGAATGGCGCGTTCACTTTTCCATGGGGCCCGAACTGTGACGGACGTGAAGCGAAAGCGGCGGAGCTGGCGGTTCTGGCTATTGCTCGCGCTGGGTATTCTGGTATTGCTGCCCATTGTGCTGGTAGCCGTTCTGCTACTGATCCTGCGTTCCGAGGTGGGGACGGCCTGGGCTCTCGACCAGATTCCGGGCTTGCAGACACAAGGGGATAAGGGTTCCCTGTTCGGCTATTGGCGAGCCGATTCCCTACGGTGGCAGGGCTATGGTGTCGGGGTGACCATTGAGGCCGTGGTGGTCGACTGGTCCCCTGGCTGCCTTTTGAGCAAGGAATTGTGCCTGGATACGCTCCATGCCGACGCCATCGACCTCAAACTGCAACCTTCCGATGAGCCGGAGGAGCCCAGAGGCGATATCAGCCTGCCCCTGGTCAACCTGCCGATCGGCCTGAAAATCGGCGATGTCCGCCTGGGCCTGTTTACCGTCAACGACGGCAAGGTCTGGGACTCGCTGGAAATAGAAGCGGGTGGCTCCGGAACCGACTGGGTTATAGACCGGGCAAACTACCGTCTGGATGATATCTCCGTAAACGCATCCGGGCGGCTGGGGACCCGCGGTGACTGGCCGCTCGATCTGGATGTGGATGTCTCTCTGCCGCCTCCCTATGGCGACGATTGGCAACTGGCGCTGAATCTGACGGGGAGCGCAAAGGATCTCAGGTTGTCCGGTCGCAGCAGCGGTTACCTCAGTGCTGGACTGGAGGGACGTGGGGCGCCACTGGACAGGCGTTTGCCACTTCGCCTGTCTCTCCGGTCGGAGTCGTTCCTGCCGCTGGATACCTTGCCATCAACCCTCACCCTGACCAACTGGCAGCTTTCTCTCGACGGTAGTCTGGAGAAGGGTTTTGCTACGCGCTCCACGATGACGTTACCGGGCACCGAAGGGGCGATAGCTACGTCGCTCCGGGGGATGCTGACCACCGCCGGCGCATCGGGCCTGGTGTTGGACATGGCTGGCCCCGGGGACGATGCAGGGCAGGGCACTCTCAAGATTGAGGGGGATGTGAGTTGGGATGAGGTCCTGACTGCAACCGCCGAGATCGGGTTGGAGGCATTCCCCTGGTACAGCCTGATTCCCGAATTTGACCCACCGCCGGTTTCCCTGCGGAGTTTGAATGGCGAGGTGTCTTACCGTGACAACAGTTACAACGCCAGGCTGGAAGCGGCAGTATCCGGCCCTCTGGGGGATGCGGATCTGAAGACGGCCCTGGAAGGCAATCTGGAAACGGTGTCCCTGAGCGACCTGGTAGTCAGCACCGGCGCGGGATCCCTCCAGGGCAATGCGGACGTTGATTTCGCTGGGCAGCTGGCGTGGCAGGCCGGCCTGACGCTTGATCAATTCAACCCGGGCTTTTGGGTTCCAGTGCTCCAGGCCAGTCTGAACGGTGACCTGAACAGCCAGGGGCAACTGGCGGACGATGGGTTGCCGGATATGACGGCCGACTGGGATATTTCCGGCACCTGGCAGGAGGAGCCCGCCGTTACCCAAGGCGAGTTGCAAGCCTCGGGCGGCACCTGGGACGTACCCGATCTGAACCTCGAAGTGGGTGAGAATCGTATCAATGGCAGCGGTCGCTGGGGTTCCGAAATTGCCGGTAACCTCGACATCCGCGTGCCCGAGCCGGAGATTCTACTGCCCGGGTTGGCGGGCGAACTGGTTGCGTCACTGGTGGTGCGGGGGACTCCAAAGGATCCCCAGGGGGACCTGTCGGTAACTGCAAACGATCTGGTCTGGCAGGATGACGTGACGATTGCTATGGCTGAGCTCGAAGCCAGTCTGCGCAGTGGTTTTGCTTTGAACGCCAAGGCGACGGCGGAGGATGTCCGTGCCGGGGATCAGCGCCTGGAGCGGCTGGAGCTGGGCCTGTCAGGGACACAGCAGGCGCACCGGCTGACGATCCGGGCGCTCCACGACGAAGCTGATCTCGCCCTTGCCCTGGCGGGGGGCGCCGGTGATGCCTGGGACAGCTGGCGTGGGTCTCTGAACAGCGGGGAGATCAAGCTGCCGGGGCCGTCCCAGGTCTGGACCCTCGACCAGCCTGCGGAACTCGACTACAGCAAGGACGGTACGCTGACCTTCGGAGCTCATTGCTGGCGTTGGCAGGAGAGTTCCGTCTGTGCCGGGGATCAGACTCTGATGCCAAGCCCGCAGCTCGCCTATCAGATAAATAACTTCCCTTCCAAGGCTCTGGCGTCGCTGCTGCCGGAAACCCTCCGTTGGGATGCGCGGATCAACGCCGACGTTAAACTGGCAATGACCGATAACGGCCCGGATGGCACTGTTTCCCTGGATGCGGGGGCAGGGGAATTCGAGGTGCTGGTTCAGGAAGACTGGGAAACGCTGCGTCACGATAGCCTGACCGTGAGCGTTGATATGAAGCCTCAAATGGCGGACGTTGCTGTCCGGCTGGCGGGGCCGGAATTGGGAGAGTTTGCCCTGGATCTGTCGGTTGATCCGACCGCAGAAGAGCGAACCGTAGCCGGCGATTTCAAACTGGAGGGTCTGGATATTGCGCTGGCGGGTGTGGTGGCCGGCCTGGAGGAAGTCCAGGGTGAGGTGAATGGCCAAGGGCAGTTGTCCGGCCCCCTGATGAGACCGGCCATACAAGGCGAGATCGCCCTGACAGGGGGACGCTTCGTGGACCCTTCCTTGCCGATCCCGCTGGAAGATGTGGTGGTGGCGTTGACGTTGAACGGGTATTCCGCCGATCTGAGTGGGCGATGGAAGAGCAATGATCGCAGTGAGGGGAAGCTGACCGGTGAACTGGAGTGGGAGCGCGAGCCTGCCGTGGAAGTCACCGTCACCGGAAAACGCCTGCCGGTGACCTACGATCCCTATGCCCGGGTCGAAGTCGCACCGGATATTACTCTGGCATTCCGCGACGGAGCGTTGTCGGTGACCGGGCGGGTGGATGTGCCTCGGGGCGAGATTGAAGTGCGTACCCTGCCGGAGCAGGCAGTGTCGGTTTCCGAGGATGAAGTCATTGTCGGGGCCGATCAGGAGGAGCCCGCTGTCCGCTCACTGAATATGGACGTCACTGTGGTGGTGGGGGACGACGCGGTTACCTTCGCGGCTTTCGGTGTGACCGGGGAGCTCAAGGGGACGCTGCGGATTGGCAATGACATGGACACGCGAGGCGCCCTCCAGTTGGAGAACGGTCAGTATGAAGCCTATGGGCAGGAGCTGGAGCTGCGCCGGGCGCGAATTGTCTTTGTGGGGCCACTCACCCAGCCGTATCTGGACATCGAGGCAGTGCGTCGTGTGGATACCGTGGTCGCCGGCATTCGCCTCAGCGGACCGGTCCGCGAGCCGGAAACGGAAGTGTTCTCCGAGCCATCGATGCCCCAGAGCGATGCCTTGTCCTATGTGATACTCGGGCGTTCGCCCCAAAGCCGGGGCGATGAAGGACAAATGAGTCGGGCGGCGTTGTCTCTGGGGCTGACCCAGGCGAGCAAGGTCACTCAAGGGCTGGGAGACGAGCTCGGTATTCGCAACCTGGTTCTGGAAGCGGAAGGGACGGGGGATCAGGCGTCGGTGGTCGCCAGTGGTTACATCACCGACGAGCTGAGCCTGCGGTACGGAGTGGGGATCTTTGAGCCGATTACCACCGTGGCGCTGCGCTACGATCTGGGGCGCTACTTCTATCTGGAAGCAGCCAGTGGGCTGGCTGC
Organism: uncultured Marinobacter sp.; assembly: GCF_947259545.1. Taxonomy (GTDB): domain Bacteria; phylum Pseudomonadota; class Gammaproteobacteria; order Pseudomonadales; family Oleiphilaceae; genus Marinobacter. The sequence goes on from NZ_CAMYMK010000002.1 coordinate 1,035,231, forward strand.
TTCCCTCGACATCTTCTATACCCGGGATTTCTAGTCGAGCTGGAAGGTCGCGCTGACACTTGCCTGTAACTCCCGGGCCCCGACACTGGACACCACATCCGCTCCGGATCTGGCTTCCGCCATCATCATCGGGATCGGGCGGTGGCCGCCATTGACGCTGATATTAACCACGTCACCGCAGGACTGCTCCAGTTGACGGGCAACAAATTCGCAGCGGGATTTGGCATCCGCAATCGCCCGGGCCAGCGCCTCTTTTTGTAGTCCCGACTCATCGGAATGGTAAAAGCTGCCGGCACCGAGATGGTAGTCGAGCCCGAGTTTCTGGGCCTGCTCCAACAGCGGGTTAAGCAATGCAAGATCGTCAATGGTGAAGCTCACGGTTTGCGAGGCGACCGCCATTTTCTGGGGTTCCTGGCCCCGTTCCTGGACCGGCAGCGTTCGGGTGTAAAGATTGACGTTGGCGTCACTGTAATCGTTGAGTTGGTCGCGGTAAGTGCTGATGTTGTCGCGCCACTGGGCCATGACTTCATTGACCTTGTCCGATGCCCGGGCCGGCAGATTGTGTTCGGCGCTGGCCGTGAACTGCAGGCGGGCGCTGTCAGGGGTATATTTCACCGCGCCTTCTCCGCTCAGGCTGACTTCGCCTGCCTGGGCCGCCAGTGGTATCAGGGTTGCCGCCAGGCCAGGTAGCAGGTGTTTTTTCATCGTGTTTAGCATGGTCAGATCTCCGTTCTTTTTGCCGTTTGATATTCAGCGCTATGGATTGGTTATCGAGGCGTTGGCTTCGGCTTCTTCCAGTCGTATCAACTTCCGTGCCCGGGCAGCATGGACAAAGTGGCCGAAGATGCGACGATGCCCGCCATGATAAAGCAGGTATTCCGGATGCCACTGGACACCCATTAACCACTGGTCACCGGTGTTTTCGATGGCCTGGACAAACTGGTCGTTGTCCAGTGCGACCACCCTCAGATTGCGTCCAAGGCGTTTGATGGCCTGGCTGTGAATACGATTGGCGCCAATAACGGTGCTGTGCATGAGGCGGCCGAGCCGGGTGTTCTTAACGAGCCGCACAGTTTGCATGGGGAGCAGCAACGGTCGGTGCCGCGTATGGACACGAAGGGGCGTGACGTTCTGGCACAGGGAACCTCCGTGAAACACATTAATGAACTGGGCGCCCCGACAAATGCCCAGAATCGGGATGTTCAGCTGTTCGGCCCTTGTCAGCAACTGTCGGTCGGTCTGATCCCGCTGGTGGTCATAGCGGGCGGTTACGGTCGGTTGCTGGCCGTAGAGCTCCGGGTGAACGTGGGTACCCCCCGACAGCACCAGTCCATCAAGAAGCGCTACGTTTACCCTGGCGCCGGGACGGATATAATGCGTCCTTGCCCCGTGGATGCGCAGCGCCAGACTGATCAGGCGGTGTGCCGTACTGCGACGTGCGGGGCCACTGATGCCGATGGTCAGTCCCGGTAGTTCGGGCGCCTGCGGGATAGTGTCAGACATAGTAGCGGTTACGCAGCCATTGCCCACAGGTATCAAGCCAACTCTGAGTGAGGTTGCGCAGGCTCAGTTTGCGGCTCATGCGGAACTGCTCCCTGAGCTCCGCCAGATCCTCAGCATTGTTGGCGATCTGTTCCAGCACCACCCAGTCGTTCCAGACCGAAGAAAAATGCCATCCGGGATTGTCGATGTCGCAATCCGGCAGGCGGTAGTGCAGGGTGGGCCGGCTCTTGATGCGTTCATCCATCACGTATTCTGCCAGAACGGATTTATTCAGGTCGGCAAACAGCGGCAAGAGGTCCAGTGCCTTGTTGCGTGTGGGGTTGAACCTGAGATAGTCCCGCATCAACTGTTCGGTATCCGGGGCGTAATTATCATTTACCAGCAGGTCGATATAGGGGCTGCTCCACGGTTCGATGTAACTGGTGAATTTGCGGCTGATGTCAATCTGATGCCGGGATTTAAGCCAGTCATACAGCACTGCGAATGCCTGAAGATAGCGAACCAGGGTGTCCGCCCTCAGGTCGGGCAGCTCTGGGTTGAGCTGCAGACCGAACGCATAATAGAGCGTTTCCCGGCTGCCAAGAGCGCCTGCCTTGCGCAGTTCATCGCAGAGAACCTCGATGCACTCAAGGGATGAAAACGGCATGGGCGGGCTGATGATCTCCAGGGGAACGATCTTCTCGGCGGCCGCATCAATCACATCCATTGCCTGGCCACCAAGTTCCCGCATGGATTCCGGGACGGTTTCCCCCTTCAGATCCAGATCCTTGATGGGGGCTGAATCCAGTTCAATGGTGAAAGATCCGAACTCTGTTTCCAGCTCCGTCACATAGCGCGAGGCTTCACGGGACTGTCCCCGAAGCAGTTTCTCTGTCAGCTGAACCAGGGCGTTGTAACTCAGACCCGACAGCTCAATCTCAACACCGACGCGACGCTCCTCTCCGGATTCGGTCCTGAGGATATCTGGCATCCTGCATGCCTTGGTTTCGCTCATTCCTGCGCCTCCTCAATGGGTTGGATTTACCATACCACAGACCGTCCCCGGCGCATCCTGAGGTAATCCGACAAAAAATACAGGAAGTGGACTTTACACTGGATAAAACACTGTATATAGTCAAATCACTGTATATAAAACCAGGACGAGTGGGGCAACCGCATGAAGCTGACAGCAAGGCAAACCCAGGTATTGGATATCATCCGGCGTTACGTGGATGAAACCGGGTACCCACCGACCCGGGCGGAGATCGCTGCGGAACTGGGTTTCCGTTCCGCCAATGCTGCAGAGGAACATCTCCGGGCGCTGGCGCGCAAGGGTGCCATTGAAATGGTGCCGGGCGCGAGCCGGGGTATTCGTTTGCCGGAGGTTGAGGAAGATCTCGGTTTGCCGGTGATCGGTCAGGTGGCGGCGGGCAGTCCAATTCTGGCCCAGGAGCATATCGAGGATCATTGCACCCTGAAGCCGGACTTTTTCTCGCCATCTGCAGACTATCTGCTGCGGGTGCGCGGAATGAGTATGAAGGACATCGGTATTCTCGACGGCGACCTGCTGGCGGTCCATCGTACCCAGGATGTTCATAATGGTCAGGTCGTGGTCGCCCGGGTGGGGGAGGAAGTCACGGTCAAGCGGTTCCGCAGGGAGGGCGCGAAAGTGCAACTGATTGCGGAGAATGAGGAATTTGCCCCAATTGAAGTGGATCTCACGGAAGAGGAACTGTTCATTGAAGGGCTTGGTGTCGGTGTCATCCGGCGTTCGGATATGCACTGATCCGGAACGGTCAACTTGAAGGCGAGGCGTATCATGGAACAACTCAGCTTTAACCAGAATCTGGCCTATTCACAGGCAGCTATGGGCTACCAGGCTCCCGCAAGGTATTCAGGGGGAGCGTCAGTTGTTCGCAGCGGGCCTGCAAGATCCAGGCGAGCCGATCCAGCAACAGCGCCGGTGACTGGCAATGTGACTGAAATTATCCTGCCGGAAGGTCAGGTTGAGAACTTCCAGCTATTGCTGCCAATGTTGACCCAGTTAAACCAGGAAAAACGCTGGCTTGCGTGGATTGATCCGCCCCAGGCGCTGGTAAGCAAGTGGCAAAAGATGCATGGCATCGTCGCGGGTGAGTTGCTGGTATTGAGATCCACCCAGGACTATCCGGCCCGCCAGCTGGCTGAGCGTGCGCTCAGTGCCGGGACCTGCCATGCAGTGGTGATGTGGACGCGGAAGCTTAGTCGTGAAGCTCTGGAAACGCTGCAGAAAGCGTCAGCCCAGGGCAACAGTCACGGAGTAGTATTACGCCAGCGCTGATGATGCGCTGGCCAGGGTGTTTTCAGTGAAGCGTGTAGGAGGGTTGGACGTCCTGGGTTTCCAGCTCATCCTCTTCCCAATCGATATCATGGGAGACGTTTCCGACCGCTTCGATGCCTGCAGCAATCATCGCCTTGGCAACGGCCATATCCCGGTCTTCCATCATTTCGCGAGCTTCTGAAGAAAACGAAATGCGCACCAGCGGTGCTGCGTCGTCATCAATACGACGCAGGGCGTAATCGCCATCACTCAACTGTACGATTTCAAAAAAAGATGGTGACATTCAAATAACCTTTCTGTTGATTCCTACCCCGTCGTACCATGCGGTTTACCACTCGCTGTGGCGGTCTTCCAGGGTATCAGCGAATTGTTTGAGCGCGTCGAGCAATGTATTAAGCGCCGGCGTCGATCGATCCGGGCCCGATTCTGCGGAGATCGCAATAATGTTCTCCGCACTGACCGTCTTCCTGGCTGCCGGTGGCGTGCTCTGGGACGTCTCCAACTGATCCAGAAGATTCCACCAGCTGCCTGGCTGATGCGCCAGGGTGAGCAATTCAGCGACTTCCGGCAACTCGGTTCCCAGCAACGCTGACAATGCTGTCAGTGACTCAGGCTCTTCGTTTTTCTGCTGGTACAACCGCGCAATCATTACCAGCAACAACGTCCGCGCACGCAGCGACAGCTCTATGGCGCCCTGAATGGCTGCTTCCCGCTGTAATGCGCGGTACGAGTCGACTTCAGCGTTGGTATCGCTGTCCGCCTGTCGTAGCAGTGTCCTGGCCAGAAACAACTTTTGTGATACCAGTGAATGCCACTGTGATGCCATGGTTACCTGCCAAACGGGTGTCGGTGGAGACTAGTGAGATCAATAAAGAGTGCGCTCCAGACTAATTTAACAGTTTACCATTTCCAGGAATGGATTTCCTCCCCGTGTTGTTACCTATGGGTTTAACAAGAAAACACATACAATGTATTGAAACGGGCGTTTGAATTTGGCAAAAAGGGCCGCCCGTTGAGTGACATGTGCCCGATTTTGTCGGTTCGACAGGGTCAAAAGGTGTCTTGTGGATGTCTGCAGGGTGGTAACCGAGATAAGTGGAGGTAAGTTAGGGATGCGTAAACAATTGGTCACAGGCGTTGCCATCATGGTGTTGGCGGTATCCGGTAATGTGGCCGCTGCGGTCGGTGTGCCGGAGGCGCAGAAGCTGAACAGCGAACTTACCCCGGTTGGTGCCACAAGACAGGCTAACGCCTCGGGAACCATTCCCGAGTGGACGGGTGGTCTGTCACAACCACCCGCGAACTGGGAGCCGGGCCAGGTCGAGGTAAATCCCTTTCCTGAGGATGCCCCGCTGTTCGTCATTACCCGGGATAACCTGGATCTCTATCGGAATAAACTGACCGACGGTCATATCCGGATGCTTGAGCAATATGGCCCTGATTTTTTCATGCCGGTTTACCAGACCCGTCGGACCGCAGCGTTCCCGGAACATGTTTACGACAAGTTCAGTGAGAATGCGGTTTCTGCAGAGCTGCTGGATAACGGCAATGGCGTCAGGGACACCATCATGACCAGCCCGTTCCCGATTCCGAAAACTGGCCTGGAGGTTATCTGGAACCATATCCTGAGATACCGTGGCGAGGAAATCTCGTTTCGTAGTGCCTCCGCGACGCCACAGGTGAACGGGTCGTTCAACCAGGTGGTCAACAAGTACGATTATTATTTCGCCTATAGCCGTCTCGGGGCGGATCTGGCCGACATTGATAACAAAATCTTCTACCTGAAGACCGATACCATCGCACCATCCAACCTCGCGGGCACGATCACCCTGGTCCACGAAACCCTCGACCAGGTCCGCTCACCTCGCCTGGCCTGGCGCTATGACGCCGGCTCTCGCCGGCTGCGTCGTTCCCCGAACCTGGCGTATGAAACCGATCTGCCAAATTCCTCCTCTCTGCGCTCCGTTGACCAGAAGGACATGTATAACGGAGCGCCGAACCAGTACAACTGGGAGTTGAAAGGCAAGAGGGAGATTTTTGTGCCCTACAATGCCTACAAGTTGCATGACGCTGATGTTCGCCCTGAAGACGTGATTCGGGCGGGTCATATCAACCAGAAACTGACCCGCTATGAACTGCACCGGGTGTGGGTGGTGGAGGCCACACTGCGTACGGGCATCAGTCACATATACGCTCGCCGAACGTTCTATGTGGATGAAGACAGTTGGCAGATCCTGGCGTCAGAGGAATATGACGCGGAGGGTAATCTCTGGCGGGTTTCCGAAGCCCACAACATTAGCTATTACAGCGAGCCGGTGTTCTGGACTACTATGGAGATGACATACGATCTCAAATCCAGACGCTACTACATCGACGGCCTGGACGACGGATTTCCGGCGTATGATTTCACCCCGGGTTTCCGTGGTAACCAGTTCACGGCCTCTGCGGCCCGCCGCGCTGCACGCCGCTAACGGGGGGATTGGAAAACCGCCGGGGGCGCCACCCCGAACCGGGGCCGCTTCGTGACCACAGGAGAATGATTGATGACTGAGTCCCCGAATGACCTCCAGGTCCTGGATCAGTTGATTGGATGCCTGGCTCAGGCCCTGAGCGACAAGGACTGGGACAGGCTATCCGAACTGAACCAACAGGTTAAAACGACAGTGGCGCCGGTCATGGCGCGACTGGAAGCGGGTGAAGTCGCTGTTGAGCCGGTGAGGGAGCGTCTCGAACGACTCCAGGCATTTTGCGATGAGGCCAGTGAGAGGGCGGCAGAAGCTCGCAAAGAGGCGGAACAGGCACTAAAGGGTGTGAACCGTAACAGAAATGCTGCGCGCACATACCAAAACGTTTCAGGAAACGACTCCAAATAGCGTCATAAAATTGACTCCTGTGCTCTTACAGTCTTAAATACGGCTCAAATCCCTCCAAGAGATTCACGTGGATGCCTAAAAATAACAAGGTGCTGGTGCTGAGCGAGGACGAGTCCCGCCGCCACGATTTGGTTACCATTCTGGAGTTCGTTGGCGAAGAGTGTGTTCTGGCGGGCGAAAAGGCCGATGCCCTGCTGGCTGATGGTGATGAAGAGGCGTTGGCTTCGATCGCGGTTGCCATAATAAACGGTGAAGACAACGGCGTTACCGACATCGTTGCCGAACTCTGCCGGAAAACCAACGGTATGCCCATACTGATGGTGGGGGACCCGACCTTGAAGGGGATGCCTGAGGACTGCCTGTCACGCATCATCGCGCGAATGTCCTGGCCTTTGAACTACACAAAGTTCGTGGATTCCCTATACCGCGCCCAGATCTATCGTGATCAATTTGCCCATTCGCAGGAACGTGGACAGCAGCGCGGCCTGCAGCTTTTCCGCAGCCTCGTCGGCACCAGCCGGAAAGTCCAGTCGGTGCGTCAGTTGATGCAACAAGTAGCCGACAAGGACGTCAGCGTGCTGATTACCGGCGAGTCCGGTACCGGCAAGGAAGTCGTTGCCCGAAACCTGCATTACCATTCCGATCGACGGGAGAAGCCATTTGTGCCGGTGAACTGTGGCGCAATCCCCGCAGAGTTGCTGGAAAGCGAATTGTTCGGCCATGAGAAAGGGGCCTTCACCGGCGCCATTACGTCACGGGTCGGACGCTTTGAAATGGCCGAAGGGGGCACACTGTTCCTGGATGAGATCGGCGACATGCCCCTGAACATGCAGGTAAAAATCCTGCGTGTCCTGCAGGAGCGCACATTCGAACGGGTTGGTAGTAACCGCACCCTGTCAGCAGACGTGAGGGTCATCGCGGCCACCCACAAGAATCTCGAGGACATGATCGAAACCGGAGACTTCCGGGAAGATCTGTATTACCGCCTGAACGTTTTCCCCATCGAGATGCCGTCGCTGCGGGAGCGTGTCGAAGACATCCCCCTGCTGATCAACGAACTGATCTCCCGGATGGAAAAAGAAAAACGCGGCTCCCTACGGTTGAACTCGGCAGCGATCATGAGCCTGTGCCGACACGACTGGCCCGGTAACGTTCGGGAGTTGGCCAACCTGGTAGAACGCCTGGCGATCATGCACCCCTATGGCGTCATCGGCGTCCAGGAACTGCCCAAGAAGTTCCGCTATGTGGACGACTACGACGAAAACCGCCCAGTAGAGGATTCAGGCATGCCGTCTGGTGTACCCGGACTGGTGGGTCTGGACGCGCCAGCTTTGCTGCCAGTTAATGGCATCGACCTGAAGGACTACCTGTCGAACCTGGAAAAACAGCTGATCCAGCAAGCGTTGGACGAAGCCAGTGGCGTGGTTGCCCGTGCAGCGGAGAAGCTGCGGATTCGTCGGACGACCCTCGTCGAGAAGGTTCGCAAATATGGTCTTCGGGAGGAGGAGTCCGAGGACACCTGATTCTGTTTGGTTTGTCTTTGGGGTTTTGTTGGGGAGTGGGCCGCGGTGGTGGGGTATGTTTTTAAAAACCGCCTTACAACTCGCTTCGCTCAGACAAGCGGCGCTTTTTAAAAACATACCCCACCACCCCGGCTTTTACCCTGTGCGGGCCCGCCGCGAATAAAATCGGTTGTATGGCAGGCACGCTTGAAGTCCAGTGAGGGACAGGGGGGAGGTCTTTTTTTAAATCGCCGCTTGTCTGAGCAAAGCGAGTTGTAAGGCGATTTCAAAAAAGACCTCCCCCCTGGCCCTCTACTCCCAACTAAACCACCAAAAAACCATAAAAACCGGCGTCAAAGCTTTGTAACCCGAAGCGGTACAGTCATTTCAGGCCGACGTAAAACCGTCGTTTCCCATCTGGTGAGTTTTCTTTCCTGCTGAAATATAAACAAAAATTTAAGTTGGCATGATGCTGGCTTAGTTCCCTGAAAACAAACCATCCGTAGAGTTTGACCCGGTGTTCGGGTGAGTCAGGGGACGAGTTTATGAGTCAGCTACAGTTTGTTGTGAAGTCTTCCGCAGAACAGGCACAAGCCAATGCGGCGGCGGATGCCAACGACAAGGTTACCGCCCTGTTTCCGGAGCAGGACGACGAAGCTGTGGGATCGGCGCTGGAACTGTTTAACCAGATGTCGCGGCAAATTACCGATTCGTATCGCACACTCGAGTCCCGGGTAAATCAGTTATCCGGGGAGCTGACAGCGGAATCTCTCCAGCGCCAGCAAGAGCTGGAAGAAAAAGAAAAGCTGGCGGATCGTTTGTCCACATTATTGACCGCATTACCGGCTGGTGTGGTCGTGCTCGACAGCCAGGGGGTGGTGACCCAGACCAACCCCGCGGCGATCAGTCTGTTGGGTGAACCCCTGGACGGCGAGCGCTGGGTGGATGTGATTCGCCGCTGCTTTGCGCCACGCCGGGATGACGGCCACGAAGTGTCCCTGAAAGACGGCCGGCGGGTCAGTATCGAGATCCGGACCATGGAAAACCAGCCGGGCCAATTGATTCTTCTGACGGACCTGACAGAAACCCGTCACCTGCAGTCGCAGCTTGCTCATGCCCAGCGTTTGTCGGCCATGGGCAAAATGGTCGCCTCTCTTGCACACCAGATTCGCACGCCGCTGTCTGCCGCCATTCTCTACGGTGGCCACCTCAGCCAGGAAGACCTGGACGAGGAGATGCGTCAGCGTTGTGCCTCCCGTCTGATGTCCCGTCTCACGCATCTGGAGCAGCAGGTGCGTGACATGTTGATCTTTGCCCGCGGGGAAACCCGTCTGGCCGAGGAGTTGTCCGCGGAGACGCTGGTCAGCGCTCTGGGTTCCGCGCTGGATGGGCTGAAACTGTCTGCCGGTGTGGAGGTGAATCTGGACAGCCAGGTCGAGGACTGTCGTGTTATGTGCAATCGGGATGCCCTCGTGGGTGCCTGTACCAATCTGGTGAACAACAGTGTGGAAGCCGGAGCCACTCGCGTGGTGGTTCAGCTCGCGCCGATTGAAGGGGAACTGGTGATTCGAGTGGTGGATAACGGCCCCGGGTTTGAAGCGGGGCAGGCGGGACAGCTGATGGAAGCGTTCTATACCACCAAGTCCCATGGTACGGGGCTCGGGTTGGCGGTTGTTCAGGCAGTGGTGAAGGCCCATCAGGGGCGGTTTGCCATGCAATCCCCGGAACAGGGTGGTGCAGTGGCGACACTGACCCTTCCACTTGTTGGTCAATAAAGAAGAGTTTTCGGAGGCAACCATGGCCAAGGCCCAGATTTTGATCGTTGAAGATGACCACGACCTGCGGGAAGCACTGGTCACGACCCTCGAACTGGCAAAGTTTCGTGTCCGTGAGGCGGCGAACGCCGAGGAAGCTTTGGCGCGTCTGGCGGAGGCTCCCGTGGATATGGTGGTCAGTGACGTCAATATGCCCGGCATGTCGGGTCACGACCTCCTTGGGGAGGTTCAGCGGCTGTATCCCGGGCTGCCGATGATGCTGATCACCGCCTACGGCCAGATCAGTCATGCGGTGTCTGCGATGCAGTCCGGCGCTATCGACTATCTGGTGAAGCCTTTTGAGCCAAAGGTGTTGGTTGACGCCGTCACCAAGGTAGTGGGCGGGGCCCGCGCGAAAACCGGTGGTGATGAACCAGTGGCTGAGGACCCGATCAGCAAACGTATGTTCCAGCTGGCGGCAAAGGTCGCGGCCAGTGAATCCACGGTAATGATTTCCGGGGAGAGCGGTACCGGTAAAGAGGTGCTGGCCCGGTATATTCACCAGCAATCGCCCCGTGCTGACCAGCCCTTTGTGGCCATCAACTGTGCGGCGATTCCTGAGAATATGCTCGAAGCCATCCTGTTCGGCCATGAGAAAGGGGCATTTACCGGCGCGGTTGCCTCTTCGCCTGGCAAATTCGAGCAGGCCAATGGCGGCACCATTCTCCTCGACGAGATTTCGGAAATGGATCTGGGGCTGCAATCAAAGCTGTTGCGGGTGTTGCAGGAGCGTGAGGTTGAGCGGGTTGGCGGTCGCAAACCCATTGTCCTGGATGTGCGGGTGGTGGCTACCACCAACCGCGACCTGGGGGATTATGTCCGTGAGGGCAAGTTCCGCGAAGACCTTTACTACCGGCTGACGGTATTCCCGATGCACTGGCAACCGCTGCGTGATCGTGCGCTGGATATCATGCCGCTGGCGACTGCCTTGTTGAAGAAGCATTGCCGTAAGATGAAGTTGACCGGCATCAGTTTCGCCAGTGACGCTCAGCGGGCACTGGTGAGCCACCCATGGCCGGGTAATGTCCGTGAGCTCGATAATGCGATTCAGCGGGCACTGGTGCTTCATCAGGGGAATGTTATTCATGCTGCAGACCTGTGCCTGGAGCTGGGCATTACCGGCCGTGTGGACGGCAGCGCACCGGTTGCCGAGCGGGCGCCGGCGGGAGAGCCGGAGTCGCCGTCAGCACCGTTTGGGAATGAATCTGTCGCTGACCCCGATAGCCAGTATTTGACGGAGGCATCGGAAAACAGTGGCCCTGTTGCCCTGGGGGATGATCTGCGTCAGCGGGAGTTTCGTATCATTATCGACACGCTGAAAAAAGAGCGAGGTCGTCGCAATCGGGCGGCCGAGCAACTGGGTATCAGCCCGCGGACCCTTCGTTACAAGCTGGCCCAGATGCGTGATGCAGGCATCGACCTGGATTCGGAGCTGGCCATGGCCTGATCCGAATAGTTTCCACTCCTTATTGAGGGCTCCTTCCGGAGCCCTTTTTTTCTGTCAAATCCCCGTCGTTCTGCCGGTTTCTATCGCGATCGGTTTCCTTAATTTAATGAAAAATAAGAAATAAATGTTGTTGGCCTGTGGTTTGCTTTAAACGGAATAACAGAGTCAGAGTTCAATGGGTTGTTGCCGAAGCAACCAATCCCGGGGAGTGAGTTATGGTCGAACGTGCAGATATCAACAATGTGCTGTCGGAAATCCGTAACATGCGTTCGCAGATGATGCAGAACCAGCGTGTTGAACAGGACAATGACGTTCGTGGCCGTATTGATAGCCCGCAAAGGGTTGAGCAGGGTCGCGAAACACAAAGCTTCGGGGATATGCTCAGTCGCGCGGTGGGCAGTGTGAACGAGCTGCAGCAAACGTCGGGTGAGCTCAAGACAGCGTATGAAATGGGCGACCCCAACGTGGACATTACCCGCGTGATGATCGCGTCCGAGAAAGCCTCGGTTTCCTTCGAAGCTTTGACCCAGGTTCGTAACCGGGTAGTGAAGGCTTACGAAGATATCATGAACATGCCGGTATAATAGCGGAGCACAGCCATGGCCAGCGTACCTGCAGAAACCTCCAGCGCCAATGTACCGGCAGCGTCGGATACTGATAAACCGGAAAGCCGCAGCGACCTGCTGTTTGGTTTTAACCGACTGAACCTGTTGCGGCAGATCGGCCTGATGGTGGGGCTGGCTGCCAGCGTCGCTCTGGGTGTTGCCGTGGTGCTCTGGGCCCAGGAGCCGAACTACCAGCCGGTGGTCGGTGATATGTCCGGCTACAACCCTCAGGATATAACCTCCATTCTCGACCAGAGCGGCATCAACTACCGCATGGATCCGCGCAGCGGTGCCCTGCTGGTGCCCTCCGATGAAGTCTACAACGCCCGTCTGAAACTGGCTGCCGAGGGCGTGACCGATGAGCAGACCATGGGTTACGAACTACTGGACCAGGACCGTGGTTTAGGTACCTCGCAGTTTATGGAAACTATCAGTTTCCGTCGGGGTCTGGAAGGCGAGCTCGCTCGAACGATCGCTGCCATGCGCGGTGTGCGTTCTGCCCGGGTGCACCTGGCGATCCCGGAGCGGTCCGTTTTTGTCCGAGATGCCCGCACCCCGACGGCCTCTGTTTTCCTGGATGTGTTCGCCGGGCGCAAGCCGGAAAAGGAGCATATCGCAGCCATTGTGAACCTGGTGGCGGGCAGCATCCCCGAGATGAGCAAGGATAACGTTACTGTCGTCGACCAGAACGGCAACCTGCTGACAGGGCGTGAGGCAGACAGTGACAGTCAACAGATCAAGGACCAGTACGATTATACCACCCGCGTTGAGGAGCGCCTGACCCGTCGGGTGGCGTCTCTGGTGGGACCGATTGTCGGCGATGGTCGGTTCCGTGCGGAAGTGACCGCAGACCTGGATTTTTCTTCCGTGGAGCAGGCAGAAGAGCTGTTCAACCCGGAGCAGCAGGCGGTTCGCAGCGAACGGGAAATGAGCGAGCAGCGCATCAATGGCGGCACCGGTGGTGTACCGGGTGCATTGTCCAACCAACCTCCCGGGGAGGCCCAGGTGCCGGAGCAGGCAGGGCAGGGTGAAGCCGGTGAAGATGGTGAACCCGCACCTCAGCCGGTCAACGTTCGTCGTGAGTCCACCCGTAACTATGAGATGGACCGTACCGTCAGTTATATCCGCCAGGAACTGGGTCGGGTCAAACGGGTGACCGTGGCCCTGGCCGTTGATGACATGAAGGTGGTCGATCCGCAGACCGGTGAGGTCAGCTACGAACCGTGGCCAGAGCAGGAGTTGCAGCGCCTGAATATGCTGGTTCGTGATGCCGTGGGCTATTCCGCGGCACGGGGAGACAGCGTCACCGTTATGAATACCGCCTTTGCCGCCGAGGAGCAGGTGCAGTTTGAGGCGCCCGGGTTCTGGGAGCAGCCCTGGTTCTGGGATCTGATGAAGCAGGTTCTGGCTGGTCTGGTTATTCTGGTGTTGGTCCTGGGCCTGTTGCGCCCGACACTCAAGAGTCTTTCCGGCGCGGGCAAGAGTGAGCGTGAGGGAGACTCCGGGGGCGGATATGGCAATCTTGAGGGGATTGAGGGCGGCGATGAGCTGCGGCAGGCCATGTCCTCCCAGGATGATCTGCTTTTGCCGGGTGCCACGGACAGTTATGATAGGCAGTTGAATGCACTGAAAGGCCTGATCGCAGAGGACCCGGCAAGGGTTGCCCAGGTGATGCGCCAGTGGGTGAATGTCGATGACTGAAGAAACCAACCGTCAGGTGGAAGGCGCACAGCAGGCGCCTCAGAAGCCGCAGCGCAAGATTCCCCGTGTCGAACAGGCCGCCATTCTACTGATGTCGCTGGGTGAAGCCGATGCTGCGGAAGTGCTGAAACACATGGGCCCCAAGGAAGTCCAGCGGGTGGGTGTGGCTATGGCGCAGATGAAGGACGTCAGCAAGGACGACGTCACCTTCGTACTGAATCAGTTTGTCGATGCGGTCGGTGGTCAGACCGGTCTTGGCGTGGGCAACGATGATTACATTCGTACCATGCTCACCCAGGCATTGGGGGACGATAAAGCGTCCAGCCTGATCGACCGTATCCTGATCGGCGGCAATACCACGGGTCTGGACACCCTGAAATGGATGGAGCCGCGAGCGGTTGGCGATATCATCCGCTACGAACACCCCCAGATTCAGGCCATCGTGATTTCCTATCTGGACCCGGATCAGGCGGCCGAGATTCTTGGTACACTGGATGACAAGGTCAGGCTGGACGTGATGATGCGGGTGGCGTCCCTGGAAAGTATCCAGCCGCAGGCGCTGCAGGAGTTGAATAATATCCTTGAGAAACAGTTCTCCGGTGGTTCCGCCGCCCAGACTTCCCGCATTGGCGGCGTCAAACGGGCAGCCGATATCATGAACTTCATGGACCGCAGCGTTGAGGGCAACCTGATGGATTCCATCAAGGACATGGACCCGGACCTGGCCTCCACTATTGAGGATCTGATGTTTGTCTTTGATAACCTCAAGGACATCGATGATCGTGGTATTCAGGCGTTGCTGCGTGAAGTGTCGTCCGAGGTGCTGGTCGTCGCGCTGAAAGGTGCCGATGACGCCGTGCAGGACAAAATATTCAAGAACATGTCGAAGCGGGCTGCCGAACTGCTTCAGGACGATCTGGAAGCCAAGGGCCCGGTTCGTGTCAGCGAAGTGGAAGCCGCCCAGAAAGACATCATTACCATTGCCCGTCGTATGGCTGAAGCCGGTGAAATCACCCTGGGTGGCGCCGGTGAAGAAATGATGTGATGAAAGATTCCGAGAAAAGCCTTAATCGCATACCCAAGGAGCAACTCACAGCCTACGAACGCTGGGAGTTGCCCCTGCTTGATGCGAAGGGTAATGAAGTGGCCCGGGAAGAGGAGCGGGACGTCAAACCCCTGACGGCGGCGGACATCGAGGAGATCCGCCAGGCTGCCCGGGAAGACGGCCACGCCGAGGGCCGTGACGCCGGCTACCAGGCAGGTCTCAATGAAGGCCGGGAGCAGGGGCACAAGGAAGGTTACGAGGCTGGCTTTGCTGAAGGCAAGGAGCAGGGGGCAGAGCAGGGCCTGGAAGAAACCCGCAAGGAAATGGAGTCCCGCATTGACCGGCTTGAGCACCTGCTGGGAGAGCTGTTGATTCCGATTCGTCGTCACGAAGATGAACTGGAGACCGCGCTGGTCAACCTGACCACGATTCTCGCCCGTACCGTGGTGTACCGCGAATTATCCATTGATTCCTCCCAGATCCAGCAGGTGGTCCGTCGGGCCATGGCTTCTCTGCCATCCACCGCCGACAACGTCCGTATTCTGGTAAACCCGGAAGATGCGGACTGGGTCAGGCAGGTGGCGGAGCGTTTTGAGGCGACCAGTTCGGTAGTGGAGGATGACACCATCCTGCGGGGTGGCTGCAAAGTGGAAACCCGTCACAGCCTGGTGGACTTTACCGTGGAGAAACGTTTCCAGAAAGCCGTTCAGGGCATGCTGGAACAGCAACTCGGTAACGAGGAGGCCGGTGAAAGCGAAGAGCTGGATACCATGATGGGTGACCTGACCGATTTCCACCGGGATGTGCTGGACTCCGACAGTGACGACGTCAACGGGAGCGAGGTCGATGACCGGGAACCTGGCTAACCGTTTGAAGCGACTTCAGGGGAGCGTTGACCGTGAGTCGACCCCGGAGCTGTCCGGACGTCTGACTCGCATGGTGGGTCTGACCCTTGAGTGCGTGGGCTGTCCCATGGTGGTGGGTGATCGTTGCGTGATTCAGGGGCAGGGATCCGGCAGTGTTGAAGCCGAAGTGGTTGGTTTTGAGGATGACCGTGTCTACCTTATGCCGTTGACGGCCATCGAAGGTCTGCGTCCCGGGGCCAGGGTGGTGCCCCTCGCGGCGGCAAGCCGTGTACCGGTTGGCCCGGAAATGCTGGGCAGAGTGGTGGGTGGCAGCGGTGAACCTCTGGATGGCAAGGGCCCCCTGCAGGTTGAATCCAGAGTTTCTTTGAATGGCGACATCATCAACCCGCTGGACCGGGCGCCAGTGCGAGAAGCTATGGATGTCGGCATCCGTGCGATCAATTCGCTGCTGACGGTGGGGCAGGGGCAGCGTCTTGGCCTGTTTGCAGGTAGCGGCGTGGGTAAAAGCATGTTGCTGGGCATGATGACCCGCTTTACTGATGCGGACATCACCGTCGTTGGACTGATTGGCGAGCGGGGACGCGAGGTCAAGGAATTCATCGAGGATATTCTGGGTGAAGAAGGTCTGGCCCGTTCCGTGGTTGTGGCATCCCCTGCGGACGACTCACCGCTGATGCGGTTGCGGGCCGCCATGCTGACCACGCGAATTGCGGAATATTACCGTGACAAGGGCAAGCGGGTACTGCTGCTGATGGATTCCCTCACCCGGTATGCCCAGGCGCAGCGTGAGATTGCGTTGGCGGTGGGCGAACCACCCGCCACCAAGGGTTACCCGCCTTCGGTCTTTGCCAAACTGCCGCAACTGGTGGAGCGGACCGGCAACGGACGCCAGGGCGGTGGTTCCATTACTGCCTTCTATACCGTGCTGACCGAAGGGGATGATCAGCAGGATCCCATTGCCGATGCTGCCAGGGCCATTCTGGATGGCCATATTGTGCTTTCCCGCCGGTTGGCCGAGGAAGGTCATTATCCCGCCATTGATGTGGAAGCGTCCATCAGCCGGGTAATGCCCCAGGTAACCGACGAGGAGCATTTTTCCAGGGCGCAACGTTTCAAGCAGGTGTATTCCCGCTATCAGCAGGCCAGGGATCTGATCAGTGTCGGCGCCTACGTCAAGGGCTCCGATTCGGAAACCGATTTCGCCATTCAGCACATTGGCAATATGACCCAGTTCCTCAAGCAGGGATTGAATGAAAGCGCGCCACTCAAGGACAGCATTGAGCAGTTATTGGCGGTGGTTCCGGAACGGCGGTCACCGGAGCGAAGAAAGTCCGGTGCTCCGGTGCCGGCGAGAGGGGCTGAGTGATGCTCCGGTCCCAACGTCTGGCGGTGGTCCTGACTCTGGAAGAGCGCAAGGAGCAGGAAGCCCTGGAAAAGATGGGCGAGGCTCGCAAGCAGTTCGACGCCCAACAGGAACAGATTGATAACCTGAACCGGTACCAGCAGGAGTACCGGGACCAGATTCGCAGCAACCAGCAGGGGGTTGTTCCCGTGGCCCGCCTTCAGGCATGGCAGGCTTTTATTGCCCAGCTGGACCAGGTTCTGCGACAGCAACAAAAGCAGCTGGATATCCTTGAAGATCGCCTGGAAGAATGCCGGCGGCAGTGGCAACAGGCCTGGGAACGCCGCCGTGGCATGGAGAAGTATATCGAGACCTGCCGTCGGCAGGAGCAGCGGGAGCAAGACATCAAAGAACAGAAACTTGCGGATGAAGCGGCGGGACGTGCGTTCGCCCGGCGCCGGACCTAGTTCCACCAGATCGTGTGGATGTTGTGGGTGCAAAACAGCCTGACTGCGCTATCCTTACCTTTGTAACACCTTTTCGGAGAACTCCCTCGGAGGACCAGGAATGCCTATTCATACGCGTCGCAGCGAGGATGGTCAGACCCTGATCATAAAGATTGACGGCCGGTTTGATTTCAGCACACATCAGGCCTTCCGTGACGCCTATGAGCATGGTGATCAGGACATAAAGGGCTACGTGGTGGATTTGTCCGATACAACCTATCTGGACAGTTCCGCTCTCGGTATGTTGTTGTTACTCCGTGACTACGCCGGGGGGGACAGTGCCGCTATCAGTATTGAGAACTGTAACAGCGATGTCCGTCGTATTCTGGCCATTTCCAATTTCGAGCAGCTGTTTGCGATCCGCTGACGGGGGAGGCCAGACCCTTCGGGAGGTCCGATGTGGATGACTCACAAACTGGCAATCGCTCGCTCCAGATACTGATCGCTGACGATAGTGACAGCGATCGGCTAATCCTTAAAACCCTCCTGCGCCGCCTTGGTCATGATGTTCTGGATGCTGCCAATGGCGTGGAAGCGGTCGAGCTTTTCCGTCACGCCTCACCCCAGCTTGTTTTCCTGGATGCCATGATGCCGCAGATGGATGGAATGGAGGCGGCAAGGAAGATCAAGGCGCTGGCGGGCGAGCGGCTGGTGCCGTTGATTTTCCTGACGTCCCTTACCAACGCGGATGCGCTGGTCAGTTGTCTGGAAGCTGGTGGTGACGACTTTCTGACGAAGCCCTATAACCGGGTCATTATTGAGGCGAAGATCAACGCGTTTAACCGCATGCGGCTGATGCACGAGACGATCAGCCAGCATCGGGACCTGATCCATGAACACAATCGCAAGTTGACAGAAGAACAGCATACTGCCAAGCGGGTCTTTGACAACATCGCCCATACCGGCTGCCTGGATGCCGACAGTATTCGCTACCATGTTTCGCCCCTGTCTATTTTCAACGGCGACATCCTGTTCGCCTGTCCCAGTCCTGCCGGTGGCATCCAGATATTGATCGGTGACTTTACCGGGCATGGATTGCCGGCAGCGGTGGGTGCCATGCCGGTGGCCGAGATTTTTTATGGCATGACTGCCAAAGGGTTCAGTGGCAGCGATGTACTGCGGGAAATCAACCAGAAACTCAAACGTATTCTGCCTGCGGGCATGTTCTGCTGTGCGGCCATGATTCAGGCTGATTTCGCACTCAATCAGGTGCAGGTCTGGAATGGCGGGTTGCCTGACGGCTGGTTGGTCCGTCAGGATGGAAGCCGGAGATCGCTGCCCTCGTCCCATCTGCCTCTAGGGGTGCTGGATGCTACCCGCTTTGACGCCACCATGACTGTTATCCAGGCCCATACGGGAGACACGCTCATGTTCATGACCGACGGCGTGCTGGAAACCGAGAGCATTCAGGGAGAGATGTTTGGTGATCGGGGCGTGGTCACTGCCCTGAATGAGTTGAAAGGTGAAGTCCATCCTTTCGATGCGGTCATTGATCGGGTGAAGGCATTTTCCGGTGGCCTGCTTGATCAGGATGATCTGACCCTGGTCACTCTGGATATGGCGGAGAGTGAAGTGCTTGGCAGCCTGTCGGAAGAAGTGCCATTGTCTGCTCTTGAAGGCCCTGAGGAATGGCATTGCGTCTATGAACTCAGGGACAGAACGCTGGGGCAGTTCAGTCCACTGCCTCTGTTGCTTCATATTTGCATGGAAGTGCCGGCACTGCGGCGCCGAAGTGGCGAAATCTACACTCTTTTGTCGGAGCTCTATACCAATGCCCTCGAGCATGGGATTCTGGGCCTGCCGTCGGAATGGAAAAGAACCGCAGACGGCTTTGGTCATTATTATGCTGAAAGGGAGCGACGGCTGAGTAATATCAGCGATCATTACATCACGTTTCGTTTGACCCACTCGATGACCGATGGGGGTGGGCGACTGGTGATAGTGTGCGAGGATAGCGGACGTGGGTTCGACTATCATAACCATGCGGGCACGACTGGGCCTGGGCGTGGTTACGCGGGGCGGGGCCTGATGTTGTTGCAAAGGCTGGCTGGCTCGCTGACATTCAGGGAACGGGGCAATCACGTTGAAATTGTATATGATTGGCACTTTTCCGAGGCCGATCCCGCGGAGGGGGTCGCCGTCACTCAACACGGGGGGCCGTCATGAACGACAAGCCGCACCTTGATGAAGAAGCTCTGGCGGAGCTAAAGGATGTGATGGAGGATGAATTTGATGTTCTGATTCATACCTACATCAGCGATTCCGCCGACCGATTGGCATCCATACGCAGAGCGATCGAAGCAGGCGATGCGGATGCGTTAGTGAAAGCCGCGCACAGTTTCAAAGGCAGCAGTATCAATATTGGTGCGCCACGTCTCGGTACCCTGTGTCTTGAAGTGGAAAATGCCGGGCGGGAAGAGCGCCTGTCCGATGCCGGTCCCTTCGTGGAACAGATCGATCTGGAGTTTCAGCAGGTGCGAAGTATGCTGGAGCGAATTCTCAAGGAGTAATTGTCAGTTCCTGTAAACGATGGCATTGCTTTTGCTGTGATTCGGGTAATGAAGAAATATTGAACCCAAACCCCGATTGAGCGGCAAGAGGTTGCCATGTCCCAGATGGTTCTACCACAAACCCCGGCCCCAGGTGGGCAATCCGATACCGGTAGCAAGAACACACCGGTGGGTCATGAAAAATCCGGTGATAGCCAGTTCGATTCCGTGTCCCGGGCGGAGCAACAGCGATTGGACCGCAAGCAGGCGGATCAACGTGAACAGGCGCAGCGTCGTCAGGAGGCTAGAACCAATCCCGAAGACCGAAAGGACGCCCCGGTGGATAACACCAGCCAGACGGAAGGCGCTCGCGGCAAACGCACGGAAGACAGCGCAGGCGGGCAGTCCTCTGGTGCCGACAGCAAGGCTTCGGTAACGGGAGAACCTGTATCGCCAGAGGTAGAGCCGGTTGAGGCTGACCTGCAGGAGGAATTGGTAATCCCGACATTTGCCAACCTGCAAGCAATGCTGACGCCCGCTGCGGTTGCTTCAGGCGGTGCGGCAACGTTGCCGGGAGCAGCCACCGGCCGGGCGTCTGTGATGCAGGGGATGACCGGTATCATGGGGAAACTTCCGGGCATGCCGGGTGCCAAGCCTGGTGAAACCACAACTCCCGGGCAAGGGCAGAGCACCGGCTTTCAGTTAGCCGAGGCGCTGACTGCAATAACAGCCGAGTCCGGACGGGGCCAGGACAGCACGACACTGTTGGCTGCCGGCAGACCGCAAACGCAGGCTGATCTCGCCGGTCAACAACTTGCTAATGCTATTGCCAGGCAGCCCGCTGAGGCCGCCGGCCTCAAGGGCTATGCCACTTCGGTGGATGTGCCGGTAGGGCATGCCGAGTGGGGTGATAAGCTGGTAGGGAAACTGACCTGGTTGACCGCCAATAAGTTGTCCGTTGCCGAAATCCATTTAACGCCGCCAGATATGGGGCCGATGGAGGTCCGGGTTCAGGTGCAGCAGGAGCAGGCAAATATCACGGTGCACTCCGCCAATCCGGTCGTCCGCGACCAGTTGGAGCTTCATAGTCACCGCTTGCGGGAGATGCTCAACGAGCAGGGGTTGTCCCTGGAGCAGTTCGACGTCGCTGATTCCGCTCAGCAACAAGCCGGGGGGCAGGAGGCCAGCGGTGAAGGAGGCAATCCCGACAGCCAGGCCGAGCAAGGTGTGGCCTCTTCTGACGATGTCGAGCAACAGATCGGCGATCTGGATCTGACCTGGAAAGGCGAAGTAGATATTTTTGCCTGATGCGTACCGCGGGGCCCCCGGGCCCCACTCCCCAATCTCCTTTGCCCATCCTACCCCACAACGCTAAACTGCTGGTCTGAATCGAAGGTATGAGGCTTCTGGCCCGACCTTTGCTTAATCACCCTGTAAGTACCGATAAACCATCCGGATGACGGATTTTTGGCGATTGGAAGGTTATGGCTGAAAACAACACACCCGCGGCGCCACCGGCCAAAAAGGGCAAGTTAAAGCTCATCATACTGTTGTTGCTGGTGATCATCCTTGCCGTGGGGCTGTCCGTGGTCGGCACCTTGTGGTTCCTCGGTGGCGGGTTGCCGGGAATGAGCGATGACGGCACATCCGGGGAGGAGGAAGCTGCCAGCGCGTTCGAGCCCAGTGTTTACCTGGATATTGAGAAAGCGCTGGTGACGACCGTCCAGGCGCAGGGGGGCCGCCAGCGTTACGCCCAGGTCTATCTGTCCCTGGAGGCCGACAGCGAACAGGCGCTCGCCGCTGCTGAGCTGCACCGGCCGTTGATTCGCAGCCAATTGGTGTCTCTGCTTGGGAACAGCGAGTTCATGGAGTTGCAAACCCCGGAAGGTCGGGCCGCATTGGCTGATAAGATGCTGCAGACCGTCAATCAGGTACTCGAAGCGGAGGGGGAAGTGCCCCTGAAACGGGTACTGTTCAGGAACTTTGTGGTGCAATAGGACCCGGTAACGGGTGGCTTGTCAGGGCAGGAAAACGTATGCAGGACCTACTGTCACAGGATGAAATCGATGCCCTTCTCCACGGTGTGGACGATGGGGATATCGATACCTATGAGGAAACCGATGAAGCCGGTATAAAGTCCTATGACCTTGCCAGCCAGGACCGGATCGTCCGTGGGCGGATGCCCACCCTCGAAATGATTAACGAGCGATTCGCACGTTATACCCGGATCAGTCTGTTCAATCTTCTGCGCCGGAATGCCGACGTTTCGACCGGCGGCGTCCAGATCATGAAATTCGGGGAGTACATACACACTCTGTATGTGCCCACCAGTCTTAACCTGTGCAAGATCCGCCCACTGCGGGGGACGTCCTTGTTTGTTCTGGACGCCAAGCTGGTGTTCAAGCTGGTGGATAACTTCTTTGGTGGCGAGGGCCGGCACGCCAAGATTGAAGGCCGTGAATTCACTCCCACCGAAACCCGTATTGTGCAGATGGTGCTGGATCAGGTCTTCCATGACATGAGGGAAGCCTGGCACGCCGTATTGAAAGTGGATTTTGAGTACCTCAGTTCCGAGGTGAATCCGGCCATGGCAAACATCGTCAGCCCCAGCGAAGTGGTGGTTGTGAGCACATTCCACATTGAGCTGGACGGTGGCGGCGGTGAGCTGCACATGGCACTGCCGTACTCCATGATCGAGCCTATTCGTGACGTGCTGGATGCGGGGGTTCAGAGTGATATCGATGATGTTGACGAACGTTGGGTCAACGCTCTGCAGGAAGACATCAAGGACGTCAATGTGCCGGTTAACTCCACGGTGTGTCGCCGGCGGATTTCCCTGCGTGACATCGCGAAGATGAAGGCCGGTGACATCATCCCGGTGGAAATTCCCGATTTTCTCACGGTCACCGCCAACGGTATCCCGATCTACAAGGCCACCATGGGAACCCGTGATGGAAAACTGGCACTAAGAATCCACGAACGGGCAACGCTGCCCAGGGTCAAGAAACAACTGAAGGTGGGACGCAATGGCTGACGACGACAAAAAAGACAATCAGGAACTCAGCGAAGACGAAAAGCTCGCAGCTGAGTGGGAATCCGCCATGGAAGAGTCCGGTGACGACGGTGACGCCCGTGAGGATGAGTGGGCTGCGGCCATGGCCGAAGCAGAATCTTCCGACGAGGCCGAGGGTAGTGGTGACAACGTCCGTGCGGCGCCGATGGAGGAATTCGACGAAACCACGGGCGTGACCCAGGGCAGCGGGCCGGCGCCGGATATGGATGTCATTCTGGACATTCCGGTTACTATTTCGATGGAAGTGGGCAACACCCAGATCCCCATTCGTAACCTGCTGCAGTTGAATCAGGGCTCCGTCATTGAGTTGGATCGCCTGGCGGGCGAACCACTGGACGTGCTGGTCAACGGCACACTGATCGCCCACGGCGAGGTGGTCATGGTCAATGAAAAATTTGGTATCCGGCTCACCGACGTCATCAGCCCGGGCGAGCGGATCAAGCGGTTGCAGAAGTAAAGTGGCGCAGATGAGCGGATTCTTCAGTCGCCGCTGGCGCGGCTACGGCATGGTTGTCCTGGCTGGATTGCTGCCAGTATTGGCACTGGCTGAAGAAGCCCCCGTGCGGGAAGAGAGTAATCGGGCTCCGGATACCCTGATCACCATGCTGAGCCTGGGTGGCGGGTTGCTTGCGGTCATTGCGATCATTTACGGCTGCGCCTGGATCATTCGCCGTATGAATGGCATGACCGGCATGAACAACCAGGCCATCAAGGTGGTTTCTGTCATGGCATTGGGGGCTCGGGAACGCATCGCTCTGATCGACGTGGGGGGGACGCAAATCCTGGTGGGCATCACCCCTTCCGCCATCCGCACCCTGCACGTGTTTGACGAGCCTGTCGTTACGCCTGGTCAGGGCTCCTCCAGTGACTTTGCGCGCCGCCTTCAAGGCATGATTGGCAAGTCCTGGAACGCTCCATCATCGAAGGAAGGCTGACCCGATGATTGCAGTTTACCTCAAGCGAGGCCTTTCACTGGCGCCCCTGATTCTGCTGGCGGGCTGGAGCCCGTCGGTATTGGCCGACCTTCCTGGCATTCCCGCGTTTACCATGACTCCAGGCGAGGAGCAGGGCGTCGAGGAGTACTCCGTCACGCTGCAGATCCTGGCGCTGATGACCGCGCTGACGTTCCTGCCCGCCATGTTGATGATGATGACCTCCTTTACCCGCATCATCATCGTGTTCTCGATCCTGCGCCAGGCCCTTGGTCTTCAGCAGACGCCTTCCAACCAGATTCTGCTGGGGCTTGCGCTGTTTCTCAGTATTTTCATCATGAAGCCGGTGCTGGAGGAAGCCAACCGGGTGGGGTTGCAGCCTTATATGTCGGAAGAAATCACCTCGCTGGAAGCGGTTGAGCGTGCCAGCATGCCATTCCGTCAGTTCATGCTGGCCCAGACCCGGGAAAGTGACCTGGGCCTGTTCATGCGCATTGCCGATGAGCAGTACGATTCACCGGAGGATGTTTCCTTCTGGGTGCTGCTGCCTGCCTTCGTGACCAGTGAGCTGAAGACTGCCTTCCAGATCGGCTTCATCCTGTTCATACCGTTTCTGATTATCGACATGGTTGTGGCCAGCGTCCTGATGGCCATGGGTATGATGATGCTGTCACCCATCATCATCTCGCTGCCGTTCAAGATCATGCTCTTTGTACTGGTGGACGGCTGGGCACTGATCATGGGTACCCTGGCTGCCAGTTACGGGATATAGGGAGGCGCTTATGACACCGGAAACCGTCATCGATATACTGCGCGAGGCGCTGTGGATGATTGTCCTGCTGTCAGCTGTCATCATCGGCCCGGGCCTGGTCATCGGTCTGGTGGTCAGTACCTTCCAGGCCGCGACACAGATCAACGAGCAGACGCTGAGTTTCCTGCCACGCCTGCTGGTCACCCTGATCGTCATCATCGCCGCCGGCCCGTGGATGCTGACCAAACTGCTTGACCACGCGGAAGGCTTGATAACCAGCATTCCCTATCTGATTGGCTGATTGATGATACCCACCGAAATCGGCGCGGACATGATCGGCCAGTGGGTCGGACAGCACCTTTGGCCACTGTTCCGCATTGCCAGCTTCATGATGGTCATCCCCATCTTCGGCACCCAGCTGGTGCCGGCCAGAGCGCGTCTGGGCCTGTCACTGCTGATCACCATCCTCATCGTGCCCATGCTCCCGCCGGCGCCGCAGGTGGAAGCCTTCAGCGCCGACGCGGTGGTGATCACCCTGCAACAGATCCTCATCGGCGTTGGCCTGGGATTTGCCATGACCGCATTGTGGCAACTCTTCGTCGTCGCCGGGCAGATGATCGCCATGCAAATGGGCCTGGGCTTTGCCTCCATGGTCGACCCCGCCAACGGCGTCAACGTTCCGGTGCTGTCACAGATCTATACCATCACCATCACCCTGCTGTTCCTCGCCATGAACGGCCACCTGGTGATGTTCGAGGTCTTCATCGAAAGCTTCCGGACACTGCCCGTCGGCTTCGAGGGTCTGGGCCAGGGCGGAGTCTGGGAACTGGCCCACCGCGTCAGCTGGATGTTCGTGTCCGCTATGCTTCTCGCATTACCCGCGGTCTCCGCCGTTCTGATCGTCAGTATTGCGTTCGGCGTGATGACCCGAGCCGCGCCGCAGATGAATATTTTTGCCCTGGGCTTTCCAATTGGCCTGATTTTTGGACTGTTCTCCATATGGGTGCTGCACGCCAATTTTCTGCCGCACTTTGAGCAGTACACGAGAGAGACGTTTGAGTTCATGCGGAACCTGCAAGGGCAACCCTGATGGCTGAAGAAAACGACAACAGTCAGGAGAAAACGGAAGAGGCCACCCCCCGAAGGCTGGAAAAAGCCCGGGAGGACGGCCAGACCGCCCGTTCCAAAGAGCTGGCCACCATGGCTGTGCTCATGGCTGGTGCCGGCGGCCTGCTGATGTTCGGCTCCAGCCTCGGCGCCTCCCTCGAAGGCATCATGCGCGACAGCTTCGTGCTGGAGCGCTCAGCCATCTTTGACACCCGGCACATGAGCGTTCAGCTGATCGCCTCCGCCAAAGAAGCTGCATTTGCCCTGTCACCCATCCTGATCCTGTTGCTGATCGCTGCCATCGCCGGCTCCATCGGCATCGGCGGCCTGCTGATCAGCGGCAAGGCCGTCGCGCCAAAACTCAACCGTATGGACCCGATCAAGGGCCTGAAACGCATGTTCTCCCTGCGGTCCCTGATCGAACTGGTCAAAGCCATCCTGAAAGTGGGACTGGTACTCGCGCTCGCCATCCTGATCCTCAACCTGCGGACCGAAGACCTGCTGAGCATTGCCGAGGAACCCGCAATCCCGGCCATGGAACACGTACTCTGGACCCTGGGGTGGACCTTCTTCTTCCTGTCCGCGGCGACCATCATCATCGCCGCCATCGATGTGCCGTTCCAGATCTTCGACCATCAGAAGAAACTGCGCATGACCAAGCAGGAGGTGAAAGACGAGTTCAAGGACACCGAAGGTAAGCCGGAAGTGAAGGGCCGTATCCGCCAGCTGCAACGCGAAATGGCCCAGCGCCGGATGATGCAGGACGTGCCGGGTGCCGATGTGGTCATTACCAACCCGACCCACTATGCGGTGGCTCTGAAGTACGATCAGAAAACCATGGCGGCGCCTATTGTGGTGGCGAAGGGAGCCGATGAGATGGCGTTCAAGATCATGGAGATTGCCCGGGAAAACAAAATCGAGCTTTTGAGAACGCCGCCGCTGACCCGGGCGGTGTATCACAACACCGAGGTCGGGGGAGAGATTCCCGATGGCCTCTACATGGCCATTGCCCAGGTGCTGGCCTACGTCTTTCAGTTGCGGCAGTTCCGCAAGGGGCGCGGTGACCGGCCCGGTATGCCCGACTTTCCTATTCCGCCTGATATGCGGCGGGATGTTTGAGCTTGTTTTCGTAGCCTGATGGTTGTGGGGGAGGGTGGTTGTGGTTGCCCCCTCCCAAAAACCGCTACGAGCACGTCCGTGTGCGCTTCTCTCCGGCCATCCATGGCCTCCGAAATTTTTGGGAGGGGGCAACCACAACCACCCCGGTCTCCATTGATATATCAGCAGTAAGATCGAAATGTAGTTCGGACGCCCTAAGCCTAGTCAAACACCTTTCCCCGCATCAATAACATTTGTCGGAATACACTTCGCTAATCCGACCTACGGGTCATCCTATCTACAATTAAGGCGAGCGGCCGAGCTCCTGCCGACATACCTGGGAGTTACCGGGGCGTTTGTTGGTGGTCCTGCCAAAAAATTTCGGAGGCCATGGATGGCCGGAGAGAAGCGCACACGGACGTGCTTGTAGCGGTTTTTTGGCAGGACCACCAACAAACGCCCTTCACCGAAACCAACAGGCTACAAGACCAAAAAGCCCAAAGCTCAGACCCGAGCACTAATAACCCGAACCATCGGATCATGGCGGCTTTCAGGAATGGGCAGTACGCCGTAGAACTCAGAGGGGTTGTAGACGCGAACCGAAGGAAAGCCGGAAGCCTGGAAGTGGTCACATGCCTGCTGGTCATCCTCGAAATGGAAGCTGACCTGGCTGCGGGTCATGGTGCCCAAGAGGCCGCCGAGGGTTTTCAGGGAGTTTCTTAGCAGCGGTTGCTTTGGCATCAGGTAGCTTTCGGAGAGATACACCGAACCGGGGCGGTTGGACAGGACTTTCGCCAGGCGTTGCCAGAATTCGGAGATGACGTCCAGGGAGAAGTAGCTGGTCAGGCCCTCGGTGACCACCACTATGGGTTTGGTGTTGTCGAAGGCGCGGGTGACTACGGCTTCCAGGGTGTGTTCACCGGACTCAGCTAGGATGTCGATGGGGGTGACCTGATGATTCTCGCCGAGGTGGCCTGCCGCCAGCAGGCGGGCGGCTTTACGGGCGGCCATGTCGGGCAGGTCGGCTTCGACCATTTTGATGCCCGGGTGCTTCTCCCGCAATCGGATGCCTCTGGGGGACATGCCGCAGGCGATTTCCAGTACCTGGTCGACGCCGTCTTCCTGGATCGCCTGGTCGATCAGGTGGTCGATAATCAGGTGGCGTTGCAGCAGGAAGGTGCGGATGTTGCCGCCGATGGCGGCTTTGCTGGCGGTTTCGAAGGGGCTCATCAGGTGATAGAGCCAACGACCCTGTTCGGTAGTCAGGACGTCATCGGACAGCCCGTTCCGGTGCCAGACGGCACCGGTGTAGAGGGCGGTGAAGCTGATGCCGGTACTGTCAGTCGGCTTTTTGCTCATAAATGGCCTTTCCCCAGGCTTCCCGGGTGCCCGGCAGTAGTAGGTTAAGGAAAATGGCGACCACGGCGCTCAGGGCAATGCCTTCGAACTGGCCGATCGCCATGCCACCGATGCCGAACACCAGGGTAATGGCAACGATCACCAGGTTACGCGACTGGGACAGGTCGACCTGGTGGCGAATCAGGGTGTTCAGGCCGACCACCGCAATGGAGCCGAACAACAGGCAGAGGATGCCGCCCATAACCGGTACCGGGATGGTCTGCAGGGCCGCGCCGAATTTGCCGACAAAGGCCAGAGTAATGGCAATGATCGCGGCCCACCACATTACTTTCGGGTTGAAATTACGGGTCAGAACCACAGCGCCCGTGACTTCCGAGTAGGTGGTGTTGGGCGGTCCCCCAAGCAGTGAGGCAGCGCTGGTGGCCAGACCGTCACCCAGAAGGGTGCGGTGTAGGCCGGGCTTTTCCAGGTAGTTCTTGCGGGTCACATTGCCGATGGCGAGGATATCGCCAATGTGTTCAATGGCCGGTGCAATGGCCACCGGGATCATGAACAGGATGGCGCTCCAACTGAAGGCCGGCGCGACAAAATTCGGAACGGCGAACCAGGGGGCCTCGCGCACGGGCGTCAAATCCACGACGCCGGCAAAAGCGGAGAGGGTATAGCCGACGATTACGCCAAACATGATGGGAATCAGGCGGAAAATGCCTTTTGCCCATACCGACATGATGACGGTCACCACCAGGGAAATCATCGCAATCCAGATGGCGGTGTCGTAGGGCACCAGTTCTGCCGCGCCGTCGCCGCTGCGACCGGACGCCATATGCACGGCGACCGGTGCCAGCCCGAGCCCGATCACCATGATCACCGGACCGATCACCACAGGTGGCAGCAGACGGGTAACGAACCCGGTACCGCGGAGCCTGACAGCGCCGCTCAGGATAATGTAGAGAATACCCGCCGCCATCAGGCCCCCGAGGGTTTCTTCCAGGCCGAAGCGGCCCTTGGCAGCAATCACCGGGGCAATGAAGGCGAAAGAAGATGCCAGAAAGATGGGGATCTGGCCGCCGGTGACAACATGGAAAATCAGTGTGCCGAGACCGGCGGTAAACAGGGCGACGTTGGGATCAAGACCGGTGATCAGTGGCATCAGCACCAGTGCGCCAAAGGCCACCAGCAGCATTTGCGAGCCCGCTACAGCCTGCTTCCACATCGGGTCGTTGCTGTGATCCTGCATAGTCAGACGTCCTTCTGCTTGGTGCCGAAAATTTTGTCGCCGGCATCCCCAAGTCCTGGCAGGATATAGCCTTTTTCGTTGAGGCGCTCGTCAATTGAGGCCGTGTAGATAGAAACGTCCGGATGCTTTTCCAGGACTTTCTTAACGCCTTCCGGGGCGGCCACCAGAATCAGCGCGCGAATCTCGGTGCTACCAGCTTTCTTCAGCAGATCGATGGTGGAGATCAGGGAGCCGCCAGTGGCCAGCATCGGGTCGATAATCATGGCCATACGCTGATCCAGTTCGCCCACCAGTTTTTCCAGGTAGGTGCTGGCTTCCAGGGTTTCTTCGTCACGGATCTGGCCGACCACGCTGACACGGGCACCTGGAATGAGGCTTAGCACACCGTCCAGCATGCCCATGCCGGCACGCAGGATCGGCACGATGGTGACCTTTTTACCCTGAATCTGTTCGATTTTCACCGGGCCGGCCCAGCCCTCAATGGTTTTCTCCTGCAGGGAGAAATCCTGGGTGGCTTCGTAGGTCAGCAGGGCACCAACTTCCTGTGCCAGTTCACGAAAATTCTTGGTGCTGATATCCGCGCGGCGCATCAGGCCGAGTTTGTGGCGGATCAGGGGGTGTTTAACCTCGTGGATTGGCATGGTGGTCACCTATGTCTGTCATCTGTCGGCTGTGTCGGAATGGCGCAAGGATACCGTATCTGGAAGGGCGCGTCAGGCACTGGAAAGTGAAATCCCGTAAGGGGTGGTACGGATCTTGCGATACCCCTGCAAAAGACGCATTGGCGTCATATTTTCGACCCATTGAGCGCCTGCAGGCACAGCCACGTGGAGAGTTTCCGGGCATGGACAGAGCTTTAGTCCTCAACAACGTCAAAACCCTGACGCGGGGAAACCTTGGTATACCCATCATGCTGATGGGCTTGCTGGGGATGATGATACTGCCGATGCCGGCGTTCATGCTGGACGTTTTCTTCACGTTCAATATCACCTTGTCGATCGTGATCCTGCTGGTGTGTGTCTACGCCTTGCGGCCGATGGAGTTTGCGTCCTTCCCGACGGTGCTGCTGGTGGCGACCCTGTTGCGCCTGGCGCTGAATGTGGCCTCCACGAGGATCGTGTTGCTCAACGGTCATGAGGGTGGTGATGCCGCCGGTAAGGTGATTGAGTCCTTTGGCGCGGTGCTGATTGGCGGTAACTACGCGGTTGGTCTGGTGGTGTTTGCCATCCTGATGATCATTAACTTCCTGGTGGTGACCAAAGGTGCCGGCCGGGTTTCCGAAGTCAGTGCGCGCTTCACGCTGGATGCCATGCCCGGTAAGCAAATGGCCATTGATGCCGACCTGAACGCCGGACTGATCAATCAGGAAGAGGCCAAGCATCGCCGTTCAGAGATTGCCCAGGAGGCGGATTTCTACGGCTCCATGGATGGTGCCAGCAAGTTCGTCAAAGGGGATGCGGTTGCGGGGCTCCTTATCCTCGCCATCAACCTGATCGGCGGTATTGCCATCGGTATGCTGCAGCATGGTCTGGATTTTGGTACGGCCACGCAGAACTACGCCCTGCTGACCATTGGTGATGGTCTGGTGGCACAGATTCCTTCGCTGTTGCTGTCGACCTCGGCGGCAATCATGGTGACGCGGGTCACGTCCAGCCAGGACATGGGTGGGCAGATCCTGCAACAGATGTTCAGTGCACCCAAGGCGCTGTCCATTGCTGCCGCTATTCTGATTATTCTTGGTCTTATTCCGGGCATGCCGCATGTGGCATTTCTTGGTCTTGGAACAATTGCGGCAGTGGCCGCCTACCTGATCTGGAAGCGGGAGCGCCAGACCGTTGAAGAGGACGGGGTTTTCCCGACCCGCGGTGGCGCGCAGCCAGTGGGTCGGGATATGCCGCCTGGTGGGGATAGTGGTGATCAGGGGCAGGCCTTGCCAGCACCCGGCGAAACCCGGGAGTTGGGCTGGGATGACGTTGCCACCGTCGACATCGTGGGCCTGGAAGTGGGGTATCGCCTGATTCCGCTGGTGGACAAGTCCCAGGGCGGCCAGTTACTGAGCCGTATCAAGGGCGTGCGCAAGAAGCTGTCCCAGGATCTGGGGTTCCTGATGCCGTCGGTACACATCCGTGACAACCTGGATCTGATGCCCAACGTCTATCGCATTACCTTGATGGGGGTGACACTGGCCGAGGCGG
The DNA here is from genome assembly GCF_947259545.1 of uncultured Marinobacter sp. Lineage (GTDB taxonomy): Bacteria > Pseudomonadota > Gammaproteobacteria > Pseudomonadales > Oleiphilaceae > Marinobacter. The sequence continues at coordinate 1,066,975 of NZ_CAMYMK010000002.1, forward strand.
AAATTCATCCGGATCGTGAACTGGCCATCGACCCGGGCCAGGTGTTCGGAAAGATCGAAGGGATTGCCGGCAAGGACCCGGCGTTTGGCCTGGATGCCAGCTGGATCGAGCCGGAAAAGAAGGACCAGGCCCAGACCCTTGGCTATACCGTGGTGGATGCCAGTACCGTGGTGGCCACCCACCTCAACCAGGTGCTGCAGAAGCACGCCCATGAACTGCTTGGGCATGAAGAAACCCAGAAGTGGCTGGACCAGCTGGAGAAGGTATCCCCCAAACTGGCGGAAGAGCTGGTGCCGACCACCATTTCCATCAGTCTGTTGCTGAAAGTGCTGCAGAACCTGCTCAAGGAAGAGGTTCCGATTCGTGACATGCGCTCGATTGCCGAGTCCATTGTCAACGTTCATCCCAAGAGTCAGGACCCGAAACTGCTGACCACGGTGGCTCGTCAGGCCCTGCGTCGAATGATTGTTCAAAGCATTTGTGGCAACGAGCAGGAAATCCCGGTAATCACCCTGGATCCGGACCTGGAACAGTTATTGCTGAAGTCAGTTCAACAGAGTCAACAATCCGGCGGTCAGGAAGACATCGGGCTGGTGCTGGAACCGAACATGGTAGAAAAACTGCAGCGATCGCTGCAGGAAAGCGTCCAGCGCCAGGAGATGCTTGGCAAGCCAGCGATTCTGCTGGTGTCAGGCCCGTTGCGACCGGTGCTGGCGAAGTTTGCCAGCTATGGGGTGGAGCGGTTGCACGTACTGTCTTACCAGGAAATTCCGGATAACAAACAGATCACCATTGTGGCGTCCGTCGGTCAGTAACGACGGCGGAGGACAAAGCGGACAGCGCAGGCACAGCGTTGCCGGTGGAGGATGAGGCATCATGAAAGTAAAACGGTTTTTTGCTCAGAGCATGGCAGAGGCATTGAAGCAGGTGCGGGAACAGATGGGCCCGGACGCCGTGATTCTCTCCAATCGCCGGGTGGACGGTGGCGTCGAAATTGTGACGGCCCTGGATTACGACGAAAACATGGCGCGTCAGCGGCTGGGCGACAAGGCCCGGGAAGCCACCAATGGATCCCGTTTGGCGGAAATGCAGGCGGAACAACATCGCCACCTGGAAGACGAGTTGGGGCGTTCCCGGGATCGTATCCGTGAAGTTCGTGAAAAGCGCGTAAACATTGGGGCCGGTTATGCCAACAGTACGCCCTTCATTGAAGATTCGGCCCTCGAGCTTGAGTCTGCGGCGGCGGAGTCGACTGCCCCGTCGCCAACTGCCGGAGGGACCGCGGGCGGTTATTCCGACGAGCTGGCGCAGATGCGGGCAGAGATCAGTTCTTTAAGGGACCTGATGGGCGCCCGCAGTCAGGAGCCTAAAAAACCGGCGGCTAACGCGGTCCAGCAGCGGCTTGCCGAGCGCTTGCAGGAATTCGGGCTGGGGTTTGAACTGGCCAGCTCACTGTCCCGCCGACACAATGGCGGGCGTCTGGAAGAAGGCTGGAAACAGTCACTGAAAATGCTGGCCACCGGTGTGAAAACCTCCCGCACCGAATGGCTGGATCAGGGCGGTGCCTATGCCCTGGTCGGGCCCACCGGGTCTGGCAAAACCACCACCATTGGCAAACTGGCCGCGCGCCATGTGCTCCGCCATGGCGCCGACTCCCTGGCCCTGGTGACCACCGATCGCTACCGCGTGGCAGCTCATGAGCAGTTGTTCGTTTTTGGTCGCATTCTCAATGTGCCGGTCAGGGTGGTTGATGAGAGCCATTCCCTTGACGATATTCTGGACGAGTTGTCCGATCGTCATCTGGTGCTGATTGATACCGCCGGCCTTACCAGCTCCGACAAGGGCTACGAGCAGCAATTGTCAGAGCTGGCCCGAAGCCATCACAAGATCCGGACTCATCTGGTGGTTTCGGCCACCAGCCAGCCTCGCATTATGAAATCCGTCTGGCATTGCTATAAGATGGCTAATCTTGCGGGCTGTGTGATGACCAAGATAGATGAGGCCCTTACTCTGGGTGAGTCTTTGGGGTTTGTCATGGAATCTGGTCTGCCCGTGGCCTATTACACGGATGGCCAGAAGATTCCCGAAGATCTTCATCACGCTGAAGCCGTACCTCTGGTTCGGCTGGCGGTGGAGCGGCTGAAAGCGCTCCAGCAACAACAGGCGGTGGCAGAGGGGGCCTGAGACCCATCCCCGGCGGTACCGGATGACGGAATATCCGGCGTGCAGCAGGCGCCGTTGAATGACAACTGAGCCTTCGGTTAAACGTGGCGAGAGACAAAACCAAGTATGAGTAAACCACATCCGGTACAGGTGATTGCCGTTTCTGGCGGGAAGGGCGGCGTTGGCAAGAGCAACGTTTCGGTCAATTTGGGAATTGCCCTTGCCCAGAAGGGGCGTCGTGTCGTGTTGCTGGACGCCGACCTCGGTCTGGCCAATATTGATGTTCTACTGGGCATTACCGCCAACCGCAATCTGTCGGATGTGCTGGCGGGCGATTGTGACCTGAGGGACGTGCTGGTCGATGGGCCCGGCGGAATCAAGATCGTCCCGGCCTCTTCGGGCACCCAGCGTATGACCCAGCTCACCGCCATGGAACACGCCGGTCTGATTAACGCCTTCAGCGAACTCGGAGACCAGATTGACGTACTCATCGTTGATACCGCAGCGGGTATCTCTGAGTCGGTCATCAGTTTCCTGCGGGCGTCACAGGAATTGTTGCTGGTGGTTTGTGATGAACCGACGTCCATTACTGATGCCTACGCCCTGATCAAGTTGATGAACCGTGATTATGGAACGAACCGCTTCCGCATTCTCGCCAACCAGGTGCGAAATGAGCAGGAAGGGAAGCATCTTTTCGAAAAACTGACCCGAGTCACTGAGCGGTTTCTTGATGTGGCACTACAATATGTGGGTATCGTGCCTTACGACGAGGCCGTCAAGAAAGCGGTGCAGCGCCAGAAGGCGGTTCTGGATGTGTATCCCAGGGCAAAGGCATCACTGGCGATCAGGGCGCTGGCTGATAAAGTCGATAACTGGCCGCTCCCATCATCGCCCCGCGGACACCTGGAATTCTTTGTGGAGCGGCTCGTCGAAGTCTGAATTAGATCCTGTCACCATAAAACCGGATACATGACATTGGCGAAACACCTGGGAATCTATCAGAAAGCCGGCGTTAAGGGTGCTTCCCAGCTCGTAGAAGAGCAGGCCCCGCTGGTCAAGAAAATTGCGCTGCACCTGATGGCCCGTTTGCCGGCATCGGTCCAGCTTGAAGACCTGATGCAGGCCGGGATGATCGGACTGCTTGAGGCCGCCCAGAGGTATAGCTCAACCAAAGGCGCTACCTTCGAAACCTATGCCGGTATCCGCATCCGCGGCGCCATGGTGGATGAAATCCGCAAGGGCGACTGGGTGCCCCGATCTGTTCACCGCAATGCCCGTCGTATTTCCCAGGCCATCAAGGCTGTTGAAGACCGTTTCGGTCGCGAAGCTCAGGATCAGGAAGTCGCTGACGAGCTGGGGATGGAACTTGCCGAGTACCATGCCAGTCTGAGTGATGCCAACAGTGGCAGACTTTTTAGTCTTGATGAGCTCAATGAATCCGGTGAGCTGCCGTTAGAAGAAGCAGAGGCCAGTGATAATCCCCTGGATGACATTACCTCCGATGCCTTCAAGCGAAGTCTGGCGCAGGCTATTGAGGAACTGCCCGAGCGGGAGAAGCTGGTGCTCAGCCTGTACTACCAGGAGGAGCTTAACCTCAAGGAAATCGGCGCTGTTCTCGGAGTGAGCGAAAGCCGTGTCAGTCAGATACACAGCCAGGCCGCGCTGAGGCTTCGGGGCCGTTTGACCGGCTGGCACCGGGCGGCGACCGAGTAACGGGCCGCGATGGGGCTGTTCAACGTGTACTGAGGTTGGCCATCTGTAGCTTTTGGTAACCGATGCTTTACAACTGGGGCAATCCCCACACAATAAGCGGTAAAACCGCCGGCCTGCCAAATTGCTGGCAGTAAGATACAACGTATTCCGGGTGTTACTAACTGGAGGTCCCTTTGGACAAAAACATGAAAATCCTCATTGTGGACGACTTTTCCACAATGCGACGGATCATCAAGAACCTTCTGCGTGATCTGGGATTCACCAATACCGACGAAGCAGACGACGGCAACACAGCGCTGCCCATGCTGAAGAGCGGAAAGTATGACTTTCTGGTGACCGACTGGAACATGCCGGGTATGTCCGGTTTTGATCTGCTGAAGGCCGTTCGTGCCGATGAGAATCTGAAATCGCTTCCGATTCTGATGGTCACGGCCGAAGCAAAACGGGATCAGATTGTGGCCGCCGCACAAGCGGGGGTAAATGGCTATGTAGTGAAGCCGTTTACCGCAGCCGTACTCAAGGAGAAGATTGAGAAAATCTTCGAACGAATCCAGTAACCCAAGGTCGGATGGGCTCTCATGAGCGATAGCAACAACAAGAACCCGCAAGGCCTTGATCCGGAGGTGAAGGAAAAGCTCCGCGCACAGGCTAACGAGTTGGTCGAGCACGTCAATGCCGGTGACTATGCCCAGGCGATGACATTGATCAATGATCTCAGCGAGGTCCGGGATCAGAGCCTGTACCGGGAAGTCGGGCGGCTCACTCGCAGTCTCCACGAGGCGATCCGTAATTTCCAGATCGACCCGCGTAATGCCGAACAGCAGGAAGCCCTGTCGAAAATGACCGATGCTTCCGACCGGCTGGAATACGTTGTACAGATGACCGGCCAGGCCGCCAACCGCACCATGGATCTGGTCGAGGAAACCATGCCGAAGGCACACGTCATCCGGGATGAGGCTGCAGCCCTGCGGGACGAATGGCAGCGTCTTCGTCGCCGGGAAATGCAGCCTGCGGAATTTCGTGATCTCTATGGCCGCATAGACCAGTTCTTTATCACGCTGACCAGCGATGCCGACACCATTTACAACAACCTGTCGGAAATCCTGTTGGCGCAGGATTTCCAGGACCTCACCGGCCAGGTGATCCAGAAGGTCACCAATCTGGTGAAGGAAGTGGAGGAACACCTGCTGAGCCTGGTGGTCATGGCCAGCCATGTCGATCAGCTGACAGGCACCGTGCATGAAATTGAGTCGGCTGAAGTATCGGCCGAGCAGGGTGTTGGTCCGCAGATGAACGCCGATAAGCGAGAAGATGTAGTGTCGGGCCAGGACGATGTTGATGATCTTTTGTCCAGTCTCGGTTTCTGAATGAAGAGGGTAGCCCATGGCGTTTGATGCTGATGAAGAGATCCTGCAGGACTTCCTGGTTGAAGCAGGGGAGATACTTGAGAAGCTCTCCGAGCAGTTGGTAGATCTTGAGCAGAATCCGGATGACAGCGATCTCCTCAACGCCATTTTTCGCGGCTTCCATACCGTAAAGGGTGGGGCGGGCTTCCTCCAGCTCGAAGCTCTGGTTAACTGCTGCCACTCTGCCGAGAATGTCTTCGACATCCTCCGCAATCACAAGCGGAAGGTGGATTCGGAGTTAATGGACGTGGTGCTGGAAGCGCTGGATCACTTGAATGCGATGTTCGAGCAGGTGCGCAATCACGAAGAACTGACGCCAGCGCCGGATGCACTGATCGCAGCCCTGGATGCCCTGGCGGAGCCTCAAGGCGGGGCCCCGGCGGCTCAGCAACCGGAACAGACCGACGCCGAGCAAGGTGAGGATCATGGCGACATCACCGACGACGAGTTTGAGCAACTTCTGGATGCACTGGGCAACGATAACGCGGAGTCCGGTTCGGTAGCTGATCAGGGAGCGGACGCTGGTTCAACAGGAGACGACAGTGCCTCCGGGGATGACATTACCGATGACGAGTTCGAAGCCCTGCTGGATCAACTCCATGGCAAGGGCCAGTTCGCGGGTGCGCCAGCGGAGGAAGATGCTGTTGAGGCGCCTGCGGATGCCGGCGAACAGTCAGAGACAGGTCGCGATGATCTGATCACAGATGATGAGTTTGAAAAGCTCCTGGACGACCTTCATGGCAAGGGTGGGAGCCCCACAGCCGACGACGGTCAGAAACCAGCGGCCAGCGAACCGGAGCCCAGCCCCGAGGCACCGAAGCCTGCGGCCAAACCTGAGCAGCCTGGGAAAACCGAAGCAAAAACACCACCGGCACCCGCAAAAGAACAGGGGCCTGCCGCTGAAACCACCGTTCGGGTCGATACCAAACGCCTGGATGACATCATGAACATGGTGGGGGAATTGGTGCTGGTGCGTAACCGCTTACAGCGTCTTGGTGCGCAGAGCGACGATGAGCACATGCACAAGGCGGTTTCCAACCTGGACGTGGTCACCACCGACCTGCAGTCAGCTGTGATGCAGACGCGGATGCAACCGATCAAAAAAGTCTTTGGCCGTTTTCCCAGGGTGGTGCGGGATCTTGCCCGTAGCCTCAAGAAGGAAGTCAGCCTGGTGATGCACGGGGAAGACACCGATCTGGACAAGAATCTGGTGGAAGCTCTTTCCGACCCGCTGGTTCACCTGGTTCGTAACTCGGTGGATCATGGTATCGAAGCGCCGGATGTTCGGGAGAAAGCAGGGAAGCCCCGTGCGGGCACGGTCACCCTGAATGCCGAGCAGGAAGGGGATCATATCCTGTTGTCTATCGAGGATGACGGTGCCGGTATGGATCCCGAGGTGCTGCGTCGGAAGGCCGTCGAGAAAGGGATCTACGATCAGGACGCGGCGGACAGGTTGACGGAGAACGAGTGCTACAACCTGATCTTTGCTGCCGGATTCTCCACCAAGGACCAGATTTCGGATGTGTCTGGTCGGGGCGTCGGCATGGATGTGGTAAAAACCAAGATCGGTCAGCTGAATGGTCAGCTCAATGTGGAGTCAGAGCTTGGCAAGGGCTCACGAATCGTCATCAAGGTACCGCTGACCCTGGCCATTATGCCGACGCTGATGATCATGTTGGGGGATCAGTCATTTGCGCTGCCTCTGGTCAATGTTGTGGAAATCTTCCACCTGGATCTCTCCAAAACCAACATTGTTGACGGTCGTGAATGTATTGTGGTGCGGGACAAGGTTTTCCCGCTGTTCCACATCAAACGCTGGCTGGTGAGAGGCGCCAGTGAACCAGAACCCGACAATGCACACGTCGTGATTGTCGCGATGGGAACCAGACAGGTTGGTTTCGTGGTGGACCAGCTCATCGGTCAGGAGGAAGTCGTTATCAAGCCCCTGGGACGTGCGCTTCAGGGAACGCCAGGTATGGCGGGCGCCACCATTACCGGTGACGGGCGAATCGCCCTGATCATTGATGTTCCCAGCCTGCTTCAACAATACGGTTGAGGCAGACGGACAGCCTCGGTTTAGGAGAATTGGATGACAGTTTCTGTCCTGGTTGTTGATGATTCAGGGTTTTTCCGCAAGCGTCTGACGGAAATCCTGACTGCATCCGGTCAGATCAAAGTTGTTGGCGTGGCCACCAACGGACGGGAAGGGGTGGAACTGGCAGAGAAGCTCCACCCAGACGTTATCACCATGGACTACGAAATGCCGGTGATGGATGGCATTTCCGCGGTGCGGGAAATCATGAAGCGCCGTCCCGTGCCAGTGTTGATGTTTTCCTCGCTGACCTACGAAGGTGCCCGGGTGACCCTTGATGCGCTGGAAGCCGGCGCCGTCGATTTCCTGCCCAAGAACTTTGAGGAAATCGCCCGGGACTCCAGTCAGCTCCAGAAAATTCTGGTTGAACGGATTCTGGATGTTGCTGGCAGCCATCCGGGGGCCAAACCTGTAAAGGCGACACGTCCGGAACCGGCGTCAACAGCGAAACCCGCTTCGCGTCCGGAGCGGCAGCCACCGCCAGCCAGTTCCCGCTCAGAGGGGCCGCCGCCGTCGTCAACACGCCGCTCTCCGGTGGAGCCAGCTCCTGATGCGGCGGCGCCCCGACCGCCATCCCGTCGGTCACCAGCCAGGCATTACAGTGTGGTGGCGATTGGCACGTCCACCGGTGGGCCGGTTGCGTTGCAGCGTGTGCTCACAGCGTTACCGGCCGACTTTCCCGCGCCAATCGTGCTGGTTCAGCATATGCCCGCCAGCTTTACACCCGCGTTTGCCGAGCGCCTGAACAGGCTATGCCGCATTGACGTGCGGCAGGCCGAAGAAGGGGACGTGCTGCGGCCTGGTCAGGCCCTGTTGGCACCGGGTGGGCAACAGATGATGATCGAGAACCGCAGTGGCCAGGCCCGTGTGCGAATTCTGCCGGGAGATGATCGTCTCAATTACAAGCCATGTGTGGACGTGACCTTCGGCTCCCTGGCTCGCAGTTTTCCTGGCAAAACCCTGGGCATTATTCTCACGGGCATGGGGTCGGATGGTAAGGAAGGATGTCGTCTGATGAAGCAGAGTGGATCTGTAATCTGGTCCCAGGACGAAAAAACATCGGTGATCTACGGCATGCCGATGGCGGTCGCCAGGGCAGGGCTACCGGATGAGGTTTTGCCACTCAATGACATTGGTCCCCGGTTGATCGAGGGTGTGAGCTGATGGATATTCTCAGCCTGCTGGGAGTCATCCTGGCTTTTGTCGCCATTCTGGGAGGGAATCTTCTGGAAGGCGGGGCCCTCAGTTCGTTGTTCAATGGGCCGGCGGCCCTGATTGTTGTTGGTGGCACCCTGGCAGCGACCATCCTGCAGACGTCCTGGCCGCTGTTAAAACGGGCGTTCAGTCAGGCTCGCTGGGTATTCCTGCCACCCTATGTCAGTCTGGAAGATGGCATTGGAAAGGTCATCGACTGGAGCGTCAAGGCCCGTAAACAGGGCCTTCTGGGGCTTGAGGGGCTGGCGGAAAAAGAGCCGGAGCGATTCGCCCGTAAAGGGCTCCAGTTACTGGTCGACGGTGCCGAAACCGAAACCATCCGCAGTATTATGGAAGTGGATCTGGACTCACGTGAACAGCGAGATCTGGAATCGGCTCGAGTCTATGAAGCGATGGGTGGCTACTCGCCAACGATCGGTATCATTGGGGCGGTCATGGGACTGATTCAGGTGATGACCAATCTGGAGGACCCCCAGTCTCTCGGTAGCGGTATTGCGACAGCGTTCGTTGCCACCATCTACGGTGTGGCACTGGCGAACCTGCTGTTTTTCCCGGTTGCCAACAAGTTGCGTGGCATTGTCCGGGAGCGAACGCGATACGAAGATATGATGATCGACGGCATCATCGCTGTCGCCGAAGGGGAAAATCCCAAATCCATCGAATTGCGGCTGCGGGGTTTCCTGCAGTGACGGTCAGGCGGTTATATGCGGCGTCGTAGGCAACCTCAGGACGACCTCCATAACAAGGAACGCTGGCTCGTTTCCTATGCCGACTTCATTACCCTGCTGTTCGCTTTTTTTGTGGTGATGTACTCGGTGTCTTCAGTCAACGAAGGCAAATACAAGGTGTTGTCGGAAACCCTGACCGGTGTGTTCAACGCCCCGCAACGCTCCCTCCAGCCGATCGAGGTGGGCGACCAGCCCCAGCGGTCTGGCGCAGCGCCGTCCGATGACGTTATTCCGCCAGCAGTTACCGAAGCACCCCGCAATCCGGAAGTCAGCGAAGAAGGCAGAACCGAGGCTCTGCGGGCTATGGCTGATCAGCTGGCGCTGGAGTTTGACGAACTGATCAACCAGGGAGTTGTCACGCTCGAGAGTAACGAGCACTGGCTGGAGCTGAACCTCCCGGACAGCCTGTTATTCAGCAGTGGTGCAGCAGAACCCCATTACGATGGTTTTGCCGTGGTGGAAAAGATTGCCGGAGTTCTGCGTGACCGCGATAACGCCGTCAAGGTTGAAGGTTTCACCGATAACCGCCCGATCCGGACCAACGCCTATCCTTCCAACTGGGAATTGTCGGCTGCCAGAGCGGCGGCGGTGGTGCGTATGCTCACCATGGAAGGTGTGGAGCCCGAGCGCCTGGCCGCGGTCGGTTACGGATCGCACCAGCCTGTCGCCCGTAACGATACCGAGGAAGGCCGGCGCCGCAACCGGCGCGTGGTGCTTCTGATTTCCCGGGATGCGAATATTCGCGGTGCGATGAGGTGACCGGAAGAAGTCCGGGTACGCCGGTCTGTTGGCATGGTTTCTGAAGTAACCCTCCCAGTAATACCTGACGCGGCAAATCCTTGCCGATGTTGTTCAAGTTAAGCGGTTCGCTGCCGATAATATCTGGTGTGGTGCCGGAATTCTGGGGATAGACAAGTGGAGAGCATAACGTGCGAATCTGGGCCGTAGCCAATCAAAAAGGCGGTGTCGGGAAAACCACCTCGGTGGTGACACTGGCCGGGCTTTTGGCCGAGCGTGGCAAGCGGGTTCTCGTGGTGGATCTGGACCCTCATGGGTCGCTGACCAGTTGGTTCGGTTATGATCCCGATACCATCGCCCTGAGTGTCTTTAACCTGTTTCAGCATCAGGGCAAGGTACCAGATGGTCTGGCAGCCCAGTTGATTACAGAAACCAGCTGTAAGGGCGTGTCGTTGCTGCCCGCCAGTACCGCCCTGGCGACCCTGGAGCGCCGCATGGTTGGCGTGGAAGGCATGGGATTGATTATTTCCCGGGCGCTGGCGCAGCTCTGGGATGACTTTGATTACGTGATTCTCGACAACACCCCGTCCCTGGGCGTATTGATGGTGAACGCACTGGCGGCTGCCCAACACCTGATTATTCCGGTGCAGACCGAGTTCCTGGCGATCAAGGGGCTTGAACGAATGCTGCATACCCTGCAAATGATCATGAAGTCCCAGAAAAACGAACTCGCCTACACCATCGTTCCGACGATGTTCGATCGGCGTACCCAGGCATCCACCAAAAGCCTGAATCTTTTGCGTAAAACCTATCCGGACACGCTGTGGCGGTTTGCCATTCCCGTGGACACCAAGTTCCGGGATGCCAGTCAGGGTGGGGTGGTGCCGTCCTCCCTGGATTCCGGTACCCATGGTGTCAGGGCATACACCCACCTGTTGGACGACCTGATGGCGCGCACCGGTGCGGATCGGGAGCGTAAGCATGGCTGACGATAAATTGACAAAGCTGGCGGACCCCGCCAGCGCGATCGCCAGTTATCTTGACGATCTTTTGCATACGGCGACTGATACCGCGCAGAAGGAAGAAGTGACTGTTGTCGAGGCAAGTCCTGAGCTGCAACCGGAACTTCAACCAAAGCCCGAACCGGAACCCGTTGTCAGGAAACCGGCGCCGAAGGTCGACGTAAGCCAACCAGAGCCGGAACCCGAGCCAGTATCACCGCCATCCCGCCCGGAGTGGTCTGAGCAACCGTTCGAGTGCCTGATTTTTACCGTGGCTGGCCTGCAGCTGGCGGTTCCGTTGATATTGCTGGGTGCAATACATCGGATCGAGGAGAGCATCAAGCCCATCCCTGGCAGTCCGCGTTGGTACATGGGGATTCGTGTGGATCGCGATCACAATCTGCGGGTGGTGGATACCGCGGAATGGATCATGGCTGGTCGAGCCCCTGCGAATGCCCGTGACAACTACCGCTTTGTCATTCGGCTGGATAACAGTGACTGGGGGCTGGCCTGTGATGACGTTGCCCAGTCGTTCACGTTGAAGCCGGATGAAGTGCGTTGGCGCACGGCTCGCAGCAAACGCCCCTGGTTGGCGGGGACAGTGGTTAACCATATGTGCGCCCTGATTGATGTGCGCACCATGGCCAATCTGTTGGTCCGGGCAGAGCGTGAGCATCACCTGGATCTGAGTTAATACGCGGTTACTGAATGATACCGTGCTGTGCTGGCACGGTTTGTGCCCTTAACTATAGTATTGGGCACTGATGATGATTTTTTGACGATCAGGTTGCCCGCCGGGCAGCCACAGAGGAGATTCAACGCTATGGCATCCCCGAGCGGACAGCAAAATCAGGCCCAGGACGATCAGGTACTGCAGTACGTGACCTTCCGGCTGGATGACGAGACCTACGGTCTGAATGTCATGCAGATCCAGGAGGTGTTGAGATACACCGAAATCGCGCCGGTTCCCGGAGCGCCGGATTATGTACTCGGCATCATAAATCTGCGGGGCAACGTGGTTACGGTGATCGACACCCGTCGCCGCTTTGGTCTGGCGGATTCGGAGGTGACCGACGCGACACGGATCGTGGTGATGGAGTCGGCCAACCAGGTGATGGGTATTCTGGTGGATTCGGTTGCCGAGGTCGTGTACCTGAAAGCCAGCGAAATTGAAACTGCACCGAACGTGGGTAACGAGGAAAGTGCGAAGTTTATCCAGGGCGTGTGCAATAAGGATGGCGAACTGATCATATTGGTCGAGTTCGACAAGATGTTGTCTGACCACGAGTGGGCAGAAATCTCGTCACTGTAATGCCGGACATGGTGTCCGGAGCAAGCTGACATGATGGACGCCCCAGTGGTTCAACTGAGCTGAGGACGTTCATCATGTTTGCAGAGTACTCTTCCCTGATCCCGTGGTTGCTGACGACGGTCGCCTTTGGTCTGGTGGCCGTGCATGCGATCTTTCAAGGTCGCCAGATTCGCCAACTCCGCACTCGACTTAAACAGCGGTGCGACACCCTCGGGCGGGAACTTCATGCCACCGCCAGCGGCAGCATGGGGGTTGGTCAGCGTCTGGTGACGTGTGAGCGACAGCTGCACGAGCTTCGTAGCACCCTGGACGAGATGCGCCAGAACGATCCCCTGCGAATTTCATACGATGAGGCCTCAAGACTGGTTGATCTCGGTGCAGATATCGACGATCTTATGAACACTTGTGGCATTTCCCGTCCCGAAGCCGAACTGGTTTCCGCATTGAGAAAACGGCAGGCCGCATAACCCGGTGATGTTATGGATGCTGTTGCATGAAATATGTCTACCAGAGGGCCCGAGAGGCCCTCGCTGCTGTTCCCCGCCATGAATTTGTAGCCGGTGCCGACCTTGTTCACTCCATTACCGGCCATTCCATTCCCAGAGAAGAGACCGTTCGCCACATCCTGGCGGTCATGCCTGAAGTAGAGCCCGATCAGCGGGTCATGCATGTTGGGGGTGGTTCCGGGTATCTGACAGCAGTGTTTGCGAAGTTGGCCCATCAGGTGGTCTACGTGGACAAGGATGTGCCCGTCGCGGACGCTGCAAGAGACCGTTTTCAGCATCTGGGTTTGCATAACATTGAGGTGATGGCATCGCCACTGGAGGGCGGATTTGAGCTGGACACCCCCTGCGACACCATCGTTTGCACCACGTTCACGGTAAACCGCGACAGTGCAGGGCAGTATCTGGTGGAGGGCGGTCACCTGATCTGTCTGGAGGGCCGTGCCGGCCCGGTGCCAAGCCTGGCCATGTTCGTGCGCACGGCGGGCAAGCTCGAACGTGTGCGAACACTGGGTTGGGTCGATTTTAATCGTAACTCTGAGCAGGTGCTCATTGATCTCGGGATGGTGGATGAGAAGACCCTGGCATCAGCGAAAATTGAAGCTGCCGCAGAGAACCGGCGCCTCCTCGATGTGCTGAGACAAAAGCTGAACCTGGAGGAGACCGAACTGTACCGGTCTCTGGCGAAGCAACGGGGGATGACACTGGTTGATGCGGATCAGCTGTTGCCAAAACTCGAACCGGAACTGTTCCGCCGCTTTTCCCGCACTTTCCTGGACCTTTCCCGACTGATCCCTGTTGCGTCCCACGACGGGGTTTTGACTCTTGTGACTGACGACCCGGATGCCCGTACCGACCAGCTCGAACGCATGAGTCCTGACCAGGAGATCGAATGCCTGCTGGCGACGCCGACGGATTTCCGTCGTCTCTGGTCGTCTCTGGATCTGACCGCCAAAGGGAGCCGCTTTGTCGCGGACCACGCCTCTACGGAAGCGGGGCCTCACTCGAATGATGGCAGTGCACGGAACGATGTTCTGGGAAAAGGGGACGACTCTATCAGTCCCTATCTGGTCTCCGTCTACGAAGCCATTCTGCTGGATGCCGTCAGTGAGAGAGCCAGTGACATTCATATCGAGCAATACGGTGATCGGGTCCGCATTCGGTTGAGGGTCGACGGCGATCTTCACGAACTGCAGCAATACCAATTATCACCGCGGGAGATTAAGGGCGTTATAAACGTCATTAAGCTGCGCGCTGAACTCAATATCGCCGAGCATCGTTTGCCACAAGGGGGGCGCTCCCGTTTACAGCTCGGGAAGGTGAAGTACGACCTGCGAATCCAGACCCAGCCGTCTCTCCATGGTGAGCATGCGATCATTCGCCTGCTGCCCCAGACCGGGCGGGCGATGTCTATCGCGGACCTGGGAATATCTCAGGTAATCGGCGCCCGTTATCAGCGTTTGCTGAACAACCCTGCGGGACTGCTTCTGGTGGTTGGGCCAACGGGGTCGGGCAAATCCACAACCTTGTATGCCGGTTTGCAGAACCTCGCCGACGATGGCCGGCGCAAAGTGATCACCGTTGAGGATCCCATTGAGTACGCCATAGATAATATCCAGCAAACCCGGGTGCGATCAGAGATCGGTTTTGGTTTTGCGGACGCCATGCGGGCGTTTGTGAGGGAAGATCCGGATGTGATTCTGGTCGGTGAGATTCGTGACCATGAGACCGCACTGGAGGCGATTCGGGCCTCACAAACGGGGCATGTGGTGCTTTCGACCCTGCACTGTAACGACGCAGTGGACTCACTGCAGCGGCTCTACGATCTGGGTGTGCATCCGAATTCCATCGCGGGCGAGCTGATGGCGGTGATCGCCCAGCGCCTGGCCAAGCGCATCTGCACTCATTGCCGCCAGCCTGCAGAACCGGATCCGACCATTCTGGCGGAGCTGTTTCCGGAGGGGGCGCCGGCGAACTTCCGTTGTTATGCGGGGCAGGGTTGTGACAATTGCAATGGCAGCGGCACCCATGGCCGGGTGGCCGTGGTTGAGTACATGGAGGTAGAAGCGGATATCCGCAATGCCATTTCCAGCCAGCCCCCCATCGGCGAGTTACGCTGGCGGGCCCTGGATGCCGGGTTGATTACCATGCGTGACAGTGCTCTGGATCATGTTATCGAGGGTATTATCCCCTTATCCGAAGTGCCCCGTATTTTGCCCCGTGAACGCATGGCTCCGGAAATCCGGGGCGGCAGGAGGAGCGTCTGATGGCTGAACGTCCACAATCGACCCGCGGAGCCCAGCGGGATCCGGCCGAGGTCAGTTATGCCGATGAACTGAACCGGTTGATCGAGCAGGATCGTGGCCCCGTGCCGCCAGGCTGGCGTATGTCCCCCCGAGCCGTGGAAGCGTTTGTGCTTGGGGACGAGTCGCTGGGAATTGAGCGTAAGTTTGTGGCCGACCGGGCCATTGTCCGACGAATCGTGGTTTCATTGTGCACTGATCGTGGCTGCCTCCTGGTGGGAGAGCCGGGGACGGCGAAATCCTGGTTGTCCGAGCTGATTGCTGCGGCGGCTTCGGGTAGCTCGACGCTGACATTGCAGGGTGGCGCCGTGAATCAGGTGGGGCAGCTGCTGTACAGCTGGAATGAGGCCATCCTGCGTAGTGAAGGTCCCTGTATTAAAGCCCTGGTGCCCAGTCCCTTGTTGCGCGGCATGATGGAGGGGCGGCTGGTTCGCTTTGAGGAGATCGCCCGGTGTCCGCAGGGGTTGCAGGATGCTTTGCTGTCCGTGCTGTCGGACCGGGTGGTGGTTATCCCGGAACTGGACGGCGACGAGGGCGTAGTGTTTGCCCGCGAGGGCTTTAACGTTCTGGCCACCTCAAACAGCGTTGACGAGGGTGTCCACGTGATGAGTGCGGCTTTGAAAAGGCGTATGGACTTTGAAGAGATCCGGCCTATCCGTCGTGTTGAGGACGAAATGGAGGTGGTGCTGCGGGAAGTTCAGAAACACAACCTCAAGGCCGGTATCACGGTTGAAGTGGACAAGCGGGTCATCGAGGTTCTGGTGACCATGTTCCATGAGCTGCGCAATGGGCAATCGGTGGACGGGCGCAGCACTGATCGCCTTGCCGGCTCAGCCCTTTCGACGGCGGAGGCGGTCTCGGTCGCTCATGCGGCCAGCCTGAATGCCTGGTACTTCGGTGGTGGCACCATAACGATGGAACACCTGATGCACCATATTGTCGGTTCAGCACTCAAGGATCAGCCGGACGACCGACGGCGCCTGCGCCATTACTTTGAGACCGCTGTGTCACCGCGAGAAGGGGAAAACTGGCGGGAGGCCTGGTCGCTTCGGTCCCTGATTCAGGAGTAAGGGGGGTGCTGACCTCTCGTGCCTGGTTTTCCGGCGTCTTCGGGGGTTTTGCCTTGCAGGTTGAAGGCGAAGGCGAGAATTTCTGCAATGATCTGATAGAGCGTTTCCGGAATTTCCTCGTTCAGCTCCAGTCTTGCCAATATGCTGGCCAGCTCCGGGTTCTCGTAGAGCGGAACATTATGCTCCCTGGCAATACGAATGATTTCTTCGGCCAGCTCATGGGTGCCCGTTGCCGCGATGGTGGGAGCGGTTTTGCCGTCATATTTCAATGCCACGGCGGCAGGGGGTGAATGCTGATCGTCCTGTTTCATGCCTTGGTATCCACCAGTCGATGTTCCAGTCGTGTGGTTGAGCCCTGGGGGCTGCCACGACGGCAGTCCAGATCTGTAACCTCAAGCCCCAGCTCAGACAGGCTCTGACGCAGCGTTGGTAGTTCCTGTTGGACCTGCCTGAGAGTGCTTTGCTTTTCCGCCCAGACTCGGGCGGACACCTGTTCCTGTCGCAAGGCCACGTCAAAGTGCACCGGGCCGGCGTCATCCAGATCCATCGCCAGCGAGAGCCGCCACTCAGCGACACCCGCGGCCCGTTGTTTGCCGGCAGGTTCGCCTTCGGGGTTCTCGTGTTCGATGCGTAGCTGGGCAATCCTGGGTTCGTTCTGGGGCGTCACCCACGGCAACTCCAGAAGCAGGGTAGAGACCGGCGCCGGGGTCTCTGCCGTGGTGCGAGTCGACAGCACCTGACTGTGAAGCTGATTGACGGTAATCCGGTTCAGCATTCCGGCCAGCAGCCGCAGCATCTGGCCCACGGTAGGAGGTTCCGCAGAGGTCTGTGGTGCCGGGGGCGATAGTATGTTGGGAAACTGCAGGGGGGCCTGAACCAACTCCGGCGTAGCCAACGGGGTCAGGCGGTTGAATTGCTCCGGGCCTGCGCTCTGCTCCTTCAACAGGGCTGTTATGATGCGCCCGAGAGCCAGCTTCAGGTCGGGTAGTGCCGGTTCCCGGCTCTGGGCGAGCCGCGCTTCGGCGAACAAACCGCTTTCAGCAATCCACTGCCGGATCTGTTGACCTGCCTCTGTCGCGCCGCCCGGGGCGGCAAGGCTGGTGCTGCCTGGCAGTCGATTAACCAACTGCTCGATTGCCTGGCGCACCGATGGAGCTAATGGCTGAGACTGCTGCGTGGATGGTAATGCCGTTCCGGTTGGTTCTGGTCGGACACCCTGGCTCAGGCCGGAGAGAACGCGTGCCAGGCCACCATCGATGCTTTGTTGCCATGGCAGCCGCTGGGCAAGTGCCCGGGCAATGCCGGCTTCCTGGGCGGGGGCCAGTTTGCCCATCAGTTGCAGCTCATTGCCGGCGCGCATGACCTTGACCCAGTCCCCGGTCTCCAGGGCGGTGTCTCCTATGGCAGCCTGAACGGTGAGGCTGCGCCCCCGTACTTCCAGAATTAATTGCTGCCCGGCCACCTGTTGCCGGTTCACTACCTCCGCTACGCGGGCCAGGGCCGTTTCCCGGTTGGCGAGCTGTAACTGGTCCAGTTGCTGGCGCGCCGAGACGGCGGTAGAAGCCTGCAATTGCGGGTCCCTGGCGGCCCCGCTTGCGGGCCGTCTGGTTTGCTCGCCGGAGGGCGGTGGTGTCGGGTTACCGTTTGGTAATTTCATCGGCGCTGATTTGATTCTCGGCAAGAGTAATCATGACACGGTTTCGTTATAATACGCCGCGCTGGTAACTATTGCCTGTCTGAAATGTCTGAACCCCCGTTAATTCTATCGATCTGATGGGGGCAGAGTTGAATGTCCACAACGCCGGTGTGACCCCGCGTTGTTCCAGATCTGGGGCCCTGATGTCTGAGCCGTTACTACAGGCTGTCAATCTGCAGTGTGAGCGCGACGACCGGATGCTGTTCCGGGATCTCTCTTTCTCCATACTGCCCGGTACTCTGACCCGTGTCGAGGGGCCCAATGGCTCCGGCAAGACAACGCTGCTCAGGATCCTGGCTGGCCTGAACGATGCCTGGTCCGGCGACCTTTTGTGGTTTGGGCAACCCCGCTCATACCAGCGTGAAGAATTCGTGCGCAATATGCTGTATATCGGTCATCGACCCGGGATCAAACCCCTGCTGACGCCGATGGAGAATCTGCGCGCCCTGATGGCTGGCAGGAAGACGGTGAGCGATGACCTGCTGGGGCAGGCATTGGCCGGCACGGGGCTGGCCGGATTCGAGGATGTGCCCTGTCGCCGTCTTTCTGCGGGCCAACAACGTCGGGTGGCGTTGGCGCGATTGCTGATCGCTGATGAGCCGTTGTGGATTCTCGATGAAGTGTTCACCGCGATCGACATTGATGGTGTGGCAGCGTTGGAGACTCTGTTGGTTCAGAGGGCCCGGGATGGCGGAGCGATCGTGGTGACGACACACCACGATCTGCAGTTACCATCAATGCAGCGCATTACCCTGGGAGCCGGCGATGACTTCTGATACCCGGGCCGGGTGGCGTCCTGTCACCGAAGCCGTCGGCAGTGTTCGTGCGATGAAAGCGGTTTTCCTGAGGGATCTTAAAGCCGCGTTCCGGCAGCGGCAGGATCTGCTCAACCCGCTGCTGTTTTTTATCATGGTGGTGACTCTGTTCCCCCTCGGTGTTAGTCCGGAAGTGTCATTTCTGCAGCAGGCGGGTAGCGGTATCCTGTGGGTAGCGGCGTTACTGTCTGTGTTGTTGTCCCTGGACCACCTGTTTCGTCACGACTACGACGACGGCACCCTGGAGCAATTGGTGCTTCAGCCCCAGCCGCTGTTCCTGCTGGTGCTGGCGAAAGTAGCGGCCCACTGGGTGCTGACAGGGTTGCCCCTGGTTCTGCTGGCACCGGTTTTGGGCATAATGGTGCACCTGGACGGGAACTCTATTGGGGTTTTGTGTCTAACGCTGCTGATTGGAACGCCGGTGCTCAGTTTGATCGGAGCCATTGGTGCAGCGTTGACCCTCGGGTTGAGATCGGCGGGTGTGCTGTTGTCGCTGTTGATCATTCCGCTGTACATTCCCGTGCTGATTTTTGGCACCGGCACCGTGGCGGCTGCGGGGGACGGTGCCCCTGTCGGTGGGTATGTAGCGTTAATGGGCGCATTTCTGGTGCTGGCGGTGACGCTGGCACCGTTTGCGTCAGCGGCGGCATTGCGTATCAGTCTGTCAAACGCTTAACAACATGAAAAGCAAAGGTAAAAGGTAGCATCCTGATGTGGCAATTCTTTCATAAGCTGGGGTCGCCGAAATGGTTCTTCGGCATAGCCAACCGGCTGATGCCCTGGCTGTTGTGGGGCGGTGCAGCTCTGCTATTTGCCGGCCTTATCTGGGGGCTGGCGTTTGCCCCTCAGGACTACCTCCAGGGCAATAGTTACCGGATTATCTTCATCCACGTGCCGTCGGCGTTCCTGGCCCAGTCCGTGTATATCATGATGGCGGTGGCAGCGGTGGTTACCCTGGTCTGGCGCATGAAACTGGCGGATGTCTTCGTTAAATCCGTGGCCCCGGTGGGCGCGGTGCTAACCTTCCTGGCCCTGTTTACCGGTGCGGTGTGGGGCAAGCCCACCTGGGGAACCTGGTGGATCTGGGACGCCCGGCTGACGTCCATGCTGATTCTGCTGTTCCTGTATTTTGGTGTTATTGCCCTTGGTGCGGCGATTTCCGACGAGAAATCCTCGGCGCGGGCCGTGGCCGTGCTGGTGCTGGTTGGGGTGGTGAATATACCCATTATCAAGTACTCCGTGGAATGGTGGAATACACTGCACCAGCCCGCCACCTTCAAGCTCACGGAAAAGCCCTCGATGCCTGCGGAAATGTGGGTGCCTTTATTGTTGTCGGTGTTGGGGCTTTACCTGATTTTTGGCTGGTTCGCATGCCTGCGCATGCAGACGGAAATACTGATTCGTGAACGCCGCACCCGCTGGGTAAAAGAGCTGGTGCTGGCAGGTAGGAGCTGACGACATGGCATTTGATTCACTGGCCGCATTTATTGCCATGGAGGGGCATGGCCCCTATGTCTGGACCTGTTATGGGGTGTTCGTCCTCTTTCTGGGCGGTCTGGTGTACTGGTCCCTTCGCCAGCGTCGCCAGGTGATCGCCGCGCAGCGCAGGGAACTGACCCGGAGCGCCGACAGTGGCATGGCTGCGAGCCGGAATGCGCAGGCCGCCAGCTTTACCCGTGTGAAAGTTTCTCAAGACTGAATGGCAGGATAACGATGCACCCGACCCGAAAAAAACGACTGACCATAGTGCTCTTTTTGCTGGCAGGGATTGCCATTGCTGTTGGGCTGACCACCTATGCGCTGCGCCAGAATATTAACCTGTTTTACGACCCCAGCCAGATTGCAGCCGGTGATGCTCCGCAGGATGTGAGAATACGGGCCGGTGGCATGGTAGAAGAAGGTTCCGTGCAGCGGGACCCGGAAAGTCTGAAGGTCGAGTTCAGGGTGACCGACTTCAACTCGTCGGTGCTGGTTGAGTACACCGGCATTCTGCCGGACCTGTTTGCGGAAGGGCAGGGCGTGGTGGCCATGGGTCGGCTGAATGGGAATGGGCGCTTCGTGGCAGACCAGGTATTGGCCAAGCACGATGAGAATTACATGCCGCCGGAAGTGGCCGAGGCCCTTGAGAAGGCATCCGCCGGAGTACACAAAGCCGGTGATAGCAGCGGCTCTGAATCGGCGTACTGACGTAACGACACATTTTTGAAGTTTGGAGAGGTCTGATGTATCCGGAACTCGGACAGTTTGCACTGATACTGGCGCTGCTACTTGCAGTGCTCCTTTCCGTGGTCCCGCTTGTGGGCTCGGTAACCGGTCGTGATACCTTACAGGCGTATGCTCGCCCATTGTCCGCCGGACTGTTCGTGTTCATCGCCATTGCGTTCGGGATTCTCACCCATGCCTTTGTGACCGATGACTTCTCCGTGGCGTACGTCGCCAATAACAGCAACAGCATGCTGCCCTGGTACTACAAGTTCAGCGCGGTCTGGGGTGGCCACGAGGGATCATTGCTGCTGTGGATCCTGATGCTGGCGGGTTGGACGCTGGCAGTTGCGATTTTCAGCCGTCGCCTGCCGTCGGTGATGATCGCCCAGGTACTGTCGGTCATGGGAATCGTCTGCGTGGGGTTCCTGCTGTTTATCATCATGACCTCGAATCCGTTTGATCGTATGCTGCCAAACGTACCGGCGGACGGGGCGGACCTGAACCCGTTGTTGCAGGATTTTGGTCTGATCATTCACCCGCCCATGCTGTACATGGGGTACGTGGGGTTCTCGGTGGCGTTCGCTTTTGCTATCGCCGCGCTGATCAACGGCCGCCTGGATGCGGCATGGGCGCGCTGGTCCCGTCCGTGGACCACCGTTGCCTGGGCATTCCTGTCGCTGGGTATTGCCTTGGGGAGCTGGTGGGCCTATTACGAACTTGGCTGGGGCGGCTGGTGGTTCTGGGACCCGGTAGAGAATGCGTCTCTGCTACCCTGGTTGTCCGGCACGGCGCTGATGCATTCCCTGGCGGTCACTGAGAAGCGGGGTGTATTCAAGAGCTGGACGGTATTGCTGGCTATTGTCACGTTTTCCCTCAGCCTGCTGGGTACCTTCCTGGTGCGCTCAGGCGTTCTGACATCGGTCCACGCCTTTGCTTCTGATCCTGAGCGGGGCACCTTTCTGCTGGCGCTTTTGGGTATCACCATTGTTTCCAGCCTGGCCCTGTACGCCTTCCGTGCACCCGTAGTGCACGTGCGGGCCCGTTATGGTTCCCTGTCCCGTGAGATCTTCCTGCTTCTCAACAATGTGTTGCTGGTGGCCGCAACGTTGCTGGTGATGGTGGGTACGCTGTACCCGCTGGTGCTGGATTACCTGGATATGGGGCGTCTGTCCATTGGTGAGCCGTTCTTTAATCTGACCTTCAGTCCGCTGGCCCTGGCTGCCGGTTTGTTGTTGGGTGCCGGGATTTTTTCGCGCTGGAAGAAAACCGATGGCGGCTGGCTCGGGCGCAAGTTGCTGTGGCCACTGGCTATCAGTGTTGTGGCTACAGCGGCGGTGATGGTGACCTACGGCGAATTCAAGCCCTGGGCGTTTGCTGGCTGTTTTGTCGCCATTTGGGTGACGGTCGCCACGTTCTGGGACCTGTGGGACAAGTCGTCATCCAGAAAGGGGCGATTGCAGGGCCTGAAGCGTCAGTCACGCAGCTATTACGGCATGGTGCTTGGGCACCTCGGCCTGGCCATTACGATGGCCGGTGCCACCGTGGCCTCGAATTACGGTATTGAACGGGACGTGAGAATGGTTCCGGGAGATACCGCGGTCGTTGGGGATTATCAGGTTCTGTTCACGGACATTGGTGAGCGTCGTGGTCAGAACTTTACGGCGCAGTACGGTTCGTTTGACCTCTCTCTTGATGGTCAATATGTGGCAACACTGCACCCTGAGAAGCGTCAGTACCTGGTTCAGCGCAACGTCATGACCGAAGCCGCCATAGATGCAGGATTGTTCCGGGATGTCTTTGTTGCGATTGGCGAACGTATCACTGATGACGCCTGGGCCATCCGCATTCAGTACAAGCCGCTCGTGCGCTGGTTGTGGCTGGGAGCATTGTTTATGGCTGCCGGTGGTTTCCTCGCCATTGCTGATCGCCGTTACCGTATTCGTGAGCGGGCATCTGACAGGCAGGGTGCAGAACCGGGCCGTCGTGGCGATGTAGCAGAGGCGATGTCATGAAGCGTGTCTTTCTGTTTGCTCCGTTAGTTCTGGTTGTTGTTCTTGGTATCGTGCTGTTTGCGGGGATCGGGAAGGACCCGACCCGGCTGGAATCAGCCCTGATCGGCAAGCAGGTCCCGGCGTTCACTCTGGAGGACCTGGACAAGCCCGGGAAGCAGCTGGATGCCGGAGTATTCCGGGGGCAGGTTTCGCTGCTTAATGTCTGGGGTACCTGGTGCCCGGCCTGCCGGGATGAGCACGATGCCCTGCTCTGGCTGGCTCAGGAGCAGGGTGTCCGCATCATCGGTTTGAACTATAAGGACAATCGCGAAGAGGCGCTGGTATGGCTGGACCGTCTTGGTGATCCTTACGAGCTGACGATTTATGACCCCAGAGGCACCCTGGGCTTTGACCTGGGGGTATACGGTGCTCCGGAAACCTATGTTATCGACGCAAACGGCGTGGTTCGTTATCGGCATGTGGGTGTCGTGAATGAGAAGGTCTGGAAAGAGGACCTGGAGCCTCTGGTAAACCAGTACCGGGAGGATGCGTCATGAGGCGGCTGGTTGCCCTGATACTGCTCTCGATGCTGCTGCCTTTGCAGGCGGGCGCTGATGAAGCCAATGTTCAAGGCTTTGACTCACTCCAGGAAGAGCAGCGGTATCGGGATCTCACATCAGAGCTGCGGTGTCCGAAATGCCAGAACCAGAATATTGCGGACTCCAACGCCCCCATCGCAAAGGATATGCGCGACCGGGTGTACCGGATGATGCAGGATGGTGCCTCCAATGAAGACATTGTCGGTGCCCTGGTCGATCGCTTTGGCGAGTTTGTCCGATACAAGCCTGAGGTTGATCGCCGCACCATACTGCTGTGGGCAACGCCAGCCATTGCGGTGGGAGTTGGTCTGCTGGCCGTTGCCGGCATTGTGATCCGCTCCCGTCGCCGCAATGGCCAGAAGACGGTCCTGACCGCTGAAGAGCAGGCCCGGGCCGACAGGCTGCTTTCTGACAAAGACCGGGAATAGACTCTCCGGAACTGACTCTCCGACTCCCCATGGAAACACCACGATCTTCTTATGACTGACACTTTTTGGATTATCGCCGCCGCTCTTATCATCCTGGCCCTGGCGTTCATCGTCTGGCCATTGTTTTCCCATCGGGCGGAAAAGAGGCAGCAGACCGACCTGAGAAACCAGAACCTGATGGCTTATCGGTCCCGGATGGCAGAGCTGGAGAACGAATACCAGGCCGGCATCCTGGATCGGGATAATTACCAGCAGCTCAGGGAAGAGCTGGCGGGCAGTATGCTTGACGATGTGCCCGATGCTGCTCAGCAGGAGGGCAAACCCGCCACCAGGGCGCGGGGGCGCAAAAGTTCCATAGCGATTGCCATTGTCAGTATTGCCGTGATTCCAGCCGCCGCAGTCTTCCTGTATCAGCAGTGGGGAGCGATGGATGACCTGGAACAATATCTGGCGATGCAGGAAATGATTGCCTCGGACGGAGACCGGGTCCAGCAAATGAACCAACTGACAGCCCAGTTACGGGAGCGCCTGGAAGCCAATCCGGACAATGCCGACGGATGGGCCATGCTGGGGCGCAGTTATATGCGCCTGGAACGCTACCAAGACGCGGCCTGGGCATTTGAACGGCTGGCGGAACAGGTCAAGGATGATGATCGGGCCGAAGCAACGGCGTGGGGGCTGTCTGCACAGGCCCTGTTTTTTAACAGTCAGGGAGCCCTGAATGCCGGGGTAACACGTGCCATTGAGAAAGCGCGGGCACTGAACCCTGACGAAGTGAACGCCCTGGGCCTGTTGGGCATATCCTCATTCAGCCAGGGTAACTATGAAGACGCGATAGGCTATTGGGAGCGTATTGTTGAGGCAGCCCCGGACCACCCGCAGCTTGGTTCCATTCGTCAGGGCATCAGCGAAGCTTATCAGCGTCTCGGTCAGGAAGTGCCGGCGAGTGCGACAGCGGCTGTATCCGGCCCTGGGGTAACAGTACGGGTTGAATTGTCGGAGGCGTTTGCGGATGAAGTGCCCGGGGATACAACCCTGTTTGTGTTTGCCCGTAGAGCAGGAAGTCAGGGCTCCGCGCCCCTGGCGGTTGCGCGGTTGAGCGCCGGCGATTTGCCTGCGGAAATACGGCTGGATGACCGTAACGCCATGTCACCGGACAACCGCTTGTCTGACGCTTCGGAAGTGTTACTGGTGGCGCGGTTGTCCCGCTCCGGTAACGCCATGGCCCAGGCAGGCGACTGGCAGGGAGAACTGAATAACCCGGTGGCCGTAAGTGACGATCAGGGCGTGGCGGCCACCCTGGTCATTGATCACCAGTTGCGTAACTGAAAAAGGCCCCTGTTGGGGCCTTTCCTATCACTGGCTGGCCAGCCCTTCGGGGTAAAGAGGAGGCAATCCCTCCTGCGCTTTGGGACGGGCTTGCTTCCCCCTCAGCGCTTTCAGGGCTGCGACCAGCGTGCTGCCATCCCAGTCGGCGGTATGGTCATGCCTGCCAAATAGCCGGCTCTGTAGTGCCTCCAGCTCACAGTTCAACGACTCATCCGCAGCATATCGGCAGACGTCAGCAACGCTGTCGAAATGCTGGCCGTGGAAAAATCGTGTGGCCCATCTGGGTAATAGCGCCAGGGTACGCGGATTGCCTTTCTCTGCAGCCTGACAGAGCTCCCGGAACAGCTCCTTTTCGCCGTTATCCGGAGTGTGCTGTTCAGTGGGTTGAGCCTGGCGTTTCCTGCTGAACCACCAGGCAGCGACCGTCGCCAGCCAACCAAGAGCCAGTATCAGGCTCACCATCGGCCAGAACCAGGAGGTTGATGCCTGTACGGTATTCCTTTCTGTTTCGACCTGGGCTGCTGCGTCCATGTCTTTCTCCGCAGCACTGGTGGTTTGTCCCGAGGAGGTCGTCAGGTCTGGCGATGGACTTACGGACAAGGTTCTCGCCGGTATCACGGCGACCTGTTCTTCATCCGCCTTGGTGTCCCACCAGGGAATCCGGATTTCCGGTAGCAACAGATTGCCGGGCTCGACAGGAACCAGGGCTGTAGTCTGCGTGAGTGTCGATGTGATTCCCTCCCGGTCGCTGCTGGCTGAACGTTCGGGTTGCTCAGGGTAGGTGCGAATACCGGGAACAGCCTGTTCAGGAAACGGTGGCAGAGCTTCCGCCGGTAGTCCCTGAGCGTTCAGTGCCAGGGTTCGGGTCAGGTTCTGACCCGTAGAAAGGCTCTGACTGTCAGGCAGTCCGGACTCGGACAGCTCCAGGTCGCCGGCGGGTAGCCAGGTATCACCGCTAAAGCTGGCAGGAACGTCCTTGACCGGGATATCAAACAGTTTTTCGCTGTCGCGGAGGAACTTCAACTGTCCTTCCGGCGTCCGGGCACGACCCTCGAAGACAATGGTATTGAGGCTGAATTCTCCGGGTTTCTGGGGGTAAATGGCGTAGCGCCGCTCCACCACCCGGAAACGAACACCGTTGCGGTAACGGCTGTATTCCCTCTGTTTGCCAAGGGTTTCGATGATGGCGTTGGGATGTTCAGGTTCCGATAACTCCCCGCGAATCAGGTTGCCGTTGAAGAACAGCCTGATGGTCAGAACCAGCTGCTCCTGGACATAGACCTCGTCCTTGTCGGTGGACAGCTCGATAAAGCTGTCCCGGGATGCCTGCTCCTGATCCGGTGAGGTACCCGCCATCACGTTTATCTGGACCGGTTCGGAGCTGGCGTTCTGGAAGGTCAACGGGGGGATGGTCAGCTTACCGGTTTTTTTGGGGGCCAACTGGTATGTCCAGGTGATTTCACCCACCATTTCGCTGTTGACGGTACGGATACTGTAACGCTGGTTACGACCAACGATCTCGAAATCATCCTCGAGTTTGCTGGTATCAGGAGATGGCAGGTTGGAGATATCCAGGTCAAACAGGTTGCCGAGGTTGATGTCGATCTGCATGCTGCCCCTGACGGTCAGTGTCAGCACCTCACCCTCGTAGAGGCTGGTACGGTCTGGCTCGACCGTCAACTCGCTTTCGGCGTGTGCTGGCCACGCCAGGGTGACGAACATGGTGATCAGAATAAAGGGAATGCTGAGCCGCTTTACCATGGGGTGTCGCCCTCATCGGGTTGTGTATCTCGTTGCTGGTACTGCTGCAGGAACTTCCGTCTTAACAGGCCACCGGGGTCATCCGGGATTCGTCTCAGCCACTGCTCCTGACCCTGGGTGAGGGGCTGTTCCGAAATGTCGGCCGGTGCCTCCCGGTTCTGTTCGGCATTCTCGTCTGAGCCGTCGGTCTGGTTGCGTCCCTGTTGTTGCTGGTCTTGTTGTGTCGACGGCTTCTGGTCCTGATCGCCGCTCTGGTCGCCTTGCTGGCGTTCCTGGTTGTCTTGCTGATCTCCGGATGGCTTGCTCTGCGGATTGTCCTCGCTTTGTTCGCCGGAGCCGCCATTGGACTCCTGTTGTTGCTGTTGGTCCTGTTGTTCACTGTTTTGCTGGTCAGAATCGTTGCCTTCCCCGGAATCGTTTTGCTGCTGTTGTTCCAGCAATTGCTGAACGATGTCGCGGTTAAATTGGGCATCCTCCATGTCCGGTTGAGCCGCCAGGGCCTGATCGTAAGCTTCGATCGCTTTTTTCAGTTTACCCGCCCTGGCCAGCGCATTGCCCCGGTTGTAGTGGGCGCGGGGGCTATCACTCGTGGCAAAGGAATCCACAGCTGCATCATAGTCGCCGGCACGGTACTGGGCGCTGCCTCGCCATTGTGGATGCTGGAGTTTCCTGGACGCTGTTTCAGCATCCCTGGCGATCATTTCAGGTGCCCGTTGGTCCTCCCGTAGCCAGAGTTCGGACCACTCCAGCGCCATGGCCGGTCGCGGTGTGAGCGGCAGCAGTGTCAGCAAGGCCAGCGCCAGTGCGCCCCGGCGCCAGCCAATAAGAACCAGGGGTAATGCGAGCCAGAGTAGCCAGTAGCCATCGTCCTGCCAACGCTCCACCGTCAGGTCCCGTTCGCTTTCCTGCCAGTCTTCAGCGTCTTCGGCCAGAAGCCCGAGGTTGTTTATATCGGTATCGTCGATGGTCAGATGCTGGCTTCTACCGCCATTGCTTTGGGCCAGCTGTTGCAGGGCCGAGGGGCTCGCTTTAGCCATGACAATTTTACCGTTGTCGCGGATGAATCCCTGTTTCGGTAACGGAATTGGCCCACCTTCCGGGGTACCGACGACCAGGGTATTCAGAGCATACCGGCTGTCCTGTAGTTGGCGGGTTATAGCATCCTGATAGCGATCGCTGACATCATCGGTGATCAGCAGCAACCGGCCCTTGCCGGGGGCTCCCTGTTTCAGCAGTTCAAGGCCCTGGCCGACCCCAAGGTCGGCACGATTGCCTGTCGCCGGCATAATCACCGGATCCAACACCTCCAGCATACCGGTAATGGTATTACGGTCATCGGTCAGGGGGCTGACTGAATGGGCGTCGGCGGCATAGACCACCAGGCCTGTCAGGCTGCCTTCCCGCTGCCTGAGGATATCGCGAATCTTGCGCTTCGCCAGGGTCAGGCGGTCCGGCTCCACATCGGTTGCCAGCATGGACAGCGACAGGTCCAGAATGATCACCAGGCTGTCATTCTGCTGTTGCAGTGGCGTCGGTGCCTGACGCCAGGCTGGACCGGCCAGCGCAATTGAGAGAAGCAGTACTGCCATGGTCGCTGGCAATAAGGGTGAACGGGGCTGGGTACCCGATTGGCCAAACCGGCTGATGACAGGGCGCAGCAAGGGCTCCGGAATGATACGGGCCCAGCCGCTGTCGTTGTGACGTGCCTTGCGGTAGAGCAGGGGCATGATCGGGATGGCAAGAAGCAGGAACAGCCACAACGGGCGCAGGAAATGAAAGTCACCCATGGTCGTTCCTCCGTTCATTGCCTGTGGCATTCAACAGCTTGAACAGTTGCAGCAACAGCCACAACAGGACTGCCACAGCGGCTGGCCACACATACAGATCGGTAACAGGACGGTAGTGTTTGCCCTCGAGTTCAATGGGTTCCAGTTGATCAATGTTTTCGTAGATCAGTTCCAGTTCAGGCAGGCTACGGGCGCGAAAGTATTTGCCTCCGGTCTCCTCTGCCATCCGCTGTAGCAGGGCTTCGTCGAGATCCCGGGAGGGGTTTACCTGCCGGGAGCCCAGCAAACCACGCTGGAGCATCGATTCTGCGCCGATGCCGATGGTATAGATGCGCACACCGGTGGCCTTGGCAATTTCGGTGGCCTTGTCCGGGGTAATTTCACCTGCGGTATTGGCGCCATCGGTTAACAGGATGACCACGCGCTGTTCCTGGGGACGGTCTCTCAGGCGTTTAACAGCCAGCCCGATGGCATCACCGATGGCGGTGGCGCGGCCGGCCATGCCGATACCGGATTCGTGCAGCAAGGTTCTCACGGTTGCCAGATCAAAGGTCAGAGGGGCCTGGATATAAGGCTCAGTACCAAAGAGTAAAAGCCCCAGACGGTCGCCTTCGCGCCGCTGGATAAAGTCGTCCACCACCCGCTTGACAGCCTGCAGGCGATTGATGCCACGCCCCTGGATGATCATGTCCTGCTCATCCATGCTGGGGGAGATATCCACTGCCAGCAGCAGGTCCCGGCCGCTGACAGGTAGCTGGACGGGATCGCCTACGTGCTGGGGTCTGGCGGCTGAAATGACCAGCAACACCCACATGACCATCAGTAATGCCAGCTGCCACCAGGGCAGGCGGTTACCGCTTCGGCTGACTCCGGGAAGGTCGGACAACCAGTGGCCAACGGGAAGAACCGGCGCCTCAACCGACTGTCCGGTACGTCGCCCGAGCCTTACTAGCAGCGGTACAAGGACCAGTATCAGGACCCAGGGGTAAGCGAGGCTCAGCATTTTTGCCCCTCCAGCCAGGAGCGGGCAAACGTCAGCGCCTGTTCAGGTCTGACTCTCGCTTCCGGTTGCCAGCTACTGTTAATCATGGCCTCCACAATGGGACGAGACGCCTCCCGCTCATCCGGGCTGGTTTTCAGCAGGAAGTCCGCCCATTTGGAGCCGGTCATCGCCTCGGGGCGTTCCTCCGGGTAGCGTTCCCGGGCGCATTGTTTGAGCAAGGTGTTAAGCCGAGCAAACCATGGTGGTTCCGGCGAGGCACGCCGAGCCAGCTGATTCAACTCCCTGCGAGCGATTCTCAGCCAGCGGTTTTTCCTCCGTTTGCGATGGATGAACAGAGCAATAGCGACCAACAGCGCGACAAATAGTGCAAAGAGAATCCACCACCCCGGCGCCGGGGGCCAGAAGCCGCCAGTTTGGGGTAAGTGAATGTCCCTGAGTTGGCTTAGCGGGTCCTGTTCCATCATCCGATTCGCCCCCGTGGCCCCAGCTGGGACTGGAGAACAACTGCAGGCTCGTCATTTGTCATCACCGTGGCAGGGACAATACCCGAGGTACGAAAGCAATCCGCCAGTTCTGCTTCGTGGCGTTGCACTTTTTCATGCCAGGCTTGCTGGAATTGCGGGTTGCCGGCATCGAACCACACCGGGCCATCCTCACCGGCGACGGCAAAACGCCCGCTTTCCGGTAAATGGAGTTCCAGAGGATCTGCAATCCGCAGCGCGCTGACGGAATTGTGTCTGGCAAGGGCGCCGAGCAGCTGCGAGGTTTCCCGGCTGATGGAGAGAAAATCGCTGAGCACGAAAATTCGACTGCCGGTATGGGCTACCCGCCGGGCTTCCCGCAGAGCAGTATCGAGATTGGCGGTCAACGAAGAAACTTGAAGATCCCGGGGACTGGCCGCTTCAGGCGTTTTCTGCTGTTTCGCCAGGGTGTCGAGTAATTGCAGCACTGATTTCTTGCGTCGGGCTGGGCGCAGTACGGTCAGTTCCCGGCCATTGAACACGATGCCGCCCACCTGGTCACCTGACCAGAGCGCCAGCCACGAGAGGATGCCGGCAAGCTGGGCGCAACGCACCTGCTTGTAGGCGCCGGTGCTGGCAAAGAACAGGCTTGGGCCCAGATCGCACAACAGCAGGACCGGACGTTCACGCTCTTCCTCGTAGAGCTTGGTGTGAGGGGACTGACGCCGCGCGGTGACCCGCCAGTCGATACTGCGAATATCGTCGCCGGGTTGGTATTGCCGGACCTCGGCAAACGCCATGCCTCTGCCCCGCCTGGGTGACCGCTGCAGTCCCGCCTGTTTACTCCGCACAGGGCGGGCAGCGGGCAGCTTCAGGGCCCGGGCATCGGCCTGAAGTCGGATCAGACCGGGAAGGTCGATATGGGTGACATCGTGCGGTCGATTCATCGGGTGTGATCAGGCAACAACAGGGACATGATCGATCAGTCTTTGAATCACAGCATCGGCGGTCATGCCTTCGGCTTCCGCCTCGAAGGTCAGCAGAATCCGGTGGCGGAGCACATCGAATGCGATGTTGCGAACATCGTCAGGGCTGACATAGTCCCGGCCCTCAAGCCATGCCAGAGCGCGGGCACAGCGATCCAGAGCGATGGTTCCCCGGGGGCTGGCGCCGAACGCGGTCCAGCGTGCGAGCTCCGGGTCCAGCTGTTTGGGGTCACGGGTGGCAAGGACCAGCGCCAGTAAATACTGTTCTACGGGTTCCGCCATGTAGATATCCGCGATATCCCGACGCGCCTGGAATACCTGATCCGCACTCAGGCGGATGGCAGCGGCCGGCTGGCCCTGACGGTAATCGTTGCGAGCCAGATGGAGGATGGCTTTTTCGGCTTCGGCGGACGGGTAGTCAATCACCACATGCATCAGGAAACGGTCTAGCTGGGCTTCCGGCAGCGGGTAGGTGCCTTCCTGTTCAATGGGGTTCTGGGTGGCCATTACCATGAACAGCGGATCGAGGGGGAAGGTGCGCATACCCACACTGACCTGCCGCTCGCCCATCGCCTCCAGCAAGGCGGATTGCACTTTGGCAGGTGCACGGTTGATTTCATCGGCAAGCACAAGGTTGTGAAAGATCGGACCATGCTGGAATTCAAACTGACCGGTTTCGGCGCGATAGATTTCGCTGCCGGTGACATCCGATGGCAGCAGGTCCGGAGTGAACTGGATGCGATGAAAGTCTCCTTCAAGGTGGTCGGCCAGGGCCTTGATGGCGGTGGTCTTGGCAAGACCGGGGGCACCTTCAACCAGTAAGTGCCCGTCAGCAAGCAGGGCAATCAGTAACCGATCCACCAGCTTTTCCTGGCCTATGATCCTTTTCGCTAACTGAGACCGGAGTTCTCTGAACGTATGCTGTAGTGACATGAGCAGTGATTGTTCCTGTTTAACGGCTCTTAACCTGGGTATTTGCCGCAGTTTTCGCATCTGGGCGGCAAAAATCAAGGGCTTGACTATGCTTATGTGACGATACCCTGATTACGTTTATTTCACACTAATTGAGGTCGACTATGAATGCGCTGACGATTGCCAGCAAGGAGCAGTTTTTTGAACAGCTGGCTGATGCTTTCGCTCAGAAAATCGCGAAGACGGAAGCAAAAAGAATCAGTGAGTTTGCCAGGCAGCATTATGCTCATATTCCTCTTGAAGAGCTGGTGAGTCGAAGATTCTCGGACACATACGGTGCCATCCTGGCAGCCTGGCAGTTTCTGCAGAAACGCAGCGCCGATGAAACACCGGTCTCGGTTTTCAATCCGGACCTTGAGAGTGATGGCTGGCAGTCGACCCATACGGTCATATTCATTCTGCACCCGAACATGCCATTTCTGATTGATTCTCTTCGTATTGCTATCAATCAACGGGAAATCGGCACTCACTCCATTCAGCATTCCATTCTTCGGGTTGACCGGGATGGCGGTGGCAAACTCAAGAAGCTGCATTCCAGTAGAAAATCGAGTTCCGGTGTGGACTACGAGGCATTCATTGTCCTGGAAATTGATCGTCACAGTGATCCGGCCGATCTTCGGGAGCTGGAAAATGTCCTCCAGACCATTCTCCATGAAGTGAGGATTGCGGTGGAAGATTTTCCGGTGGTAACCGGTAAGGTAAATGAGAGTATCTCCGAGCTTGATGCCACCGCTGCCGGGATCAGTGACGAGGACAAAGAAGAGGCGCAGGCATTTCTCAAATGGCTACTATCGGACCGGTTCACTTTTCTCGGATACGATGAGTACGACTTCGTCAAAGAAAAGAGCGGGATGAAGGTTCGTCGTGTCGAGAACTCGGAACTCGGGATTCTTCGGGTCAATAACGAGCGCCCTGACAAGGTGCGATTGAATGAGTTGCCACAGCGGACGCGTCACGAGATGACCCGGACCGATGATGTGTTCATTTTCGCCAAGTCGGCGCAGCGCTCCCGGGTCCATCGACCGGCTTACCCTGACTATATTGCCGTCAAGAAATTCAACAAAAAGGGCGAAGTCGTAGGTGAGCATCGTTTTCTGGGGCTCTACACCTCCAGGGCCTATAATGAGCGCCCGGACGAGATCCCGCTGTTGCGCCAAAAATTCCATACCGTGATGAAGCGATCCGGTTTTCTTCAGGACGACTACGCTGGCAAGGAGCTGGAGCAGATCCTGACACTATACCCGCGGGATGAGCTGTTTCAGATTGAGCCCCAGGAGTTGCTCAGTGTTGCCAAGAGCATCCTCTACATACAGGAGCGTCGGCGCATCGAGTTGTTCATGCGGGAAGACGTATACGGGCAGTTCGTGACCTGCCTGGCGTTCTTTCCGAGGGATATCTATAACACCGAGTTGCGCCTCAAGGTGGAACAGGTGCTGCTGGACAGGCTGGATGCCGAGGACATCGAGTTTGTCACGCACTTTTCCGAATCTGTTCTGGCGCGGGTGCAGTTCACCATTCGCGTTCCCCAGGTGGAGAATCGTCAGCTTCCCATTAACGAGATCCGCGAGAAGGTGATCGAACTTGCCCAGTCCTGGCGAGACGGCCTGGCGGAAGCGCTCAGTGAAGTCTACGGCGAAGAGCAGGGCAATGACCTGTACCGCTTATACTCAAGTGGCTTCCCGCCAAGCTACACTGACATGTTTTCACCCCGGCGCGCGGCGATCGACCTTGAGCACATAACGGGCGCAGCCTCTGGTCAGCTGACCATGAGTTTTTACCGGGCCCTGGAGGAGGAAGAGAATACCCTGCATTTCAAGCTGTTCCAGGCTGATACTCCGCTTCCTCTTTCGGACGTTATGCCGATTTTCGATAATCTTGGTTTTCGCGTGCTCGGTGAGCACCCGTTCGAAGTGAACGACCGTAATGGCAGGGTTGTCTGGATTCACGATTTTACTCTGCAGGCATACAGCGGCAACGTGGTGGATATCCATCGTATTCGCCCGATTTTCGAAGACCTGTTCCGTCGGGTCTGGTATGGCGATGCTGAGAATGATTCCTTCAACCGGTTGCTTCTGGCGTCTTACATGAGTTGGCGGCAGATTGCGCTGTTGCGGACTTTTGCCCGTTATATGCGGCAGATCCGCTTCTCCAATAGTCAGACCTTTATTTCCAATACGCTGGTCAACCACGTAGAGCTGGCCCAGGCACTGCTGGAGTTCTTTGAAGTTCGCTTCAACCCTGATCGTTATCAGAGCACGGGAAAAAGCAAGGCGGCCCAGCAAAAACTGGAAATTGAGTTCAACGCCGGGCTGGACGCCGTCGAGAATCTCAGTGAAGACCGTGTGTTGCGATTGTACCTGGAGCTGATGCAGGCGACATTGCGCACTAACTACTTCCAGCAAGACGTTAATGGCACGAACAAGCCCTACATCAGCGTCAAGCTTGATCCCAGTAAGATTCCTGATGTGCCCTTGCCGCTGCCGATGTTTGAGATTTTCGTTTATTCACCGCGGGTGGAAGGTGTGCACTTGCGGGGGGGCAAGGTGGCTCGCGGCGGGCTGCGCTGGTCGGACCGGTTCGAGGATTATCGCACGGAGATCCTGGGCCTGGTGAAAGCCCAGCAGGTAAAAAATGCCGTGATCGTTCCAGTGGGGGCGAAAGGTGGTTTTGTCGCCAAACGCCTGCCGGATCCGTCTGATCGCGAAGCCTTCCAGGCGGAAGGCGTCCAGGCCTACAAAACCTTCATCCGGGGGTTGCTGGATATTACCGACAACCTGGTGGAGGGCGAGATCCATTCGCCGGAGCGCGTAATTCGTCATGATGATGACGATCACTACCTGGTGGTGGCCGCGGACAAAGGGACGGCGACATTCTCCGATATCGCCAACGAGTTGTCTGCGGGATACGGTTTCTGGATGGGGGATGCGTTTGCCTCCGGCGGCAGCAATGGCTATGACCACAAGAAAATGGGGATTACCGCTCGCGGTGCCTGGGTATCCGTTGAGCGTCACTTCCGTGAAATGGGTATTAATCCGGCGCTGGATGAATTTACGGCCATTGGTATAGGCGATATGGGCGGCGACGTATTCGGGAACGGACTGCTCTGTTCGGAAAAAACCCGATTGGTGGCTGCCTTCAATCACGTGCATATCTTCATCGATCCCACACCGGATGCTGCGAAGAGTTATCAGGAACGCAAGCGGCTGTTTGCATTGCCTCGATCCGCATGGACGGACTACGACAGCAAACTGATTTCGAAGGGTGGTGGGGTGTTCAGTCGCAGCGCGAAATCCATTCCCGTGAGCCCTGAGATGAAGAAATTGCTGGGTATCAAGTCGGACCGGGTTCCGCCCAATATGCTGATTACCCATATCCTCAAATCCCAGGCGGACCTGCTATGGATTGGCGGTATTGGCACCTATGTGAAAGGGAAGAGCGAATCGCATGGTGACGTGGGAGACAAGGCCAACGATGGCTTGCGGATCAACGGCACAGAGTTGCGTTGCAAAGTGGTGGGCGAAGGCGGCAACCTGGGAATGACCCAGCTTGGCCGAATTGAGTTTGCCCTTAATGGAGGCCGCCTGAATACGGATTTCATCGACAACTCGGGTGGTGTCGATTGCTCTGACCACGAAGTCAACATGAAGATTCTGCTCAACCAGGCCGTGGCTATGGGAGATCTGACCTCCAAACAACGCAACGTCATGCTGGAGGACATGACCGACGATGTTTCTGAGCTTGTTCTGAAGAACAACTACCGTCAGACCCAGGCCATCAGTATCGCCAGCGAGGATGCCAGCACCCGGATGGAAGAATACCGCCGGTTGATGAATACGCTGGAGAGTGAAGGCAAGCTCAATCGCTCACTGGAGTTTCTTCCGGACGATGAAGTCCTGTCCGAGCGCAAGCTCGACAAAAAGGGGCTGACCCGGCCAGAGTTGTCGGTGCTGATTTCTTACGTCAAGGGGGATCTGAAACAAACGCTGATAGCCAGCACCCTACCGGATGAACCGCTTTTGGCGGGAGAAATGTACAAGGTATTTCCGCAGGCGATGACAAGAAAGTTTGCCAAGGAGTTAGGGGAGCATCAGCTGCGGCGGGAGATCATTGCCACACAGATCGCCAACGACATGGTCAACCACATGGGTATAACGTTTGTGGAACGCCTGTCGCAATCAACTGGAGCCGACCCGGCGTCCATTGCCTTGGCATGGATCATTGCACGGGACGTGTTCCGTCTGGACACCTGGTGGGACAAGATTGAATCCTTGGATTTCCATATTCCCGCATCGTTACAGATGAATTTGATGAATGACCTGATGCGTTTGATTCGACGTTCGGTGCGTTGGTTGCTGCGAAATCGTCGTGCTGAGCTCAGTATACAGAGTCATATGGAGCGCTTTGCCGACAGTGTCTGGAAGATTACCTCTGACCTGCCGGACTACCTGGGCGAGCAGGCTCGCGCTAATTGGGACAAGCGTTTCAACCACCTGAAGGAATCCGGGTTGCCAAAGGAACTGGCATCGGTGCTGGCTGGTACCAGTTATCTGTATTCCTCGCTGGGTATTATTGAGGCCCGAGAGGCGACAGGCATGCCGCTGAAGGCTGTGGCCAACCTCTACTATGATCTTGGCGAGAGACTGGATCTGAACTGGTTTGCCAACGCCATTGCCTCACTGGTTCCGGTATCTCACTGGCAGGCCCTGGCTCGCGAGAGTTTCCGGGAGGATCTGGACTGGCAGCAACGTGCATTGACGACCGGTGTACTCAAATTGGCCGGTAAACCGGAGGAAATACCTGTCTGTGTAGAAAACTGGATGGCTCGGCATGACGCCATGATCAGTCGCTGGAAAACCATGTTGACGGAACTCAAAGGTGTCCGGGAACCAGAATACGCCATGTTCTCAGTGGCTCTGCGGGAGCTGCTCGATCTGGCGCAGGCGACGATGCACAGTCCCCATGGAGAAGGCGACACTGTGAGTAGTTGAGGGTTTGGTTCGCGCCAACCGCCAAAAATATCGTTCGAAACCTGTCAATTTGTGTCAATAAATCGTGACGGGGGTCACTTGTTGACCCTCGCCGTCATCACAGATACTCTGCTGGTGATTCGGTACACTTGTACCGTAGTCAGTCAGGAGGTGAGCAATGCGAGAATTGATGCAAAAAGCTCTGAATGCATTGAATCAGCGCAAAGGCGCTGAGGGTTCTGTCGAACATAATCGCAGGAGCGACCAGCCCGGCCCGACCAAACAACGGGAAGACTGGGGGATGTCCCCGGAAGATGCCCTGCGGGTTGGTACTGTCGCCCGATACAAGTAGGGGCAGCCCTTTCGCACATCCCTGGCTCTGGAGTCTTTGAACCGAGACTCCGAGCCAGATTCCGGTTAGAGTATCCCGCCTGTCTACCGGTTCGGGATGTTTCAAACCAATGTCTGCACTACCCAACGCCCATGAGGCTCTGCTTAGAAATCGTGACCTGATCAAGGGGCGCCTGGCCCTGATTGGTCTCTCCGATGCCGCCCTGTTATCCCAATTGCCCAGTGGTGGCATAGCAATGACTGAACATGCTGGTGTGTTTTCCCGCATGCCCGTAATAAAGGGCTGGCAATCTGCTTATGGGTACGATGACCAGGCCCTACAGGCTGGTTGTGCCGATACCCTGGTGATTTTTCTGCCGAAGGCTCGCGCAGAGCTCACGTTCAGGCTGGAACTGGCGCGCTGGCTGGCCGCCGATGGCGCAAAGTTGGTGATGATAGGAGAGAAGCGCGAAGGGATTGCCGGCGCGGTCAAGCAGTTAAAGAATGTGGCTCCAGAGCCTACCAAGGTCGATAGCGCCCGTCATTGTCAGGTTTGGCTGGCGGAGTCATTCGAGTCCGTGACCACCTTTGATCTTGAAGCCTGGATGCAGTGGCACACTGTAGAGTGCGCGGGGGTGCAGGTAGAGGTGGCCGGCTTGCCCGGCATTTTCAGCGACGGACAGCTGGATGACGGCACGGCGATGCTGCTTCAAAGCCTCGCACAGCAGCCCCTTGCTCGTGGGTATGCGCTGGATTTTGCCTGTGGTGCCGGTGTGATCGGTAGCTGGCTTCAGTGCTGGCAGCGGGCTCAGGGCATAGAGCCTTCTCCGGTTGATGCGGTGGACGTCCAGTCCCAGGCGGTCATTTGTGCCGGGGCGACCTACAGTCGCGCTCAGGCGCTCGGGGACGTTATGGCGTCCGATGGTTTGAGGGGGGTTACCCGGAAGTATCGCGCCATCGTGACCAACCCTCCATTTCACACCGGGGTGCGAACAGACACCTCAATGACCGAGCGATTCCTGCAGCAGGTGGCTGTTCATCTGCAGCCCGGAGGGGAGTTGCGGCTGGTGGCTAACAGCTTCCTGCCCTATGAAGCGCTGATGGCCAAGTGCATTGGTCCGGTGACACGGTTGCAGTCCGACAAGCGCTTTACCGTGTATTCCGCCAAACGGCGGTAACCGACAGCACTTTTCTCCAGACGAAAAAAAGCCCCTGGGGTGAGGGGCAAAAAGGCTGTTTCCAAAAAAAGGGAGACAACCTGAAATCGATCGTTCGGAAACTTACTTTTGCTCGTCGTTATCGCGGCTTGGTGCCAGCTCGCGTACCTGCTCGATCAGGCGACGGGCCTCCGTTTCGGCACGGTTACGGGCTTCGGTCAGCTTGGGCTTGACCTCGGCTTCGTAGGTTTTGCCAGCCTTGTCGGTGAAGTAAGCGGTCATCATGTTGGCGTCCCACCACAGCTTTTTGCGCAGGTCGTATGTAGCAACATCGAGGCGCAGTGTGAGTTCGCGGAAAGTCGGGTTCTTGCTGCGAATCTGGCTGACCACTTCAGACAGGCTGCGGGGCTCTGATACGTCGGCACCCATGTTGGCCAGAACCTTTTTCAGTTCGGCGGATGCCTTGTCGAGCTGGGGGCGAAGCTGATCTTCAAAACGCTTGCCTGCAGCCTGAACGGACTCAAAGCGGCTCTTGATGGAATCGCGAATCATATTGGGTCTCTCATCTGGATCGTTTTCAATTCAAGTTGGAAATCACTTTAGGGTTAATTTCTAGAGTAATCAGCCTAGAATGGTGCCGCTTTATTAATTCGCCTGAATTGGTGCCTGAAATGACAAGTGACACCCTGCAAACACCTGAAGACACTCTGATCCTGAAACGTCCCGGTAACACCGATCGCAATCTGAGGGCCTGGGACGCTGCCGATGAGTTTCTGCTGGAACAGGTGTTTGCCCATTTAACGGAGGGGGCAGGGGAGAGAGTGCTGGTGGTGGACGACCAGTTTGGCGCGCTGACCCTGGGCCTCCGCCGATTCGAGCCTGTCACGCTTGCGGACAGCGCCAGCCTGGCAGGGGCCCTGACTCTGAACGGGCCTGCCAACGGGGTGAGTCATGTAGCGGTCCCGGAAAGCTGGCTGGCGCCGCCTCAGGGACCCTTTGATGTCATTGTCATGCGCATTCCCCGCCAACTGGATTACCTGAGCTGGCTTCTGCGCTGGTCAAACGATGTATTGGCTTCGGATGGTGTGTTGATTGCCGGTGGTATGATCAAGCACCTGCCAGACCGGAGTGTTGAGGTGTTCAATGACCTGGTCCGGACAAAGCAGGTCTGTCCCGCCCGCAAGAAGGCCCGTGTGGTGGTGTGCCAACGGGGTGATCAGGGGCTGGGTGACTGGCAGGGGCAATGGAAGGGGTACTCGCTGGGTGATGGTGATCCCGATGTCAGCGGCCTCCCGGCTGTATTTGCGCGGGAGCGACTGGATATCGGAACCCGATTGCTGCTGCCGGACGTTCGCCGGGCGGCTGCCGCACTGCCGCCTGGAGCAAGAGTGCTCGATCTTGCCTGCGGCAATGGGGTGCTGGGGCTGGAAGTATTGGGTGCGCAGCCGACGCTCAGCGTGGTATTCAGTGATGTGTCCAGTCAGGCGGTTGTCAGCTCAAAACACAATGTTGAGAGCGCATTTTCGGACGTTGATGTCTGTTTCTGTCATGCGGACGGCGTTCCCGAGAACGCAGGGAAGTTTGACCTTATCCTGCTTAACCCGCCCTTCCATGAGGGTGGCGTTGTGGGGGACCATATAGCACTGCGTCTGTTCCGGCAGGCCGCCCGGCATCTGGCAGCCAACGGCCAGCTGCTGATGGTTGGCAACCGGCATCTTGGTTATCACCGCAGTCTGAAGCGGTACTTTCCGGTGGTTACCCAGCTACAGGCCGATCCCCGATTCGTGGTGTTTTCGGCCCGCCATCAGTCCCTGGGAGCAGGGCGGTCGTAGCCCAGCCTGTCGAGGGTATCCACAATGGTCTGGGTCTGGCTGTCTATCTCGATATTGACCACCTCACCTTCCTGAATATCGCCGAATGTGGTGGCTCTCAGGGTCTCCGGGATCAGGTGGACGTTAAAGCGGTTGCCGGTAACCTCGCCAATGGTCAGGCTGGCGCCGTTGATGGCAATGTAGCCCTTCGGGAAAATGTACCTGGCCCAGGCCTCCGGCACTTCAAATTCAAGGGTGACGTTGTTCTCGGGCCGTTCGATGGACGTCACAGTTGCGGTGGTGTGGACATGGCCTGACAGCAAGTGGCCGCCGATTTCATCGCCAATGCGCGCTGCCCGTTCGAAGTTCACTCTGTCGCCCTGGCTCAGCTTGCCCAGCGTGGTCAACCTAAGGGTTTCCTGCATGGCATCGAAGTACAGACAGTCACCTTCCTGACGGGTGACGGTAAGGCAGGCTCCGTTAATGGAGACGGAAGCGCCAATCGCCACGCCTTCAAGCCGCTCCGTGGGGAGCCGGATAGCGTAAGTGTTGAGGCCTGGGGCCGTGGACACTTCCTGAATGGTGGCAACACCTTGAACAATGCCTGTGAACATGGACTACCCTCATTGTGGGGCCGGCCAAGTCTGGGCCGGCGAAATACCGGGAAAGCATAGCGACCTGTTGTTGTGATGCCAAGGGGTTAAAGTTCACGGAAGTCGGTCGATACACAGGTAATGGATGACCCCACGAGGCCTGCTTGGCAGGCTGCAGGCTCACGATGTCTTTGGTAGAGGCTCATGGCGGAAAACAGACAAACAGCGCAGGCCGAAGGGAATCCGGCACCGGGCGAGCCGGTATTACGGCAGGGGCGTGCGGCGGACCCCGTTCCTGCGGCCGGAGCTTTGAATGTCCCTGCCCGGGCAGCCGGTGCGACTCAGGCGGTCGGACAACGTGCACCCGGTCCGGAAAGCCGTGCAGCTGGCACCACTCCCCAATCGGACTTCAAGGCAGACAATGCTGCTTCACCTCCTGCTGAGGAAACCCCCGATAATGAAGCCCCGGAGGCAGAGAGCTCAGAAGCTGTTGATCAGGCCAGGGCGGAATCTCTTCAACGCAAATTGCGGTTGATGCTCAAGCAATGTGATCGTGTTCTGCTGATGGATTTCGATATCCTTGCAATGTCCGGCTGGCCGGATAATTACTCCATGGCGAAGGCCAGGCGCAGCCGTGACCTTTGGCTGTTCAGTGCCCTGATAGCGGCGGTAATTTTTCTCAGCG
Organism: uncultured Marinobacter sp.; assembly: GCF_947259545.1. Classification (GTDB taxonomy): domain Bacteria; phylum Pseudomonadota; class Gammaproteobacteria; order Pseudomonadales; family Oleiphilaceae; genus Marinobacter. Next base: position 1,108,795 of record NZ_CAMYMK010000002.1, read on the forward strand.
GCCTCACAGGCTTTATCCCTGCCTGGATTGCGGGTGGTGGTTTCGGCGCATTTGTGATCATTCTGATGTTGGGGGTGCCCGTCATTCGCCGTATCTATACCTCGCGCCCTTCCTATCTTGACCTCATCGTCAGGCGTCAGCAGTTGTTGCGGGATGCCAGAAAGCATATTGAGCATCTGGAAGGGAAAGAGGGTCTGGTCTGGCAGTGCGCTCGCATGGCGGAATTCAATCCCGCGTTACGTGCGCCACGATTCAGTGAGCTGTTGACACTATCGGAACATCGGACCCTGGCGCGAAGCATGACTCGCCGTGACTACATCCGCTTGTACCTGATTTATCTGCTGGAGGCGGAAAAAGGATACGACCGTGTCCAGCAAGCATTTCTGGATGGTAACCAGAAGGCTCTTGACCGGGGGTGGGCGTCAGTGGCGGCTTCTCCCGAGCAGAGAGCTTGACATGCCCGTGCCTCAAACGTATGTTTCAAACAGACGTTTGCTAGAGGCACTGATAACAATATGGCTCAGTCTGATACCGTTGACCGCATCCTGGATGCCGCTGAGGAACTGTTTGCAGATCGTGGGTTCTCCGAAACCTCGCTGCGGATGATTACCAGTAAGGCTAAAGTAAACCTTGCCGCAGTCAATTACCATTTTGGCTCAAAGAATGCGTTGATACATGCCGTGTTTGCCCGGTTTCTGACGCCCTTTTCCGCTACCCTGGAAACAGCGTTTGATGATCTGGAGGAGCGCTGTGACGGAAAACCGCCTACGCTGAACCAGACCTTATGGGCACTGACGGAAAGTGCCGTACGCATGCCTCAGCGCACCGACAAGGGTATTTCCATCTTCATGCGATTGCTCGGGCTTGCCTATACACAGTCTCAAGGCCATCTGCGCAAGTTTTTGGAGCAGGAATACAGCGAACCTTTCAGTCGTTTCATGAGGTTGTTGAAAGAAGCCACGCCGCAACTTTCGGCCGTGGATCGGTACTGGCGGATACAGTTCATGCTCGGGGCCACCGCGTTCACCATGTCCAGTAGCGATGCGTTGCGGGATATTCTGGAGAATAAGCTTGGGGTGGAAACCTCGGTCCAGGAAATTGCGGCGCGCCTGGTGCCGTTCCTTGCAGCTGGCATGCAGGCGGAGGACACCATGCTGGTGCCATCCTTTGAGCAGGCACCAGTTGCCTGAATTGTCCTCTCTCGGTTAGGCTTCCGCACTGGTATCGTCCGTCGGGAGCTTAACTGCAGATGAACTCGCCAGAGCGGGGCTATCCCCATCTCCACATCAGTATCGCCTCCCAGTCACTGACGTTGATTGGCGCAGGCGGAGACCCCCTGCATCGGTTTCCGGTGTCCACCGCCCTGAACGGTCCGGGAGAGCAAGACGGCAGCGGTTGCACTCCCCGGGGCAGGCATTATGTCCGCGCTATGGTGGGTGGTGGGCAGCCTCAAGGCACGGTGTTCGTTGCCCGGCGCCCAACCGGTGAAATTTACACCCCCGAACTTGCGGCCCGCTACCCTGAGCGGGACTGGATTCTCTCCCGGATACTCTGGCTGTGCGGTTGTGAATCGGGTATAAACCGTGGCCCCGGCGTCGATAGTTTCCGACGTTTCATATACATTCACGGCACACCGGATACCGAACCCATGGGGCAGCCCAGATCCCATGGTTGCATTCGCATGCGCAATACGGACGTGATCAGGCTTTATGACCTGGTCTCCCCGGGCACTGCCGTTACTATTGAAGAATCCTGAGGGTCGCGCCTGGTTGCGGCACAGTTGGCATTGATTATTTACCATTGAGGACGCCCATGATCAGGGAACTGCAAGCCACCGTTGATAGTTGGATCGAGAATTGGGAGTTACTTTCCGAAAGCTGGCGGGTGGGTATCGTTGTTTTTGCCCTAGTGTTCGGGACCGCTGCGGTTGCATATATCGCCAGTCATATTGTGGTCGCACTGGAAAAGCGGCTCAGTGCAACCCGTAACCTTTGGGACGATGCTTTTCTTCATGCGGCACGCAAACCTGTCGTGGCATTTGTCTGGATCCAGGGCGTTTATTGGGCCGCGGAAGTTGCCTACCACTACTCCGAAGCCGGGATTTTCGCGCTCAACGAACACCTGCTCAGGATTGGGTTCGTCTGGGTGTTGGTCTGGGCCATACTTCGCTTCGTGAAGGAATGCGAGAGCATTCTCACGTCTCCGATGAAAATGAAGAAGCCGATGGACTACACCACGGTGAATGCGATCAGCAAGCTGGCCCGTGCAGTGGTGATCATTACAGCCGTGCTGATTGTCATGCAGTCCCTGGGCTACAGTCTCTCCGGTGTGTTGGCGTTCGGTGGGGTGGGCGGCATTGCCGTTGGTTTTGCCGCCAAGGACTTGCTCGCCAACTTTTTCGGCGGTGTGATCATTCATCTGGATCGGCCGTTCAAGGTTGGTGACTGGGTCCGTTCGCCGGATCGCAACATTGAGGGTACGGTCGAGCACATCGGTTGGCGGCTGACCACTGTCCGGACGTTTGATAAGCGCCCGCTATATGTACCGAACGCTGCCTTTACCACGATTGCCGTGGAAAACCCCTCCCGCATGAGTCATCGCCGAATCTCGGAAACCATCGGGATCCGTTACGCGGATGTCCGTGAGATGGCCACTATCGTTTCCGAAATTCGCACCATGCTGGAAAATCACGATGAGATAGCGAGCGAGGAGACCCTGATTGTGAATTTCCTGGCCTTCAATGCATCCTCTCTCGACATCATGGTGTACACCTTTACCCAGACCACCCAGTGGGTGAAGTTCCATGAGGTGAAGCAGGATGTGTTGTTGAAAATCAGTCAGATCATAGAAAGCCACGGTGCCGAGGTTGCCTTCCCAACCCGCACCTTGCACGTCGCTGACAGCCTGCGACTGGAAAGCGCGACATCGACGGCTCCGAACGATGAAGACCGCGGTCCCATCGAGAACGATGATCAGGGTTCCGACAAGTCGCGCCCGGCCCAGCGTACACAATCCGGTTCTGCTGCAGAGGCGACCGGCGGTTCAGGAGGGTCTTTGTGAATCAGAAAAGTACATCAGCACCGGTGGGCATCATTGGTGGAACAGGGCTGACGAACCTGTCAGGCCTTGAAATCACCGGGCAGCGTGAAGTCGACACGCCCTGGGGAGAACCTTCTGCAGCCCTGGTTGAGGGGCGCCTGGGCAAACAGCCGGTGATATTTCTGTCCCGCCATGGCAATCCTCACCGGATTCCACCTCATCAGGTGAACTACCGGGCAAACCTCTGGGCACTGCACCAGGCAGGCGTCAAGACTGTGGTTGGCGTCAACGCAGTAGGAGGTATCCACGAGGACATGGGGCCAGCCCATATCGTTATCCCCGATCAGATCATTGATTATACGTGGGGCCGGGGGAGTACGTTTTTCGAGGGTGACCTTGAGGAAGTGACCCACATTGATTTCACCTACCCATACGCGGAAGCCGCGAGGTCAGTGATGATTGCTGCAGCGCGATCGCTGGGCCTGCCGTTTTCCGATTTCGGCATTTATGGTGCAACCCAGGGCCCCCGCCTGGAAACAGCCGCGGAGATTGTCCGCCTGGAGCGGGATGGCTGTGATCTGGTGGGAATGACGGGGATGCCCGAGGCCGCCCTGGCAGCGGAACTCAAGCTGAATTACGTGTGCCTGGGGCTGGTGGTGAACTGGGCGGCCGGGAAATCCGATCACATCATCACGATGGAAGAAATTGAAGCCGCCATTGCGCAGGGGATGTCCGGAGTAAAGCGGATTCTTGAGGAATCCATGGACGGGCTGGGAGCGCTCAACCCTCCACAGGTCTGAAGAACACCAGTACACCGATGGTGGGGGAATCGAGAAAATGGATTTCCTCACTACGCATTCGCCGGGTTTCCCGAATCCAGGTAAGAAGCTCAGCCCCGGGCTTCGTGCTGGCAGGTTGCAGTTCGTTGCCGCTGGCGTCGTCCTGGACCGGGTAAGCGGATGAGCTGCTGGCTGTCCAGTGGTTGAGGTGCACGCCTACATGGAGGTAGCGCTGGCGGTCGATTGTAATGTGGCCCTCAACCTCGCGGTGACCGGCGTCTGCCAGCCAGTCGCCGACGGCAACCTGCATTGGTTCACCGTCGTAGTTCGGCGGGAATGACTGGTACCAGCCGGCAGTCATCAGCACGCGATAGCGTCCGCTGTTTTCAAGGCGTTGCGCGGCGGAGCGTAACCTCAAGTCTGTCTCGGGTGCCAGTTTGAGCGACGTGCCTACGCTGCCATCCCCACGAATAACCTTCATCTGCTTGGCCATGTCGCTGACGGGCTCGGGCATCCGGCTGGCCATCCGTTCCTCGACGTTTGCGGGGTCAATAAGGCGCTCAATAATGACGATTTCTGCCCGGTAGAGGTTGTCGCGGCTCTCCTGGGCGTTGGCAAACAACGGGCCTATCGCCAGCAGGGCTGCTGTGAAAGCGATCAGTGCCTTTCCTGGCAGGGTATAACCGGGGGTTCGCAAGGGCTGTACTCCACAATGTCTGTTGCTGTCGTTAGGTGGGCAGTGCCCGGTTTTCAGGGGGTCAACTGCCCGAGCATGTCGGAAATGCCATCGAGTTTACCACTGGTTGAGTCATCCTTCAGCCGGAACCGAAAGCTATTGGCCCCTTCGAGCCGGTACTGGTCAGGAGCAGATTGCACTTTTTTAACCAGCACGAGAGGATCGACCGGCGTTGAGGCCCCAAACTCCAGTCTGGTCCATTCCTTACCGGCGTCGATTTTCACGATGCCGAGGGCCTCTGCCTTGAGCCTCAGCTCTGTCTGGCGAATCAGATTTTTGGCCGGATCCGGTAATAATCCGAAACGATCAATCATCTCAACCTGAAGTTCTTTTAATTCGTCTTTTTTGCTGACACTGGCAATCCGTTTGTACAGCATCAGCCGGTTGTGCACATCCGGCAGGTAGTCATCCGGAATCAGTGCAGGGATGCGCAGGTTCATCTCCGTGCCATGACTCAGGGGCAGCTCGGCGTTCGGGGTGCGTCCTTCGCGAATGGCGGTCACCGCCTCATCCAGCAACTGCATGTACAGGCTGAAGCCGATGGTTTCGATCTGACCACTCTGTTCCTCGCCCAGCAACTCGCCAGCGCCCCGAATTTCCAGGTCGTGGGTGGCCAGCATGAACCCGGCGCCCAGATCCTGGGCCTCGGAGATGGCCTCCAGGCGCTTTTTCGCGTCGCTGGTGATGGAGCGGGGCGGCGGTGTCAGCAGGTAGGCGTAAGCTTGGTGATGCGATCGGCCAACCCGGCCCCGCAGCTGGTGCAACTGGGCCAGACCGAACTTGTCGGCCCGTTCGATGATGATGGTGTTGGCGCTGGGGATGTCGATACCGGTTTCCACGATGGTGGTGCATACCAGCACGTTGAAGCGCTTGTGGTAGAAGTCCGACATGATCTGCTCCAGTTCCCGCTCCCGCATCTGGCCATGAGCGACGCCCACCCGCGCTTCCGGAATCAGCCTTCGCAGGTCTTCTGCAGTCTTCTGGATGGTGGCGACATCGTTGTGGAGGAAATATACCTGACCACCCCTCAGGATTTCCCGCAGGATGGCTTCCTTGACCATGGCGTCATCGCGCTGACGCACGAAGGTCTTCACAGACAGGCGCCGCGCCGGCGGCGTGGCGATGATAGACAGATCCCGCAGGTGGCCCATGGCCATGTTCAGGGTGCGGGGAATAGGCGTGGCGGTGAGCGTCAGCATATCCACTTCCGCCCGCAGCGCCTTGAACTTTTCTTTCTGCTGAACCCCGAAACGGTGTTCCTCGTCGATGATCACCAGTCCCAGGTTCTTGAACTTCATGTCTCCCTGAAGCAGTTTGTGGGTGCCGATCACGATGTCTGCCTTGCCGCTTTCAATCGCTGCCATGGCCTTGCTGGTCTGGGTGCCGCTGCGGAAACGGCTGAGCAGTTCCACGTTGACCGCGGTGTCCGAGAAGCGATCGCGGAAAGATTCGTAATGCTGCTGTGCCAGCAGGGTGGTGGGCACCAGCACGGCGACCTGCTTGCCGGAGAACGTCGCCATGAATGCAGCGCGCATGGCCACTTCGGTTTTGCCAAACCCCACATCACCACAGACCAGCCGGTCCATCGGTCGTTCGCCGGTCATGTCCTCGAAGACGGACTCAATGGCAATCTGTTGATCCGGGGTTTCCTCGAACGGGAAACCGGCGGCGAAGGCGCGGTAGGCTTCCTTGGGGTCTTCGAAGGAAAAACCCTTGCGGGCCTCGCGGCGGGCGTAGACATCAAGCAGTTCGGCGGCAGTGTCGCGGATCTTCTCCAGGGCTTTCTGCTTGGCGTTACTCCAGCGCTCGGTGCCCAGCTTGTGGAGGGGCGCGTGTTCAGTATCTGAGCCGGTGTAGCGGGAAATCAGGTGGAGGCTGGAAACCGGGACGTACAGTTTTGAGCCCCCGGCGTATTCGAGCATCAGGAATTCGCTGGCGTCACCTTCAACGGTGATGGTTTCCAGGCCCTGGTAGCGGCCAACGCCATGGTCAATGTGAACCACGGGCGCACCGATGCGAAGCTCGGACAGGTCACGATACCCGGAATCGTCGACTTCGGTGGGTTTTTCCCGGCGCCGGCGCTGCAACACGCGCTCTCCGAACAGGGCGGTCTCGGTGACCAGTGCCAGGTGCTCTTCTGGCAGCACCAGGCCCTGCTCCATGGGGGCAATGGTAATGCCCAGAGGGCAGTCCCGGTTCTCCAGGAATGTCTGCCAGCTGTCCAGGGTGGTCGGTTTCACGTTGTGATCGGCGAGATTGTCGATCAGCGCCTCCCGGCGACCGGACGACTCAGCGCACAGCAGTACGCGCCCACCAAATTCTTGGATAAACCGCTTCAGGCGTGCGGCGGGATCTGCTGCACGACCGTCCATGGCGACATCGGGCAACTCGTCGGTACCGCAGTTTTCAGCGCCGGCGTTGCTTGCGGTGTTGGCTGTGATGGTGACCCGAGGAAAGCGCTTGAGCTGCCCGAACAGTTCGTCCTGCTGCAGGAAGAGTTCTGTCGGCGGCAGGATCGGGCGCAGACGGTCATGGCGTCGGTCCTCGTGCCGCGTCCGGGTCTCCGAATCAAAGTGGGCGATGGAATCGTTCAGCCCGTCTGCAGTGAAGACATGGGTGCCTTCGGGCAGGTAGTCGAACAGGGTCGCTGTTTGATCAAAGAACAGCGGCAGATAGTACTCGATGCCCGGAGGCGTGATGCCATGGCTGACATCCTGGTAAATCGGCGCGTCCTTGTCGGCGTTGGGGAAGTGCTCAAACCAGCGGTTGCGAAAGCCTGAACGAGCCTCTTTGTTCCACGGGAATTCGTTGGCCGGCAGCAGCTCGATCTTGTCGATTCGATCGATGGAACGCTGGGTTTCCGGATCGAAGGTGCGCAGGGTTTCAATTTCGTCATCGAAAAGGTCGATCCGGTACGGTTGCGTTGCACCCATCGGAAAAATATCCAGAATCGCGCCGCGGACGGCGTACTCGCCGTGTTCGTAGACGTTCTCGGTGTGGCGGTAGCCGGCAGATTCCAGTTGCAGGCGCCAGTCGTCTATGTCCAGTGTTTGGCCTACCTCCAGCAGTAAGGTATTGCCCTGCAGGTAATGGGCCGGCGGCAGGCGGTGCATCAGGGTGCGCGCCGGGACTACCAGCACCCCGTGCCAGGTCGAAGGCAAGCGGTGCAGGGTGCGGATCCGACGGGAGGTAATATCCTGGTGCGGCGAAAACAGGTCATAGGGGAGCGTTTCCCAGTCCGGGAGAGACAACAGTTCAAGCCCGCTGCTGGTGATTGTCGTGCCGTCTTCTTCCGCGGGCAGGCCAAGGTAAAAGCGCATGGACTGTTCCAGGCGAATGGCCTCATCAGTGCTGCGGGTAATAACCAGTGTCAGGCCCTGATGCCGGTTCGCGCTCTCACAAATGGCCAGCGCATCGCTGCTGCCGTGCAATTGGCCCCATGTGCGATGGTCGGCCGGCTTCGCCGGAAATTCCGGCGCCACCAGGGCAGGGCGGGAGCGTAGTGAGGATGCACCGTCAGTCATGGGTGTTTGTCTTCTCCTGCAGTTGAAGTCCGGGGCGGCGAGGCGCGTATTCTACCGGTCGCAGGGGTGGCTGTCATGGTTGGGGTGTCGGCAGTATTTGCGGTCTGGCCTTTTAAATTGGATAATATGCGCCCAACTTTTCCAAGTGCCAACTGCAGAGGTTCAAGCGTGAGTCACGAACAGATCAACCAACACCTGTCTAACTGGACCGAGAGAGAATCCACTGCGGAAGCCATGATTCCGCTGATCGGCCGTCTATACCGCAAGAATAATGTGGTCACCTCCGTATACGGTCGCGCCATCATCAATCAGTCAGTTATCGGAATTATTCGTGCTCACCGCTTTGTCCGTCAGGTGGAGGACAGCGAGCTGTCCGTTCACGATACCCTGCCAATCCTGCAGGCCATGGACAAGATGGACCTGGGGCGCGCCCATGTGGATATCGGCAAGCTGGCGGTTAAATTCAAAGCCGAGGGCGGCTCGCTGGAAGAGTTTCTCAATCGCGAGATAGGTCCGATTGTGGGGCAGTTTGCCACCCAGTCAGAGGAAGATGCCGAAAACGATACCAAAGATGTGGTCCTGTATGGTTTCGGCCGCATCGGTCGTCTGTTGGCCCGTATCCTGATCGAGAAAGCCGGGGGCGGTAACAACCTGCGCCTGCGTGCGATCGTTGTGCGTCAGGGCGGTGCCGAGCACGACCTGGAGAAGCGTGCCAGCCTGTTGCGTCGCGACTCTGTCCATGGTCCCTTCGACGGCACCATCACTGTCGACGAAAAAGAGTCCGCCCTGATTGCCAATGGCAACTACATCAAGGTGATCTACTCAGATGGTCCGGACAAGGTGGACTACACCCAGTACGGCATCAACAATGCCATCGTCGTGGATAACACTGGTAAATGGCGCGATGAGGAAGGGCTTGGTCTGCACCTGAAATCGAAGGGTGTGAGTCGCGTCATTCTGACCGCGCCGGGTAAAGGTGATATCAAGAACATCGTATACGGCATCAACAACGACTGGATCACCTACGAGGACAAGATCCTGTCGGCGGCTTCCTGTACCACCAATGCCATTACTCCGGTCCTGAAAGCGATCAACGATGAATTCGGTATCGAGGACGGCCACGTTGAGACGGTCCATTCCTACACCAACGACCAGAATCTGATCGACAACTACCACAAAGGCAGCCGTCGTGGCCGCAGCGCGGCACTGAACATGGTTATCACCGAAACCGGTGCTGCCAAGGCAGTTGCCAAGGCTCTGCCGGAGCTGAAAGGCAAGCTGAGCGGGAACGCTATCCGTGTTCCGACGCCGAACGTGTCCATGGCCATCCTGAACCTCAACCTGAAGACGGATGTAAGTGTAGACAGCGTTAACGACTACCTGCGCGAGATGGCACTGCACTCCGAGTTGCAGAAGCAGATCGACTTCGTCAATTCTCCGGAGGTCGTGTCCACAGACTTTGTTGGATCGCGTCATGCCGGTATTGTTGATGCTCAGGCAACGATCGCCGGTGGCAAGCGTGTGATCCTTTACGTCTGGTACGACAACGAGTTTGGTTACAGCGCCCAGGTGGTTCGCTGCGTCAACCAGATGGCAGGTGTGACGTACCCGATCTTCCCGAAGCGTGCCCGCGACTGATACCTTGGTCGTAGATGGCCGGTTATTGCAAGGCGCCTGAGGCTGCTGACGCAATGCCAAATAAGTCAGAAACCCCGCCAGCTTATGCTGCCGGGGTTTCTTTTTGGCCCGAATTCCACCATGGTTGTGTTACGTTCGAGCACAAACTCCGCCGGGTTTCTGGTGGAAATAGGATTACATAATCTCTATAATTGGCGCGATTTTGGGTACGTCTGGCACCCGTTTCTCATCTTTCCCTTTTGTCGAAAGCATGGTGATTTTCACCCTCTGAGCTTTCGCTGCGTCGGTGCAGCCATCCTGGTGCAACCCGAGAAGGGAATCTGGGCCACAGGGACCGACGTTGCAAATCCATCGAATAGTTTCTGATGATTGGATAAGGCTAATGATTAAGATCAAAAAAGGCCTGGATCTTCCCATCAGCGGCGCTCCTGAGCAGACCATTACTGACGGCAAACCCGTTCGCCACGTGGCATTGATCGGTTTTGACTACAACGGCATGAAGCCGACGATGGCTGTGAAAGAGGGAGACCGTGTCAAGCGCGGTACGCTGCTGTTCACGGACAAGAAGACCGAAGGCGTTCGTTATACCTCCCCGGCAGCCGGTGTGGTAAAAGAAATCAACCGTGGTGAGCGTCGTGTTTTCCAGTCGATCGTTATCGAGATTGATGGCGATGATGCTGAAACCTTTGCCCGCTATAATGAGGCGGATCTGGCTGGTCTTGAGCGCCAGCAGGTTGTCGATAACCTGGTAGAGTCCGGTTTGTGGACTACGCTGAAGACGCGTCCTTACAGCAAGGTGCCGGCCATCGACACGGCTCCCCACTCCATCTTTGTTTCCGTGATGGACACCAATCCTCTGGCCGCTTCCCCCACTGTTATCATTCAAGAAAACGGTGCTGCGTTTGAACAGGGTCTGAAAATCCTGAGCAAGCTGACCACTGGCAAGGTTTTTGTCTGCGGCAAGCCTGGCTCGGATGTTCCCGTTCCCAAGTCCGATAGTGTGGAAGTTCACCAGTTCGACGGTGTTCACCCGGCCGGTAATGTGGGCACGCACATTCACTACCTGGATCCGATCGCTGGTAACAAGGTGGTCTGGTCAATCGGCTATCAGGATGTCATCGACATTGCCAAGCTGTTCGAGACAGGTGAGCTGCCTGTGGAGCGAGTGGTTGCGGTTGGTGGTCCCAAGGCCCTGAAGCCGCGCCTGATCCGCACCCGCGTCGGCGCCAACCTGAATGAACTGCTGAAGGACGAAGTAGCCACCGACTGCGATGTTCGCATGATCTCCGGCTCTGTGTTCGGCGGTCGCCGTGGTGATGGCCCCTGTGCCTACCTCGGTCGCTTCGCAAACCAGATATCTGTTCTGGAAGAGGGCTATAAGCGCGAGTTCATGGGCTGGTTGTCTCCGGGCCCGAACAAGTTCTCGGTGCTGAACATCTACCTGTCCAAGCTGGTCAGCGGCAAGTTGTTCAACTTCACCACCACCACCAATGGTAGTGAGCGAGCCATGGTGCCGGTGGGTACCTATGAAGAAATCATGCCCCTGGATATCCTGCCGACTCAACTGTTGCGCTCGCTGATTGTTGGCGACACGGAAACGGCACAGAAGCTCGGTGCGCTGGAACTGGATGAAGAGGATCTGGCGCTGTGTACCTTCGTGTGCCCGGGTAAATATGAATACGGTCCGATTCTCCGCGAGAACCTGACCCGAATCGAGATCGAGGGCTAATACGATGGCAATCCGACAGTTTCTCGATGGCATCGAGCATCACTTTGAAAAAGGTGGCAAGTACGAGCGCTGGTACGCGCTGTATGAAGCCGTCGATACCATTTTCTATACGCCTGGCAGTGTAACCTCCACCACGGCTCACGTTCGTGACGGGGTTGACCTGAAGCGCATCATGATCACTGTGTGGTTGTGCACCTTCCCGGCCATGTTCTTCGGTATGTGGAACATCGGTTTCCAGGCCAACAGCTTCCTGGCTGAAAATCCGGATGCCCTGATGGGTGACGGCGGCCTGCGTACGGCGTTTATCAGCGCGCTGGCGGGTAACAATGCCGCCAGTATCTGGGACAACTTTGTCTACGGTATGGCGTACTTCCTGCCCATATACCTCGTGACTTTCGTCGTGGGTGGTTTCTGGGAAGTGCTGTTCGCCACTGTTCGTCGCCACGAAGTCAACGAAGGCTTCTTCGTGACCTCCGTATTGTTTGCCCTGATCTGCCCGCCGGATCTTCCGCTCTGGCAGGTGGCTTTGGGTATCACTTTCGGTGTGGTTATCGGTAAGGAAGTATTTGGCGGTACCGGCAAAAACTTCCTCAACCCGGCGCTTACCGGTCGAGCGTTCCTGTACTTCGCGTACCCGGCGCAGATCTCCGGTGATACCGTCTGGACCGCTGTGGATGGCTTCAGCGGCGCTACGGCGTTGAGCTGGGCTGCCAGTGGCGGTTTGGAAGCTCTTGAGGCGCAGATTGGTTGGATGTCCGCCTTCATGGGCACCATTCAGGGCTCCGTGGGTGAAACCTCCACGCTGGCAATTCTGATCGGTGGTCTTATCCTGCTGGTGATGAAAATTGCGTCCTACCGCATTGTGGGGGGCGTCCTGATCGGCATGATCGCTATGACCCTGCTGCTGAACCTTATTGGTTCCGACACCAATCCGATGTTTGATGTGCCGGCACACTGGCATCTGGTCATGGGCGGTTTTGCCTTTGGTATGATGTTCATGGCAACCGACCCGGTGTCCGCCGCCATGACCAATACGGGGCGCTGGTGTTTCGGTATCCTGGTGGGCGTGATGACGGTGCTGATTCGTGTCGTTAACCCGGCGTTCCCGGAAGGCATCATGCTGGCCATCCTGTTCGCCAACCTGTTCGCACCGCTGATGGATCACTATGTGGTTCAGGCCAACATCAAACGGAGGCTTGCTCGTGGCTAAAGCTAAAGAAACCGTCTCCAGAACGCTGATTGTTGCCCTGGTACTGAGTATTGTCTTCTCGGTAGTGGTGTCCACTGCCGCGGTGTCGCTCAGACCTGCTCAAATCAAGAACCAGAATCTGGATATCAAAACCAACATCCTGGCGGCTGCCGGCATGTTGCAGGAAGGTGCCGGCGCCGATGAAATCGAGGAGGAGTTCTCCCGTTTTGACGTGCGCCTGCTGGATCTGGACAGTGGGGATTACGTCGAGCCATCCGAGGTCGGCGTAGAGGATCCGATGAAGTACGATATGTACAAAGCGGCCTCTGATCCTGCCATGTCCACCGACATTCCGTCGTCGGAAGACAAGGCGGGTATCAAGCGCCGTCCGAACGTGGCCAAGATCTACACGCTCTCCGAAAATGGTGAACTGAAGCGTGTGGTCCTGCCTGTGCACGGATACGGCCTCTGGTCTACCCTTTACGGCTTTGTCTCCCTGAAGGGTGACGCCAACACCATCGAAGGGCTCGGTTTCTACGCTCACGCAGAGACTCCCGGTCTTGGCGGCGAAGTGGACAACCCCCGCTGGAAAGGTCAGTGGGTCGGTAAGGAAGTCTACGGCGACAAGATGGAAGAGCCCCAGATTCGCCTGGTGAAAGGTGGCGTAAGCGCCGATGCTGCCAACAAGGAGCATAAGGTCGACGCGCTCTCCGGTGCGACCCTGACGAGCCGCGGTGTGGAACAGCTGGTTAATTACTGGATGAGTGACCGTGGCTATGCGCCGTTCCTGAAAAAACTTCGTGAAGGGGAGGTCTGATCATGGCAGACGCTTCAGCCAAACAGGTTCTCTTCGAACCGATTTTCAGTAACAACCCGATCGCGTTGCAGATTCTTGGCATCTGTTCCGCGCTGGCAGTAACGACCAGCATGAACGTTACGCTGGTTATGTGTATGGCGGTTATCGCGGTAACAGCCTTTTCCAACCTGGCGGTTTCCCTCGTGCGTGCCCAGATTCCGGGCAGTATCCGGATCATCGTTCAGATGACCATCATCGCATCGTTGGTTATTGTGGTTGACCAGATACTCAAGGCTTATGCCTACGAGATTTCCAAGCAGCTTTCGGTGTTTGTTGGTCTGATCATCACCAACTGTATCGTAATGGGGCGTGCGGAAGGCTTCGCCATGAAGAACGGCCCCTGGCTGAGCTTCCTGGATGGCGTTGGTAACGGCCTGGGCTACTCGGTGCTGCTGATTTTCGTGGCATTCTTCCGGGAGCTTCTGGGCGCCGGTTCACTGTTTGGTATCTCGCTGATGCCGGTAGTGAACGAAGGCGGCTGGTATGTGCCGAACGGCTTGTTGCTGCTGCCACCGAGCGCGTTCTTCATCATCGGTCTGGCGATCTGGGGCCTGCGTACCTGGAAGCCGGAACAGGTGGAAGAGCCTGACTACAAAATGTCTCGCCATACCGCCAAGGAGGCCTTCTGATGGAACATTATATTAGTTTGATTCTGAAGGCCGTTTTTGTTGAAAACATGGCTCTGGCCTTCTTCCTGGGGATGTGTACCTTCCTGGCGATCTCCAAGAAAATCGAGGCGGCTGTCGGTCTCGGTATTGCCGTGGTGGTGGTGCTTACGGTAACCGTGCCGGTGAACAACCTGTTGTATAACAGCATTCTCCGTGAAGGCGCGCTTGACTGGGCAGGTCTCCCCAATGTTGACCTGAGTTTTCTCGGCCTGTTGACCTATATCGGCGTTATCGCGGCGATTGTCCAGATCATGGAAATGGTATTGGACAAATACATCCCCGCGCTATACGCCGCACTGGGCGTGTTCCTGCCGCTGATTACGGTGAACTGCGCCATCCTCGGTGCGTCGCTGTTCATGGTTGAGCGGGACTACACATTTGGTGAGAGTGTGGTGTACGGCTTTGGTGCCGGTTTGGGCTGGGCTCTGGCCATAGTTGCCCTGGCTGGTATCCGTGAGAAACTGAAATACAGTGACGTGCCGGACGGATTGCGTGGGCTTGGTATCACCTTCATTACTGTTGGTTTGATGTCCCTGGGCTTCATGTCATTCTCCGGTATTTCACTGTAATCAACCCGGTGATTCGGTTTAACGAAAAGGCGAGACCATGAGTACAGAAATTATTCTCGGCGTGGTCATGTTCACCGTTATCGTACTGGCTCTGGTCGCGATCATCCTCGCGGCCCGTTCCAAGCTGGTAAGCACCGGTGATGTGACTATCGAAATCAATGACGACCCGGAACACTCCCTGACCACAGAAGCGGGTGGCAAGCTCCTGGGTACGTTGGCAAACAACGGCATTTTCCTGTCATCTGCCTGTGGTGGTGGCGGTACCTGTGCCCAGTGTAAGTGTAAGGTTCTGGAAGGCGGCGGCGCGATGCTGCCAACGGAAAAGACCCATTTCACCAACCGTGAAGAGAAAGAAGGCTGGCGCTTGTCCTGCCAGGTTCCTGTCAAGCAGGACATGAAGGTGGAAGTGCCGGAAGAATTCTTCGGCGTCAAGAAGTGGGAGTGCGAGGTTATCTCCAACCACAACGTGGCGACTTTCATCAAGGAACTGGTATTGAAGCTGCCTGAAGGCGAGGAAGTGGACTTCCGTGCCGGTGGTTACGTCCAGTTGGAGTGTCCTCCCTACGAGATCGATTTCAAGGACTTCGATATCGAGGAAGAGTTCCACGAAGACTGGGACAAGCACAATATCTGGCGTTACAAGGCGGTTAACAAGGAAGAGACTATTCGCGCCTATTCCATGGCGAACTATCCGGAAGAGAAGGGTGTGCTCAAATTCAACATCCGTATCGCCACGCCACCTCCTGGCACGGATTATCCGCCGGGCATCATGTCGAGCTACGTGTTCGACCTGAAGCCGGGTGACAAGGTGACCGTGATGGGGCCGTTTGGTGAGTTCTTCGCCAAGAAGACCGACGCCGAAATGGTGTTCATTGGTGGTGGTGCTGGTATGGCACCGATGCGCTCCCATATTTTTGATCAGCTCAAGCGCCTGAACTCCAAGCGCAAGATCAGCTTCTGGTACGGTGCCCGGAGTGTCCGCGAGATGTTCTACGTGGAAGACTTTGACGGTCTGGCCGAAGAGAATGACAATTTCGAGTGGCACGTGGCATTGTCAGATGCACTGCCCGAGGACAACTGGGAAGGCCCTACCGGGTTCATCCACAATGTGTTGTACGACAACTATCTGAAGGACCACCCTGCGCCTGAGGACTGTGAGTACTACATGTGTGGGCCCCCCATCATGAACGCGTCTGTGATCAAGATGCTGAAGGATCTTGGTGTCGAGGACGAGAACATCATGCTGGATGACTTCGGAGGTTAATCTACCAAGATGACATCCCGCATGTTCAGGCCCGTCAGGGCGGCAATACTCAGCGTCTTCATGGCGCTGGGTGTT
Organism: uncultured Marinobacter sp.; assembly: GCF_947259545.1. Lineage (GTDB taxonomy): Bacteria > Pseudomonadota > Gammaproteobacteria > Pseudomonadales > Oleiphilaceae > Marinobacter. Next base: position 1,124,861 of record NZ_CAMYMK010000002.1, read on the forward strand.
GCCGCGCTGGCGGGTTGTTCGTTTGAGCCCGAAGAAAAAGTCTGGGAAATTGCCGGCCCGGTGTTTGGCACCCAGTACCATATCAACGTCGTATTGACTGACAATGAGTCCCGCCTTGAAACTCTGGGAAGTGGCATTGAGCAGGTTCTTGAAGATGTGGATGCGTCCATGTCCACCTGGCGAGAGGATTCAGAGCTTTCCCAGCTCAATCGTCGGGAAGATCAGTCGAATTGGATTGAGCTCTCGGAGCCGCTTTACGAAGTACTCGCCACGGCGACGCAGGTATCCAGTCTTACCAATGGGGCCTTCGACGTCACTATTGGGCCGGTTGTTAACCTCTGGGGGTTCGGGCCCGAAGCCAGACCGGACATGGTCCCTGAAGAGGGGGAACTTAAGTCAAGGCTTGATGCCACAGGTTATGAGAACATTGAGCTGAGGCCTGATCCGCCGGCATTCAGAAGCCATCGTCGTCAGTACATTGACTTGTCGGCGATTGCCAAAGGTTATGGCGTGGATGCTGTTGCCCGTTATCTTGAAGAGGCCGGCGTGGACGCGTATCTGGTCGAGATCGGTGGCGAAGTTCGCGTTAACGGTCGCAAACCCAATGGCGATGCCTGGCGTCTGGCCATTGAGCAGCCGGTGTCCGAACGTCGTCAGATCAATCGTGTCGTCGCGCTGGATCAGCAGGCGATGGCGACATCCGGGGACTATCGTAACTATTACGAATCGGAAGGACGTCGTTATTCACATACAATTGACCCTGAGACCGGCAAGCCGATTCGTCACAATCTTGCTTCGGTGACGGTAATAGCAGACAGCACCATGCTGGCCGATGCGCTGGCAACCGGTTTCAACGTTATGGGGTATGAGCGGGCACAAGCGCTGGCTACCCGTGAAAACATAGCGGCTTATTTCATCGTGCGTAGTGATGACGGGTTTGAGACTCATTACACGCCTGCATTCACTGCGTACCTTACAGACTAGGGGAGGGCTTATGGGTACCTTTCTGTTGGTTCTACTGATTGTTTCCGTGCTGGTCGCTGCCATGTCGATCGGTGTTATTTTCGGCCGCAAGCCGATCAGCGGTACCTGTGGCGGTATTGGCGCCCTGGGTATCAGCAAGTCTTGTGATATTTGTGGCGGTAATACGCAAAAGTGTGAAGAAGAGAACGAGCGCCTTGCCAACGAGGGCAAGACGGCGGACGAACTGAGTTACGACGCCACCAGGAAATAAATAACAACACTTCACGACGTAGATAAGGAGTCACTGCACGCATGGCAGAACATCATTACGACGTCGTCGTTATCGGCGCTGGTCCTTCCGGAGAAGGCGCAGCGATGAATGCGACGAAACACGGCAAACGTGTCGCGATCATCGAAGACAAGCCCACCGTTGGTGGTAACTGCACGCACTGGGGGACCATCCCTTCCAAAGCACTGCGCCACTCAGTCAAACAGATCATCACCTTCAACACCAACCAGATGTTCCGGGACATTGGAGAACCCCGCTGGTTTTCTTTTCCCCGCGTTCTTCAGAACGCCCAGAAGGTGATCGACAAGCAGGTCAAACTGAGAACCCAGTTTTATGCCCGTAACCGGGTCGACCTGATCAACGGTCGCGCTTCCTTCCTGGACGAGCACCGTATTGAGGTTCGCGGCAGCAAATCCGTTGAGACGTTGCACTTCAAGCAGGCGATTATTGCTACTGGTTCCAGGCCCTATCTGCCGCCGGATGTGAACTTCCGTCACCACAGGATTTACAACTCCGATACCATCCTGAACCTGTCTCATACCCCCCGTACACTGATTATCTATGGTGCCGGGGTAATCGGTTCGGAATATGCCTCCATCTTTGCCGGTCTGGGTGTGAAGGTTGATCTGATCAACCCGGGCAGCCGCCTGCTGACGTTCCTGGATGATGAGATTTCAGACGCCCTGAGTTACCACCTGCGCAACAATGGGGTGCTGGTCCGTCACAACGAGGAATACGAGTCGGTTGATGGCGATGATCACGGGGTGGTGCTGTCGCTGAAGTCTGGCAAGAAAATCCGGGCCGATGCGTTCCTGTGGTGCAATGGCCGTAGCGGTAATACAGAGAAGCTGGGCCTCGATAACGTCGGGTTGGTCCCCAACGGCCGCGGTCAGCTGGCGGTGGACGAACACTACCGTACGGAAGTGGATACTATCTACGCTGCTGGCGATGTGATTGGCTGGCCCAGCCTGGCCAGTGCCGCTTACGACCAGGGCCGCTCGGCGTCGTCCGATATCCTGCACGACGAATATTTCCGCTTTGTGTCGGACGTGCCGACCGGTATCTACACGATTCCCGAGATCAGCTCCGTGGGCAAGACCGAGCGTGAGCTGACCGAAGCCAAGGTGCCTTACGAAGTGGGCCAGGCGTTCTTCAAGGATCTGGCCCGCGCCCAGATCACTCGAGAAGCCGTGGGAATGTTGAAAATCCTGTTCCACCGGGAAACCCGTGAGATTCTGGGTATCCATTGCTTCGGTGACCAGGCGGCCGAGATCGTCCACATCGGACAGGCCATCATGAATCAGGAAGGCGAAGCCAATTCCCTGAACTACTTCATCAACACGACCTTCAACTACCCGACCATGGCAGAAGCCTACCGGGTAGCGGCGTTGAACGGGCTGAACCGGATTTTCTAATCCGTGGATACAGCGGTGTCTTCAGTCGCGCTCTGGAGCGTTTTGCTGTTGGGCAGGCTGAGGACCGAGTTCGCGCGGTTATCGAAATACATGCGGGTACTGGTGGGGAAGTCGGAGATGATACTATCCACGCCAAGCTTCTCCAGTTCCAGCATGTCGTGAATTCGGTTCACGGTCCACGCCGATACGTGCATGCCCCGGCGATGGGCGTCGTCCACTACGGCTTTTGAGCAGATTTTCCAGTTCACGCAGAGGAACTGGCAATGAAGTCGTGAGGCAACATTGACTGGCCGGGGAAACTTGCGCTCGGCCACCAGGCCAATGCGGATGTTCTTGTCCCGCCTCCGAATCTGCTGCAGGAACCACACATCCGCCGAGGTCACGGTGACCCGGAAATGCAGTTCCCGGCGTTGAATGATTTCCGTCAGGCGGTTACAGAGGATGTTCAACCGTTGTCGATTGTCCTTCTTGACCTCCAGCTGCAGGTGTTCGAGATCAGCAAACTCATCCAGCAGGGTTTCCAGGCTGGGTATTCCGACTTTTCTTGACCAGGGCGTCGCGTTCCTCCGTGCGTCCATTCCTGCCAGTTCGTCGGCGGTATAGCTGGCGACAGCGCCTTTGCTGTCGGTGGTGCGATCCACCGACAGGTCATGGATGATCACCGGCTTACCATCTTTTGACAGAACCAGATCCAGTTCGAAGTGGCGAATGCCGTGCCGGTAGGCATGGGTAAATCCGGCGAGTGTATTTTCCGGGGCTTCTCCCTTGGCCCCACGGTGTCCGTAGACAATCATTCTGTTGCAGATTCCTTCAGGCGTTGGTAAATGGCCTGGCGTTTCTTCCAGGTGTCGTGGCACAAACGGATATCTTCGAGATAAGCGGGTAATTCGTTCATCAGCAGCGCCTGTGGGCCATCCACCAGGGCTTTCTCCGGCTTCGGGTGGAAGTCCACCAGCACCATATTGGCGCCGGCAACCACGCCCTGAGCGGTGGCGTGCATGACGTCGAGAATGCCGTCCGGAGATTTCTCACGGCTGCCCACGGAGTGGGACGGGTCCACGCACACCGGCATACGGGTCAGACGCTTCACCGCCGGTACATGGGCAAAATCCACCATGTTGCGGTGGGGCTGGCCGGCCTCGGTTTTCATGCCCCGCAGGCAGAAAATGACATTGGCGTTGCCTTCGCTGGCCAGATATTCCGCGGCGTTAAGGGATTCGTTCAGGGTGATGCCGAAGCCCCGTTTCAACAGTACCGGGTAAGTGCTCTGGCGACCAATGGCTTTCAGCAACTCAAAGTTCTGAGTGTTGCGGGTACCCACCTGAAGCATCACCCCTGTGGGCCGACCCAGTTTCTCCAGGCAGGTGTCGATTTCCTCAATATGGCTCTCGTGGGTGATCTCCATGGCGATCACCTTGATGCCATGCTTACCCGCCTTCTCGAATACCCAGGGCAGACAGCCCTTGCCGTGTCCCTGGAAGGAATAGGGGTTGGTGCGCGGCTTGTACGCACCCATACGGGTGCAGACCTCGCCATGATCCTCCAGGGCCTGCATCATCATTTCCACGTGTTCGGGCACATCTACGGCGCACAGCCCGGCGAATATGTTCAGGTTGGACTGGCTGAACTCCACACCGTTGTAGGTAAAGCCGCTCTGACGTTTATCATCCCGGTGGCGACCCAGGATACGGTAGTCATCGGAGATACGGATGGCCCGCTCCACCGCCGGCAGCGCTTCAATTTCCTCTTTGTCGAGCGATTTGGTATCACCCAGCAGGTAGATCTCTGTCAGCCGCTGGCTGGCGCCCTGTACTTCATGAACCCGGACCGAAACACCGGGCAGGTTTTCCAGGAAATGCATGGTTTGCCGGTAGGCGTCACTGTCCAGTGCTGTATCGGGGTGGAGAATGGCTAGCATGTTGGCTCCTTTAACAGTCAGTCCGCGCCTTCCGCACGATGGCGAGCCTGCATGTATTCGCGATGATTAAGATGCAGCAAATCGGCCATGCGGCGAATCAGGTGTTCCTCGTATTTGTCGATGCGGCCATCGGCAAACGCCACCCGCCAGATGCTCTCCAGCAGGGTCTGCTTGGCGGCCTGGTCCAGATGCTCATTGATCTGGCCAGTAAATTCGTACAGTGATGTTGCATCATCCGCGTGGCTGAGGGCATCCTGAAGGATCTCCCCGGCTTCTTCCCGGGTAACCTCGTGGGCCTTCACGGCGCAATCCACAATGGTTTGCAGTTCCCGCTCATCCTCGTTGTTATCAATGCGCGAGAGTTGAACCATCAGGGCGGTGGCCGCCACCGCCAGTGAGTGTCGGTCGGGCTCTTCCCTGGTTTCCTCAGTAGGGGCAAATAACTGCTTCAGACGTTCGATCATGACCTGAAGAATACTCCTCTTAATGCACGCCTGTTACGCTGCCTTGGCCAGTTGCCTGACACGACCTTCCAGTTCGATCTGGTCGGCGGCGAAGCGGCGAATACCTTCGGCCAGCTTTTCGGTGGCCATGGCGTCTTCGTTGGATTCCCAGCGGAACAGGCGTTCGTCCATCGTGCCGAACCCATCGGAACTGGCGGCGGTATCTGGTGATAGTTGGCGCTTCAGCGGCGCAGTATCATCTTGCAGCTCCTGCAACAAAGTGGGGCTGATGGTCAGGCGGTCACAGCCGGCCAGCATCTCGATCTCACCGAGGTTGCGGAAACTGGCGCCCATCACCACGGTCTTGAAACCGTTGGCCTTGTAGTAATTATAGATGCGGGACACAGACTGGACGCCGGGATCTTCCGCCGCCGGGAAGCTGTCCCGGTCGCTGTGGGCCAGGTGCCAGTCGAGGATGCGGCCCACGAACGGCGAGATCAGGAAAGCGCCGGCATCGGCACAGGCAGCCGCCTGCACGAACGAGAACAGTAGTGTCAGGTTGCAATGAATGCCTTCTTTTTCCAGCTGCTCTGCCGCGCGAATACCTTCCCAGGTAGAGGCAACCTTGATCAACACCCGGCGGGTATCCACGCCTTGCTGCCGGTACAGGTCGATCAGCCGGCGAGCGCGAGCCAGAGTGGCGTCGGTATCGAACGACAAGCGTGCATCCACCTCAGTGGAGACCACACCGGGAATCAGTTGCAGAATCTCGCGACCGGCCTGTACGGCCAATGCATCCGTGGCGTAGGCCAACTGCTCGGCGTCAGACCCGCCTTGTTGGCTGGCCATGGCAACGGCCTTGTCCAGCATGGGGCGATAGGCATCTGACGCAGCGGCTTTCAGCAGCAGGGAAGGGTTGGTGGTGGCATCCTCGGGGCGCCACTGGGCGATGGCATCCAGATCGCCGGTATCAGCCACCACGGTGGTCATGGCTTTCAGTTGTTCAAGCTTGCTGGTCATTCGTCGTCCTGTCGTCGTGTCTCAATTGTTTTCCCTACAATAACGGGCTGCTCTGACAGGAACAAGACAACAAAGCGTATAGGGTCGATTAAGCAGACGCTATCGCGGGTTCCACGGGCTCCCGTACCCTGGCCAGGGCCTCTTCAATGACCTCCAGCCCGGCCCCCGGCTTATGGGCGTTCTCGCTGATGTAGCGGCGGAACTGGCGACCTCCGGGCTGCCCATGGAACAATCCCAGCAGGTGACGTGACATGTGTGTAAGGAACACGCCCCGCTCCAGTTCACTCTGGATAAAGGGAAGCATGGCGCGCAGGGCATCGTGGCGGCTTTGCACCGGTGTCTGTTCGCCGAAGAACTCGGGATCAACGCCCGCCAATAACCAGGGATTGTGGTAGGCCTCGCGCCCCAGCATCACACCGTCCGTGTGTTCCAGATGTTGATGGCACTCCTCAAAGGTCTTGATGCCGCCGTTAATGATGATTTCCAGCTCCGGGTATTTCGCTTTCAGACGATACACCCAGTCGTATTTCAGCGGCGGAATGTCCCGGTTTTCCTTGGGGCTCAGGCCCTCCAGAATGGCAATACGGGCATGGACAATAAACGTTCGGCAACCGGCGGCAGCGACTTTTTCAATAAACTCGCAAAGATCGTCCCAGGATTCACGCCCGTCAATGCCAATACGGTGCTTGACCGTCACCGGCAGGCCGGTGGCGCCGATCATCGCCCGTACGCCTTCCGCCACCTTGTCCGGATGCCCCATCAGGCAGGCGCCGATCATGTTGTTCTGCACCCGGTCACTGGGGCAGCCCACGTTCAGGTTTACTTCATCAAATCCATACTGTTCCGCCAGCGTCGCACAATGGGCCAGTTCACCGGCATCGCTGCCGCCCAGCTGCAGCGCCAGCGGATACTCCGCCTCGTCATGACGGAGAAAGCGGGCGGTATCGCCGTGAATCAGCGCACCCGTGGTCACCATTTCTGTGTAGAGGAGGGTGTGCCGGCTGAGCTGGCGCGCCAGGTAGCGGAAATGCGGGGTGGTCCAGTCCATCATGGGGGCCACGCAGAACTTCCGGGAGGGTCCGGAGCCGGTCCTCGCGTTCTTTTCCAGTGAAAGGTCCACGTTGTCTGTTGTGCTGTTTACCGTCATTGACTGCCCAATCTGAATCTATCCGTCATCTGCCGTTGTGATCTACGGAGCAATTGAAAATCGGGATGATTGTATCAGGAAAGCGGGCCCGCTCGCCGTAAGGCTTTTGCGAAATGTTTCTGGTGGCTTCAGGTGGTGAGCTGGCGTCGAAGCTAAGAGTTATTGCGTCGCCACATTCGCGGAGCCAATCCCGTCCAGCTCTTGAAAGCCCGGGTAAAGTTCGCTGGATCGGCATAACCGAGCAGTTCACTTATGCTCTGAACTTCCATCCCGGACGTCGCTAACAAGTGGCAACTGTCGCGCCGCCGGACATCATCCAGCAGTTGCTTATAGCTCAGCCCCTGCTCATACAGCCGTCGGCGCAACGTTCTGGGTGTCAGGCACAGGTTATCGGCCAGTTGCTCGGGAGAGGGGTAACCATTCTGGTCCAGCACCAAATGGGCGCGAACCTGGCGGGCAATGTCGTTGTCGGTCTCTGTGAGAGCGCTTTCGCGCTCACAATGCGCCAGTGCCTGTGCCAAGCCTTCCGGGTTAGCGGTTGGCAAGGGTTCATCCAGCCAGGAGCTGTCACCATCCAGCACCAAACCAGCGCGGGGCATGTTGAACCTGACGCCGGGCACCTGCTGCTGCCGGTTGCGATAGCCTTCTGGTTCTGGTCCGCATAGCCAGATTTCCCGTTTATTGGGCAGCATGGGCAACACGAATTCCATGCCGCGAATCATGCTGGTCAGAATGGAGCTGAACATCATCTCTCTGAGGGAGGGCGGGATGGGAACTTCCGGTTCGATCTCGAAGAACAGGTTGTTCTCGGACTCATTCACTGTCATCAGGGTTCCGCGCCCGCGCAAGTGCCAGAAACGCTCCAGAATTGAGATGGCATCACGCGGGGTTGGGGCGCACATCAGAGCGTATCCCAGGTTGCCGTGGGCAGTCAGCGGCAAGCGCAAGCCGGTATCGAAGCCCAGTGCGGTGTCGCCAATCGCAGCGTGAACCGCCTCGAAAAGCTGCAAGGTTTGCAGATAAGAGATTCGTCCCGCGGGATCGTCCAGAATCTCCGCCGAGATTCCTGCGCGCTGCAATATCTCGCTGCGGCTTGCGCCAAGCGCCACTGCTGATACGACAAACATACGAGGATAGGTGACGGGTTGGTTGGGCTGCCGCGTCCAGTTAGGCAGCCCGGAATGCGCGGTTGTATGTCGTGATTCGTTGAGCATTGGCCACCAATGACAAGTGCATTGTCCGCCAAACATCTCACGGGGGTGGCAATCTGACCAGTACTCTGTGGGCCATTTTACAAGAAAAACCGTATACCGGGGGAAGTGACCAAATACGGGTGGGATAACGACCCGGTCAACGAACCATGAAAGGGCAATGCCCGATTAAAACCGATGAAAAGGAAGGATAGATGACCGCTTATACCGCAGTGTTGCTTTATGCCGGATGGATGTTGCTCCTGGCGCTGATTTACGCCGTTCCCCGTGTGCCGCAGGCATTGACTGGCGCAAAACCCATCGACAGTTGGGAACGTAACAAGCAGCCGATTGATGCACCAATTCTGCAGCGCGCCAAGGCTGCGCACCTGAACTGTGTCGAGAATTTCGCGGTGTTCGCGTCGGTTGTGGTTGTTGCTGGCTTGATGGATCGCCTGGACGTGGTGAATACCTTGGCAGCCTTTGTTCTTTACGCACGAATTGCTCAAAGCCTGGTGCATATCAGTGGCATATCGTTTGTGCAGATACTGCTGAGGGCGACTTTCTATCTTATCCAGATCGTGTTGGTGTTGATGATGGTCTACGGTCTGCTATTCAGCTGAAGTAGTCCCCCACCTTGATCTCGGACAAGGTATCCGGATGCCCTACTTGGTACTCTGACGGTAACGACGCGTCCAGGTGGGGGGCTTCTCCATGTCGGATCATAAGGCGGACCCCGCTGGGTTCGATCCTTTCCCATGGGATCGGAATTTCGAGACCGGAATTGAGTTGATTGACCAGCAACACCAGGTGTTGGTCGATATTCTGAACCGGCTCGCCCAGCACTTTGTCGCGAGTGGTGCCAGCGTGGATTGCAGTCAGATTCTTGATGAACTGCTGTCCTACGCCGCGTTTCATTTCAAATCGGAAGAAGCTATCTGGCGTGAAGGGCTGGATACCGAAGAGGCTGTCCGCAATCACCACGACAGCCATCAGCTCTTTTTCGCTCAGATTCAGATTTTCAGGGGCAGCGAGGCCTCTCAAGAGCGGGTACTTGCGGACATATACGACTATCTTGCCCGTTGGCTGGCTTTCCACATTCTTGAATCTGATCGTCGTATGGCACTGACAGTTCAGGAGTTGAAGCGCGGCAGTACCCTGGACGAGGCAAGGCGTGCGGTGGACGATCAATTGAGTGGCCAGGTGTCGGTCACCGTGTCTGCATTGTTGGAAAAGTACGCCATCCTGTCCGCCCGTGTTGTCCGGTCAATCAGGGATACCCATCGCGATTGGCCTTGATGGACAGCCACGAAACGGGCTTGTTCCTGAGATCATCCTGATCTGACAAAAACGAACTCCAAGGATTCCCCGTGAAAGAATGTATTTTTATTACCGGTGCCGCAGCCGGCATCGGCCGCGAAACTGCGCTTCTGTTTGCTTCCAAGGGGTGGTTTGTTGGTGCCGCGGACCGGGATGAGGCGGCGCTGGAAGCACTTCAGAAGGAGCTCGGTGAAGGCCGCTGCAGCATCCATGTGATGGATGTGGTGGATGAGGTGTCGGTGAAAAAGGCGCTGGCGGATTTCACCGAGCATACCGGCGGTCAGCTACGTTTGTTGCACAACAATGCGGGCATTCTGAAGGTAGGGCCGTTCGAGGAAATCGGTATGGCGGCGCATCGGGCTATTGTTGAGGTTAATGTAATCGGGCTGATGACGGTCTTGCATGCCGCGTTTCCGTACCTGAAAGCGACGCCCGATGCCCAGGTGGTGAATATGAGTTCGGCATCTGCCGCCTATGGGATTCCGGATTTTGCTTCCTACTCAGCCAGCAAGCATGCGGTGCGGGCGATGACGGAGGCATTGGATATTGAGTGGGAGCCGCACGGTATCCGTGTGGGCGATCTGATGCCGCCGTTTGTGAACACCGGGATGGTGCAGCAGAATGAGCAGGGCTCGCGGCTGTTCGAACGTCTCGGCGTGAATCTGACACCGGATGTGGTGGCTTCCCAGGTGTGGGCTCAGGTGGAACAGCCGCGCCTGCACCGGCCGATCTCCATGCAGTTCAGGGCCCTGTGGCCCATTGCCAAGTCCGCGCCGGCGTCGGTTACCCGTGGTGTGTTGAGAAAGCTGTGGCGCCAATAGGGCGCGCCGGGTCAAGACGCTAGCCTGCTAACTTTGTTATCCTTTCGGGCCTTGTATGAGTGGGGTTCGGGAGTAAGTCGACATGCCGGTGATGGTCCAGGCGCTGGTGCCTGTGTTTGCGTTGATTGTGATGGGGCACCTGTTCAGGCGCTGGGACTTCCCCGGTGAAGGCTTCTGGATGCAGGCGGAGCGTTTTACCTACTATGCGCTGTTTCCCGCCATGCTGGTCTACAAACTGGGCCAGGCGCGCTTGCCCGCCTCTGCCTATGGCGACATCCTGCTATTGATCGTGGCCATGCTGCTGGTGATGACCCTGGTGCTGGCGTTGCTGCAGTGGATCTGGCGCTGGCCCGGGCCGGTGTTTTCTTCTGTTTTCCAGGGCGGTATCCGTTTCAATTCTTACGTGGGCCTGGCGGCGGCCGGCATGCTTCTGGGTGACGAGGGGTTGTCGTTGATTGCCATTGCCGTGGCGGTCAAGGTGCCACTGCTCAACCTGCTTTGCATCCTGATGTTTTCGCTGGCGGCGGGGCAGGGGCCGCTCCGGTTTCGACCGGTTTTGAAGGCGATCGTCACCAATCCGCTGATTGTGGGTTCGGTCATCGGTGTGATCTGGAGCTATTTCCAGATTGGATTCCATCCTTTGATTGCCGGTATTCTGGCGCCATTGAGCGACCTGGCGTTGCCCATGGGGCTGATGACGGTAGGCGCTGGCTTGCAGCTGAAGGCGTTGCGGGGTGCCTCGACGCCATTCCTGGTATCGTCGGTGGCCAAGCTGGTGGCGTTTCCGCTGATTACCGCCGGGCTGGCACTGTTGCTGGGGCTGGACGGCATGCTGGTGCAGGTGGCGGTGTTGCTGGCGGCGCTCCCCACTGCAACCTCATCCTACATACTGGCGCGCCAGCTCGGTGGTGACGCGCCCCTGATGGCCGGCATCATCAGCGGACAGACATTGCTGGCCATGATCTCGATTCCGTTGTTACTGGGCATTCTCTGGTAAGCACGTCAGCGCGGCATCGGCAATGCCCCGGAGAAAGTTAACATACCCGTCCCGATTGGATTCGATCTCTGTGGCCAACGGGTCCCAGGTGCTGAAGGTGATGTCCAGTCCCTCGGTGATGGATCGCCACCACTGGCGGTTAAACTGGGGTTCGGTCAGCAGGCAGGGCTGGTTGGCCTTGCGCAGTTTGTCCTGCACTTCGGCGATGTGCCGGGCGCCCGGGGACAGTTCGGGATTCAGGGTGAGAATGCCGTTCAGCTTCAGATTGAAGTGGCCGGCGTAGCGCGTGAAGGCATCGTGATAGGCGAACAGGCTGATGTCGGCCAGTGGCTCAAGGCGGTGTTGAATGTCTTCTTCAGCCTCTAGCAGCGTCCTTTCGAATTGCGCCAGGTTGGCGTCCAGGGCCTGTGTGTCGGCGCCTTCCAGTTGTGACAGCGCCTGGTGGATGGCTTTTGCCATCTCCAGGGCCAGTACCGGATCCAGCCAGATATGAGGGTCTTCGCCTGCGCCATGATCATGGCCGTGTGTGTCGTGGCCAGGTTCGTCGTGGTCGCCGTCATGATGATCGTCTCCGTGGTCATCATGGTGCAGGTCGGTGTCGTCGGCCCGAGGCACGTCATCTCCATGCATCAGCGACACTGTGCGTTTCCTGAATTCCTCACCGCCCAGCAGCCGGGACAGGAAAGTTTCCATTTCCGGGCCTACCCAGAAGATCACGTCTGAGTTTTCAAGTGCCCGGCGCTGTGACGGGCGCATGGTGTAGTTGTGGGGGCTGGAGCCTGCCGGAACCAGGCTGGTGACGTCGACATCGTCCGGTGCGACGGCTTTGACCAGAAGTTCCACCGGCTTGATGGAGGTGACGACGTTGGTGGCGGCCAGTGCTGAAAGCGGGCTCAGCAGCGCCGCCAGTCCCAGCATGGCAATGCTGGCTTGTGATGCGTTGGGCATGGTGATGTCGTGCTCTGATACAGGATTGAAACGTTATAATATAACAAGTGAGTTGCTGATTAAAGGCAGCGTTGCGCCGCAATCATGCGAAATTCGTTCTGGGCCGTTATAATGCGTGGCTTTCCAGTCGGCCACTTATCTATCAGGATCGTTACATGACCGTACGTACCCGAATTGCTCCGTCACCCACCGGTGATCCACACGTTGGTACCGCCTTCGTGGCCCTGTTCAACCTGTGCTTTGCCCGTCAGCACGGCGGCCAGTTCATTTTGCGTATTGAAGACACCGACCAGGCCCGCAGCACCGCCGAGTCTGAACAGGACATCCTGCGTGCGCTGCGCTGGCTGGGGCTGGAATGGGACGAGGGCCCTGACGTGGGCGGCCCGCACGGACCCTATCGCCAGTCCGAGCGCAAGGATTCCTATCGTCAGTATGCTCTGGATCTGATCACCGCCGGCCATGCCTTCTACTGTTTCCGCACCCCGGAAGAGCTGGAGGCGATCCGCGAAGAGCGCAAGGCCCAGGGCCTCAACCCCGGTATCAAGGGTGACCTTGAATTGCCTGAGGAAGAAGTAAAGCGTCGCCTGGATGCCGGCGATCCCTACGTGATCCGCATGAAGGTGCCGTATGAGGGCGTGTGTCAAATCCGTGACATGCTTCGCGGTACCATCGAGATCGACTGGTCTCAGGTGGATTGCCAGATCCTGCTGAAGTCTGACGGCATGCCCACCTACCACCTCGCCAACGTGGTGGACGATCACCTGATGGGTATTACCCACGTATTGCGCGGCGAGGAGTGGATCAACTCCGCGCCCAAGCACAAGCTGCTGTACCAGTACTTTGGCTGGGACATGCCGGAGCTGTGCCACCTGCCGCTGCTGCGCAACCCGGACAAGAGCAAGCTGTCCAAGCGCAAGAACCCCACCAGCATCAACTTCTACGAGCGTATGGGTTTCCTGCCGGAAGCGGTCACCAACTACTTGGGCCGCATGGGGTGGTCCATGCCCGATGAGCGGGAAAAGTTCACCCTGGACGAGATGATCCAGAATTTCGACATCCAGCGGGTCTCCCTGGGTGGTCCGGTGTTCGATGTGGAAAAACTGCGCTGGCTGAACGGAATGTGGCTGCGTGAGGATCTCAGTGACGATCAGTTCGTGGAGAAGATGCGCAACTGGTGGTTCAACGAAGATGCCCTGCGTGCGCTGATCCCGCACATCAAGGGCAGGGCGGAAGTGTTCTCCGATGTGGCGCCCATGGCGGCGTTCATGTTTTCCGGCATGCTCAACCTCAAGCCGGAGGATTTTGCCCACAACAAACTGGAAGAAGCCCAGATCAAGCGGGTACTCCAGTTCACCCTTTGGAAGCTGGAAGCTCAGCGCCACTGGAGCAAGGACAACATCTTTGCTGACATCAAGACCCTGGCCAAGGCCATGGAACTGAAAATGGGCGATTTCATGTTTTCCATCTTCGTGGCCATTGCCGGTACGCCCAATTCCTGGTCAGTGATGGACTCCATGGCACTGCTCGGACCGGACATGACCCGTTCGCGGTTGCGTCATGCCCTGGAAGTTCTGGGCGGCTTCTCCAAGAAAGAAACCAAGCGAGTGGAAAAAGAATACGCCGCGTTGCTCGCAGAATAACCGCTTTGGTGAAGAAGTGAACGGAATGGACAGGGATGTTCAAAAAACTGAAAAAATTGAAGAAAAGAGGTTGACGCCCATAGGGCGGATCCTTAATATACGCAGCCGTTGAGGGGCCATAGCTCAGCTGGGAGAGCGCAACACTGGCAGTGTTGAGGTCAGCGGTTCGATCCCGCTTGGCTCCACCAATTTCTAGTCCCCTTCGTCTAGTGGCCTAGGACTCCGCCCTTTCACGGCGGCAACAGGGGTTCGAACCCCCTAGGGGACGCCAATACGGCTTGACGGTTTAGTCCACCGGAAAGCCATCAAGAAAACCGCCTTCGGGCGGTTTTTTTGTGTCTGAAGAAAGTTGAAAAGCTGTCTCCGAAGCTGGAGCGCGCGGCGGGAAGAAGCCTCCCAAAACTGTGTGTTGCCAGGGATGGCAACACCAAGCCCCCATGGATGGGTTCACGGCGTGTTTTGGGAGGTTTCTTCCCGCCGTGCGCAGGCTGGGGCTAAAGAGCTTAGCGAGATGCAATGGCCCCCTTGCCAACCCCCTCATAAGCCTTCACCCGAATAGCATCCGCCGGAAACTCCGCCTTGAGTTGATCCGCCATATGCGCTGCAATCAATTCTACGGTAGTGTCGGTCTCCATCATGTAAACCCGGCTCTCCGGCAGTGTCAGCGCAAACTCACCCTGGTTCGCTTCATATTCAAACGTTACATAGGCAACGCCATCCTCGGCGACCCAGCGCCGGGTGACATCCTCTTCAGAGCCAACATAGATGTCTTGCCACAACGTCGCCCAGCGCTTTTCCAGCTCGTAGTCCCGGTGGTCGTTGCGATCAATGCGGATAGGAGAGCGATGGCCATGGGCAATGCGCTGGCAGTTCCCCAGATGCTTCTTCAGACCGTGGACGTAATGGTAATAGGCGCCCTCGATCACTTCTTCGCGAAGGTGAACTTCAACATCAGTGACGTTGCCCGGCAATACCTCCATCAACTCCCGCTCAAGCAGGGCGGCCACGGCAGATGGAACCACACGCTCGGCTGAGAGCCAGGCGACCGCTTCATCCGGGGATCGGTGAACGATCCGGGCGCCGTCGGTCAGCGTCCAGGTGAAGGTGTCGGGCTCTTCCTCGGCCCAGGCCAGGCCTTCATAGCCACGGGGCACCACCAGACGGTGATCCACGCGCTCGTCGATGACTCGTTTGATGGTGCGCTTCACGTTACTGAAGTCGAACACCATGCCCTGTTCGTCCAGCTCGCCGCCGAGGACCACGTCGGCAATCCAGCTTTCCCCCACCAGGCCCCGCTTCGGGTCCAGGTAAGCGAAATCGATAACGGTGAGGTTGTCCACAAACAGGTGATTCATCGGGAAGTCCGAACAGGATGAGGTTGATTGATGTGCGAATTCTAGCAAAAATCCCCGGTAGCTAGCAGTCTGATGATGTGTCAGGCGGCAATTCGTATTGGCGTGAGGGGAAAACACCATAAAGAATTCAAGTAACAGCTTCCATGAGCAAGGCC
Organism: uncultured Marinobacter sp.; assembly: GCF_947259545.1. Taxonomy (GTDB): domain Bacteria; phylum Pseudomonadota; class Gammaproteobacteria; order Pseudomonadales; family Oleiphilaceae; genus Marinobacter. The sequence goes on from NZ_CAMYMK010000002.1 coordinate 1,140,482, forward strand.
CCGCACTGGTACTGGCGGCGGGGGCATCCAGCCGCATGGGGCGCCCGAAAGCCTTACTGGAAACCGGGCAGGGTACTTTGCTGGACAGGGCGATTCTGCAGGCGAGACAGCTCAGTACTTCGGTGACGGTTGCAACCGGTGCCTGGTATCCGCTGGTCCGGTTTCGTGGCCGCGTGCAGCCTTCCCGGTGGTTGCCGGTCGACGATTGGATGGAGGGGATGTCCGCCTCACTTCGGGCAGGGCTCCTGAGCCTGGGGCCTGAAGCCAAGGGGGTGTTCGTGTTGTTGGCGGACCAGCCGCTGCTTGATTCCAATGCACTGGTCGCGATGGGAGCGGCAGCCCGGTGTGTTCCGGATCAGGCGGTCGCCGCGGACTATGGCAATTGCCCGGGCGTGCCGGCCTATCTGCCGCGGTGGCTCTGGCCGCGAGTGATGGAGCTCGAAGGGGACCGGGGAGCAGCCGCAGTGCTCCAGTGGGCCGGGGCGACCCGAGTGGGCATCACCGGTGTTTTCGATGATATCGATACTCCGGAGGACTGGCGGGCGGTTCGAAAACGTCTCAGCCAAACAGGCCAGACAACCAGGCAATCCCGACCGTAAAAATACTGAGGCTGATGGTCAGGCCGACCGCGTAGACTTTCGCGGTGGATGAACGCTGCCGGGCGAGGTACAGGTCAACAGTGCGGTGAGCGATGTCTTCCGCCGTTTGCCGGGAAATTTCGTGGGCCTGCTGGATGGCTTCGGACTGCAGGGTTTGCCAGAATTCCGTATCAATGGTCTGGACGCTGGTGATGTGGTCTTTCAGGTCGGCCATGTGTTCACTGGTGAAGCCGTTGCTCTGGGTCAGGGTCTGGCGTAATTCAGCCATTTCCCTGCCCAAATGGAGATTGACCTCCGCGGCCACTTCATCCCGCAGGTTGTGGGTCTGCTCGCGAACATGCTGCTCCAGCGCCTCAAGCTTCTCCTCAATTCGGGCTTCCTGCTTTCGCGTGGAGTCGTCCAGGGCACGTTTCAGATGATCGAACTGCTCATCGAACAGGTCGCTCAGGAGCTCGTGCAGGCGGTTATTGATGTGGGTTTTTACCGCTGAACGGGCAATCTGTTCGACCTGTCCGTCCTGTTCCGAGGCCTGAGGGGTGCCGTTCAGTGACTCGGGTGGTTGGGGCAGTGTCCCTTTGGATGCATCGCTGGTGAGTTGTTTCAGGACGACGCTGAGTCCCTCAGTCTGAGGCGGTTTGGTGAGGATAGTGTAGACACCGAAATTCTGTGCCTCCTCCATGAAAGACGGCGACTTCTTGGACGTACACATGATGATCGGGATGCCGGCTGTCTCAGGGTTGCCCTTGATGGCTTTGGTCGCTTCCACCCCGTTCATGCCGGGCATCAGGTGATCCATAAAGATCACGTCCGGTCTTCGGTGGCTGCTAAGAAAATCCAGAGCCTCTTCTGCAGAGCCAGCCATGTTGACTTCCATTTCGTGGTTTTCCAGCAGTTTGCTCAAGGTGAATCTCGCCACCTTTGAGTCGTCTACCAGGAGTGCGCTCTTGATTGCCATGTCACAACCTCAACCTGTTACAGCGATGCATTCATTACCGGACTGATGAATTACCAGCCTTCCAGTTGCGGGCACTGGGTGGCCCGGTAACTCTTGTCCCGATAACAAACACCGGGTTCCGTGGTGCGGGCGGTGAAGACCTCGCCGGCCGCGGTTGTCAGGCGAACCTGTCCGTAGGGTTCGCCGTGTTTGAAGGTGGCCTCAATGGAGCTGCCATTAGGGTTGCGGAGCAGGCCTTGGCCGTGGAACTTGCCATTAATATACCCACCTTCATATTTTTTCCCGTCGGCGAACACTTCGGCGCCGGAGCCGTGGAAGTCGCCGTTGGAGAATTCACCTTCATAGTGGCGGCCATCCGGGTAGGTCAGACTCCCCCGGCCGTGAAATTTGCCATCGCGGAAGCCGCCAACGTAGAGCATTCCGTCTGTCGTGGTAAGGGAACCATGGCCATTCAGTCGCCCTTCTGACCACTCACCTGTCAGGATGTCGCCGTTGGCCCGTGTCAGCGTCCCCTGACCGTGGAACTCACCATCAATAAAGTGGCCCTCATACCTTAGTCCTTCGCCGTTCTGGTATGTGCCATCGCCGGTTTTCACGCCCCCGATCCACGTGCCGTTACGGAAGTTCACGGTGGTATAGGCCTCCAACCTGCCGACCAGGGTCATTTCCTGCCCGGCTTTCATATCGATCGTCCGAACCCAGGGTTTGAATCCGGCCTTGCTGATGGTGATGTCGTATTTGCCCGGGTCCAGCTCCAGATCAAGGCGTGTGGCGCCATAGTCACGGCCGTTGATGGTGACGGTATCGCCCCTCAAGTTGGAGCGCAGCACCAGCGTAGCGGTTGTGGGTTCCGGTTTCTCAGCAACAGGGGCGGGCCGGGTGTCTGTTTGGGGCTCCATTGCAGTGTGTGGTTCCGCGAGTGCCACGATCTTGGGGGGGGCCGGTGGAGGGGAGATAGAAAAAGGCTCCAGCTCTGGAAGATTGTGAGCCACGGCTTCAGAGTGCGGCGAAGCAATGTTCACTGTCTCGATGGGTGTGGGCTCATTCGCAAGAGGAGGGGAGGTGTCAGCAATGGTGCTTACTGGTGCGTTTTCTTCGGCAGCAATTGCATCAATTGACGACGCATCCTGGCGAATGGAGGCGAACCCCGCCGTGACCATTAGCATCAGGGCCAGCGCATTGACGAACAGCAGTGGTCTGGCGTCGACCATGGGAAACCTCGCATTCCTGCATTCCAGACAGCTCCATCTTAATCAGGGAATGCGAGGTTATGTAACAGAAAGTATCTGAATTTAACGAGAATGTCGGACAAATCACACTTTGTCCGGAAGTTGATCATGGTTGAGCTGTTCCCATGACCGCATATAGACATCCGCTTCGTATTCATAGGGTGAACGGAACGGGGTGAGCACGAAGTCGAACACCAGGAAGAAGAAGCCCACGGACACCCAGGCGATAGTGAGGGTGCTGATGGTGGTGGCCTGAACTTCCGGATTGGAGTCCACAAAACTCTGGAGAACGGGGATCAGATCGGTAGCCATAACGACCGGGTTGAAACTCGATAGTACAAAGGGCACCCAGAAAGCGAGGAAGATGGGGAAAAAACCGAATGACCAGAGGATGCGGCGCAGCATGTATATACCGGCTTCTCGCCAGTAACGTTGTCGGACCTCCGGTTCCTTGCGTATCCGCTCAATATAGCGCCGGCGCTCGGCCCAGTAAGCCGCAACTTCCGGTGCCTGGATGGAGTCGGTGCCCGTGCTGGCGGTTACATCAGTGCGCGCGGGGGCAGCCTGATCAGCTGAGTCGCTGGAATCTGGAGCCTGGCTGGTGTGATTCGCGGTTTCTGTGGTCATGGATTCGGGTACTACCTTAATTGGCTACAGGGCTGATGATAGGCTACTGGACTGATGCATGATAATAGATAGTACGTGTTACCCTACAAGTCTAAAATCGTTAAAGACAGGATAGATTGAATGGCTGCAGTGATCGACAACGCAACCCATCCGGCTTTTGAGAAGCTTCGCAGTCACCGGATTGGCACTCTGAACCTGACCGTTGAAGAGTATCGTCATCGCAAGACCGGCGCGCGGCACCTGCACATGGCGGCAGACAACGACGAAAATGTGTTCTTTGTAGCCCTGCGCACCTTTCCGATGGACTCCACCGGTGTGGCCCATGTCCTGGAGCATACCGCATTGTGCGGTAGTGAGCGGTATCCGGTGCGGGATCCCTTTTTCATGATGATCCGGCGCTCCCTCAACACCTTCATGAACGCGTTCACCAGCAGCGACTGGACGGCCTATCCGTTCGCCAGCATGAACCGCAAGGATTTCGATAACCTGCTTTCGGTATATCTGGATTCGGTGTTCTTTTCCAAACTGGATCCCCTGGATTTCGCCCAGGAAGGGCACCGCCTGGAGTTCGATAAGCCCGAGGACCCCGGTACGGACCTGGTCTATCGCGGTGTGGTGTACAACGAAATGAAGGGGGCCATGAGTTCGCCAACTTCCCAGCTGTGGCAGAACCTGTCCAGCCATCTGTTCCAGACCACTACTTATCACTACAACAGTGGCGGCGAACCGGACCATATTGTCGACCTGAGTTACGACGATCTGGTGAAGTTCTACCGTCACCACTATCACCCAAGCAACGCGATCTTTGCCACCTACGGCAATATTCCGGCTCATGAGCACCATGAGCGTTTCGAGAGTCTGGCGCTGAATCGGTTTGACCGTCAGGACATTGAACTGCCGGTCAGGGATGAAAAGCGCATGTTTGCGCCGGTTCGGGTTGAGCAGGGGTACGCCATAAGTGAAGGAGAAGACACTGACAACAAGACCCATATAGTCATGGGCTGGTTGCTGGGTCACAGCTTTGACCTGCAGGAGAACCTGGAAGGTCAGCTGCTCTCGGCGGTGTTGCTGGAGAACAGTGCCTCGCCACTGATGCGGGCCCTGGAAACCACCGATATTGGTCACGCGCCATCCCCCATGTGCGGGCTGGAGGACTCCAACCGTGAAATGACCTTTGTCTGCGGCATTGAGGGCACGGAGCCGGAGCAGCAAAAGGCGTTGGAGGAACTGATCGAAGGGACTCTGCGCAAAGTGGCGGAAGAGGGCGTCAGTGAAGAACGCCTTGAAGCGATCCTCCACCAGCTGGAGCTGCATCAGCGTGAGATTGCCGGTGATCAGTTCCCCTATGGGTTGCAGCTGATTATGCAGGCCATTTCCCCCATGGTTCACGGTGGTGATCCGGTGGAGCTGTTGGACCTGGAGCCGGTACTGGCGGATATGCGTGAGAAAATCCGCAATCCCCGGTATGTGCCGGACCTGATCCGCAGGAAGCTGCTGGAGAACCCGCATCGTGTAACACTGACCCTGCGCCCCGATGACAAGCTTGAAAGCCGCCGTCAGCAGGCTATCCGTGAAGCGCTGGCGCGTCGGAAGGCCACGCTGACTGATGAAGAGGTCAAACAGATTGTGAATCGTGCCCAGGCACTGGAAGAGCGTCAGCAGCGCAAGGATGACGATTCGATTCTGCCGAAAGTGGATCTGACCGACGTGCCCCTGCAGATGCCGGAGCCGGAATGCCGGTATGAAGGTGACATTGGTGCAACGGTCTATGCCCGCGGTACCAATGGACTGGTCTACGAGCAGGTCGTCTTGCCGGTACCTGACCTGACCGAAGACGAGCTGTTGCTGCTGCCTTACTACACCACGCTGATCCCGGAGGTGGGTTGTGGTGAGCTGGATTATCTGCAAATGCAGGATCGTATTTCGGCGGAATCCGGCGGTATCGGCGCGTCGTTCTCCGCGAAAGGCCGCATCGATGATGTCCAGGACCTGTCCGGCTACCTGATCTTCAACGGTAAAGCCCTGGCTCGCAATCGTACCGAACTGACCCGCTTGCTGAGTGATGTCTTCCATGGCGCCCGCTTTGACGAGACCGAGCGGGTGCGTGAGTTGATTGCCCAGATCCGTGCCCGCCGTGAGCAGGCGGTGACCGGCAGTGGTCACGCTCTCGCCATGGGGGCGGCTTCCCAGGGAATGAGTCCGGGCGCCTGGTTGTCGTTCCGTATTGGTGGTCTGGAGGCGATACGTGGCACCAAGACGTTGGATAAAGCCCTGAACGATCCCGAGGAGCTGGAAGCGTTCTGCAGCAAACTGGCGGCATTGCATCGCAAGATCCAGAGGCAATCGCGACAGTTTTTGGTGATTGGTGAAGATGAGCAGCTCAGTCCGATGCTGGACGATCTGAAGGCAAGCTGGCAGGCGGTCGAGTCGACGGAGTCCGGGGGCTGGAAGATGGCTCCGGTTAATTACACCACGCGCCAGGCCTGGCTCACGTCTACCCAGGTGAATTTCTGTGCCAAGGCGTACAGAACGGTCGCAGTGGATCACGAAGATGCCCCGGCGTTGACTGTGTTGGGCGGCTTCCTGCGTAACGGTTATCTGCACCGGGCGATTCGCGAGAAGGGCGGAGCCTACGGTGGTGGTGCCGGTCAGGACAGCGTCAACGGTACCTTCCGGTTTTTCTCCTACCGCGATCCGCGGCTGGCCGAGACCCTGGAAGATTTTGACAGCGCTCTGACCTGGCTTCAGGAAGCGGACCATGACCCCCAGGAGCTGGAAGAGTCCATCCTCGGGGTGATTGGTCAGCTGGATCGTCCCCGCTCGCCGGCGGGTGCGGCAAGGCATGCCTTCCATAACCAGTTGTTTGGCCGCACCCCGGAGCAGCGTGCCAGGTTCCGGGAGCGTGTGTTGGCAGTGACGCTGGAGGATCTGAAACGGGTGGCACGCCAGTGGCTGGTGCCGGAGAATGCCAGTACCGCCGTGGTGACCAGCCCGGAAAACCGCCAGGTGGCGGAGGAACTGGAGCTGGAAATCCAGGAACTATAAGGCGTGGGAGCCGGGACAGTGCTTATCAGGGCGCTGTCCCGGTGATTGTTCGCCTGATCAGGGCCTTACCGGTTGCGCTTAAGTCCGGTGGCGACCATGATTCGGGTGGAAATTTCCTCGACAGAGTAAGCCGTGGTATTCAGGTAGGGAATCCGCTCCCTCCGGTACATCAACTCAATCTCTTCGATTTCGTGCATGCACTGCTTCATTGAGGAGTAGCGCGAATTCGGACGCCGTTCGTTGCGTATGGTGGCCAGTCTCTCCGGCTCGATGGTGAGCCCGAAAATCTTTTCCTTATAAGGCTTCAGTGCCGACGGCATCTGCTGATCGTCCAGGTCTTCCTCGGTGATCGGGTAGTTTGCGGCTTTGACGCCGTATTGCAGGGCCAGGTAGAGGCAGGTTGGTGTTTTGCCACTGCGGGAGGCGCCCACCAGGATCAGATCAGCCTCATCGTAATAACGTGTCCGGGCTCCGTCATCGTTGTCGAGGGCAAAGTTAACCGCCTCGATGCGACGTTCGTAATTACCCGCGTTGTTAATGGAGTGGGATTTGCCCACGGTATAGGATGAGGAAGATTGTAATTCCTGCTCCAGAGGGTTCAGGAAGGTACCAAAGATGTCTACCATGAAGCCGTCCGCATCCGAGATGATCCCGCGGATGTCGCTGTCAACGATGGTGTCGAACACCAGCGGTCGGCTCTGATCGGTTTCTGAGGCCTTGTTGATGCGTTTGACCATATCCCGGGCCTTGTCCGCATCGTCAATGTAGGGCACGGTTACTTTTTCGAAATCAATTTTTTCAAATTGGGCCAGAAGGCTGTTGCCGAGGGCTTCGGCGGTCAGGCCGGTACCGTCGGAAATAAAGAAAGCAGTTCGTTTCATGGTGTGTAATCCTACTCCGGATTCGACGGGTTCCCTAGGTAATTGCCGCAGGTTACAGTATCATACACGCCCAGTTCGAGACTGCGCAGCGCAGAATGCTCTAATGAATCAAGGGAGACGTGCTTTGGAAGATTACATTATCTGGTTTGATCACCTGGGAATGTCCGATGTTGACCGGGTAGGGGGAAAGAATGCCTCTCTCGGAGAAATGATCAGTAATCTTGCCAATGCAGGTGTTACCGTTCCGGGTGGCTTTGCAACCACGGCCCATGCCTACCGGGAATTCCTGGCGACCGACGGACTGAAGGACAAGATCGATCAGGCTCTTGATGAGCTGGATATCAACGATGTGAACGAACTGGCCAGAGTGGGTTCCCGTATTCGCCAGTGGGTAATCGACACACCGTTTCCGGAAGTGCTCGATAACGCCCTGAAAGAAGCCTACTCCAACCTGCGGGATGGCAATGACCAGATGGCTGTCGCCGTGCGTTCCTCCGCCACGGCGGAAGATCTGCCGGATGCGTCGTTTGCTGGCCAGCAGGAGACTTTCCTGAATGTGGTGGGTCTCGAGCAGGTACGCACCTCCGTCAAGGAAGTGTTCGCCTCGCTGTTTAATGACCGCGCCATTTCCTATCGGGTTCACCACGGGTTCGATCATAAGCTGGTGGCATTGTCCGCCGGCATCCAGAAGATGGTACGCAGTGAAACTGCAGCCAGTGGCGTAATGTTTACTCTGGATACCGAATCCGGCTTCCGCGATGTAGTGTTTGTCACCGCTTCCTATGGTCTCGGTGAAACCGTGGTTCAGGGCGCCGTTAACCCGGATGAATTCTATGTCCACAAGCCAACCCTTGAGGCTGGTCGTCCGGCGGTGCTGCGTCGCAACCTGGGAAGCAAGGCCATCAAGATGGTCTACCATTCCAGCCCCGGCGAAGGCCAGTTCGTTGAGACCGTGAAGGTTGAGCAGGAAGATCGTAACCGCTTCTGTATTAACGACGCGGAAGTGGAAGAATTGGCCAAACAGGCCATGATCATCGAAAAGCATTACCAGCGCCCGATGGATATCGAATGGGCCAAGGATGGTGACGACGGCCGGATCTACATCGTTCAGGCCCGTCCTGAAACCGTCAAGAGCCGTGCGGCCGCCAACGTCATGGAACGTTACCTGTTGAACGAGACCGGCAAGGTGCTGGTGGAAGGCCGTAGTATCGGTCACAAGATTGGTAGCGGCCCTGTCAAGATTGTCGAAAGTATCAACGAAATGGATCGGGTCCAGCCGGGTGATGTTCTGGTCACGGATATGACCGACCCTGACTGGGAACCGGTCATGAAGCGCGCCTCCGCCATCGTCACCGACCGTGGCGGCCGTACCTGTCACGCTGCCATTATTGCCCGTGAACTGGGTATTCCGGCGGTGGTTGGCTGTGGTGATGCCACGGAACTGCTGAAAGATGGCCAGGAAGTGACCGTATCCTGTGCTGAGGGCGATACTGGCATGATTTATGAGGGCGCCCTGGACTTTGAGTTGCGGGAAAATACCGTGGACTCCATGCCCAATATTCCGTTCAAGATCATGATGAACGTGGGCAACCCGGATCGGGCGTTTGATTTCCAGGCGCTGCCCAACGAGGGGGTTGGCCTGGCTCGCCTGGAATTTATTATTAACCGGATGATTGGCGTTCACCCCAAGGCTTTGCTCAATTTTGACGGCCTGCCACGGGACATCAAGCAGACGGTCGAAAAGCGCATTTCCGGCTATCCGTCCCCGGTCGATTTCTACATCGACAAGCTGGTTGAAGGTATCTCCACTCTGGCGGCGGCGTTTGCGCCCAAGAAGGTTATCGTGCGTCTTTCGGACTTCAAGTCCAACGAATACGCCAACCTGATCGGTGGCACGCTGTATGAGCCGGATGAAGAAAACCCGATGCTGGGCTTCCGCGGTGCTTCCCGCTACATTTCCGAGACTTTCCGGGACTGTTTTGAACTGGAATGCCGCGCACTCCAGAAAGTACGGAATGACATGGGGCTGACCAACGTTGAGGTCATGGTGCCGTTTGTTCGTACCGTTGGGGAAGCTGAGCAGGTGGTGAGCCTGCTGGCCGAGAACGGCCTGAAACGCGGCGAAAATGGCCTGCGGGTGATCATGATGTGTGAGCTCCCGGCTAACGCGATTCTGGCTGAGCAGTTCCTGGAGCATTTCGACGGTTTCTCCATCGGCTCCAATGACCTGACCCAGCTCACCCTGGGGCTGGACCGGGATTCCGGTATCATTGCGCATCTGTTCGACGAGCGGAACGACGCCGTCAAGGCATTGCTGTCCAACGCGATTCAGGCCTGCAAGAAAGCCAACAAGTACATTGGCATTTGCGGTCAGGGTCCGTCGGATCACCCCGATTTGGCCAAGTGGCTGATGGATCAGGGTATTGATACCGTGTCCCTGAACCCGGATTCGGTACTGGATACCTGGTTCTTCCTGGCCGACGAAAAGATCGACTGAATTCATTTCCAGGATAAGGAGAGCGACAACGTGGCAAACATTATTACCCCCGACCTGTGTGACGAGTTTCCGGAAGTGAAGGTCGCCGAACCCGGCTTCAATAACTACGGAGGCATCAAGGCCTTTGGTGGTGAGATCGTGACCGTTAAGTGCTTTGAGGACAATTCGGTGGTCAAGGAGCAGGTGGGGCTGCCCGGTGAGGGCCGGGTGATGGTTGTCGATGGTGGCGGTTCAAAACGCCATGCCTTACTGGGTGATATGTTGGCGGAAAAAGCTGCGAGCAACGGCTGGGCGGGTCTGATTATCTATGGCTGCGTTCGTGACGTGGATGAGATTGGCAACACCGATCTGGGTGTCCAGGCGCTGGATACCTATCCCCGCAAGAGCGAGAAGCGTGGCCTTGGCGACCTGAATGTGCCGGTGACCTTTCACGGGGTAACCTTCCAGCCGGGGCAATTCGTTTATGCTGACAACAACGGCATCATCGTATCGGAGAAGCCGTTGGTCTGACCTTCGGTTTTCCCGGTACAAACAAAAACGGCGGCCAATTGGCCGCCGTTTTTTATTTCAGCGAGTCACTTCGCTGATGGTTGTTCCCAGAAGAAACCCGTCTCCCTCAGGCTCACATCGGACTACTTCGCACACGGTTTCCAGGGGAGGGAACTGGTCGCCGGAAGGGTGGAGAATGGTGTGAAGCTCTTCCCCAACCGCAACGGCGCGGTCAACATACAGTTGCATGCCAGCGGCGCTCAGGTCACGGCATATGCCAGTGAATGTCTCGCCGCTGGTGTCTGTAATTTTGATCTCCGAATTCACCTGCATGCGATGGAAATCGCGCTTTTCCGAGTAGTCCTTCATAGGTTCAGGCCCAGTTATCTGTTTTTCTTGTGGGTTTTAGCATCGGAATAATGAGGGCCAGAAGGACCCCGCCCAGTACCAGCGCTGCGCCAAGCAGCATGAAGTCGGATTCTTTGCTGGCCTCCAGCCGTTCGTTTTCGGCCGTCAACACTTCCAGGTCATTGCGGAGTTTCTGATTTTCTTCTCGCAGTTCGCGATTTCGCCGTTGGATGTTAAGCGAATCGGAAGAAACTTCCTTGACCCTTCTGAGTTCTTCCTGAAGCTCTTCAGAACGGTTGGAAAGCGAGGATTCGGCACTGCGAAGTTCGTCACGTTCAGCGGTGACAGTGCTGAGCTGCTCTCTGGCTTCATTGAGTTCGCTGCGAGCGGCCTCCAACTGGCGGGTGGCGCGCTCCAGAAGGTCGCGGGCGATGGGGCTGTCGCTCAGGTACTGTTTGGACACCCATCCCTCATTGCCTTTGGGTGTCCTTACCTTGGTAAAGTTCTCGTTGGAGGTGTCGAGCACCTCCAGTGGTGTGCCGCTGGGCAGGGCGTTTTCGATGATTCGGTATTGGGTGCCAGGGCCTGAGCGAACTGGCAAATACAGCTGGTCGTCCACGTATGCGGTCCTCGCCTGGGCTACCGCCACAGAGGAAACGACAATTAGAATACTGAGAATAAAGCGGATGAACGTCACGGATTATATTTCCTGAGTTTTGCGATGGTCGGACAGTCAGCGTTTAAAGACGCAATTTTGTCACAGCTTCCCCGGTGTTCAAGCAACGTATTATTACAATACGCTCATGGACCCCTGTCGCGGTTCAGGGCAGGACGGCCTTGAACGGCTTGACGGTGACTTTCTGGTAAACACCCGCGTCTACGTACGGGTCAGCGTCTGCCCAGTGCTGTGCAGCCTCCAGGGAGTCGAACTCGGCGATCACAAGACTGCCGGTAAAGCCGGCTTCGCCGGGTTCCGGAGTGTCCAGGGCAGGATGAGGTCCGGCTACCAACAGCCGCCCCTCGGCCTTGAGCGCCTGAAGACGTTCAATGTGTGCGGGGCGGGCGGTTTGCCGCAGCGGCAGGCTGTTATCGACGTCCTCGCTGATAATGGCGTAGTACATGAAAGTCTCCGGGACATTGTGTGATACAGGCAATGGCTTGACTGGTACACTGCCTGTCAGAATTTCATATTAGCTTCAGGAATTTTTGTGACTATACCCCAAGAATCTTCGTTCTGCATTGACCTGCACTGCCACAGCACGGCATCGGATGGTGCCCTGGCGCCGGCTGAGGTGGTTTGCAGGGCCGTCGAAAAGGGTGTCACCCACCTGGCGTTGACTGACCATGACACCATTGAAGGTCTGCCGGAAGCGCAAGTCGCGGCGGATACCTCCGGAATTACACTGATCAGTGGCACCGAGCTGTCCTGCCTCTGGAAAACCCAGACCATTCATGTGGTTGGCCTTGATTTTGACCGTAACAATGGGGCTTTTGTGGAGGCGCTCGCCCGTCAGCATGAGAATCGCTGGGCCCGGGCGCGGATGATTGATGAGCGCCTTCACAAAGTTGGCGTCCCTGATTTGCTGGGCAAGGCCACCGACAAAGCCGGTGGTGATGTGCCGGGACGGCCCCACTTTGCCCGGGTGTTGGTGGAAGAAGGCAAAGTGAAGGACTCGGCACAGGCATTCAAGCGTTATCTGGGAGCCGGTAAGCCCGGAGATGTAAAGGCCTTTTGGCCGGAGCTATCGGAAGTTGTCCGGTGGATCACTGATGCTGGCGGAGTTGCGGTATTGGCCCATCCACGCAAATACCGGATGACGGCTACCAAGCTGCGCAATCTGGTTCACGATTTCATAAGGGCCGGGGGGCGTTCGATTGAGGTATCAACCTCCGGCCAATCCAGTGGTGATCTGGGATTTCTGGCGGAGCTGTGCCGCCGGCAGGAGTTGCTGGCCTCCCAGGGAAGCGATTTCCATTTCCCGGGGGCGCCCTGGTGTGAGCTGGGCAATATCATGAAAATGCCAGACGGGCTGGAGCCGGTCTGGCATCATTTCAGGCAACCTGCAGGGCGCGCTTAGTCTAATCGGGCGCGTGAAAGAGCAGGTACAGGTCGGTCAGTGAATCCGGAATAGCATCCGCCATCTGTCGGGACAGCTTGTCGCTATTACGGACATTCTGGAAGTCCTCATCCTCGAACAGGCCGGACAAAGTCAGCATTGGCACCAGGAGGTCAGCGGTTTCATCTTCGCCCCCGGCCTGCAGCCATTCATCTTCTCGCTCCAGGAAGGTGTCGACGAACCCGGCGCACCAGTTTTCCAGTGCGTTCATTGGGTCGCCGTCCTCTGGTTCGGGGAGCTCAAGGGGCTGTCCCATGTCCAGGGAATGAGCCATGTCCTTTGTCAGCTGGTGGACGCAGTGGCTGAATATCTCCGGTACCTGACCGCCGGGAAGCTCGTCGCTTCCCGTGGCCAGACGGAAGATTTCTTCCGCCGACAGTTCAACCGGTCCGACAACGCTGGCGCAAACCACTCCGTGAAGCCCGAAGAAATCCAGGGCATCGTCGCCCCAGGGTTCCGCGAACAGAATATCTTCCAGTGCTTCAATATCCGAATTGGATAGCATGCCTTAGTTACTCCCGGCCTTTTTGGCCTCTTCCGCAGCTCGCTGACGTTTGCGAACTTCTCTCGGATCATTGTAGGCACGTCCGGGCGTTACCGGTACTTCCGGTGCCTTGTCGGCACTCGGTTGCTCGGCTGCTTTCTCCGGCTGCTTTGTTTCTGGCTCAGGCTGTTTAGCTTCTTCTGGCTCGGACTGTTTGGTCTCGGGCGCCGGCTGCCTGGCCTCTGGCTCGGGCTGTTTCTTTGCCTCGGCCGGTTTCTCTGCAGGTGCAGTCTCGGTCTCAGGCTGAGCATCCGATTTTTCGGGTTGTGCCGCAGGTTTCTCTGCCTTGGGCGCCGACTGTTCTGCGGCGCGCTCAGCTTTTGGCTCGGTACCCGTCTCGGCAGCCGGGGCCTCTGGCTTGGCGGCCTCTGCTTTCGGTGCTTGCGCTTCGGCTTCAGCTGGTTGCTTGTCCTGCTGGGCAGGCTTTGCAGCGGCTTCCGACATTTCCGGGGCTTTCTGAGCCTCACCGCTGGTTGCCGGCTTGCTGTCAGCTGCTTTGTTTTCGGTCTTGGGCGCTTCCACAGCCTTGTCAGTCTTTTCGGACTTGTCTTCGGCTGCCGCTACCGGCTTTTCGGGCTGCGAAGGCGCAGATTTGTCCTCTGCCTTGTCCTCAGCCTTTTTCTCCCGCTGCTTGCGTGCGGGTTTGCGCTCGGACTTGGCTTCGGCTTGTGCGTCAGCGGCCTGCTCTGGTGCGCCCTGAGCCTTCTCCGCAGCCTTTGACTCGCCCTTCTGTTCAGGTTTTTCAGACTTCTTCTCTGCCTTGGCCGGGGCCTGGCTCTCAGTCTTGGTGGCCTTTTCAGAAGGCTTGTTCTCGGCCTTCGGTGCCTGGGCTTCCGCAGCTTTCGGCCTGGCGTCGGTCTTCACCTCTGGTTTGGAGGTATCCTGGCGTTCTTCCGGCTGAGTGTCCTTCTGGTGCCGCTCGCTGCGAGACGTCTTGCGCTCTGCTGGCGTGGATGCCGGCGTTTCGGCTGGAGAGCCATCGCGGTTACGGGCGCGGCGCGGCTTGCGGCGTTTTTCATCGCTACCGCCTTTTTCAGGAGTGCCCTTGCCGGCTGTGCTGTCCTGTTGCTCGCGGTTGTCCTTCTGGTCCTTCTGATCGCGCTGATCTTTCTGGTCCCGCTGTGGACGGTTACGGCCCTGACCGCGGCCCTGACCGCCGCGACGGTTGTCGCCACCTTTGCCATCCGCACCCTGACGACCCTGCTGGCCACCACGGGCCTGGTCGTCACCGCGGTTACGGTTACGATTACGGTTGTCGTCGCCTCGAGTCTGTTGACCGGACTGCCTGCGATCGGCACCGCTGCGGTTGCCCTGGCGGCCATCATCCCGTGCTACGCGGGATTTGCGGCGATCCTGGCGGCCCTGGTTGCGACGGTCTTCGCGAACGGTGCGTGGTGTTTGTTGCTGCTCTTTGTCGGTGGTGGTGCTTTCACCCCTGAAGAAGCAGGCAATTTTGCGGCCGAGTTTCCGGAACAGGCCTTCTTCCTGATCGTTCGCCGCAGTGGTCGCTGCCTTTGCCGGAGTCGGCGCCGGGGCAGTGGGGCGGATGGCCTTCACTGCGGCCTGTTCGCGAGCCGGTTGCTGCGCAGCGGGGGCCTCAAACACTTCTTCTTCGCGCTGGCTGTATTCCTCGGCCACCTGATAACTGGAGACATGCTCGGGGCCGGCCTCGTCATCACGCATGCGGACGATCTCGAAATGCGGCGTTTCCATATGAGGCGCAGGTACGACAACAAGGCTGACTTCCTGGCGCGCTTCAATGTCAGCAAGCTGCTTGCGCTTCTCGTTGAGCAGGAAGGTGGCAACGGCGACAGGCACGATGGCCCGCACTTCGCCCGTCTTCTCTTTGGAAGACTCTTCGTAAATCAGGCGCATGATGCTCAGGGCGAGGGATTCAATCCCGCGGATGGTGCCTTGCCCCTCACAGCGAGGGCAGACTTCGCTGCGCGTTTCACCCAGCGACGGCCGCAGGCGCTGTCGGGACATCTCCAGCAGGCCAAAGCGGGAGATCTTGCCGACCTGAACCCGTGCACGGTCGATTTCCAGCGCTTCGCGCATCTTCTGCTCGACTTCGCGCTGGTGTTTGGCAGGCGTCATGTCGATGAAATCGATCACAATCAGGCCGCCCATGTCGCGCAGCCGCAGCTGGCGTGCGATCTCTTCCGCGGCTTCCAGGTTGGTCTGCAGCGCGGTTTCCTCGATGTCATGGCCCTTGGTGGCGCGCGAGGAGTTGATGTCGATGGACACCAGCGCCTCGGTCGGGTCGATAACGATGGAACCGCCAGAAGGCAGCTTCACTTCACGCTGGAATGCAGTCTCAATCTGACCTTCGATCTGGTAGCGGCTGAACAGCGGAATTTCATCCTTGTACAGCTTGATCTTGTTCTCGAACGTGGGCATGACCGCGCGCACAAAGTTCAGGACGTCTTCGTACACGGTGGGGGCATCGATCAGTACTTCGCCGATGTCCTGGCGCAGGTAGTCGCGTACCGCACGAATGATGACGTTGCTTTCCTGATGGATCAGGAAAGGCGCCTTGCGCTCGCTGGCGGCCTGGGTGATGGCTTCCCAGAACTGCACCAGATAGTCGAGGTCCCACTGGAGCTCTTCCGTGGTACGGCCGATGCCGGCGGTGCGCACGATAATGCCCATGGATTTTGGCACCTGAACGTCGTTCATGGCCTCTTTCAGCTGGGCACGCTCATCGCCTTCAATGCGGCGGGAAATACCGCCGGCACGGGGGTTGTTGGGCATCAGGACCAGGTAGCGGCCTGCGAGAGAAATGAATGTAGTCAGAGCAGCGCCTTTGTTGCCGCGCTCTTCCTTGTCCACCTGAATAATGACTTCCTGGCCTTCAGAGACCACGTCCTTGATGTTGATCTTGCCTTCGATCTGTCCCGGGGATTTCTTGAAGTACTCCTTGGAGATTTCCTTCAGGGGCAGAAAGCCATGCCGGTCTGCGCCGAAATCCACAAAGGCGGCTTCGAGGCTGGGCTCTACTCGGGTAATGCGACCCTTGTAGATGTTGGCTTTTTTCTGCTCACGGGAGCTGGATTCGATATCAAGATCAAACAGACGCTGGCCGTCAACGAGGGCGACGCGCAACTCTTCAGGATGAGTTGCATTAATTAGCATTCTTTTCATGGAAAGAAAGGGTTCCTGTCGTTTGGTTTTGACAGAAAACCGGGGGAGATTCATCTGCGAAGCAGAACGTGCGTGCCGCGGGCTTCCTACTGCTGAAGCGAACCGGCGGCCAGACGGATCAGGCCCTCAGGGGATACTGTCCCGTGAGCCTTAGACCACCGCCGACGGTCCGTCTGCCATGGGGCAGGGAGAAGTCGTGTAAGGTAAGTGTCTGTTGACGCATGTTATCCGTTTTCAGGTTCACACTGGTGCCTGGGTCTCACGTCGTATTCGTAAGCTGGACGGCCCGGCCCTGCGTGCTGGTAATGATTCTTCGCGATGTCGCCCGACGGTTTTCCGTACGGTTGTTTCCACTCTCCCGGGATCCGGTCAGGGGCCTTCATGTGGCTTGCCGTGATGGCCGGGGAGCATTTTAATCGCCGTACCCGGTAATGATTGGGCTTACGGCGTTCAAACTCTTAAATAGTGTCGGTATACTTCTGCCGCTCCGGCTTCTGACTCATTGGGTCAGGCCGTAGACAAACGGCAAAGCACGCCGGAATATAACAGTATTCTTTCGGGCCTTCAATCCCGCATTTGCATCACCGATAAGGTATTCATGTCCAAAGCTCCCAGAAACAGGCAGGCACAGCGTTCCGGTCCCCGGCGGGAGAAGCCTGCCCGCCATCAGAAGCCGAGAACGGGAAGTCGGGCACAGCAGGCGTCTGCGCCGGCAGAGGTCAAATCCGGCGAGGTTCGCGAGGGTGTCCGTCGGGTCGCCGTGGATGAGGATAATGAAGGTCAGCGATTGGATAACTTTCTGTTGGCGCAACTCCGGGGTGTTCCCAAGAGCATCATCTACCGCGTTATTCGCAAGGGCGAAGTCAGGGTTAACAAGGGCAGGGTAAGGCCGGATACCCGACTCAAGGCCGGCGATGAGGTGCGTATTCCGCCAGTGACGCGGAAGGAAAAGCCCGAGCAGGTGGCGCCGGGTTCTCGGGTGCAGGGTGTGATGGAGAGTGCCATTGTGTTCGAGAATGAGCACATGCTGGTGGTCAACAAGCCTGCCGGCATTGCCGTGCATGGAGGGAGTGGCCTGAGTTTCGGGCTGATCGAAGTGCTTCGTTCCGCCCGTCCGGAGGCTCGTTTCCTTGAGTTGGTGCATCGGCTGGATCGGGATACCTCGGGGCTGGTCATGGTGGCCAAAAAGCGATCCGCGTTGCGTTACCTGCAGGATGAGCTGCGCCAAAAGCGCATACGCAAGCATTATCACGCCCTCGTGGCTGGCGACTGGCCGGATGAGTTAAGGCGGGTGGAGCAGCCTCTGTTGCGTTATGAGATGCCCAATGGCGAGCGCCGGGTCAGGGTGGATGACGCGGGCAAGGCGTCGCTGACCACCTTCAGGTGTCTCTCGGCATTTGCTGGTTACAGTCTGGTTGAAGCCTCGCCAGTGACCGGTCGAACCCACCAGATTCGCGTGCATGCGTTGTGGGCGGGGCATCCAATTGCCGGGGATGATAAGTATATGGATGATGTCAGCCTGAAAGCGTTTCGTGCGGCCGGTGGGCAGAGGCTGATGCTGCACGCCCGCGCGCTGGAGTTTTCCCTGCCCGTGAGCGGTGAGGCGGTGCGGCTGGAGGCAGCTTATGACGATGCGTTTCAGCAGTTTCTCGACAGGCTGGCGTTACGTCGCAATTCAAACCGGTAATGCCGGCCTTTAGAGCCGGTTTATCGGGAGATCAGGAACAGGTTTATGGACGTTAAAGTCGTAATTTTTGACTGGGATGGCACTCTGGTGGATTCCGTGGAGCATATTGCGGACAGCCTGCATCAGGCGGCCACCGACTTGGGCTATCCGGCGCTTGAGCGTGAGGCTTACCGGGATATCATCGGACTGGGTATGGTGGAGGCGTTGGATAAGCTCTACCCCGGTATCACTCGTGAAGAAATGAGTGCGATCCGCGAAGGTTACGCCCGGTACTTTTTTTCCAAGGTGACCACGCCCCAGAATGTGTTTGAGGGTATGGCGGATGTGGTAACCGATATTCGTCTGGGTGGACGAGGGTGCTCGGTGGCGACCGGGAAAAGCCGTCGGGGGCTGGATGGCGCGCTGGAGTCCAGTGGCCTGGGACCTCACTTTGATATTACCCGGTGTGCTGACGAGACCCGTTCCAAGCCGGATCCGGCCATGTTGAAGGAAATCATTACGTTCTACGGTATTGAGCCTTCGGAGGCGGTGATGATCGGCGATACCCGCTACGATCTGGAAATGGCGCAGCGCATCGGAATGCCGTCTATCGGGGTGGAGTGGGGTGTCCACAAGCGGGATGTTCTCGGGCAGTATAAGCCCCGTGCCGTTGTCGATTCCGTGCAGGAATTACGGGAAGTGCTGGGTTTGTGAGCAGTATCAGTAACTAAGGAATCTGTGTATGAGTGATTGGGATTCAGATAACAAACCCGAATGGGGTGATGCTCCCGCGGAGAATCAGTCGCCAAAGGCGGGTAAGAAGCCGAGCCTGCCACCTGAAAGTGGTCGCGACTGGAAGCTGATTGAAAAGCTGGTGCTTTCCCTTCAGTCCGAACAGCGAAAAAGTCGCCGCTGGGGGATCTTTTTCAAGCTGTTGACGTTCTCCTATCTGATTGCATTGCTGTTTATTATCAAGTTCCCGTTGGGTGGCAGTCTGGATGCGGCTACCGGGTCACATACAGCCCTGATTGAAATCAACGGAATGATTGCCGCTGACGAGCTTGCCAGCGCGGATAATATTGTCAGTTCCCTGCGTGAAGCCTTCGAGGCGGATAATTCCGTTGCAGTTGTGTTGCGTATTAACAGTGGGGGTGGCAGTCCGGTCCAGTCCGGGTATGTCTACGATGAGATTCAGCGTCTTCGTGGCGAGTATCCGGACAAGAAAGTGTATGCCGTCATTTCCGACATTGGTGCCTCGGGTGCCTACTACATTGCCGCGGCTGCGGATGAAATATATGCCGACAAGGCCAGTCTGGTAGGTTCTATCGGTGTTGTGGCCGGTGGCTTCGGATTTACCGAAATGATGGATAAGGTCGGGGTTGACCGTCGCCTTTATACCGCAGGTGAGAATAAAGCCTTTCTGGATCCGTTCTCTCCGGAAAATGAAGAAGAGGTCGCTTTCTGGCAGGGTGTGCTGGAAACCACCCACAGTCAGTTTATTGAGAAGGTTCGTGAGGGGCGCGGTGAGCGTTTGTCGGACGACGAACGCCTGTTTTCCGGTCTGGTCTGGAGTGGCGAGCAGGCCCTGGAGCTGGGGTTGGTTGATGGTCTCGGCAGTGCCTCCCATGTAGCCCGTCAGGTTATTGGTGAGGAGGAGCTGGTCGACTACAGTCGTCGCAAGTCCCCACTGCAGAATATCGTTGACCAGTTCGGAGTGTCTGTCGGTAGTGCCCTGGCCAATCGCATGATGGAAGCCCGTTTCGAGCTCCGGTAACAGGTTTGGTTAGAGCAGTAGCGGGTTCAGTCCCCATGCTCTCAGCATGTCAGTCAGGGCAATCAGTGGCAGGCCGACCAGGCTGTTCGGGTCCCGGCCTTCCAGGGATTCGAACAGCGCTATGCCCAGCCCTTCCATCTTGAAGCTGCCGGCACAGTCATAAGGCTGCTCCCGGTGCAGGTAGTGTTCGATCTCTGTTGTTTCCAGGTGGCGGAATTGCACCTGAAATCGCTCGCAATGGGTCAGGGTTGCGCCTGTGTCAGTGTCTATCAGAGCAAGGCCTGTCAGGAAGGTCACCCGCTGGCCACTGCATCTGGTGAGCTGGCGGACGGCCTCTTCGTGGTTGCCTGGTTTGTTGAGGATGCTGCCGTCGGGTAGGCAGGCAACCTGGTCCGAGCCGATAATCCAGTGTCCGGGGTAGTCGGATGTCAGTGCCCGGGCCTTTTGTTCGGCCAGCCTGACTGCCAGTTCTTCCGCGGTTTCGCCGGGCTGGGTGGATTCGTCGATATCCGGGCTTGCGCTGATAAACGGCAGGCCCAGTCGCTGAAGCAGCTCCTTGCGGTAGGGGGAGGATGAGGCGAGCAGTAATGATTGCGACTTCATGAAGTAGCCTGTTTTGTTCCTGTCCTGTCGGGAATTGTCGTAGAATACACCTATTCATACCGGAACCGCTGTGTAAAAGGCAATGAAGTCTTTGACAGCGGCCGGTCGGGCCCCTAAAATTGCGCGCCTATGTCAAAAGCGTCAAACGCCGAGTTGCCCAGATCTGTCGATCCCTATCGGTTGGCGGAACAGAACACTGTGTTGGAGGGAGAGATTCCTCTGAGTGGATTGTCACGTTTCCGTGAAGCGATTCAGGGTTTTGAGGAGGGCGCGGTGTGTCGGGTTCGTCTGTCATTCAGCATGGACAGTCAGCGTCGTCGCATCGTATCGGGTGAGTTACAGGCTCCGGTCGATCTGGAATGTCAGCGCTGCATGAATGCCATGCACCAGGCACTGGATTCAGAATTTACACTGGGGCTCGTTACCAGTGATGAACAGGCGCAGCAGTTACCGAAGGAGCTCGAGCCGTTCCTGACGGATGAATTCAGCGCGGACCTCTGGTCCATGTGTGAAGACGAACTGCTGTTGGTGCTGCCACCATTCCCGCTTCACGACCGGAACGACTGTCCGGCCCGGGAAGATCTGGAAGCATACGAGCCTGATGGTGAGCCGGCCAGGCCGGAGAAACCGTCGGGTGAGAACCCGTTCAGTGTGCTGGCGGATCTCAAGACGAAGAAGCATTAACCGGGCGCGGTGTCCTGCGGGAAGCCGGCGCGATTTTAACGAACATACGTTACTGTTTTAGTTCACGTTAACAGGTCAGGAGCATAATCATGGCTGTACAGCAAAACCGAAAGACCCGCTCAAAGCGTGGCATGCGCCGTTCACACGACGCCCTGAGCGCTACAACTCTGTCCACTGACACCACTACCGGCGAAGTTCATCGTCGTCACCACGTGTCTCCGGACGGTTTTTACCGTGGTAAGCAGGTAATCGAAGCGCGCGACGAGTAATTCGTTGCAGTCAGGCCGCAATCCAGTGCCGGATGCAAAACGGGTGACTGATGTCACCGTTGCGATCGATGCCATGAGCGGTGATCGCGGAGCAGAAGTCGTTGTCTCCGCGGCACTGGAAGCGGTGCGCGAAAATGAAGCCTTGAGTCTTGTTCTGGTAGGTATCCGGAGCGAGCTTGAGGCTTTTTTGGATCCTGGGCACTCCCGAATTCGCATCGTCGAAGCGGCGGATGTGGTTCGGATGAACGAGCGTCCGTCCCATGCGCTCAGGCACAAGCGCAATTCCTCCATGGCGGTCGCCCTTGGTCTGGTGCGCGACGGCGAGGCACAGGGTTGTGTCAGTGCGGGTAATACCGGCGCACTGATGGCGTTCGGTCGGTCCATTATTCGTATGTACCCGGGTATTGAACGCCCGGCGATTTCCAAGCTTATTCCCTCCCTGCGCGGTCGGTGCCATGTGCTCGACCTGGGCGCCAATGTCGATTCCACCGCTGAAAATCTCTACCAGTACGCCCTTATGGGTTCGCTGATGGCATCCGCTATTTGTGCCCAGCCGGAGCCCCGGGTTGCACTGCTTAATGTGGGTGAGGAAGAGATCAAGGGTAATGAGCAGGTGCGTCTTGCCTCTCACATGCTGGCCCAGTGCGATACCATCAATTATATAGGGTATGTGGAAGGCAGTGATCTGTTTCGTGATGTGGCCGATGTCGTGGTTTGCGACGGGTTTGTCGGCAATATTGCACTCAAAACCGGAGAAGGCGTGGCAGGCCTGCTGATCGAGTTGATGGAGCAGACCTTTACCCGCACCCTCTATGGGCGATTTGTGGGTTTGCTGGCGCGCCCCATTATCGGTCGATTGCTGCGGTTGATGGACCCCTCCCGTCATAATGGCGCCAGCCTGCTGGGGCTGCAGGGCGTGGTGATCAAAAGTCATGGTAACGCCAATGAGCGCGCCATGCTCTCGGCCATTCGTCAGGCGGTCAAGGAGGTTGAGCTGGAGGTGCCCCAGCGTATTAATGAGCGCCTTGATGATTTGATGATTTGATGATTTGACCTGCCTGAGACTAATGTCTGCCCCCCGGAACCGGTACATTGGTCCGATCATGCCTTAAATTGTACTATTGGCTAATCTCCCGCAACCCTCCAATGACGGTAAGATTCCAATTATGAAATCAGCCTTTATTTTTCCCGGACAAGGGGCGCAGTCGGTAGGCATGCTGGCGACAGCTGCTGAGCACTGGCCCATTATCGAACAGACCTTCTCCGAAGCGTCTCAACATCTCGGCTATGATCTGTGGCAGCTTTGTCAGAAAGGCCCCGCAGAAGAGCTCAACCAGACCACGGTAACCCAGCCTGCGCTGCTGACGGCAAGTATTGCCTTGTGGCGGCAGTGGTTTGTTGCTGGCGGTAAACGGCCCAGTTTTATGGCCGGGCACAGCCTGGGTGAATACAGTGCGTTGGTGGCGGCGGAAAGCCTGGACTTTCTGGATGCCGTCGAGCTGGTACGACTGCGTGGCGAGCTGATGCAGAATGCGGTCCCGGCCGGTGAGGGCAAAATGGCGGCTATTCTCGGGCTCGAGGATGCCGACGTGGTTGCCGCCTGCGAGGAAGCGGCCAATGGCGATGTGGTATCCGCTGTTAATTTCAATGCGCCCGGCCAGGTGGTTATTGCCGGTTCTGCTGCGGCAGTGGAGCGCGCGATCGAAGCCTGCAAGGCGAAAGGGGCGCGCAAGGCCATGCCATTGCCGGTGAGTGTGCCCTCTCACTGTGCGCTGATGAAAGGCGCCGCTGAGGAGCTGGCCACCGCGCTGGATGAAGTCAGCTTTAATGATGCTGTCATCCCCGTTATACAGAATGTTAACGCCTCGGCGGAGACCGATTCCGATACACTGAAGGCCAATCTGGTCAAACAGCTGTATTCGCCGGTGCTCTGGACCGACTCAGTGCGTGCCCTGGTTGCCAGTGACGTGCAGGTTGCCGTTGAGTGTGGGGCAGGCAAGGTTCTGGCGGGGCTGATCAAGCGCATCGACCGCAATTTGTCAGTGAATGGAATTGAAGAGCCGGAAGCGCTCGCGAAAGCAATGGACGCATTCGGGCAGTCTTGAACCATCCTGAAAAGTCCTGAGCCATCTTGGATAGTCCTGAACAAACAGCCTGGAGCTGTTCTGGATAAAGGGAGTGATACATGTCTCTGGAAGGCAAAACCGCACTGGTTACCGGTGCAACCCGCGGTATTGGGAAAGCCGTTGCGAGGGCGTTGGCAGAGCAGGGTGCTGAAGTTGTTGGCACCGCTACCACTGCCGATGGTGCCGAATCCATTTCTGCCGCATTGAAAGAGGCAGGTCTGAAGGGCTACGGCATCGTGATGAACGTGGCGGACCCCGAAAGTATCGAGGCAGGCCTCAAGGCGATGACGGAGAAATCCGGCGCCCCGGTGATTCTGGTCAACAACGCTGGTATCACCCGTGATAACCTCTTGATGCGCCTGAAAGATGATGACTGGACGTCGGTGCTCGAAACCAACCTGTCCAGCGTGTACCGTACCAGCAAGGCGGTGCTTCGGGGCATGGCAAAAGCCCGCTGGGGTCGGATCATCAATATCAGTTCCGTGGTCGCCGCTATGGGTAACCCTGGGCAGGGTAATTACTGCGCTGCCAAAGCCGGTGTCGAGGGCTTTACCCGAAGCCTGGCCAAGGAAATGTCGAATCGTGGTATCACGGCTAACTGCGTGGCGCCCGGATTTATCGACACGGATATGACCCGAAAACTGGACGACAAGCAACGTGAGGCTATGCTGGAAGTCATACCCGCTGGTCGTCTGGGTGAACCGGAGGAGGTGGCGGCGGTTGTTGCCTTCCTGGCGTCGGAATCGGCTGCTTACGTAACGGGTGAGACCATTCACGTAAACGGCGGCATGTACATGGGATAAGCCCTTTCCAGGGCTTGTGCGCAACTCCTTGTCGCACAACATGTTTAACAGAATCCCTGCTTGTTTGCAGGTAGGGTTTAAACTAAACTGGCAGCACTTAAGTTGCTTGGTTGACACAAAAGTGAGGACATTATGAGTACAGTTGAAGAGCGCGTGAAGAAGATCGTTTGTGAACAATTGGGCGTTAAAGAGTCCGAGGTTCAGAACTCATCTTCTTTTGTAGAGGATCTTGGCGCTGACTCACTGGACACCGTTGAGCTGGTTATGGCTTTGGAAGAGGAATTTGAAACCGAGATTCCTGATGAAGAGGCCGAGAAGCTGGCAAGTGTTCAGGACGCGATCGACTACATTGTCGCGCACACCTGATACTCTGCACGTTTTTTAAGCCAGGCCAGAAGCCGTCCTAGTGTAAAATCTAAGGACGGCTTTTTTATTGGCTGAAATTCGGATTTCGGTTTCACACGGTTCAATTCAGGTGAAAGGGGTTATGACTAAACGACGTGTTGTGATTACAGGCATGGGCATGCTGTCGCCACTGGGTAACAGTGTCGAGTCCTCGTGGGAAGGAATCCAGGCGGGGCGGAGCGGAATAGGGACGATCGAGCGCTTTGATGCTTCCGGCTACAACACCCGGATAGGCGGTGCCATCAAAGATCTGGACATCGAACCCTACCTGTCCGCCAAGGACGCCCGCAAGCTGGATGCTTTTATCCATTATGGCTTGATTGCCGCACAGCAGGCTGTTGAGGCGAGTGGCCTGGAAGATTACACCGATCTTGATAGCGAGCGCGTTGGTGTCGCCATCGGCTCTGGTATCGGTGGCCTGGAGTTTATCGAGAAAAGTGTGCTGGCTATGGATAAGTCCGGTCCGCGTAAGGTGTCTCCGTTTTTTGTGCCAGCCTCGGTTATCAATATGATTTCCGGGAATGTGGCAATCCGTTTTGGCTATCGTGGTCCCAATATTGCCATTACCACGGCCTGCACAACTGGTACCCACAACATCGGCTACGCCGCACGGACGATTGCCTACGGTGACGCCGATGTGATGCTGGCGGGTGGCTCTGAGATGGCCACCACCCGCACCGGTGTGGCGGCATTCTCGGCTGCCCGCGCACTGTCCACCCGCAACGACGAGCCGGAAAGGGCGAGCCGCCCCTGGGACAAGGAGCGGGACGGTTTTGTACTGAGTGACGGTGCCGGGGTGCTGGTATTGGAGGATCTGGAGCATGCCCAGCGCCGTGGTGCCACCATTTACGGTGAGGTTATCGGGTTTGGCATGAGCGATGATGCCCACCACATCACTGCTCCCCCGGAGTCCGGTGAAGGGGCGGCGCGTTCCATGAAGAACGCCATTCGGGATGCGGGTATTGAACCGTCCGAGATTGGTTATATCAATGCCCATGGTACCTCGACCCAGGTGGGGGACGTGGCTGAGGTGGCTGCGGTGAAAGGTGTTTTTGCCGATCACGCCAGTAATCTCGCCATGAGCAGTACCAAGTCCATGACGGGCCATTTGCTGGGGGCTGCCGGTGCGGTCGAGGCCATTTTCTCTGTTTTGGCGATTCGCGATGGGGTGTTGCCACCCACAATTAATCTGGACAATCCTGACGAAGGCTGTGATCTGGATTTCGTTGCCAACCAGAGCCGGAAAGCGGATGTTCGCGTTGCCCTGTCCAACTCCTTCGGTTTTGGTGGCACCAACGGCACGTTGATTTTCCGCCGTTACGAGGGCTGATCCGGATTGTTGAACGTGATTTGGGCAGACAGTAGCGGTGTTTCGGCGACCGACCGTGGTCTGTCCTACGGCGACGGACTGTTTGAAACCATTCGTATGGAAGGGTGCGGGGCGGTCCTGCTGTCCCGGCATCTCCAGCGAATGGTGACGGACGCGGCGGTGCTGGGTATAGCTGTCACCGAACCGGCATTACGTGACGCCGTGCGTGATGCTGTCGGGGCGCACGCTGAGGCCTTTGGTTCCGGGGGCTGGGTACTCAAGCTCGTACTTACCCGTGGAAGCGGTGGGCGTGGATACCGGCCTGCGGACGAGAGCGTGCCGAGTCTGATTGTGTCCGCCAGTGCCATGCCACCGCTCCCCGCGCCTCAAGGAGTTGCAGCAGGTCTTTCAGGCTTCCCGCTGACGGTTAACCCACGCCTCGCTGGTATCAAGACGCTCAACCGCCTGGAGCAGGTGATGGCGAGTCGTGAGTTGACCGATGAGCTTTATGAGGTGGTGATGTGTGACTCCGAAGGCCAATTGGTGGAGGGCACACGCACCAACGTGTTGATGAAAGCCCGTGATCATTGGATCACACCGCCCCGCGAACAGCTGGCGGTTGCGGGAATCATGCGTGGCTATGTAATGGATTGCCTGGAAAGCCAGGGCGAAAAAGTTGAATATTCGACAATCTCCCCGTCGATGCTCAAAAGATCTGACTGTCAGGGCCTCTACCTGATGAACAGCGTGATTGGTATAGTGCCGGTTCGCAGATTTGACGGACTGGATTTGCCTGTAAATGACGCTCTTGCGACAATCTTCAACCCTCTTGATTTAGTGGAATCCTAGTTTGATCCGGAAGTTACTGATAGCCGTTATTTGTGTCCTGATCCTGGCCGGTTCTGGTGGTGCGCTTTGGGTATGGCAGGGCATGAAAACCCTGGATATTCCGGTGGCCCTGGAAGAGCCTGTTCTGTTCAATGTGCCCTTGGGCACAGGATTTGGTCAGGTTGCACGGAAGCTGGAAGCCGAAGGGTTTCTGGCGGATTCGTTGTGGATGCGACTTCATGGCCGACTTAATCCGGAAGTGATCCAGGTGAAAGCCGGGGAGTATGAAATCACCTCTGGCATGAGCCCCCGGCAGATCCTTTCGAAAATGGTGGCTGGTGAGACCAAGCAGTGGTCGATTCAGTTCATAGAAGGCTGGACGTTCCAGGACATGCGGCAGGCTCTGGCGAGCAGCGAGCATCTCACCAGGGAAACCACCGACTGGAGTGACGACGCCATCATGAAGGCAGTCGGGGCCGAAGGCGAGTATCCCGAGGGACGGTTTTTCCCCGATACTTACGCCTTTACCCGTGGTGAGACAGATCTGGATTTGCTGCGCCGGTCTTTTGAGCGTATGGAGCAGGTTTTGGCCGAGGAGTGGGAGAGCCGCGCGGAAGACTTGCCGTACGATTCTCCCTATGAAGCCCTGATTATGGCATCCATCGTAGAAAGGGAGACGGGAGCCCCTGCTGAGCGTGGCGAGGTAGCCGGTGTCTTTGTGCGACGGTTGCAAAAGGGCATGCGGCTACAGACGGATCCGACGGTGATCTATGGCATGGGTGACCGCTATGCAGGCCGAATTACCCGCAAGGATCTGCTGCGCCATACACCCTACAATACCTACCGAATTGACGGCCTGCCGCCCACACCTATTGCCCTGCCAGGCAGGGAAGCTATTCATGCGGCACTGAACCCAAAAGAGGGCGATGCCCTCTACTTTGTTGCCCGAGGGGACGGCACTCACAAGTTTTCCAGGACACTGAGCGAACACCAGAAGGCTGTCAGGGAATTTCAGCTCAATCGCCGTTCGGACTACCGGTCATCCCCGGCTCCCGCAGTTAACGAGGATGCCCCATGACACAGCGTGGCCGGTTCATTACCTTTGAAGGTACCGAGGGGGTGGGTAAGTCCACCCAGTTGCGGACCGCGGCGGATACGCTGGCGGCGCTCGGTGTGGAGTTCATTGTCACCCGGGAGCCCGGTGGTACACCGATGGCAGAAGCCATTCGGGAGTTGTTGCTGGCGCCACGGGACGAGCCGGTTAACGACATCACGGAACTCCTGCTGATGTTTGCAGCCCGTGCCCAACACCTGCACACCCGTATTCTGCCGGAACTGAAGGCAGGGCGGTGGGTGCTGTGTGACCGCTTTACCGATGCCACGTTCGCCTATCAGGGCGGTGGTCGTGGTGTGCCGGCCGAACGCATTGCGTTACTGGAAGATCTGGTTCAGGGGAATGTCCGACCGGATCAGGTGATCCTGCTGGATGCGCCGGTCGAAACCGGAATGACCCGTGCCCGTCATCGCGGAGACCTGGATCGATTTGAGCAGGAAGCCCTGGCCTTTTTTGAGCGCATCCGCGCTACCTATCTCCAGCGTGCCTCGGCAGATCCGGAGCGCTATCAGATCGTGGATGCCGCCAGACCACTGGAGGTGGTCACTGAGGATGTGGAAAGTCGTATCTCCGCGATGGTGGCAAACGCATCCTGATGGCTCCGCTGCCGGTATAATGTCGACGTTTCGGTCAATTTCGTGCAAGTTTTTAGCTGATCTGCTTTAATTGAGTTACATTCTCAAGAGAAGTCCGGAAACCGGGTATGTTAAACGCACGCTTGTTGAAGCTCCCAATAGCGTCACACCAGCACCGCCATGAGCATCATCAGATCGTCGTGGGTGTGAGGGGAGAGGCAGACCTGAGCGTGGACGGCACCGGTTCCCACCTTGATACGTGGCGTGCCTGCCTGGTGCCCACGGAAGCCCGTCACGACTATTGTGGTGATAATCAGAACCATGTTCTGGTCATCAATCTTGATCCCTACATGCCAGCCATAAACACCCCCGCTCACGCAGAATACGAGCGGCTGGCTCCCCTGTTTGAACGACCAAGAACCCTGGACATGGATAATACACTGCAGGGGCTGGTGCAGTTCGCCGCAGGTGAGTTTGACCGGGCACCGGAAAACGACAGCCTCAAGCAGCACCTGGCGGCAAGTATCCTGCATTGCATGGCGGAGCGCCTGAACGATGGGCGGCCAGTACAGGCCAATCGTCATACCATCCGGCCGGACACCATTCGCCGGTATATCATGGAAAATCTGCATCGCAAGATCACGGTCACCGATCTGGCGGGCGTGGCCTGCCTGAGTGTCAGCCGGTTCCATGAAATGTTCCGGGAAGTCACCGGCATTACCCCTCATCAGTTTCTGTTGCAGACTCGCCTCGATCAGGCGGCACAACTTCTCCTTTCCACCGGGCTATCAGTGTCGGAAGTCAGTTACCGGACCGGGTTTTCGTCCCAGGCTGCCCTTACCAATGCCCTGAGAAAATATAAGGGCACGACTCCTACCAAGTTACGATTCGGTGAAAAAGTCGCCTGATTTCACAAAAAGTCAGCAGATTCGGACTAATTTATAAAAGAATCGTAGGATTTTGTAAGCCTGAGATCCGTACTAATACTAACTTACAGGTTCAGTTGACTATCGTCAGGACGCTGCCGGGACCAGGTGCCTGTTTCCTGACCTGAAAGCATCATGTTGGATACTGGAGCACAGTTCCCGGTGTCTGTAAGGGGTATGCCAATGTTCAGTGCAAGCAAGGTTCTTGAGCCGGCATTCCAGGAGCAGTCGCGATCCTGTTTCTGGGAGAGCATTACCGGAAACTACGCGGTTGATGAAACCCGCTACCTGAACGAACTGATTCCTCTGGCCCAGAGCGATGCGGCTGAACAGCGCGCTGTTAACGAAATGGCCACCACGCTCATAAAGAAAGTGCGTGAGCAGGATGATGCCGTCCACATGGTGGATGCATTGCTTCAGGAGTACAGCCTGGATACTGAGGAGGGCATCCTGCTGATGTGCCTGGCCGAAGCCCTGATGCGAATCCCGGACAAGTACACTGCGGATGCCCTGATTGAGGACAAGATGTCGGTGGCAGACTGGCAGAAACATGTGGGGAGTAGTGAATCCACACTGGTCAACGCCTCGACCTGGGGGCTGCTGCTCACCGGTCACGTGGTCAAGATGGATAAGCGCCTTGATGGGTCTCCGTCCAGTATCTGGAAGCGGCTGGTCAAGCGCAGCGGCGAGCCTGTCATCCGCAGTGCCATGTACCGCGCCATGGCGATCATGGGCAAGCAATTTGTGCTGGGGCGGGATATCGACGAAGCCCTGAGGAACGCCCGTGAATACCGTGACATGGGCTATACCTATTCCTTCGACATGCTCGGCGAAGCGGCCTTGACCAGGGACGATGCCGAGCGCTATCTGCAGGATTACCTGCGTGCCATTGAGTCTGTAGGCAACGATACCTACCCTGGCGGCCGCGTGCCGGCGCCGTCCATTTCCATCAAGCTGTCGGCTCTGCATCCACGGTACGAAGTGGCCCAGGAAGAACGGGTTCTCAAGGAGCTGGCCGAGACCGTTGGTGGGCTATTGAGGCTGGCGCGGGAAAAGGGCGTGTCCATCACCATCGATGCTGAGGAAATGGACCGTCTTGAGCTTTCCCTTAAGCTTTTTGAGAAAGTTTACAGGTCACGGATCACTCAGGGCTGGGGTGGGTTTGGTCTGGTTGTTCAGGCCTATTCCAAGCGTGCATTGCCTGTGCTGTGTTGGCTGACCAGGCTGGCAAAAGAGCAGGGCGACGAGATTCCGATTCGTCTGGTCAAGGGTGCCTATTGGGATACCGAGATTAAAATTTGCCAACAGCTTGGCCTCGACAGTTATCCGGTGTTTACTCGTAAGGAAGCGACGGACACCTCCTATCTGGCGTGCTTGCGCTACCTGTTGAGCGACTACACCGACGGCGCCCTTTATCCCCAGTTGGCCAGCCACAATGCCCATACCGTGGCTTCGGTGCTGGCGATGGCTAAGAATAAAGACCGGAAGATCGAATTCCAGCGCCTCCATGGCATGGGGGATGCGCTTTACAGCAGCATTCTTCAGGAGCACGACATTCCGGTTCGTATCTACGCCCCGGTCGGTGCCCATAAGGACCTTCTGCCCTACCTGGTACGTCGCTTACTGGAAAATGGTGCCAACTCCTCATTCGTACATCGCCTGGTGGATGCAGCCACGCCAATCGAGGCTCTGGTGCAGGATCCGGTCCAGGAGTTGCAGAAATACGATTCCCTGCCCAACGACCGCATTCCCCTGCCGAAAGACATCTACGGCGGGGAGCGCAGGAATTCAAAAGGCCTTAACCCCCACATTGCCGCCCATCTGGAGCCGCTGGTAAATCATATGGCCGAGTGGCGTAACGCCAGATGGGACGCCGGTCCGGTTATTAACGGTACCCGCCGCAGGGATGGAGAGCGATATGAGGTTCGCTCGCCATACGATCAGAGCCAGCCTGTCGGGCATGTGGTGTGGGCCAATGAATCCCAGGCGGCGGAAGCTCTGGATGTCGCCGCAGCCGGCTTCCGGACGTGGAGCGAACGACCGGTAGAGGATCGTGCACGCTGTCTCGAAAAGTATGCCTATCTGATGGAAGCCCACATGGAAGAGCTCATGGCTATTTGTTGCCGTGAAGCGGGCAAAACCATGCAGGATGGCATAGACGAAGTCCGGGAGGCCGTCGACTTCTGTCGCTACTATGCGATTCAGGGGCGTGCCCGATTTGGCAAGGCTGTCGCGCTGCCAGGACCGACCGGCGAGAGCAATGAGCTTTATATGGAAGGGCGGGGGGTATTTCTCTGCATCAGTCCCTGGAACTTCCCCCTGGCTATTTTTACCGGCCAGATCATGGCGGCGCTGGTTGCCGGCAACACGGTGATTGCCAAACCGGCGGAGCAGACCAGCCTGGTGGCCCACCGGGCAATGGAGCTGATGCTGGAAGCTGGATTCCCGCCGGACGTTATTCAACTGTTACCCGGTGATGGCGGAACAATTGGCGGCAAACTGACCCCGGACCCCAGGATTGCCGGCATCGCCTTCACCGGATCTACCCAGGTTGCCCACATTCTCAACCGCACTCTGGCCCTGCGAGAGGGACCTATCGTGCCCCTGATCGCGGAAACAGGCGGCCAGAACGCGATGATTGTGGACAGCAGTGCCTTGCCAGAACAAGTGGTACAGGACGTGCTCCAGTCAGCCTTTGCCAGCGCCGGTCAACGGTGTTCAGCGCTTCGGGTGCTGTATCTGCAACAGGAGGTGGCAGAGCGAATGGAGACGTTACTGGCAGGGGCGATGCGGGAATTGTCTGTTGGTAACCCGGAACTGTACAGCACGGATGTCGGCCCGGTTATTGATGAAGAGGCACAATCCGCTTTGCAACACCATATTCAGGAACTGGAAAGCAGTGCCAGATTCATTGCCAGGGCGCCAGTTCCCCCTGCCGGTCAGGCTGGTTATTTTATTGCCCCTTCGGCCTACGGCATTTCCGGCATCCATGAGCTGAAGACGGAGCATTTTGGTCCTATCCTTCATGTTGTGCGTTACAAAGCCGAGAAGCTCGACCAGGTCATCGATGAGATCAACAGCGCCGGTTACGGACTGACGCTGGGCATTCACAGTCGCAGTGAAGGCACCGCGGCCTATATTGAACAACGGGTAAAAGTGGGCAATTGCTACATCAACCGCAACCAGGTCGGTGCTGTGGTGGGTGTGCAGCCATTCGGCGGGCGTGGCCTTTCCGGCACCGGCCCGAAAGCAGGTGGCCCGCATTACCTGCTGAGGTTCGCCACCGAGCGTACCCGCACCATTAATACCACGGCGGTAGGCGGCAATGCGTCCCTACTGTCCCTTGGAATCGAAAGGGTTTGAAGAGCGCTATGCTCTCAGAGTGGGGCACAATAAAAACCAAACGAAACGGAGGTAAGTATTGAGATTCAGAGGCCGGCGTTAAAGACAGCAGCGCACTATCACGGGATCAGGAAAAAGCAATAAAACAACAAAGGGTGCGACTACCGCAATCAACATGGTAAGCGCACCACCCGGGCGGAACGGGTTCCGTCCCATTTGAACTGGAGGAGTTTCATGGCTATTGGTATTTGGATTAGTCTCTTTCTTTATTTTGCGCTCATGATTGCCATCGGCATTTATGCAATGCGCAGAGCTACGTCGTCATCCGAGGACTACATGCTGGGTGGGCGAGCGCTCAGTCCTAAAGTAGCGGCTCTCTCTGCCGGCGCTTCGGACATGAGTGGTTGGTTGCTTCTGGGGTTGCCCGGGGCGTTGTTTGCATCGGGCCTGGGTTCTGCCTGGATCGGTATCGGTCTGTTGGTGGGTGCGTTCTTTAACTGGACCCTCGTAGCGCCAAGACTTCGTGAGCAGACGGTTCACTACGGCAATGCGATCACGATTCCGTCCTTTCTTGCTAACCGGTTCCCGACCCAGTCGCTGTCTCTACGAACGGTGTCTGCCATCGTTATCGTTATCTTCTTCGCGGTTTACACGGCGTCCGGTCTGGTTGCCGGTGGCAAGCTGTTCGAAAGTGCCTTTGCCGGAATCTTTAATTTTGGTGGCCTGAGCGATTACGCCGTAGGTATCGTCATCACACTGGGTGTGGTATTGGCCTATACCGTCGTTGGCGGGTTCCTGGCGGTGAGCATGACGGATTTTGTGCAGGGTTGCATCATGATGCTGGCTCTGGTGGTCATGCCGGCGGTTGTGCTCTTTGGCGAAGGCGGTGGCGGCTATTCGCAGGCGTCTGAAACTCTGAATTCAGTCGATCCCACACTACTCTCCTGGACAGAGGGGCTGACCATCATAGGCTGGCTGTCTGCGGTCACCTGGGGTCTGGGTTATTTCGGCCAGCCCCACATCATCGTGCGCTTTATGGCGATCCGCACACTGAAAGATGTGCCTATCGCTCGTAATATTGGTATGGGTTGGATGACAATCTCTCTGATTGGTGCCGTCTCTCTGGGTGTGTTCGGCCGGGCATATGCCATCCGCAATGGCCTGGACGTTGAAGATCCGGAAACCATCTTTATCATTCTGGCGAACCTGCTATTCCACCCACTGATTACCGGTTTCCTCTATGCGGCGCTGCTTGCTGCGGTCATGAGCACCATCTCCAGCCAGCTGC
This sequence comes from uncultured Marinobacter sp., assembly GCF_947259545.1. Lineage (GTDB taxonomy): Bacteria > Pseudomonadota > Gammaproteobacteria > Pseudomonadales > Oleiphilaceae > Marinobacter. The sequence continues at coordinate 1,174,669 of NZ_CAMYMK010000002.1, forward strand.
TGGTGTCCTCGTCCTCCCTGACGGAAGATTTCTATCGCCTGTTCTTGCGCAAGGAAGCCTCCGACCGTGAGTGTGTCAATGTGGGTCGGGTTTGCGTCGTATTGGTTGGTCTGGTTGCGGCTGTTATTGCGTCTGACCCGGACTCTCAGGTGCTTGCGCTGGTGAGTAACGCCTGGGCAGGCTTTGGCGCGGCCTTTGGCCCGCTGATCATCCTGTCACTGATGTGGCCGCGTACGAATGGCGCTGGTGCCATCGCAGGCATGGTTGCCGGTGCAGCCACCGTTATCTTCTGGATTTCAATGGGCTGGAATGGTGAGTTCATGGGTGGTCCCGGAGTGTACGAAATCATTCCTGGCTTCATCGCTGCCTGGGTTGCCATCATGGTGGTGAGCCTTGCCACTGAAGATGCAGGGGAGTACCAGCACATTGCCCGGTAACCGGAAACACCAGGATACTAGGTGAAATGACAGGGGCTCCTTCGGGAGCCCCTTTTCTGTTGCGCACAAAAAAACGCCAGCCCGTAGGCTGGCGTTTCTATGGAGCTAACCTCTGAAGGTCAGGCGTTAAGCAACGTTGGCTTCCGCCGCCTTCTTGGTGTAGTTCTCCATCTGGTCGAAGTTGAGATACTTGTAGATCTCTTTCGACATGCTGTTCAGGTCCTTGGCGTACTCCATGTACTCCGCCGGGGAGGGGAGTTTGCCCAGTACCGCACCCACGGCTGCCAGTTCCGCAGAGGTCAGGTACACGTTGGCACCATCGCCCAGGCGATTCGGGAAGTTACGGGTGGAGGTAGACAGAACCGTGGACTTGGCAGCCACACGCGCCTGGTTACCCATGCACAGGGAGCAACCCGGCATCTCGGTGCGAACACCGGCGGTGCCGTAGGTGTTGAAGTAGCCTTCTTCCATCAGCTGCTCCTGGTCCATCTTGGTGGGAGGAGACATCCACAGACGGGTCTTCAGGGGCTCTTTGTTCTGCTCAAGCAGCTTGCCGGCAGCGCGGAAGTGACCAATGTTCGTCATGCAGGAACCGATGAACACTTCGTCCACCTTGTCGCCAGCGACTTCGGACAGGAACTTGGCGTCGTCCGGGTCGTTCGGGCAGCATACGATCGGCTCCTTGATATCGGCCAGATCGATTTCCACCACGTGGGCGTACTCGGCGTCTTTGTCTGCACGCATCAGCTTCGGGTTGGCAATCCACTCTTCCATCTGCTGGGCACGACGCTCCAGGGTACGCGGATCGCCGTAACCTTCGGCAATCATCCAGCGCAGCATGGTGATGTTGGAACGCAGGTACTCGGCCACGGACTCTTCAGACAGGTTGATGGTACAACCGGCTGCGGAGCGCTCAGCAGATGCGTCAGACAGCTCGAACGCCTGCTCAACGGTCAGGTGCTCAAGGCCTTCGATTTCCAGGATACGACCGGAGAATTCGTTGATCTTGCCTTTCTTCTCCACGGTCAGCATGCCGTTCTTGATGCCGTACAGCGGAATCGCGTGTACCAGGTCACGCAGGGTGATGCCCGGCTGCATTTCGCCCTTGAAGCGAACCAGAACCGATTCCGGCATATCCAGCGGCATAACGCCGGTAGCGGCAGCAAAGGCCACCAGACCAGAGCCGGCCGGGAAGGAGATGCCCATCGGGAAACGGGTGTGGGAGTCACCACCGGTACCGACGGTGTCCGGCAGCAGCATGCGGTTCAACCAGGAGTGGATGATGCCGTCACCCGGACGCAGGGCAACACCGCCACGGGTCTGGATAAAGTCTGGCATGGTGTGCTGCATCTCTACGTCAACCGGCTTCGGATACGCGGCGGTGTGACAGAAAGATTGCATCACCAGGTCAGCCTGGAAGCCCAGACACGCCAGGTCTTTCAGCTCGTCACGGGTCATCGGACCAGTGGTGTCCTGGGAACCGACGGTAGTCATGTGCGGCTCGCAGTATGTGCCAGGACGAACGCCCTTGCCTTCTTCCAGGCCGCAAGCCTTGCCAACCATCTTCTGGCCCAGGGTGAAGCCCTTGGTACCGGCTTCCGGATCTGTCGGCAGACGGAAGATGTCGGTAGCGCCCAGACCCAGAGCGGCACGCGCCTTGGCAGTCAGGCCACGACCAATGATCAGAGGAATACGACCGCCAGCCTGAACTTCGTCCAGGATCACGTCGGACTTGAAGTTGAACTCGGAGAGGGTTTCGCCGGCTTCGTTCAGAATCTTGCCTTCGTACGGACGGATCTCGATGACGTCGCCCATGTTCAGGTCGTCTACCGGGGCTTCGAATACCAGAGCGCCCGCGTCTTCCATGGTGTTGAAGAAGATCGGGGCAACCTTGTTACCGATACAGACACCGCCGGCACGCTTGTTCGGTACACCCGGGATGTCTTCACCGAAGAACCACAGAACGGAGTTGGTGGCAGATTTACGTGAAGAACCGGTACCTACAACGTCACCTACGAAGGCAACGGGCAGGCCCTTGGCCTTGATTTCGTCGATCTGGCTCATCGGGCCAGTGACGCCGGGCTCTTCCGGCTTCAGGCCATCACGCTCCATTTTGTAAGCAGCGCGGGCGTGCAGCGGGATGTCCGGACGGGACCAGGCATCCGGAGCCGGGGACAGGTCGTCGGTGTTGGTTTCGCCGGTCACCTTGAACACCACCATCTTGGTGCTCTCGGGAACCTTCTTCTTGTTGGTGAACCACTCGGCGTTGGCCCAGGATTCAACCACGGCCTTGGCAACGGCGTTGCCGGCGTCCATCTTTTCCTTGACGTCGTTGAACGCGTCGAACATCAGCAGGGTACGCTTCAGCTGTTCACCGGCCAGTTCGGCCAGGTCGGAATCGTCCAGCAGGTCAACCAGAGTGGCGATGTTGTAGCCACCCTGCATCATGCCCAGCAGCTTGACGGCTTTCTCTTTGTCCAGCAGGGGAGAGCTGGCTTCGCCTTTAACAATGGCAGTCAGGAAAGCGGCTTTTACATAAGCGGCTTCGTCGACACCCGGCGGAATACGGTTTTCCAGAAGATAAACGAGAGTTTCTTCTTCACCGGCAGGAGGATTTTTCAGGAGCTCGACCAGCGCGGCGGTCTGCTCTGCATTCAGAGGCTTTGGGGGAATACCCAGAGCTTCACGTTCTGCAACGTGTTCACGATAGGCTTCTAACACGATATGGACCCTCATCAGTTGGAATGTCCCGCGCTGTCGGCGTCATTGCCCGGCGGAAGTTTTATACGGAAAAGGTTTTAAACTGGCGCTGCATTCTATAGGAAACCCCTTACAAAGTTAAGATGGACAGAGGTCGGAGTGCTCTGTTATGTCGTGTATACTTCCCGGCCCGTTATTCCGACCCGACATTTGCCATGACTGAAGCCCTGCAAGACATTCATGATTTTCTGCCCTGCCGCACCCCCCGGCGCTGGATTGAAAACGCCCTTGCCAATCAGGACCTGATGCTGATTGATCACGCCCATTGCGAGAAAAAAGCGGCGTCAACCGCTTTAAGCCTGATGTATCGCTATGTGGACAATACCGACCTGCTGAACAGGATGTCGCGTCTGGCGCGGGAAGAATTGCGCCATTTCGAGCAGGTGCTGGCCATTATGAACAAGCGGGGAGTGGACTACAGTCACCTGAGCCCGGCCCGGTATGCCGCAGGATTAAGGCAGGAAGTGCGGACCGAAGACCCCGGCCGGCTGGTGGATGTGCTGATTGTCGGCGCCATTATCGAGGCCCGCTCCTGTGAACGCTTTGCCGCACTGGCGCCGCATCTGGACGAGAAGCTGGCCGACTTCTACACCAGCCTGTTGAAGTCGGAAGCCCGCCATTATCAGGATTACCTGACTCTGGCAGAACAGGCCAATGGTGGCCCGGTAGATGATCGGGTGAGTGTGTTTCTGGCCCTTGAGCAAAAACTGATTGAAGAGCCGGACCAGGAGTTCCGGTTTCACAGCGGGCCGGTAATGGACTGATACCCGATTACAGCTGCCGGCACAGTTCCATCCAGGCGTCGATGCCGGCACTGCGGTATTTCTGTTTGTGCAGAATGAAATAGAACTGCCGGTCGAAATGTCGATACTCCGGGACCTTCAATGGCACCAGGCTGCCCCGCTTAAAGGCATCCGCCAGACAGACCTGCGACAGGCAGCCAATACCCAGTCCTGCTTCCACCGCCCGTTTGATGGCTTCGGTGTGTTCCAGTTCCAACAGGATATTCAGATCCGGCAGCAGGCCGTGCATACCCCTTTCAAAACTTTGACGGGTACCTGAACCCGGTTCCCGCATGACCCAGGTGGCGTTACGAAGGTCGTCGTCATCCAGGTTCTTCTTCCTGGCCAGCGGATGGTCAGGGGAGCAGAACACCACCAGCTCGTCCTCCCGCCAGGGAATCACTTCCAGTTCCGGCGACTGTAGTTCCCCTTCTATCAACCCGATATCCAGCTCAAAGTCACTGACCCGCCTGGCAATGGTGCGGGTATTGGCCACCTCCAGGGACACCCTGGGGTGAGTCGGGGTATTCATGTATTGGGCCATCACCCCGACGGCCAGATAGTTACCAATGGTGAGCGTGGCGCCGACCTTCAGGGCGCCGACTTCCGAGTGTTTGCTGAACGCCTGTTCCAGCTCTCCGGCCTGGGCCAGCAGCGCTTCCACTTTCGGTCGATAGAGGCGCCCCAGTTCGTTCAGCTGAAGACGCTTTCCGACACGGTCGAAGAGCTGAATGTCGAACTGGTTCTCCAGCTCTTTCAGCGCGCTGCTGGCCGCCGATTGCGACATGGCAAGAGATTCCGCCGCACGGGTAATGTTCTGGAAATGCGCAGCAGCCAGGAAAACTTCCAGCTGGCGGAAACTGTATTTCATAAGTCTGTCACCATAATCGATTATTCCGAATAAGGTTATGAAAATATCCCATTTTGTCGATAGGTTAGCTGCGGGTTAGAATTTATTCAATTCGGATCTTCAACTTATTGCGTTCGAGCAAACAGAACAGGCGAGAGTTAATCATGAGCAACCTGATCAAAGAGAAAGTCACCAGCGTACGCCACTGGAACGACACCCTGTTCAGCTTCACTACCAGCCGTGATCCCGGGTTTCGTTTCAAGAATGGCCATTTCACCATGATTGGTCTGGAAACCGATGGTAAGCCCCTGATGCGCGCCTACAGTATTGCCAGCGCGAACTATGAGGAAGAGCTGGAGTTTTTCTCCATCAAGGTTCAGGACGGCCCTCTGACGTCGCGCCTGCAGAAAATCCAGGTTGGGGACGAGATTCTGGTCAGCCGCAAGCCGACCGGTACCCTGATCATGGACAACCTGCTGCCGGGCAAGAACCTGTGGCTGATCAGCACCGGTACTGGTCTGGCGCCGTTCATGAGCATCATCAAGGACCCCGAGGTCTATGAAGCCTATGACAAGGTCATCGTGACTCACGGCGTGCGTTATGTCTCTGAACTGGCCTACCAGCAGGAGATCGAAGCGCTGCCGGAAAATGAATTTTTCGGCGAGATGGTGGACGGCAAGCTGCTGTACTATCCCACCGTAACTCGTGAAGACTTCCGCAATCAGGGGCGCCTGACGGATGCAATGGAAAGTGGCAAGATCACCCGCGAACTGGGTCTGCCGGACTTCGATCTGGAGAATGACCGTTTCATGATCTGCGGTAGCCCAAGCATGCTCAAGGATACCTGCAGCATCCTCAACAAAATGGGCTTCAAGGAGGCCCGTGGCGGCGACCTGGGCCACTATGTGATTGAGCGGGCGTTTGTGGAGCAGTAACAGCCCGCCCGCACTGCTGGCAAGGCCGGCCATTTAAAGACCCCGGAGTGAGAGCTTCGGGGTTTTTTGTTGCGTCAGAGTCTTTCGTTGGCCCCAACTTGTGATAAAACAAAGGTTGAACTGGAAGGACCTGAGGTGGGTATTTGAAGAAATTCATGGCGATTCTGGGCGTGGCGTTGTTGTTGGCTGTGCTTGCCAGTTACGCATCCCAACCGGTGCCGATTGAACAGAAGCTTGTATCCATTCAGGCCCAAGAGGTGTTGCCGGACTTCGACCGCCTCGGTAACGAACCCATCGAGGTTCAGGCAGCTATTCTCGATCTTGGGGGCGATCAGCTGCTGCTTCTGAAAGTCCAGGCAGCACTGCTGGCGTATCCTGATTTGGCCCGTACCATTCTGCCCCTCTATGCCTCGGAGCCGGAGTTCCAGGAAGTGTTGCGCACCTATGGTGAGCACGCCTTGCCTCCCATCGACTTTTTCCTGCGTGAACCGGTCCAGTCTATTGAATGGATGAATTCAGCCGCCCGTCAGTATCAGCGGGCAAAGGATTACTTTGCCGAACTACGCGGAAGCTCCGTTGATACACCTGCCAAACCGGAAAAGCATGATGCACTGACGCCTGAGGAACGGGGCTGGTATGCGGTGAATTTCATTCATGATGAGGGGCACGACTTCCTGGGTCAGTTTGTTGTGGACCCGAACGGGGAGACCCAATGGGTTCAGACCGAGCGGGTGACCGAGGGCATTGCCCGGTTCTTTACCAGCGGGATCCGGCAACTGGAGACGAACTACCGAACCGGGGACGATATTTCGGTCAGTGACATTGGTTGGGCTTCCGTGGATGTCCTGGTGTTCGCCAGCGCGGTCAAGGTGGTCCGGGCCGGGCGCACTGTGGCCAGAAGCACGCAGGGCGCCAGGCTTTCAACCCGGTCGGCTGCATTGGCGGCCCGCATAACGGGCAGCGGCCGCCTGGTGCTCAATAGTGCCCGCTACGCAAAATGGCCGGTTATCATTGGCGTGGGTTACCTGGTGGTGCGCCACCCCAGCGTGATCAATGATCTTTTTGCCGGGGTGGCCGATGTGTTGGGTGTCTCACCTCTGGCTATCCAGATCGTTGGCTGGTTGATCATCCTGATCCCTGCCATGTACATCACCAGCTGGTTATTGCGGCCTGCGATCGTCCTGTTTCGGTCGACTCAGGGACGGCATACATACCAGTAATTCTGGAAGTCATGCTCCAGCTCATGCACCTCAATGTTCCGGAAGCCCGCGGCACGAAAGTACTCCAGGGCTTTCTCCTTACCCCACATCGCTCCCAACCCCTCTCCATCCTGGGCCAGGGAAACGGTCATGCAATGCATGCAGGAAATGGTGTAAAGGAGCGGGCCGATCGGGTGGTCCCGGTCACTGTGGTGATGGCTTGACCCTTTGATGTCCTGGGCCAGATAAACACCGTCGTCAGACAGCGCTTTGCGGATACCCCGCAATACAGTAAGCGGGTCCTTCTGATCGTGTACCGCATCAAATGTGGTGATCAGGTCGTAGGGGCCCGGGCGCTCGCTGTGCTCAAGGTCACTGACGTCAAATATCTCGAAGGTTGCGTTCTCGTTCCCGAGTGCCCGGGCCTCCTGGCCAGCGTAACGGATGGCATCCTCGGATATGTCGTAGCCGGTAAACCGACTGTTCGGGAATAACCTGGCCAGCTTGTTTAGCGCCCGCCCCCTGCCACAACCGATGTCGAGGACCTGAATGCCTTTTTTCAGTCGTTCAATAAGGCCAGGCACGAGCGGCAGAATATCCGTTTCCAGGGCAGGAACGACAGACTGGCCGCTGTCCTCCGCCATGACGTCATGGAACCGCTCGAAGCGTTCGTACGGTACGCCGCCTCCACGACGAAAGCAGTGAACAATGTCATTCTCCACGGAGCCAAGCAGCGGGATATACTGGGCGAACACCGCTATGTTGTCAGTCGGTGACTCCCGGCACAGGCTGGCAGCGTGCTCCGGGGGCAGGTAGTAAGTTTCTCTTTCGGGATTATTCTTCACAATGTCGCCGACGGTCATTGCTCCAAGCCATTCTCTGACGTAACGCTCATCCAGGCCTGCCTTTTTGGCAATCTCGGCGCTGCTTGCAGCTGGCATGTCTGCCATAGCGTCGAACAGTCCGGTTCGATGGCCGACTGAGATCATCAGTGCCAACGCACCCGAGTTCAGTGTATCTACCATGCGGTCGCCGAATGCGTCTGCCGCTGCCTGATCTGGTTCAGTGGCGTGATAACTGAGGGTCTCTGCGTTGCCTGTCATAGTGCTATCCTCCTATTAGTGTTCACTGGTTGTTTCCAGCTACAACCAGCATGTGCCAGGAAGCGATCTGTAACCAGAGAGCACGCGGTACGGTTTTTTGATAAGTGTTGAGCCTTTTTAAAACAATGGGATACATTATTCGTGTGGTCCTGTGGGCACTGGCGGTCAGGATCTCCGCAAGGCAAACCATACCCGGGGTATGGTTCACCGGAGGTGGCAGATGGAAAAGGGACAGGCTACCCGTGAGCGGTTGTTGGACATAACCGAAAAATCAGTGCTCAGGAAGGGCTTTGGTGCAACCTCGATTGAAGAGGTGATTGCCGAGGCAGGTATTACCAAAAGTGGCTTCCTCTACCATTTTTCCAACAAGAACGCGTTGGCCCGCTCGTTATTGTCGCGCTACATGACGCGTGAGGACTCTCTGCTGGATGACGTGTTTGCCCGTGGCCGGGAATTGACCGATGATCCGTTGCAGGGGTTCCTGGTGGGGCTCAAATTGTTGGCGGAGATTATGGAAGATCTGCCGCAGGAATATCCGGGCTGCCTGGTGGCGACCTACTGCTACCAGGAAAGCCTGTTTGATAGCGATGTGCGGGAATTGAATCGGCGAATTGTCCTGAACTGGCGTGAGCGGTTTCGCACGTTGCTGGACTCGATCCTTGAGCATTACGAACCCCGGGATGCCATTGATCCGGATGCGTTGGCGGACATGGTTTCAACGGTCATTGAGGGAGGCCTTGTACTTGGCCGTGCAACGGGAGAGCGCACCATTCTGCCAAGCCAGCTAATGCTGCTTCGCAGTTACATCAAACTGTTGTTCGAGCCTGGCGCTTCGCGGTAATGGGACGTTGTTTATCCGGTTGAAGGAACGGTATAAAAATGAAGAAGCCTGTTGGGTGGATGAGGGTGCTGGCTGCTTTCTTGATAGCTCTGGTGGTTGGCATAGTGGCTGGCAGTCTCGTTCAGACCCAGTTTAACCTGCTGGCTCTCCAGAACCTGGGCGTTGAGATCGGCATCGGCACGCGTTTACAGACAAGCCTTGAGGATCTGGTGAACTTTGTTCCGGTCTACGCGGTGGTATTTGGGACCAGTTTCCTGATGTCGCAACTTGTGACGAGCCTGTGTATCCGGCTGCTCGATCTGCGCTGGCGGGCGCTTTTCCTGCCATTAGGTGCTGCTATCGGACTTTGGGTTACATTCAAACTGATAGATTCTCTGGCCCCCATGCCCACAGTGATTGCGGCCACCCGGAATGCCGGGGGAATGGCGGCCATGTTGGCAACTGCGGCGCTTTCCGGTTGGTTGTTTGCGCACTTCTCCCGACGGCGAGTCGGACTTGCTCGTCATTTTGCCTTAGGCGCCGCGATCATCACCATTGGATGGATAGCACCTCCGGAACCGGTTCAGGCCGATGCGTCCTCGGGATATCGCCTGGAAACCTTCGCCATAGGGTTGGAACACCCATGGTCCCTGGCGTTTCTGCCCGATGGCAGGGCCCTGGTTACCGAGCGGCCAGGGCGCCTGCGCTTACTCTCCGCTGATGGGCAGCAGGTGTCTGAGCCTCTGGCAGGTGTGCCGGAAGTATTCGCTTCCGGCCAGGCGGGATTGTTTGATGTTCTGGTTGCACCGGACTTCGATGAGAGCCGCCAAATTTATCTGGCGTATGCTTGTGGCACCTGGAGGGCTAATCACACCTGCGTTTCCCGTGGAAGGCTGGTGTCGGGTGGGCTCGACAACGTCCAGGAGGTATTCCGCAGCTTGCCAGCAAAAGCAGGGGATGCCCACTATGGTGGGCGCATGGTGTGGCTGCCCGATGCGACCATCATCCTGACACTGGCAGATGGTTTTGATTATCGAGAGGAAGCTCAGAAACTGACGAGTCACCTTGGCACCATTGTCAGGATCAACCGTGATGGCTCAGCGCCAGAGGATAATCCGTTTGCGGCAAAGCCGAATGCGCTCCCGGAAATATACAGTTATGGGCATCGCAATGTTCAGGGCGTGGTTTACGACTGGCGCAATAACCGCCTGATTACCCATGAACACGGACCCCGTGGCGGCGATGAGATCAACGTTATCGAAGCTGGTAAAAACTATGGCTGGCCAGTGGCTACGTTGGGGCTGGACTACACGGGTGCGCGGGTGTCGCCGTACACGGAATATGACGGCATGGAATCTCCCGCCCTGCACTGGACGCCGTCCATAGCGCCGTCGGGCATGACACTCTATGACGGTGACCTGTTCCCGGAATGGCAGGGCAGTCTGCTGGTGGGGGCTCTCGCTGAGAGACGTGTGCATCGCGTTGTGCTCAGCAACGATGGTGCAGTGGATATGGAAACCCTGTTTGGTGAGTTGGGCGAACGCATCCGGGATGTGCGCACTGGACCGGATGGCGCGGTGTTCCTGCTCACAGACAGTCCGGACGGGAGGGTAATACGGGTAACTCCGTGGTAAGGTACGCCGCCTTAGCCACCGTCTGGATTGTCTTTGTCAGGAAACCATGTCTGATCTTGCGCTCTACCAATACGCGCTCATTGCCCTGATTTTTATCTGGAGCGGCTTTGTCCGCTCCGGATTGGGGTTTGGCGGCGCGGTATTATCCTTACCTTTCCTGCTGCTGGTGCTCGACGAGCCACTGGTGTTCCTGCCGATCATTTCGGTTCATCTGCTGTTCTTTTCGTCTCTGACCATCTGGATGAACAATCGTAAGTCCGGCAGGGAAAAACGCGGCAGGGATAACGGCGTGGCTGCCGAGGGCACGGTGGACTGGCGTTATCTGTGGAAAATACTGGGAATCATGATCGTACCCAAGCTGATCGGCGTGGTGGGGCTGATTACCATGCCGTCCCATATCCTCAGCGCTATCGTCTTCGTTATTGTCGCGTTGTACTCAGTCTCCTACATTCTCAACAAGCCTTTCCGCAGTGGCAGCCGGACTGTGGATACGGTTTTCCTGATGGCGGGTGGTTATATCAGCGGCACCTCGCTGATCGGTGCGCCTTTGATTATCGCCGTTGCTGCCCAGCATCTGCCGAAAGAAAAGCTGAGGGACACCCTGTTTGCCCTGTGGTTCATTCTGGTTACGATCAAAATGGCGGCCTTTGTCTATGCAGGCGTGGACTTGCAACTGATTCACCACCTCTGGTTATTGCCAGCCGCGGCTGTTGGTCACGTCATTGGGCTGAAAGTTCATGACCGGATGCTGAGGGCGGAGACACCGATATTTTTCCGGGTCCTGGGGACGGTATTGCTGGTAGTCAGTACCGTGGGTATGGTCAGCGTCCTGCTGTGACTCAGCGGGGCTATACAAGATTCAATTGTTCCCCGCCCGGGCGGCGGAACAGATCGGTGCGCAGTGGGGCTGTCTCGTACTGATCCATGCCCAGACTCCGGATTTTTCGGTTGAAGCGCTGGCGGATCAACTCGGCGTATGGACCGGTGCCGGTCATGCGTGTTCCGTAACGGGAGTCGTAACTTTTGCCTCCGCGTAAATCCCGTATACGGTTCATGACGTGATCCGCACGTTGTGGAAAATGCCTTTGCAGCCAGTCGCGGAACAGTTCATCCAGCTCCAGCGGCAACCTCAGCATGATCCAGCTTGCCCCTTGGGCGCCAGCCCCGAAGGCTGCCTCCAATATAGCTTCCAGTTCCTGATCGTTAATAAACGGGATGACTGGTGCCGCCAGAATACCCGTCGGCACGCCGGCCGCCGATAGCTCGCGGATAATCTTCAAACGCGTGGCCGGGGCGGCGGTGCGGGGTTCCATAACACGTTTCAGACCGTTGTCCAGCGTGGTGAGACTGACCCTAACCGAACAGAGCCCCTGGGCGGCAAGCTCAGACAGCAAATCCAGATCGCGGAGAATCAGCGCCCCCTTGGTAATAATCGACACGGGATGGCGGTATTCAGCCAGAACTTCGAGAATTTCCCGTGTGATGCGCCGTTGTTTTTCGATGGGTTGGTAGGCGTCGGTATTCACGCCCAGGGCAATGGTGGAGACTTTGTACCCGGGTTTGTCGAGTTCTCTGCGGAGTTGTCGGGCGGCGTTCGGTTTGGCAATCAGGCGGGTCTCAAAGTCCAGGCCCGGAGAAAGGTCCCAGTAGGCATGGGTTGGTCTGGCAAAGCAGTAGATGCAGGCGTGCTCGCACCCGCGATAAGGGTTGATCGATTGGTCAAACGGCAAGTCAGGGGACTGGTTGCGGCTGATAATGGTCCGCACCTGATCATTGGTCACCTCGGTAGCCAGTGAGTCCGGGTTCAGTTCATCGTCCGGGTCCTGGTACCAGTCGCCGTCTGTCTGCCGATCAGTGGCAATGGGCTGGAACCGGTTTTGGGGGTTCAATGCGGTGCCGCGGGTTTTCATGGTCAGCCTCTAATGCTGTTTATATATACAGTATTGGTTATAGTACGCCTCGTATTTGAAGGTGTCGACCCCCATATAAGCGGTAATTGTGTTAACGTCCTGACGTTACTTATTCTGGATTCACAGACGCTCAAGGAACGGATACATCATGGTGAACAGTCCTGCCATCACGCAGCGCCACAATGGTCTGCGGCTTACAGTTCTTGCCCTGTTGGCACTTATGCTGACGGGGTGCGGTATCAACAACATTCCCACCTACGACGAGCAGGTAAAAGCCGCCTGGTCCCAGGTACAGAACCAGTACCAGCGTCGTGCCGATCTGGTCCCCAATCTGGTGGAGACCGTTAAGGGGTTTGCAACCCAGGAACGGGAGACTCTGACGGCGGTCATTGAAGCCCGCTCGCGGGCGACCTCGATCCAGGTGGATGAGAGCATCCTTAATGATCCGAAGAGGTTGCAGCAATTTCAGCAGGCGCAGGGCGAGTTGAGCAGTGCCCTGAGCAGGCTGATGGCAGTGTCGGAGCGGTACCCGGACCTGAAATCCAGCCAGAACTTCCTGGCATTGCAATCCCAGCTTGAGGGCACGGAAAACCGCATTGCCGTGGCGCGGAGGGATTTCATCCAGGCCGTGGAACGGTACAACACCGAAATTCGCACCTTCCCGGGCAGGCTCTGGCACAGTTTCCTGTACAGCGATATGGAGCTGCGTGCCAACTTTGAAGCCACGACGCCCGATGCTGAGGAAGCGCCGCAGGTGGAATTCTGATGACTATGCTTAGTTACCGGATGCTCGTCTTCGCCACGCTGGCCGTGCTGCTGCCTCTCCATGCATTGGCGCAGTCCGCCCCTGATTTTCCCGAGTTGACCGGGCGGGTGGTGGACAACGCCGACATGTTGCCGGCCCCGGTGGAATCGCGTCTGGGCCGTATGCTGGAAGCCCACGAACAGGCCACCAGCGAGCAGGTCGTGGTGGTAACGCTGCCGAATCTCCAGGGGTATCCGATCGAGGACTACGGCTACCAGCTGGGTCGGCATTGGGGCATTGGTCAGAAGGGTGAGGACAATGGCGCCTTGCTGATCGTGGCGGAAGACGAGCGTCGCATCCGTATTGAGGTGGGTTATGGCCTTGAGGGGCGCCTGACGGATGCGACCTCCGCCACCATCATCAACCAGATCATCACGCCGGCCTTCCGTGCCGGGGATTTCCCCACGGGTATTGCCAATGGGGCCGAAGCCATGATTCAGGTACTCGGCGGTGAGCCGCTGGCGGTTCCGGAATCCCGGCCGGTGAGTCAGGATGATCGACCCCATCCTGCGCTGGGTATCCTGTTCTTCATTATTGTGGCCCTGTCGTTCTTTGGTGGCATGGGTAGTCGTCGTGGTCGCGGCGCACTCCTGGGCGGTCTCATGGCCGGTTCCATGATGGGCGGCCGTGGCGGCGGAGGCTTTGGTGGCGGTGGCTTCAGTGGTGGCGGTGGCGGTTTTGGAGGCGGTGGTGCCTCCGGCGGCTGGTAAAACCACTCCATGATTCAACGAGATTGATATAACCATGACACTATTGAGTGAAAGCGAGAAGAAACAGGTAGCCACGGCCATAGCCGAGGTAGAGCAGGAGACTGATGCCGAGTTGGTGACAGTTCTGGCAGCCAGTTCCGATGACTATACCTATATCCCGTTGCTGTGGGCAGGCATCCTGGCGTTGTTACTGCCCGGCGTGGTCAGTTACTTCACCGGCTGGCTTGGTGTAAACGGGCTGTTGATGGCCCAGTGGAGCACGTTCATCGTGTTATGCCTGCTATTCCGGTTTTCGGGTGCAGGCCACTGGCTGGTGCCCAGGCCCGTGCGATACTGGCGCGCGTCCAATATGGCCCGGCGCCAGTTTCTGGAGCAGAACCTGCACCATACCGCCGGCGGCACGGGCATGCTGATTTTCGTGTCGGAAGCCGAGCATTATGTTGAAATCCTGGTGGACCAGGGTATCTCTGGCCAGATCGACAATCAGGTATGGGAAGGGATTGTCGCTGACTTCACCAGCAAGGTGCGCCAGGGTCGGACACTGGATGGCTTTGTTGATTGCATTCGGGCCTGCGGTGCCCAACTCAAGGCCCACATTCCTGCCACCCGTGAGAAGAATGAACTGCCCAACCACCTGATCATCCTGGAGTAATCCGAGGCAGGTGGCGGTGGGCTGCGACTACTGGTCGGATCTGGCCAGCCCGGGGATATCCGGTACAGTGCGGACATGGAGGTCGCGCTGTGGGAAGGGAATCTCGATGCCGGCCTCCCGCAGTGCCTTGGTGACCGAGGCGTGAATCTCGTGTGACAGTGGCATGATGTCCAGCAGATCCTTGACGAAAACCCGCACCTCGAAATCAATGCTGCTGTCGCCAAGCCCCACGCAGAACACGGCCGGCGCAGGGTCGTCAACCACGCGTTCGTTGTCACCGGCAACGTCCATCAGGATCTGTTGTACGGTATCCACATCTGACCCGTACGCCACACCCACCCGAAGTATGACTCGTGTAATTGGATCGGAGAGTGTCCAGTTAGTCAGGTCCTGAGTGACGAAGGTCTTGTTGGGGATGATTTGTTCCTTGCGGTCCCAGTCAACCAGCGTCGTCGCACGGATGCGAATACGTGATACCGTGCCGGTAATGCCGCCAATGGTCACCGTGTCACCGACGCGGATCGGGCGTTCAAAAAGCAGGATAATACCCGAGACGAAATTGGCTACAATCTCCTGCAGCCCGAACCCGAGCCCAACCCCCAAAGCGGCCACCAGCCATTGCAGTTTTGACCACTGAACACCCACCACGCCGAGGCATATAATGACCCCGACGATAACGATCATATACGTGGCGATGGTGGTGATTGCGTAACCGGATCCCGGTTGCAGGTGCATCCGGCTCAGAACCGTTACCTCCAGGGTTCCGGGCAGGTTTTTCACGGCCAGCACCGTGCCTGCCCCGACCAGCAGGGCCAGCATCAGGTCCCCCAGAGTGATTGGTAGTGGATCTCCACCCTCAAGGTCCGTGGCAATGGTCCACAGGGTAATGTTGTCAAACAGCTGCAGGGCGGGGATGACGTTGGCCCAGAGTACCCAAAGCCCTGAGATGGCCACCACGGCGATCAGAATTTTCAACAGCGACGTGCTCTGTTGGTTAATGTCCTTGAGGTCCATTTCCGGCATATCCAGTGCCGGAGGCATTCCTTCACCTGAGGATTCGGCGGATTCCCTTGCTTCTGCCATTTTACGCTCTGCGGCTCGTTGCTCTCGCAGACGTTTCAGCGTTAACCGACGTTCCCGGACGGCGAGAGCACGTAACCCGAGATAGAAGAGCAGCGCGTTGAAGGCCAGCCAGCAGATGCTTATGAAAATATTACGTTCCAGCTCCAGGGCGGTGTAGTGATACCCCAGTATGGAGGCCACGGCCAGCACCGGCGGCGTGGCAACGGCCAGAAAATGCAGCACGCGTAGAAAACGACCGTCCGGTTTTGTCGCACGAACGGCGCTCATGATGCGTTGGGCAAATATCGCCAGGGTCACCGATACCAATATGAACAGCAGTCGTCCCAGGCTTTCTTCAAATTTGGAGCCACTGGGTGTCGCCGTGGTGGCGGAAAGAATCGTAATGGGGATGAGCACGGCCAACAGGATCGGAATCTCCCTGCGAATGGCTTCCAGGGAGTGCTTGTTCCAATGAAAATGCCTGTCGCCGAGACCGTCCTTGCGCGCAACTTTGTGAATGAAATTCAACAGTAGGGTGATGAAGGCAGCAGCGGTGAACCCATTGGAGAGTGCTGAAAAGAATTCATTGCCCTCCATTAACAGTAATGCGCCCGCAGCGAGCGCGAGTACACCCGGGAGGGTCAACAGTACACTGTTGATGAGGGCTAACAGGGTTAAGGCAATGCGGTCCCGGCCCACATTGCCGACATGCTCACCATTGGCCTTAAGGTTTGCCTTGATTGAGCGGCGTTTGAACAGTAACAGTGCGAATATCAAAGCAAGCGCGCCAAGGCGGACGGATCGTTCTTCAAAAGATGCTTTGATTGCCTGACTGAAAGGATCCAGCCTGAACTCGGAGGCAAGCCAGCTGAGCGATTCCAGGAGGCCCGAGAAGGTCTCGGAGCCGGCCGGCGAGGCGTTGGGTAGCCAGAATAGTCGTTGTTGCAGCAGTGTCTGGTAATCCAGTACCTGTTCCTGAAGGGCGATGACGGTATTGTAGTAATCATTCAGAACGTCAATGTGTTGGGTGACCGCGGCATGGAGTTCGCGAATCAGCCTGGCCCGGTCGCTGCGTAACTGACCACGGGAATTGTCTTCAGGGTCCACAATCGCTTCATACTCTTCCAGCCTGAGCTGCTCTTCGCGTGCGGTGGACAGTTGGTCCTCAATGCCCTTGATCAGTTCGCTGGCAATGGTCTGTCGCCGAAGACGCTCCAGCCTTTGTTTCAAGAGCCCGGCATAGTCACCAGTCAGATTGAGTCCGGCTTTCTCCAGCCTGAGCTCAAAGCTTTGGTATTCGTCTTTCAGGCGATTGAGGATGGATTCCGCGTAGTCCAGATGCTCGACACTGGACTCGACACCGGTCAGGCGTTGGTTCAGGGATGCCCTAAGGGCCTGTATTTGCTCGCGGATGTCCGCATTCATGGACTCCTGGAGCTCGATTTTCGGCTGCTTCTCGTTGCCGGCTTTGAGCTCGGGTTGTACTGCTGGTACCGGGGCTTTTTCGTCGGACTTTGTGTCTGTCTCGTCCTGACTGTGGGCTGGCATAGCCATCGAGCAGAGCAGAACCAGGAGGATGACCCACCAACTCATCAACGTTGTATTGGATGATCTGCGATAGCCTCTCATGGATGAATTATCCCTGCCCTGGTCATTGATGTTTCATTTTTTGCTGGTGTCACATGAGTTTACCTCATATGGGAGGATCTGCACCGCTCACCGCAACCAGTTGCGGAGTTTGGTCGCAAGCAGCTCAGCATTGGTCAGGGAGGCCCGTTCCTGCAACAGTTCCGAGAGAACATCGGGTCGGTCAGTGATGATGTTGTCGACGCCCATGTCTATGAATTTCGTCATGGATGACCGGTGATTCACTGTCCATACATGAAGCTCGTTGTTGTCCCGATGAGCCCTGGCCACGGCGGCCGGAGTCGCGCGGTTACTCCGCAACCCCAGGATGTCGTAATTGTCTTCCCAGAGCGGGCCGACAATAAACTGCGCCAGCAGGGCTGTTTTCAGCTCCGGCTCCAATTGCTTGACCTCCCGCAAGGTTGTCCAGTCAGCAGCGGCGATCACAGTGCCTTCCACGAAGTTTTTGCGCTGCAACAGCTCAACAACTGCCTGAGTCAGGTTGGGCGTGTTGCGATCCGGCTTCAGGTCCAGAAACAGGTGTGCTCTTCCGCGTACGGTCTCAATAGCCTGGGAGAGGGTGGCGATCCGCTCTTCCGCAAAGTCCTCATTAAACCAGCGGCCAGCATCCCTATTGCGGATGTCCTCGTAGGCGACTTCGCTGATCCGTTCCTTCAGCCCGAAAATGCGGCTCATGTCGGCGTCGTGCCAGAGTACCGGTACGCCATCGGCGGTAATCTGTACGTCGACCTCAATATAGTCGGCACCGTCCCTGATCGCCTGTTCTATGGCGCTCAGCGTATTTTCCGGTGCTTTAAAGGCGCTGCCCCGATGGGCCGTGATGGCCACGTGTTCGCGTTGGTCCAGTGAGTCCACCACAAGCCAGGCTTGTCCCAGTGCCAGAATGACCACAAGCGCTTCCGCAATCCATGCTTTCGGGCCGGCATTGTCTGGCATCGGGTAGCGAAGGGACGGCTTCGGCATGCCCGCGCTGCTGTTGGTGGCTCGGTAATACAGGCTGACGATGAACGCGCCGTAAGCAGCGGTACCAAAGAAGGTGACGGCGATACCGATAAGGATGTAGCCGGCAATGAACAGGAAAATGGCCGGAACCAGTATGCCCGTCCTGTCAGGCAGGATGGTCAGCAATAAGGAGGCGATCTGGTCGAAAGCCAGGGTGACCAGGATTGGCAAGAGAATCACTGCAGTCAATCCGGAGGCCAGCACGCCGGTGGCGTGTCCTTTGTGGCCGCGTGTCAGCCGCGTACTTTCCCGCAAGGCCTCGAGGGGGCGCTGACTTCGCACCATCAGGCAGGGTACGGCCAGTATCCATCGCAGATACAGGGCGCCATTACAGGTGATCAGCCCGATCATGGATAAGGTGGCGCAGGCCGAAAACCACCACAGTTCCGGTGGCAGCTCCTGGCGCAGTAGGTACGGATCGTATGAGGCAATCAGCCAGGCCCACGCTGCCCCGGTTGCCACCAGAAACGGCAGTGCAATCAACAAGTGGGTGAATACCTGAATGACCGTTAACTGGATCAGGGCCAGGCATCTGCGTGCTGTTCCCCAGAGCGCACCCAGAGCGGTCTGGTAATGCCGGTATGGAGGCGAGTCTGCAATCAGTGTCATACCCGCTTGCTGCAGCATGATAACCAGTATGGTCAGGTTGAGAGTCACCAGGACCCAAACCACGCCACCGGGGGAGGTCAGAAACTCGACGATCCCCCCGGTGCTGATGGCGGCCCGACCAGTCACCGGGCGCAGCGAGGCCAGTGCCCAGGTGATGGCCGGGGTGATCACCGCCATGGCCAGACCGGAGAAAAACAGGTGGAAGGTCAGCAACGCCCGCCGACGAGTGTGCAGTATATTCAGTGTGCTGGTGATCAATGTCTTCATGGGTCACCGACAATCAGGACTCTGAATGTGTCGTAAGTTAGCGCTGCTCCTCCACGTGGTTAGGGGCGCTTGCATCCTCGAACAGCGCCAGCCGTTCTTCCAGTGACAGGAACGGCGGCTTGTCAGACTCCTGGAAGCTGCCGAACACACGCTTTGGATTGAAGGACCAGGAGGTGCAGCGGGCGAGCATCTCTGTACAGGCCAGCAGTTGCCCGCTTTCACGAAGGAAGTATTTGAGCCCGGTGTAGGTGTCCGCCAGCATAATGTCCCTTCGCTTACGGTCGTTCAGGGCCAGCAAGCTGCGGCCGATCATCTCACCGGCCTGGTCACCGAGCCCGGTTGCATCCAGTATGGTCATGGGGATGTCCAGTTGCGCGGTAATGGCGTTTTGATGCGCGTACCGGGATAAATCACTCTGCTCAGGCGGTCGAAGGGCCAATACCCCAAGGTTGCTGTTCAATGGCAGGGTTTCGTGGTCGGAGCGCACAAATCCGCCGGATTCATCAGATGTAAGGATGATCAGGGTGTTGTCCAGTGTGCCCGCGGTCTCCAGTTGTTCCAGAAAGTCTCCCAGGGACTTCTCCATCACTTTCATGGCATTTCGGCGTGCCTGTTGGGGCTGCACCATGGAGGCTTCGGAGGAGTCCCCTTCAGTTTCAGTCTCGTCATTGGTTATTTCCTGCTCGGCTTTCTGCCCGATATTGAACGGGTGGTGTGTGCCTACATTGAGCAGGGTGACAAACCAGGGGGACGTCTCCTGATCCAGTTTCTCCAGGCGCGTGGCGACATCCTTGAAGTATATGGGATCAGGGGGGCCCCAGCCGTCGATCTCCTCTTGATTGCCCAGGTGTCCGGCGCCGGTCACATCCATAAAGCCGGCCCTGGGCATGAACTTGTCTTTCTTCATGTAGGCAATCGGTGCGGCCTGCCAGTATGCGGTGTAGTAGCCATTATCCCGGAGTTTGCTCGGCAGGCAGTCCGGATTGGTGCGCTCTTCCGCCACATCCAGCATCTTGTTCGAGGGCCGACGGAAGTCCGGGTAACGACCACAGAGGATGGCGAACGTCCCGCGGTCCGTCTGACGCTCCATGCTGAGCATATTTCGATAGAGCCTGAACCCCCGGTCTGTAAGCATGCTCTCCAGATGTTCCAGTGTGACCGCAGGTTCCAGACCGTGGTAGCTGCTGATGCTGGGTAAATAACCGCCTGACAGTCCCTCAATCATGATCAGCAATACGTTGGGAGAATTAGCATTGGGACGGGAGGTGATTTGCTGGTGGAAGAAATTGGTTCGGGCTTCGAGGCTTTCGTCGGTGTCCACGGCCTCGTCACTGATTGCAGTGCCAACGGGATTGACGATCGCTCCGGGGATCTGGGCAAAGGCACTGGCCACAACATTGTTGGCGGGTGTGGTCAGGCTTGGAAACGAGATGGCATAAACAAACACCACGGCGACGGCGGACGTGGTGAGAGCGGTGTGGGCCCTTGGTGGTTGAGGTACCAGTACCCGGTGGGTTTTGTGGAGTGTCCAGGCGAAGGCAATGTATACGGGTAGGAGAGTCAGGTATACATTCAACAGGCTGCCGCTGATAAACGTGGGGTTCATGCCTTTGCCAGCCAGCGCCAGCTGAAACAGGGTGCCATGAGCCATCAGGTGCATACCTGCGACGTAGGCGGCAGCACCCAGCATCACCACGAGAACCGCGCGGAAGCGGCCGCTGGTGATGGTCAACAATACCGCGAGTATAAAAGCGCCGGCAAGATCTCCCAACAGGGTGCCTAGAGGGCTTGGCCATACCCCGCTTTGCAAAATATGTCCGGCACGGACGACCAGTAACCAGCCAAAGGCCAGCAGCCAGGTAAGCAGAAAACGGCGATCGGTCAGAGCCGCGTGTAATCTCATCGGGGCTGATGTCCTGTGCAGAGTGTCTACATACAGTATGCGTCTGCGATCAGGGGGTTCAACCACGGACCCGACCAGATGCGTCTCAGTGTAGCAGAATTAATCTTGGGGAAAGGGTTTTCGATGGTTAAATGTGCGTTTTGGTACCAAGGTTGGGAAGTGGAGGCACGAAACAATGAGAACGACCGTTGCGGGTTTGTTGTCAGGGGTTGCGATTCTTTTGCTGGCGGTTGCGGCGACCGGACAGGAGAGAGCAGCGCAATGGCGTCTCAGTGAAGAAGAGTCTGAGTGGATTGGCCACCAGGTATTCCTGAACGAATGCGCCGGACGTCGGGAGTGCCTGGTGCACTGGAACGAAGGTGAAGCGTTTCCGTCCCTGGGCGTTGGCCATTTCATCTGGTATCCGAAGGGCGTAAACGAGCGTTTTGTTGAGAGCTTTCCAGCGCTGATCGCGTACATGCAAGAACAGTCGGTCGACCTTCCGGAATGGCTCGGGGAGCGTAATACTCCGTGGGCACCCTGGCCGGACAGGGAAGCTTTCCTGAAGGTCGAAGATAGCTCGCGGGTTGAGGCGTTGCGCCAGTTTCTGGCTGGCACAAAGGGTATCCAGGTAGCCTTCATCTTCGAGCGGGCTCAATCGTCCCTTGCGGCCATTGTCGCCGCGGCACCGGATGAGGAGCGGTCATTGATCCGGGAGCGGCTGGCGGCGTTAACCGCAACGCCGGGTGGTGCATACGCACTGATGGATTATGTGAATTTCAAGGGAGAGGGCTTGTCACCCGGAGAGGCTTATCAGGGAGAGGGGTGGGGACTACTTCAGGTATTACGCGCAATGTCCGGGTCAGCGGAGGAACCGGTGCTGGCGCAGTTTCGTGAGGCCGCTGCGACCGTACTGACCCGGCGGGCCAACAATGCGAGCAACCCCATCGAGAAAGAGCGTTGGCTACCTGGATGGCTCAAGCGGCTCGATACCTACCGGGAGCCGCCGGAGTCCGTGTTATGACCGTCCTTCTCAGAGCGGCTGCTTGTCCAGTACCGGTTCCTGTCCAGGCTCAACGGTAAGCCACCAGACATGTTTGTCCCAGTCGCCCAGCACAATGCGACGGGCGGGCTTGCCATTGGCTTCCAGCTGATGCTCCGCAGGGCGGTGAGTGTGGCCATGGATCAGCCGTTGAACGCCATGCTCTTCCATGACTTTGACCACCTCTTCGGGGGTCACGTCCATGATGAATTCTTCCTTGCCCTGGTTTTTCGCCATGCTGATCTCCCGTAACTGCCGGGCCATCTGCTGGCGGTCTTCCAGTGGGCGCTGGAGGATCATCTGCTGCCACTGCGGGTTACGCATGTTCTCCCGGAACTTCTGGTACTCCACGTCGGCGGTACACAGGCTGTCACCATGCATCAGCAGGGTAGGGGTGCCGTAAAGGTCCACCACGGTGGGGTCGTCCAGCAGTTTGGCGCCGGCGCGAGCACAAAAGTCCTCACCAATCAGGAAGTCACGGTTGCCGTGCATCAGGAAAATGGCGGTGCCGCTGTCGCTGAGAGCTTTCAGCGCCTCGGCAACCTGCTCCTGCAATGGGGTACGTTCATCGTCCCCGATCCAGGCCTCAAAGAAATCCCCCAGGATGTAGAGTTGCTCCACACCCCGGGCACGATTTTCCAGAAACCCAAGGAATGCCTCGGTAATGTCTGGTCTGGACTCTTCCAGGTGAAGGTCGGAAATGAACAGCGTGGTCACGCTGCGCCTCCGTCTCCGACTACCTCCGCCTTTTCAATCACTACGTCTTCGGCAGGAACGTCCTGATGACCGGCGCGCATGGTGGTCCGTACGGCGCGGATGGCATTTACCGTGTCCATGCCGTCAACGACCTTGCCAAACACACAGTAGCCCCAGCCTTCTGCGTTCTTGGCGGTGTGGTCCAGGAAACCGTTGTTTTCGACGTTGATGAAAAACTGGGCCGTCGCGGAGTGCGGGTCCATGGTACGGGCCATGGCCACGGTGCCTTGCATGTTGCTGAGTCCGTTGTCGGCTTCGTTCTGGATCGGTTCACGGGTCTTGCGTGGTGTCATGCCCGGCTCGAATCCGCCGCCCTGTACCATGAAGTTGCTGATAACACGATGAAAAATCAGCCCGTCATAAAAACCGTCACGCACATACTGCTCGAAATTTTTGGCGGTTTCCGGGGCTTTTTCGTAGTCCAGTTCCAGTGTGATGTCACCGTGGGAAGTTTTCAGCAGAATCATCAGGGTTTCCTGTTCAGAAGGTTGAAAATCGATACGGGGCCCATTGTACTGAAGAGTTTCTGCGTGTGCATGAGTTAGGGCAGTATTTGTGAGTATAATACGCGGTTTGAGATCCACTCCCTTTTAACTAGAGAACCTATGAGCGCCGAGTCGAAGAAAGCCCATAACTTTATTCAGAGCCTGATCGAAGACGCGATTGCCAAAGGCGAACACACCGGCCAGGTGGTGACGCGGTTCCCGCCAGAGCCGAATGGCTACCTGCACGTTGGGCACGCCAAGTCCATTTGCCTGAACTTTGGTATTGCCGAGACTTTTGGTGGTGAGTGCAACCTGCGTTTTGATGACACCAATCCCGAGAAGGAATCCCAGGAGTACATTGATGCCATCAAGCAGGACGTAGAGTGGCTGGGCTACACCTGGGGCGGTGACGTCCGTTACGCCTCCGATTACTTCGATGCCATCTATGACTTCGCCGAAGAGCTGATTACAAAGGGCAAGGCCTATGTCTGTGCGCTGACAGCGGACCAGATGGCGGAATTCCGTGGTTCCCTGAAGACTCCGGGCAGGGACAGCCCTTATCGGGACCGCCCGATTGAAGAAAGTCTCCAGCTGTTCCGTGATATGCGTGATGGCAAATACCAGAACGGTGAGTTGGTGCTGCGGGCCAAGATTGATATGGCCTCTCCCAATATCAATTTGAGGGATCCGATTCTGTACCGTATCCGCTACGCGGACCACCACCAGACCGGTGACAAGTGGTGCATCTACCCGATGTACGACTTCACCCACCCGATTTCCGATGCCTTGGAGGGTATTACTCACTCCCTGTGCACGCTGGAATTCGAGGATCATCGGCCGCTCTACGACTGGGTGCTGGAGAACATTACCGCCCCGTGCCAGCCACGGCAGATTGAATTCGCCCGGCTCAACCTCAACTACACAATCACCTCCAAGCGCAAGCTCAAGCGCCTGGTGGATGAGGGCTTCGTGGACGGCTGGAACGACCCGCGCATGCCTACCATTTCCGGTATGCGTCGTCGCGGCTACACGCCGGAATCCATCCGCACCTTCTGCGATATGATCGGTGTCAACAAGGCCGGCGGTACCGTGGATGTGGGCATGCTGGAACATGCCATCCGTGAGGATCTCAACACCCGGGCGCCCCGCGCCATGTGTGTGATGCGCCCTTTGAAGGTCACCCTGACCAATTATCCGGCAGACCAGACGGAGACCCTGGTGTTGCCGGTTCACCCGCAGAACCCGGACATGGGGGAGCGGGAAGTGACCTGGAGCCAGACACTTTATATTGACCGTGAAGATTTCGTCGAGGAGCCGCCCCGCAAGTGGAAGCGTCTGGCTCCGGATCAGGCGGTTCGCCTGCGTGGCGGGTACGTCATGACCTGTCGTGAGGTTATTCGGGATGATAGCGGTGAGATCGTCGAACTCAAGTGCGAATACGATCCGAAAACGCTGGGTGTGAATCCGGAAGGCTACAAGCCGAACGGGGTTGTACACTGGGTGTCTGCCACCGACAGTGTCGAGGTTGGCATCAACCAGTATGACCGGCTGTTCAACCACGAGTCTCCGGATAGCGACAAGGACGGTGATTTCGTCGACCACATCAACCCGGAATCCCTGGTGCGTCTGAGCGGAGCCCGTGTCGAAAAAGGACTGGCGGAGCCCCGTACGGACCTGCCGTACCAGTTTGAGCGTGAAGGTTATTTCTTCTGTGATCAGGAGCAGACCCAAAGCACCGGTCATCCTGTGTTCAATCGCACCGTCACGCTTCGTGATTCCTGGGGTAAGGGGGGCAAGTGATTCGTATCCACAACACGCTCACGCAGCAAAAGGAAGAATTCAAACCCATCGAGCCGGGCAAGGTGCGCATGTATGTGTGCGGCATGACCGTGTACGACTACTGCCACCTGGGCCACGCCCGGGTGCTGGTGGCTTTCGATGTGATTACCCGTTACCTGCGCCATCGCGGTTATGACGTGCACTACGTGCGCAATATTACGGATATCGATGACAAGATCCTGCGCCGGGCAGACGAGAACGGTGAGGTGTACACTGACCTGACCGAGCGCATGATCGCAGCCATGCACGAGGACGAAGCCCGCCTGGGCGTGCTTTCGCCGACGGAAGAGCCCCGCGCCACGGCCTACATCGACGAGATCGTAGCCATGATCCACAAGCTGGTCGCCAGCGGCCATGCCTATGCCGCGGATAATGGCGATGTTTACTTTGCTGTCGAGTCGTACAAAGACTATGGCAAGCTCAGCAAGAAAAAGCTGGAAGATCTGGTGGCCGGTGCCCGGGTTGATGTGCAGGAAGCCAAGCGCAGTCCCGCGGATTTCGCCTTGTGGAAAGCCGCGAAGCCGGGAGAGGTAAGCTGGGAATCCCCCTGGGGTAATGGCCGCCCGGGCTGGCACATTGAGTGTTCGGCGATGTCCAACTGCTGCCTGGGTGAAACCTTTGATATCCACGGTGGCGGGCCGGACCTGCTGTTCCCGCACCATGAGAACGAAATCGCCCAGTCCGAGTGCGCCAATGGACAGGCTTTTGTGAACACCTGGATGCACGCCGGTGCGATCCGTGTGAACAAGGAGAAGATGTCCAAATCCCTGGGTAACTTTTTCACCATCCGGGAAATACTGGAGAAGTACCCGCCGGAGATCGTGCGTTACTTCCTGGTGTCCAGCCACTACCGCAGTCAGGTGGATTATTCGGAAGAGAGTCTGGCGGAGGCGGGCCGCACCCTCACAAAGCTCTACCATGCCTTGCGTGGAATCATCCCCGCCAAGGATGTGGCGGAAACGGACTACGACAAGCGCTTTGACGAGGTTATGGACGATGATTTCAACACGGCCGGAGCCATAGCCGTGCTCCATGCCGTGGCCAATGAGATCAATCAGCACCGTCGTGAGGGTAAGGACGAGGAGGCCAGGCAGGCGGCGGCAGTGCTGGTCCGTCTGGGTGGTGTGCTGGGGCTCCTGCAGCAGGACCCCGAAGCCTTCTTCCAGGCAGACACCGGTGGAGAACTGACGGCCGAGGACATCGAGGCCATGATTCAGGCCCGGGCGGAAGCACGCAAGGCGAAAAACTTCGCCGAAGGTGATCGCATCCGCGACGAACTGGCGGAGAAAGGCATCATTCTTGACGATTCTCGTGAAGGAACGACATGGCGCCGGGGCTGACCTTGTACGGAATTTCACGTACAATGCGGCGCTCACTTTGGAACAACTCCCCGTGTCAGAGGGAGTCGGGAAATTAACCCACTGAGGCAGACAACGATGACAGAACGCGTACAAGTCGGCGGCATTCAGGTCGCGAAGAATCTGTATGATTTCGTGAACAACGAAGCGATTCCGGGAACCGGAGTCGATGCAGACAAATTCTGGGCTGAATTCGACAAGATCGTGAACGAGCTGGCGCCGCGTAACCGCGAACTGCTGGCCAAACGCGATGCCATTCAGGAAAAGATGGACAGCTGGAACCGTGACCACAAGGGTCAGAAGCTGGACATGGACGAATACAAATCCTTCCTGAAAGACATCGGCTACCTGGTTGACGAGCCGGGCGAGTTCAAGATTTCCACCTCCAACGTGGATCCGGAAGTGGCCACCATGGCTGGTCCGCAGCTGGTGGTTCCGATCATGAACGCCCGCTTTGCCCTGAACGCAGCCAACGCTCGCTGGGGCAGCCTGTACGACGCGCTGTACGGCACCGACGCGATCTCCGAAGAGGGGGGCGCGGACAAGGGCCGTGGCTACAACCCGGTTCGCGGTGCCAAGGTTATCGAGTTTGCCCGCAACCTGCTGGACAGCTCTGCTCCACTGGCCTCCGGCAGCCACAAGGATGCCGCCAAGTACCTGGTTGAGGGTGGCAAGCTGGTGGTCAAGCTGCAGAACGGCGAAACCACTGGTCTGAAGGACGAAGCCGGCTTTGTTGGTTACACCGGTGCCGCCGATGCGCCGACCGGTGTGCTGCTGGTCAAGAACGGCATGCACTTCGAAATCCAGATTGACGCCAGCCATCCGATCGGTAAAGACGACGGCGCCAACGTGAAAGACGTGCTGATGGAGTCAGCCCTGACCACCATCATGGACTGTGAAGACTCTGTCGCTGCCGTGGACGCGGACGACAAGGCACTGGCCTACCGCAACTGGCTCGGCCTGATGAAGGGTGATCTGCAGGAAACCTTCGAAAAGGGTGGCGAGCAGCTGACCCGTAAGATGAATGCCGATCGTGGCTACACTGCGCCAGACGGCGGCGAGCTGAACCTGAAAGGTCGCAGCCTGATGTTCATCCGTAACGTGGGTCACCTGATGACCAACCCTGCGGTCCTGCTGAAAGATGGCAACGAGATTCCGGAAGGTCTGATGGATGGCCTGATCACGTCGCTGATCGCCATTCACGATCTGAAGGGCAACGGCAAGTTCCAGAACAGCACCACCGGCTCCATGTACATCGTTAAGCCGAAGATGCACGGTCCGGAAGAAGTGGCGTTCACCAACGAATTCTTCGGTCGTGTTGAAGACGCACTCGGTCTGCCGCGCTTCACCCTGAAGGTTGGCATCATGGACGAAGAGCGTCGTACCACCGTGAACCTGAAAGCCTGTATCCACGCAGCCAAAGAGCGTGCGGTATTCATCAACACCGGCTTCCTGGATCGCACCGGTGACGAGATCCACACCTCCATGGAGCTGGGTCCGTTCATCCGTAAGGGACCAATGAAGCAGGCTACCTGGATCAATGCCTACGAGCAGTGGAACGTGGACATCGGCCTGGAGACCGGTTTCCGTGGTGTGGCACAGATCGGTAAGGGCATGTGGGCCATGCCGGATCTGATGGCCGGCATGCTGGAAGCCAAGATTGGTCACCCGAAAGCCGGTGCCAACACCGCCTGGGTACCGTCTCCGACAGCGGCCACCCTGCACGCGACTCACTACCATCAGGTATCGGTTGCCGATATCCAGAAAGAGCTTGAGAGCCGCACCCGTGCCAACCTGGACGACATCCTGACCGTGCCGGTCATGGACGATCCGAAGTCCCTGTCTGCGGAAGACATTCAGCAGGAGTTGGACAACAACGCCCAGGGTATCCTCGGTTATGTTGTGCGCTGGATTGACCACGGTGTGGGTTGCTCCAAGGTGCCGGACATCAATGACGTTGGCCTGATGGAAGACCGCGCCACCCTGCGGATTGCATCCCAGTTGCTGGCCAACTGGCTGTACCACGGCATCTGCTCTGAAGAGCAGATCATGGAGACCATGAAGCGCATGGCCGCCGTGGTTGACAAGCAGAATGCTGCGGACCCGACGTACCGTCCGATGGCGGGGAACTTCGATGACAGCATTGCCTTCCAGGCAGCGCTGGATCTGGTTCTGAAGGGGCGCGAGCAGCCGAATGGCTACACCGAGCCACTTCTGCACGCCTACCGTCTGAAGGCGAAGGCCAAGTACGGCCAGTAAGCTTCAGCAGCACAAAAAAAGCCCCGCTTTCGAGCGGGGCTTTTTTGTGGGAGTGGCTGTCAGGGATTTGTCGGATTGCGGCTTTGCCCAATCCGACAAACCTGCTCACTCAGTCCTTATGCAGCTCATTCGCCGCGTACAGGGTATTCTCCAGCAGCGTCGCAATCGTCATCGGCCCCACGCCGCCAGGCACCGGCGTGATATAGGCGGCTCGTTCCGCGGCGGCTTCAAAGTCCACGTCGCCCCGC
This sequence comes from uncultured Marinobacter sp., assembly GCF_947259545.1. Classification (GTDB taxonomy): domain Bacteria; phylum Pseudomonadota; class Gammaproteobacteria; order Pseudomonadales; family Oleiphilaceae; genus Marinobacter. The sequence goes on from NZ_CAMYMK010000002.1 coordinate 1,203,722, forward strand.
AATTTGCCATCCTCCATGCGATTGATGCCAACATCAATTACCGTGGCACCGGGTTTCACCCATTCGCCTTTGATCAGGCCAGGTTTGCCAACGGCGGCAATCAGGATGTCGGCTTCGCTCACAAACTTTTCCAGGCTGGGAGTGAAGCGATGGCAGACCGTGGTGGTGGCGCCTTTCAGTAGCAGCTCCATGCTCATGGGGCGGCCAACAATGTTGGATGCGCCGACAATGACCGCGTGCTGGCCCTTGTAGGGCGTCTCAATGCTGTCCAGCAGGGTGATGACACCTGCGGGGGTGCACGGGCGTAGCGCCGGCTTGCGCTGGACCAGGCGACCGATGTTGTAGGGGTGGAAGCCGTCCACATCCTTGTCGGGGCGGATTTTGAGCAGAATTGGGTCAGCATCAAGATGGGCTGGCAGCGGTAGTTGCACAAGAATACCGTCTACGGCCGGGTTGTCGTTCAGCTCATCTACCAGTGCCTCCAGCGACTCCTGTGAGGTATCTGCCGGAAGGTCATAGGACAGGGACAGGATGCCGGCCTCGTCGCATGCCTTGCGTTTGTTGCCTACATATACCTGCGAGGCGGCATCGTTGCCTACCAGAACCACAGCAAGCCCCGGGACTCTCAGTCCCTGCTGTTTACGGGCTTCCACGCCGGCGGCAACCTGTTGGCGAACCTTGGCGGCAATCTCTTTTCCATTGATCAGTTTGGCGCTCATGTCTTTGTCTTGTCGGTTGGGCATAAATGAAGGCTGCGCATTGTCTCATGCTTCCACCAGAACTCCAATTGGCGGTATGCTTGAGGTGCAGGGCAGGGAACTTATCCGGTAAGCATCGGTCACTTAATTCGTTGCCGCTCCAAACAATTTCCAAAACTGTGTTGACGGCAGGGGCCGGCGCCGGTAATATGCGCGCCAACTTTGCTGAGGCACTTGTTGTTCAGTTCAGACGGGGTATAGCGCAGTCTGGTAGCGCGCCTGCTTTGGGAGCAGGATGTCGGGAGTTCGAATCTCTCTACCCCGACCACTTTTCTGGATATTCAGGTGGGCGAACGGTCAAGCGCCCGTAGCTCAGCTGGATAGAGCACCCGCCTTCTAAGCGGGTGGTCGCAGGTTCGAGTCCTGCCGGGCGCGCCATAAAGTCGTCGGCTTGGTCCGCACCGGAGTCGCCGAACCAGCAAAGTTTCAAGTGAACAGATGTGAGTGCCGAAAGGCATGTCCCGATGTGGTGGACGTAGCTCAGTTGGTAGAGCTCAGGATTGTGACTCCTGCGGTCGAGGGTTCGAACCCCTTCGTCCACCCCACTTTTCTTTCAGGCTTGATTTCCGCGTTTGTTGAGTTTCATGATGGCAATTGGCCACCGGTAATTCTTCAATCTGTTGTGCGAGAGTGGCGGAACTGGTAGACGCGCTGGATTTAGGTTCCAGTGGGGCAACCCGTGAGAGTTCGAGTCTCTCCTCTCGCACCACCCCCTTTCTTTTTCTGTTTTTGTCCCCACCTTTTAAAATGATAAAGCCTCGATGTGGTCGCAATCGCTGAAAGTGGCTGTGACAGGTGATTCTCTCGGTGGGGCAAACCGTGATAAACTACCGGCTTTTAATTTTCGGTCCTTCTGCGGGAAGCCTCCCGAGGATGGACTTTTAGGTTTAATTTCATTCACATACTGAACCTGTAATTTGAGGATCTTCCATGCAAGTGTCTGTTGAAACGACCTCCAACATCGAGCGTCGCATGACGATTGGTGTGCCCGCCCAGGAAATTGACCAGGCGGTTCAGAAACGCCTGCAGGAAACTGCCCGTACTGTGCGCTTGAACGGTTTCCGTCCGGGTAAGGTGCCCATGAGCGTGGTTAAGCGTCGTTTCGGTGCCAGTGTTCGCCAGGAAGTCGTTGGCGAGGTTATGCGTGATACCTACATCAAGGCACTGCAGGAGCAGGACATTAATCCGGCGGGCTGGCCGAAACTTGAGCCGACCGTGATGGAAGAGGGCAAGGATCTGGAATTCGTTGCCACATTTGAAGTGTTGCCGGAAATCGAACTGGGCGACCTGAGCAAGATCTCTGTCGAGAAGCTGACGTCCGAGATTACCGACAAGGATATCGACAACATGATCGATAACCTGCGTCGTCAGCAGGCCACCATGAAGGAAGTCAAGCGCAAGTCCAAGAACAAGGACATCGTGACCATCGACTTCAAGGGCTTTATCGATGGCGAGGAATTCGAAGGTGGCGCCGCTGAAGGGCATCGCCTCACTCTGGGCTCCGGCCAGATGATCCCGGGCTTCGAGAAGGGCATTGTCGGCGGTAAGGCCGGTGAGGACCTGGAAATCGAGGTGACCTTCCCGGAGGATTACCAGAATGAAGACCTGGCGGGTAAGCCGGCCAAGTTCGAAATCAAGATTCACAAGGTTGAAGAGCCGCAGCTGCCTGAGCTGAATCCGGAATTCTTCAAGAATTTCGGCATTGAGGCCGAAGACGAAGCCGCTTTCCGTGAGGAAGTGAAGAAGAACATGGAGCGCGAGCTCAAGCAGGCAGTATCGAACAAGGTCAAGAACGACGTGGTTGACGGCCTTCTGGAAACCACCGAGCTCGATATTCCGTCTGCCCTGGTTGATCAGGAGATTGATCGCCTGCGTCAGGACGCCGTTCAGCGTTTCGGTGGCCAGGTTGATTTCCAGCAACTGCCCAAGGAAATCTTTGAAGAGCAGGCCAAGCGTCGCGTGAAGACTGGCCTGTTGTTCCAGGAAGTGGTCAAGAAAAACGATCTGAAAGCTGATCCGGCAAAGGTTGACGAAAAGATCCAGGAGATCGCGTCAACGTATGAACAGCCTGAGGAAGTGGTTGCCCATTTCAACAGTAACCCTGAGCAGAAGTCGCAGATCGAGTCTTCTGTGCTGGAAGACCAGGTTGTTGACCATGTGCTGGAGCAGGCCAAGGTCAAAGAGAAAAAGGTCAAGTACGAAGAGGCCGTTAAGGCTGGTCAGCCTCAGCAGGGCTGATCGTTTCGGGACCCTGAATGGGTCCTGGTGGCCGAAAAGGGAAAACAGCCGGCATGTCCGGCTGTTTTCATCTTGGCCCGGTGCTGGCAGAGTATAGGGTGTAAAAGACTGATAACGCAGTGGCCTGAGGCCACGACCCCATTGTCCAGAAGGAGTTCAGGCACATCATGATGCAAAAACCTATTGATGGTCCCGCTATGGTAACCAGTTCCGGCCTGGTTCCGATCGTTATTGAGCAAACCGCTCGTGGTGAGCGTTCCTTTGATATCTACTCCCGTTTGCTCAAGGAACGGGTGATCTTCATGGTGGGTCAGGTTGAGGACCACATGGCGAACCTGATTGTGGCACAGATGCTGTTCCTGGAATCCGAGAATCCGGACAAGGATATCCATCTTTACATCAACAGCCCCGGTGGTTCTGTGACTGCGGGCATGTCCATCTATGACACCATGCAGTTTATCAAGCCGGACGTGGCTACACTGTGTGTGGGCCAGGCTGCGAGCATGGGCGCGTTCCTGCTGGCCGGCGGCGCCGAGGGCAAGCGCGCGTGTTTGCCGAATTCCCGGGTGATGATTCACCAGCCGCTGGGCGGTTACCAGGGGCAGGCAACGGACATCGAGATCCACACCCGTGAGATCCTGAAGATCCGTCAGACCCTGAATTCGCTGCTTGCGCACCATACCGGCCAGGATCTAGAGACCATTGCCAGGGATACCGATCGCGACAATTTCATGGATCCCCAGCAGGCGAAAGACTATGGCCTGATTGATTCTATACTTGATAAGCGCGTGCCGAATAAATAATACTGAAGGTAATCGCATCATCCTTGGCCGGCGTATTAGCCAGTAACGTCGGCAAACCAAGATCAGAGGTATTTCAATGGCAGATGAAAGAAACGGCAGAGGCGACGATAACGGCAAGTTGCTCTACTGCTCGTTTTGTGGAAAGAGCCAGCATGAAGTCCGTAAGCTCATTGCAGGGCCCTCGGTGTTCATCTGCGACGAGTGCGTTGACCTGTGCAATGACATTATCCGCGAAGAGATTCAGGAGAATACGCAGGAAGAGGCCAGTGATCGTCTCCCGACACCTGCTGAAATTCGCGATACTCTGAACGAATACGTCATTGGTCAGGATCGCGCCAAGGTTGTGCTTTCGGTTGCTGTCTATAACCACTACAAGCGCCTGCGCTACGGCGAGGGCAAGGCTGAGGTGGAACTTGGCAAGAGCAACATTCTGCTGATCGGCCCGACCGGTAGTGGTAAGACGCTGCTCGCCGAGACTCTGGCGCGGATGCTCAACGTACCCTTCACCATTGCAGATGCGACCACGCTGACAGAGGCGGGTTACGTCGGTGAAGACGTTGAGAACATTATCCAGAAGCTGCTGCAGAAGTGCGATTATGACGTGGACAAGGCTCAGCGTGGCATTGTCTACATCGATGAGATCGACAAGATCTCCCGCAAATCTGACAACCCGTCCATTACCCGGGATGTATCCGGTGAGGGCGTGCAGCAGGCGTTGCTGAAACTGATCGAGGGTACGGTTGCTTCAGTGCCGCCACAGGGTGGCCGGAAGCATCCCCAGCAGGAGTTCCTGCAGGTAGACACCGGTAACATGCTGTTTATCTGTGGTGGTGCTTTTGCTGGTCTGGACAAGGTGATTCAGGAGCGTTCCGAGCGTAGCAGCATCGGTTTCTCTGCAACGGTCAAGAGCCCGGACGACACCAAGAACACCGGCGACATTATCAAGGATGTCGAAACGGAAGATCTGGTGAAGTACGGCCTGATTCCGGAATTCGTCGGTCGTCTGCCAGTGGTGGCAACACTGACCGAGCTGGATGAAGAGGCGCTGGTTCAGATCCTGACCGAGCCGAAGAATGCGCTGACCAAGCAGTACCAGAAGCTGTTTGATATGGAAGGTGTGGAGCTGGATTTCCGTGAGGATGCGTTGAGGGCGGTTGCCCGCAAGGCCATGGAGCGGAAAACCGGTGCCCGCGGGCTGCGCTCCATCATGGAGGCAACCCTGCTGGATACCATGTACCAGATCCCGTCTGAGCACGATGTCACCAAGGTTGTCATTGACGAGAGTGTTATCAGCGGCGATTCCGAGCCGTTCAAGATATACGCTGGTAATGACCACGCCAAAGCGGTTCCCGAGGACTGAGTCAGTCTCTGGGTTCCGTGAGCAATAAAAAGGGGCGGTAACGCCCCTTTTTATTCGTTTGTAACCCGCCTTTCCCGCCCTGTTTTGTTTCGTAAAAAGATTGCAATTTTTGCCGACGCCCCAATGATGGGTGATATGCTGAAAGAAACATCGTCAGAGGATTCCTTATGACCCGGATACCCGAAGAATCTGTGCACGAATACCCGCTGCTTCCGCTTCGAGATGTGGTGGTATTTCCGCACATGGTCGTTCCGCTGTTTGTGGGACGCGAAAAATCCATCCAGGCGCTGGAAGCCGCAATGGAGGGCAGCAAGGAGATTCTGCTGGTCGCACAACGGGATGCCTCTACCGACGAGCCAGGCCCGGATGATGTGTTTGATATGGGCACATTGGCGACCGTGCTGCAGATGCTGCGCCTTCCCGACGGAACCGTGAAAGTGCTGGTTGAAGGCAATGCCCGAGCCACGCTGAGTGGCATTGTCGAGGGCGATTACCTGTCCGGCAAAGCGGTGATGATGGATGAGGACACACTGCCGGATCGTGAGGAAGACGTTCTGGTCAAAACCCTGATGGATGAGTTTGAAAAGTACGTCAAGCTGTCCAAGAAGGTGCCTTCTGAAGTGTCCAACGCGTTGACCGGCATTACCGATGTCGAACGCCTGGCGGATACCATGGCTGCACACCTGGAAATGCGCATTCCTGAGAAGCAGGAGCTTCTGGAGGCGCTGGACGTCCGCAAGCGTGTCGACCTGCTGCTGGGCAAGCTGGACGGCGAGATCGACCTGATTGAGGTCGAGAAGCGGATTCGTGGCCGCGTGAAAAAACAGATGGAGCGCAGTCAGCGCGAGTACTATCTGAATGAGCAAATGAAGGCTATCCAGAAGGAAATGGGTAACCTGGGTGAGGGCAATAACGACTTTGAAGAGCTTGAGCAGAAGCTGGAAGAAGCCGGTCTGCCGGAAGAGGCCCGCAAAAAGACAGAAACCGAGCTGAACAAGCTGAAAATGATGTCTCCGATGTCTGCCGAGGCAACGGTGGTGCGTGGTTACATCGACTGGATGCTGGCAGTGCCCTGGAAAAAGCGCAGCCGTGTGCGTCACGACATCGAGAAGGCCCGTGAGATACTCGATAAGGACCATTACGGTCTGGATGAGGTCAAGAAGCGCATCCTGGAATACCTGGCTGTTCAAAGCAGGGTGAAGAAGGTGAAAGGGCCGGTGTTGTGCCTGGTGGGTCCTCCCGGGGTGGGCAAGACCTCGCTGGGGCAGTCCATTGCCCGTGCGACGAACCGCAAATATACCCGCATGGCGCTGGGTGGGGTGCGTGATGAGGCCGAAATCCGTGGTCACCGCAAGACCTACATTGGTGCCTTGCCTGGCAAGTTGCTCCAGAAACTGTCAAAGGTCGGGGTGAAAAACCCGCTGTTCCTGTTCGACGAGATCGACAAGATGGGCATGGATCATCGCGGCGATCCTGCATCGGCATTGCTGGAAGTGCTGGACCCGGAACAGAACCACACCTTCAACGACCACTACCTGGAAGTGGACTACGATCTTTCAGATGTCATGTTCGTGTGCACCTCCAACTCCATGGATATCCCATCGGCGTTGCTGGATCGGATGGAGATTATCCGTATTCCGGGGTACACCGAGGACGAAAAGGTGAACATTGCCTTGCGCTACCTGCTGCCCAAGCAGATCAAGGCCAATGGGCTGCGTAAGGATGAGCTCACGATCCCTGAGGAGACTCTGCGGGACCTGATCCGCTATTACACGCGGGAAGCCGGTGTGCGTAGCCTGGAGCGCGAGATCGCCAAGATCTGCCGCAAGGTGGTGCGTGAGCACGTAGAAAGTGGCGAGAAGGTCTCCGTAACGCTTACTCCGGAGATGCTGGAAGACTATTCCGGTGTTCAGCGATTCAAGTACGGGCTGGCAGAAGAAACCAATCAGATCGGTCAGGTGACCGGTCTGGCGTGGACCCAGGTCGGTGGCGAGCTGCTGACCATCGAGTGCGCCCTGACCAAGGGTAAGGGACGTGTGGTGAAGACCGGGTCCCTCGGTGATGTCATGCAGGAGTCTATCCAGACCGCACTGACGGTGGTCAGAAGTCGGGCTCCGGGTCTTGGAATCGCCGACGATTTCCATGAAAAGAACGATCTGCATGTGCACGTTCCCGAGGGCGCAACGCCAAAAGATGGTCCAAGCGCCGGTATTGGCATGTGTACCGCACTGGTTTCTTCCTTGACGCAAATTCCGGTTCGGGCGGATGTCGCCATGACCGGTGAGATTACCCTGCGCGGTCGGGTTTTGCCGATCGGCGGGCTCAAGGAAAAGCTGCTCGCGGCCCATCGCGGAGGCATCAAGACCGTTATAATCCCGGATGAAAATGTCCGTGATCTCAAAGAGATACCCGATAATATCAAGGAGTCCCTTGAGATCATTCCGGCGAAGTGGATTGATGAAGTCCTGGACGTTGCGCTGGCGTACGCGCCGGAGCCAAGGGGTGCGGATTCGTCCTCCGAAGCTGGCTCCGGGAAGCACCGAGATGAAGATCCCGATGCCGCGGAACGGATAAATACACATTAAACCCTAGATGAGTTGTTGACACGCCGGAGAGCCCATTGGTATAACTGTTTCGCCGTGAAGCAGCCAATACCAAGGGCTCCCGCGCAGTAAGTGCCTATTCCGAACACCGGTTAAAAACCGAAAGGAATAAAAAAAGTGAAGAATGGAATTCTCTGACCGCTTATGCGATAGTCGAGAACGTCCGAGAAAAAACAAACCAACCTATAACATCTTCAACCTGAAATCGAAGGGGTTTAGTGTGAACAAGTCCGAACTAATCGATGCAATTGCAGAGTCCGCAGATATCTCCAAAGCCGCCGCTGGCCGTGCTCTGGATTCAATGACCAACTCTATCACCGGTGCCCTGAAAAAAGGCGATCAGGTTACTCTGATCGGTTTTGGTACTTTCTCTGTGAAAGAGCGTGCTGCCCGCACTGGTCGCAACCCGCAGACTGGTGCCGAGATCAAGATTCCGGCCTCCAAAGTGCCTGGGTTCAAGGCAGGTAAGGCCCTGAAAGACGCCGTTAAGTAAACGGTTCTTTCTCTGGCGGCACCGGTCATGCGGGTGCTGTCGGAGCGGTTGGCCCGGCGTCAACTCCGACGCCAACCAGCTCCAGACGAATTCAAGGCGCATTCCGGACAGGATGCGCCTTTTTACGTTAGGTCTCGTTAATTTCACTATTTCACGATAAGAATCAGCTCGACTTTGATCAGGGATCCGGGAGAAACATGCTTCAAGATATTCGGGAAAATGCCCAGGGCACCATTGCCAAAATCATCATCGGTCTATTGATCGTTTCACTCTCCATCTGGGGGATGGATGCAATCGTTGGTGGATTTACCGGCGAGCCTGAAGTGGCTACCGTAAACGGAGAAGACATCACTGAGCGGGAGTTCCTGCGGGTGGTGCAGATGGAAAGTCAACGCCGTTTGTCTGAAATGGACACCCCTGATCCCTCTCTGCTTAATGAGGATCAGATTCGCCAGGATGTTCTTGACTCCCTGATCCGGGAGCAGGTGCTGATTCAGGACGCCAATGCCCAGGGACTGGAATTGTCAGACGCGGACATCGATTCTCTGATTACCCAGATGCCGCAGTTTCAGGTGGATGGTACCTTTAACCGTGACCGGTTCGTGGCTACTGTTCGCAACATGGGCATGGGCGTGGGTGAGTTCCGTGAGGCCATGCGCAAGCAGTATGTGGTGAACCAGATTCGCGCCGGCATTGCCCAGAGCGCTATGGTGACCGAAGAGAATGTGGCTCAGTTGCTGCGTATCCAGAACCAGACCCGTGATTTCCGCGTGCTTACGCTGACCGCCGATGAGGTTCGTGAGGACGTTGAGGTGAGCGACGCAGAGATAGAAGCCTACTATCAGGAGAATATCGAGGATTATAGCCTTCCTGAGCGCGTAGACGCAGAGTACATTGCGCTCTCTCTTGAGGCTCTGGCAGAGACCGTCAACGTCAGTGACGAGGAGCTGGAGGCGTATTACAAGGAAAGGGCTTCAGAGCTCGCAAGTGAAGAGCGCCGTGCTGCCCATATCCTGATCGAGGGCGGTGACGACGCGTCAGACACCGTATCCACCATCCAGGAAAGGCTCGCCTCCGGCGAAAAATTTGCGGACCTGGCCGAGGAGTTTTCTGCGGATAGCATGTCGGCGGCCGAAGGTGGAGATCTGGGCTTTGCTGGCCGTGGTATCTATGACGAGGCCTTTGAGGAGACTCTGTTTGCCCTTGAAAAGGGCGAAGTCTCCGAGCCGGTTGAAACCAGCTTCGGTGTCCATCTGATCAAGCTGTTGGATGTGCGCAAGGCTGAGGTTCCGCCGCTTGAGGAAATGAAGGACGAGCTCCGCCGTGAACTGGCCCAGCGTGAGGCTCAGGAGCGTTTCGCGGAGGTGCGTACTCAATTGGCAGATTCCGCCTATGCGGCAGATGATCTCAATGAGCCGGCGGAAGAGCTTGGCCTGGAGATCCGCGAGACCGAGGACGTGACCCGGGATGGCGGGGCAGCACCCTTCGACCACGGCGGTCTGGTTCGGCAGTTGTTTTCGGAGGACGTGTTACAGGATCGTTTCAACACCGAGTTGATTGACGTTGGGGACAACGTATCCGTCGTCGCCCGCGTGAAGACCTATTATGAAGCCGAGGAGCAGCCCCTGGACGCGGTACGCGAGGACATCCGTACCGTGCTGGTGGAGCAGAAGACTCGTGAGAGCCTGAAGGAACAGGCGGACGCGATCATTGCCGAACTCCAGTCCGGTGCGACGGTCGAGGAACTGGGTGTTGGTGATTGGGAGGTTTACACCGAGCAGTCTCGCAGTGCATCCGGAGAGCTTGGCCGACAGAAGATTGCCACCGCGTTCTCGCTTGAGCGTCCTGAAGCCGGGGGGGTAACGTATGGAAAGACCTTGTCGCGTAATGGTATTTCCATTGTGGCCCTGGATCAGGTGAACGAAGGCGAAATCACGCAAGGTAGTGGTGAGCTGTCACAGCTGCGTCAGTTCCTGGCGTCGATGGAAGGACAGCGGGAATACGCCGCTTACCAGCAGTATCTGAGGGAGCGGGCGGAAGTGTCACGGCCCTGATGGGGTTGGCAACGATGAAACAAAAAAGCCCGGCATATGCCGGGCTTTTCTTTTAGATTTCTTTCAGTTCGCTTTCTTGATATACACCTGCGGTACCTCTCCGCGGGCGTCAAAATAGAAACCATAAACGCCATTTTCCGGAGGTGTGAACCGGAAGTTCTCGAACACTGAAGAGCAATTGGCCTTTACCGGTTTGTCCAGTGTCACCACCTTGTCGTCCTTCTCGGACAGATACCCGCAATTGCTGCCGGAGCTCCAGTTGGCATCACCAAACTTGAACTCGTACGGTTGGCCATCAGCCTTCAGTTCCACCTCTGTCCGGTACAGGCCGGCATCGACTTTGTTGACCTTGTACTCGGGCAGTGCATCCCACCAGGCGAATTGGCCTCGCAGATAGAGGCTGTCACTGTAATCCCGCTCTCCGCCCGTCGTGGCGCAGCCGGAGACAGCTATTACCGAAGCCAGTGCCAGTGTTTTGATTGTTTTATTCATGGTGTTCTCCTTTGCGTTGGATCAGTGACCGGCTGACACGCCGGCCACTGTTTTCTCTGTTTACCGGGTTATCGGGCGTAGATCGCGACAGACAGCGCGGGAACGGTGAACTCGCCTCCGCTGGTGCTGGCACCAGGGGTGGGTGAGGTTTCTGCGAGCACGCTGAAGGTGCCGGACAGCTCGGTTGCGAGGGTTTGTGCCTGAGCACTGCTGTTAATCAGTACAACCAACTCATCGTTGGCACCGTCCAGATCGGCAAGTCCGTTGCTGCCGTCGTCGAGAAGGCTAAATGCCACCAGACCCGGGATCTGTGAGGGGCCGGTATTCAGGAATTGCAGGCGTTCCTGGATGTCGGTCGCTGTCTGCAGGCGGAACAGGGGGCTGTTCTTACGAACCGTGAGCAGCTTCTGAACCTGGGTGTTGGTGTACTGAATAGCCTCCGGAGTCGGGTTGGCGTTAGTTCCTGCCCCCAGGATCACATCCTGGATCAGCGGCCAGTTGGCGCCGTCTTTGTCCTGCCGGGGGAGACCACGGTTCCAGGCGGATGACTGGTAGCTGAAATCGACTTCATTGAACCAGTCCCCGGAGTCGTAGCTATCCCGTTCCATGGATTTGGAGCGCAGCAGTTCCGACCCCATATGCAGGAACGGCACACCCTGGCTCAGGATCGGAATGGACAGGCCCACGACCTGCATCTGCGCGCGTTCGTTAACGGTGGCGGCGTAGGCAGTTTTGTACTGATTGTTGTCCCACAGCGTCTGGTTGTCGTGTTTGGAGACGTAGTTGACGATTTCCTGCGGGTCGTCCGTGTAGCCGGCGTTCTGACCGTTGTAGTCGATGTCGGCGGCTGTTTTCAGGGTGCCGTCCGCGGTTTCAAAGCTATACCCTTGCAGGCTGCCGGCAATGCCCACACGAATCCAGTCTGTAGTTTCCAGCAGGCGGTTCTTCTCTGTGGCCGCGCCGGAGTTCATGTCGTTGGGGTAAGTGAACAGACCGTTGCCAAAACCCTGGTTGGCGCGGATGGCCTCTTCGCTGTCGAACGGGCCGCCGCCGCGCACAGCATCCCTGAGGCGGTCGTTGAAGGAGCCGATGCCAGTGCCGGCCATATTGGGCTGAATCGCGTTGATGCCCCGGGCGTTGTTGGCGACTTCTCCGAAATTCCAGGCTTCGCCGTAGAAGTAGGCGTCCGGATCAACCGCCCTGACAGCTTGCAGCGCCTTCTCCATGTTGCTCAGCATATGGTGGCCCATCAGGTCGAACCGGAAGCCGGAGATCTTGTAATGCTCAGCCCAGGTAACCAGAGAGTCGATCATCAGCTTTTCCATCATCCGGTGCTCGGATGCCGTGTTTTCACAACAGGTGGAGTTCTCAACCGCACCGGTCTCCGGGTTCTGTCGGTGGTAGTAGCCGGGCACCAGCTTGTCCAGCACCGACTTGTTGGCCAGCCCGGACGCCTTGGTGTGGTTGTAGACCACATCCATCACTACATTCAGGCCCAGGTCGGTGGCGGCCTTGACCATTTCCCGGAACTCGAGCACACGTTGGGCACCTGCGGGATCGGTGGCGTAGCTGCCCTCAGGCACGGTGTAATGCACCGGATCGTATCCCCAGTTGAAGCTGTCCAGATCCCGGAACGTGTTGTATAGCGCCTGGGCGTCGCCACTCATTGGATCGTAGGAAGCCAGAACGGAGCGAATGGTCTCACTGCTTTCGCAATGGGAGGCATATTCGCTTGCGGCCTGAGCAGACAGGTCGCACAACTGGGAGAAGGGATCGTCAATATCGACGGTACCGGAGGTATCTTCGTTCACCGTTGCGATGTCGAAGGCCGGTAGCAGGTGCAAGTGGGTGACACCCGAGTCGGCCATGGCTTTCAGGTGGGCCACGCTGTCTACCGAGCCATCGGAAGGCAGGGTGAATGCTTTGTACTTACCTCGCAGCTCGGAACTGACCGTTTCATCGGTAGCGCTGAAATCCCGAATGTGGGTTTCATAGACCACCACGTCCTCTGGGGCCGACATTGGTGGCGGCGTGAGGGTATCCCAGCCCAGAGGCTGAAGTGAGGCGTCGTCAAGATCTACCACCTGAGCATACTGACCGTTGGTGGACAGGCTCAGTGCGTAAGGGTCCGATACCAGGGTGTTTTCAATGGCTTCGGAGCGTGGGTGATAAACCGTTATCTCGTATTGATAGTATTGCCGGTCCAGTAGAGCGGTATCGCCGCTGTGCCTCCAGACGCCGTCGGTATTGGTCATGGTGACCGGGTATCCGCTCAGCGTGTTGCCCGAGGTGTCGAAGGCGTGCAGGCGCACTCTGTGTGCGGTGGGTGCCCATACGGCAAAATCGACGTTGTCGCCGTTTACCGTTGCGCCCAGCGCGCCGTCATAGGCATAGAGGTCATCCAGTACACCGGGAATCTGAACTTGCGTGGCCAACCGCAATTCATCATTGCTGTCATAGGCGGACGCGACCAGTTGGCCTTTCAGTGCCTGCTTGATGGTTGCGGTGTCGGCGTTGACCTCATAGGCGGGCCAGTCTTTGAGGTGAGGAAACTGATCTTTCAGGTTCTCCGACAGCGTGGTTGCGCTCAGGGAGACCACTTTTCCGCCGATCAGTGATTCGGTATTCGGATTGATGTTGATGGTTGCACGGCCATCGTAGCGAAGCTCGACTCGATTGAAAGCGGCGGCGTCCTTGAAAACAAGGGTTGTCTCGTCCAGCCAGTGAGCCTGGGCCCCGGTAATGGCGAGAGCTGCAGCTTCTATGGGGGTTGAAGAGAGTTCTGCGCTGCCGCTCAGGGTAAAGATGCGATTACCCAGATCATCAAAGTGCCAACGATGATCCACGCCGCCAATATCCTTCTCATTGTCCTTGTGAACGATGAAGTTGAGGCAATTCCCGGCTTCCCGCATCGGGATGAAGAAGTAGGCGCCGTAAGTATCACTGATACCATCCGGCAGTCGTGGTGACGACCATTCGGTGGCAACGCCCTCGGCCAGTCCGTCACAGCCTGCGGCAGCATCATTCCAGAGATGCAGGCCCCAGCCTGAATAGCTCTCGTCTGTGCGTTTGTAGTAAAGCAGTGCTTCGTTTTCACCCGGCTCCAGCAGCTCTTCGGACGGCTGGTTGCCGTTGTTTTTATCAGGGGAGGGTATGTCGGTCTCGAGGTTACAGCCGGTCAGTATCAGCGATAAGGCCAGTACCCAGCTGCCCGCAACCAGTTTTTGCTCAGGCATGAGGTATTCCTCTTTTCCATTGTTTTTGTTTGGGTTAAAGCCCGAAAGGGGCAATGTCATGGTTGCGTGACAGAGCCGGAATGACATCCTACGGCTGGCAATTTTCCGGGGCGTAGGTGGAATCTGGTGGGGGAAGTAGAAGTCTTCAAACAGGGAGGAGGACAACAAAAAAGGGCCGGCAAGAGCCGGCCCAAGAGGTCCAACAAGAGAGTGTGGTGTTTAGAGCCTTACCACCAGGCTTCGACCTGGGCGCCGACGCGGATATTGCCATCGTCGTCCCGGTCCTCGGCACGGTCACCGAAGAAGGAACCGGCGTAAACCCGAATGGTTGGGCGCGCCCAGAAGCTGGGGCCGGCAGACCATTCCTGAGCGACAATGACTTTCTGCAGGTCCTTGTCGTTGTCTTCGGACCAGACAGAGCCGTCGTAGAAGCCGGAGTCGTACCCCAGCTCAAGCGTTGTCTTCATGAAGTTGGTCCAGTTGTACTCGGGGCGGAGCACAACGCTCATCAGGTGTGGGTTGTCCTCCGCTGTATTGCCAACGGTTTTGCCCTGCTGATAAATAGCGGAGTAGCCCAGTTCGATCTTGTCGGAAAGCTTGATGACGCCCCAGTCCAGGACACGCCAACTTTCTTCGATCGTACCATCCCACCAGGTGCTGTTCAGGGATTCGCTGCCACCGTGGGCGACATACGCCTGATGCCCCATGGAACCTTCGGCGTACTGGAGGACGAATTTGTTGAAGCCGCCCATCATACCCTGTGAATATTCGGCGGTAAGGAAGTAGCCATCCCGGTCGACCTCTTTGGCCAGGCTGGCCTGGGCCTCGTCCTGTGCTTCGGTGAGGTCGGCGTAGCCGTAGATACCGATCAGTTCAAGATTGCCCGGTCCGGCCGGAAAGGCATAGCGCAGATCGATCTTGTTATTCTGGACATAAAAGCCGTCGGCACCGCTATGGCGTGACGGGGTATCGAAATTGGTGACGGCTACGGATGCCTTGCCTGCGCCCACATCGATACCTTCCAGACCGGCACCGTAACCGGAGTTGTTCACATAATACAGGTCCAGAATATGGACATCTTTGCGCTGATAAAAACGTTTGCCGGCCCAGAGCGTGGCTTCGGGAGCCCAGCCGATCACACCTTTGGCGGTACCATAGGCCTGGCGCAGGGCAATGTCTCCTCCCGCCCAGGGTTCACTGGAGGCAACAGTGGTTTCCTCATTTTCAAAATCAACGCCAATGACTTCATTGGGGCCGCTCAGTGACTGGTAGTCGTTGCCCTGATTCGTGGCCTGATAAGCGAGCATTGTGTCAAACCGGAAAACCTTGCCGTCCTGGTTGAACAGCTCGTCGCCGAAGCTGAGCTCACCATAAGTGTCGCACTCGTCGCCCAGGCGACCGACGGTGTGAGCTGTGGCGCCACTGCCGTAGCAGGTTTGTTCACCGCCGTCGGAGGTGGTGCTGAGGCCGGCGCGGGCATAGCCGTGGAAATCAATTGCAATAGCCGGAGTGGCCATTACCGCTGCGGTGACCGCAGCAGCAAGAGGAAGCTTGTTCGCAAGGAAGCGCTTATTGTTTTGCATGATCTCAGTCCTGTGCTTTTTGTCGTTTTAAATGTCAGGGAAGCGGAATCTCCGGTTACCGCTGCTGTGAGCTGCCGTGCCCGGATCTGACTTCCGGCTCCCTCGATTGCAGCTTCTGCCAATCGGACATTGGGAAACCGGGGTTCATATTCCGGTAACACAGCGATGGGTACATCCTCCGCGTCTGAGAAAAAGGGGGGTGAGTTTTCAGGGGGAGGAGGGGCGTAGAAGGATGAGCCCCTCAATCAATTGCTCTGCTACCTTATTGGCAAGGCTATTCGGACGGGAATCGCGTTGGCTTCAGGCTCTCCTTGATTTTTTTCAGGTGCCCCAGAAAGTCCGCACCACGCTTGAGTGTGACGCCGGTTGCCAGGATATCGATTACGGTCAGATGAATGATTCTCGAAGACATCGGCATGTAAACCTCGGTGTCTTCCGGGGCGGTTACCTCCAGCACGACGGTACAGGCATCGCCCAGGGGGGAGTCCGGGTTGGTGATGCCGATGACGGTTGCGCCGTTGGCCCTGGCGATCCTTGCAATGTCCACGGTTTCCCTGGTGCGACCGGTGTAGGAGATCATCACGATCACGTCACCGGTGGCGGAACCGGCGGCGACCATGCGTTGCATGAGCGCATCGTCGTAGGACATGACCGGAATGTTGAAGCGGAAAAACTTGTGTTGCGCGTCCAGCGCGACCGGAGCGGAACCGCCCATGCCGAAGAAGTTGATCTGCTTGGCCTGAATCAGGTAGTCAATGGCGGTCGCCAGGGCTTTCGGGTCCAGCGCCTGGCGCGCCTTGTCGAGGCTGGCGATGGTGCTGAGCATGATTTTGTCGGCGAACTCGGCAACGCTGTCATCCGGCTCCACGTTCTGACCAATATAAGGAGTGCCAGTGGCGATACTCTGGGCCAGCCGGATCTTGAAGTCCGGGAAGCCGGTTGCGGAGAAGCCGCGGCAGAACCGGTTAACAGTGGGTTCGCTGACATCGGCGGCGCGGGCCAGCGCGGCAATGCTGTAGCGGGTTGCGGCGGTGGGATCGCGCAGGATGGCCTCGGCCACTTTGCGTTCGGACTTGTTAAGACTGTCCAGTCGCGCCTGGATGTCTTCAATCAGATTATCGTCTCGGTTCGCCTGGTTCGCAGCCATTGAAGGGTACTCCCTGAATCATCGGCGTTCGTTGTGACATTTTGGGCCCGATTATACCGTGTTTTTATTGATTATGCGGTAGTAAAAATATCAAAAACTGGATTTTTTTCTTGGAATGGCAGAATTTCAGTGTCATTATTTGTTTAATATTACTACATTGTGGTTTGGTATGAGAGAAGGAGCCAATGGCCGATAACAACAGTACCCGTTGTGACCTGATGATGTTTGGAGCGCTGGGTGACCTGGCACAGCGTAAGCTTTTCCCCGCACTGTATCAGCTGGAGCGCTCCGGTCTGATGGATCCGGGGAGTCGGATTCTGGCGATCGCCCGCACTAAAGTCGATACCGCAGAGGCCCGAAAGCTGCTTCACGACAAACTCAGGGAGCATGTAAAACCCCATGAATTTGACGAAGCTCTGGTCGAAACCTTCCTGCAACGGGTGGATTACCTGTACCTGGACTTTACCGATCCGGAAGGCTATGGCGCACTGAACGACTGGCGCGGAACATCTGAAGGCAACCTCATTGTTTATATGGCGACGCCACCGTCGATGTACGGTGTCATCGCGCGCAACCTGAGAAGCGCCAACTGCTGTACAGATAAAACCCGTGTGGTGGTCGAGAAGCCGATCGGTCATGACCTGGCGTCCTCCAAGGTTATCAACGATGAGTTGGGGGAGGTTTACCGGGAAGATCAGCTGTTCCGCATCGACCATTACCTGGGTAAGGAAACGGTCCAGAATCTGATTGCTCTGAGGTTCGCCAACAATTTGTTCGCCTCCCAGTGGGATCAGAATCACATTTCCCATGTTGAGATCACAGTGGCCGAGAGTGTTGGTATTGAGGGCCGCTGGGGGTACTTTGACAAGGCCGGGCAAATCCGGGACATGATCCAGAATCACCTCCTGCAGCTGCTCTGCCTGATTGCCATGGATCCGCCCTCGGATCTATCCGCGGACAGTATTCGTGATGAAAAGGTCAAGGTACTCAAGGCGCTGAGAGAGATCACGCCGGAGCTGATGGAGCGCCACGTGGTGCGGGGGCAGTACACCGCCGGCACCAGCAATGGCAAGCCGGTGCCCGGCTATCTTGAGGAGGAGGGGGCCAACAAGGGCAGCTCCACGGAAACGTTCGTGGCCCTCAAGGCTGAGATCGAAAACTGGCGCTGGTCCGGTGTGCCTTTCTACATCCGTACCGGGAAGCGTCTGCCGGAAAAACTCTCGCAGATCATCATTCACTTCAAACCCGCGCCACACTATATCTTCGACCCGGATCAGAAACATCTGGCCAACAACAAGCTGATTATTCGCCTGCAGCCGGATGAAGGCATGTCCCTGAAAATTCTGACCAAGGATCAGGGGCTGGACAAGGGAATGAGGCTGCGCCAGGGCCCGCTGGAGCTGACCTTCTCAGAAACCTTCGATACTGACCGTATTCCGGATGCGTATGAGCGGCTGTTATGGGAGGTGATGAAGGGGAACCAGTATCTGTTTGTGCGTCGGGATGAGGTCGAGCATGCCTGGCGTTGGGTGGACCAGGTCATCCGCAACTGGCATGACAGCGGTGAGCCGCCCAAGCGCTATGCCGCCGGAACCTGGGGGCCGGTTGCCTCTATCGCGATGATCACCAGGGACGGGAGGAGCTGGTATGAAGACGCCTGATATTCAGTTCCCCCGGGGTGTTGAGTCCCGGTTTGGAGATTCACCGGAGCAGGTGGCTCTTGAGCTGGCAGAAGCGGTGTCGGATTTCCTCAGTAAACGCCTGGCGGAGGCCGAGCGAGTGTCTCTGGTGGTGTCTGGCGGTTCGACGCCCCTGCCGTTTTTTTCCGCCCTGTCCTGCAAGGAGCTGGATTGGTCTCGGGTGGATGTCCTGCTGGCGGATGAGCGCTGGGTAGAGGAGGCCGACCCGGCCAGCAACACCCGTCTGGTGAAGGAAGCGCTGCTGCAGCACAATGCCGCCGCTGCCCGTTTCCTGTCTCTCAAGCAGGCCGGAGCGACACCGGCAGACGGTCTCGATGCCGTCAAAGCCGAGCTCGCTGGATTGTCACTGCCGCTGGATGTGGTGATTCTTGGCATGGGTAACGACGGTCATACCGCCTCGCTGTTCCCGGATGCTGAAGAATTGCCCCACGCAATGGATCCGGACTGTCGGGATACCGTTGCTGCCATGACGCCTTTGTCCCAACCGCAAAAACGGATCACCCTGACCTGGCCGGTCCTGCGGGACGCCCGGTTTATCGCCTTACATCTTAAAGGCTCGGATAAGCTGGATACCCTGAAGAAGGCGCTGGAGACCCCGGATGATGTCATGGCCATGCCCATTCGTGCCTTCCTGAAGCCCGGCCTGCAAGTGTTCTGGAGCCCCTGAGCCCGCCCCACGAATTTCAAGATGGAGTAGAACCATGAACCAGTTATCCGATTTTCATCACGAGCGAGTCAGGGCCGTGCTGGCGTCCTCACCGCTGATCCCGGTGATAGCAATAAACGATCCTGATGACGCGGTGCCCCTGTGTCAGGCATTGGTGGACGGGGGTATCAACGTACTGGAAATCACCCTGCGCACCGAGCACGGCGTCAAAGCCATTGAGCAGGTTCGCAAAGCGATCCCCGATGCCTGGGTTGGCGCCGGAACCGTTACCAGCATCGCTCAATACCGTCAGGTAGAGGCGGCCGGTGCCCAGTTTGTGATCACTCCAGGTGTTACCGAAGCCATCCTCGAATTTGGTCTGACTTCCGAAGCCCCGCTGTTGCCGGGAATCTCCACCATCTCCGAACTGATGGTGGGGCATAACCTGGGCTATCGGGAATTCAAATTCTTCCCCGCCGAAGTCGCTGGTGGCATCCCAGCCCTGAAAGCCTTCAGCGGCCCGTTCCCGGACATTACCTTCTGCCCGACAGGGGGCATACGCCGCGACACCGCCCGGGATTATCTGGCCCTGGGTAATGTCCAGGCGGTCGGCGGTAGCTGGCTGACACCGGCGGACGTGATTGCTTCTAAGGATTGGGCAAAAATTACCGAGATTGCCCGCGAGAGTCTGGAGGCTCTTTGAGAACCGGGGGGGCATCAATACCCTTCGTTAAGCAGTTGAGTTACCAGCGAACACATGTTTCGTTGCCCGTTTTTTTGGTATACATGGTAAAAGGGTGCGCAAGCTTGATGGCATCCAGGCGCTTACAGGCATCCCAATGGTCCCCATGTTAGAAATGGAGTCTCTATCCATGCAGCCAAAAGACATCGTGGCTCAATTCATTGATGATATCCGTGCCCAGCGCCTGGATGAGGCGAAGGCCTTGTTGGTGACTGAGGGGTTTGAATATGTGGGGCCGAATATGCGCTTCCTCAGTCCGGACGACATGCTGGGCTACCAATTCGGCATGGTCGCCATTCAGAAGGATCTGGTCCTCCGTCAACTCAGTGCCGACGGGGAGCACGTGTTCGCAATTCTGGATTACCAGACTCACTTTGAACCGATCGGGGATGTACGGCTGGCCGTCTGGTTTCGTGTCAGGAACAACAAAATCCAGACGGTTGAAGCCTTCTACAATGCCGCAGTCGTTGAAAACATGCTGGGAGGCAACCTGCCTTCAGCCGACTGATCACTGACGCCGGAACCCGCGTCAGGCGCGGGCGACTTCCGGTTGTGGTTTACCTCCAGGAAATGCCAGACGTAGGTTCTTGAGCCAGGTAGTGCCAAACTGGCGCCACAGGGAAGCCCGGTTGTATGGCAATCCATAACGGGCTGCAACGGCCCGCACCCGCTGGGACGCTTCCGGATATCGATTGCTGCACATGTCAGGAAACAGATGGTGTTCAATCTGGTGGCTCAGGTTGCCGGACAGCACGTGGAACAGGCTGCCGCCGGTAATATTGGCGGAACCGAGGAGTTGACGAAGGTACCATTGGCCTCGGGATTCCCCCTCCACCTGATCGGGGGTGAAGTTATACACGCCTTCGGGAAAATGACCGCAAAAAATGATCATGAAGGCCCAGATATTGCGCATGATGTTGGCAATGAAATTGGCGCCCGCCACCAGCGCGAATACCAGCAAAGGTGATTCCGGCACAAAGAAGGAGATTGGCACCGCCACCAATGCCGCCAGTCCCGGCCACATAATGTAATCCTTGCGAACCTGTCCCCAGATTTTGCGACCGATACGTTTTGCCAGTGGCTTGAACTCCGACGCTTTCTTGCGGCCTTCGACCACATCGATCAGAGCCTGTTCGTGCAGTGCCACGCCTTCCTCAAAGAACAGCATCAGCAGTAGGAAATATACGGGTTGGGGCAGATATTTGGGGTGCCATTCCTGCAAAGGTGTTACCCGCATGATGCCGTACCCGACATCGAGGTCCTTTTCCAGGACATTGGTCCAGGTATGGTGCACCACGTTGTGGGAATGCATCCAGCGATCCGACGGGCTCATGGTGTCCCATTCCCAGGTATTGGACTGGATATCGGGATCCTTCATCCAGTCCCACTGCGCATGCAGCACATTATGGGCAATTTCCATATTCTCGAGGATCTTGGCGATGCCGAGCATGAAGGTACCCAGCCCCATGATCAGCAACGTTGCGGTCCAGCCGGCCATCGCATGGGGCCAGGCTGGCAGGAAGAACAGACCCGCATACATAAACAAACGGCCGATCAGGGCCATGCTTCGTTGGGTTCGGATCAGCCCCAGGATGTATTGGCGATCACTCTCACCCCGGCTCTGCATGATGTCGTCATAAATCGCCTCCATTTCACGGCCGAACTCGTCAATCTGCTCGTCGGTAAGATCCACCGGCAGAGGTTTTTTTGTTGTCATGGTTTGTACTCCTAAAGATCCAGTTCGCAGTCACCAGCGGCGGCGCACACACACGTCTGCACAATGGCACCGGATTCATTCAACACTTCTCCGGTGCGCAAATCCCGCACACAACCTGAAAGCAACCTGGTATTGCAGGTATGGCAAATACCCATACGGCAGCCATGGGGCGGATTCATGCCGGCATCTTCGGCAACCCGCAGCAGGTTGGTTTCGCTGTCGGCGTCTACATCACGATTGCTCTGGGCAAAGCGAACTTTACCGCCCACCGCATTGTTCGGTATCTCGGCGAAATCCGCTCGAAAACGCTCGACGTGAAGCCGGCGACTGAGCCCCGCCTTCTCATACAAGTCTTCCAGGGCAGCGAGTAACCCGGGGGGACCACAAGCGTAGCAATCCCGCTCTTTCCAGTCGGGACAGAGCGTTTCCAACTGTTCCTCACTGAAATAGCCCTGCGTTTGTTTCTGTTCACCAAGTTCCTGCGTGTGCACTTCGTGGAGGTGATACTGCTTCTTTTCTGCCGCGAGTTGGCGCAGCTCCTTACTGAAGATCACATCGAATTCGTGCGGTGCGTAATGGATGTGCACCGTGTCCGGTAAGCGCTCCTGCGCAACCAGACTTCGAATCATGCTCATGGCCGGCGTAATACCGCTGCCGGCGGTAATAAACAGGGGCTGGATCGGGGAGGCGTCCGGCAGATAAAAGTCGCCCTGGGGCAGGCCGATGGGGAGATAGTCACCCACTTTGATATTGCGGACGATATGTTTGGATACGCGCCCACCGTCGATGATTTTCACGGTGATGGTAAAGCAGTCATCATTCCGTTCCGGCGGAGAAGAGATCGTATACGTGCGGGTATAGTGTCGGCCCTCAACGGGAATACCGATACGAACATGCTGACCGGGCCGGTTCAAACGCCAGTTCACGCCAGGGCGCAAGGTAATGGTGCGGGCATCCTTGGTCTCGTCCCACACCTCCACCACCTGCGCCTGCATCTGGTGGGTACTCCAGAGCGGGTTGACCAGTTCGACGTAATGAGAGGTGCGTAAAGGAAAGGCGAACATATCCAGAACGTCGGACAGTTTCTGTCGCCAGGTGGTTGGGTCGGGAGTCTGCTGATCTGGAGCTACCATCAATACGTTACTCCGAAAGAAGGCGTTTAAGCTGAAGTTGAGTACTACAGGACATCTTTCAAGCTAGTACACGGCGTCAGAGCCCACCACCTCTATAGCGGCTACTGATGCCAGATGGCCTGATTAGCTATTAGCCGATGTCACAGGTGGCGACCTGGCGAGGAAGTTATCGGCGGTTGCTTGGAGGGGGAGGAAGGGCGCTGACAACTGGAAAAATGATCGTTGCGACCATGAACTGGGTGAATTTTTGTGAATTGGTTATTTTTGCAATTAAATCATTGATATGGGCTGACTGCCCAGAAAGGGGATAGTAGTCTTTGTGATCATTTATGTTTGAGACGGCGATCAGAAAAACAATCGGAAGCTATTGACCTGACAGGGTTTTCTGCCTAGTTTTGAAGGATTGTCGAATTGAGATATGAGTCGCTGGAAAAGTGATCATGAAGACTCATATACAAATGTTATGTGAAAGTATGAGTAAAAGTCCAAAGTTAAGCATAAACAAATACGAGATTGATCTTTTAGAGCGTCAAGTTGTGCTATATCTAAAAGAACATCAGGGAGCGAGGGTTGGCAAGGCAAAATTCGAAGGTGTTTGGGGTCATCAATTTTCTAATGTCCTCGATGGGAATATTGTTGTTAGCATTGAAGAGTGTGATCCGGAAGAGCTGCACCATAAATATTCTGGCACATTAGAGGAGTATCAACAGTGTGGCCTGCCGTTCAATTGCTATGATCTTAAAGAGTTCTGCAGCAGAGTGGCAAAGCGATCAATAAAGCCCATAATTATTGAAGGGCAATATGGATTTAGTGGTTGGGTTCTATGTGAAAGTTGGTGCGTCACATTAGAAGAGGCTTGATGTTGGTTTTTAATCGGGTCTCACATAACAAGCGCAGTCTGTCGGACAGCCGGGACGTCGCTTCGCTCCTAAAATCCCCCGGCTGCCGCAGCTGCGAGCGTTATGTTGCGTAGAGAGCTATGAACCAGGTAGAGAGATGGGAAAGAATAGAGGCGGAGCTGAAGGCAGCTTTCAGCTTGCTGCCCGAGAACGTCGTCGAATCCGACAACGGATACCGAGAGAGCGATTTTCTCTCTTTCCTAGAAGCAAATGAGTTGCTTCTCGCAATGGAAGAACTTGACGGCGTCATAGAGGACAACCCAAACCCTGGAAGGGAGTTCTGGGAGCATCTGCTAAAAGCAGCAAGTTTAATGGGGCACCTGCATGCTAATCGCTATGAATCGATCTTGGCTTCTACAACATAACCAATGCAGGCACGGCGACGCCCATTACATTGCGCCTTCGGCTCCATTTCATGGGCGCGCATGCTGCAGGCGTTAATTGGTATAGACATGGAACCAGTCATCCAGGAAGAAACCACAGGTTGTGGCATTGCGGCAAGCGCTGCTCTAGCAGGCATCAGCTATGCGGAGGCCAAGCGCAAAGCAAACGCTCTGGGCATTTACGCGTCAGACATGTCGCTCTGGTCGGAGACTGCGCACGTCCGGAAGCTTCTGCGGGAATTCGGTATCTCGGTGTCGCCCAAAGAAACACCTTTCGAGTCTTGGGAGGGCCTTCCAGACAAGGCCCTTATGGCTATTAAATGGCGTATGGAACAGGGCAAGCCATTTTGGCATTGGGTTGTGTTTGTCAGAGAAGACGGCGAGGCAAAGGTGCTGGACTCCAAAAAGGCGCTGAAATCAAACGTCCGCCAGGATTTCGGGCGCATCAAGCCCAAGTGGCACATTGAGGTATCCAATTAACAAGTCAATTAAGTTCGTTCCCGGCCTTGCGGCGGTCCACCGGACGCCCCTGTCGGGGCGCTGATCTTGCACCGCTTTAGTGGACGGTCATTTACCGGACACTAGAGGGGGCCCGTCATGGGGCAGACCCAGAAGAGAAACTACGACCGTTACACGCTGGCGTTCAAGCTGCGGGCCGTTAAACTGGCTAATCACCCTAACGTTAAAACCAAGGATATTGCGGAGGGGCTGGGGATACACCCGGTGATGCTGTACCGCTGGTGTATGGAGCATCGCAACGGGACGCTGGTTGAAAACAAACACATGAAAAAGCAGAAGCCCTCTCCCAAACGGATCAACCCTCCACCGGATTCTGAAGCCGCTGCCGAAGACGAGCTGGCAAAGGCGAAGAAGCGCATCAAGGATCTGGAAAAACAGCTGAATGCGCGCCAGGAGGAAATTGACCTCCTAAAAAAGGCGCGCCGGTTCTTCGAGAAAAACCGTCACTGATTTTTGCGTTTATCGAGAAGAACCGGGATCGGTTCAGCGTCAAACGACTTTGCGTGTTTTTTGGGGTGTCTCGCAGCGGCTTCTATGCTTGGCTCACGCGCCCTGTCAGCCTGCATCGACAGCAGGATGAGGTGATCAAAGGCGCCATTGTCGAGTTGCACCAGGGATATCGTCGGGCCTACGGGGCCCCAAGAGTGCATCAGGCGTTGCGCCAACAGGGTATCCCTTGCAGTCGTCGACGGGTGAATCGGTTGATGAGGGCGTTAGAGATTAAAGCCTCTACAACCGGACTGTATGCCTGGCGGCCGGGGCAGCACGCGTTTTACAGCTCGGCCGGCAATCAGCTCAAAGGCAGCGATGCACCGAGCGGCTGCGGTCAGCAGTGGGCTGGGGATTTCACTTATCTGAAAACCCGTACCGGCTGGCTGTACCACGCGGCAATTATTGATCTGTTCAGTCGCAAAGTGGTGGGCTGGTCGTTCAGCAGTCGCCGCAACAGTGAATTGACCAAGAGCGCACTGCGCATGGCGTTGCTGAATGAAATGCCAAAGCCAGGTTGCCTGTTCCATTCCGATCAGGGCATTGAATACGCCGCCCACGAGTACCGGGAGTTGCTGGAGACCGCTCACATGGTTCGCAGCATGAGCCGCAAGGGCAATCCGTTGGACAACGCGGCCATGGAATCGTATTTCCACACACTGAAAGCGGAGTTGGTGCACAAGCGTTTGTTCGACACGAAAGTGCAGGCGGTCTCGGAAATTATTCACTACATGATGTTCTATAACAGCGAGCGATTGCACTCGAGCCTGGGCTACCAATCCCCGGAGGAATATGAAAAGCTC
This sequence comes from uncultured Marinobacter sp., assembly GCF_947259545.1. Taxonomy (GTDB): domain Bacteria; phylum Pseudomonadota; class Gammaproteobacteria; order Pseudomonadales; family Oleiphilaceae; genus Marinobacter. The sequence goes on from NZ_CAMYMK010000002.1 coordinate 1,229,520, forward strand.
AGTGCCTAAAGTGTCCATTAAAATGGTACAAGATCAGGCCGCTGAACATCGACGTTAGGTTCATATGAAAGAACTCAAATTCCCGAAAGCTATCACCCTGCGTTTGAACCTTGATCGCCCAGAGCCGGTTCAAGGGCGGCCGTCCAATTTGGTCGACGAGATGGCTGTGATAGAGAAAAATGGCACTGAAATACTTTCAGCAATGGTGATGATTGAGGAACGAATCATTGAAGCGGTCAGTAAGGTCCTATTTGCTGGGACAAGTCAGAATAGTGACTACAGAGGTTTTTTCGTTAGCGAGATTGTGGGTACCTCCGACTTCTCATTTTCGTTTAAGCGCAGAGTATTTACGCGCCTACTTGAACAATTTGAGTTGTTAGAGCGAGATAAGATCAAGAGTCTGAAGTCAGACCTAAACAAACTAATGTCGTGGAGAAATGCATTTGCCCATGGGCAAGTGCTCCATGATCAGCACGATGGCTATGTGCTCCAGTACTACAGTGGAGGGCATAAGGAGCAAGTTCTCAACGATGAATTCTTTGAGACAGTTGATAATACCGTTCGGAACTGCCTTTATGTCTGCAACGGCATTATCCAATCCTATGCTAAAACCTAACCAGTGCAGGCAAGGGACGCTCCTGACGTCGCGCCCCTGCTGCGTGCGTTAGGTTTTAAAATGGGTAAGAAGAGCCGGCAAGAAAGGCCGAGAAGGGATTATATCTATGCGACTACGAAGGGTGAGGTTTCACACCTGACTGTCCACTATGATCCCGCCCAAGATCGGGTGACAATCGCTGATGCAGATCCCGACACTGTAAGGTTAGAAACTCGGTACGAGCGTCCTTCGTCCGGCAAGGAAAAAGTCGTTAGCTCCATCGCAGCGCCTTCAATGGGAGCATCATTTAGCACGTTCACAGCGCTTAAAGATAGTTTTGACTACCTCATTGCCATCGACACGAATACAAAGAAAATTGGCGACCATCAGTTAAGTGTTTGCGCGTCTTATCTTATTGAACAGCCATTGAAATCTTACGTCAGTGAAGTTCCCTTCGTTGGCGGTCCCTGCTACGCAATGTTGGATGTAAATGAAGCAGTCAATCCCGAAAGGTTGGGGTGGCACTTGGTCATCAAAAACCATTTTCGAGCGCCCCCTAATCTCCGCATAGGTGTGATAGTAGACTGTGAGCTGGGTGAGCACCAGGGCATGAACTCGCGAGCCGTTCCGTATTATGAAGGGCATTTCCTGCCTGAAAACGTCAGCCTAATTTATGCCTCTGATGCGTCGAGTGACTCTTTGGTAAACCAGATGATTCGCTATTGTGACAAGCTGGCAGCTCGGGCAATTAGCGAGATATCAGGAAAGATAGACGATTTAAAGAAGGCAAAAAGTCGGGATGATAACTGCGCTGCGTACGCATACTTCAGGCCCAAAAAAGCTAACCAATAGCGGTACTCGGACACGCTAAAGCGTGCCGGTGCGCACCGCGTTAAAAGTACACAATTTGGAGGTGAAACTTGGCAGAAATCATCGCATTTCCGGGGGCAGAGGAAGCTCTGAGGCGCAATCTAGACCGGATGATAGATGAGCATTTAGAGGTAACTGATCCCGATCTGAAAGCTTGTATCAAAAAACGGCTATCAACTTACCTCTCGAGACTGCCGAAACTGCCCTCATTGAATTTCAAGGTGCCAGAGTCGCTTTCGGATGCTCAAAAACAGGAAATACTGTCTTCCTTGGCAGATGAGTACAACACTCAGGTAACCGCATACGCGTTCAAGTTTTTATCCGACATTGCGTTGCTCCAACTTGAGATCTGCCAATGCGAGCATCGCAAGTGACTTTTAACAAATCGCTTAAGTACGTTACCGGCCTGGCGGCCGTCCACCGGACGTCCCTGTCGGGCCGCCGCTTATTTCAGCGTTATACCGCCGAGTTACCCACGAACAGTAGACACCTTCTATAGTTAGGGTAGCCCCTAGCACGGAGGTGCTCCATGAGCCGCAAGAAGACCCAGGCCTACACCGAGGAGTTTCGTCGGGAAGCCGTTCGCAGATCCGATCAACCTGGTAACACGGCCGCTTCCGTTGCCCGAGAGCTGGGCATTCATCCGGGCCAGATCTACAAC
>NZ_CAMYMK010000003.1 GCF_947259545.1 uncultured Marinobacter sp.
CCGCAAGAAGACCCAGGCCTACACCGAGGAGTTTCGTCGGGAAGCCGTTCGCAGATCCGATCAACCTGGTAACACGGCCGCTTCCGTTGCCCGAGAGCTGGGCATTCATCCGGGCCAGATCTACAACGTAGTCTTTTTAACTGGTCGCTATGAGATCGAGTATGAAAACCGCGTTAAATGCATCAAAGAGACGCCGAAGTCATATCGTGTTGAGAGATCTGACGGCAGTACAAGGCTGGTAAGGCAGGACTTGATTCGGAACTTAGAAGAGGTACCTGGCCACACATAACCAGGCCAGTCACGGCGACGCCTACTACATTGCGGCTTCGCCTCCATTCCATAGCCGCGCATGCTGGCTGGCGTTAACTAGCTGTCTGTAATCATGGAAGAATTTCAAAATCGAGGAAACAAGGATGTGGGATTTTATAGGCTACACTGGTGTTGCTGTGTTTATTCTGGGCGGACTTGCACTTCTGGTCGCAGCGTTCAGAACCAGCATTTTATGGGGCCTGGGCTGTCTTATATTTTCGCCGCTATCGCTGGTTTATATCGTCCTGCATTGGGGTGCTGCGAAGTTCCCATTCTACGTGCAGCTCTTCGGGGTTTTCCTATTTTTAGCGGCGGTTTACATTCCATACTGGTCCCGCGCCTAGCGGTGATCGGCCAGTTAATAAGCTGTTAAAGCGGAAAACCGAGTCGTGGCACCTGGTATCCATTCGTGTCAAAATTGGTCGATACGTGAACGAGAGGTTTTGTCCATGAATCTCCAGAAAATTGAAGACGAGGCGCTCCACCTTCCTAAAGAGGAGCGGGCTCAATTGATCCAGCGACTGGTATTGAGTCTGGAGTCCCCGTCAGAAGAAGAGCTCAGGTCCGATTGGTTGCTTGAGGCGAGGCGCAGGGGCGAAGAGCTCGATAATGGCACAGTTCAGGCAGTGTCTGGTGAGGATGTCATGAGGAAGGCCAGAGCACTGATCAAATGAACTATTCTTTTCACCCGGCAGCGGAAGCCGAGTTCCTGGAATCAGTTGGTTATTACGAATCAAAAGTTCCGGGATTGGGTGGTGCCTTCATAGAGGAATTTGAGGCCCTGGCCAATTTAGTTGGCGAGTCACCAAAAGCCTGGCAAGTTGAGTTGCCACCAGATATTCGTAGAGCGCCCCTTCACCGATTTCCCCTGTCTATCGTTTACCGAGAAAGGCCTGACGGCTTTCAGGTGCTGGCTGTTGCCCATGACCGTCGGCGTCCGCAGTACTGGCTGGGCAGGCTTTAACAATCGGCTGCACAGCGACCGATTCTCCGCCGCTTCGCGGCTCCAAACCGGCGTGTGAGCCGGGCGTTATATTTCTTAAACCTCAATCAAGGAAGATCATGAGAATATCGACATTACCCCTAATCGTTCTCTGCCTATTCATGGGCTTCACCTTTTGGGTTATGGCAGGTGCAGAACAGTCGCTTCTGGCTTTCGGTGCCCAGCTTATGTCCAGCCCAGACACCGCTCAGGTCGTCATTGATCTCTACATTCTGGCCGCGTTGGCTTGTGTTTGGATGTACCAAGACGCCAAAAGCCGTGGCAAAGGGTTGGGCTATCTCATCCCATTTTTCGTTCTTACAGCGGTGTTTGTATCAGCAGGGCCGCTATTGTATATAGTGCTGCGTGGTGGACGCGAAACCGATGCCGCAACCAGCAAAATATAACCAACCGCATCAGTACGCGGCCGATGGCCGCCGGACGTCCCTGACGGGCCGCCACTGTGCTCCGCGTTATGCATAGAGAGTTATGAGAGAACTCATCGAGATCGTTATCAAGGTTTTTGCTGCCTACCTGGTCTTTAGCACTTTGGGGAATTATATTCCGCTTGCTCTGGTTCCAGACGCATTTAGTGGCCAACATTCGCTACACATTTGGTTCCTTGCTGCAGGCCTCTCTGTGCCAATCGTTATCGGCATGGTTTTGTGGCTCAGAGCACCAAAAATCTCCAAGGCTGCTCTTTCTTCAGAAGCCAGCGGGCCTGTCATCCCAGAGAGCGGTGTCGTATCTGCTGGCGTGTTTCTAATTGGCGTTTATTGGTCCGTTCGCTCTGTAAGTGTGCTGCTGACTCAAATGGGCTCTCAGGCGTCGATAAACTATGGTTGGTGTGTGGTTTTGGTCTTGTCTGTCGGTCTGATTCTCGGTAACAGCTTTATCGCCAAGATATTCCGAAAGATTCGTGCTGCGGGCAAAAATGCATAACCAATCGCTTAAGTACGTTCCCGGCCTGACGGCCGTCCACCGGACGTCCCTGACGGGCCGCCACTGTGCTCCGCGTTAAGGGCAGAAGGAGAGTCGAGTGCGGGATGAGGATGTAGAGTATTTCTCGCAGTTCCTCGGTGAATTTCAAGGGGAGACCGATCGGGGCGCGGCCTTGGTCGGCGCGGCTTTGATCGATGAGCGGTTACATAGACTTTTAGAGTCACATTTTGTTGCTTGCAAGGAGTCTAAAGAATTGCTGAAGGGCGGTAATGCGCCGATTGGTTCGTTCAGCGCACGCATCAAAATGGCGTATTGTCTTGGTCTCATCACGGAGCTTGAGTTCAAAGAATGTGAGCTTATCAGGCGCGTCAGGAATGAGTTTTCTCATCAGGTTCACGGTCTGACATTCGCAGACAACAAGGTAAATGACCTCTGCAATAATTTGCGCGCGAATACGCCGGATGGGGCCAGATTCGACGGTAATGCACGCCAGCTATTTATTAACTCAGTTATCTTGGTGTCCCTTGCTCTGTGGTATCGCCCTGAATACAACAAGCCCAACAGGGCTAAGCATCGGGACTGGAGCTATCAGCTCAGCCCTTAACAAGGCCAGGCACGGCTTCGCCTCCACTACTAAGCCGCGCATGCTGGCGGCGTTATGTGTGCGTCACCTGCGGGCCATAGAAGGGAATCCTATGACTAAGCATGTTGGTTCTTGCCTTTGTGGCACAGTGAGATTTGAGGTCCATGGAGACTTCGACAGCTTTTACCTGTGCCATTGTCAGTATTGTCAAAAAGATACGGGATCTGCTCATGCGGCAAATTTGTTCTCGCAGTCAGCTAAACTGACTTGGCTGGCGGGTGTAGATGCTGTGACTTCCTTTACGCTTCCAGGTACTCGCCACAACAAAAGCTTTTGTAGGTCGTGTGGTTCAGCATTACCAAGCACTCAACTTACAAATCTGCTCGTCGTTCCCGCAGGGTGTTTGGACACTAAAGTCTCTTTGTTGCCAACTGCTCACATCTTCACATCGAGCAGAGCGGTTTGGGACGGGGCGATAGGGGACGTGCCAGAGTTCGAGGGCCTGCCAGAGTAAGCTAAGATCACACATAACCAGCGGCTGTTGGCGGACGCACCTTCGCTGTCGCTCCGGCTCGCCGCAAAGCCGAGGCGTTAGGAGCAAGGGAATGTTGGACATAATCCTCTTCATAGTATTTCTTGTTGTTGCGATTCGAGTTGCATTGTCAGTGCGTCGGGAGTCGTTGATTTTTGAGGAGTTCGAAAGCCCTAAGAGCCTTCTCTGGTTCGTACTTCTGTTACCTCTTGCCCCAGTCGTGTTGCTCTTACTGCCTCACCAAGCAGGGTGGATTCCGGCAGCTATTCTAGCCACGGCGTGCTGTTTACCTGCTCTATTGACAGCCCGCCGATGCATCGCCGTATTTGAAACATCTGGAACTGCCCGGAGTGATGCCGCGCTTAAGTCGGCGCAGACTGCTTTTGGGGCTTCGCTGGCTGGTCTAATCTATGTCTGTGTCTTTGTGGTGTTTCTTGTTATGGCAAGTGGCTTTGGCAGGTATGGCTCCTAACCAAGTGTTCCAGTTCGTGCTATTTACAATATCGAGCATGAGAGAGAAGGCTCTGAGGAAGAAATCGAATTTCAAATAAAATGGTCAAACTAAACACATAACCAGTCGCGGGTTTTGCAAAGAGCCGCAAAACACGCGCCAGCTTAGCCGCTCGATGTGCTCAGCTACATGGACTCCCCCTGCTATCCCGAATGGGTAAGGAGTCAATCGGATTTCCAGGTTTGGGAGTTTGAAACAGACCGAGGAGTCCCCGCCAAGGAGCACAAGATGCTTGCAGATCGAGCCGATCAGGCTAGTGCAGAACTGAAACGGGCAATAGATTCAGGCGCCTCAGAAACCGAAATTGCCGAACTACACTTGAGGGTAATAGAAACCGGTCAAAAACTGGTTGAGTTCTTGGATGATCAAGCTCATACATAACAGGGCCATTGAGCTTATTCCGGGCCTTTGACCCTCCAGCGGACGCCGCTTATGGCTGGCGTTCGGCCTTGGCTGACATGCAAGCGAATGAGGTGCCGTTGTCGTGAGAGGGCAATTCTTCAAGTACTGGAATCGCGTTCGTTCCAGTTTCTGGTTCATTCCGGCAGGTATGGCCGGCTTAGCCGTGGCGCTGGCACTCGTGAGCGTCACCGTGGACAAACCGCTGACGGAGTGGTTGTCGCTCAACCTGGGCTGGACGTTCACCGGTGGAGCGGAAGGGGCGAGCGCAGTGCTGGGCATCGTCGCCGGGTCGATGATTACCATCGCCGGTGTGGTCTTCTCGATGACGTTAGTCGCCCTGTCGCTGGCTTCCTCTCAACTGGGCCCTCGTCTACTGCGCAGTTTCATGCGCGATTCCACCACACAGGTGGTCCTCGGCACGTTCATCGCCACCTTTCTGTACTGCTTGCTCGTCCTCCGCACGATCCGCCGAGCGGAGGAGGTCGCTTTCGTTCCGCACCTGTCGGTCACCCTCGGCGTTCTACTCGCGGTGGCGAGCGTGGGAGTATTGATCTACTTCATTCATCACGTGTCTGTTTCCATCCAGGCCAACGAGACCGTCGCGCGGATCAGCAAGGAATTGCTCGGGAGAATCGACCAACTTTTCCCGGAACACCTCGGACGCGGAGCGCCAATGATCCCAACGGAGGCACCCGACGAGGGCTTTTTAGAGGCGTTCGAAAAGCACGCTCGGCCAGTCGGCGCGGGCGGAGACGGCTATCTCCAGTTCATCGACGGTGCGGCCTTGCTGGCGCTGTCGGTGGAGGAGGACTTGGTAATTCGACTGGAGCGAAAACCTGGAGCCTACGTCGTTGCCAGTTGTCCTCTTGCGCTGATCTGGCCAGCGAGTCGAGCGAGCGACCGGCTTACGGATCAGGTCCGTTCCCTGTTCGTCCTGGGCAATCAGCGGAGTTCCGACCAGGATATCGAGTTCGGGATGAACCAGCTGGTAGAAATCGCGGTCCGGGCCCTCTCACCCTCTCTGAACGACCCGTTTACGGCGATAACGTGTGTAGACCACTTGGGCTCCGTTCTGTGTCGTTTGGCAACACGAGCTATGCCGTCGCGTTATCGCCATGATTACCAGAATCAGCTTCGCGTGATTGCGCCTGCCAATACGTTCCCTGAGATCACGGACGCGGCTTTTAACCAAGTCCGGCAATATAGCCGCTCCAGTGTTGCGGTCACTATCCGCCTGCTGGAAACGATCGCCGTGGTCGCGGGATTCGCACATCGACCAGAGGACCGCGCCACTCTCCTGCGGCATGCTGAAATGATCGCCCGAGGGGCTATGGAGGAGCTGCCCGAAAAAGAGGACCGCCGGGCGGTGGAAGAGCGCTGCCAGGCGGCAATTCAGTTGTGTAGCGCAACGGCCACCGAACAACCGCATGCAGCGGACAGCGCTGCGCGCCGCCGCTGATGCTGGGCGTTATCTCTTCAGATGGTGACTCGCGAATGAACATTACGATCAGGACAGAGCAAGAAAAGGACGTTTCCTCGATTCGTCGTGTCACCGAGGCGGCGTTCGCTAGCGCTCAACATGCTTCGGGAACCGAAGCACAAATTGTTGAAGCTCTTCGAGCCGCAGGTGTACTGACCATTTCACTTGTTGCGGAGTGCCATGGTGAGGTCGTTGGGCACGTCGCGGTATCACCGGTCCAAATTTCTGATGGGTCGAAGGGTTGGTTCGGGTTTGGTCCAGTTTCGGTGTTGCCGGAGTACCAACGTCAAGGTATTGGTAACCGTCTAGTACGCAGCGCTCTTGATGCTTTAAGAAGTGGAGGGGCACAGGGGTGTGTCCTGGTTGGCGACCCGGCCTACTATGAAAGATTCGGGTTCAACCCCGTTCCCGATCTGACCCTTCCTGACGTGCCGCCCGAATACTTTCAGGCGCTTAAGTTCGGCTCTACGTTTCCCGTTGGTTCTGTCACATTCCATGAGGCATTCACGGCCGAGAGCTGACAAACTATTTACGATAGGCACTGTCGGGAAAGTGAGCACTTAACGAAGCCAGGCACGGACGTCGACGCTGTTTTCGTTGTGGCTGTGCCTGCACTACACACGCTTCGGGGCCCGAAGCAACAACACGGAGGTTCCCCTTGAAAACAATAGGCCTGATAGGCGGAATGAGCTGGGAGTCGACCCAGACTTATTACCGTCTGATCAACCAGAAAGTAAGAGACGAACTCGGCGGGCTCCATTCGGCAAAGCTCGTTCTCTATAGCGTGGATTTTGCCGAGATTGAGGCGTTGCAGCACCAGGGTGATTGGCAGGCAACAGCGGAAATACTGGGATCAGTCGGCCGGTCGGTTGAATTGGCAGGGGCGGATTTTCTCGTTCTGTGTACGAACACAATGCATAAAGTCGCCTGCCAAATTGAGCAAGCAGTAAGCATTCCCCTTCTTCACATTGCGGACGCCACCGCCAACGTGCTTAAAAAGGATGGAATAACCTGTGTAGGGTTGCTGGGGACAAGATTTACGATGGAGCAGACGTTTTATCTGGGTCGTCTCCAGGATCATGGTATCCGGGTCGTCGTGCCTGATGAGTCCCAAAGAGCGCAGGTTCATTCTGTGATTTACAATGAATTGTGCCGTGGTGTGGTCAGGTCTGATTCAAAAAAGATGTATTTGGACGTAGTCGCATCGTTGGCTGAGCGCGGTGCTCAAGGTGTCATTTTGGGGTGTACGGAGATAGGTCTTTTGATCCAGGGCTCAGATACAGATGTTCAACTCTATGACACTACGGAAATACATGCCGAACAGGCGGTTCAGCTTGCTGTGGGCAGGATTTAACCGGGGACTGTCCTCGCGCAGCCCAGACTCGGAGAGATGCCGTGATCGAGTTACATCAATTTGCGCCGGGGTGGGGTTTGAATGCAAGCCCGTTCTGCCTCAAGGTGGAGGTTTACTGTCGTCTGGCAGAACTGCCCTACCAGACCAGGAGCACCCTTCCTTTCAAGGGCCCGAGGGGCAAGCTTCCGTTCATTGTTGATCAGTCGCACCGTGTTCCCGACAGTGGCAATATCCTCACCTACCTGAAGAAGACATACGGTGACCCGCTAGACGGACAGCTCTCCGAAGCTCAGTTAGCCACCGGTCATATGTTGCGCCGTACCTGTGAGGAGAGCCTTTACTTCGCTATCGTCTTTTCACGTTGGGTGGACGACAGATACTGGCCGAAGACCAGGGAAGCGTTTTTTGGCATGGTGCCCCCCGTAGCCCGCCACCTGGTGGCGGGTGCAGCGCGAAAAGGCATCAGGAAAAGCCTTGTCGGGCAGGGTTATGGTCGCTATCCCCTGGCTGAGGTGTATGCCGCCGGCACTGCGGATCTTTCCGCGATTGCTTGGCAGCTGGGCCAGCATAAGTACGCGGCAGGGAACGAGGTGACCTCATTGGATGCGACTGTCTACGCATTCCTTTTCAACATCGTTCGGGCACCACTGGAGACACCGCTCAAGCATGCTGCTTCGGAGCGTGAGTCGATTCTCGCATACCTGGAGCGTATGGAGGACGTGCTGAAGATGAAAAGTGGCCCTGGTGGAGTGTAAGCGGTGTCGCCTGACATCCCGGAAGATAAGCGAGCTCGCCACCACGGTGACTCTGGCTGCTATGTTTAGGGTCAGGGCGTGGTTCCTGATCCGGGGCCGCCCATAACCTGTAAGAGGGGCATGCCATGACATACGATCTTCTGGATGAAAGCGGGCAGATTCTTCGTGAGGCCGGACGTCTCGGTCAGATTGACCCCAATGTGATGGAATATCTTGCCGCACCCGGACGCCTGGTGTCGTTTCGCATCCCACTGAAGATGGACGACGGCAGCTTTCGCGTCTTCGACGCCCATCGTGTCCGTTATAACGATGCTCTAGGTCCGAGTCGTGATGGGACACGTATTTCACCTCATCTCGACCTTGATGAGGTGAAATCGCTGGCACTGATTATGGCGATCAAACATGCGGCTGGCCGGATTCCCGCCGGTGGGGGCAAGGGTGGCATCGTGGCCGACCCGCATGAACTGAGCGATCGGGAATTGCAGTCGCTTTGCCGGGCCTACATTCGCAATCTGCGCCCCCGTGGTCCGGCTTACGATGTGCCTGGTGCGGATATCGGCACGGGGCTGCAATCCATGAGCTGGATGCTGGACGAATATGAATCAGTCACCGGATACCATGAGCCGACAGCGGTCAATGACAAACCACCTATCCTTGGCGGATCGCTGGGGGGGTATGAAGCGACCGGCAGTGGTGTTTTTGACGTATTTCGGGAGGCTGCGGAGCAGGATGGCTTTGATGTTGAAGATGCCCGTGTCGCTATCCAGGGGTTTGGCCAGGTCGGATCGGTAGCGGCAAGTCTGTTCTACGAAGCCGGTTGTGATGTGGTGGCGGTGAGTGATAGCCGTGGCGGCATTTATGCAAACAACGGGCTCGATATTCCCGGTCTGTTGGCGCATAAGCAGACCAAGGGGAAAGTCGCAGACTTTGCCGGCAGCCAGCCCTTAACCAGTTCAGAGATGCTGGAATGTGACTGCGATGTACTGGTGCCTGCGTCAGTTCAGGGCGTCATTACTGCGGACAATGCAGACAGGATCAAGGCTCGGATGGTGGTGGAGGCAGCCAATGCCCCGATCACGGTCGCCGCCGATGATATATTGCTGGAAAAAGGGGTGACCGTCGTACCGGATGTCCTGGCCAACGCCGGCAGCGTGCATTTATGCCAAATGGAACGTAGCCAGGGGCTCTCCGACTATTACTGGGATATTGATACGGTCAACAGCATGCGACAGGATCGGTTGACCAGAAGCTACCGGGAAGCGGTGAATACGGCAGCTGAATACCAATTAAAATCAATCCGTCTGGGGGCATGGATTAATGCACTAAAACGGATTGAAGAAGCGATGCACATGCGCGGCTGGTGTTAGTCGGGCAGGGTCAGGCCGGGCCGATTATCTCAAGGAGTGCTTCTGGGCATGAGTGACGAAGTAGTGGAAAACGATTTGATACATTGCATTTACTGCAGTGCCGGCACCGTTAGGTTCAGTGATACGGATATGGTGTCCCTCCTCGAAAAAGCCAGGGAAGCGAATGCTGCGTTGGGCGTTACCGGAATGCTTTTATACGAGGCAGGATCGTTCTTTCAGGTGTTGGAAGGCCCGGCTGAGAGCGTTGATGCGCTGTACGAAAAGATCTTCAGGGATAAGAGGCATCGCCGGATCACTAAGATTATCAGGGAGCCCATTGAGGCCAGAAACTTCTCCGAGTGGACGATGGGGTACGCAGGTGTCACCCGGCAGGACTTAAAGGAAATAGAGGGGCTGAATGACTTCTTCTATGCCGGGAAGTGTTTCACGGAGCTGGATCCGGGCAGAGCTAAAAAGTTACTTGAGACGTTCAAGGATGGTAACTGGCGTGCTTCATTGAGATAACAAACAGTCAACGCGGTCACGGCATGTTGCGGCAGGGCTTCGACATCGGCTGCCAACGCGGTGGGTGTCCGGACCCTGGCAGGGTGCCATTGCTCTGGCGGATAGCACGGTAGACTTGCCCCTCGTGAAGGACCTGATCACCGACACTGTAGCTTCCGGCAAAGGACCACGCCGGGAGTTCCGGGCAACTGGCCTCGGCAGTGTCCGACGTTTGCGGTTGTTTGTCTTCGGCCCGGGTTGTTTCCTGGGGCCGCCGGTCCGGTGGGGTGGTGGCTTCCGGGCGTCGTTCTGACTGGTCCGGGCCTGCGGCACACGCGGGAGGCTCTTCAAGGCGTTGCCAGGCGAACGCTCCCTGTCCCGGTTCGCGGCCTTCATGACGTTCCTGAGAGCGGTACCAGTCGCCGCGATAGAATGTGACTGCGCCACGGGCATAATAGCGGGTTGGTACCCAACTGTTTTCCGACTCGGAGCATGCCGGCGCCGCGAGGGCAGGCATGACGGCCATCGGAGAGGCCAGGAGGGTAGCCAGGACCAGGCCGGTTAATAATCGGTTTTTCATTGTGAGGTGATACCCGCTTTGGCTGCCCGGGCCGCGTGCAGCTTCTTGTAGCTGTCGATCAGCCGCAGGTGTTTGTCCAGGCCTTCCAGTTGCATGTTGGTCGGGGTCAGGCCGTGGAATCGAACCTCACCGCTGACTGAGCCCACCACGGCGTTCATGGTCTCATCCCCGAACATGCGCCGGAAGTTGGTCAGGTAGTCGTCCAGCGTCATCTCGTCATCAAGGGTGACTTCCAGCACTGCCTGTACCGCTTGGTAAAACAGCCCGCGTTCGACGGTGTTGTCGTTGAATTGCAGGAACATGTCGACAAACTCGAGTGCTTCCTCGTGCCACTGCAGGGCCAGGCAGATCAGGATTTTCAGCTCGAGGATGGTGAGCTGACCCCACACGGTGTTCTCGTCAAACTCCACGCCGATCAGGGTGATGATCGTCATGTAGTTGTCGAGCTGGCTGGCTTCCAGGCGCTCCACCAGATCGGCCAACTGCTCGTCACTCAGGCGGTGCAGGTTGAGGATATCTTCCCGGTAGTCCAGCGCCATGTTGGTGTTATCCATGATCAGATCCTCGACCGGATACACCTCGGAATAACCCGGCACCAGTATGCGGCAGACCGGCGCGCCCAACTCCTCATAAACAGCCACATAGACTTCCTTGCCCAGGTCCGCGAGGATGCTGAACAGGCCGTCGGCCTCTTCCGCGTTGGTGCCGGAGAAATCCCACTCGCAGAAATCGTAGTTGGATCGGGCGCTGAAGAAGCGCCAGGACACCACGCCGGTGGAATCGATAAAGTGCTCGACGAAGTTGTTGGGCTCGGTGACCGCCAGGCTGTTGAAGGTGGGGGCTGGCACGTCGTTCAGGCCCTCGAAGCTGCGGCCCTGGAGCAATTCCGTCAGGCTGCGTTCCAGCGCCACTTCAAAGCTCGGGTGGGCGCCAAAGGAGGCAAACACGCCGCCGGTTCTCGGGTTCATCAGCGTCACGCACATCACCGGGAACTGACCGCCCAGGGAGGCGTCTTTCACCAGGGTCGGAAAGCCCTGGGCTTCCAGGGCTTCGATACCCTCGAGAATGTCCGGATACTTCTCCAGTACTTCCCGGGGCACATCCGGTAGCGCCACTTCTTCTTCGATGATCTGCTTCTTCACTGCCCGCTCGAAGATTTCCGACAGGCACTGTACCTGCGCTTCGTGCAACGTGTTGCCGGCGCTCATGCCGTTGCTGAGATACAGGTTCTCGATCAGGTTGGAGGGGAAGTAGACCACCTCGCCGTCGGACTGGCGCACGAAGGGCAGGGAGCAGATACCACGGTCACTCCGGCCGGAGTTGGTGTCGATCAGGTTGGAGCCACACAGCTCCTCCTCGGGGTTGTAGATCGCGAGGCAGTGGTCATCCAGAATGCCTTCGGGCAGCTCGTCGTCCGGCCCGGGCTTGAACCATTGCTCGTTGGGATAATGCACAAACTCGCTGTTGGCGATCTCTTCGCCGAAGAACTGGTCGTTGTAGAAGAAGTTGCAGTTCAGGCGCTCAATGAATTCGCCCAGTGCCGAACACAGTGCGCTTTCCTTGGTGGCGCCTTTGCCGTTGGTAAAGCACATGGGCGAGGCGGCATCGCGGATGTGCAGCGACCACACATGGGGCACGATATTGCGCCAGGAGGCGATTTCGATTTTCATGCCCAGGTCTTCAAGGATGCCGGTCATGTTGGCGATGGTCTGCTCCAGCGGCAGATCCTTACCGACAATGTAAGTACTCGCTTCACCTTCCGGCGGCGCCATCAGCAGGGCCTGGGCGTCCTCGTCGAGATTCTCGACGACTTCAATCTGGAATTCGGGCCCGGTCTGCACCACTTTTTTTACGGTGCAGCGATCGATCGAGCGCAGAATGCCCTGACGGTCCTTTTCGGAAATGTCTTCCGGTAGCTCCACCTCAATTCTGAATATCTGGTTGTAGCGGTTTTCCGGGTCGACAATGTTGTTTTGCGACAGGCGGATGTTTTCCGTCGGGATATCCCGTGCCTTGCAGTAAACCCGCACAAAGTAAGCCGCACAGAGTGCCGATGACGCCAGGAAATAGTCGAACGGGCTGGGCGCCGAGCCATCGCCCTTGTAGCGAATGGGCTGGTCGGTAGTGACGGTGAAATCATCAAACTTGGCTTCAAGTCGAAGATTTTCCAGAAAGTTAACTTTGATTTCCATGAACAGGGTACCGCGTTTGCAGAATTGAGCGGGCTATGGGAAGCCGGGTGCCATTATCCAGTTTTTATCGCCTCGCGTCTTGGGTCACTTACAAAACTGCAAGGCGTCTGACCGGTTGAGTCTTAAGGCTGGGTTGGGTAATACTCCAGTGTTTTCGGTACAGTGATCACTACTCATCCATACCCTGCGACGAGGCCCGTTGTATGACTGATAACACGTACACCCCACCGAAAGTCTGGAAGTGGGACTCCGCCAGCGGCGGCGCGTTTGCCAACATCAATCGCCCCATTGCCGGCCCGACCCATGAGAAAGAGCTGCCGGTGGGCAAGCATCCGTTGCAGCTGTATTCCCTGGCGACGCCCAACGGCGTGAAAGTGACGGTGATGCTGGAAGAGCTACTGGCCCTGGGCTTTGAAGGGGCGGAGTACGACGCCTACCTGATCCGCATTACCGAGGGGGAGCAATTCGGCAGCGGGTTTGTCGGGGTGAATCCAAACTCCAAGATTCCGGCGATGATGGATTACAGCACCAATCCGCCGGTGCGGTTGTTCGAATCAGGGTCGATTCTGTTGTATCTCGCCGAGAAGTTTGGTGTCTTCGTGCCCGAAGACGTTGCCGGTCGCGCCGAGTGTATGAATTGGCTGTTCTGGCAAATGGGCAGTGCGCCGATGCTGGGTGGCGGTTTTGGTCACTTCTATGCCTACGCACCCGAGAAGTACGAATACCCGATCAACCGCTACACCATGGAGGTGAAGCGGCAACTGGATGTGTTGGATCGCCAGCTGGCGGATCGCCCCTACATCGCCGGTGATGAATACACCATCGCCGATATGGCGATCTGGCCCTGGTACGGGGCACTGGTCAAGAATAAGGTCTACGAGGCGGCGGAATTCCTCGAAGCCCACACTTACACCAACGTGATCCGCTGGACGGATGAGATCGCCAAACGCCCGGCTGTGCAGCGTGGCCGCAAGGTCAACCGGGCCTGGGGCGAACCGTCGAGCCAGCTCCATGAGCGGCACGACGCCAGCGATTTCGAGCTCCGCACTCAGGACAAGCTGGAGGCTTCTTCCTGAGCGGCTGCCTGTGTCACCGGCTGGTCAGATAGGGCGTGGACTTTGGCCTTGCCGGCGAATTCAACGTCGTAATCTTTCAGCTTGAACACGTTCAGCCGGCGCTTCAGCGCGCTCAGTGACCAGGGCCAGGCGGCGAAGTTGCGGCCGTTCTGGTCCAGGTAATAGCTGCTGCAGCCGCCGGCGTTGAAGACGGTGGTTTGCAGGTTCTTCTGGACCCGTTGGTTGTGCTGCTTCAGCACCGAGCGTTTGATGCTCAGTTTGCTGATGCGCTTCTCCTTGATCTTCCACAGACCGTCAATGATGTAGTCGAGCTGTGCCTCTGCCAGCCGGATAAACGAGTCATACACCAGTACGTTGGGCCCGAGGATCAGGAACGCGTTCGGGGAATTTTCCAGGGTGGTGCCCAGGTACGCCTCCGGTGAACTGTTCTTCCACAGATCCGCCCAGCGCTGTCCGTTGGCGTTGAACACCTTGTTGCCGATGGGTGGGTGGGAGACGTCGAACCCGGTACCCCAGATAATCACGTCCACTTCACGGCGTTCGCCGTTGGCGGCGATGACCGTATTGCCTTCCACTTTCACCAGCCCACTGGGGATCAGCGAAGTGTTGTCCGCCTGCAGGGCGGCGTAGTAGTCGTTGGCAAACAGGATGCGCTTGCAGCCAATGTCGAAGTTCGGGGTGACTGCCTTACGTAGTTCCGGGTCCTGAATCTGCAGCTTCAGCAGTTGCCTGGCGGCGACATTGACCGGCTTCAGGAAGGTCGGGTTGCGCAGGCCGAAATTGATCACATTCAGCGAGCCGGCAACAGCCTTGCGCCAGGTGCTCTGGATCACCGGGAACCGGTCGATTACCTGTTTGCCGGTGTCGCCCAGCTGCATGTCGGGCTTGGGCAGCACCCAGGGCGCCGTGCGCTGGAAGACATGGAGTTCCGCCGCTTGCGGCTGGATACGGGGCACAAACTGGATGGCGGACGCGCCGGTGCCGATGACGGCGATACGCTTGCCGGTCAGGTCGTAATCGTGATTCCAGCGGGCGGAGTGGAACATCTCGCCCTTGAAGGAATCCAGACCCGGAATCGGTGGGATCTTTGATTCGGTGATCGGGCCGGTGGCAAAGACAACGGTTTTCGAGAGGTACTGGCCGTTGCTGGTGTCCAGTCGCCAGAGGTGGAGTTCGTCATCCCAGGCGGCGCGGTTCAGTTCGTTGTTGAACTCGATCAGCGGGGTGATGCCGAAGTCGTCGCTGACGTTCTCGAGGTAATCCAGAATTTCCGGCTGCTTGGCAAACAGGTTGCTCCACTTGCTGCTCGGGGCAAAGGAATAGGAATAGAGCGATGACGGCACATCACAGCCACAGCCCGGGTAGGTGTTTTCCCGCCAGGTGCCACCGACCCGGCTGGCTTTCTCAATGATCTTGAAGTTGTGGTAGCCGGTTTTCTTCAGCTTGATCGCCGTGGCCAGCCCGGAAATACCCGCGCCGACAATAAAGGTATCGTAGACATTGTCTGCGGCGGAGGAGTTGGTGCTTGCATGTGCCATGTGTTGTAACCGTCGTTGAATTCCGTTGTTTGAAGCTGCTGTCCGTCAGGATTTACGCCCGCACCGGCGGGACTATTTCCTTGAGCAGGTAGGGTGCCAGCAGACCGGTCTCCGGGTTGAGCAGGCGCTCTTTGTAGTAGGCGAGATACTCGGAGGTATCGTGGTCGTTGGGGTGAAAACCCGGGCGCAGGTAATCGAACACATGGCCAAGAGTGCTGCCATAGACACCGTCCCCGCGACCGATCAGCAGATCAAGGCTGCGCTTGGCGTCCTTCCAGAAACGGAGGCTGATCAGGTTGCGCGGCCGTCGGATGAACGGAATCAGCACGCCGCCCAGCGGGACCAGGAACCAGATGGTAATCAGGGCCAGCGCAAACCCGCTGACGCGCAACGCATAGTTGCCTGACAGCTCCTGGAAGACATCGTAGGCGATGTCCTTGTGCTCGGACTCCTCCACCATGTGCCACATCCACAGGCCACGCTGCTTCTCGTCCTCACTGTGAAAGAAGTTGTCTTCGTGCTTCATCATGAATTCCGCCAGGACGGCGGTGAAATGCTCGATGCCGGCCATCAGCGACAGCTGTAGCGGTTGTGGAAACCGTCGGAAGCCATAATTGAAGACGTTCTCGGCGAGAAAACGGTAGAAAGTCACCGGAAACCGGTGTTCCTTCAGTACTTCGTTCCACTCCTCGTGCACCTTGGAATGCAGCGCCTCCTGGCCGATCAGCGAGGTTACCCGTTGTTTCAACACCGGATCCTTGAGGAATTCGCGGTGGTGGCGGGCGGTCTCGATCACCAGGTCCTCGCCATAGGTCAGAAAGATCGACAAGGCCTCGAAGTAGGCGGACGCCAGTTCCGTGTTCATGTAAAAGTTGGGGTCGGCATCCCTGGCATTGAAGTCGAACTTCATGTGCCGGATGGGTACATCGGCCTTTGACGTCTCCGGTGATGTCGTCACGGAGTCGAGTTTTTCGGCGGTTGCTGTGGTCATGATGGTTTCCTTGGGTGCCGTGGTCACTGTTGTGAGCCGCGTGGCTAAAGCATTTGTCATGGTATGAGATTAAAGCGACTAATTGTTCGGGTTCAATTCGGAACCCGTTAGGGCGCAAGGGGCTTTGATAGCGGCAGGCTTTCCCCTTCGATGGGTCTGCAGGGGCAAAAATACGAATGCTTGTTCGGGTTTTGTTGCTTCCCGGTGAATTGCTGGAAAGTTCATTGCGTGAGAGGTGTGTTTTCGGGATTAGCGACTATGCTTTCCTCAGGGCCCTGCTTTGGATGCGGGGCCGCTCCATGAACCGGAAATACGGAGGGCCTTGTGACGGATCGGAATGTGGTCACCGTGTTTTATGATGAGCGGGTTCTCAAGCACTTCCCCGATGTGAATACCGCTTTTCTGCCAGGGCGACTGGACAAGCGCATTCGTACCATCCTGTCCGGCCTCGCCGTGCAATGGAAGTACCCGGAACATCCCGGGCGCCTGCAAGCCGTCATGGAACTCCTCAATCGGGAGCCCATTCCGGATGTGGCTTTTGCGCCTGGGCAGGCCGCAACTCGCGAGGAACTGGCCCGGGTTCACACCATGTCTTTCCTGGACGATATTTTTTCCCTCAGAGATGACAGTGCCTGGCTGGATGTTGACACCACCGCAGTGTCGCCCGGCAGTGTTGAAGCGGCAGAAGTCGCTGCGGGCACGGCTATCGCAGCGGTGGAAGCGGTGATGGCGGGTAAGACAGAAAGTGCATTCGCTGTGGTTCGTCCGCCGGGACATCATGCCGAACCGGCCCGGGCGAGGGGGTTCTGCCTGTTCAACAACGTTGCGGTGGCGGCGGCCCATGCCAAGGCCGTGCTGGGCTGCAAGCGGGTTTTGATCCTGGACTGGGATGTTCATCATGGCAACGGCACCCAGGACATTTTCTGGGCCGATCCCGACGTGATGTTCATTGATCTGCACCGGGCGGCACCATTTTACCCGGGCACGGGCGCCTTGGATGACATCGGTGCCGGTCGTGGGGAAGGTACCACTGTGAATGTGCCTTTGCCCGGTGGGGCAGGCGATATGGCCTATTTCCACGCCATGCAGGAAATCGTTGTGCCGGCTACGGAGTACTTCAAACCGGATCTGATTCTGGTGTCGGCGGGCTTTGATGCCCACTGGTTCGATCTGGCGATGAACGTCAGCTACGAAGGCTTTGCCGCCATGGCCAGTGTAGTGCAGTCCCTGGCCAAGCGGCATTGTGATGGTCGGCTGGTGTGCGTTCTGGAAGGGGGATACAACACGGAATCCCTGTCCCACGGAGTCCATGCAGTGCTGAAGGTACTGGCAGGCGGCTCGGTGCCGGATCCGAAGGTTTGTGGCATGGAGGAGGTAGACCGGGCCGCAGAGTTTCATCGTGGGGCCTTTAACGACGAAGATACGGGTTAGGTCTGCTTAGGCTTTTGTTAGAGACAGGAGGGCGCTATGTTTGTGGCAGAAAAGTACACCGGCCATTTAATCGAAGTGCTGGATACCCAGGCCCTGTTCGACCCCCACAGAACCCGCATCAAGGGCAGTATGCAATATGGCGAGGAAGCCCAGGACCCGGAGTTCTATGAAAAGTCGGAGCTGGGTTTTCCCTCCGGCGAAGCCTTGCCGAAATGCTGGACCGATCCGAATTACCGGCTGAAGAAGTGACACATCTAATCCGACTACCCCTGTTTACTTTTTAACCGCCAAAAGTTGAAACCCCATCACCTTTTCTGTAGCCTTTATTTTAATTGAACGTTCAATTAATTAAATTTGGGCCCGGAAACAGCGAAGTCGCCATGCCGATTGTTGGAGTTAAAGACACACGAAAGCAGCAGTTGATCGACGCCACCATGGAGTCCATCGCCGAGCTGGGAATGCAGAACACCACCATTGTGAGCATCAGCAAACGGGCGGGGATGTCCTCGGGCATCATCAGTCATTATTTCGGTGGCAAACAGGGTTTGATCGAAGCCGCCCTGCGATATCTGCTGGATCAGCTGGGTAAGGAATTGCGGGAGCGCATGGCAAAGACCGATGGCTCCCCCGAGCAGCGGCTGAATTGCATCGTCGAATCGAACTTTTCCGAGTTCCAGCGCTCGGCGCTGGCGGCCAAAACCTGGCTCAGCTTCTGGGCGCGCTCGATGCATGAGCCCGGCCTGCAACGCCTGCAGCAGATCAATAACGCGCGGCTGTACAGCAACCTGCGTTATTCCTTTGCGCAAGTGCTCGCGCCCGAAGCAGCGACAGAAGCCGCGCGGCAAACCGCAGCGCTGATCGACGGCTTCTGGCTGCGCAGCGCCCTGAGCCTGGAGCCGGTCGAGAGCTTTGAGGCCGGTGAGCGGCTCTGTAAGAAATTCGTCCACGAGACACTGGCCCAGGCAAAGGCCTGAGCGTCACTTTATTCAAACGGCCCACAAGGCCTGAAGACACTGAACCGAGGTTACCCACTGACTATGTCTGCATCCGCATCTCTTCCCGTTGTTCAAAATTTCGTGCATGGGCGTTTTCTGGCCAACAGCACCGGTGAAACCTTTCCGGTCGTGAACCCGGCTACCGGGCAGGTGATTTACGAGGTGGAAGTGGCCGATGAGTCGGTTCAGCAGGCTGCCATTGAAAGTGCCCGCGCCGGTTTTTCGCAATGGTCGACCATGACCGCCATTGAGCGTAGCCGGATTCTGCTCAGAGCCGTGGCCCTGCTCCGTGCGCGCAACGACGAGCTGGCGGCGGTGGAAGTGAAGGACACCGGCAAGCCCTGGCAGGAAGCGGAAGCCGTGGATGTGGTTACCGGTGCCGACGCCATCGAGTTCTTCGCTGGGCTGGCGCCCTCCATCGAAGGCAACCAGCAGGATCTGGGCGGTGATTTCTATTACACCCGCCGCGAGCCGTTGGGTATCTGCGCCGGCATTGGCGCCTGGAACTACCCGATCCAGATCGCCTGCTGGAAGTCCGCACCGGCGTTGGCCTGCGGTAACGCAATGATCTTCAAGCCGTCGGAAGAAACCCCGATGGGGGCTGTGAAACTGGCGGAAATCCTTATCGAAGCGGGCGTGCCCGCGGGCGTGTTCAACGTCGTACAGGGTGCGGCGGACGTCGGCCAGTGGCTGACCCATCATCCCGAGATCGCCAAGGTGTCCTTCACCGGCGAAGTGGCGACCGGCAAGAAGGTGATGGCGGCTGCGGCATCGTCCCTCAAGGACGTGACCATGGAGCTGGGCGGCAAGTCCCCGTTGATCATTTTTGACGACGCAGACCTTGAGAACGCCGTCTCCGCCGCGATGGTGGGCAACTTTTACACCCAGGGCGAGATCTGCACCAACGGTACCCGGGTGTTTGTCCATGAAGACATCTACCCGCGCTTTATGGACCGCCTGCTGGAACGCACCCGCAAGAACATCAAGCCCGGTGACCCGATGAATCCGGACACCAACTTCGGCGCCCTGATTTCCGCCAAACACCGGGATCTGGTGCTGGGTTACATCGCCACCGGGCTGGCCGAAGGCGCCACCCTGAGTCACGGCGGCCGGGCGTTTGATCCGGAGGACTCCACAGGCGGCTACTTCGTGGAGCCGACCATCTTCACCGAATGCACCGATGACATGACCATCGTGAAGGAAGAGATCTTCGGGCCGGTGATGTCAGTACTCACGTTCTCCGGGGAAGACGAGGTAATTGCCCGGGCCAACAATACCGATACCGGTCTGGCCGCCGGTGTGTTCACCAGCGACATCCGCCGTGCCCACCGGGTGATTCACCAGATCCAGGCCGGCATCTGCTGGATCAACAGCTACGGTGCCTCCCCGGCGGAAATGCCGGTCGGTGGCTACAAACTCTCCGGCATCGGCCGCGAAAACGGGCGCGAGACCATTTCTCACTACACCCAGATCAAGTCGGTGTACGTGGGGATGGAAGACATCGACGCGCCGTTTTAAGCCCGCAGGCCACAGAGGAGAACGCATATGACAGAAAACCGATACGACTACATCATTGTGGGCGCCGGTTCCGCCGGTTGCGTACTGGCCAACCGTCTTACCGAGGACGCGCGCCACAGGGTGCTGCTGCTGGAAACCGGCGGCAGCGACAAGAGCATCTTTATCCAGATGCCCACGGCCCTGTCCATTCCTATGAACACCAAAAAGTACGCCTGGCAGTTTGAATCCGAGCCGGAGTCGTTCCTGGATAATCGCCGCATGCACTGCCCACGGGGCAAGGTACTGGGCGGTTCGTCTTCCATCAACGGCATGGTTTATGTCCGTGGCCACGCCCGGGATTTCGACGAGTGGGAATCCGAAGGCGCGGAAGGCTGGAATTACCGCCAGGTACTGCCGTACTTCAAGAAAGCGGAAACCTGGGCCTTCGGTGGCAATGACTACCGGGGCGACAAAGGCCCGCTGGGGGTGAACAACGGCAACAACATGCAGAACCCGCTCTACGAGGCCTTCATCAAGGCAGGCTCGGATGCCGGCTATTTCGAGACCGGGGATTACAACGGCGCCCAGCAGGAAGGGTTCGGTGCCATGCACATGACTGTCAAGAACGGTCGCCGCTGGTCCACCGCCAACGCGTATCTGCGCCCGGCCATGGAACGCCCGAATCTGACGGTAGTGACTCATGCGCTGGTGCACAAGGTGTTGCTGGACGGCAAGACCGCTACCGGCGTGCGTTATGAGCAGGGCGGCAAGATTCATGAAGCCAAAGCCGCCGAGGAAGTGATTCTGTCCGCCGGCTCCATCGGCTCGCCCCATCTGCTGCAGCTCTCTGGTATCGGTAAGCGTGAGGTGCTGGAAAACGCAGACATTGAGGTGCAACACGAACTGCCGGGCGTGGGTGAGAACCTGCAGGATCACCTGGAGTTCTACTTCCAGTTTCGCTGCAAAAAGCCGGTCTCCCTCAACGGCAAGCTGGACTGGTGGAACAAGCTGAAGATCGGCGTGCGCTGGATTCTGCGCAAGGACGGTCTGGGCGCCACCAACCACTTTGAATCCTGCGGCTTTATCCGTTCCAAGGCGGGGGTTGAGTGGCCGGACCTGCAATACCATTTCCTGCCGGCGGCCATGCGCTACGACGGCAAGGAAGCGTTTGATGGAGACGGTTTCCAGCTTCACATCGGTCATAACAAGCCGAAAAGCCGTGGTTTTGTGCATGTGCAGTCCGCGGACCCGAAGCAGGCACCGACCATTCGCTTCAATTATCTGGAGCATGAAGCCGACCGTGAAGGCTTCCGCGACTGCGTGCGCCTGACCCGGGAAATCATCAGCCAGCCGGCGATGGACGAATACCGCGGCGCCGAGATCCAGCCCGGGATCGATGTTCAGAGCGACGAGGAAATCGACGCCTTTGTCCGTCAGGCCGTGGAAAGCGCCTATCACCCGTCCTGCTCCTGCAAGATGGGCACCGACGAACTGGCAGTGGTGGACCCGCACACCCGGGTTCGCGGCATAAACAACCTGCGGGTGGTGGATTCTTCCATCTTCCCGACCATACCCAACGGCAACCTGAACGCGCCCACCATCATGGTGGCCGAGCGGGCAGCCGATCTGATCCGGGGCAAGGAGCCCCTGCAACCTTCTGACGCGCCTGTGGTGATGGATGACCAGTGGCAGGGGCGGCAGCGACCGGGACAGGCAAAGCGCGCGCTAAGTTAGCGCGTCGTCATCCCACCCGGGCGTGCAATGCGCCCGGGGATTTGCAAGCCCTCAGGATTTCCCTATCAGCGCAACGGCATCCCGCCGTTCCTGGGCGCCGGATAGGCAAGTCCTGGGTTTGTGTCCGATTCGAAAGAAGCAGCGCTTACAAAGTAGAGGAGGAACACCCATGCTGTTCACTATAATGATGAATAACCGGAGGAGCCTATGACACTCTGGTTATCCTCAGGCCTGATTTTTACCTTCGCCGCCATTGCCCTGATTCTGTACAAGTGGTGGGATATCAAGTGCATCGGCGTCACGCCGGTTCGCACGTTCACCTTTATCGCCATTCTGTTCACGTCAGGGCTAGACGTGGGGCTGATCATGTTCCCGCTGACCGAATTCAGTGGTTACGGCGATCTCTCGGCGAGTCCGGAGTACGGCTTTGCCAATCCCCTGGCGATTGAATTTGGCTTCTGGGCCTTCCTGATCTGGGGCTTCTATTTCCTGACCTGCTTCTACTTCGCGATCATTGAACCGCGGGTGCAGTTTTTCGAGATACCGCTGGTCAAGGTCGTCAACAACGTGGTGATCATCGGCACCTGTGCCTTCACAGCCTACCTGCTGCTGGTGAACCTGCCCTGGTACCTGCCCCAACTCGGGGACGGTGAGTCCGTGGTGCCGGCGTTCTACTTCATTGTGTTTGCCGCTATCGGCCTGGCGGTCTATTCCAGCTCGAAGATCAAGTACGTACGAATTCTCAGCCTGGGTTCCAGCCTGTTGTTCATCGCCCTCATCGTCGGTATGTGGTTCCGGGCGTTTGTGCTGGGTGAAGGTTCGCCGGCGGATTTCCTTGGCACAGCCGGGCTGCTGGGTGAGTACTTCACCAACATCCACCAGTTTGCGTTGCCGATTAATGACTACCACGAGTTTTACCTGTTCTGGTGGTTCGCCTGGAGCATCATGATCGGCCAGTTCACCGCCCGTTTTGTCAGCGGAATCCGGACCTGGCAGCTGTTGATTGCCATGCTGGTGGTGCCGTCCATCGCCATCGGTGTGTGGTTCTCGGTGCTCTACCATTATCATGCCGAGGGGCTGCAGATTGCGGCCTTCACCAATCTGGCGATGATTACCGTGGGTGTGCTGATGGTGGTGAACTCGCTGGATTCGTTGATCCGGCTTTACACCGATAACCTGAATATGACCGCCCAGCGCCTCGGCAGGGCGAACTATGTGGTGTTCAACTTCCTGGCGATGGTGGGCCTGACCATGCTGTTCCAACTGGACTTCCTGAGGATTCAGTGGGTGGGCGCGCTGGTCATTACCCTGTATTTCGCCTGCTTTGCCTTCATCCTGGCGAAGAAGCGGGCGGATGTAATGGCCATTGAAGCATCACCGAAAGAGAATATTCTCGACTTCCGCAAGATTGAACTGGCCAGTTAACCCGGTCTGCGGGGCTGGTGTGGGTCAGTTGCAGCTGGCCAGCTGATTGATCCAGTCCGCGATCAGCTGGGCACCCTCGGTGTCCGGCTGGAGGATGCTGATCGGTGGCATGCGGAATTCCTGCTCAGCGACCATTCTCAGGTACAGCAGTGAGTTCTCCGCGTCTCCGGGCGTGAGCAGCTGCGCGCCGGTCCGGCCCAGGTCGTCGTTTTCGGGGGGCTCTCCGCAGGCGCCGGTGTCACTCAGCGGGGTGGTGAGCCGCAGATCCAGGGAGCTCTGGGTGGTGCCGCCGGGGCGGTGACAATGACTGCAGTTGCTGTGCAGATAGCTGCGCGCCCGAGGGGTGACCGGCCTGGTGTCATCGGTGCTCCGGCTCAGGCTCTGGCTAAGCTGTTCCGGTGTCGGTGAATCGCTCAGTACGCCAATGCCGGCCAGGGTCTCCAGCTGATTGGCGGTGATGCCGGTTTGCGGGTAGGTGAAGTCCCTGTTCAGTTGCGCGGTTTCCAGGCCGAGACTGAAGCCCGCAGCGGCGGTATGGCACAGACTGCACTCGCCGGCCGATGGGTAATGCCAGATCTGGCCACCCACATCCACCTCCTGGCTGCCGTCCACCAGCTCGGCGTCGGTGCCGGCCTCGTCCCATTGATAGCTGTACCCGGACCAGCTGCCATCGGCGTTGTGCAGGAACAGGCGGGTCTCGATCAGGCTCTGGTCCAGCAGGAAGTTTTTCACCAGTACGGAGCCCCTGGGCAGGTTGAAATCCCCACTGTCATCGACCTTAATATTCGTGCCGTTCGGCAGTGCCAGATAGCGGGTTTTATCGGCACCGTCGGACCAGAAGGGCTCAATAATGGTGTAGGGAATCAGCCCGTCTGCTGGCTGCCAGGGCGCGTTGGCCTGGACGCAGCCGGTGTCGGACAACTGCTGTGGCAGTTCGGTCTCGACAGCGACCGGGTCAATGCGGAACAGGCCGGAGAAGGTCACCAGGTACAATTCGCCGGCGCTATCCTCCGCGAAGGAAGCGACGTTGCGGCCGGTTTCCAGCAGGATGCGACGCTCGAAGCTGCCGTCCGGCTGTTCGTTGAGTGCCCAGAGGGTGCCTGAACCGAAATCGGAGAACAGGTAGTCCCCCTGCATCGCAGGAATGTTGTCGCCGCGGTAGACGTAGCCACCGGTGACGGAAACGCCTTCATTATGGCCATAGGCCGCTATCGGATCGATAAACGGGCCGGAGGGGGAGTCACCGCAGCTGTTGCTGGTGCGTTCAAAGCCTTCGTAGCAGCGCCAGCCATAGTTGCCACCGCGGGTGATCCGGCTGATTTCCTCGAACCGGTTCTGGCCGACATCGCCGGCCCACAGATCGCCGGTCTCGCGATCGAAGCTGTATCGCCAGGGGTTGCGCAGACCATAGGCATAGATCTCCGGTAGCGCGCCCGGAATGTCGTTGCTGGCCGGGCTGCCATCGGGGTTGAGTCTGAGGATCTTGCCCAGCCGCGTGGACAGGTCCTGGGCCCGGTTGCCGGGATCGTTGGCGCTGCCACCGTCGCCCAGCCCCACATACAGCAGACCGTCAGGGCCGAAAGTGATATGGCCGCCATTGTGGTTACTGAAGGGCTGTGGCTGTTCCAGCAGGTTGTTGCGAAGCAGGGCACCGTTGGTATCCTGGCGCAGGCTCTGGCCATTGTCGGCGGACTCGAAGCGGGCGACGAACGAGGTCATGCCGGCACTGGTGTCTTCAGTGAACGACAGATACAGAAAGCCGTTGGTGGAAAATGCCGGATCAAACGCCATGCCCAGCAGCCCACACTCGCCGCAGGTACTGAGTGCGTAGGCTTCGGACAGGTCTGCCAGCTGGGTCCGGGTGTCGGTGGTCAGGTCAAGGCGATAGATGACTCCGCCCTGCTCAACGACATAGAAAATTCCGGTCTGGCTGGGATGGGGCAGCATCAGCAAGGGGGAGTTGAAGCTGAAGGAAGATGCTACAGGGGTCAGTTCAACCTCGCTCGAACCCTCAAAGGCCAGACATTCAGTGTTACTCGGACGCTCGGAGAGACCGATGGTCTCCCCCCCGGAGCTGCTTCCCGAGCCCCCGCCGCAGGCGGTGGCCATCAGGCAGATGAGTAGCAGAAGACATCGTTGCATGGCCCTGTCCTCCCTTCAGACCCCTAATAATAGTCCATCCGTGGCGCTCTGAACGATTGAATTTCCCAGTTCCGTCTCCATAAAGGGCGGTACACGGGGTTTTGCCTCGCTCTCATTTGAAGATAGACTGCGCCTATCTTTGGTTTGGGAATTATCAATTTTATCTTGGCGCCTGAGTTCTTTAACTTAGGCGCCGTTCATTCATCAACCCTTGAATCCATAAAACGGGAGTTACTTCATATGGGTATTGTTAACAGTGAGATCAAACCGTTCAACGCCACCGCCTTCAAACAGGGCGAGTTTGTTGAAATCTCCGAAGCTGACGTAAAAGGTAAGTGGTCTGTCTTTTTCTTCTATCCGGCCGACTTCACCTTTGTTTGCCCGACCGAGCTGGGTGACGTTGCAGACAAGTACGAAGAGCTGCAGAAGCTGGGCGTGGAAGTGTTCTCTGTGTCCACTGACACCCACTTCACCCACAAGGCATGGCACGACGCTTCCGAGACCATTGGTAAGATCAACTACTTCATGGTTGGCGACCAGACTGGCACCATCACCAACAACTTCGGTGTGATGCGTGAAGGTCAGGGCCTGGCAGACCGCGCTACTTTCCTGATCGATCCGGATGGCATTATCCAGGCGGTGGAAATCACTGCTGAAGGTATTGGCCGTGACGCCGACGATCTGCTGCGCAAGGTTAAAGCTGCCCAGTACGTTCGCAACAACCCGGGCGAAGTTTGCCCAGCCAAGTGGAAAGAAGGTGAAGCGACTCTGGCTCCTTCCCTAGACCTGGTTGGCAAGATCTAAGCTCCTCCCCGAGAGTAGCTCAAGAGCAAAAAACCCCGGATTATCCGGGGTTTTTTGTGTCTGGGGGAACCGCAGTGCCACGGGCCTTGAGGCGATAGAACTCCTCGATGACGCTGGCCATGGCATCCGGGTGGTAAGGCCGCAGGCCGCTCAGCACAAGGCGCTTGGTGACTTCACCCACGGCCTTGCCGTCGGCGGTCAGCTGATACTCCAGTAGAACGTTGCCCCGCTTTCCGGCCGCATCCAGCGTTGCGTTGCTCAGTTCGAGGTCTGGCGACGGCAGATCCAGGTTGTTCAGGGCCAGGCTCATGCTCTCGTACATGACCATCGGGCGATCGGGATTGAACATCACCCCGTTCGACTCCATCAACGGTTTCAGGGTGTGGGGGAAGTTCTTGCCGGAGGCGGCCACGTAGGCGCGGGTAATATCCTCGATCAGCTGCTGGTCCTCGGTACGGGCACCACTGCTGGTCACCTCGATATAGACCTTGCCGGCGTCATCGCAGACGTCAATGCCGCTCTCGGTCTCCACAAACCGTAATGGCACGTCTGCGCCCAGCAGGCTTCGGAATCGGAAGGTCATGTTTTGCGAAAGTCCGAAACGGGCCAGAATGATTGCGAAGAGCAGGTCCCCGGGAACACAGAAGCGGCGGGCATCCGGATCATGAATGGGGTTGAAGTCCCCCGCGATCTCTTTGGCGAACTGACTGGCCTGCGGCGCAGAGATATGTACGTGCCCGTCCTGGACGGAGTGGAAACGATCTAGAAACATGCGTTGCCTATTCTGAGTGCCAGAGAGTGGTGTTTCGGTGTCCTTGGCACACGATACGCTGACAAGCTGCTGTTGGGTATTCGCTATTGGTCAAGCCCCGGTTTTCCGGGGGGTTTCATTTCAGCTGACGTGATTTGCTGCCGGGGAACGGGCAAGGTAATCCAGTGCCTGCTGGGTATCCCCTTCATGAACGGGGTGGAAATCAGGTGCAAGCCAGCGAAGTGTGGCCCTGATCAGAAACGAGAACGTGGGCACATTGCCGGTATCCTTTCCTACGCGCTCAAGCTCCCTGAAAATATTGAGCATGCTCATACGACCAAAGCGTTTTACCTTGGGGGAGGGATCCTGGCGGTACAGTGTGCGTCCACCTTCGGCAATGAAATACAGGAAGAGTGGAAACACCAGGGCCATTAATGCCTGTCGGCTGACATAAAAACCCAGCTGCGTCTTGCAGAGGTGCTCAAACAGGTCGAAGGCAACCGTGCGATGCTCCACTTCCTCAGCGAGATGCCATTTGAACAGGTCCACCATGGCGGGATCGCCGCTTTGTTCCCAACTGGTGTTGTCCATCGCCCATTGCCCGAGCACGCCGGTGAAATGCTCGATGGCGGCGATGATACCAACCCGCAGGACCAGCCATTGTTTGCGCCATTCCTTGCGGTCCAGGCTCTTGAGGCCGAGGGGATGTTCGCCCAGCAGGGACTGGAATAGCCAGCTTATCCGCTGGTGGTATTCGTCAAAGCTTAACCCGTGTGCTTTCAGATAGTCCTGAGCCTTGCTGTGGGCGCGGGAATGGATCGCCTCCTGGCGAATAAACCCTTGCACGTCGGCTCGCAGGTCGTCGTCTGTGACCAGGGGCAAAGCCTTGTTGTAGACACGGCAGAACCAGAGCTCGCCCTCTGGCAGTAACAAATGAATACCGTTGATCATGTGGGTGGAAAACGCATCATCCCTGAGCCAATACAGGGGCGTGTCACTGAAATCAAACTGAACGTGTCGTGGCTGTATGTTATGACGTGATTCTGCCTTCATTCTTGTTCTCCGGCTACGGGGTTGGGAGATAAACCGGCGGGCAAACCTCCCTGTATTCAGCCTTTTAAAGTAGCAAGCCGGAAGCGAAGTAGGCAGGGGGCCAACAGGACGGTGAGTTGCCTGATAGGGACAGGATTCGGACCTGATCGGCAGGTTTTTGTGGGCGGCGTCCAGCGATCCAGATATTGCGCATAGGTCTGTCCTATTGAAAGGTTTGGATCAATTAATTTGAGCTTTATATAGTCAGTCCGTATCTTTCACACATATTCGATTCGTACTTCATTCCGAGTTCGTACATTCAGTCTCACGAAGTTAAAAAAGAGGACGCGTTACATGTTGGATGCCAATATCAAGGAACAGCTGAAAGCCTACATGGACAAACTGCAGCAGCCGATTGAGCTGGTTGCTGCATACGACGACGGCCCCAAGTCCCAGGAGCTGCGTGAGCTCCTCGAAGATCTGGAGCCGATGTCAGCGAAGATCAGCCTGCGCACCGAGGAAGATCCGGATGTGCGTCGCCCTTCCTTTGCCATCAATCGTGTGGGTACGGATATTGGTGTTCGTTTCGCCGGCATTCCCATGGGCCATGAGTTCACCTCGCTGGTGCTGGCACTGTTGCAGGTAGGCGGCCATCCGTCCAAGGCCTCTCAGGACGTGATCGAGCAGATCCAGGCCCTGGACGGTGAGTTTGAGTTCGAGACCTATTTTTCCCTGTCCTGTCAGAACTGTCCGGATGTGGTTCAGGCGATCAACCTGATGAGTGTGCTGAACCCGAAGATCAAGCACACCTCCATCGATGGCGCCCTGTTCCAGGACGAAGTCGAGAAGCGTGAAGTCATGGCGGTGCCGAGCGTTTACCTGAATGGTGAGACCTTTGGTCAGGGCCGTATGACGCTGGAAGAAATCGTGGCCAAACTGGACACCAATTCGGATGCCCGTGAAGCGGAGAAGATCAACGGTAAAGACGCCTTCGAAGTTCTGATCATCGGTGGTGGCCCGGCTGGCTCGTCTGCGGCCATCTACGCTGCCCGCAAGGGTATTTCCACCGGCATCGCCGCCGAGCGTTTTGGTGGCCAGGTCGCCGATACCATGGGCATTGAGAACCTGATTTCCGTGACTTATACCGAAGGCCCGAAACTGGTCAGCGCCATGGAGCAGCACGTCACTGAGTACGATGTGGATATCATGAACATGCAGCGCGCCGAGAAGCTGATTCCGGCCAGCCAGAAAGGTGGTCTGCATGAGGTACGCCTGGCTAATGGGGCATCGCTGAAATCCCGCACAGTGATTCTCTCCACCGGTGCCCGCTGGCGCCAACTGGGTGTCCCCGGTGAGGAAGAGTATCGCAACAAGGGCGTGGCTTACTGTCCGCACTGCGACGGCCCGCTGTTCAAGGGCAAGCGTGTGGCAGTCATTGGTGGCGGTAACTCCGGTGTGGAAGCTGCCATCGACCTGGCAGGCATTGTCGGCCATGTCACCCTGATCGAGTTTGGCGCCGAAATGCGGGCGGATGACGTGTTGCAGAAGAAACTGCGCAGCCTGAAGAATGTGGAAATCATCACCTCGGGCCAGACCACCGAAATTACCGGTGAGAACGGCAAGGTGAACGGTCTGCAGTACACTGACCGTAACACCGGTGACAGCCACCACGTTGCACTGGAAGGCGTCTTCGTCCAGATTGGTCTTGTACCGAATACGGAGTGGCTGAAAGGCGATATCGAGTTGAGTCAGCACGGAGAACTCATCGTCAACGACCGCAACGAAACGTCCATTCCCGGTGTGTTTGCGGCTGGCGATGCCACCACTGTGCCTTACAAGCAGATCGTGATCTCGATGGGTGAAGGCTCCAAGGCGGCGCTGAGCGCGTTTGACTTCCTGATTCGCAACTCGGTTGAGGACGATCAGGCTGCCTGAACTCAAAGGTCTGATCTTCTGGCTTGAACAAAACAGGCATCGGATTCAGCCGATGCCTGTTATCGTTATGGGGAACCGGATTTGATCAGAGGCAAGTCTATGAGGGGTTTTCTGCTCTCGATATTGTTCGTGTTATGCGCCAGTGCTGGTGCTTCGGAAAGGGACCGTATTCGTTTAGCTGTCCCTGGTTTCTCTCACCTGACGACCGAAGCAGGCGATGGGATATACCAGAAAATTATGGCCCGGGCCGTTGCGAACCTGGATGTTGAACTGAACGCAACGTTCTATCCAATCAGGCGGGCGCTACTGGTTTTTGAGCAGGGAGAGGCGGACTGTATTTATTCGTCGACCGAAGCGCTAGAGAAGAATTTCAGGAAGGATGAGCTTATCTTCAGCTTCCCTCTGGGGAAATTCAGTTTCTTTCTGTTTACCCTGAAGAACAACCCGCCTATTGCCAGCGTAAGTGCCCTTCAGAATAAACAGGTCGGAGTGGTCAGCGGCCAGGAACACTTTCTTCATCCCTTTCTAGAGAATCATCATTTGGATGTTGTCTGGTCCAGAAATGACGCCCTGAATGTGTCAATGCTGGAGTACGGGCGTTTTGAGGCTATCATCGGTGCGATTCCCGATATCAGGCCGTATCTGGACAAGCTCAGTTATTTGCCGGATCGCCCCCTGCTGGAAAGCTTCGATCGCTTGACCTGCCACAATACCGAGAGCAACCGGGCTTTTTTAACCGAGCTGTCGCGGGAGTTGAAAAAGCTCAAGCGCGACGGTTTTTACCGGGACATTGCCGGGCCGCTCTATGTGGAATTTGATGACGATGAGCCGGGTGTCTATCCCGATTCCTAGTCTGCGGACGTTGGTGAACTGACATCTGCTTCCAGGCTGCCCTGGAAGCCTTTTCCAACTTCATTCGCTGAAAAGAGGTGACCGTAGGCTGCTTTGATGCCATCGACGATAAAATCGTGGGGGACATCGTCGAACACCCCGTGATCGTTGACGTATTCCATGTGAGCCTCGCCGGATTCGGTGTATTCCTGAAAGATGGAGTCGTGGATGCCATCGAATTCCAGTGGTTCCACGTTCATTAGCTCGCACAGCCGGGCGTTGAAGGCCGGCGTTGCCTTCACCCACTTCCCGTTCAGGTAGAGCTCGATGAAGCCGTGCATGCGGAAAATATCCGACTGCAGATAATCGATCAGCTTCTGACTGGATAGATGATTACGCACGTCCGCCAGACCCAGCCGGCTGGGAATACCAACGGAACGGGCCGCCGCACCCAGCAGCACTGCCTTGGGAATGCAGTAGGTCTCGCCGCTCTCCAGGGCGTAACTGGCGCTGAAAGTCTTCGGGTTCGTCTGGAACACGTAGGGGTTGTAGCTTACGGTGTCACGTACCGCGAGATAAAGTGCCTTTGCCTGTTCGACAGGATCATCCGGGACACCTTGTAGTTGGTGTTGGATCCATAAGCCGAGGTTGGGCTCATCGAAGTCGAAATACTCGGTGGTCTTCAGGTATTGGTCCATTATAGATATCCGTCGATGGCATCACACCAAGCATGGCTTATTGGTTACTTAATCATCAATGATGAATTCCGCCAAACCGAATGGCAGAAATGTCTTTATTTGACTGGATTTTTTGCCTGACAATGTTCGCCGTTGAGCATAGGGATTGTCAGGCAGATTAGAAACAGATTGATCAGAATTGGTGAGTCAATCCAACGTAAAAGCTGCTGAAATCTGCATCATGAGTGTCCAGATAAGAAATGTATTCGGCAGTAACTGCTATATCTTTTTGCACGACCAGATTAAAACCGAATGCATACGAAAAGTCGGAGTCATCCAGGGACTCGCTCACTTTCCGAGCTTCCTCATTTCGATTTTCTTTGGTTTTCGGGTTTAGTTCGAGTTTGCCGCCGGTCGCAGCATAACCAAGAGAAACATATGGATAGAAGCTGGAACTGTTGGCATAACCCAGTACAACATATTGTCCAATTGAGTATTCATGGGTCATATCAACGTCTTTGTAATCGTCAGATGCAACAGTGTTACTGGGGATGGTCCAGCTATCTTCTGTGACTCCAATAGCCAGTCGTGTTTCCAGCCCAAAATATGGGGTGAACCTTACCCCAAATTTACCTGCTAAACCGTAGGTGTCGAATTCCGGACCACCATCAACATCAAGTGTGCTGTACCCAACACCCCCACTTAAAAAAAGCTTGTTCTCCCAGGGTGAGGCCGCATGAGCATTAAATGTGATAGCGCAGCCCAGAGCGATCAATCCGATCTTTTTACTTAGTTCCATTGGTAATTTTCTCCATTTTCCTTTTTTGATGTTGCTCAACGGCGTAACCAATAGCACAGCGGGGAGTTAATTTGCGGTAAATTTTCAATTGGGGAACAAATAGATACAAATCAGATACGCTAGCAATCTTAACGTGAATTCAGTTTTTACCCTCGAAACCCTGCAGCACATTCACCGCATTCACTCCGATAGCTTCCACGTCGTAGCCGCCTTCCATGGTGAAAACCGTGGGCAGCCCAAGCTTTTCAAGGCGCTTGCCGAGGGTGAGGTAATCATCCGAGGTGAGCTTGAAAAAGGAGATTGGGTCTTCTTCGAAGGTGTCCACGCCCAGGGCGACCACCAGGGCCTTTGGCCGGAAAGCTTCGATGTGCCGGCAGGCGGTTTCCAGGCCCTGGCTCCAGGTGCTGTAAGGGGTATTGGGCGGATAGACAAGGTTCAGGTTATAGCCTTCTCCGTCACCCTTGCCGATCTCGTCCTCAAAGCCGAGGAAGTGGGGAAATACCAGATCCGGGTCGCCGTGCAGGCTAATGGTCAGCACGTCACTGCGATGGTAGAAAATGGCCTGGGTACCGTTGCCGTGATGGAAATCCACATCAAGGATGGCGACTCGCTGGTAGCCCTGATCCCGGAAGGCTTGCGCTGTGATGGCTGCGTTATTGAAAAAACAGTAACCACCGAACAGGTCCGCGTGAGCATGATGACCGGGTGGGCGGCAGAGGGCAAAAGCCGCGCGCTCGCCCCCGGCTACCAGTTTCTGGGCGGTCAGGGCCACATTGGCGGAGGCCCGTGCAGCGTCCCAGGTGCCCTCTGTAATGGAGGTTTCCGCCGCGAAGCTGTAATAGCCCAGGCGACCGTCAATGTCCTTGGGCAGACGATGGCGCATGCCGCGACCGGCCCACACGGCGGGAATGGCTTCGCCGGGTTTGCCGGCGGCGACCCAGTCGTCCCAGCAGGTTTCCAGAAAGGACACGTAATCCGCCGTGTGTACCCTTTTGATGGGCTCAAGGCCAAACTCTTCCGGCTCCAGAACCTCCCCCAGTGCCTGATTCCGGACTCGTGCCAGGATGGTTTCTGCCCGTGAGGGTTTCTCATGGGGTTCGATCAGCAGCCCGCCATCCAGTTCGGTTTTGACAGTACGGCGGGCATGGAGGGGAGAAAACACGGTTTTCATGGTTGGGCAGTTTCCGCGCTAATGAACTCTGGTCACTTTGGCACAAGCAATGCCGTGGCTCAATTTCGGGCATTGTGGCAGTCTGGGAAAGTTTCAGGCAGGGAGAGGGAATAAGGGATATGACACTGCAAACACTTCTGGGTATTGACGTACCCATCATTCAGGCGCCGATGGCGGGAGTTCAGGGCAGTGAGCTGGCGCTGACGGTGTCCAATGCCGGTGGCCTGGGTTCGCTGCCCTGCGCCATGCTGAGTGCCGATGACTTGCGAGCCGAACTGGAAACGCTGGCGGCAGGCACCAACAAACCCTTCAATGTGAACTTTTTCGCCCACCAGCCGCCCGATCCGGACGATGCCCGACAATTAGCCTGGCGGGAAGCCCTGACCCCATATTACCTGGAGTACGGTATCGATCCGGAGAGCGTGCCCGCTGGGGGTGGTCGCACCCCGTTTAACGAAGAAGCTGCCCAACTGGTGGAAACCTATACGCCGGCAGTGGTCAGCTTTCATTTCGGACTACCGGATGACACCTTGCTGAACAGGGTAAAAGCTACCGGTGCCAAGGTCATTTCCACCGCTACCACAGTTGAAGAAGCGGTTTGGCTGGATGAGCGTGGGGTGGATGCGATCATTGCCCAGGGGCTGGAGGCAGGCGGTCACCGGGGGATCTTCCTGACCCGGGACTTGTCCACACAGATGGGTACGTTTGCGCTACTGCCTCAGGTGATCCAGGCGGTCCGCTGCCCGGTCATTGCCGCCGGCGGGATTGCCGATGCGGGGGGCATCCGCGCAGCCATGGATCTCGGGGCCGCCGGTGTCCAGTTGGGCACCGCTTTTCTGTTGTGCCCGGAAGCTACCACGCGTCCGATCCATCGGGAGGCGCTGAAAAGCCCGCAAGCCCGTCACACCGCCCTGACCAATCTCTTCTCCGGCGGTCCTGCCCGGGGCATCATGAACCGTGTGATGCGAGAGCTTGGTCCGATGTCCGGGGTTGCCCCTGAGTTTCCCCTGGCAACATCAGCAATTGCGCCCTTGCGAGCAAAGGCGGAGGCAAATGGCTCCGGTGATTTTTCTCCTTTGTGGTCCGGGCAAAATGCCTCCGGTTGCCGGGAAGTGCCAGCCACCGATCTGGTTCGCCAATTGACTGAGGGACTATGACCGGGCTTGTTGCCGACATGTCCCTGGCCGTCGTATTGGGGCAGATCTGCGGCCTGATTGCCCTGGGCTTCT
Source organism: uncultured Marinobacter sp. (assembly GCF_947259545.1). GTDB lineage: Bacteria > Pseudomonadota > Gammaproteobacteria > Pseudomonadales > Oleiphilaceae > Marinobacter. The sequence continues at coordinate 34,531 of NZ_CAMYMK010000003.1, forward strand.
GCATCGCCGGGTTTGCCAACAAGAATGACGACCGGCTGATGGTGCTGCTGATTTCTGCCAACGTCGCGTTTGCCCTGATGTTTGCGTTTTTCGAAAGCTGGACGGCGGCGGCGCTGACGGTGCTGGTGATTCTGCGGATAGCGCTGGCGCGAAAGTTCCAGGGCAGCTGGCGGATCATGGCGGTGATGCTGGCTGTCAATCTGGTGGTGGCGGTTGTTACCTGGCGGGTGCCGACGGATGTTTTTCCACTGACGGCCGCCGTTCTGGGCACAGTGGGTATGTTCATGTTGCGGGGCATACCACTGCGGATTGTGCTCGGGCTGGCGGCACTGTCATGGATGCTTAATAACATCGTGATTGGCTCGGTGGGTGGCACCCTGGCCGAAGGCATGGTGCTGGTAACCAACATCATTACAATTATTCGCCTTTACCGCCTTAAGAAAAAGTATCCGGATGTCATAGAGCCGCTGCTGGGTGGTGAGTCAGATCGTCGTCCGTAATGTCGATTTAATGAATCCGCGCACGACAGTCTGCCCAAAGATGTACCACACTATTCGATAGTTTTATCGTCAGCTATTGGATCAATGAGATGGATACTCTGGATCTGGAAACGGTTTACCGTCAGCACTCAAGGCAGGTGCTGGCGACACTGATCCGTTTGTTGGGGGAGTTCGATCTGGCAGAGGAGGCGTTGCAGGACGCGTTTGCAGCCGCCGCCCAGCAATGGCCGGAACAGGGAGTGCCGGATAATCCTCTGGCCTGGTTGATTCGCTGTGGCCAGAACCGGGGCATTGACCAGATCCGGCGACGACAGACCGTGCGCTTCCACGCCGACGAGCTGGCCCGGACCCTGGAGGAATCCGACACCCCGGACCTGGCGGAATCCTCCCTGCAGGACGACCAGTTACGGTTAATTTTCACCTGTTGTCACCCCGCGCTGGCGGTGGACGCGCAACTGGCGCTGACGCTGCGGGAAGTGTGCGGACTCACCACGGAGCAGGTGGCGCGGGCCTTACTGCAGAAACCCACCACGCTGGCCCAGAAAATTGTCCGCGCCAAGCGCAAGATCCGTGAGGCGGGCATTCCCTACGAAGTCCCCGATGACAAACACCTTGCTGAGCGCCTCGGAGCAGTACTCCACGTCGTCTACCTGATGTTCAACGAAGGCTACGCCCGTACCGACGGTGAGGGGTTGATCGACGCCAGCCTGACTGCCGAAGCCATTCGCCTTGCGGAACTGCTTGCAACGTTGCTGCCGAACGGTGAGGTATTCGGTTTGCTGGCCCTGATGGGGCTACAGGATGCCCGCAAGGCGGCCAGGGTAGATGAACAGGGCGAACTGGTGACCCTGGAAGAGCAGGACCGGACCCTGTGGGACAGGGACGAAATCCGCCTGGGCAAGAGCTGGCTTATGCGGGCACTGGGGCAGGCACCGGCCGGCCCGTACACACTTCAGGCTGCGATTGCCGCCGCCCACGCCGATGCCCCGAGTTTTGAGGAGACGGACTGGCACGACATCGTGGGTCTCTATGATTTGCTCTACCAACGCTCACCGACACCGGTCATTGCACTGAACCGGGCCGTGGCGGTGGCGATGGTGGAGGGACCGCAAGCTGGCGTGGCGCTGTTGGAGGGGCTGTCTTCCGACAAAGCCATCCAGAACTATCACCTGTTTCATGCCGCCCTGGCCGATCTGCACCGACGCGCCGGGCATCAGGAACGAGCCCGTGTTGCCTATGAACGTGCACTGTCATTGGCGAGCCAGGCCCAGGAAAAGCGTTTTCTCCAGAAGCGGTTATTCCAGCTGGATGGGGGCGGCTGCCAATAAAAAGTGCCGTTCGGTGTCGAAATCATCGACCGGTGGACGACTAGGGCACGGGACATGACAAAGGAGATCACCCATGAAATACGTGGCATTGGTTTACTACCGGGAACAGATCATCAATGACATGACCGAACAGCAGTGGCATGACCTGAATCAGGAATGCATCCGTTGTGTGGAGAATCTGGCGGACAAGGGCAAGTTCCTTGCTGGACAGGCGCTCCAGCCGGTGGACAGTGCCACCACCCTGAGAGTCAGGGATGGCGAGGTTCTGATGTCGGATGGTCCCTTTGCTGAAACCAAAGAGCAGCTGGCGGGTTTCTATCTGTTGGAAGCCCGGGATCTCAATGAAGCGTTGCAGCTGGCGAGCCATATACCGCCGGCACGCCTGGGCAGTATTGAAGTTCGGCCGGTGCGGGATCTGCCGCCCAAGGATTGACTGGCCCGCTGAACACTCGGCAACCGGGAGATTGGCCAATTCACCGGTTGCCGGAAATCGCTAACGTTGGATCATGGTTGGCCCGACCCCATAGTTTACGGAAGAGGGCCAGGAAGATTTTATCAGGAGCGAGACCGCTACCATGAGCCAACAACATTTTGATGTACTGATTATCGGCGCCGGCGTTTCCGGCATTGGTATGGCATGCCACCTCAAGCGCGAATGCCCGGGTAAGTCGTTCGCTATCCTGGAGCGTCGGCAATCCCTCGGTGGTACCTGGGACCTGTTCCGCTATCCGGGCATCCGCTCCGACTCCGACATGTTCACCTTCGGCTACAACTTCCGCCCGTGGACGGGCGGCAAGGTACTGGCGGATGGCGCCTCCATCAAGAATTACGTCAAGGAGACGGCCGAGGAAAACGGCGTCGACAAGCATATTCAGTATGGCCTGGCGGTCAAAACCGCAGACTGGTCCAGTGCCGACGAGTGCTGGACCGTGACCGCCGAGCGCGAAGAGAGTGGCGAGACCGAAACGCTTACTGCCAGTTTCCTGGTGGGTTGTACCGGTTATTACAACTACGACAAGGGTTACAAACCCGACTTCCCAGGCGAGGAGGATTTCAAGGGGCAGGTGGTTCATCCTCAGCACTGGCCCGAGAACCTGGACTATGCCGGCAAGAAAGTCGTGGTGATTGGCAGTGGCGCGACCGCCATTACCCTGGTGCCGACCATGGCGGAGAAGGCGGCGCACGTCACTATGCTGCAGCGTTCGCCGACTTACCTGATGCCGTTGCCGTCAACGGACAAGGTCACCCTGGGCCTGCAGAAAGTACTGCCGGCCAAGCTTGCCTACAAGATTACCCGCGCCCGCAATATCTCCATTGCACGCCTGTTGTACGAGCGTTCACGCAAGAGCCCGAAGGCCATGCGCCGGCTGTTCCTGAGCATCATCAAACAGCAGGTCAATGGCAAGGCGGATATGCGCCACTTCACCCCGGACTACAACCCGTGGGATCAGCGCCTGTGTGTGGTCAAGGATGGCGATCTGTTCAAATCGCTGAAGTCGGGCAAGGCCTCCATTGCCACCGATCACATTGAGCGTTTCACCGAAACCGGCATCCGCCTGAAATCCGGCGAAGAGCTTGAAGCCGACATCATCATTCCGGCCACGGGCCTGGACATTCAGATGCTGGGTGGTATTGAGCCGGCGGTGGACGGCGAGCCAGTGGTGATGAAGGACAAGATCATCTACAAGAACGTACTGGTGGAAGGTGTGCCCAACGCCGCCATGATCTTTGGCTACACCAACATCTCCTGGACCCTGAAGGCGGACATTGCCAGCGAATACCTGTGCCGCCTGATCAACCACATGGACAAGAAGGGCAGTCGCGTGGTGGTTCCGCGGGATACCGAGAACAGCCTGGGTGAAGATACCATTCTGGGGGCACTCAGTTCCGGCTACATCAAGCGTGCAGAGGACCGCTTGCCGAAGCAGGGTACTCATGGCCCGTGGAAGGGGTCACAGAATTATCTGGAGGACGTGAAGATTCTGCGTTTCGAGCCCATTGAGGACGGTTACCTGGAGTTCGATGGCAAGCGTTCCCGTGAGGCGGCAGAGGGTTCTGCCGGGTTCCTCAAGCCGCTGCGTTCGGCGCTGTTCGGCTCATAAAGGCCCACCGGGCCTGCGGGCCCGGTTACTTAATGCATCTATTAGTGCGTGCGAGAATGTGTCAGTCTCTCTGGCCCTATTTCTTGCAGTAAAGGCTCATGATGTATGTCGAAAGCGGCCAAGAAGCAGCGCAGTCCATTATGGCATCCGGTTTTCTGGCCCTCCTGGCTGATGGTCTTCACGCTGTACCTGTTGTCGCTCCTGCCAATGTCGGCCAAACAGCGTGTTGGCCGTCGGCTGGGGTGTTTCCTGGAGCGCAAACTGAAATCCCGCTCCAGGGTGGCACACACCAACCTCGCCGCCTGCCTGCCCGAGTTGGCTGAAAATGACCGGGAACAATTGGTGCAGGATAACTTTATCGCCTGTACCCGAGGCTTCCTGGAAAGTACCCACGCCTGGTGGCGGGATATGTCCGGCTACTACGACACGACCGAAATGGTCGGGTTGGAGTATTTGGAGGAAGCGAAGGCAAAAAATCGAGGTGTGCTGCTGATTGGTGCTCACTACAGCATCTTTGATTTTGCGCTGCCGTTGATTGCCTGCAAACTGGACAAGCCGGGGTATATGTACCGCCCCAACAACAACCCTGTCATCGATCGTATGATCGAAAAAGGCCGGCGCCGTCACTTCAATATTCGCCCGTTTTCCAAGCGCCAGTTGCCGCGGATGATGAATTTCCTGAAGGAGGGCGGCCAGGTGTGGTTTGCCTGTGACCAGGATTTCGGCGGCAAGACCGAGCTGTTTGTTCCATTCTTTGGTGTGGATGCCGGTTGTATCACCTCCCCGAGTTATATCGCACGGGAATCCGGTGCCGCTGTAATCTGTGTCAGTCACTTGCGACTGGCCGACGGCCGTTACCGCGTGGAGTTTTCACCCATTCAGGAGAATTTCGGGCAGGATAAAACCCGCGATGCCAAAACCTGGAACCACTTTATAGAGTCTACAATCAGAGAGTTCCCGGATCAGTACCTCTGGTTACATAAACGGTTCAAGAGCCGTCCAGAGGGTGCCGCGAGGATTTATTAGAGAGCCATGTCTTCACAGCCGTTTACCACATCAGAACTGGCCCTGCTCGTTTACCAGGCCGCACAGGACCGGGAACGCTGGCCGGAGTTGGTCAGTGCCCTGAAGGAAACCGCCAATCCGTTTGACGAGGACCCGATCTATCAGAACCACGATGCCCGTGGCCGGATCATGGATGAGTTGTTACCCCATATCAGTCAGGCACTGGTAATGGAGCAGGCGATGCGCGAGGGCGAGGCGGCCCAGGACCTGCTGGGGCAGACCCTGGAAATGCTACCGGTAGGCATTGCTTTGGTGGATGACAGCCTCAATATCCTGACTATGAATCGCCAGGCGGACATCAGTCTGCGGGAGAGCGGCATTCTTGGTAATCACGGTGGCCGGGTTCGCATTAACAACCGCGAGCACCACCGCACTTTGCATCAGTTCATCCAGCAATCGTTGCAGGCGGGTACCAGTCATACGCTGATGCTTAACGACCATGGTGCAGCACGCTCGGTATCGCTGATGGTGTGTCCGGCGGATGTAGTGCGGGAGACGGATCAACAGAATGCTGCGGCTGTTACGCTGTTCATTTCCAACCCTGATATCAACAATCTGGTGAATGAAAGCACCGTGGCTGAACTCTATGGATTGAGTGAGGCGGAGGCATCCCTCACGCGGCACCTGATTGAGGGGCTGTCGATGAGTGAAATGGCGGAACACCGTAGCGTGTCCGAACATACGGTGCGCACCCAGTTCAAGTCGATTTTCCGCAAGACGGACACCAACCGCCAGGCGGAACTGGTGTCTCTGATCCTGTCGGGGCTTGCCCCAATCGGCAACAGCCTCCCGGAACTCGCCGAGCGCACCGGTACCGGCTCGCAAGAGGATGAATCCGGGACATGTAGTTTCGTGACATCCGACGGACGATCATTGTCCTACTGCCAGTATGGCGAGCCTGGTGGACGCCCGATTATCTTTTTCCACAGTGTGCGAGGGTCGCGGCTGGAAGTGCCCGGTTCCCTGGAAGTCCTTCACCGCCTGAACTTGCGGCTGATCGTGCCGGATCGACCGGGATATGGCCGATCCGATGCCCTGGAAGATCGCACACCCCAGCATCTGGCTGAGGACGTGGCCGCCCTGGCAGATCATCTGGCGCTGGACCGTTTCATACTGTTGGGATATTCGCTGGGCGGTTTTCTGGCCTTGCACTGCGCCGCTCACCTGGGGGAGCGTGTTGAACGACTGGGACTGGTGTCCGCACTGGCTCCGCCCCAGACCGATCCGCAAGGACGTCCGCTGAAGGGGATGTTTCGCCTGGCCGTGACGTTGGCGGACAAGGCACCATCGTTGGCGGAGAAAATCCTTAACCAGATGGCCAGGAGTATCCTGAGGAATCCAAACAAGCACCTGGGGTCGGATGCCGACCGGCGCCTGCTGGAAAACCCGGAAACCCGGGACCAGTATGTGCGGGCCATGGCGGAATCCTGCAGTCGCGGCTCCGGCGGATTCGTTGAGGATCTGAAGGCGGTGGCCCGCACGCCGGATCTGTCACCAGATCAGCTGAACTTGCCCGTCTATCTCTGGCATGGCCACCTGGATGGCCAGGTAGACGTGCAGCAGGCCATTCGCCTCGACGAATGGCTCACCAACAGCGAACTGACCCTGTTACCCGACGGCGGCCACTTCTTCATTTACGAGCGCTGGGAAAAAATCCTGGAAACGTTCGTCCGCTGAGATTCTATTTTCGGCCCAGGTAACGCCGAAGGGTATCCTGCCAACTTGCGGCTTCGGTGACCGCCAGCATTTGTTCCGACACCTGTCCCCGTATCTTGCTGCCGGATGGCAGCGCAAAGCCATAAAGCTGCTGCTGGAAAATGTCCGGGAGAAGCGTCAGTCTCTTTTTGCCCAGTTGCTGATTGCGATACTGCAGCAGGGCCCGGTCATAAACCACAGCGTCGGTTTCACCGTTGGCGACCGATAGCATGGCCGTTGTCAGGTCAGGATACTGCTGGTGTCTTATACGTTCATCACGCAGGTAGTCTTCGCTGGCCGTACCGGCAATCGTTGCGACATTGGCACTGACCAGGTCTTCCGGTCCCTGTATCTGATGCTGGAGGTTGCTGACTGTCAGTGACGACGTAATGGCAGCGGTGAAGCTCGCCACCATAATCAGCCCGGCGAACATCCACGCCAGGGCGATTGCGCGCCCGGCAAAGGAAACCGGCGCCTTGTCGCCGTAGCCAACTGTGGTCATGGTCACTGCGGCCCACCAGAAACTGGCGCCGATACCCTTGATCGCATCGCCACCGAACTGCTCCGGATTGCGCTTTCGCTCGAACAGCCACAAGACAAAGCCCACCCCCAGCAACAGGGCGCCCAGCGCGATAATGACGCTGACGAACTGCCAGCTCAGTAAAGCGCGCAGGCTTGCCCATAACCCCTGCTCGGGGGCTGGCGGTACCGCGATCGACAGGCCCGTCTGGAAGAACGGGTGGGTAAAGTCGAATTTAGCCTCCCGTTCGGCGGTCATGGTCAGGGCGCCAATGGCTACATCAATGTCGCCACTCTCCACTTTGGCGAGCATCTCCTTGAAGGAGAGTGGAACCAGTGTGTAGTCACGGCCTATACCGTCCGCCACCTGGCGCCACAGCTCAACACTGATGCCTTCCCATTCACCGGTTTCTGCCTCGACCACGAACGGTGGGACCGGGGTCAGCCCCACTTTTAGCGGTTCTGTTTGTGCTGGAAGTTGGTTGGCGGTCAACAACAGCACAACGAGGGCAAAAAGACGATTCCACGTTTTCATCACACTCTCCATTCGATCGCGAGTTATTCGAACTGCGAGCTGATGACATCGCGGTAGTTACGGATTCTTTGCACGTAGTGGACAGGCTCATAACCCCGGGCATAGCCGTAACGGGTTTGTGGGTAATAACGCTTGTCCGCTTTCAGGGGCAGCACCTCTTTCATGTCGTCCCAGGAGTCGGGATTCTTGCCCAGGTCCCGCGCCAGTTGACGGGCATCCAGCAGATGGCCGCGGCCGATGTTGTAGCTGGCCAGGGCCAGGAAGGTGCGGTCAGGCTCGGGAATGGTATCCGGCAACCGGCGGTGACGATCGGCCAGGTAACGGGCACCGCCGTCAATGGCAGCTACCGGATCGAGACGGTCGGTGACGCCCAGGGATTGCGCCGTGTTCTGGGTCAGCATCATGATGCCGCGAACCCCGGTCGGAGACACCGCAGCCGGATCCCAGTGAGACTCCTGGTACGATAACGCGGCCAGCAGATCAGCCGGCATGCCGGTGGTGGCTTCCGCTTCAGCGAAGTGGTTGGCAAACTTCGGGAGCCGTTCTTCCAGGCGGCGGTTCAACGCTCTCAGATCGACAAAATCAAACTCGCCAATGTAGGCGTAGTAGCGGTTTTCCATGTAACCGATGGCTTCATCGCCGGCAGTACTGTTCATCCATTCACGGGCGCTGCCTGCCAGGTCCTCGGCACCGGCTGGAAGGTACCAACCCAGATTTTTGCCGGCGGTCAGGTTCATCGCTACTTCAAGGTGAGGGAAGTGGCGGCGCATAACCTGGACGATGTTGGAATCGGCCACGGTGCAGTCGAGGGATCGCTCTGCCACGGCGGCGAGCAATATTTCCGTGGTGCGGCTGTCATCCTCTTCGAACTTGATGCCCTCATGTTCCGTTGCCAGGCCGTTCAGCGTTTCCACATAGCTTGAATCTGCCGTTACCGTTATGCCCACCTCAGCGATGGTTTCCGGCTTGCGGGGCAGTGGGCGCATCTCCCGGTGACACACCAGCTGTTCGGTAATTTCGGTGTGGGCAGGGCCCTGGGTGAAGCGCTCTGTTCTCGAGGGCAGGTGTGTCAGGCCAGCGGCGGCAAGATGAGTGGCGCCGGATTCCAGCGCTTTGAGCACCTCAGCGGTGGAATCATGCATGGTCCATTGCACCTGCCAGCCTTTGCTCTCGGCAAAGCGGGTGATCAGACTGTGCTCCGGGCCGATGGGATTTTCGTGGCGATCCAGATAATAGGTGGTAGAGCCATTGCGGGTGGCGACTTCAAGCACACCGGTTTCTTCCGGTGGTGCCAGCTGTTTCGCCGGCTTTACACTGTCGCTGTCGGTCTGACCACAGCCTGCGAGGGTGGTAAGGATGCAGGCTGACAAAGCGTATTTCAGAGTTGGATTCATCGAAGGCCTCTTTATTGTGCATTGTTCGTCGTGTTACGAATCCTTAACCAGACTGTATCACTCTGATTTCCTTGAGACGGGCAATCTGTGGCTAGCTAACCTATGCTTGGTCCATGTTTGGCCTGATTAGAGGGGACGAAGATGCGTTTGTTACTCGGACGAGTGTTTGCTCTGGTATTGCTGGGCTTTTCCCTGTCGGTACAGGCAGCCGACGGCATGGTGACGGTCAAAAGCGAGCACGGAGTAGAAGCAACAGCAGACAGGCTGGAGGCGGTGCTGAAGGACAAGGGCATGACGGTCATGGCCCGCATTAACCACCAGCAGGGTGCAGAGAAGGCGGGGCTTGAACTACCGCCCACGGAAGTGGTGATATTCGGCAACCCCAAAGTCGGTACCCCGCTGATGCAGTGTGCCCGGAGCGTGGCGATTGATCTGCCACAGAAGGCACTGATCTGGGAAGATAGCGATGGCGACACCTGGCTGGGCTACAACGACCCGGAATACCTGAAATCCCGTCACGGTATTGAAGGCTGTGATGCAGTCATCGAAAAAGTGAAGGCCGCGTTGGCGGGCTTTGCCAAAGCGGCCACCGAATAACGAATGCTTGATTACCCCGGGGAATAAAGCCTGCTAATGAAAAGCATCTATGGCTATTTCCCGGGCGCTCTGTTACCGTGCCTGCATCCTGCCTCTAAGGATTTCCGCAGTTTCCGGCCTTGTGCCGCTTTGCGACCCATCCGATACGACCTTTCAGAGGACGTCACCCCGTTAACGGCGCGTGACTGTAGTCGTCTTTTATTCCATGAATTTTCATGGCATCTGCCCGCATTCGCCGAGAAACGGTGGTCGTGGAGGCAGAATAATCAAGAGTTGATCCAATATGAGTTTTTCTTCACTCGGTTTGTCCGAGCAGCTGGTTCGTGCCACATCCGATCAGGGTTATGAAACCCCGTCCCCCATCCAGGCCCAGGCCATTCCTGCGGTTCTTTCCGGCAAGGACGTGATGGCTGCAGCCCAGACCGGTACCGGCAAAACCGCCGGCTTTACCCTGCCATTGTTGCAACGCCTGGCTGAAAACCCTCGCACCGGTAAGGGCCCCCGCGCGCTGATTCTGGCACCGACCCGGGAACTGGCCGCACAGGTTCACGACAGCGTGAATCTGTACAGCAAATACATTCCAACCAAGGCCGCCGTGGTCTTCGGTGGTGTGAAAATCAATCCGCAGATGATGAAGCTGCGCAAGGGAGTAGACGTGCTGGTGGCCACGCCAGGCCGTCTGATGGACCTGTACCAGCAGAACGCCGTTCGCTTCAACGAAGTGGAGATCCTGGTGCTGGACGAAGCCGACCGCATGCTGGACATGGGCTTCATCCGCGACATCCGCAAGATCCTTGCGCTGTTGCCGGCCAAGCGTCAGAACCTGCTGTTCTCCGCCACCTTCTCCAACGAGATTCGCACCCTGGCCCAGGGCCTGCTGGAGAATCCGGTTCAGGTGGAAGTCGCCGCCCGTAATACCGCTGCGGAAAGCATCAAGCAGTCGGTTTACCCGGTAGACCAGAGCCAGAAGACTGCCCTGCTAAGCAAGTTGGTGCGTGACAATGCCTGGGAACAGGTGCTGGTGTTCACCCGAACCAAGCATGGCGCCAACCGCCTGACCCAGAAGCTGGAGCGTGACGGCATTACCGCCGCTGCGATCCATGGCAACAAGTCACAGGGTGCCCGCACCCGTGCGCTGGCGGATTTCAAACAGGGTGAGGTGCGTGTTCTGGTAGCCACCGATATCGCGGCTCGCGGCCTGGACATCAAGCAGCTGCCTCAGGTGGTGAACTTTGAACTGCCGAATGTGCCCGAAGATTATGTGCACCGTATCGGCCGTACTGGTCGTGCCGGCGAGAGTGGCCATGCCCTGTCCCTGGTGAGTGCCGATGAAGGTAAAATGCTGGCGGGTATCGAAAGGCTGATCAAGAAGCAACTGCCGCGCAAGAGCGTGGAAGGCTTCGAGCCGACCAACAACCTGCCGCTCAAACCGAAGGCCAAGGCTGACCCGAGCCGCGCCCGTAACCGCAATGGTAACGGTGGTGGTAACGGCAGACCGGGAGGCAAGCCCCGCAGCTTCGGTGCTAAACCCGGTGGTCGCAGTGGGGGCCGGAGCCAGGGTAACGCTGGTCAGGCCAGACGTTCACCTCAGCGTGAAAGCGCCTGATTCTGCCTGCTCCAAAAAAGCGGGGCCCTCGGGCCCCTCACAGGAGAACGCACCTTAGGGAAGCCCCTGAATAGCAGGGCTTCCGGCGGGCACGGGGATCAAAACTTGTACATAACGCCAACCATGTAAACCATGGGGTCGATATCGACTTCTGTGGTGATTTTGGCTGCTTCCGCCCCATCCGCCAGGGCAGTAATCGTTGCATCGGTACTGATGTCCGCATACCAGAGCGCGGCGTTCAGACCGAAATGCTCGCTCACCATCCAGTCAACGCCCAGTTCCAGTGCTACGCCAACACTTGCATCAAGGTCCAGATCGGTGCCATTGATGGTGCCCGGCGCCGTTCCCAGCACATCCTGTGCAACCCCGTCGACAGCGGTTGTCAGTGTGGCAGTGGTTTTCTCCTCAAAGAAATGGGTGTAGTTCACGCCGATGCCCGCGTAGGGCTGAATCCGTGAGCCACTGTCCAGTGGAAAATACTGTAGTGTCAGCGTCGGTGGCAGGTGCTTGGTTTCGGCCAGTTTACCGGCTCCGTCCAGGGTCCCGGCACCATCGATGTCGTGTTGGAAAGGGGTTGCGCCCAGAACGCCCACACCGATATTAGATGTCAACATGTAGGTTGCCGTGATGCCAAGCTGGGTATTGGAGTCCACGCCTACCCTGGCGCCGGGCAGAGATCCTACCCCCTCCAGAGTCAGATCAGAACTGGAGTCATTCGGATTCACATGAGCGGCACCGGCACGCACCATGAAATCGCCTGCTTCGTAGGCCTGGGTAACCGGAGCGGCAGCCAGAAGTCCGGCGGCGAGAACACTGAGGTGGATAATACGGGACATGGAAATCTCCTTGGACCTGAAGTTTGGAATGACGTCAGCGTAATGTCCGCGGAGAATGAAAACTTGATATAGCGCAAGAATACCGGAGGGCGGGGGTGGCGTTGGTCGCCGGATTGATCTGGCTCAAGAAAAAGAGTGGTTAACGCGTGATTGTGGCTTGTCAGCCAACCTGTTTCTTGTCCTTGGGAGTGTCGGACACCTCGTCATCCCGAACGAACACATCCCGAACGGTCAGCGAGTCTCCGTCTGCATTCTGAACGGCGACCTGACGGATGGGACGTCCGGTGGCGCGGTCCCGCAAGTCCAGGGCCGGCTGGTCGGGTGCCGGATTCCACTTGTCTCCCCACTGGCGCAGGGCAATGACGATCGGGAACAGGTCGCGGCCTTTTTCGGTCAGACGGTATTCGAAGCGCGAGCCGTGTTCGCCCACATCGACCTTTTTCAGGACTTCGTTATCCACCAGTCGGGCGAGGCGGTCACAGAGAATGTTGCGGGCAATGCCCAGTTCCTGCTGGAAGTCCACAAAACGACGGGTGCCATACATGGCGTGCAGCACCACAAGCAGGGACCACCAGTCCCCCACTTCATTCAGGGCACGGGCGACAGAGCAACTGGAGTCATCAAAACGTTTTCTGGCCATAGTGGGAAGTCTACCTAATAGGGTTGCATTTTAAAACCAGATTAAATAAGGTTGCTTAAAGAAACCAGATTAATGAGGTTGCGATCTACTATGAGCATGAATCTTGGCCCCCTGTTTAACCCCTTTGAGATCCACAACCTGAAGCTGCGCAACCGCGTTGCCATGGCCCCGATGACCCGCAATTTCTCGCCAGGCAATGCGCCGAGCCAGGAGGTGGTGGACTATTATCGCCGTCGCGCCGAAGGTGGTGTGGGGCTGCTGATTACTGAAGGCACCACGGTGAACCACGCCGGCGCCAACGGTTACCCGAACGTGCCGTTTTTCCACGGCGATGAAGCCCTTGCCGGCTGGAAGAATGTTGTCGATGCAGTTCATGAAGCTGGCGGTGCGATCTTCCCGCAGCTGTGGCATGTGGGTGCGGTTCGTAAGGAAGGCACGGAACCGGATCCCTCTGTACCTGGTTTCAGTCCCTCCGGATTGTTTGCGCCGGGCAAGCCCAACGGCAAGGCCATGAGCAAGGGTGATATCGATGATGTCATCACCGCATTTGCCGATGCCGCACAGGATGCCAAGGCACTGGGTTTCGACGGCGTAGAGATTCATGGCGCCCATGGTTACCTGCTTGATCAGTTCCTGTGGGAAGGCACTAACCAGCGGGACGATGAGTATGGTGGCAGCATGGAAAACCGCTTGCGTTTCGTGGTCGAGATTGTCGAAGCCGTTCGCTTCCGTGTGGGGTCGGACTTCCCGATCATGCTGCGTTTCTCCCAATGGAAGCAGCAGGATTACGAAGCGAAACTGGTGAACAGTCCGCAAGAGCTGGAGCAATTCCTCAATCCACTGGTGGACGCCGGTGTGGATATTTTTCATGCGTCTACCCGTCGGTTCTGGGAGCCGGAGTTTGAAGGCTCCGACCTCAATCTGGCTGGATGGACGCAGAAGCTGTCTGGTAAGCCGACCATGTCGGTGGGCAGCGTAGGTCTGACCGAAGATTTCATCAGCGGTACCTTTGCCAGCAAGAAGGAAGCGGTGGAGCAGGCCGGCATCGACGAACTGGTGGAACGCATGAACAACCACGAGTTCGAACTGATCGCCGTTGGTCGTGCCCTGCTGCAGGACCCGGAATGGCTGGTCAAGGTTAAGGAAGGTCGGTTGAATGAAGTGGAAGCTTTTGCGAAGAAGTCGCTGGCAAAGCTTTACTGAGACCAAGATGCGTTGACGATCAGCCCCGGCTAAACACCGGGGCTTTTTTGCGTCTGTCTTTGCTGTAATTTAAGCTTGTTTTAAAACCCGTATGATTGATGTATCGATCATCAACAGAAGGGATACACCATGGGGCGAATCACCTCTTTTCCTGCCATTATTCTGGTTGCCTTGTCGTTAATCATTGCTGGCTGTGCCACCGTCGGCCAGGACTTTCCCACCCATAACGTCGACCAGATAGAGATCGGGGAAACCACCCGGGCAGAAGTTCAGGAGCTGTTTGGTGAGCCCTGGCGCACCGGTATTGAGGATGGCAAGCGAACCTGGACGTATGGCAAGTATCGTTGGTCTGCCTTTGGTGATGCGGAAACAACAGATCTGGTGGTGCGTTTCAATCAGGATGGAACGGTATCTTCCTACGTGTACAACACCACCGAATAGGTGCCAGGGCCTCCGGAGGCTGGGCTTATGGATGACCAGAGTGATCCGGCTAATATAGCGCAGTTGCTGGACCGGCTGGAGGCTGTGGCGGCCAACCGTTCCCACGTATCCATTGGCGAGATGATGGATGCGATAGGGCGCAGGACGTTCGGGCCGGTGGTGCTTCTGGTGGGGCTCATCCTGGTGACCCCCCTCAGTGGTGTGCCAGGGATACCAACGCTGATGGGGTTGCTCACCCTGCTGACCCTGGGGCAGGTTCTGCTCGGGCGCAAACGTTTCTGGTTACCGGCGTGGCTGGTGAAGCGGAAGGTGTCGCAACGGAAGCTTCTGCAGGGCCTGAAACTGTTGCGCCCAGGCGCAGGAAAGATTGATCGCCTGATCCGCCCACGGCTTGCCCTGTTGGTTAAAGGACCCGGGCTTTATGTGATGGCGCTGGGCTGTATGGTGATTGCCGTGGTGATGCCGGCCACGGAAGTGGTACCGTTCAGTTCCAGTATTGCCGGCGTAGCCCTTGTGCTATTCGGCCTGACCATGATTTCGAAGGATGGCCTGCTGGCCCTGTTCGCCTGGGGGATCGCCCTGACCGGCCCCATCATGCTTGTTCGCAATCTGGGTGGATAAGTCGCAGGCTGGGCTACCGGGATGGCCATAGCCATGCCCGGCAGATTGACTGGTTCTTCGCGACCGAGTCCTGACCGATCAGGAGCGCAAACTACTCACCAACTTATCGATACTTTCCTTGGCGTCACCGAACAGCATGCGGGTATTGTCCTTGAAGAACAGTGGGTTCTCGACACCGGAATAGCCAGTGGCCATACCCCGCTTGAGAACAACCACCTGTCGCGCTTTCCATACCTCGAGCACCGGCATGCCGGCAATCGGGCTGCCCGGGTCCTCGGCCGCGGCCGGGTTCACCGTGTCGTTGGCACCGATCACCAGCACCACATCGGTTTCCGGAAAGTCGGCGTTGATTTCGTCCATTTCAAGTACGATGTCATAGGGTACATGGGCTTCCGCCAGCAGCACGTTCATGTGTCCAGGCAGCCGGCCGGCCACGGGGTGGATGCCGAAACGTACGTCCACACCCCGCTCCCGCAATATCCGGGTCATGTCGCTGACCCCATTCTGGGCCTGAGCCACCGCCATGCCGTAGCCGGGCACAATGATGACCGAGTCGGCGGTGCGAAGCTCATCGCAGACGTCATCGACACTGGACTCATGAACCGTCTGGTCGGCATCGGCGGTGGCAGAGCTGCTGCTGGTCTGGCCAAACCCGCCGAGAATCACACTGATAAACGACCGGTTCATGGCCTTGCACATGATGTAACTGAGGATGGCACCACTGCTACCTACCAGCGCACCGGTGACGATCAGCAGGTCGTTGCCCAGCATGAAGCCGATGGAGGCTGCAGCCCACCCGGAATAGCTGTTGAGCATCGACACCACCACCGGCATATCAGCACCGCCGATGGCCATGATCAGGTGAATACCAAGTACCGAGGCAATAGCGGTCATCAGCACCAGAGAGATCAGCCCGAACGCCATGCTGTTGGTGCCGAGGAACCAGGCGCCCAACAACACGCAGGCGATGACCGCCACCAGATTCATCAGGTGGCGGCCGGGTAGGGTGAGGGCCTTGCTGTCGATACGCCCGTCCAGCTTGCCGCAGGCCACCAGCGACCCGGTGAAGGTCACCGCACCGATGAAGATACCGACGAACACCTCCACCAGCTTGATGGTATGTTCCGCGCCGGTAGTGGCGATCAATGGCTCGATATAGCCGGAGAAGCCAACCAGCACCGCTGCAAGGCCCACGAAACTGTGGAGCAGGGCCACCAGTTGCGGCATCTGGGTCATTTCCACCTTGTTGGCGATGGGGATACCAATGCCGGCACCTATCAGCACTGCAATCACAATGGCGATGATGCCGCCATCACCCACGCTGGCAAGGGTGGCTCCCACCGCGATGATGATACCGGCGACGCCATAGAGGTTACCGCGCCGTGCCGATTCCTGGTGGCTGAGGCCACCCAGACTGAGAATAAAACAGATACTCGCGACCACGTAGGCCACGCTCACCAATCCTGTGCTCATATCGGGCGTCTCCTACTTGCGGAACATTTTGAGCATGCGATGGGTGACCCGGAAGCCGCCCCCTACGTTGATGCTGGCAATCAGCACCGCGATAAAGGCCATGATACCGACGGCAATGTTCGCCGCCTGGGCCAGGTGCAGAATGGCACCGATGACGATGATGCCACTGATGGCGTTGGTCACACTCATCAAGGGGGTGTGCAGGGACGGAGTCACGTTCCAGATCACCTGCCAGCCGATAAAGCAGGCCAGTACGAACACCGTAAAGTGTTGCAGGAAGCTTTCCGGCGCGTGGGCACCAACCCCGTAAAGCGCCAGGACAGTCACGATCAGCAGGGCCCCCTTGCCAATCAGGCTGCGACGGTCGGCGTCTTTTTTGGCTGCCGCCATGTCAGCAGCCGACGGTTCCTCCGTGCCCGGCGGCGGTGCGGGACTGACCGGAGCCTCCGGTTGGGGCGGCGGCCAGGTAATGTCGTTTTCCTTCACCACGGTCAGGCCCCGGATCACATCGTCCTCCATGTTGACCACTGGCTGGCCGTCTTTCTCCGGGGTCAGTTCGGTGAGCAGATGCACCAGGTTGGTGGCGTAGAGATCGCTGGCCACCTTGGCCATGCGGCTGGGCAGGTCGGTGTAGCCGATCAGCGTCACGCCGTGCTGATGGGCGACCTTGCCGGGTTCTGTCAGCTCGCAGTTGCCGCCACGTTCCGAAGCCAGATCGACAATCACGCTGCCAGGTTTCATGGATTTCACCATGTCGGCGGTGATCAGTTTCGGCGCAGGCTTGCCGGGAATCAGCGCGGTGGTGATGATGATGTCCACCTCTTTAGCCTGCTCTGCGAACAGCGCCATCTCCGCCTTGATGAACTCATCGCTCATCTGCTTGGCGTAGCCGCCACTACCGCTGCCTTCCTCATCCCCGAAATCCAGCTCCAGGAACTCGGCGCCCATGCTTTCGACCTGTTCCTTCACCTCCAGCCGGGTATCAAACGCCCGCACAATGGCGCCCATGCTGTTGGCGGCGCCAATTGCCGCGAGGCCGGCCACACCGGCACCGATCACCATGATCTTCGCCGGCGGTACCTTGCCGGCCGCCGTCACCTGCCCGGTAAAGAAACGCCCGAAGTTATTGGCCGCCTCAATCACCGCGCGATAGCCGGCAATATTGGCCATGGCGCTGAGGGCATCCATTTTCTGGGCGCGACTGATGCGGGGCAGGCTGTCGATTGCGAACGAAGTAATCTTCCTGGCCGCCAGCTTCTCCAGCAGCTCCGGGTTCTGTGCCGGCCAGATATAACTGACCAGAAACGCCCCCTCCTTCATCAGGTCCGCTTCGTGTTTATTCAGGGCGGGGTTTTTCATGGGAGCGCGGACCTTCAGGATAAAGTCCGCTTCCTCCCATAGTAGCGTGGTATCGGACGCTATGGCTGCGCCCACTTTTTCGTAGGCCTCATCCGAGTAGTTGGCGGCCTCGCCAGCGCCGCCTTCAACCACTACCTCGTAACCAAGCCCGATAAGTTTGTGAACGGAAGGCGGCGTGGCCGCGACTCGCCGCTCATCTTTGAAGATTTCCCTGGGAATACCGATTTTCATTGTGAATGTGTCCTCCGGTTTGCCCGATGAACCAGTTGTCTGGATATCCACATACTAGTTCAAGCTGGCGACATTGCCCGGAATACTCCAAAAAAACGGCAAGTTACCCCACTCGTCAGGAGGACCTTTTTATAAGGATATCGATGTCCCCCTGGGACAGATTATCCAGCATCGCGCCCCGGAACTGCCGGTTAATAAAGCGCTCGGTTTCCCGCTGAATGGTCTCCCGCTGCTCCGGCTTTTCGATGTAATCCATGGCCCGGAACAGAATGTAGCGAATGGTCATACGGGAAATTTCATGGATGGTCTCCGGCGGCACGGCTCTGACCAGTCGCCGCTCGATAATGTCCTCCGCCATTTCCCGGGCGCTGGCATTGAGCTGGGCTTCCAGGGCCTTGCGTAACAGCGGAGAAGGACCGTGGAGCTCCCGCACCGCGACGGTGGTTGCTGCGGGGTTGGCGAGGAAGTAGTGATACACATAGGCCACGGTATCGTGGGAAGCCTGCTCCGAGGATTCTGCCATTTGCCGGAGTTCCCGCACGCCGGACTTCATGTCGGCAGCGATGTACCCCAATACCTGTAGCCCGAACTCGTCCAGGTTCTTGAAGTGACGGTAAAAGGTATTCGGGTTCAGTCCAGCTTCACGAGCCAGCTCCCGCAGTCCCAGCGATGTCAGGCTACGGGTTTCAGTAATCAGCCGAAGGCCGGCCTGTACCAGCTTTAATTTCCCGCCAGTCAAAACATTCATGAAGTTCCACCCAAAGTTGATGGTCGTGTTGGGCCGTTGGCGCTTCCGAAAATGCTCGTAGCCAGGGATGGCGGAGAGCAAGCGTACACGGACGTACTCGCAGCGGTTTTCGGAAGCGCCAACGGCCCAACATGACCTGCCCGCCAAACCCGGATCACAGGCCAATCAGTTGTCACTTGAGGTCAACGGGCTGTTTTTCAGTAAAACGGAGTATACAGCTGTCTACTTCGTTGTGTATACATGTGTATACCGTCAATCATCATGGCGAAACAGACAACAACAGGCAAGGCCAGATGGCCAGCGAACAACGAGGTAGAGTTATGAGTCAGTCAGCACAAATTGCCATTATCGGCACCGGATTCTCCGGCCTGGGCATGGGCATCAAGCTCAAAGAAGCCGGTTATGACAACTTCGTGATTCTCGAGCAAAGCGACGATGTCGGTGGCACCTGGCACGAAAACCACTACCCGGGTTGCGCCTGCGACGTGCAGTCTGCCCTGTACTCCTTCTCGTTCGAACAGAACCCGAACTGGAGCCGCATGTTCGCGCAGCAGAAAGAAATCCAGGCCTACCTGCGCAAGTGTGCTGAAAAATACGACCTGATGAAGCACGTGCGCCTGAACACCCACGTGGCGGGCGCCAAGTTTGATGAAAAGACCCAGAGCTGGACCGTCGAAACCTGCGACAGCCCCAAATTGTGGGCTTACATGCAGGAAAAAGGTCTCAACCCCGGTGATAAGCTGGATCGGTCCGACGAGGATCTGCCGGCATTCAGCACCCTGAAAGCCGACGTCGTCGTGTCCGGCATGGGCGGCCTGAGCACCCCGGCCTACCCGAATATCAAGGGTATCGAAACCTTTACCGGCAAGAGCTTCCACTCCCAGGACTGGGACCACAGCTACGACTTCAAAGGCAAGCGTGTGGCGGTGATTGGTACCGGCGCCTCCGCCATCCAGTTTGTACCGGAAGTGGCCAAAGATGCCGGTCATCTGGACCTGTACCAGCGTACGCCGCCGTGGATTGTACCCAAGCCGGACCGCGAGATCCGTCCGCTGGAAAAGCTGATGTTCCGCAAGTTCCCGCAGACCCTGAACGCCTTCCGCCAGAGTATCTACTGGACCCTGGAAGCACGGGTACTGGGCTTCGTGGGCAACCCGCGCATCCTCAAGATCGGTGAGTTGCAGGCCCGTCGCCACATCCGCAACCAGATCAAGGACAAGGAACTGCGCAAGAAAGTGACCCCGGATTTCCACTTCGGCTGCAAGCGGGTACTGATCTCCAACAACTACTACCCGGCACTGGCCCAGGACAACGTGGACGTGCTCACCGACGGCATCCGTGAAGTGCGCGGCAATGTCATTGTTGATAACAACGGCAACGAGCGGGAAGTGGACTGCATCATCTACGGCACCGGCTTCAAGGCCCAGGACCCGGTTCCTGCCGGCATGGTCTCCGGTCGTAACGGCCAGGACCTGCTGGACGCCTGGAAAGAAGGCGCCGAGGCCTACAAGGGCAGTACCATCAACGGCTTCCCCAACTTCTTCATGCTGATGGGCCCCAACACCGGCCTCGGCCACAGCTCCATGGTCTACATGATCGAGAGCCAGATCCAGTACGTGCTGGATGCCCTGAAGAAGATGGACAAGCACGGCTGGAAGAGCGTGGAAGTGAAGGAAGACGCCCTGAGCCAATACAACGCCTCCATCCACGCCAAGCTCGGCGACTCCGTCTGGCAGACCGGCTGTAAGAGCTGGTACGTGAATGAAAACGGCAAGAACACCACCCTGTGGCCCGGCTTCACCTGGCAGTTCCGCCAGCAGACCAAGCGGTTTGATGCGGCGCAGTATGTATGTGAGCCTGAGGCTGTTGAAGTAGGCGAGGCCGTCGCAGCGACTTGATAGACGGCCCCCATGGAGCCATGGTTTGGTTGTGGAGCAACAGGAGCGCGCGACATGACCAAACCAACCCTTCCTGACCAATCCCAAATTCTCGAGGCGGAGCGGCGTATTCGACCACACCTGGGCGAAACGCCGCTTCTGACTGTGCCTGATCTGGATGCCGCCATGGGCCAGTCGCTTGGGCTGAAGTGCGAGAGCCTTCAGCGTACTGGCAGCTTCAAGGTCCGTGGTGCGTTGAACTGGCTGCTGACCGCCAGCGAAGACGAACTCAAGGCCGGCCTGGTGACGGTCTCTGCGGGCAACCACGCCGTTGGCCTCGCCTGGGCGGCGGCCATGCAGGATGTGCCGCTCACGGTGGTGATGCCCGAGGGTTCCAGCCCGTTGAAGATTCGTCGTACCCGGGCGCTGGGTGCCGAGGTGATTGTTCAGGGCACTATCCAGCAGGCGGTGGCCCTGTGCCATGAATTGCGGGATGAGAAGGGGCTGAGCCTGGTCCACCCTTATAACGATATCCGCATCATGGCCGGGCAGGGTACCGTTGGCCTGGAATTGCTGCGCCAGCTACCGGATGTGGATCGGGTGCTGTGCCCCATTGGCGGGGGTGGGCTGATTTCCGGACTGGGGCTAGCCATCAAGGCGCAGCGGCCGGAGGTGGAACTGATCGGTGTGGAGCCGGAAGGCGCGGCCACCATGTTCAATGCCTGGCAAAAGCAGGATGCCAGTGCCAGCCTCGATTCGGTGAATACCTGGGCCGCCAGCCTGGCACCGGCAGTAGTCGGGGATCGCACTTATGCCGCCTCCCGCCAGGTGGTGGACCGCATTGTGACGGTTACCGAGGCAGGTATTCGGGAGGCCACGCGGCGCCTGCTGACCGAGGCCAGGCTCTATGTCGAGCCCGGCGCCAGCGTAGGCCTGGCAGCGCTAGTGGAAAACCGGGTTCCGCCTGAGCCAGAAAAGACCACGGTTCTGATCATTACCGGCGGTAACCTGGATCCGGAGCAGGTCAGTCAGTGCCTGTGACCAATTATTGGAACACGCTTAACTGACCAGCGTGCCGCCATCCACGGCCAGGTATTGCCCGGTAATATGCCGCCCGGCCTTGGAGGCCAGCAGTACTGCGGCGCCTTTCAGGTCTTCCTCGCCACCAAAGCGATTCAGCGGAATGCGCTCCAGCATTTTTTCACCCTGGGCATCCAGCAACCCCTGGGACATTTTCGACGGGAAGAAGCCCGGGCACAGGGCATTCACGTTGATATTGTGATGGCCCCACTCGGACGCCAGTGCGCGGGTGAAATTCACCATGGCGCCCTTGCTGGTGTTGTAGGCAATGGTCTTCATGCCTTCCGGGTTGCCGGACAGGCCCGCGATGGAGGCGATGTTGATCACCTTGCCGGTGTTGCGGGGAATCATGCAACGCTTGCCCACGGTCTGGGTAAGGAAGAACGCAGCGTTCACGTTCAGGTTCATCACCTTCATCCAGCCTTCCGCCGGGTAGTCTTCTGCTGGTGCACCCCAGGTGGCACCGGCGTTGTTGACCAGGATATCGATATCGCCAAGCTGGCTGACCACCTGATCCACCACGGCGGGAATGCCCTCCAGGTCGGAGAGATCCGCGGCAATAGTCACCACTTCAACGCCCTGAGTTTCGAGATGCGCCTTGGCATCGTCCAGCTCATGCTGTTTGCGGGCGCTGATGGCAATTTTTGCGCCCAGTTCCCCCAGGGCTTCGGCCATCTGCAGGCCCAGGCCGCGGGAGCCGCCGGTGATGAAGGCGACCTTGCCGGTCAGGTCCAGTAGTTGTTTTACACTCATGGTTATCTCCTAGATGGTTCAGGCGGTCTTCGCCAGCAGGCCGTCGCTGACCTGTGCCAGATGGTGATCGGCATCGCCGAACAGCAGGTTGATCAGGGTCAGGCGTTTGAACAGGTGGGCGGCGAACATCTCGTCGGTCACGCCCATGCCGCCATGCAGTTGCACACCTTGCTGGCCCACATAACGGGCGGCTTGGCCCACCAGGGTCTTGGCCATGGAGATGGCCTCCCGGCGGCGGGCGCGGTCATCGGAATCCGCTTCGCTGGCGGCCAGGATCGCCATGGTTTTGGCCTGTTCGGTCTGGATGAACATGTCCGCCATACGGTGCTGCAGCACCTGGAACTTGCCGATGGGTGTGCCGAACTGCTTGCGGGTTTTGATGTATTCGAGGGTGGCGGCGTTCATCGCCTCCATGGCGCCGACAGCTTCGGCACACAGCGCGGCAATGCCCAGATCCACGGCTTTTTCGATGGCCGGGAAGGCCTCATCGACGGTGCCAATCAGGTTGTCAGCGCTGACGGTGACGTTGCTGAGACTGATCTCGGCGGTGCGGTGGCCATCGTGAGTGGCGAAGTCATCAACGGTGATGCCTTTGGCGTTGCGATCCACCAGAAACAGGGACAATCCGGATTCGTCGTTCACGTTACCGCTGGTGCGTGCGGAGACGATCAGCTGGTTCGCCTGACCGCCATGGAGTACGGCGGTTTTCTGGCCGCTGATCAGGAAATCGGCGCCGTCCTTGCAGGCGGTGGTCTTTACTTGGCTGAGGTTGTAGCGTGCGCCCGGCTCATTGTGGGCCAGGGCCAGCAGCCGCTCACCACTGGCGATGCCCGGCAGGATATCGGCTTTCTGGGCCTCGTTACCGGCATCGCGGATCAGCCCGCCGGCCAGCACTACCGTGGCGAGGTAGGGTTCCACTACCAGGCCGCGGCCAAAGTTTTCCATCACCACCATGGTGTCGATGGCGTTGCCACCCAGGCCGTCATAGTCTTCGGGGAAGGTGAACCCGAGCAGGCCCATCTCGGCGAAGTTCGCCCAGGTGGCTTTGTCGATACCCGCTCCGGAGCTGATAATCTCCCCACGCTTTTCAAAGCCGTATTCGTTGGTCACGAAGCGGCGCAGGGAATCGTTCAGCATTTGCTGTTCTTCGGTCAGATCAAAATTCATAACGTTTCTCTCCAAACTTCCAGGCTGCCGAATGGGTTACAGACCAAGCACGAGCTGGGCAATGATATTGCGCTGGATCTCGTTGGACCCGCCGAAGATCGACAGCTTGCGCATGTTGAAGTAGTCGCCGGCAGACGGCGTGGCATCGATAGAACCCGCACGTGGCCCGTTGTAATCCAGCTCCAGCGCTTCCGGAATATGGGCAATGGCGTCCTGGCCGCCCGCTTCCATCAACATCTCGAACAGCTGCTGACCGATTTCGGTACCGCGGATTTTAAGGATCGACGCCTGGGGACCGGGGCCACGCTTGTCGGTGAGCACCCGCAAAACTGTCAGCTCAAGAGCACGCAGCTCGGCATCCAGCTGCGCCAGCCGGTCACGGAAACGGGTGTTCTCAATCAGCGGTCGCTGGCCGTCCTGTTCCTGGTACGCCACCTCTTTCAGGCGCTTCATCATGGCCTTCCACTGCCCCACGTTGGCGAGGCCGGTGCGCTCATGGCCCAGCAGGAACTTGGCGTAGGTCCAGCCCTGGTTTTCCTCGCCGATCAGGTTCTCGGCCGGCACCTTCACGTTGTCGAAGTAGACCTCGTTAATCTCATGCTCGCCGTCCAGCATGATGATGGGCCGAACCTCGATGCCCGGGGTGTTCATGTCGATCAGCAGGAATGAAATGCCCTGCTGCGGTTTGCCCTCGGTGCTGGTCCGCACCAGACAGAAAATCCAGTCCGCATGCTGGCCCAGAGTGGTCCAGGTTTTCTGGCCGTTGACGACATAGTGGTCGCCCTCGCGTTTTGCGGAAGTACGCAGCGACGCCAGATCAGAACCGGCGCCCGGCTCGGAGTAACCCTGGCACCACCAGTCTTCACCGCTGAGAATGCCCGGCAGAAAGCGTTGTTTCTGCACGTCATTGCCAAAGGTCATGATCACGGGTGCAACCATACGCAGCCCGAAATCCAGCTGGCGGGGCGCACCGGCAAGGGCACACTCTTCCTCGAAGATAATCTGCTGAATCGGATCCCACCCGGTTCCGCCAAATTCTTCCGGCCAGGTGGATGCACCCCAGCCCTTATCAAACAGAATCTTCTGCCAGCGCTCGGTCATCGCCTTATCCGGGCGAAGCCGTTTTTGCACCCGTTCGCGGATGTCGTCCGGCAGGTTGTCGTCAAGAAACTGGCGAACTTCAGCGCGGAACGCCTCTTGCTCCGGGGTATAATTCAGGTCCATGTTGCACCTCTTGTCTGGTGGCTCAGGTAAATGGTTTTTGGCTTTTGGAGCTGCCTGTTGGTTCTTAATGCCGCGCCTTCGGAATTGGGTGTTTGCACCGGACGGGTATCCCCTTTCAAAACACGCTCCTTCGGCCCATCCATGGGGCGCTTGGGCTCCGCCATCCATGGCTCCGCACAGTTTTGAAAGGGGATACCCATCCGACGCTTCGAGCCTGTGCGTGCCTGCTCTAATAAATTGACTTTTTCGGGCCCAGCCCAGCGTTCTAACACTGCACCTGTTGGCCATTGCACAAAGCTCGGGGCGCCTGTCAGGTATAGGTGTCCAAAACCGTGCGGAGCCATGGATGGCGGAGCCCGAGCGTCACAGGGATGTGCCGTAAGGAGCGTGTTTTGGACACCTATACCTGACAGGTGCCCTCCACCCAGGTTTCAGGCAATCACAGCTTTAGGCAACTTCGAACAATCCCGCAGCACCCATACCAGTGCCTACGCACATAGTCACGACGACGTATTTAACGCCACGGCGCTTGCCTTCGATCAGGGCGTGGCCAACGAGGCGTGAGCCGGTAGTGCCGTAGGGGTGGCCGACTGCGATGGCGCCGCCGTTGACGTTGAGGCGGTCCATCGGGATGCCGAGTTTGCGCTGGCAGTAGAGCACCTGAACGGCGAAGGCTTCGTTGAGTTCCCACAGGCCGATGTCGTCGACGGTCAGGCCGGCGCGCTTGAGCAGTTTGGGAACGGCGAAGACCGGGCCGATGCCCATTTCGTCGGGCTCACAACCGGCAACCGCGAAACCACGGAAGATACCCAGCGGGGTAGCGCCGCGCTGTTCGGCCACCTTGCTGTCCATCAGCACACAGGCCGAAGCACCGTCGGAGAACTGGCTGGCGTTGCCGGCGGTGACCACGCCGCCTTCCATTGCCGAGCGGATCTTGGTGACGCCTTCCAGGTTGGTGCCCGGGCGGATGCCTTCGTCCTGGCTGACGGTGACTTCCTGGCTGCTGAGCTGGCCGGTGGCCTTGTCGGCGACGCCCATGGTGGTGGTGATGGGCACGATTTCGTCGTCGAACTTGCCGTCTTCCCGGGCTTTGGCGGCCAGGGTCTGACTGCGAACGCCGTACTCGTCCATGTCTTCTTTCTTGATGTCGTAACGCTTGGCGACCGTCTCAGCGGTATCCAGCATCGACCAGTAGAGTTCCGGCTTGTTCTTGGCCAGCCAGGGTTCCATGAAGTAGTTCTGGTTGACGTTGGCTTGCACGGTGGAGATGGATTCAACACCACCTGCGACCATCACCGGCACTCGGTCCACGGCAATGTGGTGGGCCGCCATGGCAATCGCCTGCAGGCCGGACGAGCAGAAGCGGTTGATGGTGGCGCCGGCCACGGACACTGGCAGACCGGCACGGATGGCGCCCATGCGGGCCACGTCGTTACCGGTGGAGCCTTCGGGCAGGGCGCAGCCCATCAGCACGTCTTCGATTTCGTTGGGGTCGACTTTCGAGCGCTCGACCGCGTGCTGGATGGCGTGACCGGCCAAGGTGGCGCCGTGGGTCATGTTCAGGCCGCCGCGCCAAGATTTGGCCAGGGGCGTGCGGGCGGTGGATACGATGACAACATCATTGGACATAACAATTCTCCTCAGGTCGGGGCTGCGGGCCTTCGATAAGGGATAGGCAGCCCCGGATCAATTCGTGGACCGGTTATTTAGCGTCGAAACCCTTGCCTTCTTCAGCGCGCTTGGCCAGCAGCGCCGCCGGCTTCCAGAAGCCTGGCTGGGTGTGGCGGTCTTCGGTGAAGGCCTGCATGGCGCGAACCACGTTGGGCAGGCCAACCTCTTCCGCGTAATGCATGGGGCCGCCACGGAATACCGGGAAGCCGTAACCGGTCAGGTACACCATGTCGATGTCGGAGGCGCGCTGGGCGATGCCTTCGTCCAGAATCTGGGCGCCTTCGTTGACCAGGGCGTAGACACAGCGCTCAACGATTTCCTGGTTGCTGATCTTGCGGGGGGTGATGCCCAGTTCGGCACGCACGTCGTCCACCACCTTGTCCACTTCTGGATCGTGCAGGGCGTTGCGGTTGCCTGGCTCGTAGCGGTAGAAACCAGCGCCGGTCTTCTGGCCGTAACGGCCCATTTCGCACAGGCGGTCAGCGACGACCATCTTCACCATGTCCGGGTTTTCTTCATACTGGCGCTTGCGGATGGCCCAGCCGATGTCGCCGCCGGCCAGGTCGGCCATGCGCAGCGGGCCCATGGCAAAGCCGAACTTCTCGATGGCCTTGTCGATCTGCTGAACGCTGGCGCCTTCTTCCAGCATCAGCAGAGCTTCGCGCTGATACTGGTTGATCATGCGGTTGCCAATAAAACCGTCACACACGCCGGACACCACGGCGGTCTTTTTGATCGCCTTGGCCAGCTTCATGGCGGTGGCCAGTACGTCCTTGGCGGTCTTCTCGCCGCGCACCACTTCCAGCAGCTTCATGATGTTGGCGGGGCTGAAGAAGTGCAGGCCGATGACGTCTTCCGGGCGCTTGGTGAAGCTGGCGATCTTGTTCAGATCGAGGGTGGAGGTGTTGGAGGCCAGGATGGCGCCCTGTTTGCAGACTTCGTCCAGCTTCTCGAACACGGACTGCTTCACGCCCATTTCTTCAAATACCGCTTCGATCACCAGGTCGACGTCGCTCAGGTCGTCATAGGTGAGGGACGGGGTGAGCAGCGCCATCTTGGCCTTGGCGTCGTCCTCACTCATGCGGCCTTTCTTGACCCGGCCTTCGTAGACTTTCTGGATGGCTGCCACGCCGCGGTCCAGACCTTCCTGCTTCATCTCTACCAGTGTTACCGGGATGCCGGCGTTGAGGAAGTTGATGCTGATACCGGTACCCATGGTGCCACCGCCGATCACACCGACGGACTTGATGTCACGCACCGGAGTATCGGAGGGCACATCGGCAATCTTGCTGGTCAGGCGCTCGGAGAAAAACGCGTGGCGCAGGGCGCGGGATTCCGGGGTCTGCATCAGGTTCACAAAGGCTTCGCGTTCGACCTCCATACCCTTGTCAAAAGGCATGGTCACAGCGGCCTTTACCGCGTCCACGCACTTCAGCGGGGCCGGGTAGTTCTTTGCCATGGCACCTACGGTGTTACGGGTGAACATGAAGAAGCCTTCCGGATTGGGGTGCTTGGCCTTCAGGTCCCGCACTTTCTTCAGTGGCAGGTTTTCATTGGCGACCTTGGTGGCGTAGGCAATGGCGGCATCCTGCAGCTCACCCTCCACCAGCTCATCAAACAGGACGCTGCCCTTGAACTGTTTGGCGGGCACGGCGCTGCCGGACACAATCATGTTCAGGGCGTGTTCGGCGCCGATCACCCGGGGCAGACGCTGGGTGCCGCCGGCGCCCGGCAGCAGGCCCAGTTTCACTTCCGGCAGGGCAATCTGGGCATCGGGTTTGGCGATGCGGTAATGGCAACCCAGGGCGAGTTCCAGACCGCCACCCATGCAGGCCCCGCTGATGGCGGCAATGACCGGCTTGCGGCTGCTTTCCACATAGTTGATGACGGTGTTCAGGTTGGGTTCGGCGGTGGCTTTGGAGGTGCCGAACTCGCTGATGTCGGCGCCGCCGGAGAAAGCGCGGTCGGAGCCGATCAGCACAACAGCCTTCACCGCGTCATCGGCTTCCGCCTGGCGGATGCCGTTCACAATGCCCTGGCGCAGGGCCAGGCCCAGGCCGTTGACGGGCGGGTTGTCGAGTCGGATAACGGCAATGGCGCCGTTGAGATCGTAATGGGCGGTACTCATTTGGGCAGCTCCCTGATACTGGAATCGGGTTGATCGTTGGTATGAAGACGCGCGTTGAAATCTCCATACACTGGTGTATTGTTGTTCCATACACTAATGTATGTTTTTGGTGGGGTCAACGGTTTCAAATTTGTGGGCTCCGTTAATGTAGAATGCACCCGACATCGCCAGCAGCAGGATCTGACTACCGAATGACTGACACCCGACAGCCCCGACGCACCAGCCGCAAGACGCCGGAAAAAGCGCAACTGACCCGCGACGACTGGCTGGATGCCGCCGCTGGCGAAGTGGCCGCGGGCGGTTTCAGTCATTTGCGGGTGCTGACACTGTCGAAAAAACTGGGTGTTACCCGGGGCAGTTTCTATTGGCACTTCAAGGACCATGAGGATCTGGTGGTCAGCTTTCTCGACCGCTGGCGGGACCGGCGGCTTCACGAACTTCAGTACTGGAAGCCGAAAGGCGGGGATGTGGAAACTGAACTGAAGCAGATTCTGGAACTTCTGCTCACCGATGCCTCCCGTAACATTCGCCGCCTGCAGGTAGAGCTGGCGGTGCGGGATTTTGCCCGCCGCAACGACTATGCCGCGGATGTGGTGACGGAGGTGGACGAAGCACGGATCAATCAGAACTGTGAACTGTATGAGCGTCTGAGCAGTGATCCCCAGCGAATCCGCGACCTGTCACTGCTGATGTACGTGGCCACCATAGGATCCCAGGTGGTGCTGACGGGCAAGAAGGGGGATGCCGAAACCATCCGCCGGGTGGAAGACCTGATGGCACGCCTGGCGCTGGGGCAGCGTGATGACGACTAGATGGCTGGCCCTGCTGATGCTTGGCGCCTGCATTGGCTTTGTTCAGGCCGCCCCGGCAGCCGACAGTGCTTGCATGGACGGGGCGGAAACGGAGCTGGAGCGGCTTTACTGCCAGGTTGTCCGCGAAGGTGGAGGTGCCGGCTTGCCCTCCCCAGCGGATTTCAAGCGCAACGATCCGCAGATTCAGGCGTTGCTGTTGCGCCGCCCCGCCGGGCGTCTGGGGCTGGAGGTGCCAGAGGTCGGTGCTGCGGCAGCGCCAGAGCCACCACCTTCGCAGGCTGATCCCGAAACCGCCGGTTCAGAGCCTGAAGATGCATCGCAACCCCGGGGATATTTGTCTGAGTGCCAACTTCAGGGCCAACGCATTACCTGCCCGCAACGCCGTTTCGATCTGGTGACAAACCAGCACAACAGCGAACTGACCGACGGTGTTCTGGCGCCGGACAACCGCCTCGGGCTTGGTCCGTTCAACGGCGACCGGAATGACGAGGAGGCAGTGCGGCGCTATCTGTCAGATGCCTACGATCGCTATATCCCCAAAATGGTGGACATCGGCCTGGGCGCCAGCACCATGAGTTTCACCGCCTTCCATAACGCATTCCACACCATGGAAGACGGTGGTGTCGATTTTGCCCGGCGCATGGAGCAAACCTTTTCCCTGCTCAAACAGGACAAGAAAAACCTCGCGGTAGATACCCGTTATCACGATGAGCTGCCGGGTGATCTTTCCCTGTGCATGGTGATTAACCGCGACATCATTGTGTGCGATAACGTGGGCACCAACTGGGTGTTTGTCAGCCCGTCCCGCTAGGGTTTCAGTCGGTTTGCAGGAAATCGTTAAGGTAGCCTGCCACCGCGGCCGGCTGTTCCTCCTGCAGGAAGTGCCCCGCCTCCACCTGCTCCACCCGCAGGGACTCAAAACACGTCTCAATGTGATTGAGGTATTCCGGGATGATCACCTTGTCCTTGTTGCCGTAGACGTACATGGCTGGCATCGGCCAGCGATGCCCTACCGTGGTGGCCCAGCGTTTGGCGTCATCGCGAAAGGTGCGGTAGAAGTTGGAACTGGTGCCGGGGGTGCCCGGAATCCGGAAGGTGCGCAGGTATTCGTCGAACGCGTCCCGTGGAAAGGGTTCCCCGTTCCAGGTGCGCAGGAAATGCCCCAGCCAGGTTTCCTCGGCGCCGGGGATCATCGCCTCCGGCAGTCCCGGTGTTTGCATGAAGTGCTGGTACCAGTAGGCGGCGCCACTGCCGGAACGGACCTTCTCGATGACTTCCTGATTGCCCTTCAGGTTGTTGATGATGGCAATGTTCATGATCACCATCCGCCGCACCCGGTCGGGGATGGCCAGGGCCACTTCCTGGGCGACAATGCCACCCCAGTCATGGCCCACAAGTTGAAAGTCTCCTATGCCCAGGCTGTCCAGCAGGCTGATCACATCCTGCGCCATTTCCTGTTTGCGATAACGCTCCACTTCCGGGGACCGTTCACTGTCGCCCAACCCCCGCAGGTCCGGAGCAATGATCCGAAAGCCCGGTTTCAGGTGCGCGGCCACGTGCTCCCAGCAGTAGGAGCTTTCCGGCCAGCCGTGGATCATCACCAGTGGCTGGCCGTCCGGGTTGCCGCCCTCCCGCCAGGCGAATCGGCCACGGGGTGTCTGTTGCTGTTTCGCGTCGGACAGTTGCATTGCGGCACTCCATGTCAGTTAACGGTTCTGGCACGAAACCATAAACGGCCCGTCGCGATGGCGCAATCAGTTGGTGCCCACGGGCCGACCCAGCTCCCTGAGTACGGTGTCCACAACCATCGGGCTCCACAACAGACGGTTGTGACCCAGACCGCTGGTGCGCAACACCTCCGACCGGGCCCAGTTGCCGGCCACTCGCTGGCTTTCTTCCGGTGAAACGGACGTATCGTCGTCATCGATGACAATCAGACCCTGCTGGGTGAGCGACAGAGACAGCGCTTCCAGATCCAGCTTGTCCCAAACCGATGATCCAAACTGCTCTTCCATCAGTTGCAGGTGCACGGAGAGCGCCTCCGGACTCAGCCCGAATTGTCTGCCCAGGCTCTTCATTGTGGCAGCCAGGCTGACGGGGGGGGCCAGCATGGCCAGGTAGTTGGCCTGGAGCCCGTCTGCGATAGATCTGGCCACGGCGATGCAGCCGAGGGAGTGCGCCAGCACACCGTGAATCTGGCCAACGCTGGCGGCCACGTGGGTGGTGACGTCCGCCATTTCGAACAGATCGGTACTTTCGCCCTGGGCGCGACCATGGGCCGGTGCGTCGAACAGGACGACCCGGTAGCCGGCTTCCACCAGCGGGTCGACCCAGGCGCCGAACTGGATGCCGGCACCGGCCCAACCATGAACACCAAGAATCACCGGGCCCTGGCCCCAGGAATACACCGGGATGGTGCGTGATCCATGCTGGAGCTGGGTATAGCTGTCGGTGTTGTCCAGCAGGTGTTCGTAGCGGGTGGGCATCGGCAGTCGGGATGGCCTGAATGCCATGCGGTTAAACAGCTGCCCGGCATTCCGGGGGGATACCCGTGCATACAGTTGCAGTGCCAGCCGCGTGGCGGAGAGCCCGACATTGGTCGGCGCTTTCGCAGGAGTGGCGGAGGGGCGAAAGATCTCTGGCTGTGTATTCAGTTGTGAGGTCATGGAGAAATTCCTTCTTCGTGCTCTGGTGGATGACAGCTTCAGGTTAGGGCTTGCGGGTTGCTAGTAGGAGTGTCATATTTGACATATAAAATGCGGAAAGGGCCATTATCAAAATGAACATTGCGATCGTTGCCTTGCCTAACTGCCATGCCTCTGGTGTGCATGGGGTAATGGATTTCTTTACCGTGGCCAACTACTGCGGTCGCGTGCCCGCCGGTGACCGTGAACCCCTGTTTGACTGTCAGGTGGTGACGGTGGATAACGAGCCGGTGCGTGCTTACAGCGGTGCCATGGTGACGCCAACGGTTCGTCGCGAAGACTTCCGGCCGGATCTCATCGTGGTGGGTTCCTCTGTGGAGGCTGCGGTCAGCACAGATCGATTGGAGCGCGCCCTGGCGCCGGCCATACCTCTGCACGGTTGGCTGCAACAGGCTTTTGAGCAGGGCGTTGTGCTGGCGAGTGTGTGCACCGGCAGTTTTGTGCTGGCGGAGGCGGGTTTGCTGGACGATCAGGTTGCCACCACTCACTGGCGCGCCGGGCCGTTGTTTCGCAGCCGCTATCCACGCATACGGCTGGAGGAAGAGCACCTGCTGGTGGATAACGGCCAGATTATCTGTGCCGGTGGGGCGACGGCGTTCATGGATCTGTGCGTCTACCTGGTGGAACGCTTTGCGTCACCGTCAGTGGCACTGGCCTGCAGCAAGATGCTGGTGCTGGACGGTCGTCGGGTGGAACAGACGCCCTACATGGCGTTCTACAGCCGCAAGGCCCATCAGGATGACGCTATCCGCAAGGCGCAAACCTGGCTGGAGCAGCATTACTCCGAGCCGGTCACCATCGATGAAGTCGCCGAGGTTGCCGGTTTAGGCACGCGAACCTTCAAGCGCCGGTTCAAGGAGGCGACTGGAGAGACACCCATTGGCTATCTCCAGCACCTGCGCATTGAAGCGGCCAAACACAAGCTGGAGTCGAGCCGCGAGCAGACCGCGCGGATTATCTGGGGTGTGGGTTATGAAGACGCCAGTTCTTTCCGGCGACTGTTCAAGCGGACCGTGGGTTGCACCATGGAGCAGTATCGAAAGCGCTTCAGCTACGTCACACCGATGGCAGTGTAATCGGTCGGAGTTTCTAAGCGTTCATACGTTCACTTCCGTACGGCAGAAAACCCTTTGACAAGCTATGCTTACCGGCCTTTCATGAACCCTTGGAATACCCGGAATGCTTGAGACGTTTTTCTCCACCTACATCAGCAGTACCATTCGTTTTCTGTTCCTGCTGGCGCCGTTCTTTGTGGTCACCATGTTCCTGGCGCTGACGCGGGGCCTGCCGGTGGCGGAAAAGAGCTCCATCATCCGTCGCTCCACGATGTCGGCGCTGATTCTGGGGCTGATCCTGTTCTTTGCAGGGCCGCTGTTGTTCAACGCCATTGGCATCACCCTCAACTCGTTTCGCATCGGCGCCGGCAGCCTGCTGTTCCTGACCGCGATCAGCCTGGTTACCAGTGGTACCCGTAATCACGCCACCGGTTTGCCGGAGGAAGACCGCGATGATATCGCAGTGGTGCCGCTGGCGATTCCGGTGATGATCGGACCGGCTACCATTGGTGCGATCATGGTGTATGGCGCGGAACTGAAGGCCGTGCCGGAGCTTGCGGGTGGCTTGTTGGGACTGGTGTCAGGGTTGCTGATCCTGGCGATCCTGTTGCGCCTGTCCGGTTATCTGGAGCGGGTGCTGGGCAAAACCGGCCTGAACATCCTGTCAAAAATCAGCGGCCTGATCCTGTCCGCCATGGCGGCCGAAATTGTACTCACGGGGATTGCCGGGTTTATGGTGTCCATGGGCTGAAGGCTCATCGTTTAAACCAGAGCGGAGTGGTAGATTCAACGAATGAGCGTAAATACCATTGAGTACAATCGTACCCGGCAGAATTTTGAAGGTGTGGATTCCGTCTGGCTGTTTGGCTACGGATCGCTCATCTACAA
Organism: uncultured Marinobacter sp.; assembly: GCF_947259545.1. Classification (GTDB taxonomy): domain Bacteria; phylum Pseudomonadota; class Gammaproteobacteria; order Pseudomonadales; family Oleiphilaceae; genus Marinobacter. The sequence goes on from NZ_CAMYMK010000003.1 coordinate 68,784, forward strand.
GGTGGACTTTCCTTTCCTGGAGAAGCGGCCCGCGACCATTCGCGGTTGGGAGAGACGATTCTGGCAAGGCTCCCATGACCACCGTGGTACCCCGGAAGCCCCGGGACGGGTGGTGACTCTGATCGAGAACCGGGAAGCCCGTTGCAAGGGCATAGCCTACCGGGTGTCGCCCAGTGTGTTCGAGCATCTGGATGTGCGGGAAAAGAACGGTTACCTGCGGCTGACCATCCAGCTCACCTTTGAAGATGGAAGTCACGCCGAGGGTCTGGTTTACATTGCCACGGAAGACAATGAGGCCTTTCTGGGCCACGCATCCGAGGAAGCCATCGCCCGACAGATTACTTCTGCCAGCGGACCAAGCGGGCCCAATTCCGAGTATTTGTTGCGGCTGGCGGAGTCGCTGAGAGTGCTGGGCGAGGAGTGCCCACATACCTTCGCCATTGAATCGCACATGCAATCTGCCCATAACGTGGACACGAAGGGCGGTTAAAACGTCAATCAGGGGCGGTTTTTCGTAAAGGTTATGCAAAGCTGTCTCTCACCCACTGACATCCAACTCCCAATCGATATCCTGAACTCAGGGTGTGCTTCCGACGATTAGAGAAGCGCGTTATCCAGGAACTGACAAGATCGGGAGAAGAACCATGAAACGATGGCTGATAAGTACCTGTATCGTTGGCTTGCTGATGGCCACCTCACCCGCCATGGCCGACCATGGACATGGCCTTCCGCCGGGTATCCAGAAGCAGATGGAGCGGGGCAAGGCGATGCCGCCGGGTCTGCAGAAGAAGTTCCTGTCTGCCAACTACCGGGAGCACAGAAAACACCACCACAAAGACCACGATTACAGGGACCGTTACAAGTACCGTGATCGCCGGGATTATCGCGGGGGCTACCACGACAGGTACCGTTCCGGGTACCGGGATAGTTATCAGGGATACGATGACCACATTCCGACCGAGCATCGGGTGGTCCGTATCATCCGTGATGCTCAGGTGCTGATCGATTCCAACCGCCGCTGAGTGGCCGGATTGAATCCCCTGGCCGGCGTCTTGCGCCGGTGCTTCAGGCCGATCAGTATCAGCGGCACCACAATCATGGAGCTGCCGGCCAGGAACCAAAGGTCTGGCACTTCACCAAACCAGATCCAGCCGATGCCCACGGCCCAGATCAGTCCGGTGTATTCGGCACTGGTGACCTGGTTGGCGTCCACCTGCCGGTAGGCCAGCAACACGGTGATGTTGTAGCCCAGTATGAACAGGGATGACCCCAGGGCGCTGGCGAGAATCGAGCTGTCCCAGCTGGCGCCCTCCCACAGTGCCAGGCCCCCTGCGGCTGGCACAATCAGCAGGTAGTTCAGGAACAGCTTGTGGACGGTGGACTGTTGTTTTGGCAACTGGCGGACCATGACGGCGTTGATGGCCAGTGCGAACGCCGACCCCAGCGCCGCAATGGCCGCCCAGTTGAATTCAACGGGCCGCAGGATTACCACAATGCCGGTAAACCCGCTGAAGACGGCGAATACGCTCAGCGGCGTCAGCTTTTCCCTGAACAGGAAGACGGACAGTACCATCACCAGGATCGGCGCTGCATAGAAAATGGCATTGGCGGTGGCCAGCGGAAGGTTGCCCAGTGCAACGACCATGCACAGGATGCCGAACAGGTGGATATGGGCCCGCATGGCGTGAACCCCGACGCCGGCGAACAGGGCTTTTCGGTTCAGCTGGCCGGTCAGTGGCAGCAACAGCAGCAGGGTGATTACGCAGCGCAGGAAGGCAAACTGGAAGATGGGGGCGCCGGGTTCCATCAGTTTGATGAAGACGTCGGATATGATGGCCATGGCGTTGCCGATCACCAGCAACAGGATTGCGCTGTTTACGGTTTTGCCTGACATACGACTCCCCTTGAATTCTTTGATATCCAACTTCGGTGCATTCGCCGGGCGGGTAGGCCTCTCCGAAACACGCCTCAAGACGTCCCTGTTCGGCTCGGGCTCCGCCATCCCTGGCTCCGCACGGTTTCGGAGAGGCCTACCCGCCCGGCTCCCTGAATCTTGTGTTGGCATTCTATGCGTGTGCTAATATCCGATAAAATGATCTTTAATCAATGGGTATTAGAAAAATAGATAATGAAGCTGCCACCGCTGAAATCCCTGCCCGTCTTTGAAGCGGTTGCCCGTCTGAACAGTTTTTCGCTGGCGGCGGACGAGTTGGCGGTCAGCCAGAGTGCGATCAGTCACCAGATCAAACAGCTGGAAACCTACCTTGGTGAAAAGCTGTTCTGGCGCAGTGGCCGCACGCTGACGCTGACCGACGAAGGCCGCCAGTATCTGGATGGCATCAGTTCGGCCTTGTTGCAGATTGAGCGGGTAAGTGAGCAGTTACTGGGTCACGAGGAATCGCGGTTGAGGCTGTCGGTGTTCAGTTCGTTTGCCGTGCGCTGGCTGGTGCCGCGGTTGCCGGATCTGCAGCGGGAACATCCACAACTGGATCTGTCGCTGGAGATGAGCAGCGAAAACCCGGTGTTGTCCGACCGGGTGGCGGATTGTTTCATTACCATCAAGCCGAGCTCAGCGGCTTTCAGCTATGAGCTGTTGTACACCGAGCGGCTGTTTCCGGTTTGTAGCCAGGATTATTGGCAGCGTATCCGCCGGGAATTGGGGCGGGATTCGGAGATTGAGGGGCGTGATGAGCCGGCTTTGTCACCGGAGGAGGTGTCCCGATTTCCGCTCCTTTCCACCCACAGCATTTTTGACAAAGCTGCCGGTGACTGGGAAGCATGGTACCGGGCGGTGTCTCAGAGAATTCCGGGCACGGCTCGTCTCCAACATTTCAGTCATATGTTGTTGGCCCTGGAGGCGGCACGTTTCCATCAGGGCATCGCGTTGACCAACGATTACATGCTGAGTACACGGAAGGATTCGGGGGATTTTGTTCGGTTGCCCTGCCACCCGGTGATGACCGGTGACAAGTTCTATTTCGCCTGGAAAACCAGCCGCCGCCGCGAAAAGGGGATTCAGTTGTTGCGGCGTTGGCTGGTGGGTGAGGCCATTCAAGGTGGTTTAAGAAGCGAGGATGAAGACACCTGATCTTACAGGGCGCCACCTGGGGAAGAATGGGAAATTTCCCAGGTGGCGACGGATCCGCATGTCAGAATGGTTTCCTGATCAGTCCTCTTCCTTGGGTGGCCGCTCGACGACCTTGCGTTTGCCTTTGGCGCAGCGTGCCAGGGCTTTCAGGCCCTCGCCCTCAAAGGCATCCACCCGGATTACGTCGTACAGTGCCTCAAGTGCCTCAAGCAGCTTGTCACACTCTTCCTCTTTGACAACGCCCTGCTCACAGGCCCAGTCCACCAGCTCCTTGCGTTCGTGGCCCATCAACAGAGCAATACCATCGACTTCATCTTCGTCCCGGTTGCGAATGGCCTGGTGCAGCCGATGGCGCATGTCGGCGGTTTCGTTGGCCAGGCGATAAGCGTTCAGTACCCGTCCCAGTGGATCTTCCGGATCGGTGTTGATGTAGGCGCCGCGGCTGACACGCTTGCGCACCGGAGTATCCTCCACGATGGTGTTGGCGACTGTGGCGCCGAGCTTGTCATCGGGGCCGTTCAGGCCGGTGGCGCCGAGCGGGAAGACTAGCAGTCGCAGTGGCCAGCGCAGTGCCGGCACCGGGAAGTTGATGATAGCTTCGCGCATGGAGTCCTGCAGGTCACGCAGGGAGGTTTTCAGACCCCATTCCACCAGTGGTCGCTGGTCGTCCGGGTAGCCTTCTTCGTGCCATTGTTTGATCACCGCGGTGGCGTAATACAGGTGCACCAGGCAATCCGCCATGCGTCCGGACAGGCGTTGACGGGCTTTCAGGCCGCCACCGACGGTCAGCAGGGTGACGTCGGTCATCAGGGCAAAGGCAGCGGAGAAACGGGCCAGCTGGCGGTAGCAGGGCTTGATATCGCCCTGGCGCGGCACCGGCTCCAACCAGCCGCGGGTCAATCCCAGTACAAGCGCCCGCAGGGCATTGCGGGTGGTGTGGGCGATGTGGCGGTAGAAGATACCATCGAACTTCTTCGCGGCCTTGTCTTCGTCCTCCATGCCGGCGGCTTCAATCTCCTCCACGATGAAGGGATGACAGCGTATTGAGCCCTGGCCGAAGATCATCAGGCTGCGGGTAAGGATATTGGCGCCTTCCACCGTGATACCAATGGGCACGGCCTGGTAGGCCCGCGCCAGGAAGTTGCGGGGTCCGGTAATCACACCACGGCCGGCAACCACGTCCATGGCGTGGTTGATCACTTCCCGCATCAGATCGGTGTTGCGGTATTTCAGCACAGCCGATGGCACGGATGGGCGTACACCCCGGTCCAGCATGCCTGAGGTGAGCAGCCGTGCCGCGTCCATCATGTAGGTGTAGCCTGCAATGGGTTCCAGGGCCTCCTGTACCCCCTCAAACTGGCTGATGGAACGGCCAAACTGTTCCCGCGTCAGTGCGTAGGAGCCGGTCGCAAGGCTGGCGACCTTGCCGGCGCCGGTGCCCAGGGCCGGCAGGGAAATCGAGCGACCGATGGACAGGCATTCCAGCAGCATGGTCCAGCCCTTGCCGAGCATGTCCTGGCCGCCGATAACCTGTTCCATGGGAATGAATACCTCGTGGCCCCAGGTGGGCCCGTTCATGAACACTGTATTCATCGGCAGGTGGCGGGCGCCGGCGTTGACGCCCTCAGTCTCCCGGGGCACCAGCACGCAGGTGACACCGATGTCGTCCTGGCCACCCAGCAGTTTGTCCGGGTCATAGACCTTGATGGCCAGGCCGATCAGTGTCGCCACCGGTGCCAGGGTTATGTAACGCTTGTTCCAGGTAACTTTCAGTCCCACTACTTCCTTGCCCTTCCACTGTCCCTTGCAGACGATGCCCTTGTCGGGAATAGCGCCGGCGTCCGAGCCTGCCACGGGAGAGGTCAGTGCGAAACAGGGAATTTCCTCGCCACCGGCCAGTCGTGGCAGGTAATGGTGTTTCTGCTCGTCAGTGCCGTAATGCATCAGCAGTTCGCCGGGGCCCAGCGAGTTGGGCACCATCACTGTGACGGCAGTGGATACGCTGCGGGTCGAAATCTTCATCACGATTTCGGAGTGGGCGGTATTGGAAAAGCCCAGCCCCCCATCTTCTTTCGGAATCACCAGCCCAAAGAAACCTTTCTCGCGAATGAACTTCCACACCTTATCCGGTAAGTCATAGTTTTCGTGAGTGATTTTCCAGTCGTCCAGCATGGCGCAGAGTTTTTCCACTGGGCCATCCAGGAAAGCCTGCTCCTCACTGGTGAGGTGAGCGGGTTTGGCGTCCAGCAGCTTTGACCATTCCGGCTGACCGGAGAACAGTTCGCCGTCCCAATCCACGGAACCGGATTTGAGTGCCTCGGCTTCGGTCTCCGAGAGCTGGGGCAGGCGGTTGCGAACCCAGCCCAGCAGGGGGCGGCTCAGCTTGTCGAGGCGTAGATCACCGGGGAAGACCAGCAGCAGGGCCAGGGCGAGCAAACCGCCGCCAAACAGAATGCTGAGCAGGTGCCAGCCATCCTGAAATAAACCGACGACAGTGGCAATGATCATCACTGTCGCGGCGGTTTGGCCGCCAATGCCAAGATAAATCAGGACCAGTGCACTGATCAGAAGGAGCAGGACGCTCATGGGCAGACCTCCGTATCACGAATGAAATCAAACAGATTTGAGAAGTTATTACGAAGCTTCCTTTACCATCGATCAAAGACTGGGCAGTTGCAAGCAACAAACACGGATTATGGCCTGAAGATCATACGTAGCCGGCCGCAAAAACCAGCCCCAGTACAATGGGCATCACCACCAGACTGCCAAGGTTGCTGAGCAGGACCAGTGACGCCACTTTGTGGGGCTCCTGCTGGTACTGCTCTGCCACCATGTAATTGAGAACCGCTGGCGGAAGGGCCGCGAACACCCACAGGGCGGCCACCTGCAGGCCCGGAAGGTCCAGTATGGCGATCATCGGCCAGGCGAGAATCAGCCCCGAGACCGGACAGGCAACGGCGCCCAGCATGCCCAGCTTCCAGTCGCTGAAGTCCACGTCCAGCATGCGCACGCCGAGGGTAAAGAGCATCAGCGGGATACACACACCGCCCAGCATGTTCAGGGTCTCCAGTAGCCATTCCGGCATCGGGACCCCGCCGATATTGACGGTCAGACCGGCAATGCTGGCAAAAACCACCGGCAGCCGCAGCCGCCTGATGATCGAGGTGTGCGGATCCAGCATGTAGAGGCCGACAGTAAAGTGCAGCAGCATTTCAACGACAAACAGCACGATGGCGGCGGGCAGGGCCGCCTCACCGAAGGCGAACACCAGCACCGGGATGCCCATGTTGCCGGAATTGTTGAACATCATCGGCGGCAGGAAGGTTTTCAGGTCCAGCTTCAGAACCCGGGCGAGGGGGTAGAGGACAACGCCGGAGCCCAGCACCACGACCGTTGCCGCAAAGGCCAGGCTGGTGTATTCCTGCAGCGGTGCCTGCTGGTCTGCCAGTACCGCAAACACCAGCATGGGGACGAACAGCTCCATGTTCAGAGTGTTCAAACCCTGGATATCGGGTGTGCGATACCGGCCATACAGTGCGCCACACCCGGCAATCAGGAAAACCGGCAACATCGTGGACAGAATCTGACCAATCATTCGAAGGCTCCGACGGGTTCATGGGTCAGCTGAAGGACAATAAACCGTTAGGTTCGCAAGCGTTGGCCGTGTTCGGCAAGGAAAACCTGAGAATCTTCGACCAAAGCCCTAACAGAGCTGGCGCAAGGGCATGCCGGGTTGCGGCTTTCGATGTTCCTGCCACAGAATGAGGGCCATCAATCCTTGTACATCACCGACCGGAGCGCCACGTGCCCATAGATTTCGACAAGCCCGTTATCCGCGAACAGACCTGTTCGGTAAAGTTTGACGCCCGCCGGGCGGTGTTTGGTAAAGAGGACGTCATTCCGTTATGGGTTGCGGATATGGACTTCCCGGCACCGGAAGCCGTTACCCGGGCACTGGAAGTCCGCGCACGTCACCCTGTGTACGGCTATACGCTGTTCCCGGAGTCTCTGTATCAGTCCATGATCGACTGGTTCCGGGAGCGTCACGGCTGGTCCATTGAGCGCGACTGGATACTGATGGCGCCCGGGGTGGTGCCGTCGCTGCACGCAGCATGCCTTGCGTTTGCGGAACCTGGCGAGGGGGTCATCATCCAGTCGCCGGTGTATCCGCCGTTCTTCAGCTCCGTCAAACAGACTGGCCGGACGGTGATCGAGAACCCGCTGGTCTGTGTGGACGGCCATTACCAGATGAATCTGGATCACCTGGAGGAGTGTGCCGCCCGCGACAATGCCCGCCTGCTGGTGCTCTGCTCTCCCCATAATCCCGTTGGCCGCGTATGGACCGATGAGGAACTGCGTGGAGTTCTGGACATTGCCCGCAGGCACGGTCTGGTGGTGTTGTCCGATGAAATTCACTGCGACCTGGTGTACCCGGATAAACCGGTGCATCGGGTGCTCGCCCGACTGGCGGGGCCTGAGGATGCATTGGTCACCGCTGTCGCGCCAAGCAAGACCTTCAATATGCCGGGCCTGGGTCTGTCGGCGCTGGTGATTTCAGATGCAGCCCGCCGCCAGGCGATGAAAACCGTCTTCGATTCCCTTCACATGGGGCAGTGTAACCCGTTCAGTATCGCCGGATTCGAGGCGGGATATCGACACGGTGGCCCCTGGCTTGATGAACTAATGGCCTATCTTCAGCAGAACCGGGACTATGTCGCCGATTACCTGAAGCAGCGTTTGCCGGAGATCACCGTGTCGATACCTGAAGGCACTTATCTTTTGTGGTTGGATTGTCGGGAACTGACACTGGGTGATAAGGATCTGAAACAGTTTTTTGTGCGGGACGCCGGCATCGGGATGAATCCGGGCCTCACGTTCGGCGACTGTGGCAGCGGGTTTATGCGGATGAATATTGGCTGCCCCCGGGCGACTCTCGAGCAGGCGCTGGAGAAAATTGAGGCGGCGGTTGTCCGGCGTTTCCGCTAACGCTTATCCGGTGGCTTCTAATGGCGTGTCAGCTTTTTTTACGGACCTAACCGGAACCCATTTCAGGGAAGTATCCAGGTATCTGCTTTTACAGTGAAATACTGGTTCTGGCACTGCGGATGCTTTTATCTCAGGGCATTACTCATAAATGGATTATGGGGAAACCCAGGGAGGCAAGTATGCCGCGATATACACTGGTCACGTTGTTGGCCGCCGTATTGTTTTTCCCAACACTGGCGAGTTCGGGGCAGATTTCTGCGAGCTATCAGGTGAACCTCAATTCATCGGATCCAGGGCTGGTAGTAAATTTTTCGGACGTTGCCGATAACCCGTTCACGTTCGATCTGAACGAGGGTGATAGTGAATACTTCACGCTCTTCAAGATCTGGACCGAGGAAAGCACAGTCAATGAAGATGATCAGGTGTCGAAGCCGATCTCCGTCGACTTCAGCTTTACCTTGCCAGAGGTGATCGCCGGTACGGTGAATGGCGAGACTGTCGGTGTGAAAGATGACCTGTTGGGTCTCTACCACGCCGGTGAGCTGACCTGGGATGGTCCTCTGGACCTGGTCTTTGGCGCCCTTGGGGATGGGCTTTTGCGGGTGACCCTGTTTGATGCTGTGTTCAATAAGGGTTATCTCTTTGGTCTGCACGATGGTGAGTACTACGGAGACAAGGTCAAGGCGAAAATCGAGCTGATCTCCGATGCTTCCCAGGTTCCCGAGCCGGGTACCCTGGCACTGCTTGGTCTGGGTCTGCTTGGCCTGGCTCTGCGTACCCGTCGCCGCAACAGTTGAGCGAAAGCATCTTCCAGATGTTCTGTCGGAACCCAGGAGAGGGAGCTCCTGGGTTCCGTCTTTTCATGTGTTAATGCCTGGCCGGCGCTCTGCGCGTTGCCAGGAACAGCCCCGCCAGTATCAACACCCCCCCAACAATGTGGAATATTCCAAGGCGTTCGCCAAGGAAAAAGCCAGCCAGTATTGATGCAAACACCGGTGTCAGGTACATGAACATGGCAGCTCGCGCTGGTCCTACCTGATGGACGCCGTGGTTCCAGAACCCGTAGGCCAGAATGCCGGGGAACAATGCGAAATAGAGTAACGGCATGATGGTGGCGCGACCGACCTCAAAACCACCCTTGAAGAACATCAGTTCGATCAGGTAGAACGGCAAAATCACCAGCGCGCCAAGGGCTATCTGGGTGGTCAGGAAGGTCAGGGCCGGCAAGGGCACTGCCTGTCTTCTGAGCAGCACTGAAAACAGCCCCCAACTGAATACCGCAGTCACCATGATCAGGTCTCCGGGTTGTGCCTCGAGTTGCGTGAGCACTGCCAGACGTCCCCGGGCAATGACGATCAGGATACCCAGCACGGCCAACAGAATACCCAGTATCTGGAGCGGACGGGTGCGGTCGCCCAGCAGGAGCCAGGCCAGCAAGGCCACAAAGATGGGGATAGTGGCGTTGATCAGGGCAATGTTGGTGGCAGTGGTGGTAATGGCCGCGTAGTAGAGCAGGGAATTGAACGCCGCAACGCTGAAGGTGGCCAGTGCCAGCATCGAGCCCAGGTACTGTCGAATGACTTGGCGGTGGCGCAGGATGCCCGGCAGCCCAAACGGCAGGATGACCGCCAGGGCAATCACCCAACGCCAGAATGACATGGACAGGGGCGGGATGCTCTCAATCGAACCCTTGGCAACAACCGCATTACCGGCCCAGAACAGCGGCGTGAGTACCAGCCCGACATAGGCCAGCCATAATGGTTTCGGGGAGTGAAAAGACATGCCGGCTCCTGTGATCGTCCATAAACATCGGGAGCCGGTAGCATACTATTCGCCGGGCACTTCTGCCTCCGTACCAACGTGGTAGGCGGCAAAGCCGGCCATCACCACCTGGTCCACGGCCATGCCGATAATCCGGCCCTTGCTGCTCGCGCGGATCGGGTGCTGGGCGTTAGTAATGGGATCCGCCACGTAGCCCAACACTTCCCCTTCCGACACCCGGGCGCCCAGGTCCACTTCGCTGAACAGGATGCCGCCGTGGTCCACGCGAATCCAGTTGGAATCGTAGTAAACCGGTTCGGGATCGCCCCAGACGAACATCCGCGAGATCATCCCTTCCTTTTCCATCAGACTGGTCAGGCTGTTTACCCCGGCGTCTATCTGCTGCTCCTGAATGCGGTGGGACTCACCTGCCTCCATGGTCACCGTACGAATACCAGCCTCCACCGCTGCAGTACGAAGCATGCCCGGGGAGCCCGAACTGTGAACGACTGCCATGCGGTCGAAGCCCCGTGTCAGCGCGGCGACATCCGGATTGTTCATGTCGGCCCGCAGCTGGGGCAGGTTGGTACGTTTCTGGGAGCCGGTGTGGATATCGACCAGCATGTCGCATTTGCGGATCACGTTCTCAAACAGCGAATGGGCAATACGATCAGCCAGACTGCCGTTCGGACTGCCCGGGAAGTGACGGTTCAGGTCCCTGCGGTCGGGAAGGTAGCGGCTGCCTTGCTGGAAGCCCGGCAGGTTGACGATGGGAATACCGACGACCCGCCCGGAGACTTTCTCGGGGTTGAGGTCGTACATGGTACGCCGGACGATTTCGATCCCGTTCAGCTCATCGCCATGAACGGCACCGGTCAGGCACAGTGTCGGCCCCTGGTTGACACCATTCACCACCAGAACGGGGGTGGGCTGCGACAGTCCCGCGATCTGGATATTGGGAGACCAGGCCAGACGCGTGGACGTACCGGGACGCACTTCGGAACCTAGCAACGAGAAGTTTGTGGCTTTTTCGGGCTCAGAAGTTTCTGCCTGGGTTTCATCCTGGTCCGGAGATTCGGCAACCGGAGCGACTTCCTTGAGGTCGATATTGGGTGCGACTTTTTGCGTCTTTTTACTTTCCACCGTTGCCGAATCCGGCTGGTCAGTGGTGGGCGACTCTTCCTTTTGAGCACTGTCTTTGCTCGCTTTGCCCGCAGGCTTTACCTGTGCACTCTTGCGGGGTTCGGAATTCTCTACGTCTTCAACGCTCTCATCCTCAGCCAGCTCGGCGATCAGAACTTCCGAGGTTTTTTTGGCCTGATCTGCAAGAGCGGGATGGACAGTGATCAAAGCACTGAGCGTCAACCCTGTTAGAAGGGCTGGATTTTTCAGCCATTTCAATAGCATAGTTCCTCACAAGTCGTCAGCCGGTCGGAGCGAATCACCCGGTTCCGGCGGCGAAAACGGAGTCTAGGATAAAGCGCCACTGGGCCTGTGAATACGGCTGTGACAAAGGTTTAATGCCACCTTCATAATATCTTTGTGTATTTTTAAAACGGACCTGGAAAGCAGGTTTAGAGCTATAGTTTCATGTATATGTGACAGTTATACGCAGCGAAGGGAGTAAACTGTATGGATCTTTTGCGAATTCTGATTGCAATTTTGTTACCGCCTTTGGGCGTTTTCTTACAGGTAGGCATTGGCAAGCACTTCTGGATCAACATCCTGTTGACCCTTCTGGGCTACATTCCGGGTATTGTTCATGCGGTTTACATCATCGCCAAGAAATAGCCCCCGGCGATAAGCCCGGAGTATCCGGGCTTTCTGATCATATCCTGTCGGTTGTAGACCAGTATTCGCCTTGCTGGATGGCCCTGCCGTCCGCTTCCAGCTTTAATAGATGAGCCAGTGCCGAGCGCGCTGCGACTCCATGAATAGCAGCAGGCACATCGTCGTAAGCCTTCGCAGTCAGATCGGCGAGCGTCACCGGGGCAAGCCCTTTCAGCGCCTTGGCCACCTTGTGTTCCCGCGCCAGCCGATGGGTGATCAGGTAATCAATCACCGCCTCCGGGTGCCCCATCAGGAAACCATGCGCCGGCGCAATGTAGCGAATGGGCTCGGCCAGCAAATCGTACAATGCCTCCAGATACGCCTTCATATCGCCATCTGGCGGGTTAATCACCACCGTTGAGCCCTGCATGATGTGATCACCCGAAAACAGCAGTTGCTGCTCGGTCAGCAGATAGCATATGTGGTTCGAGGCGTGGCCGGGAGTGTGAAGCACCTTCAGGGTACCGGCCTCGCAATGAATCCGATCGCCGTGTGCCGGTTCGCTATCCGGGGCGAAGGTCTGATCCTGGGAAACACCGGCGGGGGCTGTCAGCCCATAAACCCGGCAACCGGTCCGGGCTTTCAGGGCCGCAGTGGCCGGTGAATGGTCCCGGTGGGTGTGGGTGACCACCACTTGCTCGATCTCCCCACCTGTGAACTCCAGAATACGCTCAATGTGGACGTCATCGTCCGGCCCCGGGTCCAGTACCGTGAACCGTTCATGGCCCAGAATATAGGTATTGGTGCCCGGTCCCGTCATCATGCCTGGATTCGGTGCAGTCAGCCGGACCACACCTGCGGCCACCTCCACCGGTTCTCCGGGGATAATCTCTGCCCGGGTGGTGCCTTCACCCTCCGGATCCAGCTTGGCGGCCTCATCATAGGCCGGAGCGCCCGGCTCCAGCATAACCGGCTCGTTTTTCTTTAGCGCCGGCCAGGGCTGATCAGGGTAGCTCTCCGGTGGGTTGGCATGAGCATAGCGCATCAGCGCCTCGGCGGTGTTAAAGCTGCTTAACACCCGCAGGGTCCGAATGGTGGGCAGCCCCAGTAAACGCTGACCGTTACGGTGTTCCTCCAAAGCCGTGGCGGGACTGATCCACAGGTGATCGATCGTCTCTACCCCATCGTGACTCGCTATCTGCCCTTCCGGCGCCACGGTAACGAAAAACCGGGTATCAAACCGCCGCGGTGGTCCCGGAGGCGTAACCCAATGACCCAGATAGGCCAGTCGATCCAGCGGAATTGATAAACGGTGTTTCTGGCAAAGATCCGCCAGCGACATATCGCCCCGAAACACGGCCTCACGATCGCCATGGGCCGGATGGTTGTTGCCGAGTGGCTGCCCATGCTCATCGAGAGCAAGCAGAACACCGGCCTCCTCAAAACATTCCCGAACCGCCGCCAGCATATAATCGGCACCGCCTTCGTCGACGCTCATGGTCTGACTGATCTCGGTATCAGCAGGGCCAAGGGCGTGTTCGCGCCCGAGCGGCTCCTGTTCATCCACAGCGCCGCCGGGGAACACAAAGTAACCGGGCATGAAAACCGCCTCCCAGGTGCGCTGTAAAAGCAGAACCTGAAGGCCTTCAGAAGTGTCGCGTGTCAGAACCAGTGTGGCAGCAGGGCGAATATCCATAGCATTTCCGTTTGTGTTCCGTTTGTCAGGCCCGGGTGCGGGAAAGAGGTTGGGAGGCTGCTGTCAAAACACGCTCCTTCGGCACATCCATGTGGCGCTTGGGCTCCGCCATCCATGGCTCCGCACAGTTTTGACAGCAGCCTCCCAACCTCTTTCATCCAGCGTTGGTGCGGGCCGCCAGTAACAAATCCAAGATAACCAATGTTCGACTCGCTGTCTTGGGGTGATAGGGAGGCTGCAACCAAGTATCATGGCGTCTCCCCGAAACTTTCTCCCAGCAGGATCTTGAACTTGGCCCGTATAAAGCTCTCTTTCCCGGATGATGTCTTCTGCTTTGAAACCAGAATGCCCGTCAGAATCACCGACATCAACGGAGCCAATCACTTGGGCAACGACGCCCTGATCTCCATGCTCTCGGAAGCTCGGGCCCAGTTCCTGGTGAAATACGGCATTCAGGAAGCCGATCAGAACGGTGTGGGCATTATCGTTACCGACCTGGCCACCATGTACCAGTCTGAATCCTTCTTCCCGGAAATGCTGCGGTTCGAAGTCGGGCTGATGGACTTCAACAAGTACGGGGGCGATTTCGTGTTCCGTGTCAGCAAAGCCGAGAGCGGCCAACCGGTAGCACTGGCCAAGTACGGCTTCGTGTTCTTCAATTATCAGCGCAAGGCTGTCGTGCCGATGCCGGAAGACTTCCGCTCACGCTTCGCCTGATTGCCGCAGTCTTGTCATGCCGGCGCGGTAGAAGGTGTAGGCCATCGCGCCGGCCATCAGGTTCCCCACCAGTGCACCGCTCATCAGGCCGGTAAGGCCGCTGATCTGCGAGCCAATCCACAGCAACGGCAGGAAGCAGACGAACAGTCGCAACGTGGAGACCAGTAGCGCTCTCAGTGACAGCCCAAGAGCATTGCATATCGACACCATCAGCATGCAGACGCCCAACCCGCTGTAACTGAGCGGCACCCGCACCAGATAGTTGCCCAGTACCTGCTGCACTTCGGCGTCGCTGGTAAACAGCTGAGCGACCAGGCCCGAGGCCAATACCCAGATCAGGCCGATGGCCAGCTGCCAGCCCACCACAAAGCGTACTGCCAGCCGTACCAGTTTGCGGATCTGGTCAATATCACCTGCCCCCAGCATGCGTCCGATCATTGGCGGCATCGACATGGTCAGCGCCAGCACCACGACGATCGAGAAAAACTCCAGTCGGGTTCCCAGTCCCCACGCGGCAACCGCTGCAGAGCCGAATCCCGCCACCAGGGCTGTGGCCAGCATAGCCGAGGCCGGTGGCATCAGCTGGCTGACCATGGCCGGTGCCATGATGCCGTTGAGCTGTTTCAGTGCCTTGCCCAGGCTGAGTTGTCGCAACTGGAAGCTGATCCACTGGCGCCGAAACAGGGTCGGGTAGATCACCAGGGTGCCTATGCCAAAGGCGGTAATGGTGGCCCAGGCTGCCCCCGGAAGACCCCAGCCAAAGACGAAAATGTACAGAGGGTCCAGTGCGATGTTGAGCAGACTGGTGGCGATCATCAGGTAGCCTGGCAACTTGGTGTCGCCATGGGAACGGCAGATGCTGTATCCGAAATAGAGCATGGCCCCGGTCCAGGCGGATACCAGCCAGGGCGCCCAGAATTCGCTGATGACAGGCAGCAGGGTCGGTTCCGCGCCCAGCAGAGTAAGGATGTGAGTTTGTAGCAGCCAGACGGAAGCACACAGCAGCAAGGCCAGGGATGCGCCCACCGTGATCACCAGCCCACCCAGTCGTTGCGCCCTGAGCTCGTCGTTCTGGCCGAGGGTGCGGGAAATGATCGCCGTGGTGGCAATGCCCAGGCCAACGTACATGCCGCTGACCAGCTGTTGCATGGGAACGGTAAAGCCAAGGGCGGCCAGTGGGTCACGTCCCAACTGACCCACAAAGGCACTGTCGGCAAGGTGGAAGGTCATCAGTGAGAGCACCCCGAACAGCATGGGCCAGGTCATGGAGAAGAGCTGGCGGGCCAGGGTGGTGTTGTCGGGTGCTGTACTCACGGAATGACGGGTGCTCGGATCAGGACTTTGAAGTGATGGTAGGTCGGGTTAGCGAAGCGTAACCCGACACTGGACAGGATCAAAGTACCTTCAGGGCCGCGTCATAATCCGGTTCGTTCTTGATTTCGCTGACCAGCTCGCTGTGCAGGACTTTGTTGCTTTCATCCAGCACGATGACCGCACGGGAGCAAAGGCCGGCCAGTGGGCCGCTCTGGATGGCAACGCCGTAATCCTGCTGGAAGCTGTAGTTGCGGAAGGTGGAGAGGGTTTCCACGTCTTTGATGCCTTCGGCTCCACAGAAACGTCCCGCTGCGAAGGGAAGGTCAGCGGAGATAACGAGTACGACGGTGTTGTCCAGCCCGCCGGCTTTTTCGTTGAATTTGCGGGTGGAGGCGGCACAGACACCGGTGTCGATGCTGGGGATGATGTTGAGGATCTTGCGCTTGCCGGCCCAGTTTTCGAGTTTGACTTCTTCCAGGCCGCTGTTGGTCAATGTGAAGGGTGCGGCGTTGTCGCCGGGGGTGGGGAATTTTCCGCTGACTTCTATGGGGTTGCCATCGAGGGTTACGTTGCTCATTGCGATGCTCCTGTTGTCTGGATTCTGATAGAACAGCTTACTCTGTTTAGCTTAGATTGGATGACTTTGCATCCCCGACCTTGGTGCATGCGGTCAGGGTGGCACCGTCTATAACAGGCTTCAAGCTTGGGGCGATCGGCCAGAGTGGCACTCCCCAAAACACGCTCAAGCTCCCGCAAGCGGGTCCGGCCAGCAATCGCAGATTGCTGTCGCTCAGCTGCACATGAAGCTACGCTTCATAAACGTTTGCTTCGCCCATGTGGCGCTTGGG
The DNA here is from genome assembly GCF_947259545.1 of uncultured Marinobacter sp. Lineage (GTDB taxonomy): Bacteria > Pseudomonadota > Gammaproteobacteria > Pseudomonadales > Oleiphilaceae > Marinobacter. The sequence continues at coordinate 84,964 of NZ_CAMYMK010000003.1, forward strand.
CTCCGCCATCCCTGGCTCCGCACAGTTTTGGGGAGTGCCACTCTGGCCGATTCAGAACTATGGAGTTGCCCTCCGGTTCTTTTTTTCCTTTGCCTATCGGGTAGATGCCGGTTGTGATTCGAATCCCGCCGCCGGGTGTCGCTGAACCAGAACCAGATAACTGGCCAGGGCAGCTGCGGCGCTGGCGGCGATGATGGTTGCCATGACCAGAGAGGTGCCGTCGTGGAGGTGGCCAACAAGCATGCCGGCAATGGCTGCCACGGCCATTTGGCTAAAGCCGAACAGCGCCGAGGCGGAGCCGGCCATGTGGGGGAAGTTGGCCATGGCGCCGGCCATGGTCTGGGGCAGCACCATGCCGACACCGACCATGAACAGGGCCTGGGGAAGGATGACTGCCCAAACGGTGTAGATTTCGGCTATGGCCAGTCCAGCCATGATTGAGCCACCAACCACAGCCACGGTCAGGCCTCGCACCAGAATCTGATCCGGTACCAGCCGGCTGCCAAGGCGGACCGCGGTCAGGTTGCCGGTGACGTAGCCCACCACGATGCAGGCGAAGAAAAGTCCGAAATGCTCAGGTTCAACGCCGAGGAAATCGATCAGAACGAAGGACGATCCGGACAGGAAAGCGAACAGGCCGGAGAAGATCAGCGCGTTGGTCAGGGTGTAACCGAGAAAGCTGATGTCCGTTGCGATGGTGCGGTAGTTCCGCAACAAGCTGCACAATTGTAGGGGCTGGCGGTATTCCGGACGCATGGGCTCGGGAATACCGAAGGCCACCACCACGGACATGATCAGAGCATAGCCGGCCAGTACGATGAAAATAGAGGCCCAACCCAGGCCGGTCACCAGAAAACCGCCGATGGTTGGTGCAATTGCTGGCGCCAGGGCCATGATGCTGGCGAGGATGGCCATGATGCGGGCAGCCTCACGTGGCGTGTAGATGTCACGGATCGCGGCGCGACCCAATACGGGGCCAGCAGAGCCGCCGAGGGCCTGCAGGAAACGGCAGAGCATCAGGGTTTCGATATTGGTGGCCAGGGCACAGCCGATGCTGGCGAGGGCAAACAGCAAGAAGCCGCCGATCATAAGGGGTTTGCGGCCAAAGCGGTCGGCCAGCGGTCCGCAAACCAATTGCGCCAGAGCAAAGCCCAGCATGTACAGGCTAAGGGTTAACTGGACCTGATCGGTTCCGGTACTGAAATCGCTGCCAATCTGCGGCAATGCCGGCAGATACATATCGGTGGCCAAAGGCCCCAGGGCCACGGCGGCGGCAAGTAATATGGTCGTCCAGACGCTGGTAAGCGCAAGCATACTGTTTCCCGGTCTAATCGGAGGATGAGCAAACAGAGGGTGGCGTGGGGTAAGGGGTCACAAACGTTCAAGGAAGCCACGGTTCCTGTTTGTGACCCCTTACCCCACCCCGCTCCCTGCGGCTCACTGAGAGTCAACAGAGTTTACGCCCCCAGTCGTTAGGGAATAACGACCCAACACTTCATACGATGTATGAACAAAATCGATTGATTAATCGTTAAGACCGTTCATCGTCGCCGCCACGGCATTCACCTGGTTGCGAAGCCAGCGGTGGGCGGGGTCGTTCTGGTTGCGGCGGTGCCACAGCATCAGCAGGGTGAAAGGTTTGAAGTCAAAGGGCAGGGGAACCCAGGCGAAGCCCCTGAGTAAGTGATTACTCATGCGCTCCGGGGCGGTGGCCAGCATATCGGTACCGCGCAGAAATTCCGGCAAACCGGAGAAATTGGACACCGTAACCACATTGCGTCGGGTCAGCCCGCGGGCGTTCAGCGAGGTTTCAAGGGTGGGCTTCTCTCCGGTGGCGAAAAGTAGCGCGATATGATCGGCCTTGAGGTACTCCGCCATATCTTGGGGCGGCTCGCGATAGACGGAATCGTAGAACACCACCATCCGGTCCGCCATCAATCCCCGTTGCATGATATCCGTCGCCTCTGGTGCGTGGGGCGAGATGATCAGGTCGCAGACGTCCTTGCGGAGCATATCGGCGGTGGGAATACCGGAAGGGATCACCTGCAGCCGAATGCCTGGCGCCTCCCGCCGCAGTGTGCTGACCAACCCGGGTAACAGGAGATCACGCTGATAATCGTTGGCGGCGATGGTGAAGGTGAATTCCGCGGTCGCGGGCGTTAACGGCGGTCCGCTGGACAGCGACTGCAGGTCATCCAGAATCTGCCGGATATGAGGTCCCGCCCGCAGTGCATACTGTGTGGGTGTGATGCCGCGCCCGGATTTCACAAACAACGGATCCCCGAGTGCCTGGCGTAACCGGTCCAGGGTGTGGCTCACCGCCGACTGGCTGACCCCTAGACGAATGGCCGCGCGGGACACACTGCCCTCATCAAGCACCGTCAGAAAGGTGCTCAGGGAGCGAGTGTCGAGGTTTAATGTATCGATGCCGTTCATGGATCGCAGTGTAATCCACTTACACCCTGGTCGCATACACAAAGTAGGATCCCTGAACTAGTGTGTGGTGAGTGATCGCTCAATAATTTCAGGAGGCACCATGACGCTCAGACTCGCATTCGACGTATACGGCACACTGGTCGACCCGATGGGCATGGCGGAGCTGTTGGCGCAGGACGCCGGCGAAAGCGCACAGGCTGTTAGTGCCCTGTGGCGGGAGAAGCAGCTGGAGTTCTCCTTTCGCAAAGGCCTGATGCGGGTCTATGAGGACTTCGGTGTTTGTACTCGTCAGGCCCTGCGGTATGCCATGGCCACTCACCAACTGCCGCTGGCCGGGGATCGTGAGGATGAGTTGATGGCCGCGTATCTGTCCCTGCCGGCGTTTGATGATGCGTTGCCTGCCCTGAAAGCACTGAAAGGCCGTTATCCGCTGTTCGCATTCTCTAACGGAAGCTACCCCGCCCTGGAAAAAGTGCTGGGTTATAACAATTTGCTGGACCAGTTCGAAGGCCTGGTTTCCGTTGATGATATCAAGAGTTTCAAACCCGACCCTGCCGTGTATGCCTATGCCAGAAGGGCAACGGGAGCCTGGGACGAGCCGTTGTGTCTGGTATCGAGTAATGCCTGGGACGTGATTGGCGCACGAGCCGCCGGTTTAAAAGCGGTTTGGGTGCAGAGAGATATCAGCAAAGTCTTTGAAGACTGGGGCATAGAACCGTCTGCGGTAATACACAGTCTCTCCGAGTTACGCGAGGCCCTAAAGCATCTCTAACGCCAGTGGATGAATGCTACCTAATGGATGGAATTTGAGAGGCAATTGTGGGAGTTTGCCCTACCGCGACATCAGTTCGCGGTAGGGCTGAGAGGGGACAGTGAATATCCCTTGGTTACTAAATTAGCGGGTCACTTCGATAAGAACGGCGATACCCAGTTCGTCCGGATCACTGCTGTCACTAGGCTGCCAGTGCTCGGTGAATACGCCCAGACTCGCGTCTTCGTTAAAGAAGCCTTCGAGCACATTGACGCCGTCTCCGCTACCGTCGTTAAGTTCGATGGTGGCGGCTCCATTGTTGGCGATTGCGGCGGTGATGTCTCCGGTCACCTCCTCACGGGTGCCTTCCAGATTACCGCCCAGCCCCTGCTTGGCAACTGCCGAGATCTTGCCGCCAAACGAGCCCGCGGTTTCAGAGTCCATGGTAATGAAGCTGTTGAACTGGGTGGCGAACAGCTCAAATTCGCTGGTGCCATTGCTGGCACCGTCCATGTACATGGACATCAGCATGACCCGGTAGGTCTTTCCGCTGACGCTCACGCCATTGGTCGGTAGCTTGACCATCAGGGTCTTTTCGAAGTCGGCAAAATTGTCGCTCTGGCCGTCAGATTCCGCGAAGGCGATAAAGTCGAAGGTGTCGTTCACGAAACCGTCCGACGCAGAGCCTCCGGCTGCTGTGATGTCGCCATCAGAACTGACAGTGATGCTGAGGTTTGACTCGGCAATGACTTCCGGTGCGCTGTATGCGGTACCAGTGTCGCTCAGTAAAAGTTCGTGGCCGCTGCCTGCGTTATATTCAAACGTGCCGTCGCCGTTGAACGACAGGGTGTTGGTTTCGGTAGCGAGTGTGACCGGGCCAAGCATTTCAAGATTGCTGCTGATATAGACGCGGCCGAAGTTGCCATTGAGGTCCGCCGCAGTCATGTTGCTGGGTTTGCGGGCCAGCACTTCCAGGGCGCGATTGACTTCATCGCCGCGGGGGTCGTTGGGGTCCAATGCGTCCTTATTGCCATCACCATCCGTGTCGACAGTGCCATATTCAACAGCTGCTTCCTGCGAAAGCAGGAAAAACAGGCCTTTGTCGCTGACTTGTTGGAAATTGAAGGTCAGGGGCGGTCGCCGCTGCCCCAGGTCGGGGTGGTCGTCGTAAATTTCTTCTTCGAATTCGCCTTCAATAGACAGGATGCCACTGTTTGTAAAAGTTGCGGGGAACGTCTCGTTCAATGTTTCACTGCCAACGAAGTACCAGAGACCGCTGGAATCCACAGTGGAGCCGTTCAGCCCCGCGTCAGCCAAGTCTTCGGTTCCCAATGTAATACTGACGGTTCCATCCCCGCCATCGGAGAGTTCAATTTGCGCGGCCCATATCTCGCCGAACAGGGTGCCAAAGCCGCTACTATTGCTGTCATCCATGCTGATGCCGAACGCGGAGTTGGCGTAGGCTCCTGCAATTGTGGAAATATCCCCCGGGTCGGCAGAAATAACCGCAATTTCGCTTTCCACCAGTTCGCCCACTTCCGCTTCCAGAACTGCGAGCATTTCGTCCAGATTGGCCCCGGCGGTGAGATCAAACTCTTCGACCTTGCCGCCCAGCTTAACGACGTCGGTGGCAACAAGCTGGTCCAGGTCGGTGCCTTGCTCAATAAACTTGCGCAGCACGAATTCGGATACCGGGCTGATGTCAACGGCCTGCTCGACCACCTGGGCCCGCATTTGGGCGTTGTTGGTTCCGGTGATCCGTACAATCAGGTTGCCCGCCAGATTGACGCCCTGGGGCAGTATCAACTCGTAGTCCCCGGTTGTTGAGGTGACGGATTCGGCCAGAACGTCACCGATCTGGTTGCCATCATCATCCACACGGATCAGCTCAACGGTTGCTCCCCCTACCGGTTCGAGGCCAGTAATCGCCGCGGCAACGGGTGAGATGATGAAACTTAATGCGATGTCAAAGGGACTTGCAGGTTCCAGATAAGCGACCGCACCTGCAGGTGCTGAAGCGGATCCACTTATCGTGGTACCGGATGTGTCATCTGTCTGCGAATCGGATGATCCGCCACTACCGCCACTGCAACCGGTTATAGCCACAGTGGAAGTCAGCGCACCGATTAATGCCAGTGTTTTTAGATTGTGCATGGGAGCTCCTCGTTACGATCAATGACCGAATAGCGATCAGGAGCCTAGATAAGTAGCAAACAGTGATACCTGAATTCTTCCCCCGTATGGGGGAGAGGGGCATTGCGTTTCTTGCAGGTCGTGTTCCGGGCAGTGACCATATGGGACCAGAGAGTGAAAAACATTGTTAAATATGCCAGTCAGTTCAGGCCATCCCGGAATTGGTATGTTCAATAACCGTTATATTACCTGAGTCGATGACATTTGGTTGATTCGGGAGAGGTGGACCTTTGGACATAAACGCGGGCGAGTGTTTCTTTGAATCGGATCATCATGAACTGATCAGCCTGCTATATGATGGGATCACCAATAAGCAGGGGTTCTTTCCCTTTTTGCGAAAATTTGTGGAGGTGTTTGAAGGGCACAGTGCGAGTTTTTCCATTTACGATACCCTTGAAAACTCTCTTTTGGGGGCCTGGACTCTCAATATCCCCGACGAGGCTTTTGAGTTCTACGCTGAGCATGTATCTCATCGGGATGTGCTGGTTCAGAAGGCATTGGAAGTGCGCAAACAGGGGCAGCTGCGGTTTGTCGCCAGTAACCTGGATCTTGGTCCGGACATAAAACGAATTCGCAAGGAAACCCGGGTCGAGGAGTGGCTGGAAAGCTACGGTGCTGATGAGGCAGCCGGAGCGATCGCTTTTCTCGACGGTCACTATATGAACTTCTTTGGTATGCAGCGGTCTGCTGCCCAGCCGGCTTTTACACGGGAAGAGTTGAGTCTGTTCAACCGGTTTTTACCCCACGTTATTCGATCCGTAGATCTGTATACCCGCATGCTACGGGGTGGGGTGCAGCCAACTGCCGAACAGCTTGCTCTTAATCATGTGGATCGTGGCCTTCTGGTAGTTGATACCACCTACCGGGTGGTCTTCAAGAATGCCCTGGCGGATGAAATACTGGAAAAATCTGTAGGGTTTAAACTCAATGAAAAAAGTGGCGTGGTGTCGTATCAGGATCCGGCCGGTGCCAATCAGTTCTCCTGTTTCCTGACCCGGGCGGTTAACGCGTCACTTGAAGGCAGGGATATTGAAGATGGGGTTTTCCACGTTCGACGGCGCAACATTAACCTGACGGTGGTTATCTCGGCCCTGCAAGGGGCAGACGACAGTGTCGCAGAGCGGGGTGGGGTGCTCATCAGCATTTATGACTGGAACCATCAGCCGGCGCTCAATACCCAACTGGTTAAGACTCTGTTTGGGTTAACCGAAGCGGAACTGCGAGTTGCTGAAGCGTTACTCTGTGGTAACAGTCTGGTGGAAATAGCAGATACTCTCAGTCGCTCCCGGGAAACGGTAAAAACACATTTGAACGCCCTTTTCCGTAAAACGGATACCCGTCGCCAAGGCGAATTGATTTCTTTGTTATCCCGCAGCAGTTTTTCATCCTGAGCGCTGCAGCCCCCGCGTCATCAGGCTGATACTCTCATCCAGCATCCGTTTGCCCCTCAGCTCGTCGTATCCGCTGCAAATTTCCAGCAGAACGGCGCCATGCACCGCTCCCCAGAGGGTCCGGACAGTGGCATCGGGGTCGGCGGTGACACGGAACCGGCGCTCCGCCATGCCCGTCTTGAGGAAGTTGGCAAACAGTTCGAAGGCGGTCGACCTGGACAAGACCCCGAACAGGTCGGCCTCAATGGCCATAGGGGTGCTGGCGGCCAGGAACAGGGCACGATCAGAGCAGGCCAGTTCACGGTAGATGTGGGCGGCCTGTCGCAGCATAGCCTCTGGCGGTGTCTCTGGCAGGGCGGCCATCAGCCGTCGTTGCCACTCCTCCACCCAGGCCTCGAAGAGCGCGCGGATCAGGCCGGGTTTGTCTTTGAACAGGTATTCGACGGTGGGCCGTGGCGTATTGCTCTTTTTCGCCAGAGTCTCCAGACTGAGTGCGGCCATCCCGTCATTACGGACAATGTCGCGGGCAATGGCAACGAGTTGTTTACGTTGGGCCTGAGGGCTAGCGTCGGTGTTTGTTTCCTCTGACTTCGGGGGCATAGATTCCTTCCTTTTCGGTCAGGGTGCTTTCGGCTTTTCCTTCCTTAATAGTAGCACCCTGCCGGCCAGCCCGGTTGATGAAAACTCAGTCAGATCGCTCGGCCAACCATTCCGCCAATTCCAGCCAGCTTTCCCGAGGTGCCTTGCTACCGGCCAGAATGCCCATATGCCCCCCCGGCACTACCCGGAATGTTCTGTCGGCTGAGCTGACGTGATCCATCACCCGCTTCGCCGCACCGGGTGTGGCCAAAGTGTCCTCCTGACCAGCGATGGCCAGTAAGTTGGCGTTCACATTCTCCAGGCGGGCAACATCTTCACCGATCTGAATCTCGCCCTTCGACAGCTGATTGTCGATCCAGATCCGCACCACGGTGTCCTGAATAATGCCGCCGGGGTAAGCCACCATCCGGTCCAGAAACGCCGACGTTGTAGCGTGGTTACTGACGAACTCCCGGTCACCCAGTCGTACAATCAACTCCCAGTAACCCATCACGCTGCCAATCGGATTGGTCAGCTTGAAACCAATCGTATTGGCCCAGCCCGGTGTGTGGAACCAGTGGGGTTTGACATTGTGGATGCGAAAACCGGTGCGTTTTCGCACAAAGTCCGCCACATCCGCGACACGCTGGTACATCAGACCCATCAGACCGGACGCATGACTATCGATGGGCAAACCCAGAACCACGGCGTTGCGGATGTGCTGATCCTTGCTCAGAGCCGAGTAGAACAGCGTAAACATGCCGCCCATGCTCCAGCCATGCAGCGACAATTCCTGCTCTCCGCTGTGTTCCCGCACCCGGTTCAGATACGCTGGCAGCAACTCCGCCACGTAGGTGTGCAGATTGTAGTGACTGTGCTCGCGGGTCGGGATACCCCAGTCGATCAGGTACACCTCAAATCCCTTCGCTCGCAGGAAACGCACCAGACTGCGCTGGGGAAACAGGTCATAGATCAGCATATTCACCGCCAGCGGCGGCACTATGACAATCGGTGTTTTGTGTGCGGTGCGTTCCACCGTGATGGTTTCGCCATCCAGCTCGATAAAATCCTCCGCCAGCGGCGGATAATACCGCAGACTGACCAGGCCATCGGTGTGCAGTGTTTCAAACGGCGTTTGTCCCGCCTGCACCAGGCTGGCGGCGCGGAATACCCGGTCAAAGGCATTGCCCGCATAAAGAGCCGTTTGCCGGGTGAGTCCCGACGCTTTGTCAGCCGCGGATTTGAAGAGGTTTGGCATGGGAATGTCCATAGTGGGATTCGAAACTCACTTTGATGCTTGGCGTTTGCGTGAAGGCTACCGCCGCATTCTGAATTGAGCTATGGCACCACCGTCACAAAAATGGGGCACACCGGTCACTTCGGGCCACTGCCCAATCCGGTCTCTGATTGATATGATTGCTCCCCATTTGGAAACAACAACCAAAACAGGACAACCATGCTCAGCTTCCTGCCCGCTCCCGTTATCGGTGTACTCAATTCCATCCTGCTGGGAATCAACACACTGTTCTGGTGCCTGCTGCTCTACATTCCGGCGCTATTGAAACTCATCGTTCCCCACCAGGGCTTCCGCGTGCTCTGCACCCGAGCCATCATCTGGATCTCAGAATCCTGGGTGGCCTGTAACACCGGCTGGATGAAACTCACCCATGGTACCCGTTGGGATGTGAAAGGCGCGGAGAACCTGCAGCGGGAAAGCTGGTACCTGGTGCTGAGCAATCATCAGAGCTGGGTTGATATCTTCGCCATGCAGCGGGTCTTCAACCGTAGGGCACCGTTCCTGAAGTTCTTCCTGAAGCAACAGCTGATCTGGGTGCCGGTCATCGGCCTGGCGTGGTGGGGGCTGGATTTCCCGTTTATGAAACGCTACACGCGGGAATACCTGATCAAACATCCGGAGAAGCGTGGTGAAGATCTCAAGGCTACCCGCAGGGCCTGCGAAAAGTTCCGCTACACTCCGGTCAGTGTGATGAACTTCGTGGAAGGCACGCGCTTTACCCCGGCCAAGCACGACAAGCAAAAATCACCCTACACTCATTTGCTCACCCCCAAAGCTGGCGGTGTCGCCTTTGTACTGGACGCCATGGGTGACTCTATCCAGACCCTGGTGGACGTCACCATTGCCTACCCGGGTGGCGCGCCCACCTTCTGGGATTTTATCTGCGGTCGGGTGAGTGAAGTGAAAATGGAGATTCACACCGTTGCTATCCCGGAGCATCTGAAGGGGCGGGATTACTCAACGGATGCGGAGCATCGCAGAAACGTCAAGGAGTGGCTGGCGGATCAGTGGCGGGCCAAGGATGAGCGCCTTTCTGCGATGCTGGGTGAATCCGTCAAAGTTTAATCAGTTAACGAGGTCGGGATACACTTGCTTGGTCGCGGTGAAGACCTCGTTGAAATTCTTGTCGTTGCCGTGCTTCAGCCTGAGGTATCGGGCCATGTCTGCAAGTGAGTTGAAGCTCATGTCGGATGTGGCTCTGATGTGCTCCCAGCCGCCAGAAGCTTCTATCGCAGCCCGGCGGCCAATAGCCTCGCCGATTGCAGAGCCTGCCATACCCACCAGTGCAATAGCCGCGAAACTATCGGAAAATTGTTCTGCAACAACACTGGCCGTGGCAGCCCCGGCGACGGTGCCCACCTGGGCTCCGATCCCTGCGTTGATGGCCTGGTTAACCCACTCGGCGGTGACACCGTCACTGGTGTAGGGCGACAGATATTCCCCTGAATTGTTATTGATGACGGCCTCGCTGGCCTGTTCCAACCGGTTGTCGTCAATTGGGGGATATTGCCTGGCGATGAGCTCCTCATCAAAATCGCGCCGTTCCATGGCTGCAAGAACCTTCTCCATCCGAATCGAAACATTTCGATAATGGTTTACTTGCTGGAATGAATGTCCCTCAGAAGCTGCTAACGCCTGTTTGTTAGAATCCCGTCTGATAGTGACAGCCTTTATCGCTGACAGACCTTTATCATTCATTAAGGTTGGATCCGCTCCGCGGTTTATTAATAACCTGATGGCCGCGGGCGATTTAAAGAAAACGGGATGATGGAGTGCTGTGTCACCCTTGGCGTTTCTTTGGCTGATGTCCCCACCCGCATCAAGGACGGCTTTGACTGCCGGGTAGGAAGTTGCTGCGAACAAGGCCGGCATGTCCTCACCTTCCTTGAGGCTCAAAGATACGTCGGCGCCATAGGATACTAACAAGTCAAATAGCTTCTGGTTGAAATCGTTGTAGAGGACCGAGCTTCCAAAGGCTGCATAAAGTGGCCGGTCTCCTTTGTAATTCGTTGAGTTAGGATCGGCACCTTCTTTCAATGCCTGCTCCGCAGCATTGAGATCTGGATCCGAAACAATCGCATCAATCAGAACGTTGTGGAGTTTATTGTTAGTGCGGGTGGCACACCCGGAAGTTAATAAAACCGAGACAACCAGCAGTGCCAGCAGGATTCGCTGATCAATATGTTTAAAAGAGAGTACCATGAGCAATTTGTCCTCTGACCTGAAAGGAAGTAGGGAAGTTCCGGAGTAACGAATTAATCAGCGAGTTCGGGATATATCTTTGAAGTTGCATTAAAAACATCTTCATAGTTCTCGTCATTACCATGCCTCAATTCAAGATAGCGCCGCATATCCTCAATTGAGTTAAAGCTCATGTCGGACGTTTCTCTGATGTGCTCCCAGCCCCCAGAGGTTTCTATTGCGGCACTGCGTCCAATAGCCTCGCCAATCGCGGAGCCAGCCATGCTCACGACAGCCACGACTGCAAAGCTTTCCCCCAGTTCTCTTGCGATGGATCCGGCGGTAGCTGCACCAGTCGTTGAGCCAATCTGGGCCCCTATTCCTGCGTTAATTGCCTGATTGACCCATTCTGCAGTGACTCCGTCGCTGGTATAGGGGGACAGAAACTTCCCTGAACTGTCCGGAATAATATTTTTGCTTGCCAGCTCCAGCCTATTGTCATCGATAGGAGGGTATTCTCTGGCTATAAGAGTCTCGTCGAAATCTCGCGATTCCATGAGTGCCAGAATCCTCTCCAGACGAATTGCACGTCTGCGTTGGCTTTGCGCGAAGGTGACTGAATTTTTTTCGATGAGATGGCCCAGACGCTCTTTTGACGAGTCACGGACGAAAATGACGACGTCAATCGCGGAGACGCCACGCTTATCTTTAAGGTGAGGATCAGCGCCCAATTCCATCAGTCGTTCCACGGCAGCGGGCGTCATTGATGCCGAATGGTGAAGAACCGTCTCACCACTGGAGGTTCGCTGTTTGACGTCGGCGCCGGCGGAGACGAGGGCCTCCACGGATTCGAGGGTTTTGGCGAAGAAAATCGCGGGTAAGTCGCCTTTTTCTACGAGACTAATGGATAAATTTGCATTGTATGAGGTGAGAAGTTCGAAGAGGTCTTTATTAAAGCCGTCGTTATCAGTACCCCGGATGAAGGCTTTTTTGTCTGGGATGAAAGCTTTGTGTAGAGGACGAACGCCGTCGTACAAAACCATGTTGGGGTCAGCGCCTTCCGCAAGCGCTTGCCTTGCCAACCCAATATCCTGTTCGCCAATAAATGCATTTTGCAGTTTTGTATTTGGCGTGGCGCAGCCAGAGAGCCAAATCATTGTAAATGTAAGACAGAAACATGCCGCGGTCTTTATGTAGCGGTTAAACATAATAGCTGTTCTCGAAAGCACTTGGATTTTATAATTCCGCCAGAGTCTGCAGCGCCAATTCCTGCCCCACATCCCGCATGGACACGCGCTTCTCGCGTTTCTCGAAACCGTTATCCGTGGCAATCCAGCGGCGGTCTTCCTCGGTCTCCGGCGGCATGCCGTTGGAGCTGACCATGGTGCGGACCGAGCCGTCCTTGACGTTCAGAACGCGGATCTGGAAGTCATCGGAGGCCACTTCGCTGAGTACCAGCAGGTAATCCGCGTGCTGGTCCAGGGCGCGCATTTCCAGCCGCGCCTGGTCCGGTGACAGGCGTTCGAAGGTGCCATCCTCCAGGGCGTTGTCGGTAATGCGCATGATGGCATCGCGGTCGACAACTTTGACCCCGGCGCGGTTCAGCTGGGAGACAAAACCGCTTTGCAGGTCAAAGGCCGGTGCCGCCGGGCCAGAGCTTCGGCCCGAGCGGGTTTCGCTTTGCACGGCAGAGCGGGAGTCGCCGTCCAGATTCACATCGCCTTCGGGAACCTCGCCGCGCAGGCTGCCGGTGCTGGAAACCACCACTCGGCGACGGCTGGCCCAGTCGCTGACCTGATCATTGAACGTCCGATTCCAGAAAATCGCGATCCGGGGATCGGTTTGCCCCATGCCCTTCGAGAACCGGTCCAGAATGGCCTGGGCCGATTCAGAACGCTGCGATGCGTTAGCCTCGTTGACCAGGTCGTCTTCCGTCAGAGGCTTCTGGGGTTCTGCTTTCATGGGTGCGGCCGCGTGATCGTTAGCAGAATGCACTGAAAGCGGGTACAGGCTGGCTACACAGGCGGCGGCGACAAAAAATCGTTTCATCATTCAAGCCCCCTGACTTCTACCCGGTACTGTAGTGGCTGTGTTCCGGTTGAAAGTTCTTTGTAGGAGCTGACGCTGTTGGCCGGGATGGTGGAACGCTGCCAGGTGGGTCTGGCGTCCACCGGCACGCCATCCTGATCGAAAAACTGGGTGCGGGCTTCGATCTGGTAGTCGTGGTCGGTGTGGTTACGCAGCACCGCGTAGACTTCCGTGGTTCCGGTTTCGGTGCGACGGCGTCCGTGATTGATAACGGACAGGCGATAGGTCTTGCCGCTGCCCATAATGCCGCCTCCCCAGGTCCGGCTCAGGTCGTAGTCGGTAAAGACCACTGTGTTGTATTCAACCGGTGCGGTACGTTCCGTCAGTTTGGTGGAGTCACTGGGTATCGAGGAGCATCCTGCAACCAACAGCCCTGCCGCTGCGGTCATAGCGATCAGTGTTCTCATTTCAAAGGTCTCCTTTCCAGTCTAGGGGGCGGCGGGACGTGGCCAGTGCCAGTCCGCGGCCGCGGCCGTCAAAGTTGAATTCAGTGGTATGAGTCATGCCGGGAATCGGATTGCCGTTCTTGTCCAGAAAACGTACGGTGACTTTTTCGCCGGGTTCGGCCGTGATGGGCATGATGTGGAGCGTGTCCGGCAACGCTTCCCAGTAACGGATGTCCGCGCGCACATTGGCGGACGCCGACATACCCTGGGCGGCAACGCTGACCAGGCTGATGGCCGCAAAGCCAGCTCCAAGCACGCCCCCGGTTGCGGCACTGACACCGGCGAGCATGTTGTTCTGGCTCACCGAGCTGAGAGTGGTGCCGACATCACGGGTGGTTGATTTGTACTGGACCTGGCCTTCAACAATGCGATCAATGGCGCGACCGCCCCGGGTTGAGGCTTGAAAAAAGACGTCTTCCATGGGGTAAACCGTTTCCCAGCCTTTGTCTGTTTTCAGCTCCGCGCCCACATCCCGGAAGTTTTTGCCCCGGCGGTAAACCAGCTGGTAGTGGCCAACGCCATCGCCCAGCTTGCGGGGGGAGTTGCCGGTTTCGACGATCAGCAGTGCGTTGTGCTCTTCCGACGGAATGGGGGCGTCAGGCCGGAAGGCCTTCAGTTCCTCAAAATGCTGTTCAGCGAGTTTGTTGCTTTCCATCTGGGTAGCCGCCCAGCCGGCGAGATAGATCAGTGCCGCGAAATCCGCGCTGTTCTGTTCCTCCTCGGCGAAGGCATCCTGCAACAGGCCACTGATAAAGCTGGCCCGCGCGTTGCCATAGTCGCCCTCTTCCAGAAAGATCAGGCCCAGGTACAGGTACACCATTGAGCGTTCGTAGGGTTCGCCTTTGAAGTCCTTCTCGGCTTCCTCGTACCAGACGCTGCGAGCCTTGCGGGCGGCTTCATCGTCGGCGTAGATGCTTTCGATGCCGACTCTGGCCTGGTTCAGCGCTTTTTTTGCCTCGTCTCTGTAGCCTGCCCGGTAAGCTTTGAGGCCAATCTCCATCAGGTTAAGAACCTCGTTGCGACGGCCTTCCTGGTAAAGATTGCGAAAATCCTCCTGCACCACGGCGGGTTTGCTGGCCACAACCTGTTGCTGTCCGTCGGACAGGGTGGCGCGGTCGTAAGTTTTGGGCCCGGTTGCACAGCCGGCCAGCGTTGCGGCGAGCACCGCGCTGGTCAGCAGAGCCGGGCGGTGATTAACGGTAAACCACATCGTCACGGGCCGCCTTGCGCATTTCGTAGAGTCCGCTCCAGACGATAGTGCCCAGCTCCAGGTCCACCATTTCAAAGGTGATCTGGCTGTAGCGGGACTGGGTGCCATCGCTGCGGTCCGCCGCGTCCAGGGAGGTGATGCGGCCCGCCATACGGTAGTCGGCGCCGGCCTGGGCCGCGGTTTCGCGAATGGTGCCGCCATCGACGGCGCCGTCACGTTTCAGGTCACGTTCCTTCTGGACCATGCCCGCGTATTCTCGGCCTACAAACACCATGCGGCCGTTGGCGGCGCGGTTCAGTTCAATTCGCAGGCGGTCAGTCAGCATGTTGGTGTTGACCACCGATGAGCTTTCATTACGCAGGTATTCGTTGTCGATGATGATGCGCGGCGGGACATCACGACCCGCCAGCATGGGGTTGGCCAGCATGTCCCGCATCATCTCGTCGGTAACGGCGACAATGTCCTGGCTTTCAATACCAACGCCGCCGACCTTGCCGGTGGTGGAGGCATCTTCATACACCGTCGCCTCGCCACGGGTGTTATCTATATTGCTGGCGCAACCCGCCGTCAGGGAAACCGACAATGCCAGGCCCGCTGCCTTGGCAAATGGGGAGATGGATCGCATAAATTAACTCCGGTCAGATGAATCAGGGAACCGGCGGAGCAGGAGCTCCGCCGGTGTTAATCAGTAGGCAGTTGCCAGGGCGCCCTCGAGTTCCGGGTATACCTGCAGGGTCACTTGCATGGCGTCGCCATAAGTCGGCTCCCGACCGTATTTCTGCGTCAGGTACACGGCCATGTCCCGCAGGGAGTCAAAACTCATGTCAGAAGACTCGCGGATGGTTTCCCAGCCGCCGGAAGCGGAAATGGCAGCTTCGCGACCGGCGTCCTTACCCATCTGGGAGCCGATCATGCCGCCTATCAGCCCGGCAAACGGGACCGAGTCCAGTACCTGATTAGCGACCATGCTGCCGGCAGCCGCACCAACACCGGAGCCAACGGTACTGCCCATGCTGGCGTTGGTGCCGATATTCACCCATTCAGCCAGAACCCCATCGGAGGTGTACGGGCTCATATATTCACCCTGATTGTCGCGGCGCACCATTTTGGTCAGCAGGTCATCGGGCATTGGTTTAGCGGCGATAGCGGGCATGGTCATGCCGGAGCAGGCGCCGTCATCCACCATTTCGCCATACTGGAAACAGGTTCTGCGTTGGCCCTCGGGGAGCAGGTAGTTGGTCATCCAGCCGTGAGTGACATCATTTAGCATGCTTGTTGAGCTTGTGAGCCGGCTGCCCATGTAGCTGTCGACCCGGGCTTGCGGTCCCATGGCGGTTTGCTGGTTCCTGCGAACCAGGGTCGTCGTGGTGTTGGCTGCCGGGTTGGCGGTCAGGATAAGGTGGGTATCGGATTCGACGCCTTCCTTAAAGACGCCGGAGGTTGCTGTCAGGGTCTGGATGTTCACCGTCTGACCGTTATAGGAATTGGCCGAATTCTGGCGAGTCAGGAAACGCGCTTCACCCTCAAGTTCTCCGCTGTTGGCAGTGGCTTCAGTACGCACCTTTGCTTTGCTTGTCGAACTGCTGGCATCGGTGGTGACGGTCTGGGTGTAACTGCCAACGCCAACGAACGGTCCCTCAGGCATGCCATTGACGCACTCGCCCTCGAGAAGTTTTACAGACTCAATACGGGTGTCTTGTTCCATCTCAAACTGGACGCCGTGGCGGGCCTGTATGGCTTTGATTTCGGCCTCGGATTTACCATGTGTCACCATCCATTGCCCGGCGGTGCTCAGTTCGCAATCAATGGCGCCAGTAGTATCAAAGTAACTGTCCGGAGACGCCCGGAACTGCTGAAAGCTGGTGCGCAGTTCGCTGTGTCGTTGCTGCAGTTCCTCATCGGTGAACTGAGGTGACGACTGCAGTTCCGCCTGACTGACGGTTGCCATGGTCCCGCCCAAATAAGCCGGATTAGTCGCCAGACAGCCAGTGAGAGTGGTTGAAAGTATGAAAATACCGAGTAGTGAATTCTTCTTGGTCATCGTTCCGTCCGCTGTGCTGCTGTTTATTCCGAGCGCGTCAAATTTCATGACGAGGTTCTCTTGTGGCATTACAGATACGTATGAATAGCGGTTACCGAATCCCCTAAATAGGGTATATGACCGGCTTGGCCTTAGAGGGCAGGAGGTTTACTTTCTGAATTTGATGGAGTTTTCTGAATTGGCGAAAAGGGAAAAGTGTGTGCTTAAGTGTCAAGCTTTGTAAAATCTGGGTGTGGCTGATGTTTGTCGCGAGGAAATGGGATAGGTGGGGCCGAAGTGATCAGTCCTGATCGTCTTCTTCGACCTCGTCGGGGTGCTCCTGTTTGTAACGCTCCCACTCTTCCCAGTCGTGGGGCGTGCCAGCGTGGGGGCGCTTCAGGTGTTTTGCGTGCTCCATAGCGTTATGGCGCAAGCTGTGGTCCCGCTCCTCTTCGTCCGTGTCGAAACCGTATTTCTTGAGGAACTCGTCAGGACTGATGGGCATGGCGCACCTCCTTTTTAAGGTATTGCCTAGTTAATACGGTGCGCCTGTGCCTTTGGTTTTTCAACCCTTCTGTGGTTCGTCTGGCTTGATGATTTCTTCGGCGTCCACCAGCCTGAAATTGATCTGCTTTCGTTCCTCGTCCACGTCCGCGAAAGTCACGGTGACCGGCTGCTCCAGCTGGAAAATGCGGCCGTTCTTGTTGTGGATAAGGCGCAGGGTGACCGGATCAAAGCTGAACTTGCCTTCAAGCGTGCGGCAGCTGACAAAGCCTTCCAGGCCGTTGGCGTCCAGGCGGACAAAGAATCCGGCGGGCACGGTGCGGCTGATGACGCCGGGCATGGGGTCAGCCCCGAGCGTCTTGGCGAAATCGCTCTTGAGCCAGCTTTCCAGACTGTTCGCGGCCTGACGTGCCCGGATCTGGGTGGCCTGCAGCTCCGCCAATTGTTCTTCGGTCAGGTCACTCATGGGCTCCTGCCACAGAATCGACTTGATCAGTCGATGCACATGGAAGTCGCTGTACTTACGAAGGGGTGAGGTGAACGTGGTGTAAGCCGGCAGCCCCATGCCCTGGTGAGCCGCTGCTTCGAACGCCAGTTCCGCCCGTGCCAGCTGGCGAGAGATGATGGCCTTGACCGGGACCTCGGCGTCCAGTTGTTCCGAGCGTTTCATCAGATCACGGAAGCCCTCGGCGGAGGCCGCATCGACACTGGCCAGCTCCGGAGCATAGCTTTCGAGCAGGGACCGGATATTGTCTGCTCGGTCGCCACGCAGGCCGGGGTGCTGGATAAACAGGCCCCTGGACTGCTGGCTGAGGAAATCCGCGGCACAGCGGTTGGCGGCCACCATGCATTCTTCCACCAGCCGATGGGCTTCGTTCTGTACCGAGGGTTCGATCAGTCGTACCCGTTTGTTCTCGTCCAGGCGCAGGCGGAATTCGGGGCGGTCCGCACTCAGCAGCGCGTGCTCGCCGCGCCATTTGCGCAGGGCGGTAGCAGTCTGGTGTAGCTGATCGAGGCTGTTGGCAACCGCGTCGGGCAGAGCTTTGATGTCGTCGTCCTCGCGGCCTTCGATCAGGTTGGATACCAGCTCGTAGCTGAGCTTGCCCTTGGACTGGATCACCGCCTTGTGGAAACTGTAGTCGCCCAGGCTGCCATCGTTGTTAACCTGCAGGTCGCAGACCAGCGCCAGGCGCTTGACGTCGGGCATCAGTGAACACAGCCGGGTGCTGAGGCTGTCCGGCAACATCGGCAGGGGCTCACCGGGGAAATAGATCGCCGTGGCCCGGTTGAACGCTTCGGCTTCGGCAGCACTGCCCGGTTCGATCACCGCGGTGGGATCGGCAATGGCGATGGACAGTTTCCAGCCGGTGGCATTGGGCTCGGCCAGCAGCGAGTCATCCATATCCTGGGTACCCGGGCTGTCAATGGTGACATACGGCTGTGAGGTGCGATCCTCACGATCACCGGACTGAGCTTCCACGGTGCCTTCGTCCAGGGCGTCAGCCTGTTTTTTTACCGCTTCCGGCCAGGTGTCCAGCAGGTCAAAAGTGGCCAGGGTAAAGGACCGTTCAATGCCCGGTTCCCCGGCCTTGCCAAGGACCTTCAGGATTTTGGCCTGACCCTTGCCATCCTTGAACGGGTGTTTGTGGATGCGGCAGTAGATGAAGTCATCCTGCTCGGCATTCATCCGCTCTTTCGGTGGAATGAAAATCCAGCGGTTGATGCCCGGGGTTTCCGGCACCACAAAGTGCCCTTTGCCCTTGATCAGATAGCGCCCGACGAACGTGGTCAGGTTGCTTTCCAGCAACTCATCCACCACACCCTGGAGTTTGCCCTTGTCCCCTTCCTGTTCGGTGATATTGACGCGGTCACCGGGCAGCACCTTCTGCATTTCCTCCGGTGGCAGGAAGAC
Organism: uncultured Marinobacter sp.; assembly: GCF_947259545.1. GTDB lineage: Bacteria > Pseudomonadota > Gammaproteobacteria > Pseudomonadales > Oleiphilaceae > Marinobacter. The sequence continues at coordinate 103,972 of NZ_CAMYMK010000003.1, forward strand.
ATCCCGGCCCTCGTCAAGCGCGACGAACCCGAAACGACCGTTAGTGGCTTTGACGGTGCCGGGGAAGACCACCTTGTTTTCTTCGATGTCAGTTTTCAGCTGGCGCAACTGGCTGAGAGCGTCGGCATTGAGCATGAACGGGACCTGGCTGGTAAAAATGAATGATGGGGCGGAGTATAACGGTTCTCGGTCCACGCGTCAGATAGCAGACTTCCGATACTAGATCTCTGCCCAGAATCGCTGAAGGTTGGCAAGTGACTTGGTGAGCAGGTCGAATTCTGTGGACTTGCCCTCGCGCTCGAAAAGCTGGCGCCGGGCGGTATCAAGGTCAAACAGCACTTCCCTCTGGGCAGGATCCCGAATGGTGCTCTGAATCCAGCCAATGGCGACGCGGCGCTGACCTCGGGTTACCGGCTCAACCCGATGCAGGGTCGAGGAAGGGTAAATCACTACTGAGCCCGCGGGCAGTTTGTAGGACTGTTCGCCGGCAGTGGTGTCGGTCACCAGTTCGCCGCCATCGTAGCTGTCGGGATCGTCCAGAAACAGGGTAAAGGAGATATCGGTCCGTAGCCGTCCTGGCCCACGGCCCATCACCGGATCGTCGACATGGTTACCGTAGGTCATGCCATCCCGATAGCGACTGAACAGGATGGAGGTCATCTTCGCGGGTCTCACCGCCATCTGGAAGACGGGATGCCCGGTCAGGGCATTTTCCACCTCGGTGCGAATCGATTGGCCGGCTTTGTCAGTGACCTGCATCTGTTCATTGTTCTTTACCAGGCGGGCATGCCAGCCTGCAGTGCTGCGCCCGTCCTCAAACTGGCCGCTATCCAGTGCGGAGCGGACGCGCTCCAGCTGGTTTCGGTTCAATACCTCACCAATGCAAAGAATCATGGTGTCTCCAATCGGTAATACGACTAATTTGCAATTACAGTCTTAATTGGAACATCATGCATCACCATGGAATAACCATCAATCTTCCCGGCATGGATGTGTTCCAGCCGGTGGTCTTTTGTTGTTTAAGGAGAGCTCGATGAACAATCAGAAACTGAAGCTGTGGACTGGTATCGGTATGGCAACGTTGCTGGCCAGTTCCGGCGCCGTGGCCGATGATCATAAAAGCGGCCATCACGACGACATGATGACGTCCGGCTCCCATGGCGGAGAGGGAGGAGAACACCATGGTGGTGAAGGTGGAGAACGCCACGGTGGAGAGGGCGGTGAGCACCACGGAGGCGAAGGCGGAGAAAATCACGGTGGTGAAGGCGGCGAACAGCACGGTGGTGAAGGTGGTGAACACCATGGCGGCGAAGGCGGTGAGCAGCATGGAGGAGAGGCTGGCGCCGCTTTTAGTTACTTCGCTGCTGGCGGCGAAGGTGGTGAAGGCGGAGAAGGCGGAGAAGGCGGCGAAGGCGGCGAAGCGGGTGGTTCCGTGTCAGCGGTTGAGTCCGACGGCGCCTATGTCGCGATGCTTAAGATGATGCAGGGGCATCTGATGGCGGCGCGGGAGTTGATCAAGTCAGGCGAGGTCGCCGAGGGCCGGCCGCATCTGACCCATCCCTGGATTGAGGTTTACCCCATGGCCGAAGCGGGACTGAAACACCGCGGCCAGAAAGAGCTGGGCGGTCGCCTGCAGACCCTGGCGGAAAAAGCGGGGCAGGTTGAGAACTGGGGCGACATCAACCAGGAGTTTCAGGCGGCCTGGGTCGCGGCCGAGGAAGCATTGAACTCAGTCGGTGGTGGTGAGCCGAGCGCTGCAACCGTCTCAAAGGTTGCGTTGTCGCTCACCAAGCAGGCGGTGCTGGAGTATGACGAGGCACTCGACGGTGAGCAGTTTGTAGCGGTTCACGAATACCAGGACGGCCGTGGCTTCGTGCTTTCAGCCCGTGATTATCTGGATCGCCATAAGGCTGTTCTGAAGAAACAGAATAAGGAAGCCTGGCGTGACGTAGGCAAAGCCCTGGATGAATTGCAGAAGGCCTGGCCGACAGCGGTCCCACCGGAGCAGCCAGTGATTCCGGTCGCTGATCTGTACTCTGCCCAGGCGAGGCTGGAGCTTGCGTTGGCTCCTTACCTCTACTGATCCTGATACGGGGCCGGGGCCTATAGGTCCCGGCCCGGGGTTTCAGTTAATTATATTGCGAAAATACCCGAGTCTGACCGGTTTCGTTGAACAGGATGACCTTGTAGTGGTCTTTCCGGTCGCCCACTTCCATACCCGGTGAGCCAAGGGGCATGCCGGGCACGCTTAGCCCTGTGGCTTGCGGCGCTTCCGTGATGAGGCGCTGGATATCGCTGGCGGGCACATGACCTTCGATGACGTAGTCACCCACGAAAGCCGTGTGGCAACTGGCCAGCGCCGGGGTCAGGCCGGCGTCGATTTTGATTTGGTTGAGGTCGGTGGTCTCTGTAACGTCGACGTCAAAGCCGTTTTCTTCCAGGTGATCGACCCAGTCGCTGCAGCAGCCGCAGGAAGGGGATTTGTAGACGTGGATGTTTTCAGCGTCGCCTTCTGCCAGCAACGGGGTGCTGATCATGGTGCTGAGGCCGAAGGCCGCAGCAAGGCCGAAAGCTTTTTTGCGCAGGGTCATGTCTTTTTCCTCAGTGATGATGGCTGTGATCGTTGTTAGAGGCGCCGGTGGATGATGGCGACAGCCAGAACCACCAGACGATGGCAGCCATCAGTAACAGTCCTCCGGAATTGACCAGAAGTGTGCCCATCAGTTCCGCTCCTCTTGCTGATTGTCGATGTTTTTGTGACTGCTCCGGAACAACCGCAGGCGGTTGGCGTTGGAGACCACAGTGACCGATGACAGGGACATGGCGGCGCCGGCGAGGATCGGGCTCATCAGTATTCCCCAGACAGGGTAAAGCAGGCCGGCGGCCACCGGAATACCCATTGTGTTGTATACAAACGCCCCAAACAGGTTCTGGTGAATGTTTTTCACTGTTGCGCGGGAGATCTCGATGGCATCGGGCACGCCGTGCAGGGAGCCGCGCATCAGCGTAATGCCTGCACTTTCGATGGCCACGTCCGTGCCGGTACCAATGGCGAAGCCAACATCAGCGGCCGCCAGGGCCGGCGCATCGTTGATGCCGTCGCCGACCATGGCGACGGTATAGCCCTTGCCCCGCATTTCACTCACCACCTCGGCCTTGTCTTCCGGCAATACCTCCGCCCGGTAATCGTCGATCCCAGCCTTGTTAGCGATGGCTCTGGCGGTGGCGTCGACATCGCCGGTGACCATCATCACCCGGATGCCGGCATCGTGCAGGCGCTGTATCGCGGCCTGAGAATCCGGTTTGATGGCGTCGGCAACACCAATGACACCGAGGACCTCGTCGCCCAATGCCAGGAACAGCGGGGTGCCCGCCTCTTCGGCAATGGAACCGGCGGCAGCGGTCAGCTCATCCAGAGCCAGGCCTTCATTTTCCAGCCAGCGCCGGTTGCCCAGGCGCAGGGGGTTGCCATTGAACTCGCCTTTGACGCCTTTGCCGTTCAGTGCTTCAAAGCCGGACACTTTTTCAGCCTCGACGCCTTCCTCCTTCGCCTTCGCCAGAATCGCTTCCGCGAGCGGGTGTTCCGAGTGCTGTTCCAGCCCGGCCGCCAGAGCCAACAGGCGCTGTTCATCACCATCGCTGGCATGCACCCGGGTCACCGCCGGATGACCTTCGGTAATGGTGCCGGTCTTGTCCAGAATCACCAGATCCAGCTTGCCGGCGGTCTGCAGGGCGTCACCCTGACGGATCAATGCCCCGTATTCTGCGGCTTTGCCAACCCCGACCATCACCGACATGGGTGTGGCCAGACCCAGAGCACAGGGGCAGGCGATAATTAGCACTGTGGTAGCCGCTACCATCATGTGGACCACCGCAGGTTCCGGCCCGACGTTGTACCAGACCAGTGCCGCCACCACGGCAATCAGCATGACCGTGGGCACGAACACCGATGAGATCTTGTCAGCCAGTCGGCCAATGGCGGGTTTGGAACCCTGGGCTTTTTTTACCAGCTTGATGATCTGGGCCAGCGCGGTTTCGCTGCCGACCCGGGTGGCTTCGTAAATGATTGAACCGTGGGTGTTCAGTGTGCCGGCGGAGACCTCGTCGCCCTCTGATTTGCTTACCGGCATGGGCTCACCGGTCAGCATGCTCTCATCAATGCGGGTCGAGCCTTCGGCAATCACCCCGTCCACCGGCAGTTTCTCCCCGGGCCGGACCCGGATGTGATCGCCCTTGCGGACCTCCTCGACGGGAATATCCCGCTCTTCGCCATCACGAATCACCCGGGCGGTTTTCGCCCGCAGATCCAGTAAGCGGCGCACCGCTTCCGACGTCTTACCCTTGGCCCTCAACTCCAGCGCCTGGCCCAGATTGATCAGGCCGATGATCATCGCTGAGGCTTCAAAGTACACATGCCGCGCCATCTCCGGCAGGGCGCCGGGTATACTGGCTACCACAATCGAGTAGAGCCAGGCGGTGCCGGTGCCCAGGGCAATCAGCGTATCCATGTTGGCGTTATGATGCCGAAACGCCTTCCAGGCCCCGGTATAGAAGTGCCCGCCGGTGGCGGCCATGACCACCAGAGTCAGCACCCCCAGCCCGAGCCAGATGCCCTGATTGGCATCGGTCACCATCATGGTGCCAAAGCCCATGCCCCAGACCATCAGGCCCAGGCCCAGACTCAGGCTGATCGCCATCTTGATCAGCAGGGTTTTGTACTGCTTTCGGTCTGCTTCCTGCTTCCGATCGTCCGCCTCGTCCTCATCTTCAATCACACGGGCGCCATAGCCGGCGCTTTCCACGGCCTTCACCAGCGCCTGGGGGTCTGCGTCACCCGTGGCCGTCGCGGTGTTGTCCGCCAGATTCATATGGGCATGGCTGATACCACCCACCGACATCAGCGCCTTCTCAATAGTATTCACGCAGGAGGCGCAGGTAGCACCGGTTACCGACAGATGAACCTGCCCATTTCCAGCAGCGGAAGGCTCAGCCTGAGCGCTATCAGAGACCGTCTCGGCCGCATCGTCGAAGGGATGATCCGAGTGATCATCGTCGTTTTTGCTATGTTCAGCTTTGGCGGCACAGCAACTGGCGGGCTCCGGAGTATCTTCGAATGGCTCCGCCGGATAACCCGTCTCGGTCACAATCCGCGCCGCTTCAGCGGCATCCACGCCCTCTGGCAGGGCCACGGTCTGCTGTTCGAGATCCACTTCCACCAGGTCTGAATCGCCGGTCAGCGGTTCCAGAGCAGCTCGGATCTTCTTTACACAGCCCTGGCACGAGGCCCCGGAAATACTGAGTGTGGTCTGTAGTACTGGTGCGTCTGTCATGGGCGGTTACTCCTCAACCTCGTTGGCTGCCCCGGCAGAGGGCGCAGGGTCTTCCCAGTGTTCGATCAACCGGCAAATGGTGTGTCCATCGGGCGAACCATCCGGCATGTTCTGCCAGGCCGCCATAGCCGCCGTCATCCGCTGGCGCAGCTCCTGCAGCTCACGAATTTCCCGTTCCACCTCCGCCAGCCGCTGCTGAAAGACATCCCGTACCATCGGACAGGGCGAATGATGATCATCCGCCTGCTCCAGAATCTGCCGGATCTCCGGCAGCGAAAAGCCCAGCTGACGGGCCTTGCGGGCAAACCGCAGCCGCCGAAGATCCTCGGCATTGAACTGCTGATAGTTGTTGTCCGGATTGCGGGTCGGCTTCAACAGATTTTCCCGGGTATAGAACCGCACGGTATCCGGATTCACGCCGGCGGCTTCTGCAATGTCTTTGACTTTCATAGCCTGTTTCCCACCCCGAAGTGAATAATGGTCAAAGAAATCCACGACTGAAGTAAGCGGAGTGTCAAGGCAGTAACGACTTTCGAAAATGCTCGTAGCCATGGATGGCGGAGAGCAAGCGTACAGGGACGTATTCACAGCGGTTTTCGGAAGTCGTTACTGCCTTGACACGGCAAACTCCAATAACTTGAGGATAGCCTAAAACCTGTGAGTAACTCACAGGTCAAAGGTTTTTTAAGAGGAGAGGATTACTGGCTCTTGGCGCGAAGGAACGTACCGCAGGCCTTGCACTGGTCCGGCGCCATCAGCTTTGCCTGCCAGCCAATCTTGCGACCACAGGCCGGACACGCCAACCGCAGCTGAAGTACAATAATTGGCGTGATCAGCACCGCGATCAGAACTCCGAGCGGGCCCCAGCTTTCATCGCTGGACAGGCCCAACTGGCTGCTGAACACCAGAATGATCGTCAGGGCCACGAAGGCAAAAACAAAATAATTCCGATTCCAGCGTTCCCACTGGCGGATTTTCCGGTCTTGTTCAGGCGTCAGGTAGCGGCTTGTCATGGAGTCTTACCTTGCTGGGAATTGTCCGAAGTCGATGGTTAAAGGTAGCTGGTCAGATGCGGGAATCCGCCGGAATATCGGTAACCATGGTACCTTCGCGCAGGGCTTTTTCCAGAGAGGCCGCGGGAACGGGCCGGCTGATCAGGTAGCCTTGGGCCAGGTCGCAATGATGATCCTTGAGGAACGCCAGCTGCTCCATGGTCTCAACCCCTTCCGCCACAACACGGATACCGAGATTGTGGGCCAGATTGATCACCGCCCGGGTGATCACTGCATCGTCGTGTCGCTCGGTGACCTCGGTAATGAACGAACGGTCAATCTTAAGCAGATCTACGGGGAAGTCCCGCAAATAGCCCAGTGATGAATAGCCAACCCCGAAGTCATCAATGGCAAGGTGCACACCAAGTTTGTGTAACCGGGACAACTGGTTGAGGTTGTGTTCGATGTTCTGGATAAAAATTTCCTCGGTCAGCTCCACTTCCAATTGTCCCGGTGGCACATTGTGGGCTTCCAGTGCTTCCTGAATATGGTCCACCAGACCCTCATCATCCAGCTCACGCCCCGAGAGGTTGACGGCAATGCGCAGCTGTTCGAAAGCGGTGCCACGCCAGCGGGCAAGTTGCTCGCAGGCAGCCATCACAACCCAGCGCCCGATCTCGGTGATGCGGCCACTTTCTTCCGCCAACGGAATAAAATCGATGGGTGGCAGTAATCCCCGTTGCGGGTGTTGCCATCGTATCAGCGCCTCCGCGCTATGGATCTCGGCGCTTTCCAGGTCGACCTGCGGCTGGAAGTGAAGTACGAATTCGTTGTTGGCAAGGGCCTGGCTAAGGTCCTTGTCCAGCTCCAGGCGCATGACTTCCCGCTCCTGCATGCCCTCGGTGTAGAACTGGTAGGTATTGCGTCCCTGGTCCTTGGCGCGATACAGGGCAATATCCGCGTTACGGAGCAGGGTGTCGGTATCCAGGCCGCTCTGCGGGTAGAGGGCAATGCCCATGGTGGCGGTGATGCCGTGGGCCTGGTTCTGCACCTCGAAAGGCTCTGCGAAACATTGCTTGATCTGACCCAACAGATAAATGACGTCGTCCAGACTGTCGACATGCTGCTGGCAGATCATGAACTCATCTCCGCCGGAGTACGCCACCAGGATCTTCTCGTTGCTCAGGCTGTTCAGGCGCTCTGAAACCTTGATCAGCAGCTCGTCCCCGAACTGATGGCCAAGGGTGTCGTTAAGTACCTGGAAGCGGTCGAGATCCATCATCACCAGGGCCACCTGCCGCATCTGGCGGTCGGCGATACTGAGGGTATGGGTAAGGTCTTCCATGAAGAACCGGCGGTTCGCGAGACCAGTCAGGGCGTCAGTGGATTCCAGCCGGACCAGATCCTGCTGCACTGCCTTGCGCTGGTCTATTTCCAGTTCCAGCTCTTTGCGGGTCTTCAGCAGCGCGCGATTGCGTTTGAGTACGATCTGAACCAGCAGGGTGGTCAGGCTGATCATAATCCCCATGAACAGAATGGAGATAAACGTGACCCAGGGCCAGATGCTTTTCCGGTCGTTGACCCAGGTGGTCGACGGAGTAATGCTCAGCGACCAGTCCACTGTCGGCAGGTCGACCTCGACAGTGTGGGAGTAGTCAGTAGCGAATTCCCTGCCGGCGTTGAGCTCATAGGCAAGGGCGCCGCCTTCAAAAATACTGATATGGAAATCGTCCAGAACCCTGCTGGTCAGTAACTGGCGGGCCAGGGTTTCCATCAGGAAGACACCGGCAATGAACCCTTTGTTTTCATCACCAGAGTGGACCGGCACATAGATAACCAGGCCCGTGCCGCCCTGTCGAAGATCGACCACACCGGAAACATCGATGGTGCCGTTGGCTTGCGCGGCCTCCAGCGCTTTGCGGCGCTCCGGGGAAAATGCCACGTTGTAACCAATAACCTCTTCGTTGCCTGATACGGGCTCCAGCCAGCGAATCACGAACTGAGGGTCAATCCACTCAAGGGCCTGGTAAACGCCGAAGTCGTCCAGGTAGTTTCTGGCGTCCTGGCTCCAAAGCTCTTCCGTCATGTCCGGGTTGGCTTCAAGGCGTTTTGCCATGCGGCGAATGGCCTGCACATGAGCCAGGAATTCCCGCTCCAGGTTAACGGCCACGGCCTGGGCCTCATTGGCCAGATTGTTCTCAAGCTGGTGCCGGTCCTGCCTGTCGATGCCGAATTTCAGAACGGAAGCGATTCCGAGAAAGAGGACAAGAATCAGTACTGGAAAAACAGGGTGCAGAAGTCCTTTGACGACTTTGTTTGTCTCTGATTCTCGTTTTTCCACACATCACTCCGGTCTGGTGCACCAACAACAGTATCTATCGGCAGGTTGTGCTCAATTATGGGGGTTACGGGCGGTCACCGGCCACTAATTGTTGTATGCGTCCCTGTAACGAGATGCCGAAAGCACCGTCGGGCAGGGGGCGTAAAATAACAGATTGTGTGTCGTCCGGACGCTGCGACAGATCCAGAACCCTGGGCGTGACCGGATTCTTGTCAGTATCCAGCAGTACCTCGATTCGGGGTTTCAGTTTCTTGCCGGGATGAGTGGCGACAATCAGCGCGACTTCCCCCGACGACAGTTCTACCAAACTTCCCGGCGGATAAATACCGATCATTCGAATAAAGGCCTCGACCATCTCCGTGTCGAATTGCTGCCCCCGGTTGCTGTACAGGATGCGCATGGCATCGGAGGTTGGCAGGCCATCGCGATAACATCGGTCGCTGGTAATGGCATCGAATGCGTCGACGATGGAAACCAGCCGCGCAAAGCGACTGATCTGTGGTTCTTCCAGTTGATGGGGGTAGCCAAGCCCGTCAATGCGCTCATGGTGGTGAACGCTGACGTCACTGATGATGGTATCCACATCCGGGTCCTGCTTCAGCAGGTCATAGCCCAGGGTCGTGTGTTTCTGCATAACACTGAATTCGTTGGGGCTGAGGGCACCTGGTTTGTTGAGTATTGATGCCGGTACCTTGAGTTTGCCGATGTCGTGGAGCAGGCCACACAGTCCTGCAATCTCCAGATCCTCATCAGGCATGCCCAGAAAACGGGCAAAAGCAACGGTGAAGACGGCCACCCTCAGACAATGCTCGGCGGTGTAGGCGTTCCGGGACTTGATTCGGCTCATCCAGAACATGGCACTGGCGTTGGCCTTGATGCTGTCCACACAATGTCGAATGATGGGGCGGGCATGTTGAAAATGCAGGTTGTTGTTGCCCTGTTCAATATCACGGATTACCCGCTCGATAAACGTGCGGGTTTTGTGCCACGTTGCCTTGGCCCTGGGAATTTCTTCCAGCAGCGAACGGGTTTCTGCCATGGGCGCTGTCGTGCGTTTTCGCTGCCGCGCGAGCTTGTCGATGACAGGAGCCAGGCGCACCTCTTCATCTTCCACCATAACCCATTCACAGTAGTGCCTCAGAACCTGGGCCTGGCCTGGATCGGTAAGGATAAATCCCTGGAACAGAACGGGGACCTCCGTCCACGGTCGGTCCAGTTTCACGACCTTCATGCCGATTTCGAGCAGATCGACGGGCAGCTTGACGCGACGCAGGGAGGTAGCTGACCGCCCCGATGGCGCCGCCACCTTGTTGGCGATCGGTCGGGGTGTCGTCTGTGCCCTGTTGGTTTTGCGTCTGAACCACATGGCGTTGCCAGTTTCAGGATTGTTTAATCCGAGTATGGCAGAAGGCTGGGGGTTCGAACAGGTCGTGGGTCACGACAGGGAGGCGCCGGTTACCGGTGGTACGCCAAGACGCGGAATTTCCTGTTTGGGGCAGCGATCCATCACCACAGTCAGGCCGGCGGCCTCCGCTTTCTTCGCACCTTCTTCATTAATCACGCCAACCTGCATCCAAACCACAGGGATGTTGAGCTTTATCGCGGCGTTGATCACCGGTCCGGTGCGTTCCGGTGCCAGAAACAGTTCCACCATGTCTACCGGTTCAGGCAAGGCGTCGAGATCCGCGTAAACCGTTTCCCCGAGGAGCTGCTGGCCAGCCAGCTTCGGGTTGACCGGGATGACGCGGTAACCCCGGCCCTGCATAAAGGCCATCACCTCGTGACTGGGGCGGTGGGTTTTGTCGCTGGCGCCCACAAGGGCAATGGTGCGAATACTGGTTAAAATGGCGCGGATCGCTTCCGGTGTCTGCGTTGGCATGGTTGTATAAGCCCTTTTCGCGGTGTGAGTTGCCGACTGTACCCCGGCTTGCCGGTGTCTGGAGATGATACTATAGGTCTTTGATCGTCAAGGCTTGCATGTAATAGGATCGCTGTTCAAGGTGCTCACCGGGGTGAGCCGCCTCTAAACTGAAAAGGACCAGAGTATGGCAGTCTTGACCATGCTGGGAGTGGGCCACTCCGAAGCGATTGACCACTGGAATAACAACGCCATGGTAGAGGCCGGTGACAGGCGGTTGCTGATTGACGCCGGCTACACCATCAAATTTGCATTACGGGACCGCGGCCTGACTCTGGCCGATGTGGACGCCATTTTTATCACCCACGCCCATGCGGATCACTGTTTTGGTCTGGAGCGGCTGGGGTACGAGTGCCGATTCCGTTATGGCTTCAAGCCTGTGCTGTATTTACCCCCCGGAGTTTACGAAGAATTGTGGGAACACACCCTCAAGGGAGTGATGGGGCAAGTGGGCGAAGGGCCGGCGGAGCTGACGGACTTCTTTGATGTGGTGCTGCTGGACGACCGGCCCTTCGAGTTTGAAGGCGTCCGCTTGCAGCCGTTCCAGAACCGGCATACGCCGGAAAAACCGTCCTACGGCCTGATGCTCAACGATCACCTGCTGTTCAGTGGTGATACCCGCCCGATCCCTGAACTGGTGGCGCAATTCAATCCGCAGACGATTCTGCATGACGCCACCCTGTCGGACTGGAACCCGGTCCATGCTTCGGTTCGCGAGCTTCGTGAAAACTATCCGGACACCCAGCGTGAGCGAATGTACCTGATGAGCTATGAAGACACGTTCGAGCAACATCGGGCGGAAGTGGAGCAGGAGTTTGCCGGGTTTGCCCGTCAGGGACAGGAGTTTGCCCTTTGACCGAGGAAACCGTGTTTGCCCGGGTGATCCATTCCGATCTCGAAGCCGGTCGTTTTCTGGTGCTGGTGACCGAGGATCAGAGACTGGCCTACAGCCACTGGCGGCCTTTCCAGCAGGCGGGCTATCCGGCGGTGACCGCGGGTCAGGAGGTCCGGGTTCGGCTTGGCCGTGATCGCCGGGACAGTAAGACCCTGGTGGTGCGCGAGGTGCTGGATAATGACGAGGCTCGAGAGGTAGCGGTGATCAGCCACGGGTTGACGCTGTCGCCGGATGAGCCACGTCATATGGCCGAGGCGGAGTTCCTGGCGGCCATTGATCCCGCAGATGGTGTGGTGGTGATCGCCAATGCGGTGATTGACGGCTCGGAACGGTCTGACCTGGCTTTTGCCGGATCCGTGGTGCTGATCAATTGCGAGGTATTGGGCGATTTCCGCTGGCTCGGGGCCCGATTCCGGGGCAGTTTCTGGTGCCTCAACTGCCGCTTCAACAATCATTTCAGCCTGAAATCCGCGCATCTGGATGGCAGCGTTGTGATGTTTGGCTGTGACTTCAGCGGCGCCGGTGGCATTTCGTTCCGTGGCATTCAGGCCTGCTCCGTGCTGATGGAATTCGGTACCCGTGGCAGCGAGGACATGCTCTGGCTCAACGAAATGACCCTGAGCGGATGCCTGGCGCTGAACGGCAGTTTCCAGGCGCCTGTGCAACTGATGGCGGTCCAGGACGAGGCACCGGTGAACGATTCGCCGTCTCTGGGCCAGGTCTATATTGGCCGCCAGAGTTATCACGCCGAACAGCTGAGCAGAAACGGTTTTGAAGGCGGTTTGTTTGTTGACGGGTATACGGTGTCTGGCCGTCTGGAGATTCGCCGCAGTCATCTGAACCAGTTGCGGTTGGGAGAGCTGACAGCGGAATCCATCCTGGTGGATAACTGTGAACTGGCCGCTGACCTCTGGCTGGATCGGGTTACCGTGACGGACGAAGAAGTGGGCATCAGCATCCAGGATACCCTGGTGGGGCGTCACCTGAGGATGACCGGACATCACTTCCGTGGCCGCTTGTGTCTGAACGGTTCATCCGTGGGTCAGGCGTGGATGCTGGAGCTGGAAGCGCCTGAGGAAGGCACACCGAAGGTGGAGATGATGCGCTTCCACGCTGAGCAGGCGTGGTTTGATCCGGTGTCCCTGGTCTACGGTGCCAAACCGGCCCGACGCTCGACAACGCCGCCGCCTTTCGGTCTGTTGGCGCGGGCCATGATGCCCCGCCCCAGCGGCGATGACCGTCGTCATCTGGCGGAAGCCTACACCCGGTTCAAGAACTGGATGTCCACCACCGGGCATCTGCGGGAGGAGGACCACGCCTTTTTCCACATGCGGCATCACAAGGAAACCAGCAGGGTGCGCCGTTTCCTGCTTGGGGGAGTGTTTGGATGGGGCATCCGGTTTCGGAATATTCTGGCGGCGGCGCTGATGATCTCAATCCTGTTTGCGGCGGCGTTCATGGCGGTCGGAATCCGCACCGGAGAAGCGGTGATGCTCAGCCTGCAGAGTTTTATCAGCAGTTTCTACGGTCAGTGGAGTGAGCCCGAACCCTCCGCCACCGGACTCCTGTCGGTGCTGGTCACACTGGAATCCATGATCGGTGTGCTGTTTGTGACCGTATTAGTGGGTGCATACATTCGCAAGCTACTGAGATAACACTGTCATGTGGTACCTGTGTGGACTGGGAAGTAATATCGAACCGGAACAGAACCTGGTGAAGGTTGTCACTCGACTACTGGAAAAGCACGGGTCCCTGTGGCTGTCGCCGATCATTCACACTCGTCCCCAGGGTATCGAGACTGACCGTCCGTTTCTCAATGCGCTGGTGGTGGTGTTCAGTTCACTGTCTCCGGAGCGACTCAAGGCCCATTTCAATCAGTTGGAGGAATCTCTCGGACGGGACCGCTCGGATCCCCTCTGCAGTCTTAAGGATCGACCGATTGATGTGGACATCCTGGAGTACAGTGAGAACGGTCGTTTCCTGGGCGAAGGGATAGATGAACCCTACTATCAACGGCTTTTTCATGGGCAGACTGAAAACTCAGTCCGGGCTTCCCTGACCGTGGCGGGCCATACCCTGGGCCAGGCGTCGGCCACCATCCACCGGGATCTGCGCACCGGTGATGAAATCGTTGTCCACCAGGGCCAGCAACTGCATGACCACGCTGTGAAAGCCTCCCTCGCGGGCCAGCAGGGTCTCTGACAATACCTGCTGTCTTTGGCTGTCGGTATGGCGCGGCAGGAATCCGATGGGGCCGGGCATAATGGCATTGACCCGCACATCGGGCGCCAGCAGCGCGGCATAGCTCAGGGTCAGGTTGGCCAGGGCTGCCTTGGACGCACAATAGGCTCCGTAAAGCGGGTTGGGGCGTTCCGTGAAGATGTCGGTAATGTTGACGATCAGTGACGGACGCCCGTACACCCGCGCCGCTGCCTCCAGGGCAGGGCCGAGGCCGTGCATCAGCTGCATGGGAGCGGTGCTGTTGATCTGAAACAGGCGGGCAGCCTGGTCCGGGCGTTGCCGTGGATCCTGGGCGTCGGTTTCGAATGTGGAGGCGTTGTTGACCAACAGGCTGACGCTGCTGGTGTCGCGAATAATGTCGTCGATCCGGGCCTGCACCGCGTCCGGATCGGCCAGATCGACCTGCAGTGCCGTCGCACCCCGACCGATGAGGTGATCGACCTCATCGGTGTGAGTCCGGTACAGGGCGAACAAACGGTAGCCCCGCTCAATCAGAGCCAGACTCGATTCATAACCGAGCCGCCGACCGGCACCGGTGATCACGGCCACTGGAGCAGTCGACATGGAATCAGTCCCGGTGGCTGAGCAGCTGCAGGAATTCGGTTCGGGTCGCCTGGGATTTGCGGAACTGGCCCAGCATCACCGAGGTTTTCATGCGGGAGTTCTGTTTCTCCACACCCCGCATCATCATGCACATGTGCTGGGCTTCGATCACCACGGCCACACCCTTGGCGCCGGTGACTGATTCAATGGCTTCGGCGATTTCCCGGGTCAGGTTTTCCTGGATCTGCAGCCTTCGCGCGTACATGTCGACAATACGGGCAAACTTGGACAGCCCGAGAACCTTGCCCTGCGGCATGTAGGCAATATGGCACTTGCCGATAAACGGCAGCATATGGTGTTCGCACATGCTGTATAGCTCGATGTCCTGAATCATCACCATCTCGTCCATGGAGGACTCAAAGACAGCGTTATTGACCAGTTCACCCAGGTCCTGCTGATAGCCGTTTGTCAGGAACTGCATGGCCTTGGCCGCACGCATTGGCGTGTCCATCAGGCCCTCGCGGGAGGTGTCTTCCCCCAGACCATTAATGATGTCGCGGTAATGGCCGGCCAAATCTTCCAGGGAGTTGCTCATAATCGGTTCCGGTATTCAGTGTCTGATTCAGGGCGAAGCTTAAGGGAAATCGCCGGTTATCTCCATGGTTTACGTGGACAGGTCCACAAAAGACCACACGTGGCCGGAATGACTCCGGCAAATCCGGTGCACAGCTATGGCGGCACCCACTGGTTTGTTCTACAGTTCCAGTCTGCAAACTCTTTCCAGGAACAGGGCATGGAACAGGTCATCGCCGGACACACAATGGCTTCCCGGAGTACTCAACAGGTTGGAACGCTGGATTGGTGGCAACAAGGCGGCAAATGGTTCAGTTATGAAGGTCATGCCATTTTCAGCCGGATGGCAGGGCAGGGAGAGCCACTGGTTCTGCTGCACGGATTTCCAACCGCCAGCTGGGACTGGAACCGCCTGTGGCCCATGCTGACCCAGCAATACAACGTGCTGGTACTGGATATGCTGGGCTTCGGTTTTTCCGACAAGCCGGTGGTATACGACTACAGCATTGAAGACCAGGCTGACCTGTTCGAAGGCTGGATTGCCGGCCTGGGCCTGAAGACCGTCCATCTGTTTGCCCATGACTACGGCTGCAGTGTGACCCAGGAGTTGCTGGCCAGGGACCAGGAAGGCACCTTGCCGTTTCGTATCGCCAGTGTCTGTTTCCTGAACGGAGCCCTGTTTCCAGAGGTGCACAACCCGCTGCTGATCCAGAAGCTGCTGTGCAGTCCCCTGGGAGGGCTGATCAGTCGTGGTCTGAATCGCCGGACCTTTGAGCGGAATTTCCGCCGATTGTTGGGGCCTGCCAATCCCCCGGATCGCGAGGATTTGGACAATTTCTGGCAATTACTCACTTACAACAATGGCCGCGGTATCCTTCATCGCCTGATTCATTTCATGGAAGAGCGGCGCTGTCACCGTAATCGATGGGTGGGTGCCTTGCAGAATGCCACGCAACCCATGCGACTGGTGTCCGGTGTGGCCGACCCGGTGTCCGGAGCCTCCATGGCCAGGCGCTACCGGGAACTGGTTCCCAACGCCGATGTCGTCAGTTTGCGGAATGTGGGTCACTACCCGCATTTTGAAAGTCCGTGGGACGTTTTTTCTGCTTATCGGGAATTCCGCAAACAGTTGTAATCCCGGGCCGCGGCTCAGGTGTCGGCAATCAAATCTGTGCCGCCATCATCCATTGGGCTTGACGTGTCTGCAGTTCTCGGTGCGCTGACCACCTGGTTCCGGCCCCGGGATTTGGCCTGATACAGTGATTGGTCAGCGCGATTCAGCCACACCGACCAGGTTTCGCCCTGGACAACTTCCGCCGCACTGGCACTGGCTGTGACCCGGATATCATCCAGAAAAGGGCGGGCACTGATGCAGATCAGCAGTTCCTGTGCAAGAGTTTCGGCATCCCGTTGACGGGTTTCCGGCAGCACCAGCATAAATTCCTCTCCGCCTATACGAAAAAGCTGGTCGCTTTCTCGCAGCCGTCGGCGAATTCTCATTGTGAGCTCCGTTAATACCTTGTCGCCAGCAAGGTGCCCCCACTGGTCGTTGATGGTCTTGAAGTAATCGAGATCCAGCAGGATCAGGCTGGATACCCGCTCATAGCGTTCACGCATCTGGATCTGACTGTTGAGGATATCGGCCAGTTGCGATCGGTTGAGACAGCCGGTCAAGGGGTCCGTGGTCGCCAGACGTGTTAGTTCGTCTTGAAGCCGACCGACGAGCCAGGCAAAAACCATCGCAAAGACGCAGGTCAGGCCGAGGGAAAAGGTGATGCGCCAGAAGTCCGCTTCCGGGAACTGGAGAAACGACACCATTGCCATCACGGTGACAAAAAGGATGTTGCTGATGGTGGCTTCCCGTAGCGGAAGCAGGAAAAACACAGCGGTGGCGGCGGGGTACGCCCAGTACAGGCCGGCATAACCGTTAATGCTCGTGGAGTAGGCGGCACAGATCACCGCCAGCAACGGAAACAATCGCCCTTTGAGGAAATAGGTGCCACGGAACCTGAGAAACGCGATCACCAGCAGGGCATTAGTGCGGAAAAAGATCAGCAACGTCGATAGCAGATAATTACCGTGACTCCACTGCACCAGGATCAATGGGGCGACGGCAATAAA
This sequence comes from uncultured Marinobacter sp., assembly GCF_947259545.1. Lineage (GTDB taxonomy): Bacteria > Pseudomonadota > Gammaproteobacteria > Pseudomonadales > Oleiphilaceae > Marinobacter. The sequence goes on from NZ_CAMYMK010000003.1 coordinate 120,926, forward strand.
CGACCAGAAGTAAAGGTGGTAGACAATCTGGCGTTTGAAGCCCAGAACCGCAAGTGTAGGATTGGTGGCAACCTTATCTGTTGAGAGCGATGGACTCACAGCGCACTCCTGCTGTTCCTGTACTTTTGAACCCGCTTCCATGACGGGACTTCAGGAAGTCTAGCACGGTGTGTCGTCAGGTGATCCAGTTTTAGTTCAATGTAGGTTTTGGGTGCTCTCTGGTTGGGAACACGCCAGTTCGTTAAACTCCGGGGGTTTTCATAAGGGGATTATCATGACAGCCATACATACCCGATCGCCCTCACTGACTATCCGGGCGGGTCGCCGTGCCCTCCAGCGGCTGCAAGCCAAACCGCTGTCAGCGGATGATGTCCATGTAATTCCCGGTGCCGCCGGCGGGCCCAAGGCTCTTGGTATTTCGGGGCTGGACAAGGCCATATTCGGTGACTGGTTGCCCTCCGTTCCACAGGAGCGATCGTTGATCGGTTCCTCGATTGGCAGCTGGCGCTTTGCGGCTGTTGCCTCGACGGATGATCCGAAGGCCCAGTTGGCGCGTCTGGCTGACCTTTACACGTCGCAGCGGTTTGCCAAGGGTGTGAGTTCGGCGGAGGTGAGTCGTAAGAGTATCCTGTTTCTGGAAGAGCTGCTGGGCGGTCACGAGGATTATTTGCTGAATCACCCGCTTTATCGCCTGAATGTGGTGGTGGTTCGAAGCCGCGGTCTGTTGGAGCATGACACCCGGGGGCGGCTCAGTCTGGGGCTGATGAATGCCATCAGCGCGAATATGGTCAGCCGCCGTCATCTGGGGCGCTTTATGGAGCGGGGCATTATTCACGATGCCCGTCTGAAAGCACCGGTGTCCAAGCTGGTGGATTTTCCCAGCCATGAGGTGGCGCTGACCCGCGATAATTTGCTGCCGGCGCTGCTGGCGTCAGCGTCGATCCCGATGGTGATGTCCGGGGTGCGCAATATTCCCGGTGCGCCTGAGGGTGTCTACCGTGATGGCGGTCTGTTGGATTATCACCTGGATCTGCCCTATGAGCAGCCGGGGATCATTCTGTACCCGCATTTCACCGATAAGGTGGTGCCGGGCTGGTTCGATAAGACGCTGCCCTGGCGTCGTGGTGATGCGACCCGTCTTCAGGATGTGTTGCTGGTGGCGCCTTCACGGGAGTATCTGGAGGCTTTGCCGGATCGCAAGTTGCCGGACCGGAAGGATTTCGAGAAGTACGCTGGCGATGATGCCGGGCGTGAGCGGTCCTGGCGTAAGGCGATTGCCGAGAGTGACCGGTTGGGGGATGAGTTTATGGAGCTGGTTTCTTCCGGGCGGTTGGCTGAGGTGGTTCGGCCGCTATAGATTGCCCGTTTTTACCGGCGGATTGGCGGGTAGCTTCTGGTTGGAGTTTCGGGCGGGTGGGGTCACAGAGTCAAAAAGGAGAAACGTGGTTTCTTTGAATTTTTTGACTCTGTGACCCCACCCGCCCTCATTGGGCCGTGTGCTGAAACGCCTTGGGGGTTATATCTGTCCGGTTTGCTCTGCCCGCTTTTCAGGTAATCCGGAGGCCAGAGTGGCGGCCATTGCTACCAGGCTGGCGGATATCCAGAGGCAGGCTTCCAGGCCATAGGTCTGGTAAATCCAGCCGGACAGGATTGTGCCGAGAAGCCGCCCTGCGGCGTTGGACATGTAGTAAAAGCCCACATCCAGTGACACGCCGTCGCCTCTTGCGTAGCTGACGATCAAGTAGCTGTGGAGGGAGGAGTTGATGGCAAACAGTACGCCGAATAACAGCAAACCTCCGATCACCACCACCTGTGGCGACCAGCCCGCCATCAGGCCTATGGCGATCGCCGCAGGGATCAATGCCAGGGCGGCTGCCCAGAGCACTGCCGGTTGTTTGCCTTCCATGCTGCCGGTTATGCGTGGCGCGATGGTTTGGATGAAGCCGTAGCCGATGATCCAGGTGGCCATGAAGCCGCCGACTTTCCAGAAATCCCAGCCGAACACGGTGTGCAGGTAGACTGGCAGGGCCACGACGAACCAGACGTCGCGGGCGCCGAACAGGAACAGGCGGGCGGCGGAGAGGACGTTGATGGCGCGGCTCTTAGACAGGATGTCGGTGAACTTGGGTTTGGCTTTGCTCTTGCCCAGTTCCTGTTTGAGCAGGAACAGGCTGGCCAGCCATACCAGCAGCAGGCCGGCGCCCATGATGATGACCGCACCTTTGAAACCGGCGGCCATCAGCAGTACCCCGCCCAGGAAGAAGCCGACGCCTTTCAGGGTGTTCTTGGAGCCAGTGAGGATGGCCACCCACTTGTACAGCTTGCCCTGTTGCTCATCGGGAACCAGAAGTTTGATACCGCTTTTGGCGGACATCTTGTTCAGGTCTTTGGCGATGCCGGACAGCGCCTGGGCGGCCATGACCCAGGGCACGGTCAGCATGGCCGCGGGTACCGCGAGCATGCCCAGTGCAAGCACTTGCAGGAACAGCCCCAGGTTCATGGTGCGGTTCAGGCCGATGCGGGCACCGAGGTAGCCGCCCACCAGGTTGGTCACTACGCCGAAAAACTCGTAGAAAATGAACAGCAGGGCGATTTCCAGCGGTGAGTAGCCCAACTGGTGGAAATGCAGCACCACCAGCATCCGCAGGGCCCCATCCGTCAGGGTGAAGGCCCAGTAGTTGCCGGTGATCACCAGATACTGTCGGATGGCTGGCGTCATATCAGGCGGAACCTACCCGGCGTGCCAGTTCGGCGGTGCGGTTGGCGTAACCCCACTCGTTGTCGTACCAGGCGTAGAGTTTCACCTGGGTGCCGTTAACCACCATGGTGGACAGGGCGTCGATAATGGATGAGCGCGGATCGGTCTTGTAGTCGATAGACACCAGCGGGCGTTCCTCGTAACCCAGGATGCCCTTCAGGTCGCCTTCGGCGGCTTCCTTCAGCAACTGATTTACCGTTTCCCGGTCCGTAGGCTGGTTCACCTCGAACACGCAGTCGGTCAGCGATGCGTTGGTTAGTGGAACCCGCACTGCGTGACCATCCAGCCGACCCTTCAGTTCCGGGAAGATCTCGATGATGGCGGTAGCTGAACCGGTGGTGGTGGGGATCAGTGAACTGCCGCAGGCCCGGGCACGACGCAGGTCCTTATGGGGCGCATCGATAATGGTCTGGGTATTGGTCAGGCTGTGAATGGTGGTGATGGAACCATGCTTGATGCCCAGGTTCTCGTGAATCACCTTCACCACCGGTGCCAAGCAGTTGGTGGTGCACGAGGCGGCAGTCACGATTCGGTCGTTGGCGGGATCAAAGATATTGTCGTTTACACCGACCACGATGTTTTTGGCTCCCGCCTCTTTGACCGGTGCGGTCACCACAACGCGTTTCACGCCCTGATCCAGATACTCCTGTAAGGCGCTGACTTTCTTGTTGACGCCACTGGCTTCAATCACCAGATCACAGCCAGACCAGTCGGTTTCCCCGATAGTCTGGTTATGAGTAACGCGGATTCTTTGATCGCCAATGACAATGTTGGTGCCATCCGTAGTGGCTTCGTGGTCCCAGCGCCCATGCACACTGTCAAAGTTCAGTAGGTGTGCCAGCGTTCCTGCATCGGCGCCAGGATCGTTGACGGCAATAAACTCCAGCTCCGGCCACCCCCAGGCAGCCCGAAGTGCCAGCCGGCCGATTCGACCGAAACCGTTGATACCCACTTTGATTCTGTTCATCACTGTTCCCTCCGGGGCAATTCGTGACTTAACTCTGGTGTGGCGGTTGTGGTGGTAATGGGTCAAAAACGTTCAAGGAAGCCACGGTTCCTGTTTTTGACCCATTACCACCACAACTGCCGCGGACTCCGTACTGGCCCGCTTTTCAGACTGCAGGTTGCGGGAACCAGTGTCTGGTTCTGTTCGCGAATGCGACCAATGACAGCATCACCGGAACTTCCACCAACACGCCGACAACGGTGGCCAGTGCCGCTCCGGAAGTCAGTCCGAACAGGCTGATGGCCACGGCCACCGCCAGTTCGAAGAAATTGGAGGTGCCGATCAGTCCGGCCGGTGCGGCAACGTTATGGGGCAACTTCATTTTGCGCGCTGCAAAGTAGGCGATAAAGAAAATGCCGTAGCTCTGGATCAGCAACGGAATGGCAATCAGGCCGATGGCGTAGGGGTTGTCGAGAATCCGGTCCGCCTGCAGGCCGAACAGCAGCACTACTGTCGCCAGAAGCCCCATGATCGTGGTGGGTTTGCTGCGCTGTAGCCAGTGATTCAGTCTCTCCTGACCGTCACGCAGCAGCCACTTTCGGGTCAGGATGCCGGCAATCAACGGGGCGACGACGTACAGCAACACCGAAAGCACCAGGGTTTCCCAGGGCACGGTGATGGATGACAGGCCCAGCAGGAATGCCGCGATAGGGGCGAAGGCGAAGATCATGATGATGTCGTTTACCGATACCTGCACCAGGGTGTAGCCGGAATCGCCCCGGGTCAGTTGGCTCCAGACGAACACCATGGCGGTACAGGGGGCGACCCCCAGCAGGATCATGCCGGCGATGTACTCGGTGGCGGTGGTCGGGTCCACCAGGTCGGCGAACAGGACCTTGAAGAACAGCCAGCCCAGCGCGGCCATGGTAAAGGGCTTGATCAGCCAGTTGACCACCAGTGTTAACGCCAGCCCCTGGGGCTTACGGCCAACATTTTTGATGGCGGTGAAGTCCACTTGCACCATCATCGGGTAGATCATCGCCCAGATGAATACCGCCACCACCAGGTTGACGTGGGCATAAGTCAGGCTGGCGACGAACTCGAACAGTCCGGGCAGCAGGGTGCCGGACGTGATGCCCAGAATAATTGCGAGGGCAACCCACAGGCTGAGGTAGCGTTCAAAATTTCCCATCAGACACAGTCCATTTTTACGGGGCGGTCGGGCATGGTGGCCAGTCGCGTCAGGAACGGTTGCAGGATAGCGCTGTTGGCATCGGCCGTTTCCCTTAGCACCCCAAGAACCCAGTCCGGTATAGCCGGGTGCAGGCGGTAGTAGACCCACTGGCCACGGCGCTCATCATCCAGCAGGGCCAGTTCACGGAGCTGAGCGAGGTGGCGACTGATCTTGGGCTGGGATGCCTCCAGTGCGGTGGTGAGTTCGCAGACGCACAGTTCGGTCTGTTGTCGGATCATTAGCATGATGGCAAGTCGGTTCTCGTCGCCCAATGCCTTGAACACCGCTGCAGGATCGTAACTGACGGCCTGGCTGGTGGCTTTCTGGTGCACCATGACGAACAGGCTCAGCCGTTCCCGGAGTTCTTTCATCAGCAGCGAGAATACCGCATGCCGATTAGTGGGTACGGGGTCCGGAAAATCCCAGGCGATGCGCTGGGCGGTCTCACCGATGGCGTGGCATTCCTGCGAGGCCTTGTCACACAGGGTGATGACATAGTCCCATTTCTCGTCACTCAAACTGCTCAACGGCTTGCTGTGCACTGTGTCGGGATTGATTCCAGCTTCGCGAATGCACTGCCGCGCCAGCGGGTGAGGTTGCGTCGGTTGGGTCCCCGCACTGGCGACGTCGAAATGATCCCCCGCCATGTCCCTGAGCAGGGCTTCGGCCATCAGGGAACGGGCGCTGTTGGCGGTGCAGACAAACAGGACTTTACGGCGGGATGACATGCTTATCACCATATATAACAAAAAGTGAATATAATGATATTGGAATGTTTGGGTGTTGGCAACGGGGTTGCGCATCACGGCTATACTGCCCAAAGGACATGACATCAATGATGAGGAGTCTTCCATGGCCGCTGCAAAGCCCGAAATCCCCAGGACAACGCCCTGTTCGGTTCTGGTAGAGGCAGGCAAGAGTTATTTCTGGTGTGCCTGTGGTCGCAGTCAGTCCCAGCCTTTTTGCGATGGCTCACACAAGGGGACCGGTTTTACCCCGATCAAGTACGTGGCGGAGAAAAAGGAATGGGTCTGGTTCTGCGGTTGCAAACAGACCGGTAGCGCGCCTCTCTGCGATGGTTCCCACAAAGCCCTGTAGCGATGCTATGACGGCGCAGCTGTGCCCGGCCGCGCGCTGATCCGATAACCGGTAAAGCCATGGAGGGGATCCTGCAAAGCCAGGATACGGAGCGTCGCGGGTACAACGTTTGCGTCCTGGTCGGCGGTCAGCAATGCCAGGTCGATCCGATGCATCTGTTTTTCGCTGCGTGCCGCTGCCAGGGCTTTGCGGAAGTTGGCGCGGTGTTCGGGAGCAACCAGGTCCTCAAAGGGTGTTCCCGACAAGTCAGCAGGTGCGCGCTCCAGCCAGTCTGCGGCATTGGCCGACATGAAACCAACGCAACCCTGCTCATCCAGTTCCCCGATCATGGCCCCGGAGAGTGCTACCAGATCCCGGCTACGGTGTTCGCTGTCATTCAGCGCCTGGCGCAGGATGGATTTTTCCACCTGCATATTGCCCAGCTGCTGGTCCAGCTTTTCGTTGGCAAGTTGCCGGTCATTCAGCTGGTTACGGAGCGTGTAAATCCGGGCGCACAGCAGAAGTGTCAGTGCCACGCCGATGGCTGTAATCATGGTGCCCGCCGTCCAGGTGGCATATCGTGCGGTGTTGGCTCGTTGCTGGAAGACGGTGTTGTCCGGCATGGTGGTGATGAGCCAGTGATGCTTGTCGAGGTTGATCTCCGAGCGCAGGGAGCCCGATTCATCCAGTGGGACCGGGGACCCGGACTGGAACAGAGGCATTTTGGTGTGTCGTTCCAGAGTGTCCACCCGTATCGCTGCAAGGCTGGGGTAAGGCATGGAAAACACCGACGCCAGCCATTCTTCCACCTGCCGCTGGGGGGACTGGGCTACAGCCTCGGCGTGCAGGCGGTTGACGAGGGCGTCGTGCTGGGCACGATAGGCATGCTCCGCGAGGATGCGAGTATGGTTAGCCAGCTGTTCGGCAGTGAAAGCGGTGACGGTCAGGCCAGCAATCAACACCACCAGTGGCACCCAGAGGAACGGGCGCCATAGTGAACGAATATACTGCCCCGGGCTCCTGTTGAGACTGGTGCTTTCCATGGCTCCGTCCGTCTTGGCGATCGATAACGATCAGGGGGCGGGTTGTGCTCCCGCTGACCTACACTTTAGACCAACGGAGCACTGCAGGAAAAGCAGGACTGTCAGGTCTGGGTCTGTCGGGCTCCGCCATAAATCAGCAGGAACACACTGAATGCTGTTACTACCACCGAAGGTCCGGCCGGGGTATCCAGGTTCCAGGACAGAGTCAGCCCGCCTCCGACCGCGACGAACCCAAAAATAACCGCCAGCAGGGTCATGTGCTCGGGACTTCGCGCCAGACGGCGTGCGGTGGCAGCCGGAATGATCAATAGTGCGGTGATCAGCAGTACACCGACGATTTTCATGGCCACGGCAATCACCAGTGAGAACATCAACATCAATACCAGCCGCAGACGTTCAACGGGAATGCCTTCCACCCGTGCCAGCTCTTCGTGGATAGTGCTCATCAGCAGGCTGCGCCAGAGCTTCATCAGCAGCAACAGGATCAGCAGGGCGCCGCCGTAGATCCATAGCAGGTCATCACGGCTCATGGCCAGCAGGTCGCCGAACAACAGGCCGGTGAGGTCGACGCGGACATCGGGCATGAAGCTGAGGGTGACCAGACCAATAGCCAGCGCGCTGTGGGCGAGAATGCCCAGCAGGGTGTCGGTCGCCAGCGTGTGGCTGCGGGACAGCAGCACCAGGGCGATTGCAAGCACCACACAAGTGATAATGACACCGACGTTGAGAGGAACGCTGATCAGGAAGCTCAGGGCTATGCCCAGCAGCGCGGAGTGAGCCAGGGTATCGCCAAAATACGCCATTCTCCGCCAGACCACGAAACAACCGAGGGGCCCGGCCACCAGGGCAACACCGAGTCCGCCCAGCAGCGCTCGCCAGAAAAAGTCGTCCAGTACCGCGTCAATGATGGGCATGGTCGCACTCCTTGTGGCTGTCGTCGGTGACCACCCCGGATACCACGTCGCCGTGCAGGTCGTGGCGGTGATTATGGTGATGGTGATACACCGCCAGACTTTCCGCCACGGGTTGACCAAAGGTTTCGATAAACGCGGGGTCGTGGGAAATATCCGCCGGATAACCGCTGCAGCAGATGTGCTGATTGAGGCAGATCACCTTGTCCGTGGCGGCCATCACCAGGTGAAGGTCGTGGGAGATCATGATCACGCCGCAGTGCAGCTGGTCCCGTAGCTGCCGAATGAGATCATAGAGCGCCGCCTGACCGTTGATGTCGACACCTTGCGCCGGTTCGTCGAGTACCAGCAGGTCCGGTTTCCTCGCCAGGGCGCGGGCCAGTAACAGGCGCTGCTTTTCGCCTCCCGACAGGTGATGGATCGAGGCGTCGATCAGGTGCTCCACGCCGGTCTTCTCCAGTGCGGCCCGACACTCCGGGTCGGAGCGTCCGCTCAGGGCCATGAAGCGTCTGACCGTCAATGGCAGGGTGGATTCCAGAGCCAGGTGTTGTGGCACGTAACCGACGGTGAGGTTACGGGTAAGCTTCACCGATCCCTGCGTCACTCGCTGGATACCGAGCACGGCTTTGATCAGGGTGGTCTTTCCGGCGCCGTTGGGGCCGATAATGGTGATGATGTCCCCGCGATGGACTTGCAGGTCCACCCGGTCCACCACCGGACGGTCGTCAAAGGCAATGGTCACCTGCTTGAGGGTTACCAGGGGCTCAGTCATGAGGGGCATCCATGCGGCAGGCCGGACAGAGACCGGCGACCTCGATCATCACGTCTTCCGGTTGGAAGGCTTCGGCGGAGGCGGCGTCTGACACCGCTTGGGCCACCTTCGGAGCGGTCAGTTCCAGCACATTACTGCAGCTACGGCAGATCAGGAACATCCCGTTGTGGTGCTTGCCGGCGTGGGTACAGCCAACGAAGGCGTTCAATGAGGCAATACGGTGAACCAATCCATGTTGCTGCAGGAAATCCAGCGCCCGGTACACTGTTGGCGGAGCGGCGTTATGGCCGTCTTCGGTCAGCACCGCCAGAACGTCATAGGCACCCAGCGGCTTGTGGGACTGCCAGATCAGTTCCAGTACCCGCTCACGGGTCGGGGTCAGCCGTGCATTCCGTTGCTGGCAGATCGCTCGGGCATCGGCCAGCGCCTGGGCAACACAGGCGTCGTGATTGTGCGGGCGATAGGGAAGAGCGCTGGTCGACATGGCCACTGTCCTGGAGAATTTGCAACATTATAACATTTGCAAACGTCCACGCCATGCCCCTATGTCTATGGAATCCCCCATAGGTCGGATTGGCAGGGCGTCATCCGACAAATCATGCCACCGGAGCTTCCAGCGTGATCAGTGAGCGACTTCGGCGGCCAGTGATTCCAGGTATTCAAGGTTGGGAATCCAGGCGGTATCGCCTTCCACCTCAACCTGCATCAGATCAGCGGGGCCGGCTTCACCGTCCAGTTTGCGGATCTGCTCTTCGCTCAGGCGCGCCTGGCTGGGAATACCCTGGGTCACCAGTGCCATGAACGGGACCTGCTGGTGCTCGTTGCCGATGGTATTGAGCACTACGATACGACCGCGGTTGTCGCCGGGGATCGTCAGGGTGGCCCCATTAGCCGCGTCGTAGGAGATGACCGGCAGGTTCAGCCCCCGCCAGTTCAGGTGCCCCACCAGCCACTCCGGCGTATTGGCGCCGGCGTCAGAGCTGGCGTAATCCACCACTTCGGCAATGGACACGTTCGGCAACAGGAGTTGTCTGCCGTTCATCGGGATCATGACGCAGGAGAGGGTTTGACTGTTATCACTCATCACTCATTTCCTCAGGCGGAATCCCTTTTTTGCCGGCCCTTGAGCAGGCAGGATTCTTCAATCGTTTTGACTAGTTCCCGGGCCAGCTGTTCCGGTGTGCCGCAGAAGGAGGTGCACCCGGTCGCAGCGACCGATTCGGGCATCGAGCTGTTACCACAGCTGTTGCTTTCCTGGACCCAGATGCGGCTACCGTAGGCTTTCAGCAGTGGTGCTGCAATCGCCCCGTCGTTACCCATGCCGGAAAACAGGATAGCATGGCAACGGTTGCCATAATGGTCGGCAATGTTCAGCAGGACCTGGTCAATGGAGGGGCCGTAAGGCCCGGGCCAGGGGGTATCCTTTTCCATCAGTGCGCCGTCTGCATCCAGTGCCCACTCCCGCTCCACTGGCAACAGCACGACATCCCCATTACGTACCTGGTAACCGGTTTCCGCGCCTTTGAGCTGGTAATGAGCGTGGCGCCCCAGGACCCGGGTCAGCACATCGGTGAAGTTACCATCGATATGCTGGGCGTAGATAAAACCAACGGGTAATCCGGGGGGCAGGTGATCCAGAAAGGTTTTCACCGCTGCGGGGCCTCCCAGGGAAGCACCGAGAATCCAGATCTCCCTGGCGATGGAGCCTGCCGCCGCCGGTGGAATCCAGTGGGGTAACGGCGGTGCGTCCATCGGTGACTGTGCCGCCAGTTCCTGCAGGCTGGCTTCCGAATCCAGCTCTTCCAGGTGGCCCAGCTGCTGTTCCAGTTTGCTGATCAGACGCTGTTCCCAACGGAAATAGTCGGTGGTGCCGGGTTTGGGCGCCGGGTCGAGTCCGAACAGCACCGGCGCGTCGGTATTGCCAAGCAGGTGGTCGAACAACACCGGGTGGTCCGCTTCGTCTTCCAGGGTAACCAGCCAGAGGTCCGCCTCCGGAAATTCCGGGTAATCCTGCAGACGGTCCGGATCGCCGATAAAACACACGTTGAGGCCGACCTTTTCGGCGGCCGCCTGCAGACGATGCCTCTGCAGGACGATGTCCGACACGATCCCGACCCTGGGCCGGCCTGACGGAAGGCCGGCCATCACTGCTTCCTGGTCAACCGGGTAATGGTCTCAAGCAGCTCGGTTTCCTGGAAAGGCTTGCCGAGGTATTCGTTGACACCAATCGCCAGCGCCCGCTCCCGGTGCTTTTCGCCGGTCCGGGAAGTGATCATGCAGATCGGGGTATCCTGCAGGTTATCGTCATGGCGCACAAAGCTGGCGACTTCGAAACCGTCCATGCGCGGCATTTCGATATCCAGAAGGATGATGTCCGGCTTATGATCCTGCAGCTGTGCCACGGCATCGAGACCATCCTTGGCGGTAATCACCTCCATGCCGTTGCGCTCGAGCAGGCGGGAGGTCACCTTGCGCACGGTTACAGAATCATCCACCACCATGACCAGGGTCTCATGCTGCTCGTAGCGCGCGGATTCGCGGGCTTTTTCCAGGCTGGCCAGGCGTTGGCGTTCGGACAGGATGTCGGAACGGATCATTGCCGGCAGATCGAGAATCACCACCACGTTACCGTCACCCAGAATGGTGGCACCGGAAACACCCCGCACCGAGTTGAACTGTGGCCCCAGGGATTTCACCACGATTTCACGGCTACCCATCAGGTTGTCCACCTGCAGGGCCATTGGCTGCTCGGTACCACGAACCAGAATGACCGGCAGTGGCAGCGCCTGTCCCTGGAGTTTCGGATGGTGATCACTGTTCAGCAGGTTGCCGAGGTACTGCAGCCGGTATTGCTGGCCGGCGTATTCATACAGCGGCGCGTCCGGTTTGTAGTATTCCTCAAGCTCATAGGTGCTGACCCGCACGATACCTTCGATGGTGTTCAGCGGGATGGCGTAGAAATCCTCGCCGGTGGACACCATCAGTGCCCGGTTCACCGAAACGGTAAAGGGCAGACGTACGGTGAAGGTGGTGCCACGGCCTACGGTGGAGTCAATGTCGAGGCTGCCGCCCAGCTGTTTGATCTCGCTGGCAACCACGTCCATGCCAACACCGCGGCCGGAGATCTGCGTGACCTGCTGTGCCGTGGAAAAGCCCGGCTGCAGGATGAATTGCAGGACTTCCCGCTCGCTCAGGTCCTCGTCCGGGGACAGCATGCCCTGACGAATGGCCTTGTCCCGGATCACGCTGGACGGAATACCGGCGCCGTCATCAATCATCCGCAGCACCACGTCGCCGCCTTCTCGGGTCAGTGACAGGGTCACTTCACCGGTTTCCGGCTTGCCGGACTTCAGGCGGTCAGCCGGCGTTTCGATGCCGTGGTCCAGGGCATTACGGAGCATATGCTCGAGTGGGGCCACCATGCGCTCAAGGATGTTGCGGTCCATTTCCCCTTCCGGGTTACGGACGTCAAACTCGACTTTCTTGCCCAGCTCGCCGCTGATCTGGCGGACGATACGACGCAGTCTCGGCACCATGGAGGCAAACGGAATCATGCGGGTCTTCATCAGACCTTCTTGCAGTTCCGTGTTGATGCGGGACTGCTGTACCAGCAGGGTCTCGGTATCCCGCACCCGGTCGGACAGGGTCTCACGGAGATCCGCAAGGTCCGATGAGGACTCGGTCAAGGCCCGTGACAGCTGCTGGATCGAGGAATAGCGGTCCATTTCCAGGGGATCGAAATCGTCGCCGTAGTCCGGTCCGTGTTCCTTTTCGGCGCGGAAAAGAATCTGGGTTTCGGTCTCGATATCCATCCGCCGCAGCTGTTCACGCAGACGTTCGATGGTGGCCGCCATCTCGTCCAGGGTGTAGCTGAAATCGCTGCTCTGCTGTTCCAGCCGGCCACGGGTAATACTGGTTTCACCCGCGAGGTTGACCAGTTCGTCCAGCAATGGAGCCGATACCCGAATGGTTTCCTGGGCTGCCCGCTGGGCATCCGCCGCTTTCTTGCGGGGCTTGGCCGACGACTTTTTCGGCGTCGGCGCAGGCGCTGGCTGAGAGGGTTTCTCGGGTGCCGGTGCCGCTTCAGCGGCGGGCTGCTCTTGCGCCTCCGGCTTTTCGGGGGCCGGTTCGGAGGCTGGCGCTGGAGCGGCGTCATCCTGCCAGGCGCCTTCGCGGATCCGGTTGACCAACGCCACGATGGCGTCGTTATCATCAGTGATGGCTTGCCAGGTCTGGTCGTCCGGGGCGTTGCCACCCAGGTCGATCAGTCGGGTTTCAAAGGCGTGGGCCCGGTCACCCAGCTCTCTGAGCTGAGACAGGCGAGCGCCGCCCTTGAGGGTATGCAGCGCGCGTTGGGCTTCCTGGTTGAAATGGTGACTGGTCGGTTCCTTGCGCCAATCCTCCAGCAGATGCTCCAACTGGTCGAGGATTTCGCCGGCTTCCTCCAGGAAGATCTCCAGTACTTCGGGATCGACGTCCGATTCGGCGGTGGGTTCGGATGTGCTCTCCCCGGACACGTCCGCTGCCGCGGCCTTGTGCGCATCGAGCAGTGCCTGCACCAGAGTCTGGTTTGCCTCCGGTTTTTCGCCGTCTTCAAGACTGGCCAGCATCTGCTTGAGATTGTCCAGGGCCCGGTCGCTCAGTGCCAACATTGCAGCCTGACTACTGCCCCCGCTGATCAGCGGGTCCAGAGCGTCGGACCATGCGTCCGCCAGATCGGCGATGGGGTCGACGTCGGACAGGCGGGCACCGCCTTTGAGCGTATGGAGTTCCTGCTGGAGCTGGGTAACGCCGGTAAATTCCTCCGGCTCATCCCGCCACTGCGCCAGGCACTCGCTGATGGCTGCCTGGATCTCCAGACCTTCATCAAGGAATATGCCGATCAATTCGTCGTCGCTGGCTTCCGGGATTGCCTCGCTCACATCCTGTCGTGGAGAGGCGGTTTCGCCCGAGAGGATAGCCTTCACCTCGGCGATAAGCTCATAGGCCGGGGGGCAGGGTTTCTGTGTGGCCACCTGCTCGACCATCTGTGCCAGCCGGTCATGACAGGCGAACAGCAGGTCCGTCATGTCACCGCTGGCCGCCAGCTGGCCTTCCGCAACTTTCTCGAATAGGTCTTCGAGTACGTGGGTCAGGTCACCGATAGCGTCGGCGCCGGCCATGCGGGCACCACCTTTGAGGGTGTGCACGTCCCGTTGCAGCTCGGCCGCGACATCGCGGTTCGATGGATCCTCGCTCCAGGTATGCAGGGCGCTACCGGTGGAGTTGATCAGGTCGTAGGCTTCCTCCAGAAAGATGCCCACCAACTCGGGATCAAGGTGCGACAAGTCGGTGGCTTCCAGCTCGCCGGGCTCGTCCGGGCTTTCCGGCTCTGGCGCTTCTTCCGCTTCCTGTGTGGTGACATCCGTCACCGGTCGCGATCCCCCGGTGGTATCCATATAGGCGCGGATTTCACTGATCAGATCCGGTGCCGGGCGCGGCGATTCCTGCTGTTCCAGTGCATCCACCATACCGGCGAGGCGGTCATGGCTGCGGAACAACAGATCTGAGAGTTCGTCGGTGATCGACAGTCGTTGTTCGGTCAGGCCCTCGAACAGGGTTTCCAGTTCATGGGACAGATCACCCACCGCGGGAATATCTGCCAGCCGTGCACCCCCCTTAAGGGTATGCAGGTCTCGCTGAAGCAGTCTCAGCAACTCAAGGTTGTCGGTGTTGTCACTCCAGTTGTGCAGGGTGTCGGCCGAACTGTTGATCAGGTCGCGGGCTTCTTCCAGGAAGATCTCCGCGAGTTCCTGATCCATATCCTCATCGGTTTCCGCCAACGGAGGCTGCTGCTCGCTGTCCTCGGCGGGAGGTGTCTCTTCCTCCATGTCGAAACTGAGGTCGATTTCTTCCAGGTCCCCGGTGAATTCCTGTTCGAATGCGTCCGGCTCCGACTCTTCAGGTTCGACGAGGTCGATGGTCAGCGCATCCAGCTCGGCAATCAGTTCGTCACCGGATTCTGTGGCCAACCCTGCGGCCACCTGGTCCATCATGTTGATCAACTGCTCGTGGGCAGCACGCACCGTGGTGAAGAAGCCTTCATCCGGTGTAAAACCTGGCGATCCGGCACGCTCATAGGTCTGGCCGAGGGCGTCCGATAACCCTGCCACATCGGTCAGGCCTGCTCCCTGAGCGCCATTGGCCAGTTGATGAAGTTCGGTGCGGAGTTTTTCGACCGCCGTTGTCTGCTGCGGATCCGCTGCCCATCCGTCGAGGATACGGTCGGCGTCCAGCAGGATGTCGAGCCCCTCGTTAAGGAACAGTTGGACCAGTTGCGGTGCGGGTTGTTGCCTCGGGGCTTCGTCATCGACGCTGGCATGGCTGCGCAGGGTGGCGGCCGTTATGGTTTCGAGCCGCTCCAGGTACGTGTCGGTCCCTTCAAGGGGCGCCTGTGGATCCTGTCGGAGTTGGCGTAGACCCTGGGTCAAAAATTCACAGGCATCCGCGATCAGCGTGATGACTTCCTGATTTGCGCGCTTGTTCTGGGCTCGTGATTCCTTGACGAAACGCTCCAGGGGCGTAATCACAGCCGCTATCGGCGCGATGCCCGCAGTGTGTGCACTGCCCTTCAGGGTGTGCAGCGCGCGGGAAAGGTCATCGGTGTAGGCGACGGATGCCTTGTCACCTGCGGTCCCCAGGAATTCCCTCAGGGTTTGCAGGTGGGTTTCCGCTTCGCTTTCAAATATATCCAGCAACACCGGATCCACACCGGTGTCATTGTGTTCTTCCTCGATGGCGAATGTATCGGTAGTGTCCGCGGCCTGGGCGTCGAACGCCGGCATGGTGTCTGCGTCCGGGATTTCGCCATTGGCCAGGGAATTGGCGCGGGCCTCCAGTGGTGCAGGATCCTGGCTGGCTGGCCGCTGCTTCTCGAAGTCCTCTACCAGTGGGGGAAGGGCAGCGGTGACATCCTCCAGCAAGGTGGCGATGTCGTCATTCATGAAGATGCTGCCATCGATAACGCGATTCAGCATGTTCTCCACGGACCAGGCCAGTTCGCCTACGACCAGCGCGCCCACCATGCGCCCGCTGCCTTTGAGGGTATGGAATGCCCGTCTGACTTCCGACAGCGCCGTGCGGTCATCATGCTGTCGCAACAACATGGGCAGGTACTCACGGATCGTATCGAGGACTTCACCGGCTTCCTCGATGAAAATCTCAAGGATCTCGTCATCAATCAGGTCGTCTTCGTCAGCGGTGCCGGCGACCTCACGGTCCTCTGAGATGGACTCCGGTTGTTCCGGGGCCAATTCTGTCTCAGGCACTTCTTCCTCGGTTGTTGCCGGGGAATCATCATCCGTCTTGCGGGTGGTGGACATGGCCTCCGCCCGTGCGATCAGCTCAACTACATCGCCGTCTGACTGGCCTTCCCGGAATTCGCGGATAAGGGACGGAATGCGGGCATTCACGTCGTCGATCAGGGAGAACAGGTCATCGTTGGGTTTGATGGTCTGATCGATCACCCGGTTCAGCAGGTTTTCCACGGACCAGGCCAACTCACCGATACTGGTGGCGCCCACCAGTCGGCCACTGCCCTTGAGGGTGTGGAAGGCTCGGCGGACTTCGCTCAGGGCTTCGCGATCATCGTGGTTCTGGCGCAGACGCGGGTAGAAGTCGTGGATGGTCTGCAGAACCTCTTCGGCCTCTTCCACGAAGATTCCGAGGATCTCATCGTCCAGCAGATCTTCATCAGAGCCTTTGGCGTCCTCCGCCATTGGCGGTTGTTCGTCAACGGTCGGTGCTTTGTCGTCGACCACTGGAGTGTCCTGTTCCCCGGGTTGCTGCCAGGTTGGCTCGGAACCCACGGGGAAGCCCAGGGAGGCCAGGCTTTCCTCGGCAACGTGCAGAATGCTCTCGTTTTCGCCGATACCTTCCGCCAAGCGTTCCAGATAATACTCAACGCTGGTCACTGCATCCGCCAGGGTATCGAGCTGCTTCCAGTCGGGTACCTGCTTGCCACCCAGCAGGACATCGGTGATGTAGCGTTCCGCGGAGCCCAGCATGTCGGCCACGCGATCCAGGGGGATCAGGCTGAGGCCGCCACGAATGCTGTGCAGCAGGCCGGGCACATGCTCGATTTCCCGGGTATCCCACTGTGAGGCGATGAAATTGACGATCGCGGTCTTCACTTGTTCCAGAGTGTTTCTGGATTCACGTAGCAGTGCGCCACTGGCTTCATTGAGCTCGCGGTTGCCGAGGTTTACGCCCTGTTCAGCCTCGTCGGTTGCCGGCGTTTCCTGGTAGCGATCACTGTCCAGACCGGCCAGGCTGGCTTCGATGTAGAGCAAGGCTCCGGCGATGTCCATCAGAGTGCCATCGTCGACAGCATCGCCCTGACGGGACAGACGTTCCACCAGTTCGATCTGCTCGGTTACCACCTTGCGGGGAATGCCGAGGCCAAGGACCGCCAGGGTATTGGCTACCTGTTTCAGCCCCGGCAACAGATCTTCCAGTTCATCGTTCTGGCGCAGTTCGGAGCGAACGAACAGGTCGAGCTGGTCCTTGAGTTTGGCCAGCTCCTCGTTGAGGGCACTGACTACGGAATGAATAGCCTCACGGCCAGGACCAGACACCCGCGTTCTGGCGGCATCGACGTCGTCTTCCGACGGCAGGGCCTGCTCCAGGTGGTAGCTCTTGCGGAGCTCCGACACCTGTGGGGTGTCCAGATCCCGGGCGCGTGCCACGTAGTACAGCAGGTTTTTCAGCAGTGCTTCAGGGATCGGCTGCTGAAGGATATCCACATGTTCGTCGCCCAGACGGCGGATTTCGGTATCCAGCTCCCGCAGCAGGGACTTGACCGCAGTGTTGATCGGGTTAACGTGGTGTTGCAGGGTTTCCAGAAAGGCCGAAGCGGCTTTCCAGAGTTCGCCTCTGGGGGTTTTCTGACACAGACGGATCAGCCGCTGGAGCACCTTCTGCATGTAGTCAAAGTGGGAGTCCAGATCCGCTTCACGTACCACGCCGGCGAGGGCGAACTGGTACATCTGCCGCAGTTTGCGGATGTGACCGAGTACCTTGGGGTCCTGCAGCCGCTGGGAGGCATTGCTGGCGGCCCGCTGCTGTGACGGGCTCAGGTCGGGCTTGAACAGGGACGTGTCGGACAGCAGCGATTCGCCACGGGCAGCTCGCAGGTCATTCAGCAGTGGCAGCAGTACCATGGGGAAATCATCCTTGCTGGTGGCAAGGTGTTCCAGGTACTGGGGCAGTTGCAGGATAGCCTGCATCAGGACTTCAACGGCGTCGTCCACATTGCCGACGGTGTCATTCAGCACCGCCTGGGTCAGCTTTTCCATCTCCTCGGTGAGCAGGGCTGCGCCATACAACTCCACCATCTGCAAGGTGCCGTGCACCTGATGGAGGTAGTTCAGGCAAAAGCGCAGACGTGCGGTATCGTCGCGGTTCTCGACATACGCTTCCAGTGCCTGCTGACCCTGGGTCAGCGTGTCCTGTATTTCGTCCCGAACCCAGTCCAGGGCGATGCTGTCATGGTGATTGCCCATAACCACTCCGGTTATTCTTCGTCAGTCTGGCGCTTGATCCACGCCAGCACATGTTCCGAGGGTACCCTCTGTAAGCCAGGTGGCTGCCAGTCGGTCAGCTCTCCCTGGCCCAGGACCAGCAACCCCCCGGGCGCCAGCCTTTCTGCAAGCCGCTTTACGATTTCCCGCCGACGCCAGCGCCGGAAATAAATCAGCAGATTCTGGCAGAAGATAATGTTCATCCCGTGCATCGGAGCTTCGTTCAGGTCCAGCACGTTCAATTGGGTGAAACACACCCGTTCCCTGATATTTTCCGACATTTCCACGGCATTTCGTTCCGCTGGCCGAAAGTATCTGGCCTTGAGATCGTCGTTCACACCCGCCAGCTTGCGGGTATTGAACACGCCCTTGCGGGCTCTTTCGATCGCTGGCTTGCTGATGTCTGATCCGGTTACCCCGAACAGCGGTGGCAACGCCAGCTGGGTCATGCATTCGTTCAGAATCATCGCCAGTGTGTAGGGCTCTTCTCCGCTGGAGCACCCGACACTCCAGGCTTCCAGAGGTCGCCGTTTCAGTTGCTCCCGTGGCCGGGTCAGGACAAAGTCCGAGACGAACCGGAAGGCATCGGGATCCCGGAAGAACCGGGTCTCCTGAACGGTCAGGCGGTCAACCAGGGTTGCCCATTCCACAATGGCGTCGGGCCCGGAGACGATCCGCTCGTAGTAGGCCTGATAACTGTCACAGCCGATTTCACGCATCCGAATCCCGAGATTGGTCTCGAGAAAGGACTGGCGGCCAGAGGACAGGGTGATGCCGGTTCGCTGCTCCAGCAAGGTTTGCCACTGGGTAAACTGCGCCTCATCCATTTCCGGAAGTCGGCGCAGAGACCAGATGCCCTCGGCAGGTGAGCGGTCGTCGCGTGTTTCAGCCATAAACCGTCAATCGCCTCGGAACGTCGATCAACTCACCACCGGGACGTCACTGTCTTCCTCTTCCTGCTGTTCCGCTCCTTCTTCCTCCGGCAGGGTGAAGCCGGCAACGGAGGACCGCAGCTCGGACGCCATTTCTGCCAGGTTACCGATGGACTTCGCGGTCGCATTGGTACCCGAGGAGGTCTGGGACGTGATTTCCTGGATAACATTCATGGTGTTGGAAATGTGCGCCGCAGACGACGACTGCTGACGGGCGGCGTTGGAAATGTTCTGGATCAGTTCCGCCAGACTCATGGATACGTTCTCGATTTCCTCGAGCGCGATACCCGCGTCCTGGGCCAGACGGGCACCACGGACCACCTCAGCGGTGGTGTGTTCCATGGAGATAACCGCTTCGTTGGTATCCGACTGGATCGTTTTAACCAGAGCTTCGATCTGCTTGGTCGCCGCGGAGGAACGTTCCGCCAGGCGCTGAACCTCGTCCGCAACCACCGCGAAGCCCCGGCCCGCGTCACCGGCCATGGAGGCCTGGATTGCCGCGTTCAGGGACAGGATGTTGGTCTGGTCGGCGATGTCGTTGATCAGCGATACGATGTCACCGATTTCCTGGGAAGATTCACCCAGACGCTTGATCCGCTTGGAGGTCTCCTGGATCTGCTCACGAATGTTATCCATGCCGCGGATGGTGTTCTGTACCACTTCCGCGCCTTTCTTCGCGATCGCTACTGACCGCTCCGCAACCGCGGAGGATTCGGCAGCGTTCGAGGATACCTGGTCGATGGACACCGCCATCTCGTTCACCGCGGCGGAGGCGCCGGCAATTTCCTGGGCCTGGTGCTCGGAAGCATCCGCCAGGTGCATGGCCGTGGCCTGGGTTTCCTGGGATGCCGAAGCAACCCGGACGGCTGTACCACGAATGGCCTGTACCAGTCCGCGCATCTGGTCGATCGCGTAGTTGATGGAGTCCGCGATGGCACCGGTGAAGTCCTCGGTGACTGTGGCCTCGGTGGTCAGGTCACCGTCCGCCAGATCGGCGAGTTCGTCCAGCAGTCGCAGGATCGCATTCTGGTTCTGCTCGTTCTGCTCCTGGGTGGTGGCAAGACGTTCCTGGGCTTCGCGGTAGAGCGCGACACCGATCAGGACAACAATACCGACCATGCCGGCAAGGATGATAAAGGCCAGAGTCGGGCTGATCAGGCGGGAGCCGGCCTGCCCGGTAAACTGGTCCGCCAGGACGGAAATATCGTCCAGCAGGATCTGGGAGTTCTGGAAGATGTCGGAGGCCGCAGTACGTACCTTGAAGAGGTCGGGAGAGGCTTCAAGGATCGCATCTACGTTCTGGGAAACGAATTCGAACAGTTCGCCGACGGCCTCGAGGCCGTAGATGGCGTCTTCGTCATCCACCCGGGAGATGCCCATGGCCGGGTTGCCGTTCATCTGGCCTTCAAGAACCCGGCCGAAGAGGCTGGCGTCGCGACCGAAGCGGTCAGCGGCGATAACCGCGTCTTCGTCACCGGACAGTACGTTGTTAACCGAGCGCACAATACGCTCCGCCAACAGGGACTGACGCTGCGCCAGGGCCACCTGTTCCGCCGGTGCGTTGTTATCCAGCAGGATCTGTACGATGTCATCGTACTCCACCTGCAGCTGCGGGATGGTTTCGTTCAGCGTCCGGGCCACTTCGTGGAGACCAAGCACCGCGTCGCGGGTGGAGAGGATGCTGTCGGCGTTTTCACGGACCGCGTCCCACTTGGCCTGAACACTGCTTTGCCGGGCAATCTCACTGGGCGGCAGGCCGGTTTCGGGGTTACCGTCAACCATATAGGACCACAGCTGCTGGAACTCGTCGCGGGACCGGCGCAGCTGGTCGAAGGCTTCGGCGGTGCCGCCGGCGGCTTCCGTCGCGTTCTTCGCAATCTCCTGTGACAGTACCCGCAGCTCAGAGGCGTGGGCGATGTATTCCTGGTCGTTCTGGCTGTCCTTGTTGATTATGAACAGGACCACAACAAGCAGGACGGTGAGTGCAATCAGTGCGGCAATCAGGCCGGCAACGAGTTTGTTGCCTCCCTGTCCCATACTGAATCTTCCGGCTCTGTTTTTCATCTTCTGGCTCCCGGCCTTTTCATTATATTGGCAAGTTTGCTTCTGCGTGCTTGGGTAGCAGGGATGATGCTCCTGCCATTGTCATCATCCTTACCACTGCGCAACGTCCAGAAACCGCTCGTCTTCCACCAGGTCGGCGGCGGAGAACACTTTCCAGACCTCTTCATTTCGTTCGTAACCACCGTTCACAAACGGCCGAACGCTCGGCGGCACATCTCCGGGCGAAGCCACGAAGTTGTCCTGCGCGAAATACTGCATACCGGACACACTGTCGACCACGAGGCCGCTGAACACGTCGCCCTGTTCCACCACCAGAACCCGGCGCTCACGCAGACTGCGGGATGAGCGGGATACATCAAAGAAACCGGCGAGATCGACAAGGGGAAGGAGGCGGCCGCGAACATTGGCCGCGCCCATCATGAACGGCTTGACCCCCGGTATATGTGTAAACCGGGGAACATGGAGGATTTCTGTGACCTCACCCATGGGCGCCACATAGCGTTCGCCCGCCAGAACAAAGCCGATGCCATTCCAGAGCTCAACGGCTTCCTGCTGCTCCGGCAGGCCGGCCGCCATGGACCGGCTGCGCTGGGCGATATCCGTCAGAACGGCAAAAGGGGCGGCCTGGGCGGACATGCGTACTCCACGGTTGGGGATCAGGCAATCAGACTGTTGATTGTTTTGATCAGGTCATCTTCGTTGACAGGTTTGACCAGGTAGCCCTTGGCGCCCTGACGGGTGCCCCAGACACGGTCGGTTTCCTGGTCCTTGGTGGTCACGATCACCACGGGGATGGAAGCGGTTTCCGGTGCGCGGGTCAGCTGCCGGGTAGCCTGAAAGCCATTCAGGCCCGGCATGACCACATCCATCAGAACCAGATCCGGAGTCTCAGCGCGGGCCTTTGCCACGCCATCAGCACCGTTATCAGCAGTCAGTACTTCGTGCTGGTGCTTTTCCAGAATGCTTGAGATTTTCTTCACCTCGGTGGGGGAGTCATCAACAATCAGAATGCGGGCCATGTTTTCCTCAATAGTTCGATACTTCGGCAGATTTACTGTTCCGCCTGGGGTACGTATTGGCGGATGGTGTTGAGTAGCTCGTCCTTGCTGAACGGTTTGGTCAGATACTGATCAGAACCGACGATACGGCCCTTGGCCTTGTCAAACAGGCCGTCCTTACTGGAGAGCATGATGACCGGCGTCTTCTTGAAAGAGGAATTGTTCTTGATCAGTGCGCAGGTCTGATATCCGTCCAGGCGCGGCATCATGATATCGACAAAAATGATGTCCGGCTGGGAATCGGCGATTTTCGCCAGAGCATCAAAGCCGTCAGTTGCGGTGATGACCTCACAACCAACTTTTTTCAGAAGGGTTTCTGCGGTGCGACGAATGGTTTTGCTGTCGTCGATCACCATAATCTTCAGATTCTCGAAGTTGTCATCCATTGTCCAACTGCCTTGCGCTCAGCGACTGTCATTATTTTAAACGGGGGTTTTAACACAAACCTAAAGGTTCTTCTATAAATCCCGCTTATTTATAGAGGATCGATGGCCGGATAAAAAGCACAACTTTGTGACTAAATGTACTTCTGCCCGCAATGTCACGTTATACACCCCGGATTTCTGCGGATGCATTACAAGCTCGGGTACAATACCATCAGTGTTCACAGCATAGCACTTAATCTATCCTTCGCTCTGCTGACCGGTTCGTGTTTTTAACCCTGGAGCTCAAGACACATTATGACAGTCCGACTCGGGATCGTGATGGACCCCATCGAGAAGATCCACTTCAAGAAAGACAGCTCACTGGCCATGTTGCTGGCGGCCCAGAAACGCGGTTGGCAGATTGAGTACATGGAGCTTCCGGACATGTACCTGAAGGGTGGACAGGCAAGAGCTCACACCCGCGACCTGACGGTGCACATGGACCCGGAGAACTGGTATGCCTTCGGCGCTTCCCAGGATCGTGCGCTGGGTGATCTGGATGTCATCCTGATGCGCCAGGACCCGCCGGTGGACCGGGAATTCCTGATGGCCACCTACATTCTCGATGCGGCGGAACAGCAGGGCGCGCTGGTGGTGAATCCGGCGGCCACTCTCCGTGACTGTAACGAGAAGCTGTTCGCGACGCAGTTCCATGACCTGACGCCACCGTTGATTGTGACCCGATCAGCCACCCGCTTCCGTGAGTTCTACGCTGAACATGGCGACATTATCATGAAGCCGGTGGACGGCATGGGCGGCCACTCCATCTTCCGCGTCAAGGAAAACGACGCCAATCTGGGGGTGATTATCGAAACCCTCACCCACTATGGCACGCACCAGGCCATGGCCCAGAAATTCATTCCCGAAATCAGCGACGGCGACAAGCGCATCCTGCTGATAGACGGCGAGCCGATACCCTACGCGCTGGCGCGGATCCCGTCCCACGGTGAAAACCGGGGCAACCTTGCGGCCGGTGGTCGCGGCGAAGGTCGTGAACTGACAGACCGGGACCGTGAAATCTGTGCCCGGGTGGCGCCGGTGATCAAGGAGAAGGGGCTGATCTTCGTCGGGCTGGATGTGATTGGTGATTACCTCACCGAAATCAACGTCACCAGCCCCACCTGCATTCGTGAACTGGATACGGCGTTTGGTATCGATATTTCCGGGCAACTGATGGATGCCATCGAGAAGCGGTTGAAGTAGCAATGGCAGCGCAGGTAAGTGATTTCGACCGGTTTTCCTTTACCCTGTTCATGGCGCTGGCCGTGCATGCGGTGATTGTGCTGGGGATTACCTTTGCGCCGGAGCCCCCGCGCTCTTCCGCGCAAACCATGGAAATCACCCTGTCGCAGTTTGACGATGAAACCGATCCGGACGAGGCCGACTTTCTGGCCCAGACCAGTCAGCAGGGCAGCGGTTCCGAGGAAGAGGTACGTGAGCTGACCTCACCGCAGCCGACGGACGTCAGCCAGCCGGAGATTGCCGAGGTGCAGCCGGAACCGCCGTCCCGGATTGAGCCGATGAAGCAGCAGGATCGTGAAGCGGTCAAGACCAAGGCGGCGGCCAGTCGCCAGGTCCAGGAACCGGAAGAGGCGGTGGAACCGACGGAAGAGCCGCTGCCGGAGCGTAAGAAAAAGAGTCTGATGGAGCGTAGCCTGGAAATCGCCAGCCTTGAGGCCCGGTTTGACGCCCAGCGCCAGGCCTACGCCAAAAAGCCTCGCATCATGAGGGTAACGGCGGCGTCCACCCTGCGCTCAAGCAATGCCTGGTACGTTCAGAACTGGATCTCCAAGGTGACGCGGGTCGGCAATATCAACTATCCAACAGAGGCGCGGCGAGCCGGTATCTATGGCACACTGAGGATGCTGGTTTCTCTGAAAAAGGATGGCACAATCAAGGAAGTCGCCATTCTGCAATCTTCCGGCAGCACCGTGCTGGATGATGCCGCCATTCGTATCGTGCGCATGGCCGCACCATTCGCGCCGTTCCCGGACAGCATGAAAGAGGAAGTCGACGAGCTTGAAATCATTCGAACCTGGTCTTTCCAGCGGCGGGGGCTGACATCGGGATGACGGCATCAAAACATTCTCCCAACAGTTTGCGGCACCACTTCCTGGTGGCCTCTCCCTACCTTGATGATCCGCGTTTTCACGGGGCGGTTATCTATCTGTGCGAGCATTCCGATGAAGGTGCTCTGGGGTTGATGATCAATCACCCCCTGGACATTCACCTGGGGGAAATCCTGGAGCAGCTCGATATGGAGGGCGGTGAACTGGATCTGCCGGTTTTCAGTGGCGGCCCGGTGCAGCCCGAGCGCGGCTTTGTCCTGCATTCACCCGGCACCACCTGGCACAACACGGCCCAGGTGACGGATGATGTGATGCTCACCACGTCACGGGATATCCTGGAAGGCATCGGTTGTGAAGAGGGGCCGGAAGAGTTTCTGGTGGCTCTGGGGTATGCCGGCTGGGGTGAGGGGCAGCTGGACAGCGAGCTCGGCAGTAACTCCTGGCTGACCTGTCCGGCCAACACCGATATCCTGTTCCGCACCCCCTGGGACAAACGCTACGAAGCCGTGCTGAAGCTGATCGGAATTGACCTGAACCAACTGAGCGAGTCCATCGGCCATGCCTGAAGGGAGCAGCCGCCGGGTCATGGCGTTTGACTTTGGTACCCGCCGCATTGGTGTCGCGACCGGCCAGCAGCTGCTGGGCACTGGCCAGCCCCTGACACTGTTGCCGGCCCGGGACGGGATTCCGGACTGGGATGCCATCGGCCAGCTGCTGGACGAATGGAAGCCGGATCTGGTGGTGGTCGGCCTGCCCCTGAACATGGACGACAGCGAAAACGACATGTGTGCCCGCGCCCGCAAGTTCGGCAAACGCCTGCACGGCCGCTTCCATGTGCCGGTGGAAATGGTCGACGAGCGACTGACCAGCTTTGAAGCCAAGGGCGAGGTGATGGCCGGTGGTGGTAGCCGCGATTTTGGTCGCCACGGGGTGGATGACCGCGCCGCCGTGCTGATCCTGGAAACCTGGTTTCGCCAGCAGTAAATCCCGCCGGATATCGCCGGTGGCGTTAAGTGAGGAAATAATGACCGCATTGCTTGATATGAACCGGTTACTGGACGAGCTGGAAGCTGGATTGCGCAACATCATGGCGGACCGGGGCGTGACGTCCCCGGCGCTTATCGGCATTCGCACTGGCGGCGTCTGGCTCGCCGATGTTATGAGGAAGCGCCTGGGGCTGGAAGAGCCCTACGGCGAACTGGACATCTCCTTTTACCGGGATGACTTCAGCCGCATTGGCCTCAACCCGAAGGTCAAACCGTCCAGCCTGCCGTTCAGCACCGAGGATCGCGACATCATCCTGATCGACGACGTCATCATGAGCGGTCGCACCATTCGCGCCGCGATGAATGAAATCTTCGATTATGGCCGTCCAGCCAGTATCATTCTTGCCACACTGATTGATCTGGGTGCCCGGGAACTGCCCATCCAGCCGGATGTGACCGGCAAGGTGCTGGCGCTGGAGAGTCATCAGCGGGTGAAACTCCGCGGCCCCGACCCGCTGCACATCGAATTGCAGGAAACCGGACAGTAACCACCGCGAAACTCTCTTGTGAACAGGCGACACATGACTGTAGACCAAGCTTCCAAACGATCCCTGCAACTGACGGCGGACGGCCAGTTGCGGCACTTCCTGACCCTTGACGGGCTCGACCGCGCCCTGTTGACCGACATTCTCGATACCGCAGATTCCTTTATCGAAGTGGGTGAGCGCACCATCAAGAAGGTGCCCCTGCTTCGGGGGCGCACGGTGGTGAACCTGTTTTTCGAATCCAGCACCCGCACCCGCAGCACCTTTGAGCTGGCCGCCAAGCGGCTGTCCGCCGACGTGCTGAACCTGGACATCAGTACTTCCGCGACCTCCAAAGGGGAGTCCCTGTCCGACACCCTGCTCAACCTGGAAGCCATGGCCAGTGACATGTTTGTGGTTCGGCATTCCCAGAGCGGGGCGCCGCATTTCATTGCCGAGAGCGTGACCCCGGGCGTCGCCATTATCAACGCCGGTGACGGTCGCCACGCCCACCCCACCCAGGCAATGCTGGATATGCTGACCATTCGCCAGCACAAGGGCGGATTCGAAGGCCTGAAAGTGGCCATTGTCGGCGATGTGCTGCATTCCCGTGTGGCACGTTCCCAGATCCGCGCACTGAATGAGCTCGGTGCGGCGGAAGTACGGGTGATCGCTCCGGGCACGTTGTTGCCGAGAGACGTGGAAAGTCTGGGCTGTTCCGTGGAATACGACATGCAAAAAGGCATGAAGGATCTGGACGTGGTGATCATGCTGCGGCTCCAGAAAGAGCGGATGGAAGGGGCCCTATTGCCCAGCGAGCGGGAATTCTATCGCCTCTACGGCCTCAGCCGGGACAAGCTGGCGCTGGCCCATCCCGAATGCATCGTGATGCACCCGGGGCCGATCAACCGCGGGGTGGAAATTGAATCCGCCGTGGCCGATGGCCCTCAGTCGGTGATCCTGAATCAGGTCACCAACGGCATCGCCATTCGCATGGCGGTTATGTCCATGGCCATGGGTGGGCAGGTGTCGGAACGCAATCAGAAACAGACCGGGAGGGAACAGGCGTGACAGAGACAAGCAACACTCCCGGTGCATCCCTGAAAATCATCAATGGCCGGCTGTTCCTGCCCGGCAGTGACGATCTGACCAAGGCCTCCGTTCACATCGTTGATGGTCGGATCAGCGCTATCGGGGAAGCCGCCGACGCCGCCCACAGCGATGAGGTGTTTGACGCCGCTGGTGGTATTGTCGCACCGGGTCTGGTGGATCTGTGCTGCAACCTGCGGGAGCCGGGCACCGGACAGAAAGGCAACATAGCCTCGGAAACCCGGGCGGCGGCCCGGGGTGGCTTCACCACGGTTTGTGCCTCACCGGAGACCTCGCCAGTCAACGACTCCGGCGCCGTCACCCATCTGATCCGGGACGTGGCGGAGGCTCGCTCACCGGTCCGGGTGTTGCCGGTAGGCGCGGTGACCCGCGGCCTGGAAGGTGATCTGCTCAGCGATATGGCGGGCCTGTCCTCCGCGGGTTGTGTGGCGTTGGGTAATGGCGGCCGTGGCGTGCGTAATGCGCGAATCCTGCGCCGGTGCATGGCCTACGCCAAAACCTTCGGGCTAACGGTGATGTTCAGCCCCGAAAACCAGGCCCTGGCGGCCGATGGTTATGCCCACGACGGCCTGGTGGCCTCGCGGCTGGGTCTGCTGGGTATTCCGGAAGTGGCGGAAACCGCCTCGGTCATGGAGATGCTGTTGCTGGCGGAGGAAACCGGTGTCCGCCTGCATCTCAGTCAGCTGTCGTCGGCCCGCAGTGTGGAAATGGTGGCGGACGCCCGTCGTCGTGGCATCAGTGTGACCTCCGATGTGGCCATGCACCAACTGCTGTATACCGAAGACGCCCTGGCCGGTTTTGACAGCCGCTTCCACGTGCGCCCACCACTGCGCGCCGAAGCTGACCGCCAGGCCCTGGTGGCCGGTGTCCGAGACGGTGTCATCGATGCCATCGTCAGTCAGCACCAACCCCATGATACGGCAGCCAAGCAGGCGCCACTGGGCGCTACCGAGCCCGGTCTGTCCACCATTGAAAGCACCTTGTCTATGGGACTGATGCTGGTGGGCCGGGGTGAATTGACGCTGCCCGCCCTGTTGCGGTCACTGACTGCAGGTCCGGCTTCCATCCTGGGTCGGAATGCCAGCCTGGAAGTGGATGCGAGTGCCGACCTGTGTATATTCGATCCGGACGCGACCTGGACCCCGGGCGAGGGCACCCTGGTGTCAGCCGGGCATAATGCGCCGATGCTTGATGATGCCATCCCTGGCGTCGTCAAACTGACTCTCTGTGAGGGGCGTGTGGCCTGGGGCGCGGGATCGTTCTGATCCCGCTCGCACCCTGGGGAAAATGCGGCAGAGGTTGCCATACCTCTGTCGAGCCCATCACAGATTTCCATCTTTTTGCTGAAAAGCCCTTGAAGTCAGGCTCCAGTGCCAACGTATTCTTGTGCCCCCCGACCTAATCTCAGGTCAGGATCTCACGATGTGCGGGTACAAATGGATGTGCCTGAAACGTCTGACAATAATAATTCAGGAGTTATCCCGTGAAATCACCTAACCTCCGGCAACGGGTGGCCGCAGTCGCTGCCCTGTGTGCCAGTCTGTTGCTCGCGCCTGTCAGCCAGGCCGAAGAATCCATCCTCGAACGAAGTTTTTGTGTCTTTGATCCGGTGGGTGCCAATGGCCCGCTGTTCGCCATTACCAAAACCTTCCAGCCGGTGGCTTTGAAGAAAGGTATCAAGCTTGACCTGCGTGCCTACACCGACGAGAAAGTGGCGGCCGAGGACTTCAAGGCCGGGCAGTGCGACGCCGTACTGCTGACCGGTACCCGAGCCCGTCAGTTCAACAAGTTCACCGGCTCACTCGAGGCCATGGGGGCCGTTCCGGGCGAAGAGGAAATGCGCCTGCTGTACAACACCCTGAGCCAACCCAAGGCCCGGCCGTTCCTGATTGATGGCCCCTACGAAGTGGCCGGCGTATTCCCGGGTGGCGCTGTGTACCTGCACACCCGCGACCGTTCCATCGATTCGGTGCAGGAGCTCCAGGGCAAGCGTATCGCTACACTGGATTTCGATACCGCTTCGGTGCGCATGGTGCGTCATGTGGGGGCTTCGGTCGTGGGCTCCAACTCCGCCAACTTTGCCGGAAAATTCAATAATGGCAGTGTCGATCTGGCCTATGCACCGGCGGTGGCCTACTCCCCGCTGGAGCTGTACAAGGGCGTGCAGCCTGATGGCGGCGTATTCAAGTACGCCCTGGCGTACATGAACTTCCAGGTCATCATCCACCGCGACCGTTTCCCGGATGACGCCGGCCAGATGGTGCGCGACCAGGCCATCTCGCGCATTGACGAAGCCTACAAAATCATTAACCAGGCTGAAGCCGACATTCCGGACGATGTGTGGATGTATCCCCCGCAGGAAGATGTGGCGGAATACGACAAGATGCTGAGGAAGGTGCGTTTGTCCCTGCTTGAGGACGGTGTCTACGACGAACGCGCAATCAAACTGATGAAAGCGATTCGTTGTCGAGTGGACGGTTCCCGGTCGGAGTGTGCTTCCTGAAGGTGTAGTAAGAGGGGGCCCGCATAGCGGGCCCGTTCAGCTTAGCTGACTCCCTCTTTCAGAGCCTTGCCGGCTTTGAACCCGACGGTCTTGCTGGCAGGGATCTTGATAGTGGCACCGGTCTGGGGGTTGCGCCCATTGCGGGCTTCGCGAGTGCGGATATTGAATGTGCCGAATCCGATCAGTGTGGTGTCCTCGCCTCTGGAGGCTGCGGCTGAAACCTGGTCGGTGAAAGCGGTAATGACTTCGCTGGCTTTTTCGCGGGTCAGGCCGGTTTGGTCGGCAATGGCGGCTGCCAGTTCGGGTTTGCGCATCGGGTACTCCTTATTGTCGTTTTTGGTGTCACACCGGCGGCAAGCCAGCCGCAGGTTGCACAAATCTATAGTGGGTTCGGCGGCAATGTGCAAACCCTTGATGGCAAACGGTGGTGTTTTACCGCTTTTATTTGCGGTGCGGTTCTCATAAAAACAAAGGGTTGTCCGCCATAATGCGAGCCCGGTTACAAACTGTAACGATTCGCAGGCGGTGGTCCAGACGGCCCGGTTGGCTCTGAAAACAATAAAAGAAGGTGTAGAAGTTATGAAACGTTTCCAGAAAGCTGCGGGACAGTGGTTGCCCGGAATGGCAAAACTGCGAGGTGTGACTGCAGCCGTGGTTGCCAGTGTTGCATTGAGCGGGTGTGGCGTGGTGAATCACATGGTTTACAAGACCACCGGCGATGTCCTTCAGGGGTTCTCCCGCAACCACACCGTGCCCTACCTGCTGGCCACTGATGATCTGGCTATGGGTTGCGCCATGAGCGAGGCCACGGCGCCGTTGTTGATGTCGTTTGGTCGGGTAACCAATGAGCCGGACCAGATTGCCGTGATGCTGTACCTGTCAGCCGCGGGCTGTGCCGATGAGCAGGCTCGTGAACACGAACTGACCGGACTGGCCGCTCTGGGAAACATGGATGGTGATGCCGCTGAGGACGCGATGATTCGCCAGAAGCGTGCCCATGCTCTGGCTGCCAAGCGCTATTTCCGCAGCTGGCAGCATCACAATGCCTTCTACGGCGAGCCCGGTAATGGTGAATGCCCGGACTTCGATGACGACCTGGACGAATTCATCTACATGGCGGGCCTGTTGTCGGGGCTTCAGGCGCTGAACGCCGAGATTCAGTCCACCTCCGCGATTGGTGTGCCCAAGAATGTGGGCTCTATGGTTGGCAGGGCAACCAGCTGCCTGGACAACGAGAAGTGGTGGGGGGCGCCGATGGCGTTGCGAGCCACCATCTGGGCGATGATCCCCGGCGCCATGCCCGAAGGCGAAAATGCCTTCGAGCGGCTGGAAATGTCCGACCGGCAGGGTGAACAGGCGGGTGTTCGCCTCAGCCATGTCTTCCACGCGATTGCTGCCATGAACAAGGGCGACAATGAGCGTCTGCGCGACGTGATCCGTCGTCATGCCGAGTCCATTGAGGAAACGCCCTCGAACGAGGATTGGGCCTTTGTCGATGCCATGTCGACGCAGTTGATCGTCGCCATTTCTGATCGCATGTGGGTAGAGAACAACGGCCATCGAACACCGCTGGGGCAGTTGGGTACTTTCTGGGATGACGAGCAGGAAGATGTTGAAACCATGGATCTGGACGATCTGTTGTAACGCCCATGTCTTCAGGTCGCGCTGTTATGTCCCAGGTTGGATTCCGTCGTACCCGGCTGGAGTGGTTTTCCTCTTTGCCCGCTTGTTTGCTGTTGCTGGCGGTGGTGCTGTTTTCCACCAGCAGTGATATCCATAACCAGATGCTGCAGGCAGGGGAGCAGATGTGGGGGAGCTATTACAAGCTCCGCACCGATTCGGTCCAGCCGACCTGCAATCCCAACCGGGACATCGAGGCTGCGATCCAGCAGGAGCTCTCCGAGGCGGGTGACTCTGACAACCCCATGGCTGCATTGTTGGGGGCGCAGGAGAAGGACCCGGCGGATGTCCGCCTCGCCATCGAGCGGTCAGTGGCGGATTGCAAGGCCAGTTTCGCCAGTTATGAGAGCCTGAAGGACAAACTGACCCCCGGGGTCAAAGCCTATCGGGCCGTCGAGTTGTTCGTCGCCGATCTGATTGCGTTCGGGTTGGAATCCCAGCGTTATATCCTGGTGATACTGGTTATGCTGTGTGCGGTGACCGCGACCCTCAGTCGCCACCATATCGCCATGCGGGCGATGGAAACCCGGCTCGATTACACCGTATCTCATGCCCTCCAGAGTGTTGCCAATGCGATGCTGCTGGGCTCGAGTCTGATTTTCCGGCAATCGAGCATGGGCGATGAAACCGCCATGTCTGCGGAGGCACTGCTCCTTCATAATCTGTGGATCATCGGCTTTGCCTGCCTCACCCTCGCCAGCCTGTACCGATTGTTCCGCGTGCCGGATGATCTGCGTGACGGTGGCAGCTTCAACAAGGCGTTCCTTGCGGTGCCGCTGTATACGGTGATGTGTCTGATCTCCGGTACCTACTTCGTCCTCATCGGTCACGCCTCCGGCATCGGCATCTATCTTGGCAAGATGATGGAGCTGGCGGATATGTTCCTGAACGTCGGGCTTTACGTCTGGGTGGGGATGATGCTCAAGCAGACCCGGCTGGCGACACTGGTCTTTGACGTATTCCGCCCCTGGCGCATGCCGCCGGAGATGCTGGCCGTGGTTGCCGTTCTGGTAGCGGCAGTACCTACTGCCTATACCGGTGCTTCCGGCATTTTCGTCATCGCCGCCGGTGCGGTGATCTATGGTGAACTGCGTGCTGCCGGTGCCCGCCGGCATCTCGCCCTGGCCGCCACCGCCATGTCCGGTTCATTGGGGGTGGTGCTGCGCCCCTGCCTGCTGGTGGTGGTGATTGCCTATCTCAACCGGGAAGTGACCACTGACGAGCTGTTTGGCTGGGGTATCTGGGTGTTTGTACTGACGGCCCTGATGTTCATGTCCGTGGCGCTGACGGTCAACCGCCAGAGCAAGTTTAACCTGGCGCCTTCCGCAGAAGCCTTCCCGGCTATGATGAAAGCCCTGCGTCCGTTGATTCCCTACGCCCTGGTGATTGCCGGCGTGGTACTGCTTTACCGCTTTGCCTTGGACGTGCGCATGGATGAATTCTCGGCGCCGCGACTGCTGCCGGTGATCATGCTGGCGATACTGCTGTTTGAGCATGTGACCCTGAAGAAGACGGCCGGTCGCGCCAGTGAGGAGCAACCCCACCAAGGCATGGAGAGCAGCCTTCGCTCGGCCACCAACGACACTACCTCCGAGATAGGCGCGCTATTGTTATTGCTGGGCCTGTCGGTCAGCATCGGTGGCGTTATCGAACGTTCCCAGATCATGGAAGCTTTCCCCCAGGCCTTCGACAGCGCCTGGTCCGCGATGCTATTGATGGTCGTCATCCTGGTGGTCCTGGGTATGATCATGGATGCGTTTGGTGCCGTTATTCTGGTCACCGCCACCGTGTCCACCATCGCCTACAGCAGCGGGATACACCCCATTCACTTCTGGATGGTGACTCTGGTGGCGTTCGAACTAGGCTACCTGAGTCCGCCCGTCGCATTGAACCACCTATTGACACGGCAGGTCGTCGGTGAAGCAGAAGTGCTGGCCGCGCAACAGGAAGGTGGCACCTTCTATCAACGACACGAACGCATCATCATGCCATTGATTGCCATGGGAATATCCCTGGTGCTGGTGGCCTTTGTGCCGCTGATATTCTACGCGTGAGTCCGGGGCCTGGCTAAGTAAAATGACTGGCCCCTTCCTCACTGTAGGGTTCCGCCTGCAACGGGCGGCTTACTTCGCCGCCTCGGGGTTTTCACTCATTGGTGATTGCGCCTTATTTCATTTTAAAACCCTTGCCACGCAGGAAGTCCCGCATGTGGGGGCGTAGCTTGGACGTGAACAGCGGTTTGAGCTGTTCCGACCAGTTGGTGTCCTTGTTGCCCCCGGTGCGGACGTGGTAATAGGTGCGCATGGTGTTGTCGAATTCCGCCACCAGCTCCGGGTCGCGCTCGTCCTGGTAATAGTCCTCCTTGAGGACCGACGCCAGTGGCAGGCGTGGCTTGACCTCCGGATCCTGGTCCGGATAGCCCAGGCACATCCCGAACACCGGGTAGACATGCTCCGGCAGGTGCAGCAATTCGCTCACCTCGGCCGGGTTGTTGCGGATGCCACCGATGTAACACAGGCCCAGCCCCTCGGATTCCGCTGCTGTCGCGATGTTCTGGGCAACCAGTGCGGTATCGATACTGGCGACCAGCAGTTGCTCGGTCATACCACGAACCACCTCGGCACCGGCACGTTCGGCGGCATCCGTGGCCCGCTTCATGTCTGCGCAGAACACCAGGAAATCGGAGCACTCCGCCACATAGCGCTGGCCACCACTCAACTCCGCCAGGGTCTCACGATTCTCCGGGTTGACCACGTGGATGATGGAATAGGCCTGCACGTGGCTGGATGTGGCAGCACTCTGGCCGGCACGAATCAGCTCCTCGAACAGCTCGCGGGGAATCTTTCGATCCTGGAATTTGCGGATCGAACGGTGTGACTTGAGAAGTTCAATGGTCGGGTTCATGGCGCCCTCTAGCACGACATCAGAAAGCGCCTATCCTGCCACCGCCACACCGTTTTCGCAAAAGGGGCCAGCGGTGCCGTTAATGGATCGTCGAGCAAACCTGCCCTCACTGCTCAGACGTTGCGCGGCGCAAACATAATGATCGCCATGCCCAGAATCGCCACCGATGAGCCCACGAAATCCCAGACCGTTGGCCGAATGCCGTCCACCGCCCATAACCACAGAATAGCGGTAAAAATATAGACGCCACCGTACGCTGCATACACCCGGCCAGCCGCGGTCGGGTGCAATGACAGTAACCAGGCAAAGGCCGCCAGGCTCAAAGCCCCCGGCACCAGGAGCCAGATGGTTTTGCCTTCGCGCAGCCAGAGGTAGGGCAGGTAACAGCCAACAATTTCCGCAATGGCCGTGATGAAAAACAGGCCGGCAGTCTTTAGCTCGGGCAAATCGGAATTCCTTGGTTATGTGTCGTATTCGTCGTGCATACGCCACCACTCGAACGGCGGACTCTGTGGCCACCCCTGGGGTGAGTCCTCCCAGGTTTCCTGACGGCCATAGGGTGTCAGGTCCAGCAACCGGAAATTGGTGTCGAATAGCTCGGCCCCGCGATCCGTGGTGAAGTAAGTGCGGTACACGCGGTTGTCATCATCACGAATGAACACGTTCACCGCAAACCCTTTTCCGGCATCGAAGGCGTCGGCGAAGCGGCGGTCGTGATCCGTGTACCATGGCGTGTCCCAGCCCATCCGCTTCTGCAGGGCGATGATCTCGCCTTGCGGTGCCGGTGACGTGAACACGAAGGTGGTGTCCCGGGCGTTGACGTGGACGATATTGTGACCAATGTTGTCCATGACCATTGAACAACCCTGGCAGGGCGCTGCACCGGGCTCCAGCATGGCACAGTAAACGATGAGTTGCCGACGTCCCTGAAACAGGTCAACCAGCGAAACCTCGCCCTCCGGCCCGGTAAAGTTGAAGTGCTCTTCGACAGGGACCATCGGCAGTCTGCGGCGCTCGGCGGCCAGCGCATCCTGGGCGCGCGTCAGTTCCTTTTCCTTGACGAGGAGTGCCTGGTGGGCCTTTTGCCAGTCCTCGAGGGTACCGATAGGTGGAAGTGCAATCTTGTTAGCCGACATGATGGGAGCTCCTTGTGTTTGAGGTGCACTTCATAGTCGATTGGGAGAGGGCGAATTCGACAGCTCCTCGTATTCCCTTTGATAGGTTTCGTAATCCTGGTGATAGGCATTAATGCTGGCAGCATCCTGGCAGTGGTTCAGGCCTCTGGTGCTAGCAGCGGTATCGTGCTCACAACGATTCTCCACATATACCTGTCGACCACTGGTCGTAAAGAACGAACACCCAGATAATAAAATAAACAAAGTAATCGAGAGTGACTTATTAAGTCTCATTTAAAACCTTCCCTGTACCTGAGTTTGTTAATCACCATTCCCACCTTCTGCGGGGAAAACTTCTGAAATCTTTTCTGTGAGCCCGTCAACTGCTCCATCAACGATAGGCGACATATACCCAGAGGCGCTTTCCAACAATGCCTCTCCGGTGTCTGATGCGACTTTACCAGCAACCTTTTTGAGGACGGCTTTCAGCACACCTTTAAAGGACTGGTCTGGAGCACCAGCCGCAACGAGCGCTTCCTTAACCGGCTGGCGTTCATGCTCAGGGATGTATAGTTCAATCAGTGCAACGACTGCGTCCAGAGGCAGTTTGACGATACTGGGTGAGAAAGAGCCGTCTGAAACGTGGCCGAGTAACTGGACTTTCGATCGTAAGTGGTCAGATATCAGCGGGTTTTCAATTTCTAAAACGAATTGGTCGCCAGACTTCTGAATGATCGGGCGCTTGAGAAGATTCTTTACTCGTGAATCTAATTCCGACACTGAAAGCCTTCTCAGCTCTCTCTCATAGATTAATTTACGGGCTTTAGTTCTTGTAACACGAAGCGTTGATACGAGCTCATATACCCCGGGCTCAGATGAGATAGCCCCTATTTCTTCCAGAGCGTTCAATACGAGCAATTCAATTTCTGACTTTGGCAGGGCTCCGAAGGCTGGGTCTAAAAACCTCCGAAGCAGCCCCTTCAGAGCGATCGCAGATCGCTCATCACCGGCTTGTCGAACGACTTCATCCAGATCCAAAAGCTTCCCCTTCTATTGTTGTTGGCTAACGAGGACGTAGAGAAAGACCGGGTTTATTGAACCACTATTCATCTGCCGGCCCGACCCAGAACAACGGGTTATGTGCGATTTCCCAGAGATAACCGTCAGGATCGGAAAAATAGCCCGCGTAGCCACCCCAATCCGTTCTTTGGGCAGGCTTGGTGACAACGGCGCCGGCTGCGACCGCCTCGGCCATGACCTCATCCACCTCATACTCCGAGCTCACATTGTGGGCCAGACTGAACCCAGCAAACCCTTCTGAACGCCCAAGCACCAAAGCATCTTCCGCCAAAGCATCACGCCCATACAAGCCGAGCCAAGTGCCGTTCAGGGTAAAAAATGCCACCTCTGGTGGGGAATCCATTCTGGGAAGGCCCAACCCCTGCTCGTAGAACCTGATCGAACGTTGGAGATCACTCACACCCAAGGTGATCATACTGATCCGTGGTTTCATGATTGCTCCCGGTGTTAGTCAGCGCCATGCCGAAAAACGATAGAACAACAGCCTAGCCCATTGCCCGGCACGCCGCCATCCGGTCGCGGAGGTCTTCTTGTCGCTCCAGGGAAGCCCGGTTTACTCGCTCATTATGGATTCCAGCAGGGTATCGAAATCCATATCGATCTCGCCTTCCTCCGCGCGTCTTGTCAGGACGACCACCGAGCCCTGAAGCTCCGGATCGTCATCAAGCATGAGCAGGTCGGGGTTGATGAGCGTATTGACGGTGTTCTTCACAACCCTGGGAGCCTTATTGAATTGGCGGCGAAGCAATCGGGTGAGGACCGACCCGTTCTTTACACCGCCGAGGGTTCGCTGAAGGGTGTATTCACGCTCAGTCACCAGGTAACGGCACAGCTTTCTCATCACCGGTGTGTCGGCATTGTTGAGGATGAGGGTGCCCCGGGAGACGAGCATCTTGTCGACGTAGTAAATGGCTACCAGAGCCTGATCGAATGGGCCCACTTCATTAATGATGGCCAGGTTGATGGCCCGGTTCTGGAAATAGAAATCCGGAAGTACTTCATCGGCGGGCGTTCGGTTAAGTTCCACCAGATCCATCACCGTTTCCACGTTCCGTTTCCGGATCTCTTTCAGAAACTCGGAATGCTGAAGAAGGTTGGGGGTAAGCAGTGTCAGCGCAGAATTGTCCAGCGTGTTAAGCACACGGCAGACTGACAGCGTCAGGTCAAAATCACCCAGGCCGAGTTGCAGGACTTCCTGGGGCGCCTGTTCTTCAATAATGGAGGTGACAAACGAGCTTCGTGGTTCTTCTGGAGTCATGGTTCTGTCTGATGCAGTCTGTGTTCGTCGGAAACGGACGGTCTGGCCGGGCAGGGTAGCAGTGAACCCAGGCCAATCCCTTGGCTTGGGGCTGCAACATTCGCGGTCAGTCCCGCGAGTCGGGAAGGTAATTCTTCAGCATCCCCAGGCATGGATCGCCTCATGCCAAAACTCGGCTATCTCCCCGTGAGCAGGCCGGCCTCACGGTGGACCACATCCATAATGCGCTGGCTGGCCAGGGTTCGTTCGTGGGTCATAAGGTCGCTTTCAGGCTTTCCCTCTGCGATGCATCTGACCACGTGCCTGATCTGATACTCAAAGCCGTTGACCTCGAACGGACAATCAACCGTGTGCACGCTATCGTCATTTTCCACCAGGCTGATCTTTTCCGACTGCCAGAAGTTGCTGGGAATAACGATACGTCCTTTGCTGCCAAAAACGGTTAATTCGTTGTCGTATTTGTTCTCAAAGCTGCAAAGCAACTGGCTGACTTTGCCATTGGGATAATGCAGCTGGATAGCGCAGGTTTCATCGACCCCGGTTGGCCCCACGCGGACCTGTGAAACGATCGTTTCGGGATCCGCCCCCATGAACCACTGCGATGTGGCGACGGTATAGATCCCCATATCCAGCAAAACGCCGCCGGCCAGAGCGGGGTTCAGCAGGCGGTCGTCAGGTTTGCGTGGCACAACAAAACCGAAGGAGGATCGCACACCGCTGACCTCGCCTATTTTCCCCCCGGCCAACCAGGCGTTGGCCTGTTGATAAGCGGGCAGAAATAGTGACCACATTGCCTCCATCACAAAGACTCCTTTGGCCCGGGCGGCCGCGAACAGGCGCTCGGAATCGACAGCGGTGATGGTCAGAGGCTTTTCAACCAGAAGGTGCTTGCCGCAGGCTATCGCTGCGAGCGCCTGTTCGAGATGAAAATTATGCGGGGTGGCAATGTAGATGGCATCCAGGCCGTCATCCCGGTACAGCTTTTCATAATCGTCGTAGGCGGTGTCGATCTGATGAGCATCGGCAAACGCGCGACCGCGATCAGCGTTACGGCTGGCAACGGCCTTGAGCGTGCCAACGCCCTCAGCTTGCATCGCCTGAGCAAATTTCTCGGCGATCCGTCCTGGCCCTAGGAGCCCCCAATTGAAATCCATAGTTGTCACTGCATTGTCTCAACGTAGCGCAGAGCGCGTTGGTGACTTTCGGCCGCGTACTGATGCGGTTGGCTATATTTTGCTGGCTTTGGCTTCGGACTCTTGCCGACCACGCAGCATCAAATATAGCAGCGGACCTGCCGATACAAATACCGCTGTCAGAACGAAGAACGGGATGAGATAGCCCAACCCTTTCCCACGGCTTTTGCCGTCTTGATACATCCAACCACAGGCCAACGCGGCGAGAATGTAGAGATCTATGACAACCGCCCATGAACAGGCAGAGGATGATTAGGGGGCTATCGATGCTTTCTTTCGCAACTCAGTTCGCCAGCGAACAGACCATAAGAAGCCGATAATCTATTGTGAACTGAGATGAAACAAAGGAGTAGCCTCCGCGTGAAGTTATAATCGCGCGCCACACGGAAGGGGACAAGCGCGATGTCGGGTTGATGAAAAGGAGTATCTACTAATGAACAATATCGTCTATATCATCGGTGCAGTCGTTATCATTGTCGTGGTTCTTTCCTTTCTTGGTTTTGGCTAGAACTTCGCTATTACAGGTTTTCTCTAGAGATCCTTACCAGGCCTGCGATTGCTATGTATTCGCAGGTCCTTCCTCATAGTACTGAGTTACTGCGTCGGGCAGGATTTTCCACGCTGCTTTCGATTCGCACAACCTGAAGTCACACCATGAATTAGACTAGCTGTGCTTGGCCATCTTCAGCCTGCGGATGCTTATAGTTGCGCCAGCCTTAGTAATGGAACCAGCCCAAACCACACCACGTAGCCAAGCGAAGCAACCATCAACCGATCAATGCGGCCGGGCGCGGTATCCATCCGGACATGTCGATACAAGAGCCACGTCAGCACAGTGGCGTGAGGGACGACCAGCCACGCAATGCCGGTGTAGGCACCACCGGCCAGTCCCCAAAAGTCCCATGCCAGCGCGGCTGCGGCGGATAGCGAAAGCAGCCAGATCGTGCTGGCCAACAGGCCCGATAGCGCAACGCCAATCCCGGCCTTGACCTCCCGAGCACTGGGCTGCCGGGGTAGGCCGCGAGCGCGCCAGGGTGTAACGGTCGTAGTTTCTCTTGTGGGTCTGCCCCATGATGGGCCCCCTCTAGTGTTCGGTAAATGACCGTCCACTAAAGAGGTGCAAGATCAGCGCCCCGACAGGGGCGTCCGGTGGGGGAAGTGCAGAACGTACTTGAGCGACTTGTTATGTTCGACCAAGTTTATTGCTCCATTCTTTAAGCCAAAGACTTTCTCCAAAGGCTTCTGCTGAGTCGCCAGCAGCGAGCTGCTCGACAATATAAAAACACTGGTTTTCAATTTCGAGCGGCAGATTATGCAGCTCTACAAGTTGATGTGCTAACCAACGCTTAGATAATGGATCTTCGAGGAGTGGAAACAGCTGCTTGAGCGATTCGCTATCTGCATTGCGAACAATCGAGTACATTTCGTCTACTGCTCGATTTGATCTTTTTACCGAAGAAGCGTCTTCATAAGCTATTGAATTAGCGACTTTTGAAAGTTCAATGTAGCTCTTCATTCTTCGAAGCTTCCAGGCACTAACCTGTACGAGTCGACACAAATCCTGCAGGTGGCGGTGCTTCTGCCGGTATGCCGAGGATGATGCAGGTAACGAGTTGCTCTCGTTGGATTGCACCGTCAAAGGCGAGCCGGTATCGGGTCAGATCAGGCGCCCGCTTTCTCGCAGGGCCGCCGCACTTTCTTCGAGCCGTTGCTGTTCCCGCCCAAGCAGGGTGCTGACCTGTTTCAGCTCCCGAATCCTGGCCTCTACCTGCGCCTTCTTTTCCGCCATCAGCGCGGCGCCCCGTTCACAGTCAATGCTGTCGCTGCGCAGGGCATTCAGTATGTCCCGAATCTCCCGCAGGGAAAACCCGAGTGCCTTAAGCTGGCGCACCATGGTGACTCGTTCCACCGCTTTTTGCGGGTAGTCCCGGTAATTGTTGCCGCGCCGTACTACTTCCTGCAGCAGGCCGGCCTTTTCGTAATATCGCAGGGTGTGGCGGTTTACGCCGGTGCGCTGCTCGAGTTCCGCAATCTGCATGATGGCCTCTCAACCGGGTGTTGACCTTTGAGTGTACTCTAACCTTTAAGGTGTTGGCAGACCCCACAAAGGAGACCTGTCATGACCATACTTATCACCGGCGCTACCGGCTTTATCGGCCGTCATGTATGCGCCCAGTTAACCCGAAGCCACGACCTGTATGCGGTATTGCGTCAACCGGAGACCCAACTCCCGACTCTGCGACAACAGGTGAGTGATCTTGGCGGTCAGGGTGACCGCCTGCATGCAGTAAAAGGAGACCTGGACCTGCCCGGATTGGGCCTGCCGGAGGATCTGGAAGCGCCGGAAGCCATCATTCATCTAGGGGCCCGGTTTGCGTGGCAGTTGGATCCCGCCACCGCTCACCGCACCAACGTGGCCGGTAGTCTGGCGGTGGCCGAGCTGGCCCGGCGTCACCAAAGCCGTCTGGTGTTTGTCAGCGGGTTCATGTTGGAAAACTATGATCACCTGCAGCGACTGGGTATTAACAACGATGATCCGGAACGGGTGGACTGGCGGCGGGTATATCGTCTGGTCGGTGGTTATGAAGCCAGCAAACTGGAAGCAGCGATCCGGGTGCGTGCGCTGGCAAGTTCAGGCGATCTGGATCTGGTGGAAGTGCAGCCCGCTACTGTCGCGGGCCACAGTGATACTGGCAGTCTCGATACCAGTCAGCCACTGTTTGCCCTGCTCGATAACCTGGCCCGGGGACGCATGGCGATGATTCCCGGCAGCCCCGAGCATTGGCTGCCATTGGTTGCGGTGGATCATCTGGCCTCGTTGATGGCTGTTGCCGCCACCAGTGACCGTGTGCCGGAGCGGTTGCTGGCTCTGGACCCGGCCACGCCCAGCTTGAAGGGCTTGCTCGCTATTGCCGCCGACCTGCTGGGCCGGCGGGCGCCGCAACGCCATGTGCCAATCCCTTTACTGGCGGCCCTGTTGCGACTGCCCGGTCTGCCGCGTCTGATGAATACCTGGCCGGAGGCGCTGAACTTTATTCAGCCCACTCGCTTCGACACCGCCATCACCGATGCCTTCCTGCGGGAGCAGGGACTGGAACGCCCCTCCATGGAGGCGGTCATCGTGGCCACCGCCCGCTGGTACCGGCGGAGACAATGAGCCCATCATCGGATACCTGCCGGAACGTACTTATATGATTAGTTATGAGGCTAGGACGCAGAAGACAGCGCTGGCTCTGGCAATACGCTTTGAGCCAACGTGAAGCTGGTTCGCGAAATAGGCCCGAAGCCTTCGGGTAATTCACTCATGTTCGACACCTTTCTGACTCATAACGCCGTCAGCATGCCCATTACGACCACGGCAGCTAACGCTGCGGTGGCGCTAATAATGAATGCGAGCAACAGTCTGAACATGAGCAAAGCCTTACGCGGAGCACAGCGGCGGCCGCTGCTGCATATTGTTAATCGCCAATGGGCACCCCCGGTTCCAGAATCCAGCACCGGTCATTGTGCGTGTACCCTATTGGACCATAGTACGAATCGGCCGCTGGTGCCGCGATGAGTATTAGCTTGCATCGGGATCCGAGCTGTTGCTGAGTGAGAGACTGCAAGCGTTTACCAATGCCTGACTTTTGGTAAGCCTTATGAACGGCCAGATCGGATAGATAACACGCATAGTGAAAGTCCGTGACGCTGCGGGCAATGCCTACCAGCATAGCCCCATCCCAAGCGCTTACGATGAGGTTGGAGTTGGAAACCATGCCCTCCATACAATCTCGGTCGTGAATTGGCCGACGCTCCCCGAGGGTAGAACTCTCCAACAAACCGATGAACTGGTTAGTGGTAATGGGGTGATTTACCTTGAAGCTGATAGCCATACCTTTCCTTGGCAATTAACGCGAAAACGAAGCGGCGCGTCTCACGCGTCCGCCTTTCCGGTAACGGTGAGCTTACAGCTTCGGCCCGAATTGCAGCATGGCGCCGCTTTCACTGATTTCAATGCCGCTGTAATGTGAGGAATAGAATCTTACCGGAAAATCATCTCCGCATCGTGACCATCACCACATCTGAGCCCCAATACCATGAGCATCGTCAAGCGCCTGCTGGAGCGCTCTCCCAGTCTTTTAAACCATTCATACCGGTTGAATGGCGAACCTTTCGATCCGGCTACAAGCCTTGCGCCCCCTGAAGGGCGCAAACGTAGCTGGGTGCATTACGGGGTCATGGTTCCGGATTTGCCGGCGCCTCATCACACCTTCAATGTGCTGTCGATTGTAGGCACTCCGGGCGCCACGGTGTTTGATAACGATTTCGCGGTGAGAACCACCCCCCGGGACACCGCCTATCTGCTATCGACCATGGCGTCATTGCCGGCCGGCCAGTTCCGCAGTTATAGCATTGAGCAGGAGTGCGAGTTCTCAGCCGACGGCACCCGTCTTCGCTTCGGTCATGACCTGGTGATCGAGGGCTGCTACCCGCACTGGACCGTCACCCGTACGCTGCCGGGTACCACTATCCAGCTCACACTCGAAGCCACGGGTTGTGTTTCTCACTTCGCCCATATTCCCGGCCTGTACAGTCATTGGAGCCTGCTCAGCCGTTACACTGGTACCATCGATCACGACGGTGAAAAAACGGAGGTCAGCGGGCTGTGTACCTTCGAGTACGCCGCCGGCGTTGGCGCCTATAGCGTGCCCGGGCGCTCTTTCCCCGTGGCTCACAAGATTCCGCTCAACTACTTCACCTATCAGATCATCAATCTGGACGAGTCGACACAAATCCTGCTGGTGGCGGTGCTTCTGCCGGGCGACTTTCCCCTGCAGAAATCCGTCTATATCCGGAGCCTGAACGATCTGGGAGAAGTCTATACCCGCAACGTCGACTTCAGCGTGACCGAGTTCCAGCCGGAGCCTTCGATAACGCCGGATGGCTTCACCATGGATCTGCCGCGGCGCTTCCGCTGGTATGCCGAGGATGATTCGGGTAACGAATTGCTGTCGTTGGATTGCACCGTGAAAGGTAAATATGAATATGGCCTGGGGGCCGGGTACACCAGCTGGTATGGGTTCGATGGCCGCGTCAAAGGCGAGCCGGTATCGGGCCAGGGCTACCTGGAGTTCATCGATCGCAGGCCGAAGGCTGAGGGTTGACCAGAAAAGGTGCGGTTATAAAGATGGATGAAGCGACCTCTGATGCCGGTATATTCCTTAATATGACCTACCATGCACTGGGTCGGATGGGTGTTGATCGTGGGGTGATCTTTGCCAGCGTCAACTTGCCTGACGAAGCGCCAGATCCGGAGGTTCGTCGTGATAACTCGACGCAGGCAAGGTTTTGGCGCGCTGCGGAAGAGGTGACTGGCGATGTTGATATCGGGTTGCGCGTGGGTGGTCACCTTGAGGAGTTCCGGGGCGGT
Organism: uncultured Marinobacter sp.; assembly: GCF_947259545.1. Lineage (GTDB taxonomy): Bacteria > Pseudomonadota > Gammaproteobacteria > Pseudomonadales > Oleiphilaceae > Marinobacter. Next base: position 165,541 of record NZ_CAMYMK010000003.1, read on the forward strand.
CTGCTTGAGTATCTGATGCTCAGCAGCAAAACCTTCGGTGAAGGTCTGAGGGCGGCTCTACATTATGGAACCTTATACACCAATGCCATGGATCTGCAGCTGCGGGTGGATGGCAAGGTTGCGGTGCTTTCCGGGCTGGTTCATCCAGTCAGGCATTATCTTGAAAGTTTCGTGTGCCCCATACTCAGCTGTCTGAAACGCGTGACTGACGGAGACTTTCGCCCGTTGGTCATTACCTTCGAGCATGGCGAGGGTGCATCCCCCAACCTGTACGAGCAAGTATACGGAGCTCCCGTTCAACTGAATGCTGCCGAAGGCGCCATTCACTTTGATGCAAAGTTGCTCGAGCGCCCGTCGCTGTCGGCAGATGCTCAACTCTTTGCGGTGATAGAGGCACACGCGGCCCAGCGACTTGCCGACCTTGGGCGGGCCTCCATCATTAATATTATCGAGCATGAGTTGGCCGGCATGGTGGAGGCGGGAGACGTTTCCCTGACGAACATGGCTGCCCGTTTACAGCGAAACCCGAGAACCTTGCGGGCAGATCTTGCGGCCCAGGGAACCAACTTCAACCGAGTGGTTGCCAGTTATCGGGAGCGCCTGGCCAGGCGACTGTTGTCCCGGACTTCCCACAGCATCGACCAGATTGTCTACCTGACGGGGTTTTCGGAACCTTCTGCCTTTGCCCGCGCTTTCAAACGCTGGACCGGAGAAACGCCTACCGATTATCGGACTCGAAAGCAGGCTAACCGCAGCGGTTGATTAAAGAGGCAGCGCTCTCGCTGACGTTGCGGTCAAAGGGATTGTGTGCTGGCGGCTTAAAATCAAGTCTGATTCTTGATGGAGCGAGCAGCATGATTGGTTTTCCGATAGGTGTCTTCGCGTTTAACGCTTTTGAATGGTATGCCCATAAGACCTGGTTGCACGAGTACCCTTCCAGGCATAGGAATAGCCCCTTTTTCACTCATATTCGCCACCACAAGCGTGCGCGTCTGAATGACTTCGTCGATGATGGTTATAAAAACTCCCTGTGGAATGATCAGGAAATGTTCAATGAGAAGGTGGGACTGATCGGCGTTGCTGGTGCAGCAGCGGTTGTGGCGCCGGTGGCTCCCTTCTTTACCCTCGGTATCTGGTACGGTGCGTGGAACTATTGGAGCGTGCACAAGAAGTGCCATTTGGACCCCGAGTACGCTAAGTCCAGAATCCCCTGGCATTTCGATCACCACATGAATGCAAACCAGGATGCCAACTGGTGTGTTACCCGCCCCTGGTTCGATTACATCATGGGCACACGAGTGATGTCTGACCCGCAGATTGCAGAAAGTAATCCCCTGGGGATGGATCTGCCCAATTGGTTGGAAAGTCGGGTGAACCGACTCGCGCGTCGACTTTTGCCGGGCGCCTATGAAAGCATCGACCACAGTTCCAGAATTGACGCAGGCAGGCGCCACGAAGGAATAGAGATTCCCGTTGCAGGGGTTGCCTGACAAGACGCAAGCCACAAAAAAAGCGCCGTGCTCAAAGAGCAGGGCGCTTTTTTCGTCAAGGCTGGCCTTATGCTTTTGGCCCGGCCTCCACGATGGCGTCAGAGACGTCGAACTTCTTGAAGTTCTCGACGAACTGGCCGATCAGTTCGGCGGCCTTGGCGTCGTAGTCTTCGGTGCTGGCCCAGGTGTTGCGCGGGTTCAGCAGGTTGCTGTCTACGCCGGGCACGCTGACCGGAACGCTCAGGTTCAGGGTGGGCAGGTGCTCGGTCTCAGCGTCGTCCAGGTCGCCGTTCTGGATGGCGCTGATGATGCTGCGGGTGGTCGGGATGCTGAAGCGCTCGCCGACACCGTAGGAGCCACCGGTCCAGCCGGTGTTGACCAGGAAGACCTTGCTGCCGAATTCGTCCATGCGCTTCATCAGCAGTTCGGCGTAAACGCCGGCCGGGCGCGGGAAGAACGGTGCGCCGAAGCAGGTGGAGAAGGTGGACTTCAGCTTGGAGGAGGAGCCCATTTCAGTGGAGCCCACCAGCGCGGTGTAGCCACTCAGGAAGTGGTAGGCCGCGGCTTCCTTGCTGAGGATGGACACGGGCGGCAGTACGCCGGTCATGTCGCAGGTCAGGAATACAATGTGCGACGGCTCGCCGGCGCGGTTCTCGATCACGCGCTTCTCAACGTGCTCCAGCGGGTAGGCGCAGCGTGAGTTTTCGGTGAGGGAGACGTCGGTGTAGTCCGGCTCGCGGGTTTCCGGGTCGATCATCACGTTCTCGACGATGGCGCCGAAGCGGATGGCGTCCCAGATAATCGGCTCGTTCTTCTGGCTCAGGTCGATGCATTTGGCGTAGCAGCCACCTTCGATGTTGAAGACAGTGCCGGGACCCCAGCCGTGCTCGTCGTCACCGATCAGGAAACGCTCGGGATCGGCGGACAGGGTGGTCTTGCCGGTGCCGGACAGGCCGAAGAACAGGCAGGTCTCACCGTCTTCGCCAACGTTGGCGGAGCAGTGCATCGGCAATACGTCTTTCTCGGGCAGCAGGAAGTTCTGGACCGAGAACATCGCCTTTTTCATCTCACCGGCGTAGTGCATGCCGGCCAGCAGCACCTTGCGCTTGGCGAAGTTGATGATCACGCAGCCATCACTGTTGGTGCCGTCACGCTCGGGCACGCACTGGAAGTTGGCAGCATTGAGGATCTGCCACTCCTGCTTGTCGGCCTGGTTGTAGCTGTCCGGGCGGATGAACAGGTTGCGGCCGAACAGGTTCTGCCAGGCGGTTTCGGTGGTCATCTTGACCGGCAGGTAGTGTTCCGGGTCAGAGCCCACGTGTACGTTGGAGACAAAACGCTCTTTTTCCGCGATGTAGGCTTCAACACGATCCCAGAGGGCATCGAACTTGTCAGCGTCGAATGGACGGTTGATCGGACCCCAGTGGATATCGTCAGCCGTGCTGGGCTCCTCGACAATAAAGCGGTCCATCGGGGAACGGCCTGTGCGTTCGCCAGTGCGGACGACCAGTGAACCGTTGGATGCCAGTTGGCCTTCACGTCTTTCCAGTGCCAGCTCGACCAGTCGTGCTGAACTCAGATCATTATAAGTGTTACTCACTTCGACCTCGCCCTCGGGGTGTCTTCATGATTGCCCAGACCGCACGGTGAAAATTGGCGGAAATCTGAGCAATCGGGTCAATTCAGGCGCGCTATTATGCCAGAGACGCCGGTAAAAAACGACTGCCCCGAAAGCCGCGCCAATACTGGCATTGGGGCTAATTCATCAAAGCCTCAGTGTAACGTATGGCCGGTGAAAAGATGATCAATGTCATTTCTATCGAATCGATAGTGAGCATGACAGAACTGGCAATCCATTTCGATGCTGCCCTGTTCTTCGAGGATGCTGTAGCACTCTTCCTGGCCAATGCCTTCCAGGGCGCCGAGGGTGCGCTCCCGTGAACAGCTGCAGTGAAAGGTGACCGGTTCGGCATCGAACACGCGCACGGTCTCTTCGTGGAACAGGCGGTGCAGCAGGGTTTCGCTGTCCAGCTCCAGCAGCTCTTCCGCTTCCACGGTGCGGGCCAGGTGATTGATGCGGTCCCACAGATCTTCATCATGATCGCTGGCGCCCGGCAGGCGCTGCAGCAGCAGGCCGGCGCAGCGCTGCTCGTCGGCAAAGATCAACAGGCTGGTGGCCAGCTGTTCCGAGCGCTGGAAATACTCTTCCAGGCAGCCCGCCAGGGTGTCTGCTTCCCGGGGCACCACGCCCTGGTAACGCTGGCCCTGGTCCGGAGTGATGGTAATGGCCATGCGCCCCTGGCCCAGCAGGTTGTGGAAGTCGTCTTCCATCACCGCGTGTTCGTCGAAGCGCGCCAGGCCGCGGATCTTGCGGTCGTGGCTGCACTCGGCCATCAGGGTGCGCAGCGGGCCTTCGCCCTGAGCCTGGAGCGATAGGGTGCCCTCGAATTTCAGGGTGCTGCTCATCAGTACGCTGGCTACCAGGGATTCTCCCAGCAGCTGGCGCACGGTATCGGGGTAGGGGGCCTGGCTGACGATTTCCCGGTAACTCTCACCGAGTTGCACCCAGGCACCACGAACCTGGCTGTGCTCGAAAATAAATCGCTGGAACTGGTCCCGGGATGCCATGGTGATGTCTCCTGAAATAAATAATGTAATAAGCGGGCAGTGGATAACAGGGTTGTGGTGTTCCTGGCCGGAACGGCGGTTCAGATGCCGTTCTGTTCCCGGAAACGCTGGATATCACGGCGATCTTTCTTGGAGGGTCGCCGCGCCGGCGGAAGTTGGGCTGCCTGCATGGTCTTGCGTTGCCAGGCCATTTCCTCACGACGTTTCACGCTGTCATCGGTTTCGTGGTACAGCTTCTGGGCTTCGGGGGCACCCCGGCGGCGGTCGCTGATGTCATCGATGATGACGATGCGTTCCTGCCAGCCCAGCCTCACGGTCAGCTTGGCGCCGGTTTCCACGAGTTTTCCGGGTTTGCAGCGCTGGCTGTTGTAGTGGACCTTGCCACCCTCGATTGCTTCCTTGGCCAGCGAGCGGGTTTTGTAGAAGCGTGCGGCCCATAACCACTTGTCGAGCCGGACACGGTGATCGTTGGTGTTTTTCGCCGTCATGTCTCCTCACCTGATGAGCGTATGGTCATATTATAACCGGCTCATTCGCCCGATGGCAGGGGCTGTCGTTCACGCAGTGCTGGCAGCACTTCACTGAAGTGGTGAATAGAGGGTATTTCCGGGTGCTTTTCCCGGGCCTGCTGGCGGCTGTCGGGGGCCAAGATCGCCAGGCACTGGCCGATGCCGGCGGCACGGGCACTTTCCAGTACCGGGAAGCTGTCGTCCACCATCAGGGTGCTCTCGGGCTGGTAGGGCTCCCGTAGGGCGAGGTCTCGCCAGAATTCGGGGTCTTCCTTGGGTTTGCCCAGCTCGTGGCTGGAGATGATGCCATCCACCCGTTGCTCCAGTTGGGTGTGGCGCAGTTTCAGCGCCAGCGGATCGGGGTGGCAATTGGTGACGATCACCGAGCGCAGCCCGGCCTGACGAATGGCGTCGAGAAAGTCGGTCACGAAGGGGCGATAGCCAATGCGATCGCCCACCTCGGCCTTGAGGCCGGTAATGTCGAGCTTCAGGCGGTCGCTCCAGTAATCGGTGCAATACCACTGCAGTGAGCCGCGCTCGGCCATGATCATCGGAACCACGGTTTCGCGGGCTTCTTCCGGGCTGAGGTCGTAATGCTCTGCGTAGCGAGCCGGCAGGTGCTCGAGCCAGAAGTGGTTGTCGAAATGCAGGTCCAGCAGTGTTCCGTCCATATCCAGAAACACTGTGTTGAGGGAAGACCAGTTCACCATAAACGAAAGCAGCCTGAAGTAAGTGTCACTTCAGGCTGCCGAATCCGCCGGGTTTTGGCAAGCCAGGATAATACGGATCAGTTGGTTTCCTGCGGAACCGTTTCGGGCTTGCGGCCTGAGCGGGTGCAGCCGAGGCAGCGCACAAACGTGGCCTTGGCGGGACCAACCACCAGGACTTCGCCCGCTTCGCCGGCGTTACCGCCCAGTGCGGAGAATGGCAGGGACACCAGGTAAACGGCGCTGCCAATAATGGTGGTGGCCAGCAGGGCCGGGCGAACGAAGATCGCGTCACCGGTCATGGCGAGCGCGGTGGGCTGCTCATCAACCGCCCGGGCGTGGCCAAGAGAGGAGAAGGCCAGCAGGCAGGCTGCCAGGGTTGTCATTGCGATGCGGGAAAATGTGCCGGTCATTTCTTGTGTCTCCTGAGATCCTGTCTGTAACTATGGATCATATTGGCGTATTTTCAAACGATTTCGTTCTTTGCGCGCGCCTCATCGCTGGCAGCGGCCACAGTACACCGTGGAGCGCTGGTTCATGCGGATTTCCTTCAATGGCGTGCCGCATTCCTCGCAGGGTAGCGCTGCGCGGCCATAAACCAGCAATGATTGCGCGAAGTAGCCGGGCTTGCCTTCACTGTTAACAAAGTCGCGCAGGGTGGTGCCGCCCATAAGGATGGCCGCGCTGAGGGTTTCGCGGATGGCGTCCACCAGGCGGTTGTAGCGATCCAGGCTGATGCGGCCGGCCTTGCGTTTGGGGTGGATGCCGGCCTTGAACAGGGCTTCATTGGCGTAGATGTTGCCCACGCCCACCACCACGCGGTTGTCCATAATGAAGGATTTCACCGGTGTCTGTTTGCCCCGGGACAGGCGGAACAGCAGCGCTCCGGTAAATTCCGGGGCCAGAGGTTCGGGGCCAAGACTGGCCAGCAACGGGTGCGCTTCGGGCGTGTCCGACCACAGCCAGCAGCCGAATCGCCGGGGATCGTTGAATCGCAGGCGGATGCCGCTGTCCAGTTCCAGCTCGACATGGTCGTGGGGCAGTAATGGCGCGTTGTCGGTAATTACCCGCAGACTGCCGGACATGCCCAGGTGTACAATGGCGCTGCCCTGATCGACCTTTAATAACAGATATTTGGCGCGCCGTTCCACGCTGCGGATGGTGGCGCCGGTCAAATGCTCGTCCAGTTCCCGCGGAATCGGCCAGCGCAGGCTCCGATTACGAATGGTTACCCGTTGAATGGTGTGTCCTTCGCAGTGGGGCGCAATGCCACGGCGTGTGGTTTCGACTTCCGGTAATTCTGGCAAGCGGAGCTCTCCGGTAGCAGGGGGATGCTTGAACGGTTTGAAACGGGATAAGTGTAATCAGTAACAAATTTTCGTCCAAATGCAGTTGTTGGGGCTTACAACTGTACGCTAAAGTGCCCAATACGGTTCGCTGGTTTTCATACCGGTCGAACCACGATTTTGATTGAGGATTGAATATGTGGTTTAACGGTCTCCTTGACCTTTCGGTGATGCAACTGATTCTGGTTGTACTGGGTATGACCCACGTCACCATCGTAAGTGTAACGCTCTACCTGCATCGCCATTCGGCTCACAACTCGCTGGATCTGCATCCGGTGCTGAAGCATTTCTTCCGTTTCTGGCTGTGGCTGACCACGGCTCAGAATACCAAGGAATGGACAGCCATCCATCGTAAGCACCACGCCAAGTGTGAAACCGAGGAAGACCCCCACAGCCCGGTGGTTCTGGGTATTCGCAAGGTTCTGTTCCAGGGCGCAGAGCTTTATGCCGAGTCCGCCACGCCGGAAACTCTGGAGCGTTACGGCCAGCGCACGCCGGAAGACTGGATCGAGCGCAACGTCTACAGCCGTTATAAAATGCTGGGCGTCGCGATTCTGGCGGTGATCAACCTGTTGCTGTTCGGTGTTCACGGTATCTGGATCTGGGCGGTGCAGATGATGTGGATTCCAGTTTGGGCGGCGGGTGTTGTCAACGGCATCGGCCACTGGTTCGGGTACCGCAATTTTGAATGTGCGGACAACGCCCGCAACATTTCACCGCTGGGTATCCTGATCGGTGGTGAAGAGCTGCATAACAATCACCATACCTATCCGAACTCCTCCAAGCTGTCCCGTCGCTGGTTTGAGGTGGATATCGGCTGGGGTTACATCCGTCTGTTCCAGCTGTTCGGTCTGGCCAAGCCCAAGGGGTTCAAGCCGATTGCCCATTTCGTTCCGGGCAAGCAGGTTGTGGATGTGGAAACCGTGCAGGCGATTTCCAATAACCGTTTCGCCATCATGCGTCAGTACCGTAAGCGTGTCATGGAGCCGGTACTGCGTCAGCAGAAGGCACTGATGGACGACGAGATTCGCCCCCGTTACCGCAAGCTGAAGCAGTTGCTGTCCCGTGAGGTGTCTCTGATCGAGCCGAAGGATCAGGAGCATCTGGAGACCGCGCTGGAGAAAAACGCAGCGTTGCGTAAGATTTACGAGATGAGTCATGAGCTGCAAGCGCTGTGGCGTCAGCGCGGCGTGAAACCTCAGGAGAAAATGCAGGCCCTGGCGGACTGGTGCCGTGAGGCTGAGGCCAGTGGTAACCGCTACCTGGCAGAGTTCGCTGAGCACCTTCGGGCTTATTCGCTCAGAAGCCCCTCCGCTTAACGCTTAACATCCCCTCCGGCCATGGATGGCCGGGACTTACCTATTCCCCTACCTGAAACAGGCAATACGTAACCTGGCCGGCGGATTTCTGTCTGTGCAGGGTCCAGTTCTCGGGTGCTTCCGGGCTTGCCAGCTCGCTTTCATGTTCCACGTAGACCCAGCCGCCGGGTCTGATCCAGCCATGATCGGCGATTATCGGGAGCAGTTTTTGTAGCCAGCCCTGCCGGAAGGGCGGGTCCATGAACAGGATGTCGAAGGGTTCGGCCGGTGGTTGGGCGAGGAACGTATCGACACTCTGGCAGACTACATCGCCTTTCTCCGATTTCAATAACCGCAGGTTGCCGCGCAGGGCCTGAGCCAGCGCCGGTGTATGGTCGACGAACACGGTTGTGCCGGCGCCCCGGGACAGCGCTTCCAGACCCAGGGCGCCGGAGCCGGCGAACAGGTCAAGGCAGCGGCTCCCAGCCAGTTGATAGTTCAGCCAGTTGAACAGGGTTTCGCGGGTGCGGGCGGGGGTGGGGCGTACCCCTCCGGTTTCCGGGAAGCGCAGTTTGCGGCTGCGCCAGTCGCCGCCGATGATGCGCAGTTCGCCATCGCCGGAGGCTCTCTCGGCGGTGCCGCGACCGCCTTTCTGATGCCTTGGTTTCTGCCCCATGATCTTTACTGTCCGTCTCGGTTTCTGGAATGGCGACATGGTAGCGGAAAATCATGCCGTCGCCATCGGGTGTGCTGTATTGTGAGCAACCCAATTACCGCCGACAGTCTGCTAGAATGTCGGTTTTCTTTTGTCCCGCCAATTTTCAACCGATGGAATGAGTATGACCGCAGAGTGGATTTCAATTGGCCTGTTGGCCCTTCTTGTCTTCGTTTTTGCTCTGGATCTGGCCGGCAACCGGAAGCGTATTCCCCGCCCGAAGCCGGTTCTCCAGAAAAAGCCGGAGCCCCAGCGCGGCGCAAAACCGGCCGCTGAGCAGGAAGAAGCGCCCGCACCGGAGGCGCCTGCTGCAGAAGCGCCTGTTGCGGAAGTGGAAGAAGCTCCTGCGGCTGTCGCCGAACCGGAACCGGCTCCGGAAGAGCCTCAGGTCAGTGTCTTCGAGCGTATCCGCCAGGGCCTGGGTAAAACCCGTGCGACGCTGTCCTCCGGGTTATCCGATCTGTTCGCCGTCGGCAAGAAAATCGACGAGGATCTGCTGGAAGAGATTGAAACCACGCTGCTGATGGCGGATGTGGGCGTCACCGCCACATCGGAAATCATTGAATCTCTTACCGACAAGCTTGAGCGTAACCAGCTCAAGGATGGCGCTGCTCTGCGTCAGGCCCTTCGCGAGGAGCTTCACGGTCTGCTGAAGGATGTCACCAAACCCCTTGAACTGGATTCGACCAAACAGCCCTATGTGATCCTGATGGTGGGTGTGAATGGTGTTGGCAAGACCACCACCATCGGCAAGCTCACCAGGAAGTTCCAGGATGAGGGCAAGTCGGTGATGCTGGCAGCGGGTGATACCTTCCGTGCCGCCGCCGTGGAGCAGCTGCAGGTCTGGGGCGAGCGCAATAACGTGCCGGTGGTGGCTCAGCATACCGGTGCGGACAGTGCGTCGGTGATCTTTGATGCTATCCAGTCCGCCCAGTCCCGCGAGGTGGATGTGGTGATTGCCGATACCGCCGGCCGCCTGCAGAACAAGGAAAACCTGATGAACGAGCTGGAAAAGGTCGTTCGGGTGATGAAAAAGCTGGACGACACCGCCCCCCACGAGGTGATGCTCGTGCTGGATGCCGGTACTGGACAGAACGCACTGAGTCAGGCCCAGGTATTCCAGCAGGCCGTGGGTGTCAGCGGCATTACTTTGACGAAACTGGACGGCACCGCCAAGGGTGGTATTGTGTTCGCTATCGCGCGTCAGCTGCAGCTACCCATCCGCTTTATCGGCGTGGGTGAACAGGTGGCGGACCTGCGCAGTTTCGATGCGGAAACCTTTGTGGATGCCCTGTTTGACGACCAGTAATGCAGTAACGGCCGATGATTGAATTCCGTCAGGTCACCAAGCGCTATGACAGCGACCATACCGCCCTGCGACAGGTGAATTTCAGCCTGGCGCGGGGTGAGCTGGCGTTCCTGACCGGCCATTCCGGTGCCGGCAAGAGTACTCTGCTCAAGCTCATCATGGTGATGGAGCGCCCCACCGCCGGTGAGGTGGTTGTCGGCGGGCAGATGCTGAACAAGCTCCCCAAACGCCAGATTCCCTACATTCGTCGTCATATTGGCGTGGTATTCCAGAATCACCAGCTGCTGTTCGATCGCACGGTGTTCGACAATGTCGCCATGCCCCTGGAAGTAATGGGGGTGCCGGCACGGGACATTGGCCGCCGGGTGCGCGCGGCCCTCGACAAGGTCGGGCTGCTGAGCAAGGAAAAGATGAACCCCCTGCAGCTGTCCGGCGGTGAGCAGCAGCGCGTCGGCATTGCCCGCGCTGTGGTGAACAAGCCGCCGGTGCTGCTGGCGGATGAGCCTACCGGTAACCTGGACCCGGAGCTGTCGGCTGACATCATGCACCTGTTTGGTCAGTTCAGTCAGGTGGGAGTGACGGTGCTGATTGCCAGTCACGATATTGCCCTGATCAACGATATGCAGCGCCGCACCCTGACCCTGGATCATGGCCGGCTGATTGCGGGAGGTGGTCATGGCACCTGAACCGCGCAAACAGACAGGGGCCAGAAAGGCTTCTTCGCCCTGGCAGGAACTGGCTGAAAGTTATCTGGTGCATCACCGCAAGGTGGCCCGGGACAGTGCCGAGCGGCTCTGGCGTACGCCGGTTGCCAGCTCCATGACCTGGATGGTGATGGGCGTGGCCCTGGCACTGCCGGTCGCCCTGTTATTACTGCTGACCAGTCTGCAGGGTGTCAGTGCCGGCTGGGAGAGCAGCGCTCGCATTACCGCTTATTTGAAAGACGATGTCCCGCTGGAGCGCGCTCGCGAACTGAAGGCCGAAGTGCTGGATGACAGCCGTATCCTGGAGGTGGAGCTCATTGATAAGGAGCAGGCGCTGGCGGAGTTCCGGGTCTCCTCCGGGATGGAGGATGCGCTGGATTACCTGGAAGGTAACCCGCTGCCCCATACGCTGGTCGTGACGCCGGACAAAGCCTCCCGCAGCTCCAGTGGGGTAGAAACCCTGGTCACCCGCTTGCAGGGCCTGGACGGCGTTGAGCGGGTGCAGGTGGACCTGGGCTGGCTGCAGCGCCTGAATGCGATGACGGACCTGCTGGCCCGTGCGGTCTGGGCGTTGGCTCTGTTGCTGGCGGCGGCCGTGGTGCTGGTGATTGGCAATACCGTGCGGCTGGCGATCGAGAACCGTCGTGACGAGATCCTGGTGGCCAAAATGGTCGGGGGCACGGATGCTTTTGTGCGTCGCCCGTTCCTGTATACGGGGGCCTGGTTTGGCCTGGGCGGCGGTGTGGTCGCCTGGGTGTTGCTGCAGTTGTCGTTATGGTGGCTCAGTGGCCCGGTCGGGCGGCTGGCGGAGCTGTACCGCAGTGACTTTTCCCTCAATGGCCTGACCTTTGATGGCGCACTTGCGTTGCTTATTGTGGCCATGCTGTTAGGCTGGTTGGGTGCCTGGGTGGCGGTCAAGCGCCATCTGGATGACATTGAGCCGGGGGAAATCGCCGGGGGCTAATCCGGGATAGCGGGAAAACCGTATTGAAGAATGTACGGCGAAAGGCGTAGTGTCATAAACCAAGGTACAAAGCGGGATTTGCCAGTTTATTGTTTTTAAAGGTTTTACTGGGAGTTTCTGGAACTTTTTAAGGTCTTGGCGGTCAAAGAATCACTTGGTATATTTAACGGTCGTCAGGTTCGGAGGTTAAAAGCATGGGTACGAGTTTACAGCTGATTGACAGACTGGTTCCGGGTGCCAATCTCGAGTCTTACATCCAGGCTGCGAGCAGGATTCCGGTATTGTCTGCCGATGAAGAGCGTGAGCTTGCCGAACGTCTCCATTACGAGGGTGACGTGGAAGCAGCGCGTCAGCTGGTGCTCTCTCATTTGCGGTTTGTTATTCACATTGCCCGCAGCTATTCCGGCTATGGGTTGTCCCAGTCCGACCTGATTCAGGAAGGCAACGTGGGGCTGATGAAAGCCGTCAAGCGTTTTAACCCGGAGTACGGCGTACGTCTGGTGTCGTTTGCGGTGCACTGGATCAAGGCGGAGATCCACGAGTTCATTCTGCGCAACTGGCGTATCGTGAAAGTGGCTACCACCAAGGCCCAGCGCAAACTGTTCTTTAACCTGCGCAGTCAGAAGAAGCGCCTGGCGTGGCTCAGCCACGACGAGTTGCATGCCGTGGCGGAAGATCTCGGCGTGGAGCCGAAGGTCGTGCGTGAAATGGAAGGCCGGCTGGCCTCCCAGGATACCGCCTTCGACGGCCCCCAGGACGATGACGATGATCACGCCTACCAAGCCCCGGCGTATTACCTGGAGGACCGGCGCGGCGATCCGGCGGTTCAGCTGGAGAACGCGGACTGGTCGGAGGATTCCAACGGTCGCCTGATGCACGCGATGGGGTCTCTGGACGAGCGCAGCCAGGATATCCTGCGGGAGCGCTGGTTGACGGAGAGCAAGTCCACGCTGCATGAGTTGGCGGACAAGTACGGTGTATCCGCCGAGCGGATCCGGCAGCTTGAGAAGAACGCTATGAAGAAGATCAGGACGAGTATGGGGGAGGCCATACCGGCCTGATACTGACGCACCCTGGATGTTCCAGAACGCCACCATCCTGATTCAGGTTGGTGGCGTTTTTGTTTGTATAATCTGCCAAAGTACAAGAGTTCAAACTTCGGGGTAGAAGCGAGTGGATAGGCTGTTCCAAAACACGCTGTGAATACGTCCTTGTACGCTCCGCTCCGCCATCCATGGCTCCGCAGGGTTTTGGAACAGCCTATCCACTCGCTTCCCATAATTTCGGAATAAGGCTAAGCAAAGATGACTGTAGATAGTCCCCATATCGCGTTCCTCGGCATTGGTTTGATGGGTGCGCCCATGACACGGAATCTTCTGGATGCCGGGTTTTCCATGGTGTTGTGGAACCGCACGGCCAGAAAGTGTGATCCTTTCAAGGATGAAGCCACCATTGCGAATTCACCGGAACAGGCGGTCCGTGATGCAGACGTCGTCATCACCATGCTGGAAAACAGCGATGTGGTGGAGCAGGTCCTGGTAGAGCAGGGCGCGATCGCAGCCCTGAAATCCGGCGCCCTGGTGATCGATATGAGTTCTGTTCAGCCTTCCGTCGCGCGCCGCCATGCGGAATTGGCAGCGGAACGGGGCGCGGGATATGTGGATGCGCCGGTGTCCGGTGGTACCGTCGGGGCCGCTGAGGCGCGCTTGAGTATTATGGCCGGTGGGTCGGAACAGGATGTGGATCGGGCTCGCCCGGTGTTTGAAACTTTGGGTAAATGTACCCGGATTGGTCCCGTTGGCTCCGGACAGCTGGCCAAGCTGGCCAATCAGGCGATTGTGGGCATTACTATTGGGGCGGTGTCTGAAGCTCTGTTGCTGGCGGCGAAAGGCGGTGCCGATCCGGCGGCGGTGCGGGAGGCGCTGATGGGTGGGTTTGCCGGCAGTCGTATCCTGGAGCTGCATGGTCAGCGTATGATTGATCGTGATTTCGCGCCCGGTGCGCCGGCCCGTATCCAGCTCAAGGATCTGCGAATGATTCTGGATGAGGCCAGGGCGGAGAATCTGACCCTGCCCCTGGCCCAGCAGGTGCACAATGAATATCAGTCTCTGGTGGCCAATGGTCACAGTGATGTTGATCACAGTGGCCTGTTGCTGGAGCTGGAACACCTGAACGGTGCCCTGCTGGGCTCTCTGGGAAAACCGGGAAAATAACCATGCCGAAGTTTGCTGCCAATCTGTCCATGTTGTTCACCGAAGTGCCGTTTATGGAGCGCTTCGAGCAGGCCCGCCTGGCTGGCTTCACGGGTGTGGAGTATCTGTTCCCCTATGAGTGGCCGGCGGCAGAGCTTAAGCAGGCTCTGCGGACGAACGGCCTGACTCAGGTGCTGTTCAATCTGCCGCCGGGGGACTGGGATGGGGGCGAACGGGGTATTGCCTGTCTGCCGGGCCGGGTGGAAGAGTTTCGCGAGGGTGTGCTGAAAGCCATTGAGTATGCCCGTGCCCTGGAATGCACCCGCGTTAACTGTCTGGCGGGCCTGAAGCCGGCGGAACTGGATGAGGATCTGGCCTGGCAGACGTTGGTGGAGAATGTTCGTTGGGCCGCGGAGCAGCTGGAGCCGGAGGGGATCACTCTGTGTCTGGAAGCGATCAATTCACGGGTGGATATGCCGGGGTTCTTTCTCGATACCTCCGCCAGGGTGATGGGCCTGCTTGAAGAGGTCGATATGGATAACGTGCGCTTGCAGTATGACCTCTATCATATGCAGATCATGGAGGGGGATCTGCTGCGCACGGTGGAGTGCCTGTTGCCGTGGATCGGCCACATCCAGTTTGCGGATAATCCGGGGCGACACGAGCCCGGAACCGGGGAAATTAACTTTTCGAATGTTTTTCGGGAGTTGGATAATCTGGGCTACAAAGGCTGGCTGAGTGCAGAATACCGCCCTGCAGCCACGACCGCTGAGAGCCTGGACTGGTTTCGGGGTCTGTCGTGACCGTCGCCATAGGCGACACCCTCTTACAAGATCGTAACTGGCCGGGTTACCAAGTTCTTCGTACCCTGTTTGTAATGTAATGCTTAAAGTAATCCGCTATCGGGAGGATAACCGGTGAAAGCGCTGGTAATTGAAGACGATCAGGATGTAGCAAACTACCTTGTCAAAGGCCTTAAGGAGTCGGACTTTGTGGTCGACCATGCGGCTGATGGCAAGGAAGGGATGATGATGGCGGCCAGTGAGGATTACGACATCATGATCGTGGATCGCATGCTGCCCGGTATGGATGGCCTGTCCATTATCAAGACCGTTCGCGCCACCGGGAACCAGGTGCCGGTGCTGATCCTCAGCGCCCTGGGCGATGTGGATGACCGGGTCGAGGGGCTGCGTGGTGGTGGTGATGATTACCTCACCAAACCCTTCTCCTTTACCGAACTGCTGGCTCGCATTGAATCACTGGTACGCCGTAACCGCCAGTCGGCGGAGACCGAGACCGTGTTGCGGGTGGCGGACCTGGAAATGGACCTGCTGGCGCGAACCGTCAAGCGGGCGGGTCAGAATATTGATGTGCAGCCCCGGGAATTCCGTCTGCTGGAGTACCTGATGCGCAACGCCGGGCAGGTGGTAACCCGCACCATGCTGCTGGAGAAAGTCTGGGACTACCATTTCGACCCCCAGACTAACGTGATTGATGTGCATATCAGCCGGCTGAGGGCCAAGATCGACAAGGAATTCGAGACTCCGTTGCTGCAGACCATACGGGGTGCAGGGTACATGTTGCGTGAAACTGCTTAGTCAGCTCCGGACCTCGTCCTTTCAGCTAGCACTGTTGTACATGGTGGTGTTTGCCACCTCGGTGTTCCTGCTGTTGGCGTTCATATACTGGCGCACCGCCGGTTTCATGACCGCCCAGACGGACGAAACCATCGAGGCCGAGATCGCAGGCCTCGCGGAGCAATACCGCGGTCGCGGCATCAATGGTCTGATTACCATTATCCGCGAGCGTGTGGCGCGGGATCCCAACGCCAAATCCATTTATCTGCTCACCACCGATGACTTCCTCAAGCTGGCCGGCAATATCGAAACCTGGCCGGAGGGCGCCCGCTCGGAAAGTGGCTGGATCAATTTTACCCTGAACGAGGCTGTGGGCTGGCGAGGCCCGGAACGCCTGGCCCGGGCCCGAATTTTCGAGGTGCAGGGCGGCTTGCGGTTGCTGGTCGGCCGTGATGTTGATGAGCTCACCAATCTCAAGCGGGTGATCGAAACCGCCATCAACTGGGGGATGGGCATTACCCTGGCCCTGGCCCTGCTGGGTGGGTTCCTGATGAGCCGGAGTACCACCCGGCGCATAGAAGTGATTAACAGTACCTCCCGGCGAATCATGAACGGCCACCTGTCCCTGCGAATACCGACCCGCGGCACCGACGATGATTTTGACCAGCTGGCGGAGAACCTGAACCAGATGCTCGACCGGATTGTCTATCTGATGGAAGGCATCCGCCACGTCTCCGACAGCATCGCCCACGACCTGCGAACCCCGTTGACCCGCTTGCGCAACCAGCTTGAAAACACCCTGATGTCCGTCGACAACGACGAGGCACGGGAGCAGGCCGGTCGTGCGGTGGCGGAGGCGGATCAACTGCTGGCCACGTTCAACGCCCTGCTGCGGATTGCACGGCTGGAAACCCGGGGCAACACCGCGGACATGAAGCCCGTGTCGCTGGACGGGCTGGTGAGCGATGCCTGCGAGTTGTACGAAGCCCTGGCGGAAGACAAGGAGCAGGTGTTCGAGCAATCCCTGGAACCTCAGGTGATGATTGAAGGCGATCGGGACCTGTTGTTCCAGATGGTCAGCAACCTGATCGACAATGCCATTAAATATACCCCGGAAAAGGGCGCGATCCGGGTGGTGGTCCGCCGTGACGGGGAGGATTGCCTGTTTGAAGTCAGCGACAGTGGGATCGGTATCCCGGACGACGAGAAGGATCAGGTCTTCCAGCGTTTCTATCGGGTCGGCAAGAGCCGTTCATCTCCCGGTAACGGGCTGGGGCTGAGCCTGGTGAGTGCGGTAGCGGAAATTCATCAGGCAAGGATTGAGCTGTCTGACTATCGGCCAGGTGAGGAAAACCCCGGGCTAACGGTGACTATTCGCCTGCCGGCCTATGTGGTCGAGAAAAAACGTATTCGCACAACCCAGATTGATGCGCCGGGTGAGGTCGGTGGCGGGGAGCAGAGAAGCTCCCCGTCGGAACCGTCAAAGACCTGATCAGCTGGCAGCGCCACGGAAGCGGTTGACCTGATTCAGTACAGGGCGCACAAGGCTCTCAACCTGGGCACGACGGCGGTCCAGTCGAACCTGAATGCTATCCCACTCACCTTCCAGGTGCTTTTGTTCCAGCATAATGAAGGCGGCCAGGTTGTGGCGGTTTACCTTACCGGTGATGCCGTATTGGTCCAGGCGGTAGCCGATGGCATCCAGGCTGTTCAGGGCAGTGTTCATCAGTTTTTGGGTGTTCATGGTGTGTTCCCCGTGATCAACGTTGAAAGGGTCTTTAAATACTGATATCGAACGCTATTCCCAATCTCTAGAGTGCGCAACCTAATCTGCGCGCCGGTTGCTGATTCCCTGACCAAAACGTAATTCCCCGGCCACGCCGTTGTAACCCCTCCCTGTGCATAATGAACACTGTAGATTTGGAGGCCGGCAGTTATTACTGCTTGCTTCTCCCTCCAGCACAGCGCTAGCCTTACCCCGTTTTTACGGGGTTTTTTTATGCCCGCCCACACCACTTCTGCAACTGATGACAGGTCCTTGATATGAAACAGCAATCTGGCGCTGCACGGGGGCGAGCCCGGTACATTACCCCTGACGGGGAGCGGGCCTTGCGGGAAGAGCTGCGTTACCTGTGGAAGGAAAAGCGCCCGGAAGTGACCCAGGCGGTACGTGAGGCGGCGGCCCTGGGCGACCGTTCTGAAAACGCCGAGTATATTTACGGCAAGAAACAGTTGCGTGAAATCGACCGGCGGGTCCGCTTTTTGACCAAGCGACTGGACGAACTGACGGTGGTGGATCGCTTGCCCGATGATCGTGGCAAGGTGTTCTTCGGCGCCTGGGTGACCATTGAGCATGAGGATGGCGATGAGCAGCGCTACCGGCTTGTGGGACCGGACGAGTTTGATCTCGGTCGCGGTTACCTGAGCATTGATTCGCCGATGGCCCGGGCGCTGATTGGCAAACGTCTGGATGACGAGGTCAGTGTGCGGACGCCGGAAGGCTGGCAGACGGTCGTGATCACAGATATCCGTTACGAGGAACCCGAAGCAAACCAGTGAAAACTGTCACAAACCTGACGACTCGTTGAGTTTTTCGTCGCCTTTGACGATAGACTGATCAAAAATTGACTCACGGATCGGGTTTGGTATGGGTTCTTTCTGTAAGATCAAGACGGCTTTCGTGCTGGGGCTGACTCTTATGCCTGTGTTGCTGTTGGCGCAGACAACAGCAGAAGGTGAGGGTGGTGACGTGTTTGACTATCGCGAGCGTTCAACGGTGGACAACATTCCCCTGCGCTCCATGGAAGAGGAAACGCTGGCGAATACCGTCATTGAAGGTGGGCTGGCAGCGCCTGCGGCCGGCGTGCCGGTTCAACCCCGCACCGAAGAGGATTTCTACCTTGATCCGCTGGCGCTGCAGCCACGGGATCCTCGTACCGACCTGGGACGAAGCGAAATTCCGGTGGAATTCCGCTTCAGTAACCCCAAGGAGGTTCCCGGCCAGAATCACAGCAACAACTACCTGATTCGACCGCCCGAGAACCGCACCTATGAGGCGCAGAACATCAATATGATCGAGCGCTAGGCGGCAACAATCTGCTCCGCCTCGGTTTTGCCGAGTACTTCCTCGTAGAAAAACGTCAAAGCCTGACTCGCCTGATTCAGGCGCGCCCGTGACAACTGGATTCTGTCTTTCAGGTAGGTGAGAAACAGCTGGCGGTCATCGGATTCCAGGTTTTGCGGATCTTTCAGCTCGTGAAAAAGCACAAACCTCGAAATCCAGTGCAGATAAGTCTGCTCTGCCCGCTGGTTCAACTGACGTTTCTGAATTGCTTTGTTAACGCGGCCAACAAGGCCCGGCTGGGATTGTTCCAGCGCCTCGGTAATGTCCATGATTACTCTTCCGGATGCGTTGTTGTTTTTATGTTGCGCGCATCTTATGACAATCGTTTGAATGTCGCAAAATTTTTATAGCAGCTTGCCGGAACCAGGGGTGGGTCGCTTTTGGAATGGCGAGTACCCCAGACCGGCAAGGCGTTGGCGGGCTTATTTCAGGGAGTTGAGTTTGTCGATGTACTTCTGCATGGCTTCATCGCTGGAGGTCCCTTTCAGTTCCGCCCAGGCGTCGTACTTGGCGCGGCCCACGAAATCCATCATGCCCGGACGCTTGCCGCTGACATCCCCTTCGGTTGCCTGCTTGTAAAGTGCGTAGAACTCCAGTTTCATCTCGTTGGACGGTTTGAAATCGCCTTCCGCGGACTGGATGTAATTCACGGCCTCGTCGAACTGGGTTTTCAGGTCACTCATGTCTCTTTCCTTTTTTATTGAGGGGTTGGTGCTTTAGTTATGTTTTTGCCGAGTATAGCCAGAGAGGTTTCGGGCGTCATTGACCGATCGTTCCTTTCCTCCGACGAATGGGTTATTGTCCTGCCTCAAAATTTCAGATAACCGGAGTAAAGTCCATGGCCACCACCAACAAACTGGCCGGTATAGTCGGCAAGATCAACAGCTTACCTACCTTTGCCCGGTCGCGGGCGCTGACCCTGTTTTTCGGCAAGGTGGTGCCTTTTACTGGTACCGCCGGCATTCGCATTGAGCATCTGGACGCGGAGCGTTGTGTGATCAGTATCGCCAACAAGCGCCGGGTGCAGAATCACATTGGTGGTGTTCACGCCGTGGCCTCCCTGTTGCTGGCGGAGTCTGCCACCGGTTTCCTGGTGGGCCTGAACGTACCGGACGACAAGGTTCCCGTGATCAAGACTGCTCATGCGGAGTACACCCGTCGCGCCAAGGGTGACATGACCGTGGAAGCCCGCCTGACCCCGGAGCAGCGGGAGCGCATGCGAGTGGAAGACAAGGGAGAAACCTCGGTACCGGTCACTATCCGTGATGGTGAAGACAAAGAGCCCATCGAAATTGAGATGATCTGGGCCTGGACACCAAAGCGTCGCTAAAGGCGACATCGCTTGTCTGCGTTATGGTGTTGATCCGGGCTTTGTTTGGCAAAACTTTGCCCGGACGCACATTTTTGCCGCACGCTGGCCAGTTTTTGCTTGAGAATGGATATCATCCTGTGTAGAGTTTTTGCCGTTGCGTACCAGGAGGGTATGCACAAGGGATTGAACAACTGCAAATGATTTGCACAGGGAGCAAGCGCATGTCTTCAAAAGACGGTTCCGTCGCGCCTAAAGAGCGCATCAATATCAAATATGTCCCCGCCACTGGCGACCAGCAGGCTGAAACCGAACTGCCGCTGAAGATGTTTGTGGTTGGCGATTTCAAGGGACAGCCCGAAGAAACCCCCATCGAGGACCGCAAGGCCATTTCCGTCGACAAGAACAACTTCCGTTCTGTCATGAAGGAAGCCGGTCTTACCCTTTCCACTACGGTGTCCAACCAGCTGGATGAAGAAGCCGACGAACTGCCGGTGAACCTGGAATTCCAGACCCTGGACGATTTCTCCCCGGATGGCATTGCCCGTCAGGTGCCTGAGCTGAACAAGCTGATCGAGCTGCGTGAAGCCCTGGTTGCCCTGAAAGGACCGCTGGGGAATGTACCGTCATTCCGTTCCAAGCTGCAGGAGCTGCTGGACAACGAAGACGCCCGGGGCAAGCTGTTGGCCGAACTGGATCTGGCCACGGATAAAGCCGAGTAATCCGAAGGCTCTCAATCGATTTCCGACTTTAATCAAAACGTACTGAAGGGATGTAGTATGTCTGATACTGCTGTGCAGCAATCGGCTGCCTCCGAATCCGTAGCAGAAGGGTCCTTGCTGGACCAGGTCATGGCCAACAGCCGTATGGCACCGGCCGACGAGGGCTACGATGTGGCCCGCAAAGGGGTCGCAACATTCATTGCCAACCTGCTGAAAAGCGATGAGAAAGGCCAGCCGGTCAACAAGGCGCTGGTGGACCAGATGGTGGTTGAGCTGGACCGCAAGATCAGCGCCCAGATGGATGAAATCCTCCACGCGCCGAAACTGCAGGAACTGGAATCGTCCTGGCGCGGCCTGAAACTGATGGTTGATCGCACCGATTTCCGCGAGAACATCAAGGTGGACATTCTTCACGCCACCAAAGCCGAGCTGCTGGAAGATTTCGAATTTGCCCCGGATGTCACTCAAGCCGGTTTTTACAAACACATTTACTCCACCGAATACGGTCAGTTTGGCGGTGAGCCGGTCGGTGCCGTGGTCGGTAACTACGCGTTCACCCCGTCCACGCCGGACATGAAACTGCTGCAGTATGTGTCCTCCGTTGGCGCCATGGCCCATGCGCCATTCCTGTCCTCCGTTGCGCCGTCGTTCTTCGGCGTCGACAGCTACCAGGAACTGCCGGCCATCAAGGAACTGAAGGCGGTTTTCGAAGGGCCGAAGTACGCCAAGTGGCGCTCACTGCGTGAGTCCGAAGACGCCCGCTACCTGGGGCTGACCTCGCCGCGCTTCCTGTTGCGGGTACCCTACGACCCCACCGAAAACCCGGTGCGCAGCTTCAACTACAAGGAAGACGTGTCCGGCGACCACGAACACTACCTGTGGGGCAACACCGCCTACCTGCTGGCCACGCGACTGACCGAAAGCTTCGCCAAGTACCGCTGGTGCCCCAACATCATTGGCCCGCAAAGTGGCGGTGCGGTGGAAGACCTGCCGGTACACCTGTTCGAATCCTTCGGCCAGCTGGAAGCCAAGATTCCGACCGAAGTACTGATCACCGACCGTCGCGAATACGAAATGGCCGACGAAGGCTTCATCGCCCTGACCATGCGCAAGGGCAGCGACAACGCGGCATTCTTCTCCGCCAACTCGGTACAGAAGCCCAAACAGTTCCCCAACACCAAGGAAGGCAAGGAAGCGGAAACCAACTACAAGTTGGGCACGCAACTGCCTTACATGATGATCGTCAACCGCCTGGCGCACTACATCAAAGTGCTGCAGCGCGAGCAGATCGGCTCCTGGAAGGAGCGCCAGGACCTTGAGCGGGAACTGAACACCTGGATTCGCCAGTACGTCGCCGACCAGGAAAACCCGCCGGCGGACGTCCGCAGCCGTCGCCCGCTACGCGCGGCCCAGGTGACGGTATCCGACGTCGAAGGCGATCCGGGCTGGTACCAGGTGTCCCTGGCGGTTCGGCCCCACTTCAAATACATGGGCGCCAACTTCGAACTGTCACTGGTTGGCCGACTGGACAAGGATTAATCCGTGTTCAATCACCCGGCCAGCGACGGATCGCAGGCCGGCAGCGGCAGCCTGTTCGAACGACTGGAACAGGCGGCTGCGCCGGCCGGCCAGAGCATGGGCGAAATCACCCACGTTGTTGAATCCATCAAGCGCCACCTGGTCCGCCTGCTGAATGCCCACCCGGGCAACAGCGCCAGCGTGCCGGATCTGGGGTTGCTGGATTTCAACGACGCCACGCTCGGCACCCACGATCTGAATGTTCAGATTCGCGGCGCGATTCGACAGTGCATTGAAAAGTTCGAACCCAGGGTGAAGCGGGTAGATGTGGTGGCTTTGCCACCCGGCCCGGACCCATTGCAGTTGAAGTTCCAGGTGACGGTGTATCTGAACATTGCAGGAAGCGATGACAGAACCACGATTGACCTGGTGTTGGACGACAAGCGCTACTATCGAGTGATGTAGCTAGTTCGCAGGCAAGGATGAGAGCGGGGGTGTGGGCAGGCTTTCCAAAAGTGTGCGGAGCCATGGATGGCGGAGCCCAAGCGTCCCATGGATGGGCTTGAAGCGTCTTTTGGAAAGCCTGCCCACACCCCCGCTCGGAGCCAGACTGGTGCAGTAGTTATGAAGTTGAACCGATTCTACAGGGACGAGTTAAGTTTTCTCAGGCTCCAGGGCCGGGAATTCGCGGATGCCCATCCGCAGCTGACACGGTTTCTGTCCGAGCAGAGCACCGATCCGGATGTTGAACGGCTGCTGGAAGGCTTTGCCTTTCTCACCGGAAAACTCCGCGAGAAAGTCGAGGACGAGTTTCCGGAAATCACCCATTCGCTGCTGAACATGCTGTGGCCGAACTACCTGCGGCCAGTACCCAGCTGCACCATCATGCGGTTTGATCCGCAGTTGCATGCCATCAGTGAACGCCAGCGGGTGGAACGGCATACAGAGATCAAAAGCCGACCGCTGGGCGATGTCACACGTCAGACCCAATGCCGGTTCCGGACCTGCCGGGCAGTGGACGTGTTTCCGGTCAGCGTAGCGAATGCCCATGCCGAGCATTCCCGGGAAGTGTCGTCCGTGACCGTGGATCTGGCGTTGCATACCGACCAGCCACTGTCATCCCTGGGTATGGACAGCCTGCGGTTCTACCTGGGCGGCGAGAGCCACATCGCGGAAACCCTGTACCTGTGGCTGAACCACTATCTGGAACGGATTGAACTGGTTGTGGGGGAGTCGGTATACCGCCTGCCCGCGACCATGTTGCAGCCAGTCGGGTTCGGGAATGACGAAGCGTTATTGCCGTATCCCAAGAATGCCTACTCCGGTTACCGGATTCTGCAGGAATACCTGAGTTTCCCCGAGGCCTTCCGCTTTGTGGACATTCACGGTCTTCGGCAGCGGTTACCGGCGGTGCAGGCGGACGAGATCAGCCTGCGGTTTCATTTCAGCCGGATCCTGCCGCCGGACGCCAAAGTGCGGGAAGAAAATTTCCAGCTGTACTGCACGCCGGCAGTGAACCTGTTCAGCCACGAAGCTGAGCCGGTGGATCTCAATGGGCGGCAGACAGAATACCGGGTTTCACCCTCGAGCCGGTCGCCGGACCACTATGAAGTCTTCAGTATTGAGCAGGTGGAGGGCTGGCTGGAAGGCCGCTCCGGGCGTGGCGAGCCGCGTATATACACCGCGTTCGAGAGCTTTCAGCACGAAGTGGAGCGGGATCGTGGCCGCACCGCGCTGTATTACCGGGTGCGGGCGCGGGACAGCGTCCGCGGTGATGGTTTCGATCATTACATGTCGTTTGTGCGGGGCGATGAGTCCGAATGCATGAGCCGGCAGGAAGCGATTTCCCTGACCCTGACCTGCACCAACCGCCAGCTGCCGAGCCAACTGGCGGTGGGGGAAATCTGCATGGCAACGGAGAGCACACCGGCCTTCGCCACCTTCAGCAACATTACCCGGCCAACCGCCACCCTGCGGCCGACGCTGGATGGCAGTTTGCTGTGGACACTGATTTCCAACCTGTCACTGAACTACCTGTCCATGCTGGATGTGGATGCCCTGCGCACGGTGCTGCGGGTGTACGACTTCCGTGCGCTGGTGGATCGTCAGGCCGAGCGGGTGTCCCAGAAGCGGCTGGCCGGCATTGCGGGCATAGAAACGTCACCGGTGGACCGCATGGTACAGGGCTTGCCGGTGCGGGGGATTCAGTCGGTACTGAAGCTGGACCAGACAGCGTTTGCCTCGGAAGGCGACCTCTACCTGTTTGGTACGGTTCTCAGCCAGTTCTTTGCGCTATACGCGAGCATCAACGCCTTTCACCAACTGGAAGTGGTGAATACAGACAATCAGGAACGGTACACATGGACGTTACAGCAAGGTCAGCAGCCGCTGATGTAGCCGAGCTGCAGCCGGTTCTGGGCAATGCACGGCGCTACAGTTTCTTTCAACTGGTGGATTTGATTCACCGGCATCATGGGGATGACCTGGAGCGGTCCCAGGACGATCAGCCCCGGCGTGAGCGTATCCGCTTCTCGGCATCGGCCGGCCTGGGGTTCCCGGGCAGTGATGTGGTGCAGGCGTTCTCTCCGGAGCATGAGCATGCGCCCTATCAGATGGAGGTGAGCTTCCTGGGGCTGCACGGATCGCAGTCGCCATTGCCCGGTTACTACCTGGAGGATCTGGCCTGGGAGGCGGGGCAGGAGCTGGGGATTCGTCGTCACTTCCTGGACTTTTTCAATCATCGGCTGGTGACGCTGTTCCACCGGGCCTGGCGCAAGTACCGGTATTACGTGCGCTTCCGACCCGGGGCTTCAGACGGCTTTTCCGATCATATTTTCGCCCTGGTGGGCCTGGGTGACAGCCGGTTGCGGGACGCCACACCGGTGAACTGGTCGAAGATGCTGGCCTACGCCGGATTGATGGCGGGCCGAAGTCGTTCTCCGGAAGTGGTCAGTGGCATTGTTGCCCACTGTTTTGATCTGGATGACGTCAGTATCGAGCAGTGGGTGTTACGCCGTGTCGCCATCCCCGGCGATCAGCAAACCCAGCTGGGGCAGGCCAACGCAGCCCTGGGACACGACACACTGGTGGGCAACGGCATCCGTGATCGCAGTGGCAAATTCATTCTGCGTATCCGCAACCTGGATCGGCAGCGCTTTGCCGACTTCCTGCCCAATGGCAAGGATCACCAGCGGCTGGTGAAGCTGGTGGAGTTCACCACCCGGGAGCAACTGGCCTACGACCTGGAACTGCAGATGCGGCCGAAAGATGTGAAGCCACTGCAAGCGGGGATGGAAGTGCGACTGGGCTGGAATTCGTTCCTGACGCCGGACAAGGCACGCACGCTACCCGCCGTGCGGCTGCAGATTCGCCGCTGAGACAATGACAAGGAAACCGGACATGGACGAGCGTCAGTCACTGACACTGAAGATCAGCAATCCCACCACTGTCGGCAGCGGCTTGCTGCCAGAGCATGTATTCACCATGGCGGGAGGCTCCATTGGTACGGCCGAAAACGATACCTGGAAATTGTCGTCCCATCGCACCGGAGCCATGGCGGGACATGCCGAGGTGCGATTCATTGACGGCGAGTTCTGCCTCATTGATCGCAGTGGTCGCACCTATATCAACAGCGCCAGTCAACCTATTGGCCGTGGTCGTCGTGCGCGACTGAAAAGCGGTGACACCATATCCATTGGTCGTTACCAGATCCGTGCTGACCTGGTGCGCGGTCGCCAACACGCTGCCAGCCCGAATCTGGAAGGGAGTGCTGAAGACCACGCCCTGGTGAACGTGGAAGAAAACAGCTTGGTCCGGGGTGAGGGCAGTGAGCCGGAAACCACGGGTCACGAACCGCTGCAGGGCCTGGCCCCGGCACCGGGGCAGGCGGTCAGCAAGGATCCCCTGGATCAATGGGAAGCGGACGCTGAATGGTCGGAGGATGTCAGCAATAACCAGGAAATAGACCTGATGGCCAGCAAGCCTGAGTGGTTTGCCGCCGAAGGCGAGGTGAGCGATGAATACCGGGAGCATCGTGACGTTGCAGTGGGGCTGCCGGTCAGACAAGGAGATCAGGACAGGATGTCAGTACAACAACCCCGTAAAACAAGGCGGGAATCCACCGACCACAGTCGCCAGCACATCAGTGGCGCGCCACTGCTCAAGGGCATGGAGTCCGAGCTGGACTTTGGTGACAGCGACGAGATGCGGCTGTTCCTGGAAGAGGCCGGGCAGACCCTGAAAGCCACTGTGGAGGGCCTGCTGGCGTTGCATCAGGGTGAAGACAGTCGCCACCAGGCGCTGCGCACGCGGCTGCAGCCCATTGAGGACAACCCACTGCGTCTGGGGCAGAGCTATCAGGACACAATCCAGACCCTGTTTGCCAGTCAGCGCAGCCCCGTGCACCTGTCCGCGCCCGCAGCGGTCAGCGAGAGCCTGCAAAGCCTGCGCCACCACCAGGTTGCGACCAGTGAGGCCATCCGCGAAGCGTTGGATGCCATTCTCCACGCCTTTTCTCCGGAAGCCCTGCTGCGCCGGTTCCATGGCTATCGCCGTGGGTTGCAACAGCATGAGGACGAGGGGCGCTGGGCATGGACCATGTACGAGCACTATTACCGTGAATTGAAATCCAGTCGTCAACAGGGCTTCGAGCGCCTCTTCCAGGAGGTGTTCGAGCAGGCTTACGACCAGCACTTGCGTCAACTACAGAGGGAGAATCTGTCGTGAAATACAGTAAAGGGATCTTACTGGCCGTTGTCTTTGCGATGGTGGGTTGCAGCACACCCTACAACGCGGTCTCGAAAACCGCCAAGGTGCTGTGGGATCCGGATATTCCCGTGGGGTATCCGGAGGACCTGCCCAGTCGGGTGGATCTCACCATGCTGGCAGAGCCGGACGTCAATCCGAACGAGTCCCTGGCACCCACGCCCATCGCCTTTCAGATTATCGAAATGCGGGACAGCTCGATGCTGATGGCCGGGGATTTCGACCAGCTGCTGAGCGATCTGGAGGATTCTCTTGGCCAGAACTACATCGACCATGATGACTACTCCCTGGTGCCAGGACAGTTCCGCTTTGTCGAACCGTTCGAGATCAGCGAGGACACCCGTTTCATCGGCATTATCGCGTTCTATGCCTATCCCAACCTGTCCCAGTGGAAGAAGGTGGTGAAAGTGGATCCCCTTGGTGGTCGCTATCACCTGCTGGTCAACCTGCGTGAGCGGGAAGTTCAACTCAGAAGAGCGGATGAATCCTGATGGCTGTCACGAATCGAGTGGTGTGGAGTGATGGGCTGTTCATCAAGCCTCAGCACTTCCAGCAACAACAACGGTACCTGGAACACCAGATCAACGAACGGGCCCTGGCGATTTCGGATTACCTGTATGGCTTTGGCGACCTGGAACTGAATGCGGAATACCTGAGCTTTGGTCGCATCGGCCTGGTGCACGCCAGCGGGCTGTTCCCGGACGGAACGCGCTTTAGCCTGCCACAGGATGATGTGATGCCCGAGCCACTGGAAATCACCGATGCTTCGGTGGCCAATCAGGTGGTTTATCTGGCGTTACCCCTGAGCAGCGACGCGCTGGCAGAAGTGGAATGGCCGGATGCTGCCGTGTCCGGGCGGTTTCGTGCCCAGGCCGAGGAAGTTCGTGACCTGCACTCCATCGACGGAGATGCCCATGTCATTGATGTGGGCAGGGTGGCACCGCGCCTGATGCTGGAGCGGGAGGACCGCAGCGCCTACGCGGCCCTGGCCATTGGCCGGATACTGGAGAAACGCCCGGACGGCAGCCTGGTGATGGACCCCAACTTCATGCCCACCATGCTCAGTGTGCGTGCGGCCCCGCGGCTGCAGCGTTTTGTCGGCGAAATGGCCGGGCTGATGAAGGAGCGGGCCAGGAATATCGCCGAACGGGTGGGCGCACCGGGGCAGGGTGGCGTTGCTGACGTGGCGGATTTCATGCTGCTGCAGATGCTCAACCGGGCCCACCCGCGCTTCATGCATCTGGCCCGGCTTCGACAGCTTCACCCCGAGCGTCTGTACGAGGCTTTACTGGAGCTCTGTGGTGAGCTGGTGACCTTCACCGATGAAAACCGACTGCCCCGGGAATACACCCCCTACGACCATGACCTGCCGGAAGCGTCGTTCACGCCGCTGATGCAGGTACTGAGGCAGTCCCTGAGCACCGTGCTGGAGCCACGGGCCCTGGCTATCCAGCTGCAGGAGCGGCAGTACGGCCTGACCGTGGCACCGCTCCAGGATGCCCAGTTGCTCGACAGTGCGGAGTTCATTCTGGCGGTGAAAGCGGACATGCCCCTGGACGATCTGCGCAAGCAGTTCACCCAGCAGTGCAAGGTGGCCTCGGTGGAGAAGATCCGCGATCTGATCAGCCTGCAGTTGCCGGGCATACCACTATCAGCCCTGCCGGTGGCGCCGCGTCAGCTGCCTTACCACGCCGGTTTTGTGTATTTCCGTCTGGACGACCAGAGCCAGGCCTGGCAGATGCTCGACAACGCCAGCGGCTTTGCCTTCCATGTGGCGGGCAGTTTCCCCGGTATGGAAATGCAGTTCTGGGCAATCAGGAGCTAAATCATGGCAGATGCACCGGTGATGGATTCACCCAATGGCACTATGGAAACCGATGGCAGTGCGTTCAGTGACCTGATGTTTGCGGGCAGTGGCGACAACGGTCGCGCCGTCAGCCAGGGATTTGCCAACGAACAGTTCCAGCTTCGTGGCCTGGAGGACAATCGGCTGATCGATGCCGCCACACCGTTGCTGGGCCTGGTCATCCGGGTACGACGGCTGGCGGATTTCCGGGAAGTGGAGACGCTATACCGGCAGGTGGTGGACGAAGTGGCGGCCATCGACCGTGAACTGGTGGAGCAGGGCTATGAGCGCCCGACGGTGGTGGCTTATCGCTACGTGCTCTGCGCCTTTATCGATGAGGCGGTGCTGGGCACGGACTGGGGCGCGCACAGTGTGTGGTCCCAGCATTCCCTGCTGTCCCGGTTCCACAACGAGACCTGGGGTGGTGAAAAGGTCTTTGCCATTCTATCGCGCATGGAGCAGGAGCCGGCGCGTTACCGGGACATGCTGGCGTTTATCTACCTGTGCCTGTGCCTGGGGTTTGAGGGTCGATACAAGGTCATGACCAATGGTCGCGAGGAATACGAGGACATCATCCGTGGTCTGCACGAGCAGCTGAAAAGCCTGCGTGAGGACGATCAGGCGCCGTTACTGGCCGATGCCCTGACCAACGTGACTCCAACCCGTAACCGCCTGCGCAGTGGCTTGCCGATCTGGGGGATTGGCGGCCTGTTCGTACTGGCCATGGCGGGTATTTATTCCCTCTACAACATCGCGCTGAACGAACGCATCAGGGATGTGCTCAGCGTACTGGAACAACTGCCGAAATAAGGACATCACTGTGATTCGGGTAGAACTGCCGGCGCTGATCGGGCGCCTCAACGATATTTGCCGCCAGGGACTGGAATCCTCCGCGGCCCTTTGCATCAGCCGCCAGGGTGCGGAAATCACCCCGGCCCATCTGCTGTTCAAGCTGCTGGAAACGCCGTTTTCTGACGTGCGCCAGGTTCTGGAGCACACAGGCATCAACCACCAGGAATTTCAGCCCCTGGTGGGCGAGAGCCTCAATGGTGAACCCCAGACGGCAGAACCCTATCCCTCATTCTCGCCGCTGCTGGTGGACTTGCTGCAGGACGCCTGGTTGCTGGCTTCCACCGAGCTGGGCCACAAGGAGCTGCGTTCCGGCGCCATCTTCCTCGCCCTGCTGCTGAACGCGGACCGCTACCTGATGCCGCGGGTCAGCCAGCAGCTGCGGGACATCAACCGCGAACAACTGCGCCGTCAGTTCGATGCCATGACCGCCGGCTCCGCCGAACGGCCGGAACTGGACCAGGGCGATGGCAAGGCACCGCTGGCCGAGGCCGACATGGACCCGCTCAAACGCTACGCCACCGACTTCACCGCGCTGGCCCGGAGTGAGAAGCTGGACCCGGTGGTGTGCCGCGATGGTGAAATCGACCAGATGATCGACATCCTCTGCCGTCGCCGCAAGAACAACCCCATCGTGGTGGGCGATGCTGGCGTGGGCAAAAGCGCCGTGGTGGAAGGCCTAGCCCTGCGCATCGTCAACGGCGATGTGCCCGAGTGCCTGACCGGTGTGGAGCTCTGGACCCTGGACAT
Organism: uncultured Marinobacter sp.; assembly: GCF_947259545.1. Lineage (GTDB taxonomy): Bacteria > Pseudomonadota > Gammaproteobacteria > Pseudomonadales > Oleiphilaceae > Marinobacter. Next base: position 195,862 of record NZ_CAMYMK010000003.1, read on the forward strand.
GGGGGCGTTGCAGGCCGGTGCTTCCGTCAAGGGCGAGTTCGAGAAGCGCCTCAAGGGAGTGATTGAAGCGGTGAAAGGCTCCGCTACCCCGATCATCCTGTTCATCGACGAAGCCCACACCCTGATCGGTGCCGGCAACAGCGAAGGCGGCTCCGACGCCGCCAATCTGCTGAAACCGGCCCTGGCCCGTGGCGAGCTGCGCACCATCGCAGCGACCACCTGGCGTGAGTACAAGAAATACTTCGAGAAAGACCCGGCCCTGAGCCGTCGCTTCCAGCCGGTGGCCCTGGACGAACCCAGCCCCGCCCAGGCGGTTCATATCCTCCGTGGCCTGCGCACCGTCTATGAAAAGGCCCACCAGGTACTGATCGCCGACAGCGCCCTCAAAGCCGCCGCCGAAATGTCCGCCCGCTACCTTGCCGGCCGCCAGTTGCCGGACAAAGCCATCGACGTGCTGGACACCGCCTGCGCCCGGGTCAGCCTGAACCTGAGCACCCCGCCGCGTCGGCTCAGCCACGCCCGCAGTGAATTGCACCAGCTGGCCATGGAACAGGAACTGCTCAGCCGCGAACACACCCTGGGCCAGAACGTGGACAGCGAACGGGAAAACGAACTGGATGCGCGCATCGCCAAACTGAACGAAGAAGCGGCGGAACTGGAACAAAGCTGGAACGACCAGCGGGAACTGGTCACCCGCCTGGTGGACATCCGCGAACAGCTGCTGAACGGCGACGACACCGAGGAAGAAATAACGGATGAGCGGCCTGAAACCGGCAACGAAGAACGCCCGGACCCGAAGAGCGAAGCCGCCGCCATTGAACAGGAACTGGCCGAACTGCAGGCCGACGAACCGCTGGTCCACGCCCGGGTGGATGCCCGCCAGGTGGCTGAAGTCATTGCCGACTGGACCGGCATCCCGGTCAACCGCATGACCACCGACGAACTGGAAAAAATCACCCACCTGCCGGCCTACCTGCAGGAACACATCAAAGGCCAGGACACCGCCATCGACTGCCTGCACCAACACCTGCTCACCGCCCGCGCCGACCTCCGTCGCCCGGGCCGCCCCATGGGCGCATTCCTGCTGGCGGGCCCCAGCGGTGTGGGCAAAACCGAAACCGTGGTGCAACTGTCCGAACTGCTCTACGGCGGTCGCCAGTTTCTCACCACCATCAACATGTCCGAATACCAGGAGAAACACACCGTCTCCCGCCTGATCGGCTCACCTCCCGGGTACGTCGGCTTCGGCGAAGGCGGCATCCTCACCGAAGCCATACGCCAGAAACCCTACTCCGTGGTGCTGCTCGACGAAGTCGAAAAAGCCCACCCGGAAGTCCTCAACCTGTTCTACCAGGCCTTCGACAAAGGCGAACTGGCCGACGGCGAAGGCCGCCTGATCGACTGCAAAAACGTGGTGTTCTTCCTCACCTCGAACCTCGGCTACCAGACCATCGTCAACCACGCTGAAGAACCGGAAAAAATTGAAGAAGCCCTCTATCCGGAACTGGCCAACTTCTTCAAACCGGCCCTGCTGGCCCGCATGGAAGTGGTGCCCTACCTGCCGCTGGGTGAAGACACCTTGAATCGCATCGTTGGCGACAAACTCCAACGCCTGGCACAACAGATCAGCGACCGTTACCACACCGAAGTGGTGCTGGAAGACGGCCTGATCGAAGCCATCCGCAGCCGCGCGACGAGAAGCGAAAACGGCGCCAGGATGTTGGAGTCGATCATTGAAGGTGAGCTGTTGCCACCGGTGTCACTGGCGTTGCTGGAGAAGCTGGCAGCAAGAGAACCGGTTAAAAGTGTCACTTTGGGCGTAGAGAACGAGAAATTCACCGGGGTTGTTGCTTAAGGCAACTGGGAAGTAGCGGGCCCTGTGGTTCGGCTTTCCAAATACCCTGCGGAGCCATGGATGGCGGAGCGGAGCGTACAGGGATGTATTCACAGCGTGTTTTGGAAAGCCACCCCGCAGGTTGCGCGGTCGGCGAACTCCATAGCAACCCGATAGGGAAAAGAAACATGGGACGGATGCAGATGGAACTGCACACCGGCATCGACCTGGCGGTGGCACTGATCCGACAGGACAACCTGCCGGCGTTGCTGAAAACCGCCACCAGACAGCTGGAAAACGCCTTCGGCCTCACCCGCTGCTGGGCACTGGAACTCGACCTCAGCGGCCGCACCCTCCATTGCGCCGAACTCGACCCACTGGGCGAATTCGACTGCGGCGACTTTAGCCACCCCTTTGCCCACGTACTGCAAAGCGGCAAACCCCGGGAAGTGAGCCGGGCTGCCAGCTACCGCCTGGACCACAGTGGCTTCCAGGCACTGTTCGAAGCCAGTAATCGCCCACGTTCCTTCTGGCTCGAACCCATCAGTGGTGAAGACGGCCGCACCCTGGGCATCCTCGCGCTGTGCCGCGATGAGTCTGAATGGGACGGTATCACCGGCATGCCCCTGTACCAGGGCATCAAACAACTGCTCACCCATCAATGGGTCAGCCAGCTCCAGAACCGCGACCAGGTTTGGCAGCGCCGCCTCCTCAAACGCTCACTGGACCACCTCCACGATGCCGAAACCGTACGCCGCCGCTGCGAACAGCTGGCAGGCAGCCTGGTGGGTGGCTCCGCCGACATGGTCAACCTGCGGTCACAAATCATCCGCGCCGCCGGTAGTCAGCTCTCCGTGCTGGTGCAGGGCGAAACCGGCTGCGGCAAGGACCTGGTTGCCAAGGGCATCCACGAGTTCTCCGACCGGGCTGACGGCCCTCTGGTGGTCGTTAACTGCGCGGCCATTCCGGAAACCTTGCTGGAAAGCGAACTGTTCGGCCACACCAAAGGCGCATTTTCGGGAGCGGACAAGGCCAAAGAGGGCCTGTTGGCACAGGCCGACGGCGGCACCCTGTTTCTTGACGAGATTGGCGATATGCCCATGGCGCTGCAGTCCAAACTGCTGCGGGTGTTGGAGAGCCGTCAGTTCCGTCCCCTCGGGGCTCAGCAGGAACAGCATTCCGATTTCCGCCTGGTGGCCGCCACCCACCAGCCGCTGCAAAAGGGGATCGAGGAAGGAAGCTTTCGCCGCGACCTTTTCTACCGTTTGGGCCAGTTCCCGCTGCGGGTTACCCCGCTTCGTGACCGGCCGGAAGATCTGGAGCCCTTGTGCCGGCATTTTATTTCCCTCTACCAGGCGCGGGAGGGAGCCGGGCCTATGGGGATCAGCAGCCATGCACTGCATGCGTTGTCCGGTTACGCCTTCCCGGGCAACGTTCGCGAACTGCGTAATATCGTGGAGTTCGCCTGCCTGCAAACGCCGGTCGGCGATGATATCCAGCCGGAAGTGCTGCGACTGGATGACCTGTTTTTCGAACAGCAAAGCCCGACCTTCAGGGAAGCGATGCCCGCCACCATGCCCGGTGTTCCCGCCGTCGATGATATCCGTGACCTCAAGGTGGCAGCGCAGGCATTCGAGGCAGCGGTGATTCGTGAGCGGCTCAGACAATACGACGGGAACCGCGCCCAGGCTGCGGAAAGCCTGGGTCTGCCGAAGCGCACGCTGGCCCACAAATGCCTCAAATACCAGGTGGCTGAGCTATGAGTTTTCTCTCGCGTTCCAGTATTCAGTGGTGGCTGGTGATGACGGTTTTCAGCAGCCTGTGTGCGCCTGTCGCGGCCAGTCAGCTGGACGACGCCCGGCAATGTACCCGGGAATCGCAACGCCTGGAGCGACTTGCCTGTTTTGACGCGGTGTTTGGTACCCCCTTTGAGCGGGGCAGGGCTGCCTCGGCCCCGGAGGCCAGCCGACCAGAGCGATGGCGGCTGGCCTTTGCCCAGGAGCAGGGGCGGGTGCCCGGCGAGGGGCCCCTGTATCGGAATACCGGGGACAGTGCCGGGCAACTGGTGACACTGGGTGCGCTGGGCAGCCAACCACCGCGCCCGATATTGATGCTGCAGTGTCATAACAACATTACGGAACTGGCCCTGATGTTGCCCACGGCACTGGAAACCGAACGGGTGAGCATCGGGTTTGGCGCCCGGCGGGATATGTGGCGGGTGCGGGATAACGGTTTTGTGGTCAGTGGTGGTCGCGGTTTGCCGGCTATTCGGGTTGCCAAGGGACTGATGGGACGCGGGGATGCCCGTATCAGCTCATCCCATGGTGCGGTCGACGGCCTGATGTTTGACCTGGAAGGCTTCCGTGACGCCATTGCGCCGCTGCGGTCCGAGTGTGGCTGGTAACGGAACTGGAAACGATCGAAAGGCAGATTCGAATGCAGGTTGTTGAACAACATCCCTACGTGGAACAGGTGCTGGAGACACTCGGTGGCGAGTCCGATATGGGCGAAGCACTGGGTGAGGATGAGACCCTGGAATTTCTCGAAGACGAGATCATGAAAGTGGGCTCGCTGGCCCATAACGAGATCGACTGGAGCAAGGTTGAAAGTGATTCCCTGAGATTGCTGTCGGACCGCAGCAAGGATCTGAAAGTACTGGGGTTTCTTCTACTGAGTCTGCAGCGGGGCGGCGATGGCGAGCGTTACGCACTCTCCCTGTTCCTGCTGCATCAGGTACTCGACTCCTGGTGGGAGCAGGCCTGGCCCTACCCGGGTGACAAGGGCAAGCGTGCGCGCAGAATGATGTTCACCCAGATACTTCAGCGTGCCGGTAAGGAAGTGGGTTCACTGACATTTGACCGTGAGGTGGGCGACGGCCGCAGTTATTGCCTACAGATGATCGACAACCTGATGACCCAGGCTGCGGATCGGGAACTGGCGGACGACGGGTTACGTGATCTGAAGCGCGCCATTGAGAAGTTGCCGGCTGACCCGGAACCAGCGTTGACTGATATAAGGGAGCAGTCGCCGGTAACGTCTGCGGCCAGTTCTGCGACCCCGCCCACCAGCAAGGCACCCACGGCCGCTCTGGGAGAGCTGACCCTGGACCCCGCCAACGAACGGGCCACCCGCCAGAGCCTGCTGAAAGTGGCGGACTTGCTGGTGGAGTCCGAGCCGGATACGCCACTGGGCTATCAGCTTCGTCGTTATGCCATCTGGCTGGGGATTACCTCAGTACCGCCCTCCCGTGACGGGGTAAAAACCGACCTGGCGGCGGTGAGTGCCGACCGGGTTGCCGAGTACCGTGAGGTGTTGGACAAGGCTCCGGATATGGAACTGTGGAAGCGGATTGAGCAAAGCCTGTCGGTCAGCCCGTTCTGGCTCGACGGCCACTGGCTCAGTGCGGGCGTGGCCGAGGCGCTTGGCCATGGTCCCTGTGCCGAGGCGATTCGGGAATCCGTTCTGGATTTTGTCGAGCGGTTGCCGCAGTTGTCGGATATGACGTTTAACGACGGTACGCCGTTTCTATGCACGGAAGCGGCGGACTGGATGCAGACGACTCCGGCGAAAGGCGTTGCCGGCGGTGCCAGTCCCTGGGATCAGGCCTACGAACAGGCACGGGAGCTGGCCGGCCAGAAGGGCCTGGTCAAGGCAATGCAATTAATGGAAGACGGTCTGGCCAGCGCCCGGGAACCGCGGGATCGCTTCTATTGGCGGCTGGCCAGTGCCCGCCTGCTGAAGGACAGCGGGCTGAAGACCCTTGCCGGCCAGCAGATCCAGGATCTGCACCAGCAGACCCGGGGCCTGGCGCTGGAAGACTGGGAACCGGGGCTGGTTTCGAAACTGGAAAAACTGGTTTAACGCGACGCTTTCAGACATCACACAGATATCTCAAATTCAGGAATGGACGCCATGTGGAGACAAGCATTACTCATCGGTCGAAGGATTCTTCCGTACCTGCGCAGCGCTGCGCCGATTACCTTGGCGCTGGGGGTCATTGTATTGTTGGGGGCCACCTGGTGGCTCGGACCCCGGCTGGAAATTGACGGTGAATACCCACTGGCTGCCTGGCAGATGCGCGCACTGGTTACCCTTGGGGTGGTGCTGATGGTGGCCATGGTATGGGCCACGGTGCTGGCGCGGCGGTTGGGCAAGATCAATGCCGCCAAGGCGGATGAGCAGCAGGAACAGGAAGATCCCATCCTGCCACTGGAGCGGCGGCAGACACGCCTGCTGGATCGTCAGTTACAGGCGCTGAAAAGCAACCTGCCGGGGCGGAAGGGGCTGTATCGCCTGCCGTGGTATCTGGTCATGGGGCTGGAGGATGCCGGCAAGACCAGTCTGATTCAACGTTCCGGCCAGACCTATACCCTGACCAATGTGACCCGACATGCGCAGTCGGATCGCAACCCGTTTGGATTCGAGTGGTGGATTGGTGATCACGGTGTCTTGATTGATCCTGATGGTGAATTGCTGCGTCAGAATGACGGGCAAGGGGCGAGCCATGAAATCCAGCGCCGTTTATGGCAGCACTTTATCCAGTGGCTGGAGAGAAGCCGTCCCCAGCGCCCACTCAATGGCGTGGTGCTGACCGTTGATCTTGCCAGCCTGAGTACCGGCAGTGACCAGCAACGGCAGGCGCAGGCCATTCTTCTGCGCACCCGACTGCGGGAGTTGATGGAACAGCTCGGTTCACGGTTGCCGGTGTATGTCAGCTTTACCAAGATGGATTTGCTCTACGGCTTCGGTCCGTTCATGAAGACCCTCACCAAGTCGGAGCGGGAGCAGCCCCTTGGGTTTACCTTTCCCCTGGAAGCCCTTCTGGAAGGGGATGACTGGCTGGCGGACTTCTCGGAACGTTTTGCCGGTCTGGTGGAGCAACTGAACGCGCGCCTTCCGGATGTGCTTGCGGTCACCCGTGATGCCGAAGAACGGACATCGGTCTATTCCTTTACCCGGCAACTGGCAGGTCTGAAGCCGGTTCTGGAGCAGTTCCTGGCGGATCTGCTGTCAGAGGATGCGTTTTCAACACCGGCGCTGGTGCGTGGCACCTACTTTACCTCGGTGATTCAGGAAGGTGTGCCGGAGGACGCGTTTGTGTCCGCCGCAGCCGCCAATTACCAGCTCTCAGGCCCGATCCAGCCCGCCCAACGCAACGGCCAGTCGACCAGCCTGTTTACCCAGGGCCTGTTCCCGGATGTGATCTACCGGGAATCCGGGCTGGCCGGTGATAACCGCAAGGTGGTTCGCAGCCGTCAACGCCGGGTGGCCGTTGCCGCCGTGGTAGCGGTTGCGGCAGGTCTGGGTATGACCGCGGGCTGGCAACATTACTTCATCAAGAACGCGGAAGCGGCCACGGCCGTTGAACAGCGGGTACGCAGTTTCATCAATAACTGGCGGCCGGTCGGCTATGAGCCGGACACTACCGGCAGTAACCTGTTGGAGCCGCTGGATGAGTTGCGTGAAGCGACACTCGCGTTCGGGGATTACCGTCAGAGCTGGCCGCTGATCGACGATATGGGGCTGTATCAGGGCAAGCGGGTAGGCCCGGAAGTGGAAGCGTCCTACCTGGATATGCTGGCTTATCAATACCTCCCGACCTTGATGCTCGGTGTTATGGGTGAAATGAGCCGGGCGCCGGATAACAGCCCGGAGCGACTGGATCACCTCCGGGTGCTGCGCATGCTGTACGACGCCAGTGGTCGTCGGACCGATATCGTCACGGACTATATGGCCAGTTACTGGCAGCAACGATTCCCGGGGCAGGCAGACAGGCAGCAACGGCTGCGCCGCCACCTGAATTACGCCCTTGCCCACACCGACCTGGCGGAGCAGGTCCGTCAGGGCGATGTGACGGCAGACATGACGCTGGCACCTTTCCGCAGCAGCGTGCAATGGGCACAGCATGAGCTGGGTCGCATCCCCACCACCGATCGGGTTTACGAAGACCTTGAGAAGGAGGCCGCCCGGGAATTCGAGTCACCGCTGGATCTGGCGAGGGCATCTGGCCCTGCGTTCAGCACCGTGTTCACGAAACTCGACGAGCGTGGTGACCCCTTGCAGGAAGAAAGCCCGGAAGAGGATCCGCTGGTGATTCCCTCGCTGCTGACCCGCGACGGGCTGAACGGTTGGTTCCTGCGCAAATCCGACTCCGTGACCGAACTGGCCCTGGTGGACGCCTGGGTGCTGGGGCGTCGGGACAATGTGGATTTCAGCGAATCCGACGAGGCACAACTAACGGCGGAACTGCAGTCTCTGTATGCCGACCGTTACGCGGATGCCTGGCGCAAGGCCCTGAGCCGGTTGGATGTGCGGAGCTTCAGTGATCTCAATCACGGGGTACGGGTGCTCGAGAGTCTGACCAGTGGCCATCAGCCCCTGCAGCAGCTGTTCGGACAGGTCACACACCATACCCGGCTGGTGCCGGAGGTGAGTGCTGAGGAAGACACGAATCAGGTTGCGGCCCGCAAGGTTCTGGAACAATCCTCCCACTTCGCCATGATCCAGGAAATTGACCGCCAGTTTGCAGAGCTTAACCAACTGAACCAAAAGCAGGGCGATAACCCTTCCGGCATGGAGCAGCTGATGGGCGTGATTGGTGACCTCCATGAATACATGCGGGGCATTCAGGAAGCGCCGGATCGTGGCAAGGCAGCCTTGCAGGCCGCCCGTGCCCGGATGGAATTGCAAGGCGCCGATCCGATATTCACGCTGCAGCGACTGGCATCGAATCAGCCAGCGCCGTTGAACCGGATGCTGGATAAACTCGCCGCCGAGAGCTGGCGCGTGGTTCTCGATCAGGCCGTCGCGCAGCTGGAACGGCAATGGTACCGGGAGGTTTACCAGCCGTTCCAGCGGACCCTGGCACGACATTATCCGTTCAACCCCGGAGCCGGTCGTGACGCTGCCCTGCAGGACTTCGAGCGGTTCTTTGCCCCTGAGGGTGTGCTGGATACCTTCTATGCCGATAACCTGAAACTGTTCCTGGAAGACCATCCGGAACACGTGGCCGGATCACAGCGTGCTGGCTTGGTTCGGGCCGACGTCCGGGCGTCACTGGAAAAGGCCCAAACCATTCGCAGGGCGTTCTTCACCCGCAGCGGCTCCCTGGATGTGGAGTTCGCGCTGGAGCCTCTGAACTTGTCCTCCAACAAGCGCCGCAGCGTGGTAAACGTGGACGGCCAACTGGTGGAATTCAGCCACGGACCCAGTCAGAGCATACCGCTGGTCTGGCCCAACACTTTGCGTGACAGCGTGGAGAGTCGTGTCACCCTGGTGCCGATCCAGGTTAATCGCTCGCCCCGCAGTCTCTCTGAAAATGGACCCTGGGCGTTGTTCCGGCTACTCGACAGGGCGGATATCACCGGCGTCAGCGGTAGCGCGGTGGACGTGAAGTTCAATCTGGATGACGGCGAAATGCGTTATCGGCTTCATGCGGCCAGTAATACCAACCCGTTCACACGGGAACTCCTTGCGGGGTACCAGATACCGCGCAGTCTGTATTAGACTATGGGCCGTCCTGCACAGGATCGTGTGGGGCGGCAAGTATTACCGAGCTTCTAATTGCACCACATTCTTCAGGGACCGAAGACATGCCCCAGGCAAGCGGACTGCAGTTCACCGCCACCATTGGCGGATTTCCCTCTGATCACTTTTCCGTCGTCGGCTTCGAGCTGACCGAAGCCCTTTCCGAACTGTTTCACGGCAAGCTCAAACTGGCCAGCACCGACCCGTCGGTAGCAGCAACCGATGTACTGGAGCAGGCCGTGGATCTGGTGATCTGGCAGGACGGCGTGCCCCTGCGGCGTTTTACCGGCGTGGTCAACGAATTCGCCCGCGGTGATTCCGGCCACCGCCGCACCCGCTACGAACTCATCATTCTGCCCCCGCTGTGGCGTCTGGGCCTAATGCACAACAGCCGCATCTTTCAGACCCAGACCACCGACGCCATCGTACGCACCTTGTTGGAAGAGCGGGGCATCGTCGATACCGTGTTCGACCTGAAACGCCGCCCGGAAGAACGGGAATACTGCGTCCAGCACCGGGAAAGCGATCTGGATTTTGTAGAGCGACTGGCCGCCGAGGAAGGCTGGCATTACCGCTACCACCACGGCTCCGTCGATGGCGAAGAACCACCGGCCCTGATCATCGCCGATCACCACGGCGACGCCCCCAAACTGGAATCCGTGACCTACAACGGCAAAGCTGGCGGCAGCACCAAAACCCCCTGCGTGTTCCGTTTCGCCCATCAGGAGCGGGTCCGCGCCAGTGCCGTGGCCCTGAAGGATTACACCTTCAAGAATCCGGCCTACGCCCTGATGCACGAACAGGCCGGAGCAGGCCTGTCTCATCGCGAGGACTACCAGCACTACGACTACCCCGGCCGCTTCAAAGCCGACGCCAGCGGTGAACCCTTCACCGGAGCCCGACTGGACGCCCTGAGACACGACGCCAGCACCGCCAGCGGCAAGAGCAACCGCGCCGACTTCACCGCCGGCGCCAAAGTGGCTCTGACCGACCACGACAGCGAGGCCCTGAACCGGGAATGGCTGCTGACCGGCATCACCCACACCGGCAAACAGCCCCAGGCGCTGGAAGAAGAGGGCGGTTCCGAACCCACCAGCTACAGCAACCAGTTCAACGCCATCCCCGCCGACCGCACCTGGCGCTCACAAATCAAGCACCGCCCCAGAATGGACGGCCCGCAGATCGCCATCGTCACCGGTCCGGAAGGCGAAGAGATCCATTGCGACGAACACGGCCGCGTAAAAGTCCGCTTCCCCTGGGATCGCTACTCCAAGAACGACGAACACAGCAGCGCCTGGCTGCGAGTCAGCCAGGGCTGGGCCGGCGGCCAGTATGGGTTCA
>NZ_CAMYMK010000004.1 GCF_947259545.1 uncultured Marinobacter sp.
GGGTGACAACGTGAAGATGAGTGTTACCCTGATTGCTCCGATCGCCATGGAAGATGGTCTGCGTTTCGCGATTCGCGAAGGTGGCCGTACCGTTGGTGCCGGCGTAGTCGCCAAGATCATCGAGTAATCCGCTCGATTGATCCAGGAAAAAGGGGCTGAAGCATCAGCCCCTTTTTCTGTTTCAGCCGCGAATTGATGCCCGACCGGGTCAACCTGCATAGCAGTTGACACGGTTGGGTATTATGCATACAATGCGGCTCCTTTTTTTGAAGGTCGGCTAAACAAGTAGCTGCTACGAGTGGAGTTTGGTGCATCATGCAAAGCCAAAAAATTCGAATCCGGTTGAAGGCGTTTGATTATCGCCTGATCGACCAGTCCACGCAGGAGATTGTCGATACCGCAAAGCGGACCGGCGCTCAGGTGCGTGGGCCAATCCCTCTGCCGACGCGGAAGGAAAAGTACACCGTATTGATCTCTCCGCACGTCAACAAGGACGCGCGCGATCAGTATGAAATTCGTACTCATAAGCGTTTGCTCGACATTGTTGAGCCAACGGAAAAGACAGTAGATGCTTTGATGAAGCTGGACCTGGCAGCAGGTGTAGACGTTCAGATCAGCCTCGGCTAAACCCTCGGGTTAGTCTGTGTAACTGTCATAAGGCCATAGAGGGTGAGAGCCCCGTACACTTAAGAGGTGAAACATGGCAATTGGTGTTGTCGGTCGTAAGGCCGGTATGACCCGTATTTTTACGGAAGATGGGCAGGCGCTGCCCGTTACGGTAATTGAGGTTGAGCCCAACCGCATTACCCAGCTCAAAACTCTTGAAAACGATGGTTATCGCGCGGTGCAGGTTACCGTAGGTACTCGTCGTTCCTCTCGTGTGACCAAGAGCGAAGCAGGCCACTATGCCAAAGCCGGTGTTGAAGCTGGTCGCGGTATGTGGGAGTTCCGTCTGGCTGATGGTGAAGGTGAAGACCTGGTAGCCGGCGGCGAGATTACGGCTTCTGTCTTCGAAGACGGTCAGGTTGTTGATGCCACTGGGCAGTCCAAGGGTAAAGGTTTCCAGGGCGGTGTTAAGCGCTGGAACTTCTCCATGCAGGACGCGACCCACGGTAACTCACTGTCTCATCGTGCTCCGGGTTCCATTGGTCAGAACCAGACTCCGGGCAAGGTATTCAAGGGCAAGAAGATGGCGGGCCAGATGGGGAACGCGCAGGTTACTGTGCAAAACCTCAAGGTCGTCCGCGTCGACGCCGAGCGCAACCTGCTGCTGGTAAGTGGTGCCGTTCCCGGCGCGACTGGCGGTAACGTTGTCATCAAGCCTGCAGTTAAAGCCTGAGGAGCGGTGCGATGGAATTGACTATTACAGGTAGCGGCAAGGGAATCTCTGTTTCCGATGCTGCGTTCGCCAAAGATTTTAACGAGTCGCTGGTTCACCAGGTGGTTACTGCTTACATGGCAGGCAGCCGTCAGGGTACCAAGGCTCAGAAAACGCGTTCAGAAGTCAGTGGTGGTGGTAAGAAGCCCTGGCGTCAGAAGGGCACAGGTCGTGCCCGTGCAGGTACAATCCGTAGCCCGATCTGGCGCTCCGGTGGTGTGACCTTTGCTGCCAAGCCTCGCGACTTCGAGCAGAAGGTCAACCGTAAGATGTACCGCGCAGCGATGCGCTCCATTTTTTCCGAGCTGGTTCGCCAGGAGCGTCTGGTTGTGGTTGACGACATGAATGTCGACACCCCCAAAACCAAGGCTTTCAACGCGAAACTGAAGGACATCGGTGTGAATAACGCCCTGATTCTGTCTGACAACGTTGAGCAGAATCTGCACCTGGCCTCCCGTAACATTCCGCACGTTGACGTGCGTGACGTTGCAGGGTTGGATCCGGTTAGCCTGGTTGCCTTCGAGAAAGTCGTTGTGACTGTTCCCGCTCTGAAGAAGATCGAGGAGATGCTGGGATGAATCAGGAACGTATTTACAAGGTTCTTCTGGGACCGCACGTATCAGAGAAAGCGTCTCTGGTGGCGGAGAGCAATCAGGTTGTGTTTCGTGTAGCGCCTGATGCCACCAAGCCCGAGATCAAAAAAGCCGTTGAGCAGCTGTTCAACGTCACCGTCGAAGGTGTTCAGGTTCTGAACCGTAAGGGTAAGCTCAAGCGTACCATCCGCGGTTTCGGCAAGCGTAATGATCTGCGTAAGGCTTATGTAAAGCTTGCGGAAGGTCAGGACATCGATTTTCTGGATGTGGAATAAGGTAAAGGGGTCGTAATATGCCGATCGTCAAAACCAAGCCAACATCTGCCGGCCGCCGTCACGTTGTAAAGCTCTACAACCCTGATCTGCACAAGGGGCGCCCTTACGAGCCGTTGGTAGAAACTAAGAGTAAGTCGGGTGGTCGTAACCATTTTGGTCGCATCACTACCCGTCACGTTGGTGGTGGCCACAAGCAGCACTACCGCGTAATTGATTTCAAGCGGACCAAAGATGGTATTCCGGCGACTATTGAGCGCCTGGAATATGATCCGAACCGCTCTGCGCACATTGCGCTCCTGAAGTACGCCGATGGCGAGCGTCGTTACATCATCGCTCCCAAAGGTATGCAGATTGGAGACCCTGTGCGTTCCGGTATCGACGCGCCGATTAAAGTGGGTAGCACGCTTCCGCTCCGGAACATTCCGGTCGGTTCTGTGATCCACTGCGTTGAACTCAAGCCTGGCAAAGGTGCTCAGCTGGCTCGCTCTGCGGGCGCATCCGTACAGCTGGTAGCGCGTGAAGGTGCATATGCCACCATCCGCCTGCGCTCAGGTGAAATGCGTAAGGTGCTTGTTGACTGTCGCGCAACGTTGGGTGAAGTGTCCAACAGCGAGCACAGCCTCAAGCAACTTGGTAAAGCGGGTGCATCACGTTGGCGCGGTAAACGTCCAACAGTACGTGGTGTTGCTATGAACCCAGTTGACCACCCGCATGGTGGTGGTGAAGGGCGTACCTCTGGCGGGCGTCACCCTGTTACTCCTTGGGGTGTTCCGACCAAAGGGCATAAGACTCGTAAGAACAAGCGTACTGACAAGATGATAGTACGTCGTCGTTCGGCCAAGTAAACGACTACATAGAGGTAATTGCTGTGCCACGTTCTTTGAAGAAAGGTCCTTTTATAGACCTGCATCTGTTGAAGAAGGTCGAGGCAGCTCTGGAAGCTAACGACAAGCGGCCGATCAAAACCTGGTCCCGCCGGTCAACAGTCTTTCCGGAGATGGTAGGCCTGACCATTGCAGTCCACAACGGCAAGCAGCACGTGCCGGTTTATGTCACCGAAGATATGGTTGGACATAAGCTGGGTGAGTTCGCGGCAACGCGTACTTATCGTGGTCATGCGGCCGACAAGAAAGCTAAACGCTGATTGTGAGGTAATAGAAATGGAAGTAGCAGCCAAGTACAAGGGCGCTCGCCTCTCAGCTCAGAAAGCACGTCTTGTCGCTGACCAAGTACGCGGCAAGGCTGTTGAGGACGCCCTGAACATTCTGACTTTCAGCCCTAAAAAGGCGGCGGTCGTACTCAAGAAGGCTCTTGAGTCCGCCATTGCCAATGCTGAGCACAACGAAGGTCTGGACGTAGATGATCTGCGGGTTTCCACCGTTATGGTGGATGAGGGTCCGACGCTCAAGCGAATCAAAGCTCGAGCCAAGGGGCGCGCTGACCGGATTTTCAAGCGCACCTGCCATATCACCGTCAAGGTCGCCGACAAGTAGGAGATGCTCAGATGGGTCATAAAGTAAATCCAACCGGCATTCGCCTGGGTGTGATCAAAGAGCACAACTCAGTGTGGTATGCCGAAAAGCAGGAATACGCGAACAACCTGTTGAACGATATTCAGGTTCGTGAATTCCTTGACAAGCGTCTGGTTAAGGCGTCTGTCAGCAAGATTGTGATCGAGCGCCCTGCTCAGAACGCCCGTATCACGATCCATACAGCCCGTCCCGGTATTGTTATCGGTAAGAAGGGTGAAGATGTTGACCGTCTGCGTCGCGAAGTCAGTGACATGATGGGCGTGCCTGTGCACATCAACATCGAAGAAGTCCGCAAGCCGGATCTGGATGCCCGCCTGGTAGCGCAAAACGTTGCCGGTCAGCTGGAGCGTCGTGTGATGTTCCGTCGCGCTATGAAGCGTGCGGTACAGAACGCCATGCGTCAGGGAGCCAAGGGTATCAAAATCCAGGTAGGTGGACGTCTCGGGGGTGCTGAAATTGCGCGTTCCGAGTGGTATCGCGAAGGTCGTGTACCTCTGCACACTCTGCGTGCAGATATTGATTACGCAACCTACGAGGCGCATACCACTTACGGCGTAATCGGCGTCAAGGTATGGATCTTCAAAGGTGAGATTCTTGGTGGTATGGAGCAGGTCCGTGCTGACAAGAAAGCCTCTGGGAAGAAAGGTTCTAAGTAAAGGGGCACTCTTATGCTGCAACCAAAACGCACCAAATTTCGCAAGGTAATGAAAGGCCGTAACACCGGTCTTGCTCACCGCGCTAACAAGGTGAGCTTCGGTGAATACGGATTGAAGGCGACCACCCGTGGGCGTATAACTGCGCGCCAGATTGAGGCGGCACGTCGTACCATGACTCGCCGTATCAAGCGGGGTGGTAAGATCTGGATCCGGGTATTCCCGGACAAGCCGATCTCCAGTAAGCCGCTGGAAGTACGAATGGGTAAAGGTAAGGGTTCTGTCGAGTATTGGGTGGCTGAGATTCAGCCGGGCCGGATGCTGTATGAGATGGAAGGTGTTTCCGAGGAAATCGCTCGTGACGCGTTCACTCTTGCTGCGGCCAAATTGCCGGTACAGACCACCTTTGTAACGAGGACGGTGATGTGATGAAAGCAACAGAGCTGCGTGAAAAGTCAGTCGAGGAGCTGAACAACGAGCTGATCGACCTCCTGAAGGAGCAGTTCAACCTGCGCATGCGCAAGGCGACAGGTCAGCTGAATCAGTCTCACCTTCTCGGTAATGTGAAGCGCGATATTGCTCGCGTGAAAACAGTATTGAATGAAAAGGCAGGACAGTGACATGACCGAAGCTACCCAAACTGCCAGAACTCTGAGCGGCAAGGTCGTGAGCAACAAGATGGAGAAATCCATCGTGGTCCTGGTGGAGCGCCAGGTGAAGCACCCGCTGTACGGTAAGTACATGAAGCGCTCAACCAAGATTCACGCTCACGATGAGAGCAATCAGTGCAACGTCGGTGACACAGTGACCATCCAGGAAACCCGCCCGGTCTCAAAGACCAAGAGCTGGGCCCTGGTGGAAGTCACCGAACGTGCATCCAAGGTGTAACTCGCCCGGAGAACAACCATGATTCAGACTCAAACAATGCTTGAAGTCGCGGATAACAGCGGTGCGCGTCAGGTGATGTGCATCAAGGTCCTGGGCGGTTCACACAGGCGTTATGCCGGCGTAGGGGATATCATCAAGGTGACCGTTAAGGAAGCCATCCCCCGCGGGAAAGTGAAAAAAGGCCAGGTCCTGAATGCTGTTGTTGTACGTACTCGCAAGGGTGTACGTCGTCCCGACGGGTCGCTTATCCGTTTCGACGGAAACGCGGCAGTACTTCTGAACAATCAGGACGCACCGATTGGTACCCGTATCTTCGGACCGGTTACCCGTGAACTGCGTAATGAGAAGTTCATGAAAATTATCTCACTGGCACCCGAAGTACTTTAAGGACCAGAGGCCGGTTATGAAAAAGATCAAACGAGATGACGAAGTAATCGTCACCACGGGGAAAGATAAAGGCAAACGTGGTAAAGTCCTGAAGGTTCAGGACGATGGCCGAGTAATTGTTTCTGGCATCAACATGATGAAGAAGCACACAAAGCCGAACCCGATGCTGGGCACCCCAGGTGGCATCGTCGAAAAAGAAGCACCTATCCAGGCTTCCAACGTGGCTATTTTTAATCCGCAGACCGGCAAAGCCGATCGCGTAGGCTTCCAGAACAAGGAAGACGGCGCCAAAGTGCGGATCTTCAAGTCCACGAACGAAGCTGTCGATAACCAGTAAGCGGTGGTGGTTACGATGCTTAACATGAAAGAGCAGTACAGTAAGGAAGTGGTACCCGCCCTGCAGAAAGAGTTCGGCTACAAGAACGTGATGCAGGTGCCGCGTATCGAAAAGATCACCCTGAACATGGGTGTCGGCGAAGCGGTTGGTGACAAGAAGCTGATTGAGAATGCTGTGGCGGATCTTGAGCGCCTGGCAGGTCAGAAAGTGGTTGTCACCAAGGCACGTAAATCCGTTGCGGGTTTCAAGATCCGTGAAGGTTGGCCTATCGGTTGTAAGGTTACCCTGCGCGGCGAGCGTATGTGGGACTTCTTTGATCGCCTGGTTCACATCGCGGTTCCCCGCGTTCGTGACTTCCGTGGTCTGAATCCCAAGTCGTTCGACGGTCGCGGTAACTACAGCATGGGTGTGCGTGAGCAGATCATTTTCCCGGAGATTGAGTACGACAAGGTCGACAAGATCCGTGGTCTGGACATCACCATTACCACCACTGCCGGTACCGACGACGAAGGTCGCGAACTGTTGAAAGCCTTTGGCTTTCCGTTCAAGAAATAAGGAACGAGTGTAATGGCTAAGGTTTCCATGAAGAACCGTGAGTTCAAGCGCGAAAAAACCGTTGCGAAATATGCAGCGAAGCGTGCCGAGCTCAAGGCGATTATCAAGAACCCGAATACCAGCGACGATGAGCGTTGGGATGCACAGATGAAGCTGCAACAGCTTCCCCGTGATGCATCTCCTTCGCGCCTTCGTAATCGTTGCCAGGTGACTGGTCGTCCTCACGGCGTCCTGCGCAAGTTCGAGCTTTCACGGATCAAACTCCGTGAATACGGCATGCGCGGCGACGTTCCGGGTTTGACCAAGGCAAGCTGGTAAGACAGGCATCCTGACTCCGGTCAGGTGCCCGTTGGTAAGCGGTGCGGCAAGCCGCTGCACAACTAAAAAGATCAGGAGCCTCATACCAATGAGTATGCAAGATACGCTTGCGGATATGTTTACCCGTATCCGTAATGCACAGATGGCATCAAAAGCAGACGTTGCGATGCCGTCTTCAAAGATGAAGATCTCCGTGGCCCAGGTCCTGAAGGACGAGGGTTACGTTGAAGATTTTTCCGTTTCAGCTGACGCGAAGCCCGAGCTGACGATTACTCTGAAATACTTCGGCGGCAAGCCGGTTATTGAAGAGATCAAGCGGGTCAGCCGTCCGAGTCTGCGCCAGTACAAAGGCGCTGGGGAACTGCCGAAAGTATCCGGTGGTCTGGGAGTCGCGATTGTCTCAACGTCCAAGGGCGTTATGACAGACCGCGCCGCACGAGCTGCTGGCGTGGGTGGCGAAGTCATCTGCACCGTATTCTAGGAGAAACACATGTCCAGGGTTGCCAATAATCCTGTCGTGCTGCCTTCCGGTGTTGAGGTTAAGCTGAACGGACAGGAAATCAATGTGAAGGGTTCCAAAGGAGCGCTTCAATTCACCATTCACCAGGCGGTAGAAGTAAAGCAGGAAGAAGGTGTTCTTCGCTTTGCGGCCCGCGATGGTGCCAAACAGTCCCGCGCTCTTGCTGGTACTACCCGTGCACTGGTCAACAACATGGTGACCGGTGTCTCTACAGGCTGGGAGCGTAAGCTCGCGCTGACGGGCGTAGGTTACCGTGCCCAAGCGCAAGGTAAGAAGCTCAACCTGACACTGGGTTTTTCACACCCGGTCGAGTATGAGCTGCCCGAGGGGATTACCGCTGAAACTCCGTCCAATACGGAAGTTGTGATTCGCGGAATCGACAAGCAACAGGTTGGCCAGGTCGCTGCGGAAGTCCGCGCATTCCGTCCGCCGGAGCCTTACAAAGGCAAGGGTGTGCGTTATGCGGATGAGCAGGTCAGACGCAAAGAAGCCAAGAAGAAATAAGGCGGGACTATGAGCGCGAATAACGAAAGATTGCGTCGCGCACGCAAAGTGCGCATGAAGATCCGTAAGCTGGGTACTGACCGCCTGTGCGTTCACCGCACACCGCGTCACATGTATGCCCAGGTTACAACTGCAGATGGCAGCAAGGTTATTGCCACTGCCTCCACGTTGGATAAGGAACTGCGCCAGGGTGCAACCGGTAACGTGGAAGCCGCCAAAAAGGTCGGTCAGTTGATTGCTGAACGCGCCAAGGCGGCAGGTGTAGAGAGCGTTGCTTTTGACCGCTCCGGTTACCGTTATCACGGTCGCGTACAGGCTCTGGCCGACGCCGCCCGTGAAGCTGGCTTGCAATTCTAAGAGGTGGAGAAGATGAGCGTTAACGAACAGAAGGCGCCTGAGCTCCAGGAGAAGCTGGTTCAGGTCAATCGTGTCGCCAAGGTTGTTAAAGGTGGCCGTATTTTCGCCTTCACCGCACTGACAGTAGTGGGTGATGGTAAAGGTCGCGTTGGTTTTGGTCGTGGCAAGGCGCGTGAAGTGCCGGTTGCGATCCAAAAGGCCATGGAAGCTGCACGTAAGAACATGGTAGAGGTTCCGCTCGACGGTACGACTCTGCAATACCCGGTCAAGGCTCAGCATGGCGGCTCCAAGGTCTACATGCAGCCGGCGTCCGAAGGTACTGGTATCATCGCCGGTGGTGCGATGCGTGCGGTACTGGAAGTGGCGGGTGTTCAGAACGTACTGTCCAAGTGTTACGGGTCTACCAACCCGGTGAACGTGGTACGTTCCACCATCAAGGGTCTCCAGGCGACACAGGCGCCTGAGGATATTGCAGCCAAGCGCGGTAAAACCGTGGAAGAGATTCTGGGTTGAAGTCATGGCGAACGCAAAAACGATCAAAGTTACACTGACCCGCAGCCCAATCGGCTGCCAGCCCAAGCACAAACTGTGCGTCAAGGGACTGGGTCTTCGTAAAATCGGTCACACCGTGGAAGTGGAAGATACACCTTCCATTCGCGGCATGATCAACCGGGTTGATTACCTGGTTCGGGTGGAGGAGAGCTAAGATGCGTCTGAACGAACTTAGTCCGGATCCCGGTTCACGTCCTGCAGCCAAGCGCGTAGGTCGCGGTATCGGTAGCGGTCTCGGTAAAACCGGTGGCCGCGGTCATAAGGGTCTCAAAGCCCGCTCCGGTGGCAGTGTTGCTCCCGGTTTCGAGGGTGGTCAGCAGCCGTTGGCCCGCCGTCTGCCGAAGTTTGGTTTTACTTCTCGTCAGCAGCGTTACGTTGCTGAGATTCGCCTGAACGAGCTGGCGAAGGTAGAGGGTGACGTAGTTGACCTCGAAGCACTCAAGAAAGCAGACATCGTTCGTGAAGAGATTCGCGAAGCCAAGGTTATCCTTTCCGGCGAACTGAGCCGGGCGGTGACCGTCAAGGGTCTGCGAGTGACCAAGGGCGCACGCGAGGCGATTACTGCCGCGGGTGGAAAAGTCGAAGACTAAGGCGAGTCGAGGACTAAATGGCCAAGACAGCATCATTGCCTGCGGGCGCGGGAAAAGGACTGGCGGAGCTGCGTTCGCGGCTCTGGTTCGTCTTCCTGGCATTGTTGGTGTACCGGATCGGTGCCCATATTCCGGTGCCGGGTATTAACCCTGACCGCCTGGCAGCATTGTTTGATCAGAATCAGGGCACGATCCTGAGTCTGTTCAACATGTTTTCCGGTGGTGCGCTTGAGCGCATGAGTATCTTCGCACTCGGTATCATGCCGTATATCTCTGCCTCCATTATCATGCAGCTCATGACTGCGGTCAGTCCGCAGCTTGAGCAGCTGAAGAAGGAAGGTGAGGCTGGTCGTCGCAAGATCAGTCAGTACACGCGGTATGGTACGGTTATCCTGGCCCTGGTTCAGGGCTTTGGTATTTCTGTCGGTCTGGCATCTCAGGGCGTCACCTTTAATGACAGCTTCAGCTTCCACTTCGTGGCAGTTGTATCCTTTGTCAGCGGTGCCGTCTTCATGATGTGGCTGGGTGAGCAGATCACCGAGCGTGGCGTAGGTAACGGGATTTCCCTGCTGATTTTTGCGGGTATCGTTGCCGGGCTGCCCGGTGCTATCGGTCAGACTCTGTCGCAGGCCCGGAACGGTGAGATGAGTCTTCTCGTTGTTCTGGGGATTGGTGTGTTGGCTATTGCCGTGGTTGGCTTCGTGGTGTTCATGGAGCGCGGTCAGCGTCGTCTGACCATCAACTATGCCAAGCGTCAGCAGGGCCGCCGGGTGTTTGCCCAGCAGTCCAGCCATCTGCCGCTGAAGGTCAATATGGCCGGTGTTATTCCGCCGATCTTTGCTTCCTCCATCCTGTTGTTCCCAGCATCCCTGGGGCAGTGGTTTGGTCAGGGCGAAGGCATGGAATGGCTGAGTGATATTTCCCAGGCACTGGCGCCAAGCCAGCCCCTGTACATCATCCTGTTTGCGGCAGCAGTGGTCTTCTTCTGCTTCTTCTACACAGCGTTGATGTACAACCCGAAAGAAGTTGCGGATAACCTCAAGCGCTCTGGAGCGTTTATTCCGGGCATTCGTCCTGGTGATCAGACCGCCAAGTATATTGACGGCGTTCTGACCCGGCTGACTCTGTTCGGTGCAATGTACATTGCAGCAGTTTCCCTGTTCCCTCAGTTCCTGATGGTGGCCGGGAATGTACCGTTCTATCTGGGCGGTACCTCACTGCTGATTGTTGTAGTCGTGGTGATGGATTTCATGGCGCAGGTTCAGTCGCACCTGATGTCCCATCAGTATGAATCGCTGATGAAGAAGTCCAATCTCAAGGGCTATGGTCGGAACGGTTAAAACCGTTCCCCTTGAAAACTGGAGTCGACAATGAAAGTACGCGCTTCGGTAAAGAAAATTTGCCGTAACTGCAAAGTAATTCGTCGCAATGGCTCAGTACGAGTCATTTGCTCGGAGCCTCGTCACAAGCAGCGCCAGGGCTGATTCCTTCGGGAAGCCTTCCTGACATTGCAGGGTTTCGGAATAATAGCGCTTGACTCTGAACAGGGTCAGGCGCTATTATTTCGCGCCCTTTTTGTGGCGGAAAATTCACACAGCAAAGCTTTGAACGCGGAGTAATTTGGATGGCACGTATAGCCGGTGTCAATATACCCGATAACAAACATGCTGTTATCTCGCTGACCTACATCTTTGGTGTTGGCAAGACAACAGCCCAAAAGCTTTGCGATGCAACCGGCGTCAAGCCGGACGTCAAGGTCAAGGACCTGTCCGACGAGCAACTTGAATCGCTTCGTACTGAAGTGGGCAAGGTGTCTGTCGAAGGCGATCTGCGTCGTGAAGTACAGATGAACATCAAGCGTTTGAAGGATCTCGGATGTCACCGTGGTCTGCGTCATCGTCATGGCCTTCCGGTCCGTGGCCAGCGCACCAAGACCAACGCCCGCACCCGTAAAGGTCCTCGCAAACCTATTCGTAAGTAACAGGTAGGCAAACATGGCAAAGCCAGGTACACGTACCCGTAAAAAGGTGAAAAAGACGGTTGTTGATGGCGTCGCACACGTTCACGCGTCCTTCAACAACACTATCGTGACCATTTCTGACCGTCAGGGCAACGTCCTGTCCTGGGCTACCTCTGGTGGTTCCGGTTTCCGTGGGTCACGCAAGAGTACACCTTTTGCTGCGCAGGTAGCAGCTGAAAGAGCCGGTAATGCGGCTGCTGAATACGGCCTTAAAAACCTGGACGTAGAGGTTAAGGGTCCTGGGCCCGGACGTGAGTCTGCAGTTCGCGCGCTGAACGCGTGTGGCTACAAGATCACTAACATCACTGATGTGACGCCGATTCCCCATAACGGTTGTCGTCCGCCCAAAAAGCGCCGCGTCTAACACAGGAGACAGTGAAAAATGGCTCGTTATATAGGCCCGAAGTGCAAGCTGTCTCGTCGTGAAGGGACAGATCTTTTTCTGAAGAGCGGTGTTCGCGCGCTCGATTCCAAGTGCAACATCGAGACTCCGCCGGGTATGCACGGCGCGCGTCGCGGTCGTCTGTCCGAGTACGGCGTACAGCTTCGTGAAAAACAAAAAGTCCGTCGTATTTACGGTGTGCTGGAAAAGCAGTTCCGTAACTACTACAAAGAGGCGGCCCGCATCAAAGGTGCAACCGGTGAAAACCTGCTGCAGCTGCTGGAAGGGCGTCTGGACAACGTTGTATATCGCATGGGTTTTGGTTCTACCCGTGCTGAATCCCGTCAGCTCGTT
Source organism: uncultured Marinobacter sp. (assembly GCF_947259545.1). GTDB lineage: Bacteria > Pseudomonadota > Gammaproteobacteria > Pseudomonadales > Oleiphilaceae > Marinobacter. Next base: position 12,196 of record NZ_CAMYMK010000004.1, read on the forward strand.
TCTCACAAGGCGATCCTGGTGAACGACAAGGTAGTGAACATTCCTTCCTACCAGGTCAAGCCGGGTGATGTTGTGAGTGTGCGTGAAAAGGCAAAAAACCAGCTCCGCGTTAAAGGCGCGCTGGATCTGTCTGCAAGCCGCGCACCGGTGAGCTGGGTAGAGGTCGACGCCAGCAAGATGTCCGGCGTTTACAAGACAGTGCCTGAGCGTACTGAACTGCCGGCCGACATCAATGAGAACCTCATCGTCGAGCTTTACTCGAAGTAAAGCCCAGTTAGCAACGAGAGCAGATAGGGGCGTCTATGCAGCGTTCAGTACATGAGTTATTGACACCTCGTACCATTGACGTGAAGGAATCAAGCGCCACGCGTGCCAAGGTGACACTGGAGCCTCTGGAAAGAGGTTTTGGTCATACCCTGGGAAGCGCACTGCGTCGTATACTCTTGTCCTCAATGCCGGGCTGTGCGATTACCGAAGCACAGATTGACGGCGTTCTGCATGAGTACAGCGCAATTGAGGGTGTCCAGGAAGACGTCATCGAGATTCTTCTGAATCTCAAAGGCGTAGCTGTCAAGATGGGCGGTCGGGATGAAGCCGAGGTCACCCTCAGCAAGAAAGGCCCGGGTGCTGTCACAGCCGGAGATATCAAGCTGGATCATGATGTCGAGATCACCAACCCGGATCATGTGATCTGTCACCTGAGTGAAAAGGGTGAAGTGAACATGCGTCTGAAGGTTGCTCGTGGTCGCGGCTATGAGCCGGCCGATCAGCGGGGTCTGGACGAGGACGAAACTCGCGCTATCGGACGCCTGCAGCTGGATGCGACTTTCAGTCCGGTTCGCCGTGTTGCTTACGCCGTGGAAAGTGCACGGGTAGAGCAGCGCACTGATCTGGACAAGCTGGTTATTGATCTGGAAACCAATGGCACCATCGATCCGGAAGAAGCGATTCGCCGGGCCGCAACCATTCTCCAGCAACAGCTGGCGGTGTTTGTTGATTTCGATCATGAAAAAGAACCCGAGCGTGTAGAGGAAGAGGAAGAGATTGATCCGATTCTGCTGCGTCCGGTGGATGATCTGGAATTGACAGTGCGTTCAGCTAACTGCTTGAAGGCTGAGAACATCTACTACATCGGCGATCTGATTCAGCGCACTGAAGTTGAGCTGCTGAAGACGCCTAACCTTGGTAAAAAGTCGCTGACCGAGATCAAGGACGTGCTTGCGTCCCGTGGTCTGTCACTGGGTATGCGTCTTGATAACTGGCCGCCGGCAAGCCTCCGTGGCGACGACCGGGTTCTGGGCGGTTAATCGCCGATTAGTTTAAGGTAAGGAATAAGAGCAATGCGTCATCGTAAGAGTGGTCGTAAGTTCAGCAGGACCAGTGCGCATCGCAAGGCCATGTTCCGTAACATGACTGCGTCACTGGTTGAACACGAGCTGATCAAGACAACGCTGCCGAAAGCCAAAGAGCTTCGTCGTGTAGCTGAGCCTTTGATCACGCTCTCCAAGAATGATTCGGTCGCGAATCGTCGTCTGGCGTTTTCTCGCCTGCGCAACGATGCTGCGGTTGCCAAGCTTTTTGATGAGCTGGGTCCCCGCTATAGCGAGCGTCCGGGTGGTTACCTTCGTATCCTGAAGTGCGGCTTCCGTGCCGGCGACAATGCCCCGATGGCATTCGTCGAGCTGGTTGGCCGTCCGCTGGATGTCGAAGCGGAAGAGATGGACGACGACGAAGAGTAAGTTCCTCGGAGTTGTCCAAGGAAAAAGCCGGGGGGAGACCCCCGGCTTTTTTTTTGGCTGGAAGAAATGTTTTGGCCGATTATAGAAATGAGTAGCCTGCTAGTTGGGCGGTAGGGGCCTGGGCTACACAGGTATAGCCTCCTTTATTTCTCCAGCATAGGTTTCAGATAGTGTCCGGTGTGGGACCTGGCGTTCTTGGCGACCTGTTCGGGAGTACCTTCAGCGATGATCTGGCCGCCACCGGAGCCACCTTCCGGTCCAAGATCGACAATCCAGTCGGCGGTCTTGATAACGTCCAGGTTGTGTTCGATCACGATAATGGTATTGCCGTGGTCACGTAGGCGCTGGAGTACATTCAGTAACTGCTGGATGTCGTAGAAATGGAGGCCTGTGGTGGGCTCATCGAGGATGTAGAGTGTCTTGCCGGTATCACGCTTGGACAGTTCTTTCGCCAGTTTTACCCGCTGGGCTTCGCCTCCCGACAGCGTGACGGCGCTCTGACCCAGACGGATGTAGGATAGGCCGACATCGATCAGGGTCTGCAGCTTACGGGCAATGAAGGGAACGGGATCAAAGAATTCCCGGCCTTCCTCGACGGTCATTTCCAGCACTTCGTGGATATTCTTGCCCTTGTAGCGGACTTCCAGGGTTTCCCGGTTGTAGCGTTTGCCCTTGCAGGCGTCGCAGGGCACGTACACGTCAGGGAGGAAGTGCATTTCGACCTTGATTACCCCGTCGCCCTGGCAGGCCTCGCAGCGACCGCCCTTGACGTTAAAGCTGAAGCGGCCGGGCTTATAGCCGCGGGAGCGAGCTTCCTGGGTGCCGGCAAAGAGTTCGCGGATCGGCGTGAACAGTCCGGTGTAGGTGGCCGGGTTGGATCGTGGTGTGCGACCGATGGGGCTTTGGTCGATATCTATCACTTTGTCCAGATGATCCAGGCCCTTGAGTTTCTCATAGGGTGCGTGGGTCAGGCTGGTCGCTTTGTTCAGCTTGGCGGCGGCGACCGGGTAAAGTGTCCCGTTGATCAGGGTGGACTTCCCGGAACCGGACACGCCGGTTATGCACGTCATGATGCCTAATGGAATATTAAGCGTAACATTCTGCAGGTTGTTCCCGCTGGCGCCAGAGAGGGTAAGCTGCTTGCCGCTTCCGGTGTTTCTGGTTGCGGGGATGGCAATCTCACGGGTGCCGTTCAGGTACTGCCCGGTGAGGGAATCTTTATTGGCAATGATGTCCTCTGGGGTTCCCTGGGCAATGATTTCGCCGCCGTGAACGCCAGCACCGGGTCCAATGTCGATCACGTGGTCGGCTGCACGAATGGCGTCTTCGTCATGCTCCACCACAATCACGGTATTGCCGAGATCCCGGAGGTGGGTGAGGGTGGCCAGCAGGCGATCGTTGTCGCGCTGGTGGAGGCCGATAGACGGCTCGTCGAGGATGTACATCACCCCGACCAGACCGGCGCCAATCTGGCTGGCCAGGCGAATACGCTGGGCTTCCCCGCCGGACAGGGTGTCGGCACTACGCTCCAGTGTGAGGTATTCCAGGCCGACGTTCACCAGGAACTGCAGGCGCTGACGGACCTCCTTGAGGATCTTTTCGGCAATCTCACCCTTGCGACCGGGTAGAGACAGGGTTTCGAAATAGTCATGGGCGTCGCCCACCGGCAGGTGAGTTACGTCGGAAATGTTGTGGTTTTCGACGAACACATGGCGTGCGCCGCGGCGCAGGCGGGAGCCATGGCAGTCCTTGCAGGGCTGAGTGCTCAGGTTGCGGGCGAGCTCCTCCCGCATGCTCTGGGATTCGGTTTCCCGGTAGCGGCGTTCCAGGTTGGGCAGGATCCCTTCAAAAGGATGGGCCTTTGCCATGATGTGGCCACGAGAATTCACGTAGCGGAAGGGGATATCCTCGCTACCCGAGCCGTAAAGAAGGGTCTGGCGGAAGTCCTCGGGTAAATCCTCCCATGGCGTTTCCATATCCACGCCATAATGTTCGGCGACACTGGTCAGCATCTGGAAGTAATAGACGGCCCGGCGATCCCAGCCCTTGATGGCGCCTGCTGCCAGTTTGGCTTCCGGGTGCTGGACGATTTTCTCGGGGTCGAAAAATTGCTTAACGCCCAGTCCGTCGCAGGTCGGGCAGGCGCCGGCCGGGTTGTTGAAGGAGAACAGCCGGGGCTCCAGTTCGCTCAGGGAATAGCCACACTGGGTGCAGGCATAGCGGGCAGAGTACGTATGCTCCTCGCCTTCACCGGTCATGGGGGCGACCAGTGCAATGCCATCGGCCAGAGCCAGCGCGGTCTCGAAGCTTTCCGCCAGACGTTGTTCCAGGCCGGGCTTGACCTTGAAGCGGTCGACGACCACATCGATCTGGTGTTTGCGTTTTTTGTCCAGCGTTGGCAGGTCATCGATGTCATACACCGTGCCGTCGATGCGCAGCCGGATGAAACCCTGACTGCGCATGGTCTCGAACACCTGGAGGTGTTCGCCCTTACGATCCCGGATGACCGGAGCAAGGATCATCAGCTTGCTGTCCTCGGGCATCGCCAGTACCTGGTCCACCATCTGGCTGACGGTCTGGGCCTCCAATGGCTGGCCGTGGTCGGGGCAGCGGGGCTCGCCCGCACGGGCGAACAGCAATCGCAGATAATCGTAAATCTCGGTGATGGTGCCCACGGTGGAGCGGGGATTGTGAGAGGTGGATTTCTGCTCAATGGAAATCGCCGGCGACAGACCTTCAATATGGTCCACATCCGGTTTTTCCATCATCGACAGAAACTGGCGTGCGTAGGTGGAGAGGGACTCCACATAGCGGCGCTGCCCTTCTGCGTATAGGGTGTCGAAGGCAAGGGATGACTTGCCGGAGCCGGACAGGCCGGTAATCACGATCAGCTTGTCCCGCGGCATATCCAGGTCGATGTTCTTCAGGTTGTGGGTCCGCGCCCCTTTGATCTGGATATGATCCATAACACCTCGCTCGAAGAAAAAACGGGATTATACCGTGTTATACCCCGCCCGGCGAAAGCCGTGATGGTAAGTGACTATGCGGTTTGTCCCTGTGCCGTGACGAACCGTGTTCTGGTACAATGCGCGGTTTCCGGAACGGCGGCTGTCCGCCAGAAACCGAATTAATGAAAGGCTCTCCCATGAATGCACTTGAAAGGCGATCAGTAGCGGCGTTGGCATCGGTTTATGCCATGCGGATGCTGGGCCTGTTCATGGTGATGCCGGTGTTTGTCCTGTTAGGCGACGACCTGCAGGGCTCGACTCCGGCGTTGATTGGTCTGGCCATAGGCGCCTACGGTCTGAGCCAGGCGTTGTTGCAGATTCCGTTCGGTCTCCTATCGGACCGCGTGGGCCGCAAGCGCATGATCTATATCGGACTGATCCTCTTTGCCGCAGGCAGTCTCGTGGCCGCATCAACTGACTCCATATACGTTGTTATTGGCGGACGGATCCTTCAGGGGGCGGGGGCTATTGCCAGTGTACTGATGGCTTTGCTCAGTGACCTGACGCGGGAAGAGGAGCGGACCAAGGCGATGGCAACGGTGGGGATTTCCATCGGGTTGTCGTTTTCTGTCTCCCTGGTGCTTGGCCCCCTTATCGGATCCGCCTTTGGCCTGTCAGGTCTGTTTTACCTCACGGCAGTGCTGGCGCTGGTGGCGATGCTGGTTGTTTGGCGTCTGGTGCCCACCCCGCATCAGCACAAAATCAGTGCGGATACCCGGCCCGCGAAGGCTATGCTCTCCAGAGTAATGTCAGATCGCCGCCTGCTTCGTCTGGACTTCGGTATTTTTGCCCTTCATCTGGCGCTGACCGCCATCTTTCTGGTGTTTCCGACCCTGTTGCAGGATCATTTGGGCCTGCCATCATCGTCCCACTGGTGGTTCTATTTGACGGTCATGGTCACTTCGTTCTTTGCGATGGTGCCGTTTATCATCATCGGCGAGAAAAAGCGCAAGATGAAGCCGGTGCTGTGTGGCGCCATTGGGCTGTTAACTCTGGCAACGGCGGGGCTGGCGCAGGTAAGTGTCAGTCTGTTTGCCGCCTGGGCGGTGCTGTTTTTCTTCTTCATGGCGTTCAATCTGCTGGAGGCGTGCCTGCCTTCGCTGATCAGCAAAGAAGCGCCGGCGGCGAGCAAGGGGACGGCGATGGGAGTCTATTCGACCTCCCAGTTTCTCGGGGCATTTGTCGGTGGTGCCATCGGTGGCCTGTTGCTTGAGCAGGTTGGCGTTGGCGGGGTTTTGTGGCTGATGGCAGCCGTGCTGGTGTTGTGGTTGGTGGTCGCGCTGACCATGCCTGCCCCGGGTTACACGACCAGTTTCGTGGTACAGTTACGGCAAGTGGCGCACAGCCAGTTTGATACTATTGACGATGCCTTCCGGCAGCTTCCTGGTGTACAGGATGTGGTTATTCTCGAAGAAGCCGAGACGGCTTACCTGAAGGTGGATCGCCAACTATTTGATGAGGGGTTACTTGCGGACTTTCCATTTGTCCGGCAGGGTAGCAATTCTTGAAATCCGGAGGCCCGCACGGACGTTGGGTCATCCCTGAAAACTGAGTCAGGAGCAGATCATGGCACGAGGCGTAAACAAGGTTATTCTTATCGGCAATCTGGGGCAGGACCCGGAGACCCGTTATACCCCTAATGGCAATGCGGTGGTAAACCTGAACCTTGCCACGGATGAGAGTTACAAGGACAGGCAAACCGGTCAGATGGTGCCGAAAACCGAATGGCACCGCATTGTGATGTTCGGCAAGATTGCCGAGGTTGCCGGCCAGTACCTGCGCAAGGGCTCCAAGGTCTATATTGAGGGCAAGCTGCAAACCCGCAAATGGCAGGGGCAGGACGGTCAGGATCGTTACACCACCGAAGTGGTGGTGGATATTAATGGCCAGATGCAGATGCTCGACAGCCGCGGAGGTGAAGGCGGCATGAGTCAGGGCGCGCCCGCTGGTCGGCCCCAGCAGCAGTCCAATTACAACGCACCACCCGCCAATCAGGGTAACCAGCCGCAACAACAGTCCGGCGGTTATAGTCAGCCCTCCCAGGGCAGCATGCCTGAGCCCGTGGACGATTTTGACGACGATATCCCGTTCTGAGGCAGGCTCTATAAAATGGTCGCACCGGGACCAGAGCTCACCTCTGGTCCCGGTTGACTCATTGTCTAGTCTTCATCACCCTCCGGGTGATCCATCCCCAGTTCGTTGATCTTCCGGGTCAGCGTGTTCCTTCCCCATCCCAGCAGAATGGATGCATCCCGCCGACGACCACCGGTATGTTTGAGCGCGGCTTCGATCATGATTTTCTCGAACTCGGGTACTGCCGTATCCAGAATGCCTTTGCGGCCCCGTTTAAGTTCCTGCTCCGCCCAATTGCGTAGGCCCTCCTGCCAGGTCTGACCTGTGGTCGGGGTTTCTGCCTGATGGATCAGTTCGGGCGGCAAATCATCGATATGGATTTCACGGCCACTGGCCATAACGGTCAGCCAGCGGCAGGTGTTTTCCAACTGCCGGACGTTGCCAGGCCAGGGGAGGGTAGTGAGGTATTCCTCGGCCTCGGATCTGAGAATCTTGGGTTCCACGGCAAGTTCTTTTGCCGCCCGCTTCAGGAAGTGCTGCATCAATTTCGGAATATCTTCCCGGCGCTCGGCCAGCTTGGGCAGATGCACCCGGATGACGTTCAGGCGGTGAAACAGATCCTCACGGAAGGAGCCCCCCTGGACCAGCTTCTCGAGATCCTGGTGTGTTGCTGCGATGATACGCACATCAACCTTGATCGGCGTAGTGCCGCCGACCCGGTAAAATTCGCCGTCTGCCAGTACCCGCAAAAGCCGGGTCTGGGTATCAGCTGGCATATCCCCGATCTCATCCAGGAACAGGGTGCCACCGTTGGCCTGTTCAAAGCGCCCCTGCCGTGCTGCGCCGGCGCCGGTAAACGCACCTTTTTCGTGCCCGAACAGTTCGGATTCAATCAGGTCCTTGGGAATGGCCGCCATATTGAGGGCGATAAACGGATGGTTGGCTCTCGGGCTGTGATTGTGCAGGGCCTGGGCGACCAGCTCTTTACCGGTACCGCTTTCGCCATTGATCAGCACTGTGATGTTGGAGTGGGACAGGCGGCCTATGGCTCTGAATACTTCCTGCATCGCTGGCGCTTCGCCGATAATCTCGGTGTTGCGTTGAGTGCTTTCTGCCTGGGGTTCCGAGGTGGCCCGGCGTTCATGGCTGTGAGCGACCGCGCGCTTCACCAGGGCGACAGCGTCGTCGACATCGAAGGGTTTGGGCAGGTACTCAAAGGCGCCGGTCTGGTAACTGGTGACGGCGCTTTCCAGATCGGAGTGAGCCGTCATGATGATGACAGGAAGATCCGGATGCGCATCGACAATCTGTGACAACAGCGTGATGCCATCGAGGCCAGGCATTCGAATGTCGCTGATAATAGCGTCGGGCTGTTCGTGTTCCAGCCGCATCATGATGCTTTCACCGTTCTCGAAGACCCGGGGCTGCATACCGGCCTGGTTGAGGGCGCGCTCCAGCACCCAGCGAATACTGCGATCGTCGTCTATGATCCAGACGTTTGCCGGTTGGCTCATTGATTGTCCTCCAGAGGCAGGAAGATGATGAAATCGGTTTTTCCGGGCTCGCTTTCGCACTCAACCAGCCCATGATGTTGTCCAATGATGCTCTGGGTGATGGACAGGCCCAGACCGGTGCCACTGGCACGGCCACTGATCATCGGATAAAAAATATTCTGTAGCAGGTCCGGGGGGATACCGGGGCCGTTATCAATCACGTCGACGCGACATACCAGGCGGTGGCGTTTATGGCCGATGGTGAACTGGCGAAGCGCCCGTGTACGGAAGGTGATGGTAGGAGGTTCTCCGTCGGGGTGCTGGCTCTGGTTCTCGAACGCCGCTTCCATCGCGTTGCGGGTAATGTTCAGGAAAGCCTGAATCAGTTGCTCCTTATCGCCTTCAAATTCTGGCAGGCTGGGGTCGTAATCGCGCCGAAATGTCAGCCGGCCGCGACTCTCGGCTTCCAGCAGGGTTTTGACCCGCTCCAGTACTTCGTGGATGTTGGTTGGGGCGAGTTTCAGGGCCTTGTTCGGGCCCAGCATCCGGTCAACGAGAGAGCGCAGGCGATCGGCTTCGTCGATGATCACCTGGGTATATTCCCGCTGCCCCTCATCACTGAGTTCCCGGTCCAGCAGCTGCGCTGCCCCGCGGATGCCACCCAGTGGGTTCTTGATCTCGTGAGCCATTCCGCGAACCAGAATGCGGGTGGTTTCCTGCTGGGAGATGATGTCTTCCTCCCGGCTGATGCGCAGCAAACGGTCCCGGGGCTGGATTTCGATCAGTAGTTCAACGGGGCTCTGGCTGATCGGCGACACCGAATAATCGACTGTGAGCCGTGAGCCGCTGGTGAGCGTGAACTCTGCTTCGCGGCGGGTGTACGAGTGCCCGTTCTCGGCCGCCGCGTGCAGTGTTGTCAGTGCGTCCTCGGAATCTGCCAGAATGTCCCGGACAGGCAGGCCCTGGCTTCGCGTAATGCTGGTCTCAAACAGACTCTCCGCCGCCGGATTCAGATACTCGATACGCAGCCCGTTTCCCAGTACCAGGATGGCCGTGGTCAGGCTGTCCAGTATGTTCTTGTAGCCGTTGGTTTTAATTTCTGAGGCTGCCATTGAGAGTGCCATGCTGGTGTCTCGGTTGATGGGCATAAACAGGTACCCTTAGGTTCTGCAAAAAGTGAACCAGTTTACGGGAACGGCTCATGTTGTGTGCCCGGTTAGCGGGCACAGCGCTGTTAAGGCAGTGTTGGCGCTATGGCGTAGTGCATTTGAAAGAGAAAGTGGCGGACGATGCGACCAAAACGCCCCGTTGCTGGTCAGAGTATGGCGTTTTTGTGGTGCGAGTGCACCAAAATAGAGCGCTTTGGTTTGGGGGGGTTAGTTGTTGACGGAGGGGCGGTGAATGGTAAAGCGGATGGAGTCACCGGTTTTTACCTGGACGCCTTTTTCATCAATGATATGCACGCTGGCATTGTGGGTGCCACGGAATACGTTGCGCACGGTGAGCGTATTCGATGTGGTTTGGCCCACAGGCTGACCGTCCAGGGTGACCTCATAACGGTGCCCTTTTTTCAGGCCGGGGGCGCTGGTGACGCGGAACGCGACATCGCCACTGCCACTGTGAAAGGCTTGATCGTTCTCAGGGGCCAGGATTCGGACGTTGTCGTAAACCGATCCCTCTTCTTTAACTTCCTTGCGAAGTTTTTCGGGCTCTCGGACGTCTGCCGGCTTGGGCAGGGTGATTGTTGTCACCGGCTTGACCTTGACCTCTTCAGCGCCATCCGAAGGTTCATCGGAAAAGGTGACATTGCCTTGAGCATCGACATTTCTGTAGACCTCTGCAGTGGCAGGGGCGGCGGTGAAAACGAGGATGCCAGCGAATAATCCAAGCCGTAAATTCATTCCGGTAGCCTATAGTGATTGTCTTATTTGATTATCAATGGCGGGATGGCTGTTTTCAATGGTGTTGAGGGTTCAAAGAGTTACATATCGTTAAGGGCAACAGGGACTGTGGCGGGGGTCACAAAAAAGCCCCGCCGGAGCGGGGCTTTTTCACGCTGTGATCCGAGGATCAGTGGCGTCTGCGATTAGCAGGAGTAGTACAGCTCAAACTCAACCGGGTGAGTGGTCATGTTCAGACGCTCAACTTCACCACGCTTCAGGTCGATGTAGCCTGCAATCATGTCCTCGGTGAACACGCCGCCGCGAGTCAGGAACTCGTGGTCACCTTCCAGGGCGTCCAGGGCTTCCGCGAGGGTTTCGGCAACCTTCGGAATGTTGAGGGCTTCTTCCTTCGGCAGGTCATACAGATCCTTGTCCATGGCATCGCCTGGGTGGATCTTGTTCTGGATGCCGTCGAGGCCAGCCATCATCAGGGCCGCGAACGCCAGGTACGGGTTGGCGGATGCGTCGGGGAAACGTACCTCAATACGACGTGCCTTCGGGCTGTTTACGTACGGAATACGGATGGATGCGGAACGGTTGCGGGCGGAGTAAGCCAGCATAACCGGAGCTTCGAAACCCGGAACCAGACGCTTGTAGCTGTTGGTAGAGGCGTTGGTGAAGGCGTTGATCGCCTTGGCGTGCTTGATGATGCCGCCAATGTAATACAGAGCGGATTCGCTCAGGCCGGCATAGCTGTCACCGGCGAAGACGTTCTTGCCGTCTTTGCTCAGGGACATGTGGACGTGCATGCCGGAGCCGTTATCACCCACGACCGGCTTGGGCATGAAGGTGGCAGTCTTACCGTAAGCGTGGGCCACATTGTGGACGCAGTACTTGAGGATCTGTACTTCGTTGGCCTTGTTGACCAGAGTGTTGGCGCCAACGCCGATTTCGCACTGGCCAGCGGTGCCCACTTCGTGGTGGTGAACTTCAATTTCCAGGCCCATGGATTCCATGGCCGCACACATGGCGCCACGCAGGTCGTGCAGGCTGTCTACCGGCGGAACCGGGAAGTAGCCGCCTTTCACGCCCGGACGGTGACCGATGTTGTTGCGATCGAAGTCTTCGCCGGATACCCAGGCGGCTTCTTCGGAGTGAATAGAGTAGTTGGCACCTTTCATGTCGACTTCCCACTTCACGGAATCGAACACGAAGAACTCCGGCTCAGGGCCGAACAGGGCGCTATCGGCGATGCCGGTGGACTTCAGGTACTCTTCGGCACGGCTGGCAACGGAGCGCGGATCCCGCTCATAACCCTGCATGGTAGAAGGCTCTACAATGTTGCAGGTAATGTTGACGGTGGTCTCTTCGGTGAACGGATCCAGAACGGAAGTTGAGTCATCCGGCATCAGGATCATGTCGGATTCGTTGATGCCCTTCCAGCCGGCAATTGATGAGCCATCGAACATCTTGCCATCGGTGAAAAAGTCGTCGTCTACTTCGGTGGCAGGCAGTGTCACGTGCTGCTCTTTACCGCGGCTGTCCGTGAAACGCAGGTCAACCCATTTGACTTCGTGTTCTTTGATCAAATCAACTGTCTTGGACATTGTGCATGCTCCATGGTGTTTCCCGCCGGGCGGGTGATTTCATGTTCGTTGTGCCGGATCGTTCAGCGTTGCTGACTTCCGATCTATTTTTGAGGCTGGGGCAGCTTATCAAAAGCTGCGGCTTCTTACCTGCAAAATCGGCTGACAGGACTAAAGCAATTGCCTTGCCAATTTGTTTGACGTGCGCCAGAAAAGCGCAACCACAAGGGCGCCGGGCTCTTTTGGCGCGTACACCGGGTGGTGCATTGATATTCCGCACCGCTTTGGTGCGTCAAAATGGTGCAGCTGACGGGTTTACGCACAGCAATGGTGCAATTGGCCAGTATAGAGAATAGGCGTTTTTCTTCATATAAACGACACGGACTTTTCGATATACTGCGCGCCACCTCATTTTTACTCTGCTGCTTTTGGGATGGATAACTCCAAACGTTCCGCAGGGCACCGGGCCAGCCGGTTCTGGTGAATGAATTCATTTTACGGATTTGAGACGGCATGTCAGGGGCTACCCTGCAAAAGACCCTCTCAGGTCATTGAGTGCATGCCGCAGGATTATTTTTGTGATTGAAAAACTTCGTAATATCGCCATCATCGCCCACGTTGACCACGGTAAAACCACCCTGGTAGACCAGTTGCTACGTCAGTCCGGTACGCTGGAGCGCAAAGAGCTCGAGAACGAGCGCGTTATGGATTCCAACGACCAGGAAAAAGAGCGTGGCATTACCATTCTGGCCAAGAACACGGCGCTGAAATGGAACGACTACGACATCAACATCGTTGACACCCCGGGCCACGCCGACTTTGGTGGCGAAGTGGAGCGGGTGATGAGCATGGTCGATTGTGTGCTGCTGGTGGTTGATTCCATCGATGGTCCGATGCCGCAAACCCGCTTTGTGACCCAGAAGGCTTTTGATGCGGGGCTGCATCCGATCGTGGTAGTGAACAAGATTGACCGTCCTGGCGCCCGTCCGGACTGGGTCGTGGATCAGGTATTTGACCTGTTTGACAACCTCGGCGCCACCGATGAACAGCTGGACTTCCCCATCGTATATGCCAGTGCCCTCAACGGCATCGCCGGGATGGATCACGAAAATCTTGACGACAACATGGACGCCGTATTCCAGGCGATTGTTGATCATGTGCCGGCGCCATCCGTCGATCTCGATGGACCGTTCCAGATGCAGATTTCCCAGTTGGACTACAGCAGCTTTCTGGGTGTTATCGGCATCGGCCGCATTATGCGCGGCAAGATCACGACCAATTCGCCGGTGGCCGCTATTGGCGCCAATGGTAAGAAGCGCCAGGGTCGTATTCTGAAGATCATGGGGCACTCCGGGCTGCAGCGTGTTGAAGTTGACGAAGCGCAAGCGGGCGATATCGTATGTGTCAGCGGTCTGGATGAGCTGTTCATTTCAGATACGCTCTGTGATCCCTCCAATGTTGAAGCGCTGCCGCCATTGACGGTGGATGAGCCGACCGTGTCCATGACCTTCCAGGTCAACGACTCGCCGTTCTGTGGCAAAGAGGGCAAGTTCGTTACCAGCCGGAATATCAAGGAGCGTCTTGAGAAAGAACTGCTTCACAACGTTGCGCTGCGTGTCGAAGAGGGTGATTCCGCGGACAAGTTCAAGGTATCCGGTCGTGGCGAGCTGCACCTGTCGGTGCTGATCGAAAATATGCGCCGCGAAAACTTCGAGCTGGCGGTCGGTCGTCCAGAGGTTGTTATTCGTGAGATTGATGGCGAAAAGCAGGAACCCTACGAGAACGTCATCATCGACATCGAGGAGCAGCACCAGGGCGCCCTGATGGATCAGATGGGCCTGCGTAAAGGTGACCTGACCAACATGGTTCCGGACGGCAAGGGGCGTATGCGTCTCGAGTACACGATTCCGGCGCGGGGCCTGATCGGCTTCCGCAACTCGTTCCTGACCCTTACATCGGGGTCTGGCATTCTGACGTCTACGTTCAGCCATTACGGCCCGATCAAGGGTGGCGACGTGACCAGTCGCCAGAACGGTGTGATTGTGTCGATGGCGACCGGGACGGCGCTGACCTACTCTCTGGAAACGTTGCAGAGTCGTGGCAAGCTGTTCCTGGATCCCGGTCAGGAAATCTATGAAGGCCAGCTGTGCGGGATTCATAGCCGTGATAACGACCTGGTGGTCAACCCGACCAAAGGCAAGAAGCTCGACAATATGCGTGCTTCCGGCAAAGACGAGGTTATTGGTCTGGTGCCGCCGATCAAGTTCACGCTTGAGCAGGCACTGGAGTTCATCGATGATGATGAGCTGGTGGAAGTGACGCCCAAGTCGATCCGTCTGCGTAAGAAGCTGCTCACTGAAAACGAGCGTAAGCGCGCCCACAAGAAATAATCGCCAGTACGCAAAACAAAGGGGCGGGTCCTTGGGGAGCCGCCCCTTTTTTGTTCACTTCAGCTAAACTCCGGTTACACCCTTATTACCGGAGCGCCTTCATGCTCACTCTCTATCCTGAAATCAAGCCGAATGCACAGCACCGTATCGCCGTTGACCCACCGCACGAGCTGTATGTGGAGGAGAGCGGAAACCCGGAGGGCATGCCGGTACTGGTCGTTCATGGTGGGCCGGGTGGTGGGTGTGAGGATTTTCATCGCCGTTTTTTTGATGCCGAGCGATACCGCATTATCCTGATGGATCAGCGTGGCGCGGGGCGCTCAACGCCGCTTGCAGAGCTGGAAGGTAACAGCACGGATAAGCTGGTGGAGGACATGGAAACCGTCCGTGCGTTTCTGGGTATTGACCAATGGCTGCTGTTTGGTGGGAGCTGGGGGTCGACTCTCAGTCTTGTTTACGCCCAGACATACCCGGAGCGGGTGCTTGGACTGGTCCTCCGGGGCATTTTCCTCTGTCGTCCCAGGGATATTCACTGGTTCTACCAGGAGGGCGCAAGCAGGGTCTTTCCGGATTACTGGCAGGACTTTCTGGGGCCGATTCCCGAGAGTGAGCGGGGGAATTTGGTGAAGGCGTATTACCAAAGACTTACAAGCTGTAACGAATTGGAACAGATTCAAGCTGCCAAGGCCTGGTCCGTCTGGGAGGGGCGATGTGCCACTCTCCACCCCAATCCCAGAGTGGTGGAGCACTTCGGTCATCCCCATGTCGCGATTGCATTGGCGAGGATCGAGTGCCACTACTTCATGAATAATGCGTTTCTCGAAGTGGACGAGATCGTTCGTAATGCATCCAGGCTTGCTGACATTCCGGGCGTTATTGTCCATGGACGCTATGACATGGTGTGTCCGCTGGATAACGCCATGGCACTGGCTGCAGCCTGGCCGCAGGCCGACCTGCGAATTATCCGGGATGCTGGCCACTCTGCATCGGAACCTGCCATTGTGGACGCATTGATGCGTGGCGTGGATGAGGTGGCCGCAAAAGCGACCGGCACCTCAGAATGACTTGGCCGGGGGGTTGCGGTCCCCCGATGCCATGGATACACTCTTGCAAATTCTTAACGGTCCTTCCACAGGGAGTTTGATGAAAGGGCTTATTCAGCGCGTCTCAAGTGCCAGTGTCACTGTTGATAATCAACGAGTTGCTGAAATCCAGAGAGGCCTGTTGCTTCTCTTGGGAGTAGAGCGTGGTGACGGGGCCCGGGAAGTTCAGGGCCTGGCAAAAAAGGTGCTGAACTATCGCATTTTCCCCGATGATCAGGGACGGATGAATCGAAGCCTGCAGGATGTGGGCGGTTCTCTTCTTGTGGTTCCCCAATTCACTTTGGCTGCGGATACCGGTTCCGGTACCCGCCCGGGGTTTTCATCGGCCGCTGCGCCTGAAGTGGCGGAACAACTATTCCTTGATTTCTTCAATGCGGCGCAGGCCATGCTGGCACACGGTTGTGTTGAGCGAGGTCAGTTCGGGGCAGATATGAAAGTGTCATTGGTCAATGATGGTCCGGTGACCTTCATGCTACAAGTGGGGGGCAGTTCCTGAAAAGCGGGATCGCGCCCCATAATCGCGCGTGACTGTAATGTGCGACCCTAATTGGTGCGGAGTAAAGGTGATTTAAGCCGGGGCGTACCGGAACAGGCTATCCTGGATTTTCCCAAGTCACTGAATATAAAATTTATTTGCCATTCTGGCCCTTAAATTGATTTGTTTGTTGGGGGTGAGGGCGGAAGTCCGGTCCGGCCAGCGGATCGCACCGGACGATATTAAAAGAGCTATTACGCGCACCTTAAAAATTTGCAAAACAGGGTTTGTTGTATTAAAAAAGAGCTCATTATGCAGTGCTTTAACTTATATCTGTAAGTTGTTGAGCTGCAAAGGTCTGAGCTGGCTCGGATCATTGAGAATACAAAAATGTTATCACCGTGTCATTAAAGTGACATGGTGGCGACACAAAATAAGGCTTAATCCAGCCTGACTGGTAGAAGTCTAAAGAACGGGAAATGAACCCGTCGCTAAAACCTGAGTTAACTCACTTAAAGGAAGACGCAACATGAAAAAAACGCTCATCGCATCTGCTGTTGCAGCCGCAACTTTCTCCGGCTCCGCGCTGGCCATGGAATCTGCATCCGAGCTGGCTGCACGCATGGACTCCATGCCGAGTGTGTACGGTAACATCCAGCTGGCCGGTGTTCACAGCGACGTCGAAGACGGCAGCTCCGGTACCAGTTTCGCCGACAACGGCTCCACCATCGGTGTCAAGCACAGCCACGAAATCGCCCCGGGCATCTCTGGCTTCTTCAAAGCCGAGCTGGAATTCGACGCTGACGATAAGGCCGGTAATGGCGGCCTGAATGCTTTTGACGAAGCATACATCGGTGTTAAAGGCGACAGCTTCGGTACCGTTTGGGTGGGTTCTGACGACTCCACCTACGAGACTGCCATCGACGAAATTGCCAACTACTTTGAAGTAGCTAGCCAGAGCATTGGCGGCAGCTATGACACTGGCGAAGGCGACCTGGTCCAGTACAGCTCTCCGAGCTTCGGTGGCCTGCAGCTGCACGGTGCCGCTCAAATCAATGGTGATGACGACAAGGGTGAGAAGTCTTACCCGTACCAGCTGGCCGCTACTTATGCGGTTGATGCGTTTGAGCTGGCGGTTGCCATGGACTCCAACGACGGCGACTTTGCATACTCTGACGGCACCGTTGGCAGCAGCGTCAACAACGAAAACACCTACGGTGTTCGTGGTAGCTACGCCGCTGGCGATC
Source organism: uncultured Marinobacter sp. (assembly GCF_947259545.1). Lineage (GTDB taxonomy): Bacteria > Pseudomonadota > Gammaproteobacteria > Pseudomonadales > Oleiphilaceae > Marinobacter. The sequence goes on from NZ_CAMYMK010000004.1 coordinate 29,193, forward strand.
TGCGCCTGACTGCCCAGTACCAGACCCGTAAGGATGTGGGTGATCTGTATGGCGTGTTTGCCGGTTACACCATGGGAGCCAATGTTTTCGCGGTTGCCTATGAGTTTGCTGATGAAGACAACACTGACGCGGAAACCTCTACTATCACCGCGCAGGCTCTCCATAACGTGTCTGACCACATGTATGTTTATGTTGAAGGCTACCTGAACAATGCAGACGATGGTGCCAGTGACGTTGACACCACTGATCTCGCTATCGGTGCTACCTACTACTTCTGATCAGCTGACCAGCTAATCAAGTAGTGACAAAAGCCGGCGACCTTCGGGTTGCCGGTTTTTTTATGTATGCTGGAAAAATCAATGGAGACGTGTCATGGCCGAAGAGCTGGAAATCAAGCTGACCTTGTCTGCTGAAAACCAGGCGACTGCTCTGAAATGGTTGCTGTCGCAGAGCGGCGCTACCGAGGGCAGACGAAAGACATTAATAAACCGCTATTTCGACACGCCGGAAGCTGACCTTAACCGGCAACGCATTGCCCTGCGGGTTCGGCAGATGGGGGATCACTTCATCCAGACCCTCAAAACTCAGGGAGAGTTTGTGGATGGCGCTCACAAACGGCAAGAGTGGGAATGGCCGTTGATGGGCAAGGAGCTGAATATTGGTCTGGTGGCAGACACCCCGGTGGGACAGGGCGTCAACCTTGCGGACCTGAAGCCGGTTTTTGAAACCAACTTTGAGCGTCAGATCGTGATGATCGAAGAAGGGGAAACCGTGATTGAAGTGGCCGTTGATGCGGGTTATATCGAAGCCGGAGGGCAAAGACGGCCTCTGCATGAGGTGGAGTTCGAGCTCAAATCCGGCGATGCCTCATATCTGCTCCAATGGGCCCGCGCTCTTGCTGATGAAGTCCCGGTGTTTTTGAACCTGGTGAGTAAGGCGGAGCAGGGCTATTTCCTGGCGGGTCTGCATAATCCTTCTATTCTGCCAGCTGACGGTGAGCAAGCTCTGTCAGTTTCAGGATTTCTTCACGGGCTGAGCGTGGCCTGGCTGAAGGGTGAGACATTACTAGCAGACGGAGACGATCTGGCGGAAGTCGGTCGCCTGGCGGGCAATCACGGTACACAGCCACAGTTCAATGACGTTCGCACCAGTCTGATGTCTGGAGAAAAGGTTGCGCGTCTGGCCGAGCGCGGTGCACTCGGGCAGTTGCAACTGAGCATTGCGGCTGGTTAAAGGGAGGTGGCTTCTGCCTGTTCCTTTTGGGCATCGTGCCACTTTTCAAGGAACATCCGATAACGGTCAAGGGCCTCCTCCACTACTTGGACGCTTGGGGTGTCATGTGACTTTACCAATACGATCAACCCCTTGCCTTCAATGATTTCATCCGTAGGCGGGTGGCAGCTCACTTCGTCGTCATTGTCGATGTAAGCCAGTGCCGTGCCTATGCCGTGGCGCACCAGAGCGCTGACAATATCGGCCCAGTTCAGGTTATCAAACTTCAGGTCGTACCGGTGAGGATGGTCGTTCTGGTAGTTGAACATGTCCTCCAGAACTTTCTCCGAACCGGGAGCCACAATCGCGCGAACCATGATTTCAGGGTAGGTCCGGACCGGCCGGATGATGGTCCTGACGCCCACCGCTTTAAACCTGTGTCGGTTTCGGTCACTCACACATTCCACCGTTGTTCGGCTGCCCAGGTTGGCCTCAGTCAGGCGGTGGGCAATATCAAACGTCAGGCTGTCGGACGCCGGATCAGCTTCATCGCCGGCCAGCACAACGATGTGTCGCGCACTTCCGGCATGGGCAGCTTTCAACGCATCCGGATCGCTGCCAGAACCATGAAAATGAACCAGGCCGACGTCCGCCAGTTCGGGGGGCAGTCCGCTCGGGAACTGGCGCGTCAGAATGAGGATGGGCACAGTTTCGTATTCGGGAATCGCGCGTATCTGTGAGGCGAAACGCACAAAATATTGCTCGCCGCCGTTTCGTGGAGTGTTGATGATTACGATGTGGTCTTTCATTTTGTATACCCAGCGTCCGGTTACGATGCGTTCCCGGCGGTAAAACCGGTACTCGATGAAATCACTGACGATCAGCGTCATGATGGTGATGGCGCTGATAAACATGACGATAACGGTGCTGACCCGCCCAATGACCGTTTCCGGGGACAGGTCTCCATAACCCACGGTAACCAGGGTGGTCATGGTCAGCCAGAAGGACTCGAACAGGGTGAGGTTTTCCACGGTCCAGATGACCATGACCTGAAACAGCAGAAGGCCGCCAAGAATAGCGAACAGCCGCTTGATGCGTGAACGGATGATGCCGGATATCGGAAGGTGCGCAAATTGATGTTCCGGGTTGAGCGGACGGCGGTTTCTGAGCATTAAGGGCCTGGGCGGTTCAGTCGGGTGACAGTTCGTTATACAGTAGAGGAGCCTCTTAACAACTCCTGAACCGCCTCTGGCTTTCAGAGCGATTCACAATCAAGGCGCGACTTTGCAGTAATGTCTGGACCTTGCAAAAAGTCGCAACGCGGAGTGTGGATTGCTCTGAAAGCCCCGAAGGGCGCGCTCTGAAGGCTGCATCTGCGGCGTTGCGACTCTTGCCAAGGACTACGGCCATTAGCGGCGAGTCGCGCCTTGCACCTGCAGCCCTCAGAACGCGCAGAGGCGGTTCAGGAGTTGTTCAGAGGCTCCTAATATAACAGAGATACAGGGGTTTGCATTATGTCCGAGCCATGGGGCGCGCTTCCGAAAGTGCTTGCTGATGATGTCGCTGCAGGTTGGTCGTCGGTGATTGGTGATGGCCATGCTCCGTGGATGACGGCGTCGGCAGGTCTTTCAGAAGGCGACGTAGCAAGCGCCATGGCACGTAGTGTGTTTCTGAAACAGACCCTGGAGCGGCACCCCGAGCAGGTAGAGGCGCTGGTTGTGTCCCGCTCACTCCGTGAGCCGACAACCCCGGAATATCTGAATCAGCGTTGGCAGGAGTACCTTGCAGAAGTCTCTGACGAACTTTCCTTGCACGCGGCGTTGCGCCGGTTCCGGCGGGAGAGCCAGTTCCGCATTATCTGGCGTGATCTGATGCGTTGGGCCGATCTCCACGAAACCATGGCCGCGACCAGCGGATTTGCCGAGACCTGTATACAGGGGGCTCTGGACTGGCTGTATGAAGACACCTGCGAACAGTCGGGTACACCCTGGGGTATGGATCCGGTGACAGGAGAGGAGGCTCCCCAATCCATGGTGGTGTTGGGTATGGGCAAACTGGGCGGCCGGGAGTTGAATGTTTCTTCCGATATCGACCTGATTTTCGCCTTTCCCGGGAAGGGGGAAACCCGGGGCGGCCCCCGTTCCATCGATAATCAGCAGTTTTTCATCCGCCTGGGGCAGAGACTGATCCAGGCTCTGGATCAGATAACGGCGGACGGCTTTGTCTTCCGCGTGGACATGCGTCTGCGACCCTATGGCCAGAGTGGTGCGTTGGCGCTGAGTTTTGCTGCCCTCGAGACGTATTATCAGGACCAGGGGCGTGACTGGGAGCGTTACGCCATGGTCAAGGCCCGGATTGTGGCGGGCGATCAGCGCGCTGGGCAGGTTCTCATGGAGAGCCTGCGGCCGTTTGTTTACCGCAAGTATGTGGATTTCAGTGCGTTCGAATCCTTGCGCAGTATGAAATCCATGATTGGTCGCGAGGTACGGCGCAAAGGGCTTGAGAATAATATCAAGCTGGGTAGTGGTGGTATTCGTGAAATCGAGTTCGTGGTGCAGGCGTTCCAGTTGATCCGGGGAGGACGTGATCGGGAGCTTCAACAGCGTGAGCTGCTGGTGATACTCCGGGAACTGGAAGAACTGGAATTGCTGCCCTCTCCTGTGGTGAAGGAGTTGCGCGAAGCTTATGTATTCCTGCGCAACCTGGAGCACGCCCTGCAGGGCGTTGAAGACAAGCAAACCCAGTTGTTGCCGGATGATGAACTGGCCCAGGCCCGCATTGCCCTGATTATGGGCTTTGAAAGCTGGGAGCACTGTTTGCATGAGCTTGAGTCCCATCGTGAGCGCGTTGCCCGGCATTTTGCAGACATCATTGCCACCGAGGACGAAGAGCAGGAGTCCGGCTCCCTCGAGGAAGGCTGGCATGAACTCTGGCTGGCTGAAATGGATGAGGAGGTTTCCAGGCAATGGTTGGGTCAGCATGGCTTTGAAGACCCCCCGGGTAGCCATGAACTGCTGTGCAATCTGCGCGACAGTCGTACTGTCCAGATTATGCAGACCCAGGGCCGGAAGCGCCTGAACCAGTTCATGCCCGTGCTGCTGGAAGCCTTGACCCAGGTTGATGCCCCTTCACAAACCCTGGAACGGGTGCTGCAACTGGTTGAAGCCATTCTGCGGCGTACGGCTTACATGGTTCTGCTGCTGGAAAACCCGGGCGCAAGAGCTCAGCTCGTCAAACTATGCAGCGAAAGCCCCTGGATTGCCCGACAGCTGGCGGAAACGCCGTTGCTGCTTGACGAACTGTTGAATGCCGAGAGCCTGTACCACCCGCCGGCCAAGGAGGAGCTGCAGGACGACCTGCGCCAGCAAATGCTGAGGATTCCCTTCGAGGATCTGGAAGAACAGATGGAATCCCTGCGGCATTTCAAGAAAGCGCATATTCTGAGGGTAGCGGCGTCGGAACTGAAAGGCACGCTGCCGCTGATGAAGGTGAGTGACTACCTGACCTGGATTGCTGAAGTGGTTCTGGATCATGTTGTTGACGTTGCTTTCGCCAACCTTGTCAGCCGTCACGGTTATCCCCGCCGGGCCGATGGCTCAGCCTGTGATACCGACTTCGCCATCATCGGCTATGGCAAGCTCGGCGGCATCGAGCTGGGCTATACCTCGGATCTGGATCTGGTGTTCGTGCACAATGCGGATCCTGAGCAGGCCACGGACGGGGATCGGCCCATCGATAACGCCGTTTTCTACACCCGGCTTGGCCAACGCATTGTGCATATTCTCAACACCCAGACTCCATCCGGTCAGTTATACGAAGTTGATATGCGCCTTCGTCCGTCTGGTAACTCCGGGCTTCTGGTCAGCACCGTGCCGGCCTTTGAAAAGTATCAGCGCAATGACGCCTGGACGTGGGAGCATCAGGCTCTGGCGAGGGCCCGCGGCGTAGCCGGGTGCCGACCCACGCTGGCGGATTTCGAAGCCCTGCGACATGACTTGCTGTGTCAGCGTCGGGATCGGGGCCGCTTGCGCGACGAAGTGGTGGACATGCGAGAAAAGATGCGCGCCAGCCTGGGAACGCCAGAGGCCAAGCAAAAAGAGGTCTTCCATATCAAGCATGACAACGGCGGCATCGTGGACATTGAGTTCCTGGTCCAGTATCTCATGCTGGCCTACAGCTCTGAACACCCGGAACTGACCCAGTGGTCTGATAACATCCGGCAACTGGAAGAGCTCGGCCGTGCCGGCGTTATCGATGTGGAGGATGCAGGGAAGCTTCGCGAGTCCTATATCACTCTGCGTTCGACGATTCATCGCAGGGCGTTGCAGAACATGAACAGTCAAGTTGAGGGCGATGCGTTTCCTGAGGAGCGGGCTTACATCAGAGGTATGTGGCAGAAGGTGATGGTAGATTAGTCGACGACACTTCGGTTCCGCGGAATTTTCCTGCTAGAATGCCGGTTTCCCGAAAAACGCTTGTTATGGAGCAGAAACAATGTCGATGGCTGATCGCGATGGCCTGATCTGGCTGGATGGTGAAATGGTTCCCTGGCGGGAAGCCAAAACCCACGTGCTGACCCACACCCTGCATTATGGTCTGGGTTGTTTTGAAGGTGTGCGTGCCTATAACACCGCCAGCGGCCCGGCGATCTTCCGCCTGAAGGAACACACCGACCGGCTGTTCCGTTCTGCCCATATCCTGAACATGACCATGCCGTTCACCAAGGAGCAGCTCAACGAGGCCCAGTGCGCAGCTGTTCGCGAGAATGGCCTGGATGAGGCCTACCTGCGCCCGATGGTGTTCCTGGGGTCCGAAGGCATGGGGCTGCGCGCGGATAATCTTCAGGTGCACGTTATGGTTGCCGCCTGGAGCTGGCCTTCCTACATGTCACCAGAGGCCAAGGAAATGGGCATCAAGGTGCGCACATCCTCCTATACTCGCCATCACGTCAATATCACCATGTGCAAGGCGAAGGCTAATGGCAACTACATCAACTCCATGCTGGCGCTGAATGAAGCCATCGCAAGCGGTTGCGAAGAAGCCTTGTTGCTGGATAACGAAGGCTATGTAGCGGAAGGCTCGGGCGAGAACATCTTTATCATGCGTGACGGCGTACTGCACACCCCGGAACTGACGTCCTGCCTGGAAGGTATTACCCGCGGAACCATCCTGGAGTTCGCGCGCGAGCTCAGCATTCCCGTGAAAGAGCGCCGCATCACCCGTGACGAGGTGTACATCGCTGATGAAGCCTTCTTCACTGGCACCGCCGCTGAAGTGTTGCCCATCCGCGAGCTGGACGGCCGTGTCATTGGGGCCGGCAAGCGTGGTCCGGTTACCGAGAAGCTGCAGGCGATGTATTTCGACGCGGTTAAGGGAAAGTCGCCCGAGCACAGTGGCTGGCTGACTCACGTAAAAAGCTGATCCCGGAACGTTCGCGAGCCGCCGTTGACTGCTTCAGTCCGGCGGCCCTGTTATCTCCAAATCAAATTGACCTGCAGGACGAGCCAATGGCAGACGTAATCAAGGTACCGGTATCCTTCGGTGAGGTGCTGGACAAAATCACCATTCTCGAAATCAAGTCCGAGCGCATCAAGGACGAGGCTAAAGTCAAAAACGTGCGCCTGGAACTGGATGAGCTGAGCGCTACCTGGGACGAAGCGGTGAAGGACAAGGCTGCGGAAATCGCCGATTTGCGCAAGCAACTAAAGGCGGTGAATGAAGAACTGTGGGTGATCGAAGACGACATCCGCGATCAGGAAGCTGCACAGGACTTCGGATCGAAGTTCATCGAGCTGGCCCGCGCGGTCTATGTCACCAACGACAAGCGCGCTGCTATCAAGAAAGAGGTCAACCTGGCGTTGGGCTCCCGCTTCGTGGAAGAAAAGTCCTACCAAGACTATACCGCCCGAAAATAAGCCTGTTCGCCCCAACTTCATGGGCGGCCCTCAGCCCTGGGCGATAATTCCCTCTCCCCTCGCGGGAGAGGGCCAGGGAGAGGGGGAGCATCAGATCACCCCAGATCCGACGCCACTTTCGTTTCCGCGACCCGATGGGCCTTAACCCACTTATCCAGCATGGCAGTGGCATCCTCCACCGTTACAAGCTCCATGGCCCCCTCGAACTCTGCTTTTGCGCCCCAGCGCGCGTCATCCACGCTTTTACCCGTAGACTGCATCAACGCTTCTGGATAGCGATTAATGCACCATTGCAGCGAATTATACGGTCCTGAGCGATAGGGATTGCTGGCGGCAAAGATGCCCAGCACATCGGTACCCACGGCACTCGCAATATGAGCTGGGCCGGTGTCGGGTGCGACGGCAAGATCGGCCTGGGTGAGCAGGGCGGTCAGTTGCTTGAGGGTGTCCTTGCCGCAGATGTTATGGGCTTTTTCCTTCATTGCGCTTTCAATGGCGGCACAATATTCCGCCTCGAACGGTGCCGGGCTGCCGACCAGGATCACCTTCATGCCGTGTTTGCGAGCGGCATGGTCCGCGAGTTGGGCATAGCGCTCGGCTGGCCAGTTTCTCAGGGTGTGGCTGGCACAAGGACTTATGACCAGGTTCTGGCGATCATCCGCTAACTGTTCCCGGGCAAACTGATGATCGTCCTCGGTTAGGGGAATGGTCCACCGGGGTGGGGCGGCTTTCAGTCCCAGCGGTTCCAGGAAGCTGGCCAGGCAGTCCCGCACGTGTTGTTTGGGAGCCGGCGCAATGCGCTTGTTGATAAATAGGCTATGAAGGTCTTTGCTGCGTGCCTTGTCGTAGCCGACTTTTACTTTCGCAGGAATCAGCGCAGCGGCGAGATTGGCCCGAAAGGCCACCTGCATGTGTAGGAGGGCATCAAAATCTCGCCCACGCAGCTTCTGGCGGAGTTCGGTATAGCCCTTCAAGCCGGCCTTCTTGTCGAAGATCACAAACTCCACGCCCGGCAGGTCGCCAACCAGCTTCGCTTCGATCTTGCCGATAACCCAGGTGATCTTAACCCCGGGACATTGCTCCTGGAGACTCAGAATGACCGGGATTACATGGGTCACATCGCCGATGGCGGAGAGGCGCAGGATGCAGATGGAATTCATTGATTTTTAATCCGTACAAGTTTTAAAAGCGGGTTTGTGGAGCTTTGCTGGTAATCATTGGTAAACTGGCCGCCATTCTATCGTACTCGCCTACTCACGTCCCGGCGGACCTGCAGGGTGAAGTTGCTGTTTTTAATTTCTGGAATTCGGGTAGTCATGGCGGTGTCTGAAATTTGTCTTCGTGAAAATGGCGCACGGTTGTTGGTACACCCGGATTATCGAGACGACGTGAGTGGTGACTGGTTTGATCCCGAATATTGGGGCGACCGGGCGCGACCAGTCAGCAGTGGCGGCCGTGGCGGTGCGTGGTTTATTACCGCGGGCAGCCATCAGGTGGTGTTGCGGGAGTATCTCCGAGGGGGATTGATAGCGAAGATCTCCAGGAAGGCCTATGTCTTCACGGGTGAGACCGCCGTCCGCTCGTTCGCAGAATTTCGGCTTCTGAATCAGCTGGTCGGTATGGAACTACCTGTGCCCCGGCCGGTTGCTGCCTGGTATCGGAAAACCTCGCGGCTACGTTATCAAGCAGCCCTTATTATTGAAAAGCTGGAGAGAACCACGCCGCTGGCAGAGCTGATAACCAGTCTGGATGATGGGGCATGGCAGCTCTTGGGTGGCACCATACGCCGTTTTCATGACGCTGGCGTCCGTCACGCCGACCTGAACTGTTTTAACGTGTTGGTCCGGGATGGCGAGTTCTTTCTGATTGATTTTGATAAGGGGCGCATCATGGATGGGAACGCATCCGAACGCTGGAAAGCCGCCAACCTTGAACGCTTTGCCCGATCTTTGAGGAAAGTTGCCGGGGAGGCAGCTCAGGCACGTGTCTGGGAGCCATTTATGCATGGATATCATGGGAGTCAATCCACTTGAGTGATCAACAAAAAAGCAATTCGCTTCCGGCAATTCTTTGTCTGACTGATGCCTGCGATCGTCCTGAATCGGAACTTTTTATCGGCCTGAAAAAAGCCGGGTTCGACGTGGACGTCATGTGCAACCCGAAAGGGCGAAACTATCAGCGCCTGGTTGACGAAAATATGGTGGCGCAGCCGATGGCCCTGCAGAGCCGTTTTGACAAGGCCGGCACGGAAGCCATCCGTGACCAGCTCACCCGCAAAAAGTACGACATTATTCATGCCTACAACCCGAGAGCTCTGGCTTGTGGTTTGCGGGCATCGAAGGATATGGATCTTGAGGTTGTGGCTTATCGAGGCGTGATAGGCAACATCAGTTTTCTCAATCCCGAATCCTGGATTACCTTTCTTCATCCGCGGGTGAGCAAAATTGTTTGTGTCGCTGACGCCATCAGGGAATATCTGGCCAGTCTGCGGTTTCTCTGGTTGCGCATTCCCGACCACAAGTTGCAGCGTATTTACAAAGGCCACGATCTGAGCTGGTATCAGGATCAGCCAGCCGATCTGAGCCAGTTTGGTGTGCCGGAGGGTGCCTTCGTTGTGTGCTGTACCGGGCGCAACTCACCGAGAAAGGGATTCGATGTGTTGATCCGGGCAGTGGATGAGCTCCCCGAAGATGTGGAGGTACACCTGCTGCTGGTTGGCGATCTTGTCGATAATAAAAAGCTCCAGGCTCAGGTGGAAGCAACCTCTCACCCCGAACGCATTCACTTTACCGGTTATCGTCAGGATGCGCCGGCCATTGCCGCGGCCAGCGATGTTTTCGTATTGCCTTCAACAGAGCGTGAAGGTCTGCCGCGGGCAGTTATCGAGGCCATGGCCTATGGTATAACGCCAGTGGTCACGGCCGTGGGTGGCATGCCAGAGCTGGTTGATGATGGTCTCGGTGGCATCGTGGTCGCTCCCAAGAACCCGTCCGCGTTGTCTACAGCGGTTGAGCGACTCTATCGTAACCGCGGATTACTTTCGGGCATGGGAAAGGCGGCTCGTGAGCGGATTGCCAACCACTTCCATACCTCACAAACGGTTCGCGAAACGGGTGAACTTTACAAATCTCTGGCAGGCAGGCGTTGAATGCGACGTTATCTGTTTTTTGTTAACCAGCCCTATTCCTATTCAATTCTCCGCCCCTTACAGGACGAAATCCGCAAGCGAGGGGGAGAGGCGGCCTGGTTTGTTGCCGGTTGCACGACGGCTCCCTTGCGGACTGATGAGCGGCATTTGAAGACCGTTCAGGAAGTCATGGACTACAACGCCGATGCGACGTTTGTTCCGGGAGACTGGGTTCCCTATTTTTTTCCCGGAATCAAGGTTGAGGTCTTCCATGGTATGGCTCGTAACAAGCGGGGCCATAGCAGTGAGGATGAAAGTGACCACTATCGGATCCGTGGGTGGTTTGATCTTTACTGCACCCATGCGGAGAAAGACACAGCCAAGTTTCAGGAACTGGCTGAAAAGCATCGTCACTTTGCCGTTGCGAAGACGGGGTGGCCGAAGCTGGATCCATTGCTGGAGAAAGGGGTTAGAGGGCCCAGGGAGCGAAGTAACAACGATCTGCCCGTTGTATTTTACGCTTCAACCTTCAGTCGTTCCGTCACTTCGGCTCCGGACCTGGTTGATAGAATTGGGGAGTTGTCTCGCAGTGGTCGGTGGAAGTTTATCGTTACTCTCCACCCCAAGATGGACCCATCTGTAGTGGAGCAGTACCGCGCGTTGGCGGGCGAAAACTTACGGTTCGTGGAGAGCCACGAAGATCTTTTGCCCATATTGCCAGAAGCCGATGTCATGCTTTGCGACACGTCATCCATCATGTTTGAGTTCATGTTCCTGGATCGTCCGGTGGTGACGTTCAGGACAAAGATGCCGGGGCCCTATCTGATTGATGTGAATGATGTGGGCGACCTGGAAGCGGCCCTGACTGAGGCGGCATCGCGGCCTGAGGCGTTATTGAAGGAAGCAAGATCTCTGTGTTCGGACCTTCATAGCTATACAGATGGATGCTCAAGCGCTCGGGTCATTAATGCCGTTGACGGTTTTCTGGACACCGGAACTGCCAGGCTCAAGCCCAAGCCTCTTAATCTGGTACGCAAACTGAAAGTTCGCAGGCGTTTGAAAAAAGAGCTACAAAAAAATGCCTGATGGCGCGCTTTATTTGGGCTTGGGTATACACTCTGTATGCCTGCTCCCGAGGGTGATTAACTGAGTTGAATGAGAAGCATGCCAAAAGTAATTGTTATCAATCTTGATTCGGCCCAAGAACGGTGGGGCCATATCAAAAGACAGCTGGATTCGGTAGGAGTAACCCCCGAGCGGTTCAGTGCTATAGATGGCAGAGCGATTAATCACCCGTTATTTGAGAAGTACGATGAGGAGTACCGGGTAAGGAGAAAAGGGGCCCCTCTTAGTCTTGGCCAGCTTGGTTGTTTTGCAAGCCATTATCTGGTTTGGCAGCGCTGTGTGGAACTGGGTGAGCCTGTGATTGTCCTTGAGGATGATGTCACCCTTATTGAGGGTTATTTCCGCGAGTTTCTGCAACAGGCACCCAGATTGGGTGCAGATATAGAGTGTGTACGTTTATTTCGTAATCGGGTGAAGCATTGTAAATCCATATCCATGTTCGAGTTAGGAGCGCTTTCCTTTGTTAAGTATACAAAGGGGCCTATGAGCGGAATGGGATATTACTTGACACCAGCTGGCGCCAGGAAGTTTTTGGCTGGTGCAGATAAATGGTTTCTTGCGGTTGATATGTACATGGATAGATTCTGGGCTAATAAAGTCGAATGCATTGGTGTTTCTCCGGAGTGCATAACCCATGAGCATCTATTCGATTCTATAATTGGTTACGACAGAAATAAGAAGCCCAGAAGTTTGGCTGTTCGATTTCGGAGAGAGCTATTCGCGTTGGCTGAAATTTCCAGAAGATTTTTCCATAATTTTCGTTTTATGTGCACTCATAAGTGTGCCCGATGGAATAAAAAAGAGAGTTTAACGGATGCATAGGGGCTTGGATGTCAGGGAGATTCCAAGAACTCTGCATTTTATTTGGGTGGGGGATGATTCGCTGCGACCAGACGCGTTTATTGAAACGTGGCGCCGACACCACCCGGATTTTTCCGTTAAAGTCTGGGGAAATGAAGAGCTTGCTAATCGGAACTGGGTAACCAAACGTCACATGGAGTGGATCATGGGGTGCGGTGGGCAATACGCCGCTGTGGCGGACCTTATGCGGTGGGAAATACTGCTGGAAGAAGGAGGGGTTGCGCTCGATTCCGATTCAATTTGTCTCGAAAGATTGCCTGATTGGTTGTTCTGTTGTGATCTGTTTGCGTCATGGGAAAACGAATATGCGCGCCCAGGCATTATTGCAAACGGCTATGTGGGCTGCAGGCCGGATAATAATGTAATTAATGAAATTGTATGCCGCCTTTCCGCTATGCAGAGCTGGCCTCGCAGGTTTTCGTGGTCTAAATTCCGCTGGAAAAAAGAGCCAGCGTGGAAGGTTACTGGCCCTGCACTGCTTACGGATGTACTGACGTCGCTACCGGAAAAGACGGCAACGATCCTGCCAAGCCATTTTTTTATTCCAACGCATTATAGTGGAATAAAATATAATGGCAGCGGGCCAGTATATTCATGTGAAATGTTCTCCAGTACACCGCAATCGCTGAACAAACTAGATTTGACTAAAGACCCTGATCAGCTGGTTGCATGGGCTCGGAACCATTTAAAATGACGTGGTTCCACGAAAGTAGCCTTCAATCCCGTGTAAGCTTTGGACTGCTGGCCTTCCTCTTTCTCTCACTGCTGATTCCGTGGGATGACGTTTCCAGGTTTTTCTTTTTTGCTGTTTCAGCACCACTGTCGCTTGTGTATTTATATAAGCAAGGTATCCCTAAGGAGTTTGAGTCTCTGCCGGTGAAGGTGATCATCACGATAGTGTGTTACCTGTCGTTACGGAGCTTCTTCAGCGATTCACCTTTTGGGGAAAGTTTCAGGCGCTTCCGTTGGGGAGTAGAAATTCTATTGTTTCTACTTTGTTTCATTCTGGCTTTCCGAGAGTGGATGAGTAAAGCGCGATTTTACGGGACGCTGTTCGCAGTGATGGCGGGTTTCGCCGCAATCTCGGTGATTGGAAAGCTACTCATTGCAGGGGAAATGCCTGACAGGATTTTTGGTTTTGGGTTTCTTGAGCACCCCATCAGAGGGTCTTCTACGTTACTGATAATCTGGTCGTTCGGGGCAGTCATGTTGCTCACTAGTTACCGTCTCCCACCGAGGCCAATTCATTACGGAATACTGCTTGTTTCCGGTTTGTTTGTTCTGGCATTTGTTTTTCTTTCCAAGAGCAGGGGCCCCATGCTTTCGGGAGTTTTGGTATTTCTGTTCTATTTGTCATTTATTCTGGTTCAGTCCCGAATTGATAAAAAAAGAGCTGTTGTTGCCTGTTCTTTCTTGATTTCCTTGGTCGTCACTCTATTGCTTTTAGGGTTAGGTGAGTGGATATATGAGGTTGTCACCGAGCGGGGTGGTTCTTATCGGCTGGGAATTTGGGCCGCAGTGGTTGCGTCTTTGCCAGAGTACTGGTTGTTCGGTGTTGGGGAAGCAGTTCAGTTTGTCGATACCGTTCCTGGAGAAGAGTTGAGGCAAAAGTATGGGATAAGTTTCGAGCATACCCATAACTTGTTTCTTCAGACATTGCTCCACGGGGGGATTCTGGCGTTCTGTCTGCTGCTTTTTTTACTGGGGTTGTTGACCCAAAAGATATGCCTTTCTCAAGTGAAAGGTGTTAGGGAAAGGCTGGCGGTTATAACGCTACTGGGTCTTACTGTTTTGTTGAATCTCACGGATACGGTAAGACTTTTGTCCTCACCTACTCCAGACTGGGTAATATTCTGGATGCCAGTCTTTTTTTGCTCTATGTACGTCTGGCCCCATACAGAGGATGCTCAGCAAGGAACCAGACCTCAGTAAAAATTCCCTGGTTAGCTGTTTCTCCCGAGCGTCCACAGGCCAGCGTATTTGTTGAACGTCACCTGCGCGTAGGTGACGGCGGTCAGATACCCCACCGCTCCGTCCAGAAAGCCAAAGCGGATAAAGTAGACCTGCACGAAGGTCAACAGGCCTCGCAGGGTGGGATATATCATGGTGCGGGTTTTCTTGCCCTTGCGGTGCTTCTCCCGGGCTCCCAGCCAGGCGTACTTGGCACTTTTCTCCAGGGAGTGTCCGAAATCCCGGTGGGTGTAGTGAGTGAGCCGTCCACGCAGGGTTTTTACCTTGCGGCCCGCCGGAATCAGGATGCGCTCGTGCACCAGGGCGTCCGAGAAGCTCACACCTTCCCGCCGGAAAAGTCTCAGGGGCGCCCGTCCACTGCGACCGAAGTCCAGGCGTTTGCCATATATTGTGACGGCCCAGGGAAGCTTGTACGCATCCGCATCAGGTTCTGACAGGTGGTGGTTAATTTCCCTCGCCAGCTCGGGTGTAATGCGTTCGTCCGCATCCAGAGACAGAACCCACTCTCCGGTTGCCTTGTCGAGGGCGCGTTGCTTCTGGATGCCGAAGCCTGGCCAGTCTGTTACTTCCACAACATCGGCGTACTGGCGGGCAATCTCGGCCGTCCTGTCGGAACTGCCACTGTCCAGGACAATGATCTCATCGGCGACCAGTCGCGCGGATTTGAGGCAGTCTTCGATGTGATCCTCTTCGTTCATGGTGATCACGGTGGCGGATACACTGACCTTGCGCTGACGGGTGTAGGAGGCAGCCAGTTCATTGAACATGGCGCTGGCAAAAGCGGCAACCCCAAGCAGATAAAAAGTGAGAAACAGGCTGCGGTCGAAGGTCGCTTCGGTGAGTCCGAAGGTCAGGTACCCTGCGGGGAGCATGGCACCGGCAATGGCCAGGCAGGCGACCGGTTTGTGGGGGTTGCGGAGTTGTCGGGCAAATACCGCAAACGGAATGCCCAGCAGAAACAGCCAGCTGAGGATGCCGAGAGTTCCACGTGTGGCCGCTGCCTGCAAGAAATCGTTGTGGGCGTGGTCTGTGCAGCATGACAGGAAGCTTCTGTGCACATCGCCAGACTCGCCATGTGCTTGTGCAGCCAGTTTGTAACTGTTCAGGCCGGCCCCGGCCAGGGGGCTATTACTGAATGTGTTCCAGGCGACCTGCCAGGCCTCGAGGCGCAGCTGGATGCTGGGATCAAACTCACCCTCGGATACCTGCTCAATGGTATCTGTAACCCGGCTGCTGGATAACCCAGCGCTAACGATGAGGACAGCAATCGCAAGGATGGCCGGGATGCGGGCGCGGGCCGGCACCAGAGCAAGGAAAAACAGCAGTAAAACCGGGAGGGCGAAAAGGTTGCTGCGAGTCTGCGAGAGCAGGGCGATAAGGATGCCCGTGGAGCCAATGGCCAATGCCAGTAGCGCAGGGCCCTTGCGGTTTTGGTGCCAGAGGTGGAAGCAGGCCACCCAGGATATAACGCTGGCAAGCAGCGTGATGTTGCCGAAGGTGATGGGGTTGATGCCACCACCAAAACGGTAGCGGAGGAATGCGTCAAAGCCTCCCTGGTGGGCGAGCAGATCGACCACCAGGATGACGCTGGCGGCGACAGCGGCCAGTATCATCGCCGAGAAAGCGCCTGTGGCTTTCAGGGCGGCCGCGGTGAGCGCAATCACCAGGGGCCAGAAAAGAATAAATCGGGCGTGGGTGCCGAGTGTTTTCAGGCCCTCATAGGAGAAGCCGTCAACAATCCAGGCAACTGCGCTAACCAGCACAAAGAACCAGAAGGCGAAATGGATCAGCCGCAGTTCTTTCGGGGTATCCCAGTCGGTTTGCTCCAGGGTACGCCGCTTGATGGCGACGATGCCTGTAATGGCGATCAGGAGGGTGGCGCCAGCAAGGAAGCTGGAGGAGATCAGCGCTCCTCCCAGCCCTGCAAGTAAAAAGGCCTGAATCATGAGGTTGGATTTCGGCATTGGGCTAGCAGATCCGGTCCGGTTTGTATGGATTGACCTCACCCGGCGGGCGATGGCGCATTCGTTTATATTCCCACTGGTATTGCTCCGGAGCTTCCCGGACGCAGTTCTCTACCGAGAGGTTGAGGGCAGTGGTGGCAACCACGGGGTCGGGATCGTCCATGCCCGGAGCGCATTGGCGGACAACAAGGCGAAAACCTTCGCCATCCTTCAGCCGTTCGGAATAGGTCATCAATACATTGGCACCGGATTTCTGCATCAGTTTGGCAACGAGCGTCATGGTGCGAACCTCCATCCCGAAGAACGGTGCATAGGCATTGCCTTTTCCCCGAGGACTCTGGTCCGGAAGTATACCGGCAACCTCACCTTCCCGCAGAAGGGTAATCAGTCTCGCCAGCCCTCGCCGATCACCGCGAACCAGTTCGGATCCCAGGCGCCCCCGCACCCGTATCATATAGTCTTCGAACTCTTTGATATGGGGTGGACTGTACAGCGCTGCCATCTTGTACCGGGAAGAAAAGTACAGGCCGGTGAGCTCCCAGTTGCCCAGGTGAGGGGCAAGGAGTATCAGGCCTTTGCCGTCCGCCGTAGCCTCTTTCAGCAGTTCTTCCCCTTCGATCTCGCGGATCAGACCCAGGCATTTTTCGACCGGCCACTCCCACATCAGCGGAATTTCCATCATGGTCTGTCCGGTGTGCCTGAGGCTTGAGCGCCCGAGCCTGGCTCGCTCTTCATCACTGAGGTCCGGGAAACAGATGTTCAGATTGATTTCAGTGACTTTCCGGGACCCTGTGTGGAGTGCCCAGCCAATGAAACCCAGGAAGCGTCCGATCAGCTGCGCGACGCGCAGAGGGAGCTTTCCCAGAACTCTGAGTGCCAGGATAAGAATCGTTGCTTTTGAGAGCGCCATCGATAGAGGGACCATTACCAGTAATCAGACTGAGCGGAAGCTATCACCATCGGGCCCGTGCGGCAAGGCGGCAACGGGAATCTACAGTTTCTGGGAGTGTTCCCAACTTTGTTGCCGGTCGCCCAACTCCCACTCTATCCGCAGATAAAAACGCTGGATACGCCGGCCAATGTATCGCCGTCGCCAGGCGGGAACAGCTGAGAGCTTGCCTGGAATGGTGGGGGCGCCGAGGCCGTCCACCAGATACAGTTTCGGCTGATACGCCTGCTTTACCACCACCAGGTTGTGGGGCAGCAGGTTGCGGGTGAGTATGCCGGTACTCTGGAGCCAGTCGCAGAAGTGCCTGACGGCCTCCTGCATGGGTTGATCAAACCCTTGCCGTTGAAGGTACTGCTCCAGAGTCTCCGCAGGCCGATGGTGTTCATCCTGCAGCAGTTCGCTGACGTTGGCGACTCCCAGCGAGGTTTGTACCGATCCGTGAAACCGGGGCAGGTGCCGCCATACCGTTTCTGCCTGGCCTTGCGCGATCAGCTGGCGAATGGCGCTCTGTTGGTGTGCTTTCAGCTCCTGGACGTTATCATCAATCCGGCGCTTGCCCAGAAGCTTTTTCACCAAAGACTGGCGATGAAAGCGAGCTTCGATATTTTCAGGGCGCAGAACTTTCAGACACAATAACGGGTTTTCGGGATGTCGAAAACACTGGCGATTATAGCCTGAGGCAAAGGGTTGACGGTTGCTCAGGTCAATTGTGTGTGGCACCGGATTCCTCGCTATCTTATGGAAATCGCAACATGAAGAGCTGTATTGCATACGGCGATTGTAATACCGAAGGGGTGCAAGGTTACCACGAACCGGTGTGGCCGGCGTTGGTCGCAGATCGCCTTGGGCTGCGTCTGGAGAACTGCGGTCACACCATGAGCACGACCCGTGAGTTGCTCAGGTATGCCCGTGCTTTTCCTCCGGAACGATACCAGATAGCGTTTATCCAGTACGGTCTGGTGGATTCCTGGCTGACCTTTCGTGGCGCACCCTACGTTCTGTACTACCCGGATAATCCCCTCCGAAAATTTGCACGCAAGCTCGTCAAAAAAATCAAAAAGCTTGGGCGTCGCTTTCGACTGCTCGATCGGTTAGGTGCCGTTGAGCAAGTTCCGTTGCCGGAGTATTTGGCCAACATCGAGGGAATCGTAAGATCGGCTCCGGCTACCCGGTTCGTTCTGGTCGCAACGCCACCCAATCTGGATGAGCCGCGCAATCCGCGAATCGAGGCTTACAACCGGGGGTTGCTGCAAATAAGCGAGCGTGAGCCCAATGCGGTGTTGGCGGATGCGTACGACGCTATTTGGGAGCGCCGAGAGGCATGTCTGATGAGTGATGGCACACACCTCACGTCTGTGGGGCATGAATTGGTGGCTGACCGGGTCATTCGTGCCGTGGTGAAGGAGCACCCGTCAGTTTGAGATAGAACTGTTCAGTCTTCTCTGTCATCGCGTTGAGTGTCAGGGTTTCTGCGGCTCGGGTGAAACTGTTGACCTGTAATTCCCGCAGCGGCACGGAGGAATTCATGTGGGTGGTTATCAGATTGGAAAGGTCGCCGATACGGTCAGAGTCGGCCAGGCAGCTTGCAGGAAGAAAATCGCCAACGCCGCTCACCGGTGTGGACAGCACCGGGCAATGAGCCAGCAGGGATTCCACCATAATGTAAGGAAAACCCTCCCGGCGTGAGCTGATGACACAAGTCGATGCCGCTTTGAGCCAGGGATACATGTTGGTTTCGTATCCCGGAAGCAGAATGCGCTGTTCCATACCCAGCTCCTTGACCAATGCCAATAGAGCGGGCCGCTCACGCCCGTCGCCGAGAATGACGAGTTTGCCTGTAGGCGATGCGTCCGCCCAGGCCCTGATCAACCGGTCGAACTGCTTGACCTGCTCCATCCTGCCAGCGGCGAGCAAAAGTGGCCTGTCCACCGGAATCGGAATGATGGTGTCGTTGGCATTGTTGTTCTCGCCGGTCGGGGGCCTGCCGAGCCCGTTGTAGACAAGCTGTTTGTTGTGGTGTTCGATCGAATCGAGTATGTCCCGGCTGACACCAATAACACCGTCCAGTTGCTGAAACGCTTTATGGGACGTTTTTGTGCCGTGGACGGTTCCAACGGTCGCTCCGCTTGAATACCGCGCGGCGCTCAGAAGGCTGGCGGCCTTGTTACCCTGTGCATGGGCAATGTCGGGCCTGATCGAGTTCAGCAATCGCCTCAGTCGGAACTTCAACCATGGATTACGCCGGCCAAGCTGAAACGGCAGGGGGTGTACGGTCACATTGGCAGAAAACCGGTTCTGGTAGGATTGATGGGCAAGAACATGGACCTGGTGTCCTCTATCAGCCAGGGCCGCTGACAATTCCGCTGTGTGTTTTTCCATGCCGCCCCAGCCACTCCCGGGGGTGGCCAGTATCAGGGCTATGGTCAGCGAATGAGCCATGGTTCAGACCGTCGCTCGGCTAACAGGCGCTCGTAGATCGCCAGTGTCGCCTGTGTCTGCGCCTCCAGCCGGAAGCGATGCGGAACCTGGATCGGGGGCGTTGGTGCGCCGAGAATTTTGAGCACCGCTTCCGCAAACTGGCGGGTATTATCCGGCTCAACCAGCCCCTCCGGAAAACAGGCGCGCAGGGTTTCTGCTGCACCGCCGCGATCAAAGGCCACCACCGGTGTTCCGGAAGCCAGTGCCTCGGTTACCGTGCGGCCGAAGGGTTCCGGTTTGGTGGACATATGGCAGACCATGTCCGATAACAGGTACAGCTCAGCCATGTCATTACGTTGCCCCAGAAACGTAATGTGGTGTGTCAGTCCCAGCTCCTCCCGTCGCTGCGCCAGTTCTTCCATGAAACGGTCCTTGCCGGGCTCCACCCCGCCAACAATGATGCCGTGGCAGTCGGGGGCCTTTTGGACGATCTCGGCCATTGCGTCCAGGAACATCAGTTGGCCTTTCCAACGGGAGATTCGTCCGGGCATCATAATAATGCGCTTGTCGCCGAGCTGTGGGTATTGGGTCAGGATCCCTGCTCGCCACTCGGAGTCGAGAGTCCGGTTACGGAACCCGTCGACGTCGACCCCTCGTTGAACCACGGTCAGCTTGTCCTCGGGAACCTGGAAGTTACGAATAACGTAATCCCGTACACAATCCGAAACGGCGATTATATGGTCTGCCCTGGCCATGATGGCGCTGTAGGGATTGACTGAATACATGCCATGGAAGGTTGAGACCACAGCCGGGCGTTCGTGGTCAGGAAGTCCGCGCCAGGCCAGCCAGGTAATCCAGGCGGGCATTCGGGAGCGGACGTGGATTACATCCGGTCGGATGTCTTTCAGCAGGCGGCGCATAGGGAGAATTTGCCCGAAAGAGGCGGGAGATTTGCGATGAACCGGCATGGTGATATGGGTTGACCCACCTTTTTCCAGCTGGCGGACAAGAGGTCCCCCGTTGGATACCACGAACGACTCATGGCCTTGTTTCACCAGTTCGGCTGCAAATTCCACAGTGCCTCGTTCGACACCTCCGCTGTACAGTGCGGGTAGAATCTGGAGAACTCTCATGACTTACCTCGACTGAGAAACAGGCGGATAAGCCATTGGGCGGCCCGGTCCGCCTCCCACAACCTGGGCTTTTCTCCGGGCGAATGATCCATAACGTTGGTATGGTCACTCCAGCAGGCAACCCGGCCTCGCTCTACCAGCAGGTCAATACCTTTTGCTACCCGGCTCCCTGACTTCGGAGGCAGTTGGAACAGCCCGGTCGGAACGCCGGATGTGGCCGCTTCACACACCATGGACATACTGTCGGGAGTCACCCAGACGGCGCCTGAGGCAGATAACTGATGGGCGAGCCAGTCTTCGTGAGTGCGCTTGGGGTCTACAACGCTGACCCGGAGGCTGTCCAGCTCTTCAAGGCGCTCTGCGAGTCTGGGTGGCGTGCGTCGTGAGCTGCTGATGGTCCAGCGCCAGGTCGGGTAATCCGCGATCAACTGGCTGAGCTGGTCGAATACCACGCTGTCATCCCATTCAAAGTGGGGGGATGGGCCGCCGATCAGAACCAGAGCCTCAGGTTTTTCCGTGATGCGTGCCAGGGGCGTGATGCTGTTGATAACACCTTGTGTGGTGAGTAGCCGTTTGTCAGAGGTCACCCCGTCATGCTCCGGGAGAATCACTGCATCTGCCCATCCCATGGGAAACGAGGGCTTCATCAATACCACAGTTTTTGCGCGAGCAGTGCGGCGCAGCGCCAACAGTAAGCGATGCGTTGAGGTGCCGGCACCAATAATGAGAGCCGGATGGGGTAAGGAGGCGTCCATTACCGGGGCAATGCCCAGCAGGGCACGCCACAAAGGCACACGTTGCTCCGTGGCATCGATCCAGTGGAGCGCGGCCCCGGCCCGAACCCGCAGGCGGTTGCCGATCCCCTTAAGCTGGTTTCGGTGTCCCGGTTTGTTGTCGGTCAGCAGCCAGACCACTGGGGCATCAGTCTGCATTCAATGCGGGTCCTTGCGATAGAGATCCGGATCGTCTTTCGAGGGCCGGGTTTTAAAGCGTCTGTGCATCCAGAGATACTGGTCCGGATGACGTCGGACTTCCTGCTCGATAGTGTGGTTGACCAGTGTCGCGTCTGCCATGTCATCGCCGGAGGGGAAGTTTTCCAGTGGTGGGTGGAAGTAAATGTCATATCCGGGTTGATCGTCTCGCCGGAAGTGGCTGAATGGCACGACCGCACACCCGCTGCGCTCTGCAATCCGCGAAGTTGCGGTGATGGACCCGGCCGGCACGCCGAAGAAGGGCGCAAACACGATGCCTTTGCGCCCGTAATCCTGATCGGTGGCATACCAGACGATGCGGTTCTGTTTAAGCCGTTTGAGCAGGCCCCGCAAGTTCTTGCTGTCCAGGGCGACACCGTAACGCCGCTCCCGGGCGCGGGTCATGATGGCATTCATCAGCGGATTGTTATGATCCCGCTGCATCACATCGGCTTCAATGAATTCGGTGACCAGGCTGCCCCCCAGGTCGAGGGTGCTGTAGTGGCCGCCGAGCAGCAGGATGCCATGACCTTTTTCCAGCGCCGCATCCACATGTTCCAGACCATGCACCTTGGTCACCGGTAAATAGACTTTGGGATCGCGAAACCAGGCGAGTCCTATTTCCATGATGCCAATGCCGTTGGAGTGGAAGGCTTTGCGAACCAGCTTTTGTTGCTCCTCGGCGGAGAGCTCGGGAAAGCACAGGCGAATGTTGACCTCGGTGATGTGGCGCCGGCGGGGGATCAGGCGGTACGCAAGCCCACCAACCAGTTTGCCGACCCACCACTGCAGTTTCAGCGGCAGCCTCGACATCAGCCACATCAGGGCAATGCCAATCCACGTGGGCCACCAGCGGGGGTGGCAGTAACTTGTATATCGGGTATCGCGTTTTTTTGAAGGGCGCTTGCTCACGCTAGGGTCATCTCGTCTATGGTCCGGATACGAAACAGGAGTTTAGCAGGGTGCTTCCTGTGGACTAAAGTAGCAATGCAGGCGAACTGTCTGATGTTTCGGTAGAATGCCTCCGAATTACCGCCCCGGAGACCTCATGCTGCACTTTTTGTACTCACTGTTTTTCCGCCTCGCACTGCCGTTTGTGCTGTTGCGCTTGTGGTGGCATGGGCGTCATAACCCTGAAGCCTGGAAGCATTGGCAGGAGCGGCTGGGATACGTCACTCCCTCCCCGGAGCCGGTCATCTGGGTGCATGCGGTGTCGGTAGGGGAAACCATTGCAGCCGCGCCTCTGGTGAAAGCTCTGCTGCGGCGCAACCCCGAAGTTCCTATCCTGATGACAGCAATGACGCCAACCGGGTCTGCCCGTGCCAAGGCGATGTTCGGCAACCAGGTACGCTATGCATATTCGCCGTACGATACACCGGGTGCGGTCCGCCGGTTTGCCGAGCGGGTGCGTCCGATGGCGCTGGTAATTATGGAAACCGAACTCTGGCCCAACATGATTGCCAATACCTTCCTGCATGATGTCCCCATTTTCCTGATCAATGCCCGCCTGTCCGAACGGTCCGCCAGGGGCTACGAGCGGGTGCCTTCGCTGGTTCGGCCGCTGTTGCAGAGCATCTGCTGGATAGCCGCCCAGGCGGAGGAAGATGCTGGCCGGTTCCTGAGGATCGGTGCGGAGCCCGAATCCGTCTCGGTAACAGGTAGCATCAAATTTGATGTGGATATCTCCGCACAACTCAGGTCAGAAGCTTCCGCTTTGAGGCAACAGCTTGGAGAGCACCGTCCGGTTTGGATTGCCGCCAGTACCCATGACGGGGAGGATCAACAGATTCTTGAGGCCCACAAGGCGGTGCTCCGGAAATTTCCCAGCGCGCTGTTGGTGATTGTGCCGAGGCATCCTGAGCGTTTCGATAAGGTCGCGGAGTTGATGGAACCGATGGGGCTGAAACTGTCACGCCGGTCAGGGGCAACGGAGCCGGTCCCGGAAGATGTGCAGGTGTATCTCGGGGATACCATGGGGGAGCTGCTGATGCTGTATGGTGCTTCTGATATTGCGTTTGTCGGCGGATCGCTGATCGAGCGTGGCGGCCATAACCCGTTGGAGCCGGCTGCCTGG
Organism: uncultured Marinobacter sp.; assembly: GCF_947259545.1. Lineage (GTDB taxonomy): Bacteria > Pseudomonadota > Gammaproteobacteria > Pseudomonadales > Oleiphilaceae > Marinobacter. Next base: position 52,913 of record NZ_CAMYMK010000004.1, read on the forward strand.
GGAATGCCGGTGCTGTCCGGCCCTCACATTTTCAACTTCGAAACCATCTACAACCGCCTGGATGCCGGGCATGGTTTATATCTCACGCCATCGTCTGCCGCGCTGGCGGACTGTGTGATGACGTTGATGGCCGATCCGGATTCCGCCAGGCGGGCAGGGGATAACGCCCTGGCCGTGGTGGATGCGAACCGTGGTGCACTGGAAAAGGTGGTGGATGGGATTGTTGAGCGGGTGTGATGGCGCCTCCGGCGCGAGCGCACCGGAGGCTGGAGATTACTCTACTCCATCGGGTCCTCAATGGTTTCCTCTTCGTTGGCCAGGGCCTCAATACCCGGAGCTGACGCGCTGAGCCAGTTGTTCAGGTCGATCAGGTCCTGAGGGCTCAGGGTGCCCGCAGCCTGCTTCAGGCTGAGGGTGTTGATGACATAGTCATAGCGGGAGTTGGCGTAATCCCTCAGCGCCACGTAATACGCACGCTCCGCATCCAGTACCTCAACAATATTGCGCGTGCCCACCTCATAACCGGCGCGAGTAGCATCCAGTGCACTGCGACGGGAAATGATGGTCTGCTCCAGGGCAGACGCGGTTTCGATATTGGTATTCACCGTACGGAACAGGCTGCGGGTGTTGACCCGAACATCCCGGCGGGTGGTCTCCAGGCTTTGCTCGGCAACGGTGACCAGTGAGCGCTGTTGACGAACCCCGGCCTGTGTACCACCGCCCAGGTAGAGCGGTACGTTCAGGGTTACGCCGATGACCGCTTCGGTGGTGGTGCCGTCTGAGCGCAGCTGCACTGGCGCTGCGCCATTCTCAAGGCCGTCAATGTCGCTCTTCCCGTAAGAGGCATTGAGGTCCAGCGTCGGGTAGTGGCCGGCCTTGGATACCTTGAGGTTCGCTTCACTGGTGTTCAGTTGGTACATCGCCGATTGAATTGACCAGTTTTGCTCCAGGGCTGTCATTTCCCACTTGGTGGGGTCCATCGGTTCGGGGCGACCTAAAGGGAAATTCTCCCTGAGGTTGTCCAGCTCTTCCGTGTATTCACCGGTCAGACGCGCCAGTTGTTCTCGGGCGATGTCCAGGTCGCTTTCCGCAGCAATCCGCTGACTCTTGCTGTCGTCGTAGCTGGCGCGGGCTTCGTACACTTCTGTGATCGCGATCAGGCCGACATCGAAACGCTCCTGAGCCTGTTCGTACTGACGCTGAATCGCCGCTTCGGTGGCTCGTGCAGTGGTCAGTGTGTCTGCTGCACGTAATACATTGAAGTAGGCAGTAGCAACATCCAAAATCAGCTGCTGTTGTGCCAGATTGTAATCCGCACGTGCGGCTTCGCTTTGAAATTTGCTGGCGTCGTACCCGTACCACGCGTCGGCCCGGAACAGTGGTTGGGTCAACCTGATGCCATAGGCCAGGGTGGTGTAGTCCACGTCCTGGTTGGGGCTTTCCGAGTCGGTATAATTGGCTTCACCGAAGGCATTGACCTGGGGGAGCAGGTTCGCGCGGCTAACATCAGTGCCGGCTTCCTGGGCCTCAAAACTGGCGCGTGCGGCAGCGATTCCGGAGTCGTAGGAAAGGGCCTTCTCGTAGGTTTCGATCAGATCCATGGCAAAGGCGGGGTGTGCCGCAAGCAAGCCAATCATTCCTGAAAGCAATCGTTTCTTCATTCTGTCTCCTGGTACGTAAGCACGTCTGCTCCACTCCGGAGCGCTTATGTTGCATTCTGATGGATACTTCCGGGCAACAGCGAGCAAGTCTGGCTGGCCATTATGGACAATAATTGCCCGCATCTCTACACTTGCAGACGGCACTCATTTAGAGTGTCATGCATTACGAATTCGCGTCTTGACGGGGTGCTGGTCTGAGTACAAATCAGGCTGGCTGAGATTGCAACGCAGAACCCGCGACCTGATCCGGATAATACCGGCGTAGGGATTAAGACAATATTGCTGTAAGCCACGTGAAATCCCCCTTGGATTAAATCCTTCAGCGGGGCCCCTGACAGGGAAAACACAGTGCCTGCGGCTCCGTCATACGCGACCCGATATTTCCCCAATCTGTTCCGGGAGCGCATGATGACAGACTTACCGTCCTACCTGAGTGATTCAGCCAAAGTCGATTCGGCCGCAATCAAACCCTTACCAAGCTCACGAAAGATCTACGTGCAGGGTAGCCGCCCGGACCTCCGGGTGCCTATGCGGGAAATTACTGTGCAGGATACGCCGACCGAGATGGGGGGAGAAAAGAACCCGCCGGTCATGGTGTATGACACCTCCGGCCCGTATACCGACCCCGAGGCCACCATTGATCTTCGCAAAGGCCTGCAGCCGATCCGTGCCGCCTGGATTGAAGAGCGTGGCGATGTCGAGCAGCTGGACGGCTACACGTCGGAATTCACCCGTCGACGCATGAAAGATCCCCAGCTTGATCCGCTGCGTTTCATGGACGAGCGCAAGCCGCTGAAAGCAAAGCCTGGTAAAAATGTCAGCCAGATGCACTACGCCCGTAAGGGCATCGTTACTCCCGAGATGGAATTCATCGCCATCCGCGAAAACATGAAGCTTCACGAAGCGCGAGAACAGGGGCTGCTGAAGGATCAGCATCCGGGGCAGTCGTTTGGCGCCTCCTTGCCGCAGGAAATCACGCCGGAATTCGTCAGGGACGAAGTGGCTCGCGGCCGCGCCATTATCCCCGCCAACATCAATCACCCGGAAACCGAGCCGATGATCATCGGCCGTAACTTCCTGGTGAAAATCAACGGCAATATCGGTAACTCCGCAGTCAGCTCCTCGATCGAGGAAGAAGTGGAAAAGCTGACCTGGGGCACCCGCTGGGGCTCCGACACCATCATGGACCTGTCCACCGGCAAGAATATCCACGAAACCCGTGAGTGGATCATTCGCAACTCCCCGGTGCCCATCGGTACGGTGCCTATCTACCAGGCGCTGGAAAAAGTTGGCGGGGTAGCCGAAGACCTGACCTGGGAAATCTTCCGGGATACGCTGATCGAACAGGCCGAGCAGGGCGTGGATTACTTCACGATTCATGCCGGTGTACGCCTGCACCACGTGCCCATGACCGCAAAGCGCACCACGGGCATCGTATCTCGTGGCGGTTCTATCATGGCCAAGTGGTGTCTGGCTCACCACAAAGAAAGCTTCCTGTACGAGCATTTCGAAGACATCTGCGAAATCATGAAAGCCTATGATGTCTCGTTCAGCCTCGGCGATGGCCTGCGCCCCGGCTCGGTTGCCGACGCCAACGACGAAGCCCAGTTCGGTGAGCTCGAAACCCTGGGCGAACTCACCAAAATTGCCTGGAAGCATGATGTCCAGTGCATGATCGAGGGCCCCGGCCACGTGCCCATGCAACTGGTAAAAGAGAACATGGACAAGCAGCTGGAATGCTGTGACGAAGCGCCGTTCTACACTCTCGGCCCACTGATCACCGACATCGCGCCAGGTTACGACCACATCACTTCCGGCATCGGGGCCGCGATGATTGGCTGGTATGGCTGCGCCATGCTTTGCTACGTCACCCCGAAAGAGCACCTGGGCCTGCCCAACAAGGACGACGTCAAAACCGGTATCATCACCTACAAGATCGCTGCCCACGCCGCCGACCTGGCCAAAGGCCATCCGGGCGCCCAGATCCGTGACAATGCTCTGTCTAAGGCCCGCTTCGAGTTCCGCTGGGAAGACCAGTTCAACCTCGGCCTCGACCCGGACACTGCCCGTGCCTACCACGACGAAACCCTCCCCAAGGAGTCCGCCAAGGTGGCTCACTTCTGTTCCATGTGCGGGCCGAAGTTCTGTTCCATGAAGATCTCCCAGGAAGTGCGTGAGTATGCAGCGGAGAAGGGCATTGATGAGATTTCTGCGGTCGACGCCGGCATGCAGGAGAAATCCCGGGAGTTCGTGGAGTCCGGGAGTAAGCTCTACGACAAGATCTGAGGCTTTGGGAGTTTGCGAATCCCTAGCCTGAAGGTTGGCGGGGGGAGCCGGGGTGGCAGGGCTGTTCAGGAGACGCCTCAAGACGTCCCTGTGCGGCTTGGGCTCCGCCATCCCTGGCTCCGCACACTCCTGAACAGCCCTGCCACCCCGGCTCAGGCAAGCTGTCGAGTTATACCGGGAGTTTCTTGCAGTCTGGATGGTCCAGATTCGGAACTAGTCTGCTGAAGTATTTCCCAATGCCTGTCTTGCACCCAAAGCTGATGTTTCAGAAGGCAATTCCCGACACGACCCTATCCCTAAAACTGTCAGGCTGTGGCCAGAGCTTGCAGTTACACCGAACAAACGGCTATCGTTCGAAGTTGATTGAGCAACCGAGTGAACGATGACCAAACCGTTTCAGTTCAAAGCCAGCGACGTCAACGTCGAAAAGCGCGAAACCGTCTTCCAGGGCTTCTTCCGCATGGACAAGCTGTGGCTGACCCACCCGCGTTTTGACGGCCGCGACATGCCCGTATTCACCCGGGAACTGTTTATCCGTGGTGATGCCACCTGTGTGCTGCCTTATGACCCTGAGCGGGACGAAGTGGTGTTGCTGGAACAGTTTCGCCTTGGCGCGATGGACCGCGACCAGTCGCCCTGGTTGCTGGAATTGGTCGCAGGCATGAACGAAGAGGGCGAAACACCCGAGGAAGTTGCGCAACGGGAAGGGCAGGAAGAAGCGGGCCTGACCTTCAGCAAACTGGATAAAATTTGCGATTACCTCGTGTCTCCCGGAGGTAGCACGGAACTCATACACCTGTATTGTGGTTGTATAAGCACTGAGTCGGCCGGCGGTTTGTTTGGCATGGAACACGAACATGAAGACATCCGTGCCCACGTATTCAGTTCAGAGGAGGCGATTGCCATGATCCAGGATGGTCGTATCAACAATGCGGCGGCGATCATTGCTTTGCAATGGCTTCAGCTCAACCGCGACCGTATACGGGAAAGGTGGGGTTGATGAGTGAGTGGTCCATGAAACCCAAACGCTACGTGCCGGATCTCAGGCGACTGGGGGCGCTGTGCGATGGTAACTACCTGCGCCTGAATCAACTCCGGAAGCTGGAGTCGGCCGGAAAGCCGGTTTCCGAGTTCGAGCTGCACCGGGAAGATCTGTACCTCGGGCGTGTGCGGATCAAAGTACTCCAGACCGCACGGTTCACCGAAACCCTCCTGCTGGAGCAGATTCATAACGCCGGCCGATGGCTAAACAATCCTCAACTGACGGTGCGTGTCTATCACGATGCTGCGATGGCAGAAGTGATCAGTTGCTATCGGGATCGTCAGATTGCGCCGGTCAACGATTACCCCAACCGTTTTATGCATCACCCCGATGAAAAGGTGCAGGTGAACAGCTTTCTGGCCGACTGGCTGGATTACTGTCTGCGTTTCGGGCACCTGCCCATGGAGCATTCTCTCTGGTCAGCTGGTGAGGGGGTTGACTAGAGAGCGGTGGAGAATGGGTTTGAGTGTGAACTAAGATGTGATGGCGAAGCGTAAATGCTGTGTCAAAGTTGTCAAATGACGCAATATGTCCTGTAACTAAGAGGCATAATGTGATCATGGTTCAGTTCAGAGGTGAGAAAACGGATTACTCTCTCCGTATAACCGGTCTCAAGCCAAGCGTCTTGCCCAGATACGAAACAGAGCGCCATGACCAGAAAGGACACATCCCGGGCTCTCCGGGTGCTACAGATCACTGACCCTCATCTCCGGGCCGACCCGGCGGGGGAGTTGCTGGGCGTGAACACCCGGGACAGTCTTGATGCTGTTATTACAAAGGTGCTCAGGGAGCATGGTCAGCCGGACCTGGTATTGGCTACCGGTGATCTTGCCCAGGACGGCTCGGAAGAGGCTTACCGTGTTTTTGGTGACAAGCTGCGGGCGTTTCACTGTGCGTCGGCCTGGATAGCTGGTAACCACGACGCGACGGATGTCATGCAGCGGGTTGCCAGTGAACACCAGGCGAGTCGTCGGCATATTATCCAGGGCGGCTGGCAGTTCATCCTGCTGGATTCATCCGTTCGTGGTCACGTGTATGGTGAGCTGGCGGATGCAGAGCTTTCGTTTCTTGCATCGACACTGGAGCAGAATCCGGGTTTGCCGACACTGGTTACATTGCACCACCATCCGGTGGACATCGGATCCGACTGGATGGAGGGCATCGGCCTTCGTAACCGGGATGCTTTCTGGCAGGTGGTTGAACGCTTTCCTCAGGTCAAAATTGTATTGTGGGGCCACATCCATCAGGAACACGATCTTGAGCGCCATGGGGTGAGATTGCTGGCCACGCCTTCCACCTGTATCCAGTTTACTTCTGGTTCCCGCCAGTTTGCCGTGGAGGAATTGCCGCCAGGGTATCGTTGGTTCGAGCTTGAGGCCTCTGGAGAGTTCCGGACGGAAGTCCAACGGGCAACCGAGTTTGAGTTTGATCTGGACGTCGATAGCACCGGCTACTGATCACAGTTTGGATACCCCGGCTGTTAAAAATCGCCGAAATCTGTATATAATCGGCACCGCTCAGGACGAGCGACGTATGGACTCAACACCACATCATCAGGGACCGAAGACATGCCCCAGGCAAGCGGACTGCAGTTCACCGCCACCATTGGCGGATTTTCCTCTGATCATTTTTCCGTTGTCGGCTTCGAGCTGACCGAAGCCCTTTCCGAACTGTTTCACGGCAAGCTCAAACTGGCCAGCACCGACCCGTCGGTATCGGCAGCCGATGTACTGGAACAGGCCGTGGATCTGGTCATCTGGCAGGACGGCGCGCCTTTGCGGCGTTTCACGGGCATGGTCAACGAATTCGCCCGCGGTGATGCTGGTCACCGCCGCACCCGCTACGAACTCATCATTCAGCCCCCGTTGTGGCGCCTGAGCCTGATGCAGAACAGCCGCATCTTCCAGGCTCAAACTACCGACGCCATCGTGCGAACCCTGCTGGAAGAGCGGGGCATCGTCGATACCGTGTTCGACCTGAAACGCCGCCCGGAAGAACGGGAATACTGCGTCCAGCACCGGGAAAGCGACCTGGGGTTTTTAGAGCGGCTGTCGGCCGAGGAAGGCTGGCATTACCGTTATCACCACGGCTCAGTGGATGGCGAAGAACCGCCGGCCCTGATCATCGCCGACCACCACGGCGACGCCCCCAGACTGGAATCCGTGACCTATAACGGCAAGGCCGGCGGCAGCACCAAGGTTCCCTGCGTGTTCCGCTTCGCCCATCAGGAAAGGGTCCGCGCCAGTGCCGTGGCCCTGAAGGATTACACCTTCAAAAATCCGGCCTACGCCCTGATGCATGAACAGCAGGCCGGCAGCCCGAATCACCGGGAAGATTACCAGCACTACGATTACCCGGGTCGCTTCAAACAGGACGCCAGCGGCCAGCCCTTCACCGACGCCCGCCTGGACGCCCTGAGAAACGACGCCAGCACCGCCCAGGGCAAGAGCAACCGCGCGGACTTCACCGCCGGCGCCAAAGTGACCCTGAGCGACCACGACAGCGAGTCCCTGAACCGGGAATGGCTGCTGACGGGCATCACCCACACCGGCAAACAGCCCCAGGCGCTGGAAGAAGAGGGCGGTTCCGAACCCACCAGCTACAGCAACCAGTTCAACGCCATTCCCGCCGACCGTAGCTGGCGTCCGCAAGTTAAACAACGGCCTAGAATGGATGGCCCGCAGATGGCGATGGTCACCGGCCCGGAAGGCGAAGAAATCCATTGCGACGAACACGGCCGCGTAAAAGTCCGCTTCCCCTGGGATCGCTACTCCAAGAACGACGAACACAGCAGCGCCTGGCTGCGAGTCAGCCAGGGCTGGGCCGGCGGCCAGTATGGGTTCA
>NZ_CAMYMK010000005.1 GCF_947259545.1 uncultured Marinobacter sp.
CTTCCGGTGCGTTATCGATCTGGTCGAATGCACTGGCAGAACCAGTACCCCAGACTTCGTGACACACACGAGTCAGAGCGGCGGTCAGAGTGGTCTTACCATGGTCAACGTGACCAATGGTGCCTACATTCAGGTGCGGCTTACTGCGATCAAACTTTTCTTTAGACATTCGACCAATCCCCCTAATCAACCTGGATCATAACGTTGACCGGATTAATAATGGAGCTCATGGGCGGATTTGAACCGCCGACCTCACCCTTACCAAGGGTGTGCTCTACCAACTGAGCTACATGAGCATTACAAACTAAATTGGAGCGGGCAGCGGGAATCGAACCCGCGTCATCAGCTTGGAAGGCTGAGGTAATAGCCACTATACGATGCCCGCGAGCAATAAGTGGTGGAGGGGGCAGGATTCGAACCTGCGAAGCTTTCGCGTCAGATTTACAGTCTGATCCCTTTGGCCACTCGGGAACCCCTCCGAGTCAGGCCCGCCAAGGCGAACCTGCCTAAAACTAAAAGTGGAGCTGGCGGACGGAATCGAACCCCCGACCTGCTGATTACAAGTCAGCTGCTCTACCAACTGAGCTACGCCAGCTCACATTCGCCTCGTCAGCGAGGGCGGTATACTACGGACTTTTTTCCGGCGTTGCAACACCTTCACAACGCTCGATTTCGACTAATTCGAAATCCTCTCGGTAATCCGCCTGCAGCGCCCCGGCCTGTTCAGAATCTTCCAACGGGCCGACCTCAAAAGCGAGCGCGTAGCTTATCTGATTTCGGGGGAACATGGCCAGTACTGCATTGAGATTCTGACGATTTTTTTCTTCCATTACCGAAATCGCGGCTTCCCGCGACTCAAACAGGCCAAGGGAGATTGCGTTGCGCCTTTCACCCTCGGTCACCAGGTAGGAGTCGATACCCCTGCGCTGGATTTCACGAAACATTTTTCGGGCCTGATCCGCTGGCTGGGGAGGGATAAGGACCCAGTGCAGCGGAGCCAGCTCCCGCTCCTGTCGCTCAACGCTGTACTCCTCCCGCAACTTCCCAAGCGCGGCCGCCATGTCATGCGCCTCGGCCTCGGATTCAAACCAGCCCAAACGTGCGCAAAAAAGAGAAGGGGGCGGCGTCGGTGTGGTGACGGGAGAACTCTCCGATCCGGTCTTGAGAGTGGCAACTCGAGGCAAGCGGCCGTCACTCTGCGCCACACTAACCGACGGAGCAACCAGAGTGCTGCCGTAAAACCACAGCGCGACATTCGCCACCAGCAACATCATCGCGAGCCACTTCATGGTTGCTCCGACTCCCCCGCATCTATTGCGGCCAAACCATGCAACACCAGATCCGGGAGGTGGTCGGCGCCAAGCCCGGCAGCCAGAACGCCCGATGCGTCCCCTCCCGTTACCAGAACTCGGTCAATGGCCCGCACACGACAGTCTTGATGAATGCGCGTTGCCATCGACTGCCAGAGCCAGAACAGCCCATGATGGACGCACTCTGTCGTCGAAGCGCCGGGGTCGCCGGCATCGGACCGGTGATCTTCAAAGCCGATTCTCGCCGCGTCATTTCTGAGGCTTCGCAGCATCATCCGGCGTCCCGGAAGAATATAGCCACCCAGATGCTGGCCATGAGCGTCAACAAAATCAATCGTAATGGCGCTGCCCGCATCTACGACAGCGAAACCGCCCCCCAGCCTGGTCCACGCTCCGTACATTCCATGCCAACGATCCGCGCCCATTTTCCCGGGGTCTTCATAGGCATTCACCAACCCGTTCCGCTCGGCTTCTGACCAGTAGAAACAAGGCTTCACGGAGGTATAACAGGACAACGCCTCGGTCATGGATCGGCGTTTGTCCTCCGACGCCACGGTGGAAACGGCAATGCGGGAAACCTTGCCGCGCACCGCCGATAAACTGGCAAACGGATCATTATCAAGGGCCCCCACCCCCTCGAGAACCCTGCGCTCCCCCTCAACCACCTGCCACTTCACGCGGGTATTTCCCGCATCAATCAGCAACCTCACAACTGCACCCGCAAACTAATTTCTCCGGCCCGCACAGCTGTCACGCCACCCTCGGTTTCCAACAGATAATTACCGGAACCATCAATACCCGCACCAACACCCGCCAGGTCTCCCTGGCTGGCCACCAGTGCCTTGCCGGCAAAGATATCCCGCCGCTGCCAACGGTCACGAAAGGCCGCAAAGCCGCTTTCAGAAAACTCGTCAGCTGCGCCAACCAGGGAATCAATCAGGCTGGCCGCCAATTCATTCCGCGCCCAGACTGTCCCCGGACACGCAACCGAGAGGCTGTCCCATGCCTGAGACACATCTTCCGCCTGCTTCATATGAACATTCAGACCAATTCCTGCCACAACCTGGATAACACCCTCTTCCAGTTCGCCTTGCAACTCCACGAGAATACCGGCCACTTTGCCTTGACCGAGAAAGATGTCGTTCGGCCACTTCAAGCCGACAGGCCCGGCTCCCATCGCCTCCAAAGCCTCTGCCGCAGCCACACCCAACACCAGGCTCAACCCGTCCAGCATCGCGAACCCACCATGGAACGTCAGTGCCAGGCTCAGATACAGGTTCTGGCCGCGTGGGCTCTGCCACTCCCGCCCTCTGCGTCCTCGCCCGGCAGTCTGGTGATCGGCAATACATACCGGTATCACCGACGCCCCCGGCACCGGCCGATGACGAATAATCTCTGCGTTGGTCGAGTCCACCTCGTCCATCACCTTCAGCCTTACACGGCGACGCGCAGATTCCGGGATGCTCTCGAGAATCACCGGTTCTTCAAGGAGATCAACGGCTGTTATCAGGCGGTACCCCCTGCCACGGATCGTTTCAATCTCATAACCTTCGTCAGCCGCCCTCTTGACCTGCTTCCAGATTGCGGTACGGCTGATGCCAAGACTCGACGCAAGGGATTCCCCGGAATGAACCTGACCGTCCGCCATAAGACTTATTAAAGCTCGGGATTTCATCGGATAAAGCCTGAGAGTTTGAAAGGATCAAAGCGGGATTAAACACCAGCGGGGAACAAAAAACAAAGAGTCGCGGGCGGATACCGGGTAAACCCGGCTATCGATCAGGGAATTGGCGTCGCGGTCAGGTTCGCCTTGATATCAAAATTTTGCATCTTGACCCCATATACAGCCGTCTGCGCACCACCAACCGGGTGCACAAGGTCAACATTGTTGATGGACAGCTCCTTGAACCGGGTCTGTGCCCTGACTGCGAACCCCAGCGGCCGGTTCTCCAGATCTGCGGAAGAGGGTGCAGACTCATACCGATAACCTGCAGCCGCAGAAGCATCCATGATTTTCTCATCGCCGCGTGAGCCCGGGACCCCGAGAGAATCCGGTCCATCGACTTTTTTCACCACCCTGGTCTGGTAGACATCAATAGACACATCGGTACGAACGCCAAAGGTATTGTCGTCGAAACCATCATGATCAAAGTCACCGCCATCGCTGGTGTGGATGTCGTTGAACACCAGACGGGTTCCGGTACCGTTGATCGTCTGGCCGCTGCCGTCAGTTTCCCGGTTGGTCTCCCAGATAAAGGCATTCTTGCGTGAATCATCCGCGGCCTCCGCCAGGATCTGTTTCATCCTGACGGTGATACCCTCATCACCCCGGTCCTGCCACATTCCTCCGGAAGCTACACATGCCGGCGCCGTGGCTCCAACACCCCCGGCGCAGACCTCCCCGGAACCTCCGGGAACAATCGTCAGCCCGCTCCCGGTTTCGTACTTCTGAACCACAAAGCGGCCGAAGCTTTGTCCCGAGTCCTTATCGCCCAAGCGAAGATTTCCGACGTCCAGGGTGCTCCAGCTCTCTCCCGTGCTGAACGCCAATCCTTCCTCGGTAACATCGACCGTCATATCCCGGATATGGCCGTCGTAACTGAGGTCACTTAACCACAAGCCCTTCTGGCCGACTTCCCCGGATCCGGCGTCATAGGGCGCCGCAATCAGTGCTGCCCTGCCGTTACGGAGCTGAATGTCCGAATTAATCGTGATCCCCTCCCCGCTGGCACCACCTGCCCCAAGCGTCATGTGGCCGTCCAGTTCAAACTCGTAAGCGGGGTAGAAGCCCAGCGCCAGCAACAGCTCAGTTCCACCCTGAAGCGGCGCATCTTCGTCGCCAACCCGCAAACCGTTTATCCGGTATCCGGCCTTGACGCCTTCAAAACCGATCCTCAAACCGTCGTAAAAGCGGGTGCCATTCCGGATTTCGTCCCGGGTCACGTTCACCGTAATGTCTCCGTGCCCCCAGGATTGCAAGCCGCTGAAAATCACCCGGTTCCCGTCTTCGGTATAGCTCAGGCCTGCCTGATTCAGACTCCACTCGGTCGCCAGCCGAAGCCCCTGGCTGCCCGCATCGGGATGGCCTCCGCCCTGAAGATAGAGGGCATTCGTGTAATAGCGCCCCTCGAACTCCCGGTCTTCCAGCAGAAAACTGACGTTCACCTCACCCAGGCTGTGGCCATTGCTCCCCATTTCAATGGCACCAATGTTCACCTCCCCAGTCATACGCCCCAATGTCAGACCCAGTGCGGGCCGCCCCTGCCAATCATCCGTGACATCCAGGCGCAAGTCATTCACCCGGTAATACCCGCTGATCTGTCGCAGGGCGAGGGCGTTCCCATCGTCATGATAGATAAAGTGAGCACTGTTAATGGTTGTCTCATGGTCAATCCGCAGGCCTTCCCCAGAGCGTCCCCCGGCCTGGATATCGGTGGCTGTCGTCAAATCGAACGCCCCGCTGATACTCCCGTAACTGGGCAGTAAAGCTCCGGTGGTGGCATCCCGGGAATGGCCATGGTTGAGCGGATTGCCGCTGTAACGGATGGCGCCGACGTTATACGAACCCACAATCCGCGGAGCTGCCAAACGAAGGGTATCGCCCACGACATCAAGCGTGACCCCCAGGGCTTCCACGTCCAGAGTTATGTCATCCAGGAAGAATTCGTTGCCGTTGGTGCGATACCCCAGGCGCCCACCGGTCATGGTGTAGGCGGAATCAAAGGTATATCCAGACCCGCCGGGAGCGCCGCCCGGACGAATACGCAAATGACCTTCCAGACTGTGATCGAAAAACACCCCACCCATACTCAGACCGGGCGCACCCGCGAGACGCAGGTCACCGAACTCGATTCTGCGATCCTCTACCAGGTAGTCCAGATTCAGGGTCGCGTCGTCGGTGATATCCACCTTAACCCGATGAAATGCCCGGCCATCAGGATTCGTCACTGACCCGATCCGCAAGTCCTCCAGATGAACGCCATTACCGTCATCGAAGTAGGAGAGACGGTCTGCCGTCACCGCCACGTCCATCTCCAGGGTAATGCCACTCTGACCACTGATGCCGGCCAGGTCCGCATCATCGAGACGCTGCATCTCCGCCACCACCGGGCCGGGAAACACCAGCGTCACACCAGCAGCAACTGACAAAAAATAGAGGAATCTATCGCGGCTATTCATAACGTACCCCTACGGTTTCCCCACAGGGAACACCAGCAGGTTCCCCTCCATGACGACCTCTCCCCGCATTCCCACAGAGAAAATATCGGTTTGCTGAAATCCGGGGTCCGTAGGCCGCGCAGTGCTGCTGGCAGCGATTTTGAACCGTACATCGTTAAACCGGACGGTATTGGGCAACCCTAGCTCCAGCACATCCGCGCGGAACAGCACGCCGTCACCCCCAAACCCTGAGTCGATAGTCCGCACCCTCAGCGTAAGTCCCTCGAACGCGAAATTTCCGCGGATATCGTCCAGTACCATCCAGCCCCCATTCTCCTTCAGGCGGTAGGCAAATCGGGCGCCACACTTTCTGGTTTCATCGTCACAGCGGCCAAAGTAGCTGTTTTCAACAGGACCACCGAGCTCGTTAATACTGACATCACCGGACAGGTAAATTCCGCCTTGCCCCGCAACAGCGCCAAGCGCCTGGTCATCCAGCCGCTTCAGCTCCGCTGCGCTCTGCCCGGGAATGGATAGCGCAAGTGCGCACAACAGCAGGAGAACGTTCGTGGTAGCGACTGTCATCATGGCGCAAGATCCCTGGTGCGAATGTCGAGGTGTTGAATCAGCATTCCTTCAACCCTCATTGAGCCGAAATCCCGGTCACTCACACGGAAATTGCCAATCCGGAGATTGCTGCGGTAATCCGGATTCGTGTAATAACTTTCATAGAAATCCCAGGTTGCGGCATTACTGCTCTCCCGCAGCCCATCGGCACCGATATCCCCCGTCGCGGGTTGCTGGATTGCGGCCACCTCTACGACAAAGTTGCCGGCACCGTCGACGTCAAAGAACACGGGCTGAAGCTCATTGCCAATGGCCAGTTCGAGGGCAAAGTCCTTGAGCAACACCCGGGAACCGCACGTTTCGCCACTCTGATCACAGGCATGGATGGACAGTTCCGGGGAGTAAAAATTGAGCTTGAACTGCCCCACCATCTGGCGACGATCATTATCTCCCCACAAGCGCAGATAGCTCCCGTCTATAACGGCACTTACGGCGTGGATATTGATATTCGCCGAACGATCGTCGCCGACTCTCACGTTCATCTGCAGACCAATATCCGGGCGCTCGCCGATGTAGTCGACGGTAGCCGGACGACTGGAGCAGGGTCCTGACCCCACAACGGCCGACGCACTGGTACAGTTAAATCCCTGGGCCGAATCAACCATGGCGGGAGCCGCAAACTCCAGTACAGCCTTGCCTTTCACCCCAAACGTATTTCCGTCAACCACATCGATGCGATAGGGATTAATCAGGCGCCCGAGATTAACCGGACTAAGATTCTCGCCATAATTACTGCCGCTGCCGGATATATAAAGGTGGTTGACGGTAATATCCACCTCCCGGCCATCCGTGCTGGTTATGCCGCCAATTTTGAATATACGGGCCTGCTCTCCGTTGGCATCGGGAACGTCGGTACCGTGGGAGAACTTGAACCCTTCCAGCACAACCCCCAGACCTGCACCATCGACCTCAGAAAGCTCGGCATCATCCATACGCTCAAGTTCTGCCCGGCCCTGGCCAGGGTAGAAATTCAGCCAGGCCCCGACTATCAGGACAATGACCCGACGGAATATCAGCGTCATGTTTTGTTCTTTCATTCGACAAGACATCAGAAGAGCCCCTGCCCCCGGTCGATGTATTCCACACGCTGGCGCTCAATCCCGCCCAGCGCTTCATTGAGGTTAAACTCGACGGAACCATTGGGAATGTTGAAAAAACCACCACTGGTCGCGCGTATGAAATCCTCTGGCGTGATGTCCGTCTTGGAAACATCATCCAGCCAATCCAGATCTTGCGTCTGGAACGAGAGGAACAGCCCGGATTCGGGGCCGACAATTGCCCGCTCACCGTTGATTTCACCCAACTTACCAACCGGGAGGCTCTTGAAATCGGTCAACGAAAAACAGGCCTGAATTCCCAGCACCTGACAGTCCTGGGCAATAATATGGACATCACTCCCATGAACTTCGATCTGGGAGCTACTAAAGGCACCCGCCCCCTGGATTAGCAGGCGAGTAAAGAAAGGCACGTCTTCGACGACAAAGGTTTCGCCGTTAGGAACACCAGCGTATTCCGCCCTGATCGGGTCCAGCTCACCGAGCCTCGGATCCCCCTCCGCGCCATAGACCAGCTCAGCCCGACTGGTGATTGCATTACTACCAACCAGGTAAGGCGCCAGCGCCACGATGATTGCGTCAAAAAGGTTGCCGTCGGTGTTGGCTTCGCTGAGCCCCTCGCCCTGATCGACAATGTCGATATTCACATTACCAGTCAGGGACTGGATATCACCGGATAACACCCCCATGGCTTCACCGAACCCCAGCCGCACACCGACGACCTCATCTCTCGATTCATCGAAGGCAAACTCAAAAAACGGATTGCTCAGGGTAAAAGGCACGATCTCGCCTTCAGCGTAGGCGGAGCCATCAGGTTTGTATTGTCTGGCGAATTCTGGATTGCGATCGAAGTAGGCCTGGTTGTTGATATAGCCGAGTGAAAAATTCTCGATGAGTACATCCGAGGAGCCGACGATCTCTCCATCCCGCTCATAGCGGCCGATTTCGAGAGCATCGATATTGGTCTGGATATCGACATCCATACCGAGGTTCACCCTGGTATAGGAGGTGCTGTCCGTCTCGTCGGGATGGTATTGGCGGTCAATGGAGACGAATGCCTGGCCAGTTACCTCGGAGAGCTGATCGTCGGATATCGGGCGCAACTCGGCACTGAGACTGGTGGCCGTGGTTGCCAGCAGCAGAAAGAATCCGGCGTGTTTACTCATATTTACATCTCACTTTAAGCCGCTGTTGTTTTTTTAGCGCGGCAGTTAAGCATTAGGGATGTTAAATGAGCGTCTCTGAAGCTGGCTCTTTTTGTTTTTCGGCCAGTTTGTATACAGAACTTTACCTTTATCTACAGACTGTCACTGTGCGCGGCGTCATAGAATGGGGAGATTGTGAACTTTCCTTCAGGCAATAAAAAACCCCAACATCAAGGATGCTGGGGTTTTTCGGTATTAAGAGCCTGACGATGACCTACTCTCACATGGACGGACCACACTACCATCGGCGCAGGTCTGTTTCA
>NZ_CAMYMK010000006.1 GCF_947259545.1 uncultured Marinobacter sp.
CGGTTTCCACGTCCTGGAAGCCGGTTTTTTTATTTCCGCCGATCAGGGGGTGGTCAGGCATTTCCAAAACATTCAAAGAAGCCACGCTTCTCCGTTTTGGAAATGCCTGACCACCCCCTGATCGGCGGAAATAAAAAAACCGGCTTCCAGGACGTGGAAACCGGCTTTTTATGCGCCCGGAAGACGAATCAGTTCAGGCCGGAAATATAGTTGGCCACTGCCTCAATTTCCGAATCGGTCAGCTTGGCAGCAACGTCCATCATGATGGAGGCGTTTGCAGTACCATTACGCTCGCCGTCCCGGTAAGCTTTCAGCTGCTTCTCTATATACGCAGCCTGCTGCCCACCAAGGCGCGGATAGCCTGCGGGCTCGTTGCCCAGACCCTGCGGGTTGTGACAACCGGAACAGGCCGGCACGCCAGACGCCAGGTTACCACCACGATACAACGCCTGACCCTGCTCAATAAGCTCCGGATCGGCCTGATTGACCACCATACTCTGGTCATCGAAGTAGGCAGCCAGATCCTGCAGATCCTTGTCGGACATATTGTCCAGCAGCCCGGTCATCTCTGCAATTTGACGATCACCACTCTTGATGGCCGACAACTGCTTGTACAGGTATTTCTCACCCAGCCCGGACAGCTTCGGGTACACCGCCATCACCGGCTTGGCGCCCCCTTGACCATGGCAGCCGGCACAGACGGCTGCGTTTTCCTTGCCTGCTTCAGGATCTCCAGCCCCGTGTGCCATCGCTGTGAGGCCAACACCGAGAACAACTCCTGCGATCAGTTTTTTCATGCTCGCTCCGCTTCTCTCATCCAAAGTATTCTTCGTTATGCAGCCGGCAGGCACTGGCCCAGAAAGGCACAAAACCGGGGCTGTTCAGCAGCATCGCTCAGCGTGCTGCCCGGAATTGGTGTAGCATTATACATTAATCCCTGATAACTGAAATCCAATAGGAAGCCCAACCACCGTGTCATCTGATCTGACTCAAAAATCGATCTCATATAACAGCGCCCGATTCCTGATCAGCGCCTCGCGGCTGGAAGAGTGCCCACTGGACTCCGGTGCGGAAGTCGCGTTTGCGGGCCGCTCCAACGCCGGCAAATCCAGCGCGATCAATTCCATTACCGCCAACGGCAAACTGGCACGCACCAGTAAGACGCCCGGCCGCACCCGCCTGATCAATTTTTTCACACTGAATCGCGAAAACTGCCGCCTGGTGGACCTGCCCGGCTACGGCTATGCCAAAGTCTCCCGGGATATGAAGGACGACTGGCAAAAACACCTGGGTCACTATCTCAATGATCGCCGCTGCCTGAGGGGCCTGGTACTGGTCATGGATATTCGCCACCCGCTGACCGATTTCGACCAGATGATGGTGGAATGGTGCGAACATAACAACCTGCCGCTGATGATTTTGGCCACCAAGGCCGACAAACTGAAATTCGGGCAGGCCAAGACAGCCATGCTGGGCATCGCCGGAAAACTGAAAGAATTCCAGTGCGTCGAGCACCTGATCATGTTCTCGGCAACGTCAAAGCGCGGAGTTGATGAATGTCGTGACGCGCTGACCGCATGGCTGGAAGCTGACAGCGACGATATTCCGGAAGAGATGATGGGGTGAGACGGGACCCATAAAAAACCGGCCTGCCATCAGACAGGCCGGTGAAACGTCAGGGTTTGCGACGTGCTAAAACCTGAGAACTCACTCAGGGTAACGCCAGGGATGTCCGGATCCCCAACGTCAAATATAGGACACGGGGCTATTCCGAAAGTTCCCGAATCGATTAAAAAATAATCAAACCGTATTCCACCTCGCAGCTCCAACCGACAAATCAACCTCACGGGTTTCCGGCAGTTGTGGCCGGTACTTCTCTCTCAGTGCCAGAACTCTCTCCCGATAGGCCGCTGTGAGATAGGGAATTTCCAGGGTCAGCACCTGATAGATCCCCTGCTTGAGCTCCGTCAACGTGAGGTTGACTGACTCCTCGCAGGCATGAGCTGTCTTCAGGAACGCCATCCAGTTGGTGATGACCAGCCAGACGTTCAGCGACATGGCCGAGCGCAACTCGTCGGATTGGGGCTCGATAATGCCTGCGTCCGCCATCTTTTCGAAGATCCGGCTGATGGCATCCAGGCAACGATCGGTAAATTCCCGGTAGTCCTGACGTAAGCGCCGGTCACCATCCAGCAGGTGCTCCAGGTCACGATGAAAAAACCGATAGCTCCAGAGGCCATCAAATACCGACTCCAGGTAAAACATCATATCGTCCAGGGTCAGCGGCCGGTCCTCTGGAATATCCAGGTAGTAATCCACCAGCTTTTCGTATTCCAGGAAGATCTCGTAAATGATGTCCGACTTGTTGCGGAAATGGTAATAGAGATTACCCGGGGAAATGGCCAGATGGGCGGCGATGTGATTGGTGGTGACGTTTCGCTCCCCCCTCTCGTTGAACAACTCCAGGCTGGATAACAGGATCTTGTCTCTGGTTTTCATAGGTTCAGCAAGCTTTGTTGTTGTGTGACCGGCGGATGGCCTGATCCGCCATTCGGCTTTCCTTGACTACCTAGAGTATATACTCTAATAATACCTTCAAGCGCAAATTGAGCAATCTTTCGCCACCATATCTACAACAATAGGGCGCCCGGCATGCATCCGGCAGCCCGAGGGGAGAGTACCATGGGAGCCAGCGTCGTCGAGCTCACCGAAAGCAAGAAGCAGATCCAGCACACACATCGCGTATTCGAGGATCAGAAAAAGGCATTCCGTAACAACTCGATGCCCTCACTGACCGAGCGCCAGGAAAACCTGAAGCGACTGAAGCGGGCGCTACTGAGCAATCAGGACAAGCTGACTGACGCCATTGACCGGGATTTCAGTTGCCGCTCGAAGGACGAATCGCTGATCGCAGAAATCATGCCGTCCATCCAGGGCATCAATTACACCCTGAAAAACCTCGGCGGCTGGATGAAGCCCTCGAAACGCCATGTCTCCGTGCTGTTCCAACCCGCCAGCAACAAGGTGCACTACCAGCCCAAGGGCGTGGTCGGCGTTATAGTGCCCTGGAACTACCCGCTGTATCTGGCCGTCGGGCCACTGGTTGCCTCGCTGGCAGCAGGGAACCGCACCATGATCAAGATGTCGGAATTCACCCCGCACACCTCGGCATTGTTCAAGGAGATCATTGAGGCCACATTCCCCGCGGACCTGGTATCGGTGATCACCGGTGAGGCGGATGTCGCCGCGGATTTCTCCAGCCGCCCCTTTGACCACCTGCTGTTCACCGGCTCTACCTCCGTGGGCAAGCTGGTGATGCGGGCCGCGTCGGAGAACCTGACGCCGGTTACCCTGGAGCTGGGTGGCAAGTCCCCTGCAGTTGTCTCCTCCGATGTTCCCATGGAGGATGCGGCCCAGCGCATTGCGTTCGGCAAGGCCTTCAATGCCGGCCAGACCTGTGTGGCGCCGGATTACGTACTCTGTCCCGCAGATCGGGTCCAGGCCTTTGTCGACGAATTCCGTGCGCGCTTTGCCGAAATGTACCCCAGCCTGCGGGATAACGACGACTACACCGCCATCATCAATGAGCGACAGTACGAACGGCTGCAGGGGTATCTGGATGACGCCCGGGAGAAAGGCGCTGAGATCGTCGAGCTCAACCCGTCCCGTGAAAACCTGAAGGACGGCACCCGCAAGATCCCCCTGACCCTGGTCCTGAAGACCACGCCGGAAATGAAGGTCATGCAGGATGAGATTTTCGGACCGATTCTGCCCATCGTCGGCTACGGCGGTCTGGAGGAGGCGATCCACTACATCAACGATCGCCCGCGCCCGCTGGCACTGTATTTCTTTGGCTACGATCGCTCCATGCAGCAACAAATGGTGGACAACACCCACTCCGGCGGCATGTGCATTAATGACGCCCTGATGCACGTTGCCCAGGACGACCTGCCATTCGGTGGCATTGGTGATTCCGGCATGGGGCACTACCACGGCAAGGAAGGCTTCCTGACCCTGTCCCATCACCGGGCTATCTTCAGCAAACAGAAATTCAACAGCGGCAAATACGTCTACGCCCCGCACGGCACTACGGCGCACAAGATGATCTACAAGCTGTTTATTCGCTGATCCACATCCGGGCCGGCGGACTCGCCGACCCGGCATGACCTTTGCCAACGAAAACAATAAGAGGGTCCCAGCATGTCCCACCCACCACACGACCAGGAAACCCTGTCCGCCATGGACCGACGCAGCTTTCTGCGTGCCGGTGTGGGCGGCACGCTGTTTCTCGGCACCGTCAGTGTCACCGCAGGCCTCAGTGGCTGCGCAACCACACCGGCGGGTCGCCTGGATGCGGCCGATACCCCGGTCGATGATGGCTATCAATTCCAGTTCCTGACCCGTGATGACATCGAACTGTTCCGGGCCCTGCTGCCAGCCATTGTCGGGCCGGCATTAACCGAAGAGCCGAAGCAAAGGCGACAGGCGATTGCCGGCACCATCGAACGGATTGATCAGGGCATCGTCCAGTTCGGCCCGGCCAATCAGAAGGAACTGCGCAAACTGTTCGATCTGCTCAACTTCGGCCTGACGCGGATTACGGTTGCCCGCGTCTGGTCCAGCTGGCCCAATGTCACCACGTCAGAGGCAGACGCCTTTCTGGAACGCTGGCGCACCAGCGGTATTGGCCTGTTCAACAATGGCTACATCGCCCTGACCAAAATCAGCAATGTGGCGTTTTATGGCCACCCCGAGCACTGGCACCTGTCGGGCTACCCCGGGCCGCCGGAATGGGCCATGAAGTCCCTGCCCCAGTTCAACAACGCCTGACCCTGTCGCTCGCTGATTACCGGAGATTTCCATGTCGTTAACCGATCGAATTGCCAAGGGCCTTGAGGCCGGCTGGAAAGTCACAGACGCCAGCACCCTGACAGACCACCAGACCCACGAAGCAGACGTCGTGATCATCGGCACCGGCGCCGGTGGTGGCACCACCGCCGAAATCCTGGCCCGCGCCGGACTGTCCGTTATCCTTGTTGAGGAGGGGCGGCTGTACTATCAGAAAGATTTCAAGATGGACGAACTGACCGCCTATGCCTCGCTGTATCAGGAGGGCATGAGCCGGGTCACCAAAGACGGGGCCATTGCCATCCTCCAGGGGCGCTGTGTCGGTGGATCAACCACCGTCAACTGGACCTCCAGCTTCCGTACCCCGGAGCCCACCCTGAACTACTGGGCGGACAACTTCGGCCTTGAGAATCTGAGGCCGGAGGCAATGAAACCCTGGTTCGATGGTCGCGAAGAGCGGCATACCGTCTCCCCCTGGCTGACTGACCCCAATCTTAATAACGACATACTGCGCCAGGGCTGTGAAAAGCTGGGGCATTCCTGGAACGTGATCCCCCGCAACGTCAAGGGTTGCTGGAATCTGGGGTACTGCGGCGTTGGCTGCCCCACCAATGCCAAGCAGGGCGCCCTGACTACAACCATTCCGGGCGCACTGGACAACGATGCCCGGTTATTCCATGGTCTGCGCGCCGACAAGCTGGTCATGAAACAGGACCGGATCGATCACCTGGTGGCCTCGGCCATGTCCGCTGATTCCGTGACGCCCTCTGGTGTGAAGGTCCACCTGAAAGCCCGGCATTTTGTGGTGGCCGCCAGCGCCATTGGATCCCCCGGACTGTTGCTGCGTTCAGACATTCCCGACCCCCACAATCGCATCGGCAAGCGCTCGTTCATTCATCCGGTCAACGCCACTGTGGCGCAAATGCCGGAGCAAGTCGATCCGTTTTACGGCGCCCCCCAGTCGATTTACTCGGACGAATTCAACTTCCGCGAGGGCGTTGATGGCCCGGCCGGCTATAAACTGGAAGTCCCACCGCTGCACCCGGCGATGTCCAGCGGCGTGGTACCCGGCCACGGTGCAGAACAACGGGACAACCTCAAGCTATTACCCTGGATGCAGTCCGTGATTGCTCTGCTGAGGGATGGCTTCCATCCGGACAGCCCTGGTGGAACCGTCAGTCTGCGGGACGACGGCAGCCCGGTGCTCGACTATCCGGTGACAGACTACCTCTGGGACGGCTTGCGCCGGGCCTTCCATACCATGGCAGAAATCCAGTTTGCCGCCGGCGCCGAACGAGTCCGCCTGATGCACCTGGATTCCCCCTGGCTCAACAGCTGGTCAGAGGCCAGGGCCGCTATCGACGAGCTGCCCATGGAGCTGCATCGCGTGAGGCTGTTCACCGCCCACCAGATGGGTGGCTGCGGCATGGGGGAAGACCCGCAACAGTCCGTGGTTAACGGTTTCGGTGAACATCACCACGTCAGCAACCTGAGCATCCATGATGCGTCAATCTTCCCTACCAGCATCGGCGCCAACCCCCAACTGTCGGTGTATGCCCTGGCGGCCAGGAACAGCACCCGGCTGGCCGGTAAGCTCAAAGGCTGACAAAGCAGTGAACGCCCGGGTATCCTATGGGCTTCTGAACCAAGGAGCAGTGCATGCCTAAAGTTATCTACCCGGGCACCTTTGACCCTATCACCAACGGCCACACCGACCTGATTGAACGGGCCGGTCGCATGTTCGACGAAATCGTTGTTGCGATTGCCTACAACCCGAAGAAGCAGCCACTGCTGGATCTGGAGGAGCGCTGCGAACTGGTCAGGAAAGCCACCGCTCACATCCCCAACGTCAGTGTCACCGGCTTCAGCAACCTGCTGGCGGACTTTGTCCGGGAACAGAACGCAACGGTGATCCTCAGGGGCCTGCGCGCGGTGTCTGACTTTGAGTACGAATTCCAGCTGGCTGATATGAATCGCCGTCTGGCACCGGAGGTGGAGAGCGTGTTCCTGACTCCGGCGAACCATCTGTCCTATATCTCTTCCACCCTGATCCGTGAGATTGCATCCCTCGGCGGGGACGTCTCAGAGTTCGTCGATCCCGCCGTTGAAGCGGCTTTGAAGGAAAAGTTCAAGCAATCCTGAGATGGATGGCGCAGAGGATAGCCGACGGGCTTCCGCCTCAGAATAGAGGCGGAAGCGGTATCACCGTTCCGTTCACATTGACCGACAGATCCTTCAGCTGCGCAGACATGGACAGGCGATCACCGTTCCGGGTCATCATCCCTTCCTTGATCAAGGGCGCCAGTTGCATCATCAGGTCCGGATGATTCTCCGCAAGGGCCAGGGGCAGGCTCAATTCCATGTGCCCGGTCAGCCGCTGCATCACCATCAACATCTGCGAGCGCTCCTGATCCGACAGGGTCGGATGCCCAACCATGAGCTCTCCGTTAACCTCCCCTTCCGGGGTCACCAGGCTGATATCCGGAAAGCCGAAACTGAATCCTTCCGCCGCCAGATCCAACAGCGCGCCACTGAGTCGGTTCATACTGTCCAGCTGTTGCTCAAAGGCAGCCGGTGAGCCGGCCTGGTTATCCAGGGCGGCCACCTGCAGGTCTGTCATCGCACTGGTCAGCTCACTCCAGCTGTCCACATGCAGACCGTTCATAACAAACTCCAGCCGCTGGGGCCCGAAGCTCTCACCGTCTGAGGTCACCGCCTCCAGGGTTGCCACGGCTTCAGAATTGACACTGCGATCATTGTCCGTTGGCCAGGTCTCGCTGGTCATCCTGAAGCCTTCCATCCGCAGTGGAGCCTGACTCCCGGATATCAGCTCCACGGACTGAAGGCCTGCCTCCCCCTCGCCGGTCCAGACCTCGCCGCGCAGATGCTGCAGCGTCTGCTCAAGCTGGAAGTCCCGCAGGCGGACCTGCAGATCCGGAGTGTCGAGCACCATCCCCGGCCACACCATAACAATATCGGCCGCGGAACCGCCGCCATTGATATCGACCCGGGCAAACCCGCCGGAGATGTTCAGGGTTTCCCCGGTCTCGTCATGAGTGACCGATAGTGCTGGCACCGTCAACTCGGCAATGGCAGCTCCCCATAAGCGGGTTTCCAGGGTCAGTCTCGGTTTTTCATCCGGGAACAGGTCTGCGGCTTCCTCAGGCAGGCCGGAGAGCGGAGCAAAGTCCAGCAAGCTGCCGGTTACCCCATGAGAAACTCTCGCCTCATACTCTATCTGGTGAACGTCTTCACTGGCGGGATCTTCAAGTGTCAACGTGCCCTCGAAACGGGCGCTGAGATAACCACGACGGTAATCCCGGGTCTCCAGCCGGACAAAAGGCTGTGCCGCATTGACTTCCGTGGTCACGTCCTGCCACTGCTGCTCGGTCACCCAGCCCACGCCCCAGGGAGCTACAGCGCCAACCAACAGTAAACCCCCACCCAAAATCATCCATGTCTTTTTCAATTTTTTCTCCGCAACAAACTGCTTATTATTGTCCGGTCAGACGCTCCAGCAACACCAGCTGGGATGCCAGTCGATCTTCCCCTTCCGCCGGTTGATTCTGTAGGTAACTGCCGTCCGGCTGCAAGACCCAGGCCTGACAGTTATCTGCCAGATAGGTATCCAGATCTTCTCGGACCCGGGCAACCAGGCTGGGGTCCTCGATGGGAAACGCCGTCTCCACGCGACTCAACAGATTGCGCTCCATACCATCCGCGCTGGAGCAATAAACGTCCGGACGACCGTTATTACCGAAGTAATAGACTCGGGTGTGCTCCAGGAAACGGCCAATAATGGATCGTACCCGGATATTCTCCGACAGCCCGGGCACTTCCGGCCGCAGGCAACAGATACCCCGAATGATCAGGTCGATTTTGACACCGGCCTGGGATGCCCGGTACAACGCCTTGATCATTTGGGGCTCGGTGAGGGCATTGAGCTTGAAGATGATCCTCCCGTTCTGGCCAAATCCTGCCTCCCGGTCAATCAGGCTCAGCAAGCTGCTATGGAGGGTAAACGGGGCGTGGAACAGTTTCTTGATCTTCAGCGCCTTGCCCATACCCGTCAGCTGCTGGAACAGCTTATTGACGTCATCACCAATGGATTCATCACAGGTCATGAAGCTGTAGTCCGTGTACAGACGGGCATTGCCAGCGTGGTAGTTGCCGGTCCCCAAATGGACATAGCGCCGGAGCCGTCCCTCTTCCCGGCGCACGATCAGGATCATCTTGGTGTGGGTTTTATAGCCCACCACCCCGTAAACCACGATCACCCCGGCTTCCTGCAGACGGCTGGCCAGCTCCAGGTTTTCCGCTTCACTGAAACGGGCACGCAATTCGATCACCGCAGTGACTTCCTTGCCGCGCCGGGCAGCATCCGCCAGCGCTTCAACGATTTCAGAGTCGGCGCCGGTGCGGTACAGGGTCTGACGGATGGCCAGTACCTGAGGATCCTTGGCCGCCTGCCGCAACAGGTCAATCACCGGGCTGAAATTATGATAGGGGTGCAGCAGCAGGATCGGACGCTTGCGAATGGCGTCGAACATGGATTCCTTGCTGCGAATCTGTCGCGGAATGGACGGCGAAAATCCGGAATAGGTCAGATCCTGTCTGTCCACAAGCCCCCCGACCGCCATCAGGCGAGTCAGATTGACCGGACCATTAACCTGATAGAGGTCACGCTCGGTGAGCTTGAACTCCTGCAACAGGAAGTGGACGAGCTCTTCCGGGCAGTTATCAGCCACCTCCAGGCGCACGCCATCACCAAAGCGGCGACTGAGCAGTTCACCACGCAATGCCGAAGCGAGGTCTTCCAGGTCGTCCTCCAGCTCCAGGTCGGCGTTGCGGGTCAGGCGGAACTGATAACACCCCTTGACCTCCATGCCCGGGAACAGCTCATCGGCATGGGCGTGGATCATCGAGGACAGGAACACCAGGTTATCGCCGCCCTCACAGACATCGTCAGGCAGCCGCACCAGCCTTGGCAGGGAGCGCGGTGCCGGCACGATTGCCATGCCGGTTTCGCGACCAAAGGCATCCTTTCCGTCCAGTTCCACAATGAAGTTCAGGCTCTTGTTGACCAGGCGCGGGAACGGGTGTGAAGGGTCCAGGCCTATCGGGCTCACCACCGGCAGGATCTCTTCCTCAAAATAGCGGCGCACCCATTCCGCCTGGGCCGCGGTCCACTCCCGGCGGCGGACAAAATGGATATTCTCCTGCTCCATCTCCGGAATCAGCACGTTGTTGAGGATGTCGTACTGTTCGCGAATATATTCATGAGCCACACGGCTGATTTCAGCCAGAGCCTGTTCGGGCATCATGCCATCGGAACCAATGGTTTCCCGACCGTATTTCATCTGCTGGCGAAGGCCGGCAACCCGGATTTCGAAGAATTCGTCCATGTTGCTGCTGAAAATGCAGCAATAAATCAGGCGATTGATCAGCGGGTGAGTGGTGTCCAGGGCCTGTTTGAGCACCCGGTAATTGAACTGCAGCTGGCTTAGCTCCCGGTTAAAGAAGTTCTCACTGGCCCCCAGGTCCACTTCCTGGCCGGCATGCGGTACTTCGACGGGCGCAGGAACACTCTGTTCTTCCTCCGCATTCAGTTCTCTGACAGATTCACTGCTCATGACTCACTGATTCCAGTTTAAGTGGTTCCGGCAATCGCCTGATTGACCGGAACCTGACATTATTCCCTTAGCCTTCTGTGCCGGAATGCCTCAGCAGGCGCGCGGCCCTGACCGCAAAATACGTCAGGATGGCGTCGGCACCTGCGCGACGCATGGCCGTCAGGCTTTCCATCATAACCGCATCACCATCCAGCCAGCCATTTTCGGCGGCCGCCATATGCATGGCGTACTCACCGCTGACCTGATACACAAAGGTCGGCACCTGCAGTTCGTGTTTGACGCGATGGACAATATCCAGGTAAGGCATACCCGGCTTGATCATCACCATGTCTGCGCCTTCCGCCAGATCCATCGAGACTTCCTGCAGTGCCTCGTCGCTGTTGGCCGGATCCATCTGATAGGTCGCCTTGTCGCTCTTGCCAAGATTGGTCGCCGACCCGACAGCATCCCGGAACGGACCGTAATAAGCAGAGGCGTACTTGGCAGAATACGCCAGAATTCGCGTTTTTACATAACCCGCCGACTCCAGTGCATCGCGGATTGCCGCTACGCGACCGTCCATCATATCCGAGGGCGCCACAATGTCTGCCCCCGCATCAGCATGGGACAATGCCTGATTGACCAGCGCTTCAATGGTCACGTCGTTAAGCACGTACCCATCGTTATCAACGATACCGTCCTGCCCATGGCTGGTGAACGGGTCCAGCGCCACATCGGTGATCACTCCCAACCCGGGATGCGCCTTTTTCAGTGCCCGAACCGCTCGCTGAGCGAGACCATCGGAGTTCCAGGCACCTGATCCCGAGGTGTTCTTTTGCTCTGCAGGAACGACCGGGAACAGGGCAACGGCGGGAATACCCAGTTCAACCAGCTCGGCCGCCTGCTCCACCAGTAAATCGATACTCAGGCGTTCAACTCCCGGCATGGACGGAACCGACTCCCTCTTTCCTTCACCTTCCAACACAAACACCGGGTAAATCAGGTTATCAACACTGAGTTGATGCTCTCGCACCAGACGCCGGGAAAAATCATCAGCCCGATTACGGCGTAGGCGAGTAGCAGGGAATACACGACTTGTTGAACGCACGAAGCACCTCCTGGGTGGCGAGTAGGACACAAATCACACACCGACCGGACAATCCCGTCGATCCGTCATCTCATCATACACGCCCGCTCTGATCGGGGGCAGGCTCCGTTCGGGCCCTTTTTACATGGATTGCAGGAGCTTACCGGCGCGGTGTGACAAAAAGGTTACTGCAGGGAGTCCAGGGCCCTGGCCCGTATTCGGTCCGGGCCGGTGAAATATCGATCCCGCAAGGCTTCAATGGCAACCTGTCTCTCGGGTGCCGCAAGGCCAGCACGCTCCAGCGCCTGACGCTCTTCACGGTATGCCTGCCAGCGCTGATCCCAGGCCTTCTGCCGCGCTTCCACTTTTGCCAGCTGCTGCGACAGTTCGGCACCAAAGGCTTCTTCGCGCCACGCTTCCAGAGCCTCGGGATTATCAGCAAGGTCCTTTCGCACCTGCTCATACTCCGCAAATCTCCGTGTATCCTCACGGGCCCGGCGCAACGGGGCAGGTAACGCCCGCTCAGCATCCGCCAGGGCCTGAGCGCGTTGCTCTTCAGTCAAAGTGTCATCGTCGGCAATGCGACGCTGTTCCAACTGGAAACGGTCCAACGCCTCCTCCCGGGCAAAGAATGCCTGCGCGGTATCGGCGTCCAGCCAGGTCCGTCGTAGCCCCTGAATCTCCTGCATACGACGTTCAGTCTCTCTCAGGTTATCCACCGGGTCGCGGCCATAAGAGGCCTCGAGATCGCCCAGTGCGAGCTTATAATCCAGATAATTACCCAGGATATGCAAGGCGTCCGAGCGGGCCGGCTGACCCAGCCTCTCCAACTCTTGCTCAATGCGCGCAACCAAGCGCTGCAGCGACTCCTCCCCCATGGCCGACAGGTAGTATTCAAACAATTGACGCAACGATGGGGTTGGGATCAGATTGCCATTGCTGTCGACCCTGGCCCAGCCGGAGGGAACGGAAGTACCACTCAGCGAAACCGGCAGCGTATCGGGAAGCACTGCCGCATCCGACTGACCAACCCACCGTGAAGGCCTTCCGATACTGTCTGAACCGGAAGCCCCGGGCGAGCGATCAGCCTGCTTATGACTGATTGGTTGGGCGGCTCCTGGATCAGTTCCGGACCGGGGAAATGCAAACGCAAATATGACCATGGCTGCTATGATCAATAGCAAAGCCGTTGCCAGCCAGGAGAGAACTTTCATAATGTACGGGTTCTTATTGGAGTTATGGATCAGCCATTTACAAGCACGGCTACCAGTGAAAGGACCCAGAATAGAGCAATGACAGAAAGCACGCTGAGACAGCGTTCAAAAACAGACCCACAGCCTTTGGCTGTGGATCCTGACTATCAGAAAGATCGGTTATTGAATCCGACATCCACCTTGCGGGGAGGGTCGGAGCGGAACGATGTGTCCACTTCCTGGATTTGCCCACCCTGGCTCAGGAAGGCCTCAATATCTGCCTGTAACTGTGCACGCACCCGGGCACGACCAGCAACAGAGTGGTTATCCTCAGTGTCGCTGTTCCAGCCTGCGGATTGCTCCACGTTGCTTTCGTCGAATTCACTCATTGCCTTTATCTCCATCAACGAAAACAAAACTACGAGCGCACCTGACCCGGCTTGGGCGGGCCGCTCCACCTCGGCAAAAACCGACCAATCGGTGTGCCTTGGCGTCTTTATAATCCTCTTTTCCAGGCGGCGCCATTTACAGGCAAAGGTTTTTTTGTAACTTTTTGTAAATCTATTTAATCTATTGATTTTAAATATAAAGATAAAATACAACCGACGTCCGATTGGTTGACACAAGAACTGAATAATGATTCACTTGTTTGATAGGAGCCAGCATGGCCTACCGGGAAACGGAAAAAATGCGCAAACGTAAAGCGGAGGCTCGCCAGCGCATTGTCAGTTGCGCCTACCAATGCGTGGCGGAAAATGGCTTTCGCAGCGCCAGAGTCACAACCATTGCCGCCATGGCAGGCGTTGCAACAGGAACAATCTACCGCCATTTCGAGTCGAAAGAAGACCTGTTTGCGGAAATTTTCCGACTGGCAACCCAAAGGGAGGTCGACAAGGTTGCGGAGGCACTGGCCTCCCACGGGGATGCCACTGTGCGGCTTGAGGCAGCCTTGCGCCAGTTTGCCGAGCGCGCATTGCGAGGACCGGTGATGGCATGGTCACTGATTGCAGAACCGGTCGACCCGAAAGTGGAGGAAGAGCGGCTGGCCTACCGGCAGGCCTACGCCGAGCTGTTCGAACAGGCCATCAGCGAAGGCATGGAAGAGGGATGCATTCCCGAACAGGACGCACGCCAGAGCAGTACATGCCTGGTAGGTGCTATCGCCGAAAGCCTGGTCGGACCCTTGTCTCCAGCCCAGATCAATAGCCGGGCCGAACCGAGAAACGACAACTACGAGCCACTGGTCAACTCCATCCTACGTTTTTGCATACAGGGGCTGACCGGTACCAGGAGGTAATATGAACGCCCGTCAGCCTGCACCAACCACCACTGACGCAACCGGACCGGAAGATCGCTATCTGGCCGTGACCCATGACGTGGTCAATCAGCCCCCCGCCCTGGAGGACTACAACCTGTTCGACCAGGACACCGCGCTCAGGGAAGCGGTGGATCGCGAAGGTGGCAGCGCAGCCGCTGACGACCTACAGGCCTTTGGCGCGCTGGCCGGCAGCCGGGAAACCATTGAACTGGGCTTTCGGGCCAACGAAAACAAGCCGCTATTTAACACCCATGACCGCTTTGGCCACCGTATTGACCAGGTGGATTTCCACCCGGCTTATCACCAGCTGATGTCCATTGCCATGGAACACGGCCTGCACAGCAGCCCCTGGACTCACCCCGGCAAGGGCGCCCATGT
The DNA here is from genome assembly GCF_947259545.1 of uncultured Marinobacter sp. GTDB lineage: Bacteria > Pseudomonadota > Gammaproteobacteria > Pseudomonadales > Oleiphilaceae > Marinobacter. The sequence continues at coordinate 14,437 of NZ_CAMYMK010000006.1, forward strand.
TGCGCGGGCGGCCAAATATTACATGCATTCCCAGGTGGAAGCGGCACACTGCTGCCCCATCACCATGACCTTTGCGGCCATTCCCTCCATCCGCAAGCAGCCGGAACTGGCAGCCCTCTGGGAAGACCGCATCCTCGCCAACCAATACGATCCCCGCAACCTGCCCGATGGCCAGAAACAGTCAGTGACCATCGGCATGGCGATGACCGAGAAACAGGGCGGCAGCGATGTCCGCGCCAACAGCACCCGCGCCTACCCGATCGGCACCGAAGGCCCGGGACAGGCCTACGAACTGGTCGGCCACAAATGGTTTGTCTCCGCTCCCATGTGCGATGCCTTCCTGGTACTCGCCCAGACAACCAGCGGACTGTCCTGCTTCCTGATGCCACGCTGGCGTCCGGATGGCACCAAGAACCCCTGGCAGATCCAGCGCCTCAAGAACAAGATGGGCAACGTCGCCAATGCCTCCAGCGAAGCGGAACTGCGTGGTGCCCTGGCGTGGATGGTTGGCGAAGAAGGCCGCGGCGTGCCCACCATCATCGAAATGGTGGCCATGACCCGCTTCGACTGCATGATCGGCAGCTCCGCCGGCATGCGCCAGGCCCTGGCACAGGCAACACACCACTGCCGCCACCGCAGCGCCTTCGGCCAGCGCCTCAGCGAACAACCGCTGATGCAGAACGTACTGGCTGACCTGGCCCTGGAAAGCGAAGCCGCCATGGCCTACACCATGCGCATCGCCCGCTCACTGGACAACCAGCATCAGGAACACGAGCGCCTGCTGGCACGACTTGCCACACCGGTCGGCAAATACTGGATCTGCAAACGCACCCCGAACCACGCCTACGAAGCCATGGAATGCATCGGCGGCAGCGGCGTCATGGAAGACTGCATCATGCCCCGGCTGCTGCGGGAGTCACCGGTTAACGCCATCTGGGAAGGCAGCGGCAACGTCCAGTGCCTCGACACCCTGCGGGCTTTGCAGAAAGAACCGGACACCCTCGACGCGTTCTTCCAGGAAGTCGCCGAAGCCAAAGGCACCGACGCCCGCTTCGATCGCTTCGTCGCCCAACTGCAGATCGACTTCAAGGACATCAGCGACTTCCAGTACCGCGCCCGCAACCTGGTCGACCGCCTGGCCCTGGCCATGCAGGCCAGCCTGCTTCTGCGTGGATCCGACCCGGCGGTAGCCGATGCCTTCTGCGCCTCGCGCCTGCAATCCGGCGGCGGCCTCAACTACGGCAACCTGCCCTCGGGCACCGACGCCGCTGCCATTATCAAACGGGCAACGCCTGTAGTAGGCTAAAGTTCAAATGATCAGGGCAATCCAAAGCCTGACCGAACCTGACGCCACCCGAGAGGCTTGAGAACCTTCGGGGGCGCGCTTTCCAAAACCCTGCGGAGCCATGGATGGCGGAGCGGAGCGTACAGGGATGTATTCACAGCGTGTTTTGGAAAGCGCGCCCCCGGAGGTTCCAGCACCCAAAGACTATGTCCGAAGCTCTGAGAAAACTGCTCAATCAATCTGGCCCGACACCGGTGATCACCCCTCACGTGGGCGTACTCACCCTGCACTTCCAGCTCTATGGCTGCGAAGACCTCAAGGCCAAACGCAAAGTCTTTACCGCCCTGAAAGCCGTGTGGGGCAGGGAGCCAGATCTGGCGGTCGCCGAAACCGCCGACCAGGACGCCCTCGATTGCGCTACCTGGACCATTGCGTCCCTTGGCAGCTCAACCCAGCAAATCACCCAGCGCCTGGACCAGATTGAAAAAGCCATCCAGGAGCGGATAGATGCTGCCATACTGGACGTACACCGGGAGATTCTCTGACGCACGTATCCTGCCCTGTGTGGCACAAGATTTCACCAGGCCGTATACTACGCTCCCTTTAATAAGCGTCAGTCAGAGTCAAAGGCTCAACGGCCATAAGGGAAGCCAGAGCGCCCGGGTGACATCGGGCAAGACGTATTTCCAATGTCGGAGTGAAAACTCCGGCTGTATCCGCCAGGCATCCGGAACCGGCCGGCGGATGACCACCGTTTGACAGTGTGTGGCGCGCGTATGACCGGAAAGAAAAAATCCGCCCAGGCCTCGGTCGAGGCGATGTACCGTGTATTCACGGTGCCAGAGGCACCGGAATCCACCCTGAGTCGGATCGACCAGAACATATCCCGGAACCTTGCAGGCTTCCTGCAGGAACACATTGTGGCCGTGGAACGGGACCTGTCCGAGGTCGAGAAAGACTTCTCGGACTACGCCATCCCGGAAAAGCCCGTGTTTGTCTCCGAGCAGGCCCAGTTCCTGCTGGACAAGCTGGTGGCGAACTCCGTTCATACCGCGTCCCCCAGCTTCATCGGACACATGACCTCGGCACTGCCCTACTTCATGCTGCCGCTGTCAAAGATCATGATTGCCCTGAACCAGAACCTGGTGAAGACCGAAACCTCCAAGGCGTTTACCCCCATGGAGCGCCAGGTTCTGGGGATGATTCACCGCCTGGTCTACGAACAGGACGGCGCCTTCTACCGCAAGTGGATGCACAACCCACGCTTTGCCCTCGGCGCCATGTGTTCCGGCGGTACCGTCGCCAACCTGACGGCCCTGTGGGTGGCCCGCAACCGCGCCTTCCCAGCCGAGGGCAGCTTCCGTGGCATCCATCAGGAAGGCCTGTTCCGGGCCCTGCGCTACTATGGCTACGAAGGTGCGGCGATCCTGGTTTCCCGCCGTGGCCATTATTCGCTGCGCAAAGCCGCCGACGTGCTTGGCCTGGGCCGCGACTTCCTGATTCCGGTGGACACCGACGACGATAACCGCATCCAGACCGACGCCCTGCGGGACAAGTGCCTGGAGCTGCAGAAACAGAAGATCAAGATCATGGCGATCTGCGGCATCGCAGGCACCACCGAAACCGGTAACGTCGACCCGCTGGACGCCATGGCCGACATCGCCCGGGAATTCGGCGCCCACTTCCACGTGGACGCTGCCTGGGGCGGGCCTACATTGTTCTCCCGCACCTATCGTTCTCTTCTGCGCGGCATCGAACAGGCCGATTCCGTCACCTTCGATGCGCACAAACAGCTCTACGTCCCCATGGGCGTAGGCCTGGTGGTATTCCGCGACCCGAGCCTGGCCAGTGCCGTTGAACACCACGCCCAGTACATCATCCGTAAGGGCTCACGGGACCTGGGCAGCACCACGCTGGAAGGCTCGCGCCCGGGCATGTCCATGCTGATCCATTCGGGCCTGAAAATCCTCGCCCGGGAAGGCTACGAGATCCTCATCGACCAGGGCATCGACAAGGCACAGACCTTTGCCGACCTGATCAACGCCCAACCGGATTTCGAGCTGGTCACCAAACCGGAACTGAACATCCTGACTTATCGCTACTGCCCGGAGGACGTGCAGCAGGCACTGGCGCTGGCGGATGAATTACAGACGGAAAAGCTGAATGCCTGCCTGAACCGCATCACCAAGTTCATCCAGAAAACCCAGCGGGAACGGGGCAAGGCGTTTGTCTCGCGGACCCGGCTGGAGCCGGCCCGCTACTTCCACTATCCGTGTATCGTGTTCCGGGTGGTTCTCGCCAACCCCTTAACCACCCGGGAAATCCTGGAAGATATTCTGGCGGAACAACGGGAACTGGCGATTACTGAGGAAGATATTCAGGACGAGATCAACATTCTGCATCAGATGGCTAATGCGGTACTCAAACAGCATCAGCCAGGCGTGCGGCAAGCCTGATGTTCTTTTGGGTCAGACACCGCGAGGGCCGGGGAGGCTTGTCCAAAACACGCTGTGAATACGTCCCTGTACGCTCCGCTCCGCCATCCATGGCTCCGCAGGGTTTTGGACCAGCCTCCCCGGCCCTCGCTCAAGGTATGCCGTCTAGCTTTTAATACAGCGCCTCTTCGTCATCCAGCACTTCGTGCAGGATATCCAGGAACATGTGATCCGCCTCGCTCCAGTTCTCGGGGATACGGATCGTGGTGTTGGCGCTGATTTCCCTGGCAATCACCTCATTGGCCTTCGGCTCATTGCGGTGCTTGCGGGCAATTTCCACAGATTTGACCGCAATGGTCGGATCGCTCAGTACCTTCTTGATGAACACTCGCAGCTCATCAATCATGCGGGCCTGACGGCTTTCGGCAGACGAACTCATCATTTACTCCCGGATAGTTTGACGTTCAGGGGACACCCCTCAACCTATAGATAGTATGGCTAATTCGGCTGGCTGCAACCAGCCCGGGGGAGATGATCCTGCCCGCTTCGTTGTTGAAGCGGGCAGGGGCAGGTATTACATCAACAAGCCGCGCAGGGTGAAGAACAGCGTGGCTGCCATCAGTGCAGATGCGGGCACGGTGATGATCCAGGCGGCCACGATACGGGTCAGATGGGAGCGCTTGACCATTTCCTCGCGGTAGATCTTCTTCAGGCGCTTGCGCTCGCTCTTGGATAGCGGCACCTGCTTTTTCTTCTTGGCCTGCTTGAGCAGGTTCTCCATCTCTTCCACCGAGGCATTGCGGAAATCATCCAGGAACGGACGCAGGCGCTCCTGCTCGGCTTCATCATGGTGTTCCATGATCTTGTGAAGCTGGGTGGCGTAATTGGATTTCAGGTACTCCCGCAGGAAGCCGACGCCGAACACACCACCGATGGCAATGTGAGTGGAGCTGACCGGCAGCCCCAGCTGGGAGGCAATAATGACGGTGAGCGCGGCGGACAGTGCGATACAGAAGGCGCGGGTCTTGTCCAGCTCGGTGATCTCGCTGCCTACGGTCTTGATCAGGCGCGGACCAAACAGCATCAGGCCGACCGACAGCCCCAGCGCACCCACCAGCATGACCCACAACGGTATCGAGGCTGCAGTAACCACTGCCCCCGCTGACAGGGCGTCGTTGATCGCGGCGAGAGGGCCGATGGCATTGGCCACGTCGTTAGCCCCGTGAGCGAAACTCAACAGCGCAGCGGCAAAAATCAGCGGCCAGGTAAACAGGGTATTCACGCCAGCCGAGCTGTTTTCCATGGTCGCTGCGCGACGACCAACAGCTATCCGCATGATGACAAACACGACAATGGCCACCGCCAGACCGACCAGGGAGGCCTCGAGAAAATCCACCTTGATAATCTTTTTGACGCCCTTGACCATCAGGTAGGTGCCAAAGGCCCAGGCCATGATGGCAACCAGCCAGGGCACGAAAGTGCGGGCGGCTGGAATCAGGTTCTGGCGATAGAGAACAGACTTCTTGATGGCAAAGAGGAACAGGGCAGCCAGCACCCCGCCCATCACCGGGGATATCACCCAGCTGGCGACGATCTTGGACATGACGGCCCAATCGGCGATACCCCAGCCGCCAGCGGCGATCCCGGCACCCAGTACGCCACCGACGATGGAGTGCGTGGTGGACACCGGAGCCCCCATCCAGGTGGCCAGGTTCAGCCAGAGCGCCCCCGCCAGCAGCGCCGCCGTCATCAGCCAGACGAAGGCGTTAACGTCGTCCAGACGATCAGCGGCAATGATTCCGCCCTTGATGGTTGACACCACATCACCACCGGCGATGATGGCGCCACCCGCCTCAAAAATGGCAGCAATCAACACCGCGCCACCCAGAGACAGGGCACCGGAACCGACCGCCGGCCCCACGTTATTGGCGACGTCGTTAGCGCCGATATTGATCGCCATATAGCCACCAATAACAGCAGCCGCCATCAGCAGCATGCTGTTGGGCATACCGCTGCTCAGCTGCCCGACCACCAGCCAGATACCGAGCAAAAATAGTAAGCTGAAACCAACCCGATATCGCTCAGTGGATGGACTGGTCAGGAGTGTGTCAAGAAATCCGGTTTTCGGGGCCATAGCAAAACAGGTCTCGTGGATGCTGAATGAATTGCAACGTATCGTGCCATCCCGGCCAGCAGAGTACTCCGTCCGTAGGTAGTCTACACTGCGCCGCAACTATAAATTTTTTGCCATGAAATTGAAACATAAGGCGATAATGGCAAGCATTGTGAAAAGTCAGGGGAAGTGGTGCCAATTCCCGCTAACTTCGCCCATAATCGCCCGTAACAGGTATCAAAAATACAAAAATAGCAATCAAGGCCTAAATGAACGACCTGACCACTTCCAGCCAACAGGGCGTTGAGGAGACCGAGGAACTCCGAATATCCCGGATCCTGACCTGGCTGTCCCTCATGGCCATTGTGTTCCTCGCCGGCATCGGCACCAAAGCCTGGTTCGCCAGCCACTACTATCACGCCACAATCTTGTGGGCGTTTGCCGCTCCCCTAGTGGCAAACATGCTGTGGTTTGCCCATACCGGCAACCGGACACTACAAAAAACCGGGCTGATCACCACGGTCGGCGTGCTGTTTTCCTACCTCATTGCCTCAGGCGGTGAGAGCAATACCGGCCCTCTATGGTTCTATGTCTTTCCGCCCCTGCTGTTCTACCTGACCAGCCTGAAAACAGGGACGGTCATTCTGTCCGTTTTCTACCTGGTCGCTATCGTGGTTTTTCGCTTCCCCGAACTGCCCATGGTCACCGCCGAATACACCACGGATTTCAAGATCCGCTTCTTTTCCACGCTGACCTTCGAATCGATACTCTGTTTTGTGCTTGAGGCCAGCCGCCTGAAAGCGAGAAACGAGCTGGTGGCGCTGGCCCGGGCCCATGAGCACGCCGCACGCACCGATGAGCTGACCGGCCTCGCCAACCGCCGGGAGATGCAACACCGACTGGACGCCGAGTTTTCCCGCTACGAACGGTCGGGGCATCATTTTTCCATTGCCCTGATCGATCTGGATCTGTTCAAAGGCATTAACGACCGTTATGGCCACCATGCCGGAGACGAAACACTGAAGACGTTCTCCGCACTCATGCGCCGGATCATCCGCCAGTCCGATATTGCTGCCCGCTGGGGCGGCGAGGAATTCCTGTTGCTGCTGCCTGATACATCGCTGTTGCAGGCGCTCGCCCTGGCCGAGCGCCTGCGAGTCGAGGTCGTCAGAACCGAATTCATGTTCCGGGGACAACGGCTTCCTGTCTCGATCAGCGCCGGGGTTTGCTCGATCGCCAAGGCGGGTTCTGTGGATGAACTGCTGAAACAGGCGGACATTCATCTTTACAGCGCAAAAGATGCAGGCCGGAACCAGATCGCACCACGGGTACGGCCTCACCAGGCGGATAACGAAGCCAGCTCACCCGCCTGACCTTGAGACGACGCCAGCCAGTCGCTATGATCGTGCGCCAAAGTGATGAACAGGTTGAATCATGACAGCAATACGAATTCTGGTCGGCAGCGTCTACGGCGGGGCCCTGATGACCGCAAGGGCAATCAAAAAGGAACTAGAGCCCGCGGGCCATACGGTGACTGTCCTGGAGAACCCGGCACTCGACGATATCACCGGCAACAACGATGCCTTGCTGGTCTGTACTTCGACCACCGGTCAGGGTGAGGTGCCCCCCAACCTGCTGCCTTTTTATCTGGCTCTGCGGGAGCAACTCCCCCAACAACCGGGGCGTCCCTTCGGCGTTATCGTGCTGGGTGACAGCTCCTACGGAGACACTTTCTGCGGCGCTGGAGAATTACTGGAAGAGGCGCTGTACGAAACCGCAGCAAGGAAAGTGGGTGATACCTTGCGGATAGATGCGCTGGAAACAACGGAGCCGGAACTGGAAGCCCTGCCCTGGACAAGAGACTGGATCACTACCCTGTAGTTCAGCGGCCTGAACCTGAAGCTCACCGGATTTCCCCGTTTCCGGTCTTGAGCGAAGGCCGGGCTGACGCCATACTGCAGCAAACAAACATAACAAACTTGGTATTTTGTGCGTCCTATTGTTCTGCTATTCGCCCTTGTGGGCGCGTCGATCATCATGGCTGCCGCTGCCCAGGCAGCCCCATCGGCATCTTCCCCGCTACCGCAACCATCCATTGCCTATCTGAAGGCTCCGGCGGTCGAGGGCGACGCTCTGATGGATCTCCTCGACCGTCCGGACTGGCAATCACTGGCGGAAGATACGCCGAATTTCGGCTACGTGACCGACAATTACTGGTATCGCATGTCCCTGAGCAGCGAACCCGGCAATCAGGTGCTGGAGATCAGCTACCCTCAACTGGACTACGTCGACTTTTACCTGCTGGCTAACGGGCAGATCGTCCGAACGGTGAAAACCGGGGACCACCTGCCGTTCTCGGAACGACCACTCTCCCACCCGAGCTTCCTGATCCCCTATACCACGGAACCCGGAGTCGATTACGAAATACTGCTCTCCGTCCGGACCAGTGGCGCACACCAGGTACCGGTCAAGCTCTGGGAGCAGAATGCACTATTCGACGCCCTCACCACCGAGGATCGACTGCACAGCCTTTATTACGGCGTTCTGGTCACCACCATTTTCTTTAACCTTTTTATTTTCCTGACCCTGCGGGAAGCCACCTACCTGTTCTACGTGCTGTCCACCTTCAGCTATCTGTTTCTGATGGCCACCCTTCGAGGGGTGACGTATCAGGTCTTCTGGCCAGACAATCCCTGGCTGCACAATCAGACCATGCTGATCGCCGTGCCAATGGCAGTGCTGTTCGCGATGTTGTTTGCACGCTCGTTCCTGCGTCTTCGCAATACTGCACCCAGAACCGATCTGCTGCTGCAGTTCATCAGTGGGCTGAGCCTGCTGGCTATCCTCGGCACCTTCATACTGGAGTTCAATACCTCCATAAAATCATCGGTGGCCCTGGCGCTGTCTGGCTTCCTGCTGCTTTTTATCATCGGCCCCGTACAGTGGATGAAACGCAACCCCCAGGCCGGCTACTACACCTTTGCCTGGGGGCTGCTGATCATTGGCACCATGTTGACCGCGTCCAACAAATACGGTCTGTTGCCGACCAATTGGCTAACGACTTACGGCATGCAGGTAGGCTCGGCCCTTGAGGCCATTCTGTTAACCATCGCCCTGGCAAAACGGCTCTACAACGAACGGGAAGACAAGCTCCACGCCCGGGAGGCAGAGCTCAGGGCGATGGCCGCACGACGCTCGGCGGAACTGCGATTGATGAACCTGGCACTCCATGACCCGTTAACCAGCCTGCCCAACCGCACCAGTTTTGAGATGGCCATCAACGACCTCATCACCCGCATTCCGGATCACCAGTACGCCATCGCGGTGATTCACATGAACAACCTTCAGGCCATCACCAAAACCCTTGGTCATCGCAATACCGATCGCCTGCTTGAACTGGCAGCGACCCGTTATCACAGCATTGTGCAGGAAGTACCCGGAGTACAGGCCATAGAAACAACCGCCCAGCGCTCTGTCTACCTGGCCTCACTGGAAACCGGCACGTTCGGATTCGTCGTGGACGTCACCCTCCTCAGCACGGCACCACGGGCCATTATCCAGGGCCTGGAGGAACTGCGGGAGCCGATTGAGTACCTGGGCATGCAGCTCCCCCTGGACCCACAGATCGGCACGGCCCTCTACCCCGAACATGCCCGGGACACCAACTCCCTGATACGTCGCGCCCACATTGCACAGGATTCCAATGAAGCCCGCGATCGCGGCCTGGCTTACTACCAGTCCACCCGGGACTCCTACAGCGCGGACCGGCTGACGCTGGCATCTGAACTGAGGCTGGCCCTGCAGAAAAACAAACTGACACTTCACCTGCAACCCAAGCTGTGCCTGGCAACCCATGCCGTCATTGGACTGGAAGCATTGATACGCTGGCCATGTCGGCAATTACCGATAGGTGCAGATGAAGTGGTGGCCCTCGCCGAACAAACCGGACTGATCAAGCCCCTGACACGTTGGGTACTGGAACAGTCCCTGGAACTGAGGAGTCAGCTGCTGGAACTGGGCTGGCCACTGGATATTTCGGTTAACATTTCCCCGAACAACCTGAGAGAGCCGGATTTCCCGACGTTTGTGCAACAGCTGATGAACAGCTACCACAACCACCGTGGCGCCCTCACGCTCGAGGTAACCGAAACGTCCATGATGCAGGATCCGGCGAACTCCCTGAAAGCCCTGAATTCCCTGCACTCGGCCGGATTCCCGGTGTCGATTGACGATTTTGGCTCGGGGTATTCTTCGTTATCCTATATCAAGCAGCTGCCGGCCAGTGAGATCAAGATCGACCGCTCCCTGATTACCGACATCGCCACCCATCCCGGTGACCGCGTCATTGTGCAGACCACCATCGATATGTGCCACTCGCTGGGCTACAAGGTGGTCGCGGAAGGTGTTGAGGACGAAGGCACTGCGGAACTTCTGGAATCCATGGGTTGCGACATGATCCAGGGTTACTGGCTGACACCACCGCTACCCATCGATGAAATGCTTGAATGGCTAACCACTGGCCACGCGCTGCCCGCTACCAGCCGCAAGCTTGGCTGACACCGGTGCCCCGTCGGGTTAGCTCATCAAGCTAGTACGAGGCGTTAGCGGGAGCGCTTGCGAATCAACGCCTCCTGGGTGGTAGAGGCCACCAGCCCACCCTTCTGGTTAAAGAAGTTGCCACGGTTGAATCCGCGACCAGCCGAAGCGCTGGGGCTGTCCTTGTCGTACAGCAACCACTCATCCATGCGGAAGTCCCGATGGAACCAGATGGCATGGTCAAGGCTCGCCACCTGCATGTTCTTGCTCATGAAGGTAACGCCATGGGGATTCAGGGAAGTCCCCAGGAAAGCGAAATCCGAGGCATAGGTCAACAGACAACGATGCAGCACCGGGTCATCCGGCAGGTGACCCTGGGTCTTGAACCAGCTTTGCTTGTGGGGCGGGCGGGGTTCCGGCTTGAACGGATTGACCGGGTCCACTGGCCGGATCTCGATCGGTCTGTCACGGGTCAGGCTATCCCGAAAACGCTCCGGGACGTGGGGGGCCAGCATTTCACCGTATTCCTGCTCCGATTTCAGGGTGTCCGGATCCGGCGCCTCAGGCATGTCGAGCTGATGCTCAAAGCCTTCCTCCGCCACCTGGAAGGATACCGAACCGGTCAGGATTTCCTTGCCGCCCTGACGGGCAATCACCCGCCGTACCGAAAAACTGCCACCGTCCCGTACACGTTGGACCTCGTAGTCGATCGGCATGCTGTGATTACCGGGGCGCAGGAAGTAGGCATGAAGGGAATGGGGGAGCCGGCCTTCAACCGTGCGACTGGCTGCCATCAACCCCTGCCCCAGCACCTGGCCGCCAAACACATTGGGGAAACCAAGGTCTTCACTGTCACCCTGGAAATGATCGTCCCCGATTGGCGATAGATCCAGAAGATCCACCAGCTTTCTGGTTACTTCAAGCATGCCTACTCCTGTTGATTCGTTAGCTCACGAATGGATTTCTACCCCAAGCGAGCCATTTTCGCAACAGGCTTATTCGTGAATCGGCGGCACTTCCTTGGACAGAGCCTGCTTCTCCACGGCGTAACTGCCCGTGACAGCAAAACCCAGTACGGTGCCATCCGCGGCCTTGTACAGGGCCTTCACGTTATTGCCATCCTGCTCCAGCTCCCATTCACCCTCGGCATCGGATGGCGGCGGGCAGACAGAGGTAGGGCAGCAGGGCGTCTTGATCATCACCGGCATGGTGCCATAGGCCACTTCCGTGCGCTCGCTGGTCAGGGTCTTTGCCAACGCCCGCGAACAAGCCATCAGAGGCAGGACATACAGCAGCACATGGCCGTCCACTTCTGCGCAGTCGCCCAGGGCGAAAACGTCCGGAGCCGATGTTTCCAGGGCCCGATTCACCATGATACCCCGATTGACCTCAAGACCCGCAGCTTCTGCCAGACCGGTCCTCGGACGCAGGCCAACAGCAGAGATGACCAGATCCGCCTGGAGGGTTTCGCCATTGGCCAGTGCCAATGTCACACCATCACCCTCACGATCAATCCGATCGACAACGGTTTCCAGATGGAAGCGTGCCCCGAGATCCGTCAGGGCGGATTTGACCGCCTCGGCCGCCGGTTTTGGCAGCAGACCCGGCATCAATGTGTCCGAAGGTGCAATGACATCCACCTCGTAGCCACCATTGCGCAAGTCATTGGCAAACTCGCAGCCAATCAGGCCGGCCCCCATGATGGCCACACGCTTCTTGCCAGCCAGCGCTTTGCGGAATGCCCGGTAATCCATCAGGTCGTTGATGGAAAACACGTGCTCCTGACCGTCACCGTCGATCGAGAGCCTGATCACATCCGCCCCCCAGGCCAGCACCAGTTTGCTGTACTGGATGCGGTCGTCACCAGTCACCAACTCATGGGCCTCGGTGTCAATGCCGGTCACCGTGGTGTAGGTCCGCAGGTCAAGGTTGAGCTGCTCGATCATTGCCTCGGACGTGGCCTGGGCCAGCTCGTCGGCTTCCTTGCCCTTGGTAAATCCGGTAGACAGCATCGGCTTGGAATAACTGAAGCCGTCGTCGGCCGTCACCATGACAATGGGGATTTCCTTGTCCTGCTTACGGATTTCCCTGGCCAGTGAGTAACCCGACAGACCGGTACCCACGATAACGATAGGGGCTTCTGTAGTCATTCCTGTTCTCCGTTTAAATTGAACCTGTAATATGAGTGCTGGCGTTAACCAATCTCGATCATTTCAAAGTCTTCCTTGCCAACACCGCAATCCGGGCACACCCAGTCTTCCGGCACGTCTTCCCACTTGGTTCCCGGCTCGATACCGTCTTCCGGCCAGCCTTCTGCCTCGTCATAGATCAGGCCACACACCACACACTGCCACTTTTTCATAATCTCTCTCCGCAATTTTTGTCAGGGTGCAATGATAATTGTCAGACAATCATGCACGCAAGTTTTTGTAGCAACTGCCTATTACTCATATCGGGCCACCATCATACCCACCCCTCCACAATTGACCAATGCCACTCAGGACAGTGAGTCGGCGGTTTTTCTGCCAATAGCAACAAATACCCATCACGATGCAATGGCGTTGCCCCTCCCTTCCGCCCTCCTCCTCCGGTATAATCGCCCGTTTTACGACAGGATCCGACCGCTATGCCCGATACCGTCGCCGAAATGAACCAGGTAATGAGCGAAGCCGATTGCCTGGTCAGTGAACAGCAGGTACAGGATGCCATCCGCGCCCTGGCAGACACCATCACTGACCGTCTCAAAGACAGCAATCCACTGCTGTTCTGTGTGATGAACGGAGGCCTCATACTGACCGGACAACTGCTGCCGTTGCTGAAGTTTCCTGTCCAGGCGGAATACCTTCATGCCACCCGCTATCGGCAGGAGACGACTGGCGGCATCCTCGAGTGGAAGTTGAGCCCGGACGCGGACATGCAGGACCGCACGGTGCTGATCGTGGACGACATTCTGGATGAGGGCACCACCCTGTGCGCCATTGCTGATTACTGCCTGGCCCACGGCGCCAAGGAAGTGCTGACGGCCGTTCTGGTCGACAAGCAACACGATCGCAAGGCCCGCCCGGACCTGAAAGCCGACTTTACCGGGCTGGAAGTGGAAGACCGTTTCCTGTTCGGGTATGGCATGGACTACAAAGGTTACTGGCGCAACGCCCCCGGGATTTATGCCGTTAAAGGGCTTTAATTACCAGGCAGATGCCCTGACCATCCCCCCCACAGACTGGTACCGGTCGCTGGCCGCTGCCGGGCTGCGCAACCCCACAGTGCATGGGCCGGCCCGTTACTGGCTGCAGGTGGAAGGATCACTGACGCGGGAACTGCAGGTACGCTGCGCCCACTCCTTCCACGTGGACGTCACCCGCGAAGGTTTTGCCCTGCCAACCCGGGAGGAGGCCTGCACCCTGAACATTCCGGAACGCCAGTACGCCTGGGTCCGGGAAGTCTGTCTGTGCGGCGATGGAGAGCCCTGGGTCCTGGCTCGCACCATCATCCCCCTGGCAACCCTCGCCGGCTCTGGCCGATGCCTCCGCCATCTTGGTCGCAAACCCCTTGGCGCCTGGCTGTTCAGCAATCCCCTGTGGCAACGAGGCCCGTTCGAAACCGGCATCTGCCACACCCGCCATCCGGCACAACCGCCGGTTGCACGACGCTCCCGGTTCTACAGCGGCGACAAGGCCCTGCTGGTGGGCGAATACTTCCTGCCACGCTTCTGCGGCTGAAACCGGCCTTTAATCCCCCGGCCACCGCTGGCTATAATCCCCGCACAGACCCAAGCCAGCAAATCACAACCCGGACACGCCCTATGCTGCTGAATACCATGCCTGACCATATCCAGAGCCGTCTGGCCGATTACGCCAAGCTGCTGCGCCTGGACCGCCCCATCGGCAGCCTGCTCCTGCTCTGGCCCACCTACTGGGCCCTGTGGCTGGCAGCAGAGGGAGCCCCCGATATCGGCAACCTCATCATTTTTACCCTGGGCGTATTCCTCATGCGCGCCGCCGGCTGTGCCATCAACGATTTCGCCGACCGCAAGGTTGACCGCCACGTCAAGCGCACCAAAGACCGACCCCTGACCTCCGGTCGCATTGATGCCTGGGAAGCCGTTGCCCTGTTCCTCGGTCTCTCCCTGGTGGCTTTTCTCATGGTCGTGCTGTTCACTAACCCGCTGACCCTGTACTTCTCCTTCGGCGGCGTGGTACTCGCCTTCATTTACCCCTTCATGAAGCGCTACACCCATCTGCCCCAGCTATTCCTGGGCGCCGCTTTCTCCTGGGCCATCCCCATGGCCTGGGCGGCACAGGCCAACGAAATCACCCAGCTGACCTGGCTGCTGTTCACCGCCAACGTCCTCTGGACCGTGGCCTACGACACCCTCTACGCCATGGTCGACCGTGACGACGACCTGAAAATCGGCATCAAATCCACCGCCATCCTCTTCGGCGACGCCGACCGCGCCATCATCGGCTTCCTCCAGGCGCTGGTGGTGATCATCCTGGTGATGGTCGGCGGTCAGGCGGAGCTGGGCATTATCTATTACCTGGGCGTAGTGGCCATGGCAGGCCTGTTCGGCTATCAACAGTACCTGGCCCGGTTCCGCGAGCGGGAGGGCTGCTTCAAGGCCTTCCTGAACAACAACTGGGCGGGCTTTGCGGTGTTTACCGGGCTGGTGATTGACCTGCTCGTACGATAAATCTCGGAAGGCCCGCACACGGTCTACGTGCTGGATTGGGGCGGGGCTTCACAAACCCTGCATTGCCATGGATGGCAATGCGGAGCCCCCATGGATGGGTTCACGGCGTGTTTGTGGAGGCCCGGCCCACTCCGGCACAGACTCCCATGCCAAAACAGTTTGTGTCATATACTTGTAACACTGGGACGTTGTAATGAAGCAGCAACAATACTAGGTCTGATACAGGTTAATGCTCATGACTGGAAAAACTGTCCTGATCGTCGATGACGAAGCCCCGATCCGCGAAATGATCGCCGTGGCCCTCGAAATGGCGGACTACGACTATCTGGAGGCATCGGACGCCCTCGAAGCGCATGCCCTGATCGTCGACAAACAACCCGATCTCATCCTGCTCGACTGGATGCTCCCCGGCACCAGCGGCGTGGAACTGGCCCGACGCCTCAAAAAAGAAGAGGCCACCGCCGACATTCCCATCATCATGTTGACCGCCAAGGTCGAGGAAGATAACAAGATCCAGGGTCTGGAAGTCGGTGCCGACGACTACATCACCAAACCCTTCTCACCACGGGAACTGGTCGCCCGCCTCAAAGCCGTACTGCGCCGTACCACACCACCCGGCGTCGACGACCCGATCGAAGTGGAAGGCCTGACCCTCGACCCCATCGGCCACCGCGTGTCCACGGAAGCGGGCGCCCTCACCATGGGCCCCACCGAATACCGGTTACTGCAATTTTTCATGACCCACCAGGAACGGGTATATACTCGCTCACAATTACTGGATCAGGTCTGGGGTGGTAACGTCTATGTGGAAGAACGCACGGTCGACGTGCACATTCGCCGCCTGCGCAAGGCTCTGGGCGACCAATATGACCATTTGATTCAAACTGTCCGTGGCGCCGGCTACCGCTTTTCCACCCGGGCCGCATAACCGGCGGGCACCTGGTGCCACTTCAACCTTAAGGCTGCCGCATGCAACACAACTGGTCACGACATCTGCGCCTGATCATTGGGTTCCTGATCGTCTGCACCGCTGCCGGAGCGTTCTTTGGTTACCCGATATACGGATTAACCGCCGGCCTGATCGGCTATCTTTGGTGGACGCTGGTTCAGGCCAAAAGACTTTTTCGGTGGCTTGGCAATCCCGGAGGCACCAGCGAGGCACCCCAGAGTGTGGGCTTGTGGGGTGACATTTTTGACAGTGTCCACAAACTGCACCAGAACCACCTGCGCTTGCAAGACCAGCTGAGAGCCCGGATCAACCGGGTGCAGGAATCCACCAATGCCATGCGTGACGGTGTCATCATGACCGACGCCAGTGGCACCATGGAATGGTGGAATGGCTCTGCCGAATACCTGCTGGGATTCCGTCGCAACACTGACCGGGGCCAGTATATTCATAACCTGATACGCACACCGGCGTTCAAGGCCTATTTTGATGCCCGGGATTACCGGGAGTCCCTGGAGATCCATTCACCGGCCAAACCGCACATCCGCCTGCAGATACAGATCAGCCTGTTCGGAGATGATGACCGCCTGATCGTCGCCAAAGACGTCACCCGGCTTTACCAGCTGGAACAGATGCGGCGCGATTTCGTGGGCAACGTATCCCACGAAATGCGAACGCCCCTGACTGTGATCAGCGGGTACCTCGAAACCCTGGTGGACAGTGCCAACGAGCTTCCTCCCAAGTGGCAGCGAGCCATCAACACCATGGCGCAGCAGTCCTCGCGTATGGAAGCCCTGATTACCGACCTGATACTGCTGTCAAAAATTGAAACCGGGGAGCAAACCCTCAATGACACCGTGACCGATGTCGAAGCCCTGCTCCGACAGATCTGCCACGACGCCAGTGCCCTCAGCGGGGATAAACAGCATGACATCAGCGTCGACATCACCGATCAACGGCTGCTGAAAGGCGATGAAAGCCAGCTGCGCAGCGCCTTCTCCAATCTGGTGTTCAATGCTGTGAAGTACACACCGGCGAAAGGTCATATCACCATCACCTGGAGCGCGAACCGCGAAGGTGCCCATCTGTCGGTCCGGGATACCGGTATTGGAATCGATCCGGTACACATTCCCCGCCTGACGGAACGCTTCTACCGCGCTGACCCTAGCCGCCACAAGGAAACCGGCGGTACCGGCCTGGGCCTGGCCATCGTCAAACATGTCCTGCTGAACCACGATGGAAACCTGGAAATTCGCAGCCGGATGGGCGAAGGCAGCGAATTTATCTGCCATTTCCCAAGGGAGAGGCTGGTGGAGCGGGTGCCCGAGAAGGTGTCCTGATCAGCGGCTGCCGGCCCGGAAACGGGCAATAAAGCGGGACAGCTCTTCCATTTTTTTCGGGTCCTCATCAACGAAGCGGATGGTGACGCTGACAAAGTCCGTATCCTGCCGCTTGTCGACCGCCTGCAACTGATGGACATAGCCATTCAGCCTGGCCATCTGACCCTCTGCAATCTCGATATCCACGACCGCCTGGTCAAGAATGCCCGGGAATTGCTGGTCACGCCTGGCGATGACCCTGACCTCGGTCAGGTTAATGTCCTTGACCACCGATTTCAGGGTATGGTCGGCGAACCGGACCGACGCCACACTCATAGCGCCCCGTGAAGCCGATGGTTTCTCGACACCTCCGCCCCCCGCCTTAAGCAATGGCGAGGCCGCCGGTCGGACGTCCGGCACCGCGGTTGCCGGTGCCGCCTCGCGCTTCTGGGTCAGCAGGGCGGCGGATTCCTTGAAGGCATCGGCCGGCCCCTCCATGGACTTGCCACTCCGGTCCATCACGTCCTTCAGCTTGCGGCCCATCACCTTGATAATCTTCTTGCTGAGCCCATCGGGGCTGAACGGCTTGCCAAGGTACTCCGACACACCCTCTCTGACCGCTTCAACCACATGATCCTTATCGCCACGACTGGTGATCATGATAAAGGGTACTTTCTCGTACTGGGGTTGCTGTCGCATCCATTGCAGGAGCTCCAGACCCGACATTTCCGGCATTTCCCAATCGCAGAGGATCAGGTCAAACACGGTACGGGACATCAGTGACTGGGCCCGGCGACCGTTCTGGGCTTCGGTTGTTTCAATAACGGGGAAACGCTGGCGTACTGTTCGTTTCACCAGATCCCGCACAAAGCTGGCGTCATCAACGACCAGCGCCTTCAGCGTTGCCATGTTTCCCGACCTTCTTCGCGACCAACCACAGGGAATGTACGACCAAACTATAGAACAAAGCAGGCAGCGAAGAACCTCCATGCTACAAAAACACCACAATTCACCTGCAAAGGAACTGGCGAGTTAAAGAATTGTCACCCTTAGAGGCCCAAACCGGTATTTCTGTTGGTAAAAAAAAGGCTAACATGGGCCGGCTGATACTTATCGGACACCTCACCAACCGCTTTTCACACCGAGGTTTTGCGTGCTTAAGAAACAATCAGGGACTACCCCCGGCAAAAGGATTCTCCGTTGCCTTTCAGTGACCGGCATTCTTGCCGTTTTTTCACTACCGGCATCCTCCAATACCGACGCCACCGACGATTTTCAGGCATGCCTCAGCCGCCTCAAGGCCCATGCCATTGACGCCGGTGTTACGGAAACAACCGCCAGTACGGTACTCGCGCAGGTGGAGCACCTGGACCGGGTGATCGAACTGGATCGCCGGCAGCCGGAGTTCACCACCACCTTTGCGGATTACCTGAACCGCCGGGTCAACGACGACCGGATCAGCAAGGGGCGGACCCTGTTGCAGGAGCACCGGGAACTGCTGGCCGATGTCACCCGGGAAACCGGTGTGCCAGCCCCCTATCTGCTGGCGTTCTGGGGCCTGGAGACCAACTTTGGTACCTACTTCGGAAAAATGTCGGTACCCAGCTCACTGGCGACCCTGGCCTGCGATCCAAGGCGGAGCCGCTTTTTCACTGAACAGCTCACGGCGGCCCTTCAGATTATTGATGAAGGCGCCATCCCCGCCGAACAGATGGAAGGTTCCTGGGCCGGTGCCATGGGCCACGTCCAGTTCATGCCAACGGTGTTCCTGAAGCATGCGGTGGATGCCGATGGCGACGGCAAGCGCGACCTGTGGAACAGCCTGCCGGACGCCATGATGTCCGCCGGCCATTTTCTTCAGGACCTGGGCTGGGACGGGGACTATCGCTGGGGACGGGAAGTGATCCTGCCGGACAGCTTTAATTATGAACTGGCCGATGGCCGTCGGCTGACACTGGACGAATGGAATGAACTCGGGGTTACCGACGCTTTTGGCAAACCTCTGGCCAACGAACCGATCAAGGCTGCGCTGGTGGTGCCATCCGGCCATCGGGGGCCGGCCTTTCTTGCCTACAAAAACTTCCGCGTGATCATGGGCTGGAACCGCTCAGAGTTCTATGCCATTTCCGTGGGCCACCTTGCGGATCGGATCGCCGGTGCCGGCGCCTTGCAGAACCCGCCACCGGAAGACCAGCCGAACCTGTCCAGAGCGGACATCCTGGCCCTGCAGCAGGCGCTGAATGACAACGGTTTCGACAGCGGCGAACCCGACGGCATCCTGGGGCCGGCTACGCGTTCCGCCATCCGCCAGTTTCAGGCCAGCCAGGACATGGTTGCCGATGGCTACCCGGGAGAACCGGTCTTTTCGCGACTCGACCTTGATGTCTGATGATGCGGGTGTGAGCTCATGGACTCGATAACGCAAGCTGCCCTGGGAGCCACCCTCGCAGGAGCGGTGGCCGGTAAGGCACTGGGGCGCTCAATACTGGTAACGGGAGCCGTTCTGGGCACCCTGCCCGACCTGGACGTGGTTATCGATTACGGCACCGCCGTAGCCAATTTCACCCAGCACCGGGGGTTCAGCCACTCGCTGTTTGTCCTGATACCGCTCGCCGTCATGCTGGCATGGGGGCTTTGGCGCTGGAAACCAGTGATCAGTTACCGACGCTGGCTGCTACTGACCGGATTGATACTGGTCACACACCCCCTGCTGGACGTGTTCACCACTTATGGCACCCAGATTTTCTGGCCATTGGGGCCACCGATCGCCCTGCACAGTATTTTTATTATCGACCCGCTGTATACCCTGCCCCTGCTGGTGGCTATCGGTTTTTTTCTGGTGAAACCGGCGATGCCCCGCAGTCTGGTGGTGGGCCTTGGCGTTTCCACACTCTATCTGGGGTGGACGCTGGTGGCGCAACAGATGATTTCCAGCCGGGTGGAGCCGGCGCTGGCAAAGGCAGGACTGGACGATGCGCCACGCATGGTCCAGCCAATGCCGTTCAATACCCTTCTCTGGCGCGTCACTGCGATCAGTGACCACCGCCGGGTAGAAATCGTCACCGGCTTCCTGGACGGCGACGCGCCACTGACCCTGGAGACCTTTCCCCG
This sequence comes from uncultured Marinobacter sp., assembly GCF_947259545.1. Taxonomy (GTDB): domain Bacteria; phylum Pseudomonadota; class Gammaproteobacteria; order Pseudomonadales; family Oleiphilaceae; genus Marinobacter. Next base: position 34,872 of record NZ_CAMYMK010000006.1, read on the forward strand.
GTCCCGGACACTGGCTGAACAGGCACGGGCCCTGGAAGAAGGCCAGCGACTGGAATGGTTTACCGAAGGGTTTCTCCATTACGAACAACTCGACAACTTGCTGCTGGCCACCGATGTGCGACTGGGCGTGCCCGGTGCCCATCCGTTTACCTTTGTCCTCGCGCAGGACAATGGCAATGGCCTGGAGCCCGGTGCCAGTTATCGTCACACCGGTCCTGCCCTGAGGCCCGAGTTGCTGGGGGCGATGTGGGCCAGGCTGACCGGTGCAGCACCGGTTCTGTGCCTGGCGAGCCTGAAATTGCCACCCCCGGGGGAAGGCTGCTCGTAATCATGCGACTGGATCAGTTCATTGCCAGCACCACCCCCCTGTCGCGCAAGGAAGCCAAACGGGCCATTACCCGGGGGCGGGTGATCGTGAACGGGCGGGCGTGCCGTCAGGTATCCACCCATATCAGCACCGATGCCCGGGTTGCCCTCGATGATCACCTGCTGACCTTGCCCGGGGAGCGTTACCTGATGCTCAACAAGCCGGAAGGCGTCGTCAGCGCGACGACCGACAGCGACCACCCCACGGCATTGGACCTGTTGCCCACCAGCCTGCGGCACGGCCTGCATATCGCCGGTCGCCTGGATGCGGATACTACCGGACTGTTGTTGTTGACGTCGGATGGCCAGTGGTCACACCGCGTGACATCACCCCGGGTGAAGTGCCCCAAGACCTATCGCGTCACCCTCTGCGATCCGGTCACAGAAGGCGCGCTCCAACAACTGCGGGATGGCATCGAACTCAGGAACGACCCCAAACCAACAAAACCGGCCGAGGTCCGTTGGCTGAATGACTACGAGATTGAGCTCACCATCGCGGAAGGTCGTTACCATCAGGTCAAACGGATGCTGGCCGCGACCGGTAACCGCGTTTCGGCTTTGCACCGATCACGCATTGGCACCATCGAGCTGGACAGCACCCTTGCGCCAGGGGCGTTCCGGGAACTGACCGAGGCAGAAATCGATTCCATCGCCTGAAAGGCTCAGATTCGCTCGAAACGCTGAGCTTTCAGGTTCTTGCGCACCGCCCCGGCCGCAAATACCTCACCATTCATCGCAATGTAAACACCGGCGGGTAAGATCTGGACCGCTGCCCAGGCAAATCCCAGATTGAATACCGCATCGCTGCGACGCATCCTGGCCGGCTGCATAGCCCCCAGAAGAACAATGGTTTTATCGGTAATTGTCGTCAACGCCTGGGCGGTTTCTGCCATGGTATCGGTACCATGGGTGATCAGGATCTGGTCGCATTCCGATGACGCCACCGTCTGACGGATCCGTTCCCGGTCATCCTCGCTTATTTCCAGGCTGTCCTTCCGCATCAACCCGGTGATCTGGTAGCCGTCGTGGATATTGGATTCACTAAGCAACTCCGGCAACAGGGAGTCACCAACCTCAAACTCACTGTTGGCATCAAAATACACCTTGTCGATGGTACCACCGGTTGTCACTATCTCGATCACTGCCAGAATCCCCGCTTATCCCCGTTATCCGGTATCAATTCACGCCCGCAGTCGATTGCTCACCTGACGCTGTATTACGCTGCCGATCGGCGGTATAAGCCGCGTTTTTTTCCTGTTCGTAAGCCCTGGCCGCGGTAGCTACCTGTCCGGGAGCCCCCGTGTCCAGCCAGCGTCGAATGCGGCCCGCATCCCCCATTGGAGAGCGGGTGCCCAGTGAATCGAGCAACACCGTCACCATCTGTTTCCCGTTCATATTGGACACCATCACCAGGCAACGCCCGGCCTCCGACAGATAGCCGGTTTTACTCAGACCGACCCCCCAGCTATCCCGATGCACCAGGACATTGGTGTTGCCAAACGACAGGCTGTAACGAGGCTTGCGGAACTGCCCGGTGTAGTACCGAGTGGTGGAATAATCCCCGATCTGCGGGTGTTTTGCGGCAGCATTCACCAGCTTGATCAGATCCGCTGCGGTTGACGTGTTATCCACCGACAACCCGGTTGGATCCACAAAGCTCGTGCGGGTCATGCCCAGCTCCATGGCTTTCTCATTCATCGCCCGGACAAACGCGTCATAGCCTCCGGGATGGTGGCGCGCCAGTGTATAGGCTGCAAAGTTCTCCGATGACATCAAGGCGATACGCAACATATTCGCACGACGCATCTCGGAGCCCACCCGAATACGGGTGTAAGCGTTAGCTGCAGCGGGTATGTGGCGCTCCCTGAATTCCAGCCATTCGTTCAGGGGCTCTCCGGACTCCATCACCACCAGGGCTGTCATCAGTTTGGTGATGGACGCGATCGGTACGATCCTGTCGGCATGCTTGTCAACAACCAGCTCATTGCTGCCGGCGTAGGCCGCAGCCGCATTTACAGAAGCCAACTGCAGCGTCTCCGCCTTTTGCTTATGGGCATGGGCTTGGGAGATGGCAAAAATGAACATCAGGCTCATCAGGCCAGACAGGACGCGTCGATACATCAATCTACCTCGGGCAAATCTCTTCAATGGTGAATACAGTGCCGTCTACTATACCAGCGAATTCCCCTCAGGGACCCCCTGAACCCGCTGTCAGGATTACCACTCATCCACAGTCGCAAAATCAGCTTCTTGCGTGCCCGACGTCACATTTTTCACTCATCCGTTTTAAACGGCAAATGCAAAACACCATAAAATAGAGTAAAATTGCTTTTAATTCATTGCGTTACACATTATTTACATTTGTTATCACCGTGTAACGACTACCGTGGCACTTTAAACTGACCAGCAGGATCACCCCCTGAATGGCCCCATCGGCGACCCCGAACACTGACCCTGACGGCTTTCCTGTCCATGCATGGCAGTATATACCCAGACTGATCCGGCGCTGGTTGCCCCTCAGCCTTCTCGTTTTCGGTCTGGCGTACGGACTGACCGTCACCTCAATCCTGTCCACCGGTGACAGTGTTAATGTAAGTCACGATATCCCGGAGTTAAAGGCAGCCGATCATACTGATCAAATCCCAACGGAATTCACTCTGCAATCACTGGACGCCATTCTGGCGACACCAGAATCGTCCGCCATCACCTGGACCTCAACACCGGAAAACCACACGGGTCTTGGCTACCTGGACCAACCGGCCATTTTCCGCTTCACACTGAATAACCCGGAACATCAGCCAGTCCGCAAGCTTCTTGTGGTAGCAGCGCCATCGCTGGACAGCATCACGCCAGCCATGATCAGCCCGAAAGGTGCGTTGGAACGCCTCCCCCAGATGGGCGATACCCTGCCATTCAGCAACCGTCTGTATGACCTGCCACAATGGATCTGGTCCGTCACCCTGGAACCCGGCGCAACCACCTTCTTTTTCGAGGTTGAGAATTCCGGTCCAACCCTGCTGCCAATATCGGTTCACAAACCGGGAACCATCCTGGGACACACGGCCTTTACCCTGGCCTGGAAGGCGTTCATTGGGGGTCTGTTGGCCTTTGCCCTGCTGTTCAACATCAGTATCGTCATCATGCTGCGTCGGCCCGGGCTGGCATGGTTAAGTGTACTGATGATCGGTGTGATGCACAGTCAGCTGGTCATGGACGGTTTCGGACTCTGGTTCCTGTGGCCCGACTGGCCCCAGTTCAACGCTCTGCTCAGCGTGTCCCTGCCACTGTGTCTGATTGCCCTGTGTCAGTTTACGCCCCACTTTCTGTCGATCTCCCGACCAATCACATCCATACTTAACGGCATCAGCCTGGCCGCCCTCGCCCTGGCAATAGTGACGCCCCTGGGCCTGCCCCTGCCCGGACAGGGCTCGCTGCTGGTGCTGGCAACCCTGACCGGAGTATTTATCCTTGCGGTGGTGGCACGTCAATTCCGACACCATATCTACGCCCGCTATTACGGACTGTCTATCCTGGCAATTCTCAGCGGCGCCACCGTATCATCCATGCGCACCATCGGGTGGCTCCCCGTCAACAGCCTTTCCGATTCCGCCTTTTTCCTCGGTGCTGCCATTGCCTCTCTGGTGCTGACCAGTGGTGTGGGACGATTATTGCTTGAGGAGCGGAAAAAACGTCTCAGCGCTGACGTTCGCGCTCGCCAGGAGGGGCAGCTCAGGGCCAAAATAGAGAAAGATTACGATCACCTGCTCAAGACCCATCGGGTGACTGGCAAACCCAACCGCGCGATACTCGAAGAGTCCCTGGAGACCCTCAATGGCCACAAGGTTCCCTACACCTTGTGTCTGGTGCGCCTGCAACGATTCAATGAAATCGAACAGACCCTGGGTTACCGCGCTGCCGAAGAACTGCTGAAAACCTACCTGCGTCGCATGAGCCGCTTTCTTGAGCGCGTCTTCGAATCCCGCCTGGTAAGGATCAATGGCCACGCCCTGGCCAGCATTGACACCATCAATCACGCCTTCGCTTTCTATCGATATGATGATTGTGACGCCGATCAACACCTCATGAACGAACTCACTGCATGGCTTGGAACACACTTCCGCGAAGGGCGCTTTGCCTTCTCATGGAGTCCGAGGGTGGGAATTGCCCATGCCCCTGAACATGGCCCCGATGCCGCAGGCATCCTGTCATCGGCAGGTTTCGCCTCCCTCAGCGGTGATCAGCCACTGTGCGAATACGACCCGTCCATCGCGGAGTGGCAGTACCGCCAGCAAATGCTGATGCTGGATGTTGAGGACGCCCTGACTAATGGCTCCATGTGGCTGGAGTACCAGCCCAAGGTGGGTATTCGTGACGAGAGGACCAGTTCCGTGGAGGCCCTGATCCGCTGGCACCATCCCGAATTTGGCAAGGTCCCGCCAGACCACTGGATTCCGCTGGCAGAGCAGGTGGGGATGATTCATCCCGTGACGCTGTGGGTTATCCATCAGGCCTGCAGTGACTACCGGCGACTGACTTCACGGTACGGCAGTAACATCGCGGTCGCCGTCAATATCTCGGCCAAAGACCTGGCTCATCCGAGGTTTGACCAGGAGGCAATGGACATTATTGCACGCCACAGAATGCAGCCCGGGGATCTCATTCTGGAAATCACCGAAACTGCCATGATGGCCGACCCCGATGCGGCTCGGGCAATGATTCACACCCTCAGTCAGAGGGGCTTCCGCATCGCTCTGGATGATTTCGGCACGGGCCACTCTTCCCTGGGCACGCTGGCCAGTTTTGACCTGGACGAACTCAAGATTGATCGCAGCTTTCTGGAAGACATTCTGGATCACCCCGCCCGTCAACGCATCTTTCGCGCTGCCCTGGAACTGGGCCAGGCTCTGGATCTGGACGTGGTGGTGGAAGGCGTGGAAGATGAAGCTATCGCAGTCTGGCTTCAGCAGTTCCCCGGCCTCCATGGCCAGGGATACTACTGGGGGCGCCCGGAACGGTTCAGGGCAGATCGGTAACGGCTCCAAGAGAGGCCGAACTGACGGTTCGGGCATACTTTGCCAGCACACCACGGGTAAAGCGGGGTTCCGGTGCTTTCCAGGCTTTGCGCCGCTTCTCCATCTCCGCCTCTGATATATCCAGTTCAATGCGGTTGGTTACCGCATCAATGGTAATGGTGTCACCATCTTGCACCAGGGCAATCGGGCCGCCCTCTGCCGCCTCAGGGGTAATATGGCCGACCACAAAGCCGTGGCTGCCACCAGAAAAGCGGCCATCGGTAATCAGTGCCACATCGCTGCCCAGGCCCTTGCCCATGATCGCCGAGGTGGGGCTGAGCATCTCACGCATACCGGGGCCACCTTTGGGGCCCTCGTAACGGATCACCAGCACATCACCGGCCACCACCGTGCCATCGAGAATCCGCTCCTGGGCCTCTTCCTCAGAATGGAACACCCGCGCGCGACCGGTAAAGTGGGTGCCTTCCTTTCCGGTAATCTTGGCTACCGAACCGGTCGGTGCCAGATTGCCGAACAGAATCCGCAGGTGACTGTCAGCCTTGATGGGATTGTCGAAGGCATGAATGATGTCCTGCCCTTCCGGGTACGGTGCCACGTCCGCCAGGTTTTCCCCCAGGGTCTGACCGGTCACCGTGAGGCAGTCACCGTGTAGCAGCCCCCGCTCCAGCAGCATCTTCATCAATGGCTGGATTCCGCCAATGGCCACCAGCTCGGACATCATGTAATGACCACTGGGGCGCAGATCCGCCAGTACCGGTACCCGCTTGCCAATCTCGACAAAATCGTCCAGCGACAGCTCAACTCCCACGGTACTGGCCATGGCCAGCAGGTGCAGAACCGCGTTGGTGGAGCCGCCCAGGGCAATCACCACGGTGATGGCGTTCTCGAACGCCTCCCGGGTCATGACGTCCGAGGGTTTGATGTCCTTATCCAGCAGATTCAGCACTGCTGCCCCAGCGGCACGACAGTCCTCCGCCTTGGAATCGGATACCGCGTTCTGCGCGGAACTGCCCGGCAGGCTCATGCCCATGGCTTCAATGGCCGATGCCATGGTGTTGGCGGTGTACATGCCACCGCAGGAGCCTGGGCCGGGGATCGCGGTTTCCTCGATTTGCTTCACCTCGATCAGATCCAGATCGCCGCGGGCATGGGCCCCCACCGCCTCGAACACCGAGATAATGTCAGTGTGGTTTTCCCCGGGCATGATGGTGCCGCCATAGACAAAGACCGACGGGCGGTTCAGCCGCGCCAGGCCCATGATGCAGCCCGGCATGTTCTTGTCACAGCCACCGATGGCCACCAGACCGTCGAAGCCCTCACAACCGGCGGCGGTTTCGATGGAATCGGCGATAACTTCCCGGGATACCAGCGAGTACTTCATGCCCTCGGTGCCATTGGCAATGCCGTCAGACACGGTAATGGTGTTGAAGATCAAAGCCTTGCCACCGGCATCGTCAGCACCGGCCGCCGACTCTTCCGCCAGGCGGTTGATGTGCATATTGCACGGAGTCAGGTTGCTCCAGGTAGACGCAATACCCACCTGGGGTTTGCGAAAGTCATCATCGGTAAAGCCCACGGCCCGCAACATGGCACGGCTGGCAGACTTGCCGAGCCCATCCACCACCGGGGCGGAGTAACGACGGCGCTTGTCCTCGGTCATCGACGTCTCCTTGCTGGTATCCAAACAAACGAAAACGCCCTGTCCGACCACCAGGGTCCGCCGACAGGGCTCAGTTGATTCAGATTGTCAGAAAAACCGCCTCACAACAACGCTATCACGCCGGGATCAGCTCATAATCTTTCAGCTCAAGAGACGCCATCTGCCGCGCATACTGGGAGGCAAACCCCGGGTACATGGTCGCATTCACGCCATCTTCGGTGAGGTACCAGCTCTTGCAGCCGGAGTTCCAGTTGGTCTTCGCCAGCCTCTTCTGAATTCTCGCGTTGTACTCGTCCTGAGCCTTGCCGCGCACGGACAACGCCTTCAGATTCTTGTCCAGAATCGTCTGCACGCCTTTGACGATGTAGTCAATCTGGGACTCCATGTACACCAGCGCCGAGTTGTGGCCCGGACCAGAGTTGGGGCCGAAGGTCAGGAACAGGTTCGGATAGCCCGCCACGCTGATGCTCTTATAAGCCTGGGCACCACGTTTCCAGTCCTCGTCCAGTTTACGGCCACCCGCACCGCGAACCGGGAACGGCGTACCGGAGTGGCCAACGTCAAAGCCGGTGGCAAAGACGATACAGTCAAACTGGTGCTCAATGCCTTCCGCAGTCAGGATGCCGTTCGCGGACATCCGCGTGATCGGCCAGGTGATCAGTTTACAGTTAGGCTGCTGCAGGGCCGGGTAATAGTCGTTCGACACCAGGATGCGCTTGCAGCCTATACGGTAATCCGGCGTCAGCTGCCGACGTAGCCAGCGATCCTTGACCTGTCGCTTCAGGTGCCAGCGACCCAGGCGCTCCGCCAATCGGGTCATCGGCGAATTCCAGATCACCGCCAGGGCCATGGATTCGTGCGCCAGGTACAGACCTTTGCGCAGGGCGGACTGGCTCGCTGGCACCTTGCGGAACAGGGTCTTTTGCCAGTCCGGCGTGTCGAAATCCGGACGCGGCACCACCCACGCCGGCGTACGCTGGAAGACGGTCAGCTTGCTGGCGTCTTTGACCAGTTCCGGAATGATCTGGATGGCGCTGGCACCCGTGCCAATCACCCCGACCTTCTTACCGCGGAAATCGTATTCATGATCCCAGGCGGCACTGTGCACCTTGTGGCCCTGATACTTTTCGATGCCCGAAATATCCGGGAAGCTGGCGTTGGACAGTGGCCCCTGGGCCATGACCGCCGCTCGCCCGCTGAAGATCTCACCGCTGTCGGTTGTCGCGTGCCAAAGCCCCTGATCCTCATCAAAGGCCAGATCGCTCACATTCCGGTTAAAGCGAATGTACTTCTCCAGACCGAAGCGTTTCACCATCGCCTTGATGTAGCGCAGGATTTCCTCACTGCCGGAGAAGCTGCGGGACCAATCCGGGTTCTGATCGAAAGAATAGGAGTAAAGATTGGACGGGATATCACAGGCTGCGCCCGGATAGTTGTTATCGCGCCAGGTCCCGCCTACTTCCCCGGCCCGCTCCAGAATCACGATGTCCCTGATTCCGGCCTGCTGCAATCGGATGGCAGTACCCAGACCGGCAAATCCGGCGCCAACAATAAGCACGGTCGCCGGTTTATGCTTTTTCACGCTTTTTGCCGGCGTCTTTTTCGCTGCGGTCCTGGGCTTTCGGGAAGGGGTCGCATTGGTCATATCATGTTCTCACAAACAAATAGGGCACGTGGCGCTCCATCAGCCGGGCGCCACGCGTCTTCATCCGGGCCGGATCAGGCAGTCTGTTCGTAGGTCAGCTCTTTGACCCAGGTCGGTACCGCCGGCAATAGCTTGCGGGGGATGTAACTGGTCGCTTTCACCAGTGCGTCAACCGGCACGTGGTAGAACTTATTATTCCGATCCACCATCCAACGGCTATGGAACTTGATGATCTGGAACCAGGGATTGCTGCGGCCTTCCTTGGTACGACCGCCGATTTTCTCGAACTTCTCCATGCAGGCGTACAGCTTCTCTTCCGACAACCCCATCGCCACCACGTTGTCACGCATCTTGTTGAGCAACGGGAAGTAGGATGCAATCCCCAGGATCACCCGCGGGTTCGCGATTTGCGCCGCCATTTCGACCGTTTTGATATAAGTGGCGCCGTGCCCCTGCATTTCCATCACTGAAAAGCCAACGCCAAGGTGACGGGACTCGTCATCGTTGATCTTTTCAAACGCCTGGTGGCAGACCGGATCGTCCACGGTATCGAGCAGGAATTTGCAGAGTGCACCATCAAGGGCAATTTCCAGCATCGGCACCACAGTGCCCAGCACGTACACCGGCACCTCATCGCTGTGGCGATCCAGCCACTCGATCACCAGTCGCAGGTTGATATTCGGCTCTGGCAACTCGTCACCATCGAGCATGCCCCAACGCTTCATCAGCGCCATTTCGACGTTGGCGTGGCGCTGCTCCTCGGCGTGAAAATAGGTGTAAATTTCACGCAGGGTCTCCGTCGGGGCTTTCTTGGCCATGGCCGCAAATGCCCGGGCACCGACATGCTCGATCCACATCAGGTCGGTCATGAACTCCTTGAGTTTTGGCCACTGTTCTTCCGTGATCAGATCCGCTCCCGGTGCATCCCAGTCGATATCCGACAGGGCCCACTGGGTGCTCTTTACCTTCACGAGCATTTTATCCAGGTCAATCATCGCCATGATGCATACTCCTTGCGGCCAGAATGTTCAGTGCAGCCGGCTGACACCAAACCGGTTAATCAGTCCGATACCCCGGGCATAGCTTCGCGGAACCAGACGCTTGGCACGCCAGATCATGCGGGCATCGAATTGCGGCATAACGTAGAGATCGCCACGGTCCAGGGCATTCAGGGCATCGTTCACGACACGCTCCGGCGACATACCGAAACGGTCCATCAGACGGTCAAACAGCTTCGACGACTCTCCGACAATACGACCGTTGGCCTTGATATTGGTTTTCACCAGGGTCGGACACAGTGCCGTCACCGAAACGCCGGAGCCGGCCAGTTCGACCGCCATGGTTTCGGTCAGCGCCAGCGCGCCCGCCTTGGTGACGTTGTAGGCCCCCATCAGCGGAGCCGCGGAGAAGCTGGCGGTGGACGCGACATTGATGATGCCGCCGTACCCCAGCTGCTTCAGCTTCGGCGTAAAGACATGGCAGCCGTGAATGACGCCCCACAGGTTAATCCCCAGGGTCCATTTCCAGTCAGCCATCGGTGCCTCACCCACGGGTTTGCCGCCGACACCGACACCGGCGTTATTGATCACCAGACTGACCGGCCCGGGCAGCACCCGCTCGGCCTCCTCGGCCAGTGCTTCGACCTGATTGAGCTTGCTGACGTCGCATTTGAACGCCCAGGCCTGACCACCCAGCTCTTCGACCAGTGCCACGGTTTCCTCGGCAGTGGCCAGGTTGATGTCCGAGCACAGGACAGAACCGCCCCGGCGAGCAATTTCCAGCGCGAATGCACGGCCAATACCACTACCGGCGCCGGTTACGACCGCAGCGGCGCCACGGCTGGGTTTATTGGGCAAACGACTTCCAAACATGGAATACCTACACTTTGACTGTCAGTGAATGATTCACCCACAATAAAGCGAACGCTTGTTCGGTTTCAATTCGGAAAATTTATGGCCAGAAAACCTGTTCAGCAACGCGCCAAAGCCACCGTGGACGCCATTGTCGAAGCGGGCTTTATTGCCATGGCGGAGCGCGGACCGGCCGCCACAACAACCCGGCAAATTGCTGATATTGCTGGGGTTGGCGTGGGCTCTCTGTATGAGTACTTCGAGAACAAGGAAGAGATCTTCCAGGTGATGAGCGAGCGGTTCGTGGCCGATACCATTGCCATGATCCAGCCACTGATCCCGACCATTGTTCGGAAACCGATTAAGGAAGCGGTGCTGGATCTACTCGGACACTTTCGGGATTTCCTCCAGGCCAACAACGAGCGCTATCTCAAGTGCGCACGCTACGCCATGGCTCTGGACTTCGAACAACATGTGGAACCGCTGCAAAAGACCCTGTCGGAACTGGTCACCCAGTACCTGATGCACCACCCGGAGACCCTGAAAATCCGCAACATCCCGACCATGAGCTACATCATGATCAATGGCGGCATCTATTCCGTGGTGCGCCACCTGTGTGATCCCGCACCGCCCATCACGTTTGATGAACTGGCCGGGGGACTGGCGGATATGGTCAGCCATTATACCGAGCGTGAGATGGCGCTGGTTGAATCGCAATGAACCTGGCGTTAGCCGGATACAGGCATTGATCGTGCGGAACCAACGACGTCAGCTTCCAATGATCACGCTACCGCTGCCGATGGTGACACCACCACAGGATACCGCGCTGCCGGTAACGGCCGCCGGAATACCATTGATCAGCACAGTCCCCGAGCCAGCTGCAATGGCTCTTGGATGGGGTGGGTGCTTGGGCTTGGAGTGAATGGCGAGGGGATCACCCACCCGCGCAACCGGTTTGCCATCAACCAGCACATTGGGGGAGCCGGCAATAACCGGAGTGGGTGGAAAGCCCTGATGATCTGTTCCGGGATCACCCAGCAAAACGATACTTTTACTCATTCCCTGAATCCTTGTCTTCCATGTCAGCATGTCATCCGTGGGGCTATCTTATAGCGAACAGACTGACATGCCAAACGACCAGGCCTCATCCCACCCCGGAATCACCCCCGGATGACCTGCGTCAAAGGCCGTCCGCAGCACATCTTTTACAATCCCTTCATATACTCGCGCCATGGAGGCCCGCCATGCCAACACTCAGCCACCTGAGGTCTGCTGCTCCCACATCCGGTTGCCCGGACTTTGAACTCTGGCGGCACGGTTATGGAGCCATACAGCATTCCCCGACCACCTGTACCAGTGTCAAAGCCATGGCGGACCAACTGGTCGCCGACGGGCAGCAGCCTGACACCGCGACCGTTTTCCGCAAGCTGTGTGCGCTGGATCGCCTGACCAGTGCGGGGTTATGGCTGGTCGCCCACATGACCTACGCGAACCGGGTAAATATCACCGGCCAGCCCCTGAAGGCGCGGGATTTCAAAAAGCATCCGGAGGGCCACACCGGCGGTGCCCTGAATATGGTACCCGCCTATGCCGCCTACCTGGCACTGAACAATCTGACCGGGGAGACCCGCAGTTGGCTCATGGGCCAGGGGCATTGCGTTGCCGCCATTGATGCCCTCAACGTGCTGACGGGCAACCTGCATCCGGAACAACTGGACCGGTACCAGGGCCCTGAGGGGCTGTCCGTGCTGGCATCGGATTTTTACAGTTACCGCCAACGGCCGGATGGCGGCATGGCAACACCGCTGGGCAGCCACGTAAACGCCCACACCGCCGGCGGTATTATTGAAGGCGGGTACCTCGGGTTCGCTGAACTGCAATACGCTCACATGCCACTACCCGGCGAATCCCTGGTAGCGTTCCTGTCAGACGGCGCCGCCGAGGAGCAACGGGGCAGTGACTGGATACCCCGCTGGTGGCGGGCTGAAGACTGCGGCACGGTGTTGCCCATCATGATTGCCAATGGACGGCGGATTGAACAAAGAACCGAACTGGGCACACAGGCGGGCCTGGAACGATTTGAAGAGCACCTGTCCGACCGGGGCTTCGCACCGGTGCGTTTTGATGGCCGCGACCCCGCCGCCTTTGTCTGTGTGCTGTATGAAATGGAGAAAACACTGACTGAGAACGGCAGGCAGGCCGCCAATGGCGAGCAACCCTATCCGGTTAAGGTTCCCTTCGGCATTGCCGAGACCCTCAAGGGCTTTGGTTTCTACGGCGCCGGCAGTAACGCCGCTCACAACCTTCCCCTGCCCGGCAATCCGCGGATGGATACCAAGGCGCGGAAACTTTTCCAGACTCACGCCGACCGGCTGTGGGTGGCGCCGGATGAGCTGGCCGGATGTATACACCAACTCAACGAGCATGCCGATCAGCAACGCCCATTGGAACGGGATCATGCCCTGGCAATGCGCAATCCGCCGGAACCGGTCATGCCGGAGATCCCCCAGGTCAGTGGGACATGCTCGCCGATGCAGGCCGTCGACGATTTCTTTATCGCCCTGGTAACCGCCAACCCCGACCTTCGGGCACGGGTGGGCAATCCGGATGAGCTCGCCAGCAATCGCCTCAATGGCATCCTGGCCCAACTAAAACACCGGGTGAACGATCCCGAGAGCAATGAAGAATCGGTGCATGGAAAGGTGATTACTGCACTCAACGAAGAGGCCGTGGTGTCTGCCTGTCTGGGTAATAAGGCGGGGCTGAATCTGGTAGCCAGCTATGAAGCCTTCTGCGTGAAAATGCTGGGCGCCATTCGCCAGGAACTGATTTTTTCCCGTCACCAGCGGGAAGTGGGCCGCCCCGCCCGTTGGTTGGGCTTTCCGGTGATTGCCACATCCCATACCTGGGAAAACGGCAAGAACGAGCAGTCCCACCAGGACACCACCTTCTGTGAAGCCTTGCTGTCGGAAATGAACGACGTGTCGCGGGTGGTCTTTCCCGCCGACTACAACAGTGCGTTGGCGGTGTTGCCCGGCATTTATCAGGGCCGGGGCACCCTGACCTGCATGGTGGTACCAAAGCGTGAGCGCCCCTGCGTGTTCAACGAAACGGAGGCGCAGGCGCTGGCCCGCAATGGCGCACTGGTGGTGGACGAGGACACCTCCAACGGAGAACCGGTGTTACTGATTGCCAACGGTGCCTACCAACTTTCAGAACTGATCCATGCCTGCGAAAGGCTGCGGGATACCGGCACCCCCTTCCGACTGGTCTATCTGCAGGAGCCGGCTCGCTTCCGTCAGCCACGTGACGTCCACGAGGCGGCGGCATGCCTTTCCGAGTTTGAGCGTGAGCGGCTGTTTCCGTTCCGGCTGCACCGCCGGGTGGCGTTGACCCACATGCGTCCAGAGGTATTCCGTGGCCACCTGCATCCGCTGTTTCCCGAACCACGGCAATCCAGGGCGCTGGGCTACATCAACCATGGCGGCACCCTGAACGAGGCCGGCATGCTGTTTGCCAACCGGTGTTCCTGGGCCCATGCCCTGGCGGCCTGCGCCAGTGTCATGGAGCGCCCTCCGGGCGAGTGGCTCTCCAGTGCCGAACTCGCCGCCGTGGAAGGCCGGGGCGACCCCTCTGTGATTACGGGTGGCCGGGGCTAGGCGCTGGCCTCCGGTGGTACCTCAGCTTCTTCCGCAAAGCCGTTTCCAGCTCCAGAACAATGAGCACGGTGACGCCGGCTCCGGCAGCAAACAACAGCGAGTCGATGCCCAGAGGCGCGCTGCCAAACGTATCGTGAAACAATGGCAGGTAGGTAAAACCCAGCTGGAGCACGACCACTGCGGCTACCGCCAGCAGCACAATCGGCGTACCCAGCACACCGCGGAAGGTGATGGAGGGCGTATCCAGGTAACGCACGGCAAACAGGTAGAACACTTCCATGGCTACCAGCGTGTTGACAGCCAGTGTCCGGGCGGTGTTCTCATCGTCAAAGCGCTGCATCGCCCAGCTCCAAGCAGCGAAGATACCGACCAGGAACAGCAAAGACACAAATCCTACCCGCCAAAGTACGAATCCCTCGAGCAACGACTCATCCCGCCGCCTTGGGGCCCGCTTCATGACATCCGGCTCGGCCGGCTCGAACGCCAGCGTCATGGCCAGAACCACTGAACTGACCATGTTGACCCACAGAATCTGCAAGGCAGTGATGGGCAATGTCAGCCCCAGCAGCAGTGCGGTGATCAGACTGACGGATTCACCACCGTTGATCGGCAAGATAAACGCGATGCCCTTTTTCAGATTAGAGTAGACGGTTCTGCCTTCCCGCACTGCAGCAGCAATACTGGCGAAATTGTCATCCAGTAGCACCATGGCCGATGCCTCCCGGGCGGCTTCCGAGCCCTTAACTCCCATCGCGATACCAACATCGGCCCGCTTCAGTGCCGGGGCATCGTTGACGCCGTCCCCGGTCATGGCCACCACACCGTGAAGCGCCTGAAGCGCCGTTACCAGCCGTAATTTGTGCTCCGGACTGGTCCGCGCAAACACGTCCACTTCCCCGGCCAGTGCCGTCAACTGATCATCGCCAAGAGTGTCCAGCTCCTTGCCGGTTATTACCCTGTCGGTATTTTTCAGTCCCAGTTTTGCCGCAATCGCGCCGGCGGTCATGGCGTGGTCGCCGGTGATCATCTTGACCCGTATACCGGCGTCATGACAGTCGCTGATGGCCTGAACGGCTTCGTGCCGGGGCGGATCGAGAAGCCCAACCAGGCCCAACAGCTCAAGACCCGCCTCAACCTCCTCCACTGCCAGCGAGGACTTCCCGGATGGCACCGTCTTCCGCGCCAACGCAAGCACCCGCAGGCCTTCGGATGCCAGCTCGGCGATGGTGTCTTCCCAGGCCTCACGATTCAATTCGCCAATGCCGCCATCCGCCGTCACCCGGCAGCCGCACATCTCCAGAATGCGTTCCGGAGCTCCCTTCACATAGGCAAGAGTATGGCCATGGTGGTCGTGATTGAGTGTGGCCATGAAGCGGTATTGTGTATCGAAGGGAATCTCATCCAGCCTCGGCCAATCCTGATCGCTCTGTTCCAGATCAAATTCGGCTTTGTGGGCGAAGACTTTCAGTGCGCCCTCCATCGGATCACCGGCTACGGTGACACCCGCTTCACTATGACGAAGATGGGCATCATTGCAGAGTGCGGCCGCCCGGGCGAGCTCCAACAGCGCCGGGGAGGATGTGCTACTGCCGACCCCACCCTCAAGGTCATACCCTTCCCCGGTGACTTCCAGATGTTGTCCGTCCACCACCACCGATGTCACCATCATCTCGTTGCGGGTCAGGGTTCCGGTCTTGTCGGAGCAGATCACCGACACCGCCCCCAGGGTTTCGATCACCGGCATTCGGCGCACTACTGCGTGACGAACCGCCATGCGACGCACCCCAATGGCCAGGGTAATGGTCAGAATCGCCGGCAGCCCCTCCGGGATAGAGGCTACGGTGAGGCCCACCACGGCCATGAACAGCTCGGCAAAAGGCAATTCACTGAAATACAGGCCGCCAAAGAATATCGCAATACCGGCCAGAATAATGATCATCGACAGGTAACGGGCAAACCGGTCAATCTGTTCAAGCAAGGGCGTTTTCAGTGAAACCGTGGTCCGCAGTAATCCCGAGATTCGGCCAATTTCACTGGCCAGCCCGGTACGGACCACCACGCCGCGTCCGGTCCCGGTTACTACCATGGTGCCAGAGAAGGCAATGCTGTATTGATCGCCGAGCACCGCATCCTCGGGCACTGATTCGGGAGATTTGTCCACCGGCTGAGATTCACCGGTGAGAATGGCCTCATCAATTTTCAGGCTATGACACTGTTCCAGGCGCAAATCCGCCGGCACCCGGTCACCGGATTCCAGCAACACAGTGTCACCGGGAACCAGTTCAGCCGCGGCAATGCGATGTTGGCCATCGTCCCGCAACACCAGGGCCTTTGGTGCCAGCATGTGACGGATTGCACTCAGCGCCTGTTCAGCCCTCCCCTCCTGAATAAACCCAACCAAGGCCTGGATCACAACCACTGCCAGGATGACCGCAGTATCGACCCAGTGTCCGAGGATGGCTGTCATGATGGCCGCAACCAGCAGGACATATATCAGGAAATTCCTGAGCTGACGCCCCAGCCTCGCGAGGGGACCGCGCCGGGCACCCTCTGGTAGTCGGTTCAGGCCATACTCGGCCTGGCGCTCCCTCACTTCAGACTCGCTCAACGGTAAGGAAGCGCTTAACTCATACCTGACACCACTGACATCCATCGAATGCCAATGTTGATCTGGAGTCAAAGAATTCGCTTCGGCAGGTGGTGGTTGGCGGGATATCAGCGACATGGACCAGCTCCCTTGAGATTGCCAGTCTCTATTTAAATCAGATCAGGGCACTGCCCGGATTGTTTCAGATCAAGATTGATGGCGGGGAATCCTGACCCGAATCGATACTGACGAAAAAGGGAGCCAAAGCTCCCTTTTTAACCGTACTTGCGTCTTAACAGTTGCTCAATGAGTGAAGACCGGGCCAAACCCGAAATTCCAGAGCAGGACCGACCCGACACGGGTAGATACCAGAATGACCAGTGCCACCGTAAGCAGCGCACCGCCGTACATCACCGCACGCTCTTTCTCGATACCCATCACAATGGGCAGCCCGTCAAACATTAGCCAGGCGCCATAACAGGCAGCAACGAGAAATACGATGGCGTTGAACCAGGGCACCGGGTACAACAGGGCAAAACCCGCCAGGAACAAAGGTGTGCAGGAGTAGGATGCCAGGGCAATACCATTGGAAGGCACATGTTCTTCCACGGCCCCGTAGGTTTTGGCCATCCAGTTGATGGCGTAGCCCAGCGCAAACACACCCACCAGCATAGCGAAGTATGTCAGGATACTGAGCTGCAGGGCACTGATTTCCGTCAGTTTAATCAGGCGGTCATTACCCACGGTCCAGCCAAAGTGGGCAGTTGAAATGTAAGCGCATATTGGCGCAATCGCCGCCAGGACCAGCACATAGGCGACATAAAGACGGCGAGGTGGCGCGTGTTCTTTCCGTATGGAAATCCACTCGTCATCAGGATGGGTGAAAAGACCAAACGCGTGAGACAGGAGCATTGCCGTCCTCCAATTCTTTTTATTGACGCTATGAAATACGCTTCACCTTAAAAGCTAGATCAGAACGGCAAAAAGCTCCAGTGACAATCAACTATTACGGGGATCGGTTTTCGCCACCCAATGCTCATCCATATGGCGATCCCGGAAGGACAGCAGACTTTCGACGCCGTCGAAGCTCACCAGATCCCGGAAATCCAACCAATCCACCAGGCAGTACAGACAGATTGCCGGGTAATTCCATCGTTCGAACTGGCCATCACTGACCATTGCCGCCAACGTTCTCAACGTTGTCATGATGCGCTCACGCTGCAGGTTGAAAAACATGACATCCGCATGGGTATCAAGGCCCGAGCGCTCGGACAGCAGCAATGTCACTGCGGAATCATTGGCAGCGTCAATCAGGGTGAGCTGATTCTCCTGATTCCAGGTCAGCGGGTCCAGACACTGTTTGGCACTCAGGTAGCGGGCAATAACACGGGAATCGTAAATCTCCTGGTCGCCGTCCACCAACATGGGAATCTTCAGGGCCGGATTGTTACGACGAAGTTCGTCACGCCCCTCACCATAGATGTTGAGATTGATGAAATCGTGGGGCTCCTCATCCAGCAATATGCGAATACGGCGAACGTAGGGGGATGTCGTCGAACCAATCAGTTTCATGTGTTCTCCAGTCTCAAGCGGGTTAAGTCCCCAGCAGGGAGGCAGGATCCGCAAAGGTATGGCCGGTTGCCTGTGCCACCTCACCGTGGGTGATCTTTCCCTGGTATACATTCAGGCCGTGCAGCAGATGAACGTCCTCTCTCAGCGCCTGTTCCGGCCCCCTGTTGGCCAACGCCGCAATGAAAGGCAGGGTGACATTGTTTAACGCCAGTGTTGACGTACGCGCAACCGCCCCGGGCATATTGGCCACACAGTAATGTACCACGCCATCGACAACATAGGTGGGGGCATCATGGGTGGTCGGCTTCGAGGTTTCGGTGCAACCACCCTGATCAATCGCCACATCCACAATCACACTGCCCTCCGCCATGCGGGAGACCATATCACGGGTCACCAGTTTTGGTGCCGAGGCACCGGGAATCAACACCCCGCCGATAACAAGATCCGCCTCGATGACCGAGTGCTCCAGGGTTTCAGCAGTGGAAAACAAGGTGCTGATCCGGTTCCCGTACAAGTGATCCAGTTCCCGCAGCACGTCCATGTTTCGATCCAGGACCGTCACCTGGGCACCCAGCCCGATGGCCATGGCCACGGCATTCTGGCCCACGGTACCACCACCAATAACCGTGACCCGGGCCGGCGCAACGCCGGGCACACCACCGAGCAATATGCCTCGCCCACCCAGATTTTTCTCCAGGCAATGGGCACCGGCCTGGATCGACATCCGCCCGGCAACCTCCGACATGGGTGCAAGCAATGGTAGACGGCCATGGCTGTCGGTGACAGTTTCATAGGCGATACAGGTGGCTCCGGAACGCATCAGATCGTCCGTCTGCGCCTTGTCCGGCGCCAGGTGCAGGTAGGTGAACAGGGTGTGGTCTGCGGTCAGCAATGCCCGCTCATCGGCCTGGGGTTCCTTGACCTTGACGATCATGCTGGCAGCGGCAAACACCGCAGGCCCATCCTCGAGGATCTGTGCGCCGGCATCGCGGTATAGCCCGTCAGAAAACCCGATGGCGGCACCCGCACCGGTTTCCACGAACACCTCATGGTTATGGGAGGTCAGCTCCCGCACAGCCGCCGGGGTCATGCCCACACGGTATTCGTGGTTCTTTACTTCCCTGGGGACGCCTATCTTCATCAGTCATACCTCTACGGCCAGCGGCTAACAGTGTTTCCTGATGCAAAGTGTAGTAAAAAGGTCAGGTATCGGAAGACGTAATCAAACCAACAAGGAGGAGGAACACCCGTGAAGACGATCACAACCGCCCTTTCTGCCGCCACTTTCGCATTGTCACTGACCAGCACACAGGTAAGCGCCGACATGCAGACAGAAACCGTCGAATACACCGTCAATGGGGACACGTTCACCGGTTATCTCGCCTGGGATGATGATGTAGAAGGCCAACGCCCCGGCGTACTCGTCGTCCATGAATGGTGGGGCCATAACGAATTTGCCCGCGACCAGGCTGAAAAGCTCGCGCAAGCCGGTTACACCGCCTTCGCACTGGATATGTATGGCTCAGGGAAAGTCGCTGACCATCCCGACGATGCCAAGCAGTTCATGCAGGAAGCCACCAGTGATATCGACAATATCAAATCCCGCTTCATGGCGGCGATGGAGCTATTGCAGGCTCATGACAGCGTCGATGGCGACCGGATCGCCGCCCAGGGATATTGTTTCGGTGGCGCCGTGGTACTGAACATGGCACGCATGGGCGTGGACCTGGATGGTGTGGTGAGCTACCACGGCGCTCTCGGTAGCCCCATCAAAGCCGAGGCCGGCAAGGTGAACGCACGCGTGCAGGTCTACACCGGCGGTGCTGACCAGATGGTGCCGTCTGATCAGGTTGCGGGGCTGGTCAGGGAAATGCAGGATGCCGAAGTGGACCTGACCCTGGTGTCATTCCCGGGTGTCATGCATTCCTTTACCAACCCGGAAGCTGACAGGATTGGCAAGGAATTCGGCATGCCGGTCGGCTATGACAAAGCCGCCGCTAAGCGTTCCTGGGACGGCACTCTGCGATTCTACAACGATATTTTTGCGGAATAAGCGGACACGGGAAGAGTCGCGTTACAGGGCACCGGCAATGGTGCCCTTCACTTCCTCCATCAGCCCGTCTACTGACTTGTCACTGGCAGTGACCGGCGGATGGATAATGATCTCAATAGCACCAGGACTGAAAGCCGCTGTACCCTTGGGCAGGCGATCGTGAGAACCCCGGATTGTCACCGGTAGAATCGGCAACTTCCCGTCCCTGGCGATGACGAAACCACCTTTCTTGAACGGCAGCAAGTGACCATCCAGGGAACGCGTACCTTCCGGGAACAGCAGTATTCCGGTGCCATCCGGCAACTGGGCAACACCGCGCTTGATACTCTCCAGGGCATCGCTGCCTTTTGAACGGTCAATGAACAGGTTTCTTGAGGTTTCCAGCGCCAGTCCGAACAGCGGCACTTTCCTCAGTTCTTTCTTGATGACCCAGCGATACTGCAGTCCCAACGCCAACACCAGTGCCGGCGGATCCAAGTAGGACGCGTGGTTGCTGAGAATAACGTAGCGCTGTCCCGGCACGATGTTCTCCCTACCGGTCACCACCAGGCGGATACCGGTTACCTTGAGGATGATCCAGGCAAAAACCTGGGTGCCATGGAAAGCAGCATCACCACGCTTGCCCAGCAAGGCAGCAATGACAATCGGGAAGAACAACAGCAGGGTCAGCAGGGCAGCCCAGAACAGAATCCAGGTGGCTTTGAGGAATCGCAGCATAGAAGGGGTTCCTGAACATCTCGACAATGCCAAGCAATATTGGGCAACAGGAGCGTAAAGATTACACAGGGAGACTGAAATCTCAAAAATCAGGAGGGGCCAAAGACATAAAAAAAGGCAGCCGAAGCTGCCTTTTTGGCGGTTATTGCTTAATCCGTGGAGGATTAAAGAGCAACAACGTTCTCCGCCTGAGGACCTTTCTGGCCCTGGGTAACGGTAAACTCAACCTGCTGGCCTTCTGCCAGGGTTTTGAAACCGCTGCCCTGAATAGCGCTGTAGTGAACAAAAACGTCCGGGCCGCCTTCACGAGTGATAAAGCCAAAGCCTTTTGCTTCGTTGAAGAACTTAACAGTACCGGTAGTAGTAGACATACTTAAACTTCCTGAAATCAATCATATTATCTGCTGCCCAACACCTTCGTGGTGCGGGGTCAGCGTTTCACGGAAAAACAGAACTCGCGGAATCAAAAACAGGACGGTCACTACTAACTGCGGAGGTACGTCTTATTCATGAAATGCTTTGCTGAATCTTTCCTACGCAAAATACTCTACTCCGGAATCAGCGGATTGCCAAGAGTATTTTCAATAATTTCTGTAGGTAAAGATACCCATCAGCCTCGCAGCAGGCCGAACATGTAAATTCCCAGTGCCGTCATGAGGATGGAACCAATCACGTGGGCCAAAACGCCGGCAATGGCCATGCTCCATTTGCCCTCCTGGATAGCGGCAAACATTTCCAGTGAAAATGTGGAGAATGTGGTCAGTGCGCCACACAGGCCGGTGATGGCGAACAGCCGCCATTCCGGGGCCAGTGCGCTGCCGTGCATGAAGAAACCAATCAACAGGCCAATCAGCCAGCCCCCGGCCAGGTTGGCCACCAGGGTGCCTATGGGGATGGCGTGATAGCTGGAATTCAGCCACAAGCCCAGAGCCCATCGGACGTTGGCGCCGATGACGGCGCCAACACTCACAGCGACAAAGGACAACCACATATCAGATCACTGCCCGGTCATGCAGGATTATGATCAATCACGGTGTCCTTGTTACGGGCAAACTCGTCGAACGGGAAGTCGTCCACAGTGAGCATTTCCAGCACCACTGCTTCGTACTGCCGCATGAATTCCGCCTCTTCCTTGGTGTAAACACCAGCCTCCAGAGCCGCTTCGAAGCGTTCTTCCGGGTGTAGCGCGGTCATTGGCAACTCACCCTTGGCGTAGGCTTTGGTGACCTTACGGTACAGCTGTTCGGCCTTGTCGTAATCCTTCAAAAGGCCATTGTAGCTAGCCAGGGGATTTTCCACCTTACCCTCACCATCAGTGGTCCAGGTGCTGGCAATCAGTTTGCTGCGGATCGGGGTATCAGTGGACATTGCACGGGCCAGGCTACGGGCCAGGTCGTCATGGGGCGCATCCCAGTGCCGACCAAGTGGCATGGTGACGGCGCGCAGGGCCGCTGCAACCGGGCGGTTTGGCAGGTTCTGCAGGAATTCGTCCAATGCGTTTTCCGTGCGGTGGAGCAACAGAGCCAGGCTGTACTCCATCACCTCTTTCTCCCCCTCGACCGGCTGGGTCTCGTGCCAGTTCTTCAGCACCATGGACGCCAGATACAGGTTGGAAAGCATGTCACCGAGTCGCGCGGAGATCAGCTCGCGCATTTTCAGCTCACTGCCCAGGGTGGTCATGGCCGCATCACCACACAAGCCAAAGGCTGCACTGAAGCGGGCAACGGCCTGCGCGTACTTGCGGCTGGCGCTGTCGAACGGTACGTCCGCACGCCCTATTCCCAGAGCCTGGGTGAAAGCGCGGGCAGCGTTGCCAAAGATCAGGCCGGCGTGCCCGAAGAAGGCATCATCGAATGCATCGATGTCGTCGTTGTCCTTGGCAGCCAGCTCCTTGAGTACATAGGGATGGCAGCGAATAGCGCCCTGACCGAAGATCATCAGACTGCGGGTCATGATGTTGGCGCCTTCCACGGTGATGGACACCGCTGCGCCACTGAAGCCAATGCCGAGGTAGTTGCGGGGTCCAAGGGTAACCGTCTTGCCGCCGTGAACGTCCATGGCATCGGTCAGCACACTGCGCTGGAACTCGGTCAGGTGGTATTTGAGGATTGCCGATGGAACCGCAGGCTTCTCGCCCTTGTCGATCATGTTGGCGGTGTGATTTACCGCCGCCTGGGCAATGTAGGTCTTGGAGGCAATCCGCGCCAGGGGTTCCTGAACCCCTTCCATATCCGCCACCGGGGTATTGAACTGACGGCGAATCCGGGTGAAACCACCTGCCGTGCCCACGGCATAGGCCGCAGCACCGGCCGCTCCGGAAGGCAGGGTGATACAACGGCCGACGGACAGGCATTCAACCAGCATACGCCAGCCCTGACCGGCCATTTCCTGACCACCGATAATGTAATCCAGCGGAATGAAAACATCCTTGCCCTTGATCGGGCCATTCAGGAACGGATGGCCAATCGGGCAATGACGGCGACCGATTTCCATGCCTTTGGTGTCACGGGGGATCAACGCACAGGTGATGCCGTAATCTTCCTGCTCGCCCAGCAATCCATCCGGGTCGAACATGCGGAACGCCAGGCCGACCACGGTGGCGATTGGCGCCAGGGTAATCCAGCGTTTCTCGAAATTGAGCCGGATGCCCAGCACTTCCTTACCGTCAACTTCCTGCTTGCAGACAATGCCGGTGTCCGGCAGGGACGTGGCATCCGAACCGGCACGGGGACCGGTCAGACCGAAACAGGGGATCTCTCGGCCGTCCGCCAGACGCGGCAGGTAATGGTTCTTCTGTTCCTCGGTACCATACTTGACCAGCAACTCGCCCGGGCCGAGGGAATTGGGGACACCGACGGATACCATCAGCATCTCGTTGGCCGCCAGTTTCTGCAGCACCGCAGTCTGGGCCTTGGCCGAGAAATGCAGGCCGCCGTACTCCTTGGGAATAATCATGCCGAAGAATTTCTCTTTCTTCAGGAAGTCCCACAGCTCTTTCGGCAGATCGGCACGCTCGACCCCTACATCCCAGGCGTTGCACATGGAGATCGCCTGGGTGCACTGGTTATCCACGAATGCCTGCTCTTCGTCGCTCAGCCCGGTGTTGCGATTGATCAACAGGTTGTGCCAGTCCGGCTGACCGGTGAACAGTTCTCCATCCCAGCCCACGGTGCCAGCTTCGAGAGCAACCTTCTCGGTTTCGGAGACTTTCGGTGCCACTTTCTTGAACATGGCGAAAATGCGCGGTGTCAGCCAGCTCTTGCGAAACCCTGACAACCCGGCTGCGGCAGTAACGCCAGCGCCGATGAACAGAATCAAAGCGAGGGTTCCCGACGCGAAGATCAGGGATACCAACCCCACTACTACCATTACACCAATGGCCGGCTTGGCACCGGACTCCCGGCGCATCACGGTCAACAGACCGGCCACCGCGATCACGAACAGAATGAAAGTCATCATAAGGTCTCTCTGTCATTCATGGATTGAATATCGAAGACTACATTTCGTTACGTTCAAGGTAACCGATCAGATGATTTCTGGCCAGTAATCACATCATGATCAGGCAGTTACAATCACCCGGATGCCTTCCAGGGACAGGCTGGCCTGCGTTAGTGCCGATTTCGCCGCCTCGAACTGATCCTGGAAAAACCCGATCTCTTCGTCACGGATCGCCGGATTCACTTTCTTCAGCGCCTCAAGTCGCCGGATTTCTGGCTCAAACACGCGGCTCAGCTGTGCCAGCGCTTTCTCACGCATCGGTTCCAGGTGAGGGTCCGCCAGCGCCTCGACATGACCAACCATGGTCTCCACCTGTGGCCGGATCTGCGGAACGATGGCCTGCGCAGTACGGCGGCGGATATTGGAACAGAGATCGTTCAGGCGATCATGGGGCAAAGCGGCAGATAAATCGCGACCATTGACGTCCACCAGCATCCGCAGCGGCGACACCGGCAGGTAGCGTGACAACTGCAATGACTCCGGCGCCGGACAGTGCACCGTGAACAATGCTTCCAGCAACAACGTACCTGCCGGCAGAGCCTTGACCGAGAGACTGGCGAGCGCGGCCTTACCGAGACCGGAACTGGTCACCGAATCCATCACGCCGGTCACCAGCGGGTGCTCCCAGCTCATGAACGCCATGTCTTCGCGCTCAAGTGCCTGCTGGCGGCTCCAGGTGACCGTCAGACCGTCCTCAGGCAATTCAGACACATGCCCCGCATGGTACTGCTCTCCGGGCTTGAGCACATCGGCGTGCTCGGAATGATCTTCCATATCCACGCCGAGGATATCGAACGCGTCCACCATGTAGTCCCGCACTTCGGCGGATCCCTCTTCCTCTTCGATCTTTTCGATAAGGTCGGTCGCCACATCGCGGCGACAGGAATTCATCTCGATCAGTGCGTCACGGCCATTCTGCAGCAGGGTGCGCAGACGGTCGGCTTCCGCCCGGGAATCAGTCAGCATGGCATCCAGCTCTGACAACTCACCATCCACCACACGCTGCCAATCGCTCTGCACCTTGTCCTGGACCGCCACACCAACGGAACAACTCTCTCTGAACGCATCGAGCCCCTCATGGAACCAACGGAACTGGGCTTCCTGAACCGTGCCTTCCAGATAGGGAATATGAACATCGATGGTGTCGGACTGGCCGATCCGGTCAAGCCGGCCGATACGCTGCTCCAGCAGGTCGGGGTTGGCCGGCAGGTCGAACAATACCAGGTGGTGGGCAAACTGGAAGTTGCGCCCCTCGCTGCCAATTTCTGAGCAGATCAACGCCTGGGCACCCTGCTCGGTGTCGGAAAAATAGGCCGCCGCCCGGTCCCGCTCGATCAGGCTCAGGTGTTCGTGGAAAGCCGCACTGCGGATACCGGCGCGCAGCTGTAGATAATGCTCCAGAGCCATGGCCGTGCTGGCGTGAGCGCAGATAACCACCACTTTGGCCGGTTTCAGGCTGGCCAGGGTTTTCTCCAGCCAGGCCACCCGTGGGTCTTCCGCAAGCCACTGCTCTTCGTCCAGCGCCCGTTCCGGCGCCAGATTTTCGAGACCAAACCGTTGGAATTGATAACTGTCGGGACACGGCAGGGGTACCGGCAGGGCACGCCGCTCCGGAAAGCCCTGAATGGCGGCGCGGGTGTTGCGGAACAGCACGCGACCGGTGCCGTGCCGATCCAGCAGAGCATCAATGATGGCCTGTTGCGGGTCGGGCGCCTTTTCCAGCACGGTCAGTTCGTCACCCAACCAGTTCTTCAGCTCAGCCCGATCCTCCGGCTTCAGGCTGTCACCGTTATCCTGCAAGCGACGCACGACCTCATTGATGGCCTCGTACTGCTGCTCTTCCTCCCGGAAGGTCTCCAGATCGTGGAAACGCGCGGGGTCCAGTAGCCGCAGGCGGGCAAAGTGGCTGGCCACGCCCACCTGCTCCGGTGTCGCAGTCAGCAGCAACAGCCCCCGGCTGGCCGCCGACAAATCCTCCACCAACTGGTATTCCGGGCTCACCTGCTCCGGACTCCAGGCCAGATGGTGAGCCTCGTCCACCACCATCAGGTCCCAGCCGGCCGCCACGGCATCCTTCTGGGCCTGCGGGCTGGACATCAGGAAGTCGAGACTACACAGCACCAGTTGATCGCTTTCAAACGGATTGACCGAAAACGCGTCGCCGAACACCTTGTTTACCAGCGCGTCGACGTCGTCCTCACTGTCAGCCAGTGCATCGTACCGACCCTGGTCGATGATGGAGAAGCGCAGGTTGAAACGCCGCAACATTTCCACCAACCACTGGTGAATCAGCGAATCCGGCACCACGATCAACGCCCGCTTTGCGCGACCAGTATGCAGCTGGTAGTGGAGAATCAGACCCGCTTCAATGGTTTTGCCAAGGCCCACTTCATCGGCCAGCAGCACCCTGGGGGCATGACGGCTGGCAACCTCATGGGCAATGTAGATCTGGTGAGGCAGGTGCTGGGTGCGTGCCCCAATCAGGCCCTGGGCGGCGGATGCCCGCAGACGCTCCTGGTGCTGTAGCGTTGCAACGCGAAGCCGGAAGGCACCGTTGCGGTCAAACTGACCGGCAAACAGGCGCTGGTGCGGTGCGGAGAAGTTCACCGAGCTGCTCAGCTTGACTTCGGAGATCTGCTGGATTGTTTCACCATCGTCCGCGTGGTACATCAGAACGCCACCCAGATCCTCCACCGCCTGCACGATATAGCGGTCGCCATCAAAGGTCTCGATCTCTTCACCGATCTGGTAAATGATGCGGGACAGGGGGGCGTTATCAATAGCGTAGGTGCGCTCTTCGTCGGCTGCCGGGAACCCGAGGGTGACCCGACGTCCCGAGATGTCGGTGACAATTCCAAGCCCGAGACCGGTGTCGCTGTGGCTGACCCAGCGCTGGCCGATGACAAAATCCGATGCGTCCAAGAAACCTCCGTCGCGTTTCAATTCAGGGTGTCTGTAAAGTCGTTGTTTCCGTCAGGGTCATTACTTCAATTGTTTGTAGTCTGCACCGCTCTCACGCACCCAGTACGCCGCCGCGCCACACACTGCCGCCGGCACCACGACCAGGTTTAACACTGGCACCATGGCAGCCAGCGCCACCGGCAAACCAAAACCAAAGGCAGACAGGCGAGTATCGCCCAACAGCTTGCGCAACGCGGGAAAGCTGACCTTGTGATTGTCCGCCGGGTAATCCACATACTGCAGCGCCATCATCCAGCTGTTAAAGAGGAACCACAGCACCGCAGCCACCAGATTCACCACCGGAATCAGCCCGATAATCAACAGGCCGATGGCCCGCGGCAGGTAGTAGAGGATTTTCTGCACTTCACGCCACAGGGCGCGGGGAATATCGCGGATGATCTGGCTCCAGCCATCGTCCGTGCTGACTTCCTGGCCGGTGAGATGCTTTTCCGTCAGTTCCGCCAGATAGCCATAGAAGGGCGACCCGATCAGGTTCGCCAGAATGACAAACCCATAGGCCAGCATCAGCAGGATCACAACGCCGTACAGTATCCAGAACAACCAGTCCAGGCTCTGCAGCCAGGCCCAATCAGGCAACCAGCCCATGGCGGCCGCAATCATGGCGGCAAACAGTTCAGCGAGAAAATAGAACAGCAAACCGAACAGCAGGATGTTGATAACCAAGGGAATAATGACGAACAAGCGCAGGCCAGGCTGGCGAATCAGCCTGAAACCTTCACCGAGGTAGCCCAGGCCACGAAAAAAGTTTCCCTTCAACATAGGTGGCATTACCTCCGCTTCAATGACAGTGACGGGGCGCAAAGCATACCATGTTGCCACACTCACCACAGCCCGATGAGGTCCCGGATTCCAACGATGGACATAAAGAAAGGTCGCCTTGAACAGATTCTCGATTGCCGTCCTCTGTGGCAACTGGCCCTGTTTATATCCGTCATCGCCATCCTTTACCTGGCGACCACGAGCACCCCGTACCCCATGCCTTCGTCCCCGAATGACAAGGTCAACCACCTCATTGCTTTCACGGAGCTGGCGATTCTCGCGCGATTGGGGTGGCCACGCATATCAACCATCTGGCTCGTCGCTCCTGCCCTGGTATTGTTTGGCCTTGCGATTGAGGTCATTCAGTCGCAGCTGCCATACCGCGAGTTTTCCCTGGCGGATCTGGCAGCAGACGCCGCAGGTGTTGCGATTGGACTGCTACCCTGGCCCGGAGTAAAGCGCAAAACCGACATCCCCAATGGCTCCGGAAGCCGGATGTGAGATTTCCCCCAGAGCAGGTGTGCGATATTTCCTACAAAGCCGTAAGCATCTGCGGCAACGTGGCGTAGGCACTTCGACCAGGGGAACCGTCAGCTTATTTAACCCCATGTTTTACAAGCACTAACTGGATGCGTCACAAAACTGACACTGGAAAGGCCTGCATGTGTCACACGCTTGTCAGACCAGGATTGCTATAGTGAATTCGTCAGGGATGACAGGGAAAAGGAAGACGCACAGGACGCACCCCGGCAACTGGATGCAGGGAGAGGCAGGGATACACGGACGCCTCGCTTAAAGGATAATTATCTGGATCGCTGGCTAGGATGCCGGCACCACGGAGTGGATCAAGGATAAAGCAACACGGCCGTTGCAAAATTCGCAAGGACGCGACGACCTGTTCCGAAAAAGGGCAGCCTGAGGGTTGCCCTTTCTTTTTCTATAGTCCCGACACCCCGTCCACCAGATAAATCCTGACCTGATTGAATTCCTCAAACTCGTTAAGATCCGGCCAGGTCCGCCCCTCGATGACCGTTTGACGTTGATACCGCTCGTCCCCCAGATTCTTGACCCGTGAATCCGCAAGCAATACTTGGGGAGCCGCGTTGTGAAACGCCTCCAACAAGGGTTTATTCTCGGGATCATAGAGCACGTCTGCGGCGGTCACCAGGTCAAGTTGCTCGGGCCGCTGGTGCCAATCCCCACACAAAGTCACCGAGACATTGTTTAGCTGCGCATTGGCAGCAGCGGCATCCAGCGCCGCCGGGTCTATATCGCAAGCAATGGCTTCTGCCGCGCCCGCCATTGCCGCGGCAATGGCCACCACACCAGAGCCGGAACCAAAATCCAGTACCCGCTTGCCCGCCACCCGGTGTGGATTCTCCAGGATCCAGCCAGCCAGGACCTGCCCACTCGCCCAGCAAAAGGACCAGTAGGCGGGCTCCGCCACCACGGCTTGCGCCTCATCATGACTCAGCGGTCCATCCAGCACCGACGGGTCGAACAGGTAGAGGGCGATTTGCGGACACCCGGCCGGTCGGGTAACCGCAACCCGCCCACGACTGAGGGTCTTCTGAAGGTGGTGATTGAGCACTTCCTCGTTCATCACTACTCCGGGATCGCTGGTTATGAAAGCACGGTATTGTAGCCTGCGTCCGTCGGCAGCCCTACCCGTAAGCGAGCAAAAAAACACGGTCTTCGTTATACTGCTGCGACACTTTTCCCATAACCCAGACGCTGAAATGGCCTCCAGACCCGATACCGACGATTACCTTTCCCTGTTCCTGAACGACACCCCGATGATGGACGTCCGCGCCCCGACGGAGTTCAGCAAGGGCAGTTTCCCCAGTGCGGAAAATGCCCCGCTGATGAACGATGAGGAACGCCACCGGGTCGGAATCTGCTACAAGGAAAAGGGGCAGGACAAGGCCATTGAGCTGGGCCATCAACTGGTAGCCGGCGACATCAAGGCCCAGCGCATTGAAGCCTGGAAGCGCTTCATTGCCAGCCACCCCGAGGGCTACCTGTTCTGTTTCCGGGGCGGGTTGCGGTCGCGGCTGACCCAGCAATGGATCAAGGAAGCGGGCATCGACTACCCGTTGGTCAAAGGCGGCTATAAAGCACTGCGCCGCTTTCTGATCGACAGCCTTGAGTCCCTGATTACCTCCTCCGAATTTCGAATCCTCAGCGGCCGGACCGGAACCGGCAAGACCCGGGTGTTGCAGCAATTGCCCAACCCCGTGGACCTGGAAGGTCTGGCCAACCATCGCGGTTCCAGCTTCGGGCGCCAGGTAACGCCCCAGCCATCCCAGATCGACTTCGAGAACCGTCTGGCGGTTGCCATGCTCAAGGCCACCCACCATCTTGGTGGCCCGATTTACCTGGAGGATGAAAGCCGGCTTGTGGGACGCTGTGCGCTTCCGGAAAGCCTCCGGCAGCGGATGTCAGAGGCGCCTCTGATGGTGCTGGAACAACCGATGTCCGAGCGGATAGCAATCATTCGGGAAGACTATGTTGAAAACATGCTCGCCGACTATACTGCCCGGGACGGTGGGGAAGCCGGCTGGCTGAACTTCCATGATTACCTGCTGAGCGCCCTGGACCGAATCCGAAAACGCCTGGGTGGGGAGCGACACCAACATCTGCGAACGCTGATGACGGAGGCACTGGACCGACAGCAGGATAATGGCGACCTGGGTGGTCACGACCGCTGGATACAGGCATTATTGGAAGACTATTACGACCCGATGTACGACTATCAATTGAGTCAGAAGAAGGGGCGAATAGTGGTCCAGGGTAGTCCGGCTACCATTATTGACTGGGCCAATCGCTAAACGTTTTCGTAGGGAAAACCTGAACACTCACCTGAAGAACTAACGAAGAACAAGGAGTCGCCTGATGGAAGATCTGTTTGGTGCAGACGGAAAAGCCTCTGAGATTGTCGACCAGGGTATCAGCCTGATCATGAGCTATGCCCCAAAATTAGTGCTCGCCATCGTTACCCTGATTGTCGGGCTCTGGCTGATCAAGAGATTTGTTGCTGTCCTCGATCACAAATTGAGCCAGAAAGACCCGACACTGAACAAGTTCCTGTGCGGCCTGATCGGCACCATCCTCAAGATCCTGCTGCTGATTTCCGTCGCCTCCATGGTCGGCATTGCCACCACCTCATTCATTGCCGTCCTGGGTGCTGCCGGCCTGGCCATTGGCCTGGCCCTGCAAGGCAGCCTGGGTAACTTTGCCGGCGGTGTGCTGATCCTGATCTTCAAGCCGTTCAAGGTGGGTGACACCATTGAGGCTCAGGGCTTCCTCGGGGCGGTCGACGAGATCAGCATCCTCTACACCATCGTTAACACCTTCGACAACCGCCGGGTCGTCATCCCCAACGGCAGCCTGTCCAATGCGACCCTGGTGAATGTCAGCATTTACGACAAGCGCCGCTGTGACATGACGTATGGCATTGCCTATGACGATGACATCGACAAGGCCAAGGCTGTCTGCAAGCGCCTGTTCGAGGAAGATGAGCGCTCGCTGATGGATCCGCCGCCGAGAATCTGCGTAGCCGGCCTGGGCGACAATTCCGTCAACATCATGTTCCGTGCCTGGGTGGCCACCGACGACCTCTGGCCATATTACTGGGACATGCAGGAAAAGGTTAAGAAAGCGTTTGACGCAGAAGGCATCTCTATCCCCTTCCCTCAGCGCGATGTGCACCTCTACAAACACGAGTAAAAAAACGGGACAGGCGTCCCACGGATACATCCGGTTACTCGCAATCTGTTCAGCCTCAACTAAGCTGACGGTAATGGTGCCGAATTCCCAGGCGGAGCGGCACCAGGCCACCGGGGCCAGGCATAGCACAAGCACCGGCCCCAGTTCGCTGTCATTGCTGGTAGGAGGTTGTCACTATGCCGGTACAGCAGTTGAAGGAGTTCCTTGATCAGGCAAACGTGGAATACATGTGCCTGTCCCACCCTCCCGCGTTCACTGCGCAGGAATTGGCCCACCATGTAAAAATTGCCGGTGACCGGGTTGTTAAAACCGTTATCATCGAACTCGATGGCAAAATGGCCATGCTGGTCATGCCTGCCACCTGGCGCATTCGCTGGGACCGCCTCTCGGGCATCCTCGATACAGACTTTGTTGATCTCGCTGATGAGCAGGAATTCAAGGACCGGTTTCCCGATTGCGAAGTCGGAGCCATGCCACCGTTTGGCAACCTGTTCGGAATGTCGGTCTATTGCGCCGAGGCCCTGACGGAACAGCAGGAGCTGGCCTTCGCCGCTGGCAGTCACTCAGAATCCGTGCACATGAAAACCACGGATTTTCTGGAACTGGTTCAACCCATGGTGCTCAACCAGGGGTTCATGAAACCAGGCGCACAGAAACCGGCCTGGCTGGCCAAAAGCCGTCGCCGCCCGGAACACGTTCAACGGACCCGGGTATCAAGGGCTGCCGGGTATTGAGCAACAGGGGTGGACGACGTCGGGTCGCTTGTCTGAAATCTTCCTTCGCGTAAACTGGAAGCTTCAGACAGGAACCCGTTATGACTCAAGCTTTTGACATTGTTGTTGCCGGTGCCGGCATGGTGGGCGCCGCCCTGGCCACGGGCCTGGGCCAGAGTGGTTTTCGCGTAGCCCTGGTCGACAAGGCCGGCACGCCGTGCTTCGACGCCAGCGCCCCGCCCGATATTCGCGTTTCCGCCCTCAGCGCCGGCAGTGAGCGCTATCTGCAACAACTCGGCGCCTGGCCACGGATATCAGCCATGCGCACCACGGCATACCGCCGTCTTGCCGTCTGGGACCAGGCACAACACCCCCTGAGCAAACTGATCCCCCGCAAACTGGGAGAGGTCGTCTTCGACGCTGCCAGCCTCTCGGCCACGCATCTGGGCCACATTGTTGAGAATCGGATCACCCAACAGGCATTGTGGCAGTGTGCGGAAGAGCAACCTTCCGTGACTGTTCTCTCCGGCAACGGCGTAACCGCCGTGGATAATGGCAACGACCAGGCAACCGTCACCCTGGAAGATGGCAGCGAACTGGCCTGCGAGCTGGTGATCGGCGCCGATGGCGCCCAGTCACGGATACGGGACATGGCAGGCATTGGCGTTACCCGAGACCAGTATGCCCAGCAGGCCATGGTGGTCTCGGTGCGTTATCTGGGGCCGGTGGATGACATCACCTGGCAGGCATTCCATCCTTCGGGCCCGAGGGCGTTCCTGCCCCTGCACAGTGCTGGCGATCAACACCCGGGAGAAAGCTGGGCCTCACTGGTCTGGTATGACGCCCCGGAGGAACTGGCCCGCCTGAAAGCGCTGGGTACCGAATCACTGAGGCTGGAGATCCAGCAAGCATTCCCTGACGACCTGCCACCACTGACCCACATAGATGCCCGGGCCAGCTTCCCGATCGCCCGGCAACACGCCAAACATTACAGCAACGGACGGGTGGTCCTTGTCGGCGACGCCGCACACACCATCAATCCATTGGCCGGACAGGGCGTCAATCTCGGCTTCCAGGACGCCGCCTGCCTGCAGTCCCTGATCCGCGAAGCCCGGCGCGCCGGCTGCGATCTCGCCGATCCACAATGGCTTGCACGCTATGAGCAGCAACGGCGCCCCGCCAACCGCAGGATGATGCTGGCCATGGATGCCTTCTACCACCTGTTCAGCAACCGCATCCCGCCGGTTCACCTGTTGCGCAACCTCGGCCTCGGCGCCGCCCGCGCCCTGCCCTTTGCCCGCAATCAGGTTGCCCGCTACGCCATGGGGATCGACGATGAGCTTCCGGCAGTGGTAAAACAGATTACTTCCCGGCTACCTGGGCTTCACCTGCCCTGAAACCGGTACGCTAGAACAACCAAGGAGCCATCATGTCAGAGACGATTTTCACCAAAATCATCAACCGGGAAATCCCAGCAGACATTCTCTACGAGGACGACATCAGTCTGGCGTTCAGTGACATCAATCCACAGGCGCCAGTGCATTTCCTGGTGATTCCGAAGAAACCCATCGCCACAATCAATGACATCACCGAAGCCGACCGCGAGCTGGTCGGGCATCTGTATCTGGTGGCGGCGCAGGTTGCCAGGGAAAAAGGGGTGGCGGAGGACGGTTATCGAGTGGTGATGAACTGCGGCGAAAAAGCCGGGCAATCCGTGTTCCACATTCACCTGCATGTGCTGGCCGGCAAGCCACTTGGTTGGCCTCCGTACACTGACAAGATGAAGCAGGCCTGATTTTTTTGGGCCTTTGGTGGAGGCAAGCGGGGCGGTCCTTCTGTCCGGGACACGCTCAAGGCATCCATGCGCGCTTAGCTTTCGCCATCCATGGCGAAAGATAGTCCCGGACAGAAGGACCGACCCGCTTGCTCCAACTTTGGTGCCAATACGTCAATGCCGTCCATGAGAGTTCAGTGATCGTCGGTCGAGCTAACTCACAGGTCTGATTGGCCGGTGTGCGGTGTGGCTTTCCCGGACTATCTTTGGCCATGGATGGCCAAAGCTAAGCGCCCAGGACGGCTCGAGCGTGTCCGGGAAAGCCACACCGCACAGCGGCCTTCCCACCCAAACCAGCATGCCTGTTATCAATTCAGCGACCGACGACCTTCTCGGCTTCTTCCACCGGCGTATGGCGAACATCCTCGCCCTTGACCATGAAAATCACGTTTTCGGCAATGTTGCAGGCGTGATCACCCACCCGCTCCAGAGCTCGCAGCACCCACATGACCGACATGCAGCGTGAGATATTGCGGGTATCTTCCATCATGAACGTCAGCAGAGTCCGGGCAGCCGCCTGGTATTCCTCATCAACCCGCTTGTCTTCCTTCATGATTCGCAAGGCCTGCTCGGAATCGAGGCGGGCAAAGGCGTCCAGGGCATCGTGCAGCATAGCCAGCACGTGGTTACCGATGTGGCGAACTTCCACGTAGCCGCGGGGGGCCTGGCCTTCTTCGTTGAGTTTGATGGCGAACTTGGCAATTTTCTTTGCCTCATCACCCACCCGCTCCAGGTCGGCCACCATCTTGATCACCGAAATGACCAGACGCAGATCCCGGGCCGTTGGCTGACGGCGGGCAATGATCAGGGTCGCTTCCTCGTCGATGTCCATTTCCATCTGGTCGACTTTCTTGTCACCGGCGCGCACTTCGTCCGCCAGGCTCCCATCATTATCCACCAGGGCCTGGATCGCCCTTTCCACCTGGGCTTCCACCATACCGCCCATTGTCAGAAACTCGGTCTTCAGCTCCATCAGTTCGTCGTTGAACTTGTGCGATATGTGATCGCCGTATACGTCGTCCTTTGTGTTTGGCATAACTCTGTTCTCCAGTGTTCAGCAATGACCGGGTTAACCGAAACGGCCGGTGATGTAGGATTCAGTCAACTCGTGTTCCGGTGACGTGAAAACCTTGCTCGTCTCATTCACTTCCACAAGGTGTCCCAGATGGAAATACGCGGTGCGATGGGACACCCGGGCCGCCTGTTGCATGGAGTGGGTCACGATCACAATGGTATAGCTTTCCGACATTTCTGAGATCAGCTCTTCCACTTTGGCCGTCGCGATCGGGTCCAGTGCGGAGCAGGGCTCGTCCATCAGGATCACTTCCGGGCTCACCGCGATCGCACGAGCGATGCACAGGCGTTGCTGCTGACCGCCGGACATGCCAGTTGCGGTGGCGTCCAGACGATCTTTGACCTCGTCCCATAGCCCCGCCTTACGCAGGCTGTTTTCGACGATTTCGTCGAGATCCGACTTGCGATTGGCCAGACCATGAATTCGCGGGCCGTAGGCCACGTTGTCGTAGATGGACTTGGGGAACGGGTTCGGCTTCTGGAACACCATGCCCACCCGGGCACGCAGCTCCACCACATCGCGCTTGGAGTGGTAGATGTCCTCGTCGTCCAGCATCAGCTGGCCTTTGACCCGGCAGATATCAATGCTGTCGTTCATCCGGTTCAGGCAACGCAGGAACGTAGACTTGCCACAACCCGACGGTCCGATAAAGGAGATAACTTCGTTACGGGCAATGTCCAGGCTGATGTCTTTGATGGCACGATCGTCGCCATAGAACACCTCAACGTTGCGCAGCTTGAACTTGGGGTCGTCGGCATAGGGAAGACCTACGGTTTTACCCTCCTGGACGGGCATGTCTTCCCGTTTTTTCTCCACCGCCACGTCTTGGACCGGCACTGAAGCTTCACGCTGCTCCGCTGCACTGGAAATCGTTTCATTTACACTCATAATTCTCTCCTTTACCACCGGCGCTCAAGACGCTTACGGAGCCAGATGGCCAATGCGTTCATACTGATCATAAAGGCAAGTAATACCATAATGCCGGCGGATGCCAGCTCGACAAAGCCCTGCTCAGAACTGCTGGCCCAAAGGTAAATCTGTACCGGCAGTACCGTGGCGGAACTGAAGAACCCGTCCGGCACATCGACAATGAAGGCCACCATGCCAATTAGCAGCAGCGGGGCTGTTTCACCCAGTGCCTGCGCCATACCGATGATGGAACCGGTCAGCATGCCAGGCATCGCCAGCGGTACCACATGATGCAGTACCACCTGCATCTTTGACGCTCCAATCCCCTCGGCCGCTTCCCTAATCGACGGCGGTACGCTCTTGATGGCGGCCCGGCTGGAAATGATGATGGTTGGCAGCGTCATCAATGCCAGCACCAGGCCGCCCACGACGGGAACCGAGCGCGGCATGCCAAACAGCCCTATAAACACCGCCAGACCTAGCAGACCAAAGATGATTGAGGGCACAGCCGCCAGGTTGTTGATATTGACCTCAATGAAATCGGTAATCTTGTTCTGCGGGGCAAACTCCTCCAGGTAGATCGCTGCCGCGATGCCCACCGGAAAGGAAATGGCCAGAGTGACCAGCATGGTGAACAGGGAACCGACAATGGCGCCCAGAATGCCGGCGTTACCCGGTTCCCTGGAGTCGCCACGGCTGAACAGCACGTCATTGAAGCTGGTATCGATGACGTCTTTTTCCAGCAGCTCATCCACCCACGCCTGCTGTTGCTCCGAGAGACGGATGCTGTAGCTCGGATCATCGGCGTGCTTCACATACACCGACACCGTATCGTGGGCCAGAAACTCCATGGTCTGCGTGGTGTTGAGCAGGTCCGGATTCGCCTCGATCAGGTCACGGATGTCGCTGGCAGCGTAGCTGCCCACCAGCCGGCCCAGCTCACGCCTGGCCGCTCTGCCCTCAGCATCCGGAAAATGGTCCTGAAGGGCCGCAATAATGGGTGCCACGAAGTCGGCCATGGCGATCTGGTCTTGATCCGTGGGATCGTCCAGGTACATGGTTTCCGAATCCAGCGTCACGTCCAGGGTGATGGTGGTTTTCACAAACCCGGTATGGCCCTTGCCAATAATGTCGGCAAACAGGATGAACAGTGATGCCAGGGCGATGAAAATCGCCACAATGCCATACAGACGGAACCGACGCTCCTTGCGGTACCGGCGCTTCAGGGACTGGCGGACAATCTCCGCCTGAGAACGTTGATCAGTCATACTGTTCCCTATATTTACGTACGATCTTGAGTGCGACTACATTCAGCAGCAGGGTGACGATGAACAGCATCATACCCAGTGCGAATGCGGACAGCGTCTTGGCACTGTCGAATTCCTGATCACCAACAAGCAGCGTGGCAATCTGGACCGTCACTGTCGTTACCGAATCCAGAGGATTGGCAGTCAGGTTGGCCGCCAGTCCGGCCGCCATCACCACGATCATGGTCTCACCGATCGCCCGCGAGGCCGCCAGCAGGATGCCGCCGATGATGCCCGGCAGTGCCGCTGGAAATATCACGTTCTTCATGGTTTCCGACTGGGTCGCTCCCAGGGCAAGCGAGCCATCCCGCAACGTTTGGGGAACGGCGTTGATCACGTCGTCCGACAGCGAAGAGACAAACGGGATAATCATGATGCCCATGACCAGACCCGCGGCAAGCGCACTCTGGGAAGACGCTTCCAGTCCGACGAGCTCCGCCATGTCGCGGATAAAGGGCGCCACGGTTAATGCGGCGAAAAAACCATAAACCACGGTGGGTACGCCAGCCAGCATTTCCAGCAACGGCTTGACGGTTGAACGCACCCGCTTGCTGGCATACTCGGACAGGTAGATGGCCGACAGCAATCCGATCGGGACGGCAACCAGCAGGGCAATCGCAGATATCAGCAAGGTGCCGGTGAACAATGGAATGATGCCAAAGGCACCTTCAGCACCAACCTGATCCGCCCGCAAGGCAGTCTGGGGGCTCCACGAGGTGCCAAACAGAAACTCGGTAATGGGGACTTTGCCGAAGAATCGGACGGTTTCAAAAATCACCGAGAAAACGATGCCCACAGTGGTCAATACAGCAACCGCCGCACACACGAAGAAAATGCGCCGCAACGTGCGCTCGACACTCTCCCGGGCATTGATATGGGGTGCCACGCGAGTCCAGGCGAAGGCTGCGCCCAGAGCGGCAATCAGCAATACCAGAATGGTCTTGAACGTGCCACTCTGTGCCCGAAGATTCTCCAGGAGCCCAGCGGCGCCGGCAATGTGCTCTGGCACGAACTCAGGATTCAGCTTACCCGCGGCGACATTGCTGATCTGGGAAAGCACCAGGCTGGCCTGGCCGGGGGATTCGGGCCACACATCCTGGGGCAATGACGAAATAACCATGCCCTGAATGACCTTGCCTTCAAAACCGGCCCAGGCGGCCAGCACAATCAGGGCAGGGATCGCGCACCACAGGGCGGCACGGGCAGCGTAATAAAACGGAAGCGCCTTGAGATTCCGGATACCGCCAAGCGGTGCTGCAACTGCCCGGGATCGCATGAACGCGAGTCCATAGGCAGCCACAGCGAGTACCAGAATCAGGGGCAAGAGATTGGCCGTCTGCATAACAGTCTCTGTATTGATGGCATTTAGTTAGCTAGGGCATTTATTTTGCCAGCATGCTGGCAAAAAATATTCATCTGAACGCAATAAAGGAACGCGGACCAACGGGCCCGCATTCCTTTATTGTCATCCCTGACTGCTTCTGACTGAACCTTACAGCTCGTCGCCAGTCAATGGCTTCAGATTCTTCGCTGCCTTGGCAGTTTTCATACGCACACCACGCGGGTTCGGAATCAGGCCTACATCGACCAGATAGCCGTTATCACCCCAGGCGCCTTCGCTGGTGAATTCAGCAAGGTACTCCTGGATACCCGGAACCACACCCACGTGGGCATTTTTAACGTAGAAGAACAAAGAGCGGGCAACCGGATACTCTTCATCCGCAATCGTGTCAGGCGTTGGCTCAACACCGTTGATCATGGACGCCTGGATCTGGCCTTCATTTTCCATCAGGAAACTGTAGCCGAAGATCCCCAGAGTGTCCTTATCCTGTGCCAGACGCTGGACAATCAGGTTGTCATTCTCACCGGCTTCGACGAACGGGCCGTCCTCTCGCATACTGTGACAGATGGTCTTGTACTGAGACTTGTCCTGCTTCTTGATGGCGGCAATCCAGTCGTACTGCTTGCAGCCGCCTTCCATTGCGATTTCAACGAACGCGTCACGGGTACCGGAAGTCGGAGGGGGCCCCATCACACTGATTTCCCTGTTCGGCAGACTGGAATCGATATCACTCCACTTCTGGTATGGGTTGGCCACCAGCTCTTCGCTGCCGTCCGGGTTCGGAACTTCCTTGGCCAGGGCCAGGAACACCTGCTCCAGGGTCAGGTCCATCTGGTCCGCATCTTTGGAATTGGCGATTACGATGCCGTCAGCACCGATTTTAACTTCGGTGATGCCTTCCACGCCATTGGCCTGGCAACGCTCAAACTCGCTCTTCTTGATACGACGTGAAGCGTTGGTGATGTCCGGGTGCTGGGTGCCTACCCCTTCACAGAACAACTTCAGGCCACCGCCGGAACCGGTGGACTCCAGCTTTGGAGTCGGGAAGTCCGTGTTACGACCGAAACGCTCGGCAACCACAGTGGCGAATGGGTAAACAGTGGAGGAGCCCACGATGTTAATAGTGTCACGCGCCATAGCCGGAGTGGATACGGCGGCAATGCTGCCCGCCAGGGCAACGGATGCAAGAGCTGTTTTCAGTTTAATCACGCTGAATCTCCATTATCATTTGGACGTTATCGTCGGATTTGCTTTGCCGATGAGTGCAGATTAGCCACCAACTGTGACAACTTTGTTACAGCGTATGAAATATAGATCACGGGACATGAAATCTCTTGCAGACTGCCCACAGGCCGTTAACATGCGTGTAAAACAATACTCAGCAATACAAACAGGCAGGCTCCATGACAACACTCGACGATGACAAACCCACACCCAAAGGCGAGCTAATTCTCCAGATTGTTCCCCTACCGTCGGACACCAATGCCAACGGCGACGTCTTCGCCGGCTGGCTGGTCAAACAAATGGACATTGCCGCCGCCACTATCGCCGGGAGGATCTCTCAGGGCCGTAACGCCACCGTTGCAATGGACCGAATGGAATTTCTGTCTCCACTCAGGGTCGGCTCCCAGGTCGGTTGCTACTGCGAGCTGGTGGACATCGGTCGCAGCTCTATGAAGATCGAGGTTGAAGTCTGGACCCTGGATCGTACCGCCAAGCACCCGCGCAAGGTCACGGAGGGTCGGTTCGTCTATGTCGCCATTGACGAGCATGGCCGGATTCGCGAAGTACCGGAACAGTCCTGAAGGAAGGGTTGATTGTGAAAGCGCCCCTGACTGCTTTGCTGATTGCCGTACTATCGTGGGCCCCCGACGCGTTTGCGGACAAACTCATGGTGGCCGCAGCATCGAATCTCCAGTACGCAATGGAGGCTATTCTCAAGCAGTTCAGGGACCAGCACCCCGACGATACCATCAACGTGGTGTACGGCTCGTCCGGGAAACTGAGCACCCAGATCGCCCAGGGCGCACCCTACGATCTCTACTTCTCCGCCGACATTAGCTATCCACGCCAGCTTGCCCGCCAGGGCCTGGCCGCTTCCGAGGTTATGCCCTACGGAGTCGGGCGGATCGTCCTATGGAGTGCCACCGGGGACGCCAGCGCAATGACACTGAAGGAGCTGGCGTCAGAAGAGATTCAGCGCGTTGCGATCGCCAACCCCCGGCATGCCCCCTACGGAGCACGCGCCAGCGAAGCCCTGGAAGCCGCCGGTGTATGGTCACAGGTTCAGGACAAGCTGATTCTTGGCAGCAATGTTTCCCAGGCGGCCCAATTTGTGGAAACGGGCAACGCCCAGTTCGGCATTCTGGCGCTCTCCCTTGCGTTGAGCCCCAGGCTTGCATCCTCCGGCAGTTACTGGCTGATTCCGGACTCCCAGCACCAACCGCTGGAACAGGGATACATCATCACCCGGCGCGCTGCGGACAATGAGTTGGCCTGGCAGTTTTCCGCCTTCATGGACAGCGACCGGGCCCGTCAGATCATGAGAGACAACGGTTTTGACCTTCCCGATGATCGGCCGGCAACTCCACCTGCCAATGACGCCAACCGGTAATCGCGGCAGGTTCCTCGCTCAACAGGCTTCCAGGGGGGCATAAGCCAAAACCAGCCACTTGGCCCCTTCATCAAAATTCACCTGCACCCGGGTGTGATGACCGGTGCCTTCACTGTTCATCACGATCCCCTCACCGAACTTCGGATGACGCACCCGCTGCCCCAGGCTGAAACCGGATTGCGCGGCGGAATCCTGACTGAACATGCTCTCATTGGGCCGCGCCAGCATCGCCGGGCGGGTTACGGTGTTACGCAGCCGCACTTCCTGGATGCAATCCCCCGGAATCTCCCGCACAAACCGTGACAACGCGTGAAACTTCTCCTGCCCGTAGAGGCGGCGGGATTCCGCGTAAGTAAGCACCAGCTTTTTCATGGCGCGAGTGATGCCAACATACGCCAGCCGACGCTCTTCCTCCATCCGTCCCGGCTCTTCCAGGGACATACTGTGGGGGAAAAGCCCCTCTTCCACCCCGGCCAGGAACACCAGCGGGAACTCCAGCCCCTTGGCGGAGTGGAGCGTCATCAGCTGGACACTGTCTTCGTGGGACTCCGCCTGGGATTCCCCGGCATCCAGTGCCGCCTGGGCGATGAACTCCGCCAGCGGATCGACGCCATCCTCCACTTCAAAGTCCGACAGGGCGTTGACCAGTTCTTCCAGGTTTTCCACCCGGGCCTGGCCTTTCTCGCCCTTTTCACTGGCGTGGTAGTCTTTCAGCCCGCTGGCTTCGATGGTCTGCTTCATCAAGCCATGTAGAGAAGCGTCATCCACCATCTCCGACAGGTCGTTGATGATGGTCATAAACGATTGCAGACCTGTTTTGGCGCGCCCCTTCATC
Source organism: uncultured Marinobacter sp. (assembly GCF_947259545.1). Classification (GTDB taxonomy): domain Bacteria; phylum Pseudomonadota; class Gammaproteobacteria; order Pseudomonadales; family Oleiphilaceae; genus Marinobacter. The sequence goes on from NZ_CAMYMK010000006.1 coordinate 77,611, forward strand.
AATCCCGCCTCTAACAGGCGTTCGGCAGCCTCCCACAGGGATATGCTCTGGCCCGTGGCCACTTCCCGCAGTTCCGCCAGACTTTTCGCCCCAATACCCCGCGCTGGCACGTTCACCACACGCTCGAAGGCGGCGTCATCGCGGCGGTAGTGCACCAGACGCAAGTACGCCAGGGCGTTACGGATTTCCTGACGGTCATAGAATCGCAAACCGCCGTAGACCCGGTAGGGAATGCCCTGACGCATCAGCGCTTCTTCCAGCACCCGGGACTGGGCGTTGGAGCGATAGAGAATGGCCGATTCGCTGCGCAGGTTGCCGTCCTGTACCCAGCCGGAAATGGTGTCGGCGATGTAGTTGGCTTCGTCCTGTTCGTTGAACGCCGCGTACAGGCTGATCGGTTCACCATCCGGCCCGTCGGTCCACAACTCCTTGCCCAGGCGCCCCTGGTTGTTGGCAATCACCGCGTTGGCGGCCTTGAGGATCAGTTGCGTGGACCGGTAGTTCTGCTCCAGCCGCACCAGTCGGGCATTGGGAAAATCCCGCTGATACTGCTGGATGTTCTCGATTTTTGCACCCCGCCAGCCGTAGATGGACTGATCGTCGTCCCCGACAATGGTCAACGGCACGCGGTTACTGGCCAACACCTGCAACCAGGCATACTGGATCGTGTTGGTGTCCTGGAACTCGTCCACCAGAATGTGCTGGAACCGGTTCTGGTAGTGGGCCAGCAGCTCCGGACGATGCAGCCAAAGTTCGTGGGAGCGCAGCAGCAATTCGCCGAAATCCACCAGGCCACTTTGCTGGCACAGTTTTTCGTACTGGCGGTACACGGTCAGCATGGTGGAGGTGAAATGATCCCCCGGATTCTCCTGAATATGATCCGCCCGCAGGCCCTCATCCTTGTGACTGTTGATAAACCACTGGGCCTGTTTCGGTGGCCAGCGGCTCTCATCAATCTGCAGCTCCCGCATCACCCGCTTGACCAGCCGCAGTTGGTCGTCGCTGTCCAGCACCTGGAAATTCTCCGGCAACCCGGCATCCTGCCAGTGCGAGCGCAACAGTCGGTGGGCAATACCGTGGAAGGTACCGAACCACAGGCCACGGGCGGGGATGTCCATCATCTGCTCGATACGGTAACGCATCTCCTTGGCGGCCTTGTTGGTGAACGTTACCGCCAGAATCCCGGTTGGCGGTACCCGGTCCACCTGCATCAGCCACGCAATCCGGTGTACCAGCACCCGGGTTTTACCACTACCGGCACCGGCCAGCACCAGCAGGTGGTCGTTCTGGGCGGTCACGGCCTCGCGTTGGGCGTCATTGAGGGCGTCGATAATGTGGGAGACATCCATAGAGATTCGGTCGCTACTGGTTAAATGAACAGGTATCGGATTATAACAGGAGAATAACGCGTTTGCCGGGGGCCTTGGGATAGCCCTCTTTCTTTTGGTGGGTCGCACGAGGGCGGGCCCCTGTCCGGGACACGCTACGAGCACATCCATGTGCGCTTAGGTGTGGCCATCCTTGGCCACACATAGTCCCGGACAGGGGCCCGCCCTCGCGCTTCTCGTGTTTGGGAGAAGGCTTTTCCTTCAGAAGCCTCTTGGGACTGTCTGGGCTTCTACAAATTCGAACAGACCTTCCAGACCACCTTCGCGTCCGATTCCGGACGCTTTCATACCGCCGAACGGCGCTTCGGGGGTCGGGCCCGTGCCAGTGTTCCAACCCACATGACCGAAGCGCAGGCCGGCGGCTACCCGCTGGGCGCGTTCGGCGTCGTTGGTGAATACATAAGAAGCCAGGCCGAACTCGGTGTCGTTACCCGCTTCGATGACTTCCTCTTCGGTGCGGAACAGTGCCATGGGTACCAGTGGGCCGAAGGTTTCTTCCCGGTAGCAGCACATGTCCCGGTTCACGTCGGTTATCACGGTCGGCGGGAAGAACAGGTGGCCTTCGCCGAGGTCCGCCGGTTTCTTGCCGGCCACGAGACCGGCGCCTTTCTCGAGGGCGTCCTCAAGGTGGCGTTTGACCTTGTCGAAGCCGGCCTTGTTGATCAGCGGGCCGAGGTCCACGTCTTCGGTCAGGCCGTCGCCCACGGTCATTTTGTTGACCCGGTCCGCCAGTTTTTCCCCGAAGGCTTCAGCGACTTTCTCGTGAATGAAGATGCGGTTGGCGCACACACAGGTCTGGCCGCCACCGCGGAATTTGTTGGCGATCAGGTTGTCGGCGGCGGCATCCAGGTCTGCATCGTCGAATACGATGAACGGTGCGTTGCCGCCCAGCTCCAGGGCCAGTTTCTTGACCTGATCCGCGGTATCCACCACCAGTTTGCGGCCCACTTCGGTGGAACCGGTGAAGCTGAGCATGGGTACGTCCGGGCTTTCGCACAGGACTTTGCCGATCACGCTGGCTTTGCCCATCACCAGGTTGACCATGCCATCCGGCAAGTCGACGTGCTTGTCCATCAGGCTGAACAGGGCAATCATCGTCAGCGGGGTTTCACTGGCCGGTTTGATGACTGACGGGCAGCCGGCAGCCAGCGCGGCAGAGAGTTTCTTGGCAATCATGCCGATGGGGAAGTTCCAGGGTGTGATCAGGCCGGCCACACCGATGGGACGGTAATGGACGGTCCAGGTACAGTCCTTGGGCTTTTCCGTCAGGGTGTGGGCGTCCAGGGCCTGGATGTGCTTGGAGCAGTAATCAAAGAATCCGGCTGCATAGTCCACTTCGCCCTGCGCTTCTTTCAGGGGCTTGCCGTGTTCCATGCACAGAATGCGACCCACTTCTTCCTTGTTTTCTCTCAGCGCGTCGCGGATGCCCTCCAGCCACCGGCGGCGGGTTTCCAGGGTATAGGGGCTGGTCAGCCGAAGCGCCGACTTACCCGCATCCACCGCTGCCACCACGTCTGACTCCGGCATGGAAGGAAGGCTGGCAATGACTTTGCCTGTCGCGGGATTGTAGACGTCAAACGTGTGACCTTCGGCAGAATCAGACCAGCGACCGCCGATATAGCCAGTCAACTTTTCAAGCAGGGGTGACTCGATCATCTCGGCTCCTCTCATTCAATGATTAACGGTCGAAAAGCAGGGTTCCGTTGGTGTTTGCATCACGGCAGCATGACTCTCATAGTGGATGCAGAAACACGGGCTGTAAAGTAAGACGAAGGTGTTTTGACCCCGTCATTTCTGCGCCTATACTCGGAGAGTGACCCATTCAGGAGGCCGGCAAATGAAAGCATTTTTCCACCCTGCTCAGGACCATCATATACCCAAGACATACTTTACCCGCGGTCAGATGCGCCAGCCTCAGGAAGTGCCCGACCGCACCGGCCGGATGCTGGAAGGGCTGAAGGCAATGGGTGTTCCGGTGCTGCAGCCGGCGGATCAGGGTGCTGGCCCGATTTCCCGGGTTCACGATCTCGGCTACCTGAGGTTCCTGGAGTCCGCTCACCGCCGTTGGATGGAGATTCCCGAGGACTGGGGCGAGGAGGTGATGTCCAATATCTTTGTGCGTTCACCCAACGCCATGAAGGGCATTCTTGCCGAGGCGGCCTGCTATCTGGCGGATGGCAGCTGTCCGATCGGCGCCAATACCTGGGATGCCGCCTATTGGTCGGCTCAAACCGCGCTGGGCGCGGCCGACGCCCTGATCGCGGGAGAGCATGTCTCTTATGCGGTATGCCGTCCACCGGGCCATCATGCCCGTAGGGATGCCGCCGGTGGTTTCTGTTATCTCAACAACGCCGCCATCGCCGCTGAGCACATGAAAAAACGTTATCCGCGCCTGGTGATACTTGATACCGACATGCACCATGGCCAGGGGATCCAGGAAATTTTCTACCACCGCAGCGATGTGCTCTACATCTCGATACACGGTGACCCGACCAACTTCTACCCAGTGGTCAGCGGGTTCGAGAACGAGCGGGGGGAAGGTGAAGGCTACGGCTACAATATTAACATGCCGATGCCTCATGGCTCCTCGGAAGAGGATTTCTTCAAGAAACTGGACGAGGCGCTGACCGCCATCCGCCTGTTCCAGCCGGACGCACTGATACTGACGCTGGGCTTTGATATCTACAAGGACGACCCGCAGGCCAAGGTGTCCGTCTCATCCGAAGGTTTTTCGCGGATCGGGACTCACATCCGTCAGACCGGCCTCCCCACCCTGGTGGTGCAGGAAGGTGGTTATGATCTGGATACCCTGAGCGCTAACGTTCAGCAGTTCTTCCATGGCATTGAAGGATAAATCATGACGCGGGGGCGTACACCTTGATGTTGGTATGCCCCTCAGCCCGCAGGTGGCCGGCATGCATGCGACTCATGGTGCCACGGTCACAGTACAGCAGGTACTGTTTGCCCTGGGGCAGCGACTCGATCTGCTGATTCAGCTCATAGAAAGGAATCTGTAGCACTTCGTTGTTGGTCATCTTCAGAGGTGACTGCTCGCCCTCGGACGGATGGCGAACATCGATGATGACATCGTTGACGTCCGGGGTATGCACCAGTTCCACCTCTTCCGGCGTGGTTGTGGTTTCCAGCAATCGGGCAACCGGCGTTTCTTCACGGCTGTCGATCGCCTGCTGCAGAACCGTCGCATCCATTTCAGCTTCGTCTTCCTCAACCCGATGCAACTTGGCGCGGGTGGCCGGCTTCTGGGAGATCACGCCGCAGTATTCCGGCATGGTCCGGGCGTAGGGCTCCGTGCCGATGTCCTTGGCAATCTGGATAATGGTTTCCTTATCCATCGAGATCAGCGGTCTCAACACCACTTCGTCACTGGCACGATCCACCACATTCAGGTTAGTCAGGGTCTGGCTGGATACCTGGGCAACCGCGTCACCGGTCACCAGCCCCACGGCATTACTCTCCCGGGCGATAGCGGAGGCCGCCTTCAGCATCTGGCGCTTCAACACCACCCCCCAATGCCGGTGATTAACCGACCGCATGATCTCCCCGATAACCCCATCGAAGGGCACGGAAATGAACTTGGCACCGTGGGACGAACCGTACCGCTCCCAGATGTAATGCGTGACCTGCCGAACGCCCACCTCATGGGCCGTGCCACCCAGGTTAAAGAACAGGAAGTGGCTGCGAAGCCCCCGACGCATCATCAGGTACGCCGCCACGGACGAGTCGAATCCACCGGAAACCAACGTCATCACGGTCTCCACGCTGCCCAGCGGATAACCACCCAGGCCCCGATGCTTGCGATGGGCAATATGGTAATAATTGTCCTGAATCTCGATGCGAACCTCTACCTGGGGAGCTTTCAGATTCACACCCAACGGACTGGAGGCCTGCATCAGGGCGCCGCCCACATGGCGCTCAAGATCAATTGAGCGGAAGCCATGCTCGCCATGACGCCGCACCCGGACCGCAAACGTCTTGCCTTTGATTCGCTCGGAAAACGCTTCTACCGCTTTTTCTGCCACATCGTCCATACTGACAAATGGAAACACGGCAATTTCCTGAATCGTGGAGATACCCGGAATGCGCATCAATTCGTCAATCACCACGCTCGACAGTCCCCGACCATCAGGGACGTCCACGGTCACACGATCCCAACTGCCGTCCACCTGGATGTCACTGTCCTGGCGGGACAGTACCTTGCGGATGTTCTGGCGAAGGTGCCGCATTTGCTGGCGACGTACAGGCTTGCTTTTAATGGCGACTTCCGCCGCAGGACGAATCAGGAGTTTCATAAATCGGAATTTTGTCGGGTGGCGTATTGGAAAGAATGGGCCTAGTCTAACGGTTTTGACGGACGCCTCAAAATCAGGCATTGCCGTTACACCATAATCAGCGAACTGCGGGGCCTATCATGATGCCCACGCCGCACAATGTTCAGGAGCCACACTGTTCATGACAGAACCGACCATCAATGCCCTGGTGTCACCCGAGGGCAGCCTTGAAATTCTTTCCAACCATGAAGTCAATCGACTGAAAGACAAGAGTGAGGGTGGTCTCTACCGACTGTTCCGTCAGTGTGCCCTGGCGGTGCTCAACACCGGCGTTGAAACCGATGACTGTAAGTCACTGATGGAAGCACACGCTGATTTCGACGTCCGGCTGGTTCCCCAGCCCCGGGGGCTGAAGCTTGAACTGGTGAATGCACCGGCCCACGCGTTCGTGGACGGCGCCATGTTACGAGCCATCCGCGAGCACCTGTTCTCGGTGTTGCGGGACATTATCTATTCCTATTCGATTCCGCAGTCGGCTTCCGGCTTTCGCAGGGATGACCCGGAAGACATCACCAACCTGATCTTTCACATCCTGCGCAATGCGCGGGTTCTTCAGGCCGGTCGTCAACCTGACCTGGTGGTGTGCTGGGGTGGCCACTCCATTAATCAACAGGAATACCAGTACAGCAAGGAAGTGGGACATCAGCTGGGATTGCGTGCGTTGAGTATCTGCACCGGGTGTGGTCCGGGCGCCATGAAAGGTCCGATGAAAGGCGCCACCATTGGTCATGCCAAGCAGCGGGTAAAAAACGGTCGTTATATCGGTCTGACCGAACCGGGCATTATCGGGGCCGAGGCGCCTAACCCGATCGTCAATGAACTGGTGATCATGCCGGATATTGAAAAACGCCTGGAAGCCTTTGTCCGCACCGGCCACGGTGTCATAGTCTTCCCCGGTGGTGTGGGCACCGCCGAGGAAATTCTGTACCTGCTGGGGATCCTGCTGCACCCGGACAATGCCGACCTGCCTTTCCCGGTGGTGTTTACCGGGCAACAGGAGAACGCCGAATATTTCGAGATGATCGACAAGTTCATCCGCAATGCTCTCGGGGACGAGGCAGCCAGCAAGTACGAAATCATTATCGATGACCCAAGCCGGGTGGCACAGACCATGAAAAAGGGCATGAAGGAAGTGGAAACCTTCCGCCGGGCCATGCAGGACGCTTATTATTTCAACTGGATGCTGAAAATCGACCCGGTATTTCAGCTGCCTTTCGAGCCCAACCACGACAACATGCTGGCACTGGAACTTCACCGGGACCAGCCGGTTCACATGATCGCCGCCAACTTGCGCAAGGCCTTCAGCGGCATTGTCGCGGGGAACGTAAAAGAAAGTGGTATCAGGCAGGTGCAGGAAAAGGGGCCATTTGAAATTGCCGGAGACCCCAGCCTGATCCAGCCTCTGGAAGCCATGCTGGAACAGTTCGTGGCCCAGGACCGGATGAAGCTGCCCGGTTCCAGCGCCTACAAGCCCAGTTATCGGATTGTCAGTCGGGCGGCCTGAGCCGCCCGCCCGTCACAGTTCGGACCAGACCCGGAATTACTTGCCACCACCCGCAGGCAGGCTGGAGTAGTAGGCCGCGAGATTAGCAATATCCTCGTCGCTCAGAGCCGCTGCCTGGCCCTGCATAATTGCTGCCTGCCCCCCGGACCGCTGTTTGTTCTTGTACGCCTTCAGGGCACTCTTCAGATATGCCTCATTCTGCCCCGCCAGATTCGGATAACCGGGAATAGACGCGATGCCGTCCTTGCCGTGACAGGCCGCGCAAACCGCAGCTTTCGCCTTACCGGCCTCTGCATCCGCAGCCATAACCCCGGCAGGGACGACGGTGCCGAGTGCAAACAGACCGGCAATGGTATAGTGTTTCAAACGCATTGGCTCTACCCTCTCATCGTTTTGATAACCGGCATCAACCAGTGGCCGGACATAGACTCGCCCTTACTTATAGCACAGCGACATTCATCCTCAAATGTGTAATATCAAGGCGTGAATGAGAACAGGCGGGGAGCCTGCCGGTTCGACGTTTGTCCTCTTTAACCGGGCGACAAGAACCGACAAAGTACATCAATAACGCAACAACCTGTTCCTACAGGCGGAGACTCGAACATGCCCATTCAGGTGCAAGAACTGGACTGCCTCGAAGGCCGTATCGGCCAGATCACCCTGGATTCCCCCGCTACCCTGAATGCTCTCTCCATCGAGATGATCGACGATATGCAGGCGACCCTTGATCGTTGGGCAAGTGACGATCAGATCGCCCTGGTGATTCTCCAGGGCGCGGGGGATCGGGCGTTCTGTGCCGGCGGCAATATCCGCAACCTCCATGGCGCCATCACCGGAAACGGTGATCCCGCCCTTGCAACAGAATTCTTCCAACACGAATACCGTCTCGATTACACGATCCACCGTTTTCCGAAACCGGTGGTGGGGATTGGTCACGGCGTGGTCATGGGTGGCGGCCTTGGGCTGCTGGCCGCCTGCCGTTACCGACTCATCACACCGGATGTCACTCTGGCCATGCCAGAAGTGGCCATTGGCCTGTTTCCCGACGTGGGTGCCAGCTGGTTCCTCAATCGCCTGCCCGGACGCCTGGGCTTGTTCATGGGGCTGACAGGATGCCGGTTGAATGCCTCCGATGCGATCCGTGTAGGGCTGGCGGACATGGCCATCCTGCCCGAGGAACGCACATCTCTGGTTGAACGCCTGCAGAATGAGCGCTGGGCCGGCGAAGCCGCGGTCGACGACAACCGGCTGTTCCGGTTGCTCAACCAGCTGAATGCAGTGGATTACAGAGCTCTGGGCCCCAGCGAACTGGCGAATCACGAACAGGCAATCGCCAGGCTGGGCGCCGGCGATGATCTGCCCGCCATTGTCGACCGCCTGATCTCGGCCGACATCAACAGCGACTGGTGGGAAAGCGCTGTCCATAACCTGAAAACCGGATGCCCGGTGTCCATGTGGCTGGTGTGGAACCAGCTCAAACGCGCACAACAGATGTCACTCAAGGCCGTGTTCCGGATGGAACTGGCGATGGCAACCGAGTGCACCCGTCGTCCGGACCTGCCGGAGGGTATAAGGGCCCGGATGGTGGATAAGGACCACTCGCCCAAGTGGTCATTCAACAGTTTGCAGGACGTACCGGAAGAGGTCATCGACGCCCACTTCCATCCGACGAGGGATAATGCCACCGATCCAATGCAACTGGACTGAGCCAGGATCAGTGCCGGGCGCCCGCCTGGATCAGCAACATCTCCAGGTCAGGGTTTCCGTTGCCTCTGGCCACATCCAGGGCGGTCGCGCCGTCAGCGGACCGGTAGTTCACATCAGCTCCTGCGGCCAGCAGCATTTCCGCCGTGAGCATGTCACCACTGTCAACAACGTGCATCAGCAAGGAACGGCCGCCCTGACTGACGTTGACGTTGGCACCGGCCGCCAGCAACACCCTCACCACCGACAGATGACCATTCCTGGCAGCCCGGATCACAGCCGTAGAGCCGTCCTCATCACTGGCATTCACTTGTGCGCCGTTGGACAGGAAAAACTCTACCAGCCGACGGTTGCCGTTCTCGGCGGCAACCATCAACGGTGTCTCACCACCGTCATCCGTCGCCAGTGCCGCCCTCAATTCCGGACTGATGCCCGCCTCGGGATCGGAGGCACAGCCGGCAACAAACAGACTGAAGACTAAGAACAGAACGAATACGGAATGAACGGTGCCGGCTTCCTTGGCCATGGTGTGGTCTCTGTTGGTTATTATTGACCGTATTCTGGGCAGCTCTGGCGGGCAATTAAATCGAGCCGGTCACAAGTTCCGTGACTGCTGCAGGAGTTTGCCCGTCAATTGGCGTAACCGGGCCTCACCATCCTTCTGTCCACGACACAAACCCGCCTGCTGAAGCTCGGGCCAGGACCACCCCTGAATCACCCGCCGGCACCACAGATCCGCATCGTCACTGGCCGCCAGGGTTCGGGACAGGCTCTGCCCCAGGCTCACTTTTCGCAGTACCGGCACCATCAGGTCATACCCCCGGTACCCGGCGGCAAAGCTGTGCAGATCCCGTCGGTCATCCACCGTCAGTGGCAGATCCCTTGCAAGATCGGCCGTCATCAACCTCAACACCCCCGGTTCCAGGTCGCGCCAGTACAGAGGGACCAGGGTCGGCCAGTGTTCCAGCAACCGCTGTCTGAGCTTTTCGATGAGTTCCCGGGCGCCGCGCGAACTGCCAAGGAGCATCTGAATGGCGTATTCCCCACTGCCAGCTTCCCGTTTCATACCGACACGGACCATCTTCAGTCCCGCTCGCTGCCAGAATCGCAGCAGATCCTCACTACCGCCGAAACTGGTGCCCAGTCCGTCGTACCCGTTTGCCCGGGCATAGTCGACGGCACTGTCTACCAGGCGCTTGCCAAGCCCCTGACGACGGCACTGCTCACCGACGGCGATACGCACCACTCGCAGCCAGGATCGGGACGCCGCCTCGGCAAACCCGCTGTGATTGGCCAGGGACTGTGGCAACAGGTGACCGCGCACACGTCGTTCACCCCGCATCACCTGTTCCGCCAATTCCGGTGCCAGGTTGCCCTCTCGGGCAGCCCAGAGCACGCCAGACATTTGGCCATTGATCATCAGCCGCCAGCTGATGACACCGGGATCATCCAGCCACTGCCGAAGATCCGCAGGTGTCGTCCGGTAATGCGCATTCACCAGCAGGCCAAAGGATTCCGACAGCTCCTGCTCACTGGCCTGGGCCGGGGTCCAGGGCTCAATAACCACCTTTCCATCAGCGGGCACCTGTTGAGGGGCATCCGCGTTCAGTAGAAACAGCCGGGCAATCAGTGGCTCAAGCGGATCCGTTGTTGACCAGCGGATAGGCGCTTTCAGCGTTATCTCACGCCATTGCGGTGTCCTGGCATTGAGTACCTGACGAAAACGGATGGCGAACCCGCGACCCGATCCCTCATAACCATGAACGGTAGTAGCGAACACCACCCGGGGCCAGCCGGTCAGGATCTGCGTCAGACGGTGTGCCGGCAGGGCTGCGGCTTCATCCACCATCACCAGTTCGGCCTCAGGCGCCTGGGCCAGCAACTGATCGGGTGGCAGAAAGCTCAAACGTTGACCATCCGTCAGCACCAGAGCCGTATCGGAGCTATCGGCACTGAGACTGTCTCCCGCCGCCAGGCGTGCATGGTGGAACAGGGTATCCACCGCCTGAGCGCTGGGAGCGGTGACCACCACATGCTTTCTACCCTCTTTCAGCAGCCTGATGGCAGCAATCCCCAGTGCTGCAGATTTGCCCCGACCACGGTCTGCCGTTATCACCAGTGGACGCCGGCGATGGCCCTGACCGGTGCGCACAATCGCATCGACGGTCTGTTGCTGATCCGGCGTCCGGGTGATCTCAAAAGGCGCCACCGGATCATCAAGCCCAGGTAACCGGGGGCCGTGCCCCAGCTCCGGGTTTACGCGGATGACTTCCGGTGAGGCGGCCAGGATCGCAGACATTCTGGCGGCAAACGGGTGATGCTGGACGTCATCGAGGCCGGTACGCCGGTAATCCGGATCGTCAAAACCGGCCCATTGCTCCAGTGGCGGCATTAGCCAGAACAACAACCCGCCCGCTTTCAAGGTGCCGGCGAGAGCCGCCAGACAGTCCGGAGGGTTACCGTGCCAGCCGTCCCAGACCACCACGTCCAGCTCACGCCCCAACCACTGCCGGGCCTGCTGCGGCGGCACGGGAACCAGTCGTTCATCCGGCGAGGCATCACGCGTACCGGTCCAGACGCCCGATTGCATCGCCAACACTGGCAGCAATTGTCGTAGCCAGCTTATGGCGCTGGCCTGCTCCCCTTCCACCAGCACAAGGCGGCGCTCACCCCTGACCGCAAGCTGGGCCTGCAAAGTCTGCCAGCAGGCGACATCGGGTTTCAGGGTGTCTTGCCTGTGCCCCATTAACTGAGATCAATCCCGCAGGACTTGAGATCGGCCAGATTGCAGTTCTCCAGCGCTGCCTGATGAGTGGCTCGCAGTCGGACTCTCGGGGCAACGCCCGCCTCGAAAGCCTCTTGCCACCTGGCGGCACACAGGCACCAGTTATCACCGGGTTTCAGGCCGGGAAATCCGAAAGCGGGTACCGGCGTGCTGAGATCGTTACCACGGGATCTGGAGAATGCCAGAAAGTCTTGAGTGACAACGGTACAGACCGTGTGGGATCCGAAATCATCCGGACCGGTGTTACAACAGCCATCGCGGTAAAAACCGGTTTCAGGATCGGTGCTGCAGGTTTCGAGCTTTTCGCCCAACACGTTTATTGATTCGTAGTTCTGCATAACGCTTGTCTTTTGCTGTGGAAGTTAACAATCGCGGCGTTCACTGTGCCCCGTAACGATCCCTGCAATTATGCGGGACTGGTATCCGTACTACTAGCCGCCCGCTACAATAGCGCCCATGCCAAACCAACCCCAAAATCCCCATGCCATGGAACTGCCGGATTTTCTCACCGACGAGCAGCGCGCCATCATCACCGCAGGCTACGAGCATTCGGTGATTACCGCCGTGGCCGGCAGTGGCAAGACCTCTACCCTGGCCTGGCGCATTCGCTACCTGTTGGAACAGGGCCACGACCCCGATCGCATGCTGGTGCTGATGTTCAACCGCAGCGCGCGGGCGGACTTTGAACGCAAGCTGCAGGAAGTAACCCGGAATCGGGGTCTGGCAACCCCGGAAATCCGTACCTACCACGCCATGGGGCTGCGACTTTACAAACGGTTTGTGCGGGAAGGCTATCTGCCGGGGTTTTCCGACAAGATTCTGAGCGAGCAGGAAATCAGTTATCAGGCCTGGCAACTGACCCGGCGACTGGCACCGGAAGACCTGGCCGATGACATTCGCCGCAACAAGAAAGACTTTGTGGAAACTGCCACCAGCTTCATTGATCTGGTGAAAACCACCCTGTCACCGGTGGACGTGGTCTTTGAGGAACTGGGCTATTCCGACAAGCATCGCTACCTGATCGACCTGTTCCACAGCTTCGAGCAGTGGCGCAAAGGCCAGAGCCGGATAAGCTACGCCGACATGCTGTATGAACCAGTGATGGCAATTCACCAGAACCCGCCGTTGCAGCGCCTGGTCGGCAACAAGATGGACCTGATTCTGGTGGATGAATACCAGGACACCAACGAAATCCAGCACCTGCTGCTGCGTTACGTCGCCGGCGAACGGGCCCGCGTGACCGTGGTCGGGGATCCGGATCAGACCATCTATGAATTCCGTGGCGCCAAGCCGGAGTTCATCCTCAAACGCTTCAGTGATGAGTTCGAAAGCCCGCTGGAACAGACCCTGAGCTACAGTTTCCGTTACGGCCATCAGGTCGCGCTTCTGGCCAACCACCTGATCTGCCACAACACCGGTCGCAAGGACGTGCTCTGCCACTCCCATCCCTCCACACCGGACACCGGTATCGCCCTGCACGAATCCGGCAGTGACAGCGACACCGTGCTGGAAATCCTCCAGCAGCAAGCTGCGGAGCAGCGGGCAGACACCGCCATTCTGTTCCGGGTCTGGAGCCAGAGCGTGCCCATTGAGCTGAAACTGTTGGCCAGGCAGATCCCTTACCGCATCGACGCTGGCAAGGGCGCCCTGTTCAGCCGTGAAATCCAGGCGGTTGGCGCATTGCTGACGGTCATTGCCGGAAAGCTGGAAAAACTGCCGCCAGAGGACCGACTGACCGTCGCGCGACAACTTCTGCGTTTCCCCCACGTTGGTCTGAAGGAACCGGAACTGGAGCAGCTCGCCAGCTTCCTGTCCGGTTTCGGCACCGGGTGGCACGAACGGCTGCTGGCCCTGGACTTCGATGCACTGGCGCCCATGGCGGCAAAAAAGCTGCGGAAGTTGGGCGAGGTACTGGCCCGTCTGCAAGGCTATGGTGGGCCGGTGTCCAATGCGATTGCGGTTTATGCCGAACACACGGACCTGTACGAGGGCATTCGCAGCCTCGCACTGACCCACGAAGCCGCGGATGAACGCATCGATACCATTCACGGCTTCCGGGACTACCTGAAGGGCCTCGACGTGGATGCCACCGGAGCCCTGCAACACCTCAAAGCGCTGAAAAAACAGGCCAGCGAAACCGCCAGCCACGGCGTACTGTTATCCACCATCCATCGCACCAAGGGGCTGGAGTGGCCAACCGTCATCCTCCCCGGGCTACAGGAAAAATACCTGCCCTATAGCCCCCGTGCCGAGGACGATCCCCGCGCCTTTATGGAGAGCGAACGGAGGCTGCTTTACGTCGCCATGACCCGGACGCGGAAACAGCTGCACCTGATCACTCGCCCAGCAAGCACGCAGCCCCACCTCGATGGTGACCTGGGCCCAAGCCGGTTCATTCCTGAGCTGTGTTTTCCCCTGTCTGCGGAGCTGGGCACCTGGCTTGACCAGAGGACTGCCGGAGACCAGGCCTTCCGGGCGAACTCGCCACTGACCCAGGTTGCCAATCGATATGCGGACCGCGAGGCAGTGACACTCGAAGGCTCGCAACAGGATATCAAAGCCTGCGGTGCACCACTGTGGGCCCGCGATCGACTGAGTCACGCAATATTCGGGGAGGGTGTGGTCATATCGGAAGATGACAGCTCGTTCGAAGTGCGCTTCGACTCCGGCGAAACCCTGAACTTCAGCAAGAAAAGCGCGCACCTTTACTTTACCGTAGTGGCCTGATTGGCCAGAGTCCTTTAAGGTCTGTCTTGCGTACAATGCGTTTCGTGTAGTTTTTTTTGTTTTTTTGAAACCTGTCACGCAATTTTAGCGTCAAGGCACTTGAAGCAACTCTCAAAAGTCGCTTTTAACGATAACCGAACAGGAGGTTCTGCATGAACATCATGCGCCCACTTACCGTGGCCACTCTGGCTGCAGCCATTGCCACTCCGGCCCTGGCCGAAGATCAGCAGACAATCTACGTTAACCCGTTTGCCGCCTATCAGTATTTTGGTGACAAGCGCGATCTGAGCGAGACCGGCACCTTCGGCGCTGGCCTGGAGTACCGGTTCCTCCCGAACTGGGCGGTTGAAGCGGTTTTCTCCCGTGCCGATGCCGATCGCAAGTACGTGGATGGCTCGTCTGACTTTGAAGAAATTCGCCTCGACGGTACTTACTACTTCGCCGGACAGGATGAAGCGTGGAACCCATACGTTTCTCTGGGCGCGGGCCATGCAGACTTTGGTAATGACGTTCTGGCTGTACAGACAGCAGGTTCCGACCACGATGAAACCCGCGTTAACGTAGGCGCAGGTATTCGTTACAACATCAGCGATATGGTCTCCATTCGCGGTGACCTGCGCGAATTCCACGGCATCGACGAAAGCACATTCGATACCCAGGTATCCCTGGGCCTGAGCCTGGCCTTCAACCGCACCACGTCGGACCCGAAACCGGCGGATGCGGATAATGATGGCGTAGCGGATAACCGTGACCAGTGCCCCGGCACTCCGGCCGGTGCCTCTGTAGACAGCGCCGGATGCGAGCTTGACGGTGACAATGACGGCGTTGCAGACAGCCGCGACGAGTGTCCGAACACACCGGCCGGTGCCAGCGTTAACATGAAGGGCTGCGAACTGGACAGCGACAACGATGGCGTGGTCGACAGCAAAGACCAGTGCCCGGGCACTGCAGCCGGCGCCAAGGTTGATGACACTGGTTGTGAAGGCGTGACTGAAACCGTGGAAACCATCGATCTGCGCGTTCAGTTCCCTAACAACAGCGCCGAGATCGATGATACCTACGACGCGGAAATCCAGAAGGTTGCCGATTTCATGGCTGAGTACCCGGAAACAACCGTGGAAATCGCCGGTCACTCTGACAGCATCGGCGATGCCGGCTACAACCGCGACCTGTCCCAGCGTCGTGCGGAGGCCGTCGCCAACCGTCTGACAGAGTCACTGGGTGTTGATGCCGATCGCGTAAGCGCCATGGGTTACGGTGAAGCAGAGCCGGTCGCCAGCAACGATACGCCGGCAGGCCGCGCCCAGAACCGTCGGGTTGAAGCCCGCATCCAGGTTAGCCGCTGATAGAAATCTCGGCTATCCTCAAAAAGGCGCCTTCGGGCGCCTTTTTTATTGACTCAGGAAAGTCCCATGACCCCCTTCCGGTTTCTGTTCTTGGCATCCTTGGCGCTGTCCACAGCCACTCAGGCTCAGATTTATCGCTGTAACACCGATACCGGCCCCAGCTTTTCCGACCAGCCCTGCAGCGACAATGCTGAAACGATCACCATCAGAGACAACCACATTGGCGGCAACTTTGCCGACAACCTGCCACCAGAACCGAACACCACAGAGGAAACGGAGGACAGGCAACAGTCTTCCAGTACCCAGGATGAAAGCACCTGCCGCTTCATCAATTCAACCGATCTGCGCACCTACCTGACCCGCAACCAGGTGGTGAAAGGCATGACCAAAGACCACGTACTGAGGGCCTTTGGACGCCCGCCCGAAACCTACCCGACACCACAGGAAACCT
This sequence comes from uncultured Marinobacter sp., assembly GCF_947259545.1. Taxonomy (GTDB): domain Bacteria; phylum Pseudomonadota; class Gammaproteobacteria; order Pseudomonadales; family Oleiphilaceae; genus Marinobacter. The sequence continues at coordinate 93,865 of NZ_CAMYMK010000006.1, forward strand.
GGGTGTACCACACCCGATACTATGGCGCGTTGTACGAGCTGACCTACGTGTACTTCAAGGATGGCTGTGTGGAGCAAGTGGAGTACCGCAAGCCCTGACGGCGTCGACCAGAATATTACGGGGGGTCAACGCACGGTCACAGAAAGTCCCCACCATGACCTGATACCCCTGTTCTTCCAGAAACAGCGCATAATCCAGCACCATCCAGAGTTCCAGTGGCCGACGAAACAGGTGGCGTACCAGGTCGTGGCGACGCACCTGCGATAATCGCCGCTCACCAAAACGCTGCCAATGGTGAAAATCGATCCCTGCCGGCAATGCCACCCCTCTCTTTTCCGCAGCCCAGCGACAGAAGGTCTCAAAATCCGCACCCGCCAGCCGCGCCGGATGCGAGGGCACTGGCAAGTAATCATCCACGCCGCGCAGAGCCCGCTGCAATCCATCAAACCCCAGGCGCCAACCGCTGATGCGCGCGGTTTCCGCCCTCACCCGCGCCGGCGCGGTCACCGTTTCCTGAACCGCCAGCCGCAATTCATTGCGGTTCAGCGCCAGCGCCTCGCCGCAGGCCCTGGCGCGATCCGACATCGGTCGGTAGTCCGCCGTGGCCGTCAGGTGATAACAGCACGGAGAGAAGCTCACCCTGGCTGCGCTGTGTTCGGAAGCCTTGCGAATCAACCGTCGGTGCAAATCCCCGCAGGCGTGAAGCGCCACACCGTGAACGCTCTCAGACAGGGTGAGGTCCGGGGCCATCACATCCTGGCGATGCAGGGTAACATCGTCATTGAAGCGGCGAACCAGACGGTTGCCATCCATCACCAGTGCGTCATTCCACTCCAACCCTGTGACTGGCGCGGGGCTTTGTGCCGCAAGTGTTCGGGCAAGATGCCCCTTTCCGCAGCACCAGTCGAGCACCGGGTGAGCCAGGGGCTGGACGGCGGCGGCGAACGCACCGGCCTGCAGACGCTTGCGCCCGGGCATATCGGTGGCACGGGTTTCCGGCAGGGTGCTGGCCGCCACAATTTCCTGCTGATCGGTCATTGGCGGCAGCGTCACCAGCGATTGTCTTTCGCCGAGCGATGGCAGGAATTCGCTCAGCCGCTCCGCCAGCCGTTCCGGGTGCTCGTCAAAGAGCTTACAGGCACGGTCACTGAGCCCTTCGATATAACGGGCAAGCTCAGGGTACTGCACCGTCCAGTCAGGCCGCGGATCAGTAAACGGCGCCGTTCGCCACAGTGCCTGATGCGCTGACAGCCACTGGTTGAGTTGCTGCCAGTGCTTGTAAACACTTTCTGCCGGGTCGTGTAAACTCGCCGCCGGAGGTATTGTCATGCAACTGGCCTTTGTACTTGTTGAACCCAAGGTTCCCGAAAATGTCGGAGCGGCTGCCCGTGCCCTGTGCACCATGGGCTTTGGCGAGCTCTGGCTGGTCAACTCCGACCTGCACACCCGCCCGGAAGCCCACTGGCTGGCCCATGGCAGCGATCATATTCTGGATAATGCGCGCATTTTCCCTGATCTGGCGGCGGTAAGAAACTCCGTAGACCTGCTGATGGGTACATCCGCCAAACCCCGGCACCAGCGTCAGGACTGGCACGAGCCCTCGCGGTTGCGGGCGGTGCTGGCCAGCAAGGGCTCCTCGGTGGCCACGGCAGCTCTGGTGTTCGGCCGGGAGGATCGGGGGCTGTCCAATGAGGAACTGGCGTTGTGTGATCTGCTGACCGGCATCCCCATGAAGGTAGCCTATCCCTCCCTGAACCTTGCCCAGTCGGTGATGCTGTATGCCTGGGAAATGTCCGGGCTTTCCGTCTCCACCACATCCGAAAAAGAATCGGAGTCCAGCACCGCCCGGCTTGGCGCCCTCAGGCAGCGGCTGGAGACGTTATTGCCGACCCTGGACACGCCGGCCGAGGGGAAATTGTCCCATTGGGTTTTCCAGCGGTTGCCATTGCTTACTGACCGGGATATCGGATTCGTTCATACCTTGTGCGGCAACATAGAGCGCGCAGTCGCTGCGAAGAAGAGCCGCACTGACTGATCACTCCGCGAATCGTCCAGGCCGGAATGCATCAAGACAAACTGCCGGCTCCTCTCCCTCAATGACCTGAGCAATCACATCGGCACTGCCGGCTGACAGAGTCCAGCCGAAGGTGCCATGACCAGTATTCAGGTACAGGTTCTTTCTGGGACCCCGACCGATGATGGCTGGGCCATCCGGAGTCATGGGGCGGAAGCCGGTCCAGCTTTCGGCGGCATTCAGGTCGGCACATCCCGGAAAACGGGATTCCACGGATTTGCGAATCGTCGCCAGTCTGGCCTCGGGGATATCTCGGTTGAAATCCGTCAATTCCAGGAATCCGGTAGCCCGCAAACGATCACCCAGGCGGGTGGAGACGACTTTGAAGTTATCATCATGGATCGTGGAAGCTGGCGCGCGATCCGGGTCTTTCAAGGGCACAGTGAGGCTGTAGCCCTTGACCGGGTATATCGGCAGGTCGAGTCCCAGAGGTTTCACCAGATGATTGGACCAACAGCCGGCACAGATCACGAAAGCGTCAGCCTCAAGGGTTTCCAGTAGCCCGCCCTCTCTGCGCAGGGTAATGGCCCTGACCCTGTGATCGCCGGCAATCAGATCTTCCGCCTCCACGTTGTAGCGGATCGTCACACCGTTTGCCTCACACGCTTTCGCCAGTTCCCGGGAGAACAGATGGCTATCACCTGTGCCGTCAGAGTCGTAGCTCAGGGCGCCATACAGCGGGCCGTCCCCAATCATCCCCGGCTCCGCATCCCGGACCTGATCCGGGGTCAGCAGACGGGAGGGAATCCCCAGCTCACTCAGCAGGTCGTGCGTGGCCCGATAACCTTCCATGGCGTCCGGTGTGCTGGCCAAGTGGAGCAAACCCTGGTGGCCACCGTCGAATGCCAGATCCAGCTCTTTCTCAAGGGTGAGAAAACGTTCCCGGCTATGCATGCCCAACCGTAACATCGCACGCCGGTTCAGACCGAACAGTCCCGGAGACCAGGCATAGCGCAGGGTGGCGAACATGAACTTGAGTGCCTCCACAGAGGGTGGCACCCGCAATTTCAGGGGGCCGTCCTGTTTGAACAGCCAGGGCAGCGCCTTGAACACCATAGCGGGATCCGCCCAGGGATAGACCACACCGTAGGAGCGCTGGGCAGCGTTGCCCTTGCTGGTTTCATTTCCGGCAATTCCGTGGCGCTCCAACACGGTGACCTGATGGCCCCTGCGATTCAGTTCATGGGCGGTGGTCATACCCACTACACCGCCACCGACAACAACAATATGCATGCGGCCTCTCCGTTTTGTTTATTCCACGCCATTCCTCGCCAACAGGCGTCGGTACTCTTCAAGCACGCCCTTGTCTTCCTGCGGATACTCCGGTGCGAGCTTCTGTAACAGCTCCGCCAGTAGTGCTGCCACTATTGCGCGGGCCTGGGGTTTTCGATCCCCGGGCACGATAAACCAGGGTGCGTCCTCCGTGTGGGTCGCCGCCAGGGCCTCTTCAGCATACGCCTCATACTGGTGACGCTTCTCCCAACCCTCAATATCGGACCGATCGAACTTCCAGCGCTTGCGGGGCTTGTCGAGCCGCTTGAGCAGACGCTCACGATGTTCATCCTCAGACAGGTTCAGCCAGATCTTGATCAGTGTGGTGCCCTCGTCCACCAGATGGCTCTCGAAATTGCGGATGGATCGGTACCGGTTGGTCCAGTTATAGCTTGCAGGCTGATGAACCGGCCAAACCCGCTCGGCAATCACCGCCTCGTGGTGACTGCGATTAAACGCCACCATTTCACCGAACGCAGGCAGTAGCGGCGTGACCCGCCAGAGAAAATCGTGACGTGCGTCAGCACCCCGGGGCCGGCTGAACGACCAGGCATGAAATCCGGCAGGGTCCGCGTAGGTGGCCAGGGTGCGAATCAGGCTATCCTTGCCACTGGTATCCGGCCCATGCACAACCAACAGTAGGGCCCTGGCCTGGTTCGCCCACAAGCGGCGCTGGTACTCGCCGATTTTCTCCAGACTGGCTTCCAGCCCGGGCAGTGAAGCGTCATCCTCCTGTAGAGTCGGGTAATCCCGAAAACGGGGGGTCGCCGGGTCAAACAGGAAGGAACGGGCAAACGCCGATCGTGTCATCAAGATACTCCGGGTAACAGCCTATCAATGCTATACAGGTCAACAATCGCACAAGCTGGTAAACTTACCTGATCAAACTTTCAGAATAGCAGCCAAATTTCTGGTTGCGATGGAGTGTAGTACCTGGCAATGAGTAAAAAACGTCGCGAGATTCCCGTATTTGATCATCCGATCATCGAAACACACTGCCACCTGGATTACCTGAAGGATCACCCGCTGGAGGAGATTCTGGAGCAGGCACGGCGGGTCAATATCGAGAAAGTGATCACCATTGCCGTGTCACCGGACAACCTCGCCCGAGTCCGGGAGCTCAGTCAGATTGCACCCTGGGTGTATGGCACACAGGGCATTCATCCCCATGAAGCAGAAAGCTACACCGATGCGGCGGAAGCTGAAATCCGGACCCACGCCGGCGACGACAAGATCGTTGCCATAGGGGAAATCGGGCTGGATTACTTCTATGACAACGCCGACCGGGAGGTTCAGCGACAGGTGTTCCGGCGTCAGCTCCAGATCGCCTGTGATACTGACCGCCCCGTGGTTATTCACAGCCGCGAAGCAGACGATGACACCATTGCCATACTTGGTGAATTCGAGGACACCCTGACCCGTCGCGGTGTGATTCACAGCTTCACCTCCGGCCCGGGACTTGCCCGCTATGCTCTGGATCAGGGCTGGTGCCTGGGATTCAATGGCATCACCACCTTCAACAAAGCGGAAAATGTACGGGACATCGTGCGTATGGCGCCCATTGAGCAGATCCTACTGGAGACCGATGCGCCGTTCCTGACCCCCGTGCCCTACCGCGGACGTGAGAATGCGCCGTGTTACATTCCGTTTGTGGCCGAAAAAATCGCCGAGGTGAAGGAATTACCCCTGTCGGAAGTACTTGCCCACACTTATCAGAACAGCCTGAGGACATTCTTTCCCGAGCTGACGCGGGCTGCCTGACACTGCGGCTACGCCCACCCAAAGGAGCTGAGTGGCCATGGAACTGATGTTCACTGCGCTTGGTGGGCTGGCACTCTTTCTGCTGGCCATGCAGATGATGACCGATGGTCTGAAGGGGTTTGCCGGTCAGCAGCTCCGGCATTTGCTGGGCCATTGGACACGCACACCGTTACGTGGCCTGGGTGCGGGGCTGCTCATCACCGGCATTGTTCAGTCATCCAGCGCGGTGACGGTGGCCACTATCGGGTTCGTCAACGCTGGCCTGCTCAACCTTGGTCAGGCACTGGGCGTGATCTTTGGTGCCAATGTTGGCACAACCATGACCGGCTGGCTGGTCAGCCTGGTGGGTTTTGGCTTCAGGATTGAGGCGTTTGCCTTACCGGTCCTTGCCGTCGGCGTGGCGATCAAGCTCACGTCGTCACAACACAAAATACGCTCCCTGGGCCAGGCACTGACGGGGTTTGCGCTGTTTTTCCTGGGCTTATCTTTACTGAAGGACGCACTGGGTGGCTTTACCGATAGCCTGGGGAACGGCGCATTACTGGCCAATGACTATCATTGGCTGATTTTTGTGGGCATCGGGTTCATTGCCACCGTACTGACCCAATCCTCCAGTGCGGCACTGGCGGTCGTCCTGACCGCCGCTGCAAGCCAGTTATTGTCACTGGATGACGCCGCGGCCGCAGTCATCGGCGCCAACCTGGGCACCACCTCAACCGCCGCCCTATCCGTTATCAAGGCTACCGCCAATGCCAGGCGGCTGGCAGTCGGGCACATCCTGTTCAATGGCGTGACCGCGCTGATTGCCATGATGATCCTGCCCATCATGCTGTGGTTTGTGGCCGTCCTGGCAGACCTCCTGAACCTTGAAGCTAACGCCGCCGTGTCTCTGGCTCTGTTCCACACCCTGTTCAATGTGCTGGGCGCGGTCATTGTTCTGCCCTTTGTGCCACAAATGACTCGTCTGCTGGGACGATTTTTCCGCAGCGCTGAGGAAGACAGTGCTCACCCCCGGCATCTGGACGATACCCTGACATCCACGCCAGATCTGGCGGTAGCGGCGGTAAACGCCGAAATCCATCGTCTGCGGGAACTGGTTTACGGCGTCGTCCGCGCAGCGCTGGATCGTGAAGGCTTGCAGGCAGCCCAACTTGAACCAAAAACCGAGGCCATCAACCGGCTTAATCTGGCAATCTACGACTATATAATGCGCTTGCGCGGTGAATCCATGTCACCGCCCCTGGTGGAGGAACTGACGCGATGCGTGCGGCGGTGCCGCTATTTGGATGAGGCCACCCGACTGGCGCCCAATATTGTCGAACTGAAGATTGCAACGATGCAGTTACAGAACGCCCGGCTCACGGAAGATCTCGATAGCTATATTGAGCACATTCGACAGCTGATAGCGGATGACAGCAGCCAAGTTGACATTCTTGTTCCTCTCGAAACCCGCTACCAGGCGCTGAAATCCGACATACTGACGATGGCGGTACGACAGGGTCTGTCCATAGAAAACTCGGGGCAAATACTGGATATACTGAGTGCCGTCAGGCGCCTCACCGGCCAATGGGTAAAATCCACGCCCCCATTACCCCAGTGAGAGAAACACGCCCATCAGCACCGGCGACAGGAATGACAATACGAAACCGGAGGCAATTGCCACCGGCACACAGGTCAGCCCACCACTACTGCGTATGACCGGAAGGGTGAAATCCATGGCGGTGGCGCCACCGTAGCCAATCGCCATGGCGGGACGACGGACAATCAGCAACGGAATAATGGCCAGCGCGATGATTTCCCGGATCACGTCGTTGAGGAAAGCCACCCCGCCCCAGGCCGGCCCCAGAGCCTCGCCGATAACAATGCCCGACAGCGAATACCAACCGAAGCCGGAGGCCAACGCCAGGGCGTCATGCCAGGCCAGATCTATCCAGGGCACTAGGGCCAGACCCGCAATCAGTGAACTGCCGGCCATGGCAAGGGAGATACCCAGTCCCTGGCGATTCAACAGCAACTTACGCAGCGATAGTCCAGCATTGCGCAACTGAAGCCCGATCAGGAACAACAGCAACATCAGTGACCAGGTCGCCAGGTCTTCCGCCATTGGCAGGTCGGGCAAGACAAAATACCCCGCTAGCATGCCAGCGGCAACGGCAGCCAGCGGCTTAAGGCCTGCCAGGAAGAGGCGCCGATAGCCTGGTCGGGATGAATTTCCGTTGGTAACCACGTCCATCGGTTGCCAGCGGTGAAAGAACCACAATCCTGCCAGGTTCGCCAGCAACAGCACGACCACCAGTGCCGCCACCTGAATGGCCATATTGCCCAGTTGCTGGGCAAGACCCTCCATCTGCCCAAGACCAAGGCCCAGCAGCGCAAGGATGAAGTACACCAGGCCTTCCACGGTGTAGTGAATCGCGGTCATTAACCGGCGGTTTCCCAGGGCCAGGGCAAACCCCAGAAACAACGGGGCAAGAATCAGCAATGCACCGGTTAACATGACGTCCTCAAAATAGAAGAAATGGAGAGGTTCAGCCGATAGGTTCGTACTGATCGGGATCAAAGAGGCAGCTGCCGTCTCTGGCCGCCCTGTCGGTGCGAATGGTGCGGGCGAGACGCTGAGCCGGAACCGACCAGACCACATGATCCTCTGGCCGTGGTATATAATCGTTTTCCAGCAGCGCACCGGCTACGGCGCGAAGCACCGCTTCGGCCTGGCCAATACTGCGATATGGTCCCTGACAACGGTGTTTTTCCGGCTGACCGGATTGCGAGCCGCTCAGAGCCACCAGTGCCCAGATCTCTTCCCCCACGGGCTTCAGAAACAGTTCTACCCGCCGCCCGTCACGAACCATCACCAGTGCCCTCAAGGGGCCGCGACCATGAAAATAGTGGAGCTTCACGCTACCCACCCAGGCCCGTCAGTGGAGATCATTGCCGGACCGGTCCTGAACCAACACCCAGGGCGCTACAACAACGGCCCAGAGTTCGGCGTTACGATCATACCAGGCCTGCGCCATATTAGGCGGCACGTCCCCTATCCGGTCCTCTTTCATCCACCGCTCAAAGCGCTCCTTGTTGTCGGCGGCGAGTTCCGCGGCAACATCCAGCAAGTCCAGATCGGGACCAACGCGGACCACATGCCCTCGAGCGTAGTAGGTTTGCAGGTCATGCCAGTTTATCAGGGAGGTTTCCAGGTTCAGTTTGGTAAGCAGTTCGTCCCGGGAAAGATCGGCAGGCATGGTGCATCTCCAGAAAGTGCCAGATTGACAGAAGAGTCTACCAGCTTACCGGAAATTGGCTCTTCAGGCAGCACCCTCACGTCAGGATCTGCATGTGATTCAATCCCCAATATTTGCCCAAATACCACGTATCTGGTCCGCAAGCCCCATGGGGTCAAACGGCTTGGGAATGACATCAACCGCTCCCAGCTTTTTGTAGTAGGCCACCTCGTCACTCTGAACTTTTGCCGTCATGAAAATGACGGGGGTATCCGCCAGGGCAGGGATCGACATCAGGGCCTCAAACGTTGACGGACCGTCCATTCCCGGCATCATGACATCCAGCAGGATGAGGTCGGGACTAAAGTCCGGCCCTTCGCGAAGGGCCTGCTGCCCCGAAGCGCAGCTCTTGAGGGTAAAACCACCCACGGACTCCAGGGCCAGTTCCGCCACTGCACGAATATCCTCTTCGTCTTCGACATACAGAATTTTCTGTAGTACAGCCTCGCGCTTACTCATCGTGATCCAACCCCAGCCGCCTTTCCAATCTTTGACACTCAGGGGAGTTCTGCTCGCCTCGCGCCCGCAGAGCGGCGGTACGCATAACCAGCGCCGATTCGCTGGTTGTGTCCCTGGTCAGCATGTGGACAGCACCTACCAGGTTGCGCAACTGAATCGGCAGACGCCACTGCACTTTCAGCCGATTGCCGTATGCCTGCGCCCACGTCTTCAGCCCGCTTTCAATCTGTTCATCCGTGAGCGTTCCACCACCGTCAACGTATTGCTGCATGACCTTTAAAACTGCCAGTTCACCAATCCGACTGAGCAACCCTGCGCTGTGAAACTCGGACGGGTCCAAGCGCAGATGACCGGCTAGCTGACGAGCTTCACTGGCCACTTTTTCAACCATCTCAATGAAACTTTTTGCCCTGGTGGCCAGCCGTTGTTCCTGTAAGTGGCTGGACACATCCAGCGACAGGGCCAGCGCATGTTGCAAAGCCATGTCCACGCCAATGGTGCCAATCGCGCTGCGGATATTGCCAACAGGCTGACCGCTTTTCTGAAAAGAGGCACTGTTGGCCACATCCAGGATGCGGGTCACCAGTGCCACTTCACTCGACCAAAGCTCAACGAGTTCTACTGGTGAAAGTGCCTGTTTTCGTTCCATCAACTCCAGCACGGACGCAGTATCAATCGAAGTAGGAAGCTGGATTACAGCATCGACGGAGGCTTCCAGTAGCCGGTCGAGGTCAGGTTCGGCGTCCCGGGCAATCGCTTCCGGGCTGATCAGTACCGCCAACCTCTGGCGGACCAACTCGACACTGAAAGGTTTGGTGATGTAGCCGTTGATACCGTAATGAGCCGCTGCCACGACGGAATCCCGGTCAGAACGGCCCGAAATCATGATCAGGGGCGTACTGTCATCCTCTTTGCGGACCGTTTTGACCAGATCAAGTCCGGAACCATCCGGCAGATTCCAGTCCAGAAGGATCAGATCCGCTCCCTGTTTCAACCACTGTTCCGTGGCCACACTGACATTATCCAGAACGGAAATGCTGGCGGACGGGAAAAGACCGGCAACGATCGTCTCCAGCAGGTCTGCCAACGGCCTGTCATCTTCGAGAATCAGTATCTTCATGGGTATCGACCATGTGTCATGGGTGCGGATGCCAGGCGGTGATTCCGTCACGGCCTGCCTTTTTCCGCCAATACAATGCCTCATCGGCAGCATTCAACGCGTCACTCGCTGTCTTGAACGCACTGAGCTCTGCAACCCCGCCACTCAATGTCACCGAAATGTCCCCCTCATTGGTTGCAAACTGGATCTCCGAGAAGCCGTCACCAATCTTGCCCAGGACATCAATTGCCGTATTGGCGGTGCAATTGGGCAATACCACGACAAACTCCTCTCCCCCATATCGTCCGATTAAGTCAGTTGAACGCAAACGGTGTCTGAGAAGATTCGCAAGCGCCTTTATGACATGATCACCGGTACCATGACCATAACGGTCATTGACCCGTTTAAAATGATCCAGGTCGATCATAGCCACGGTCGAGACATGCCCCATACGCAGACAGCGGGCATGCTCCCTCTCAATTTCCTGCTTGATGACAGAATGCTTCAACAAGCCGGTCAGGCTGTCACGAATAACCAGCTGATTGAGCTGTCTGGCCCGATAACACCGCACCTGAACCGCACGGACAAGGTAATCATCGGAAACAGGCTTGGTCATGAACTCATCCCCGCCCTGGGCCAGCGCATCAAGCTGAACCGTCCAGTCTTTTTCCGAGGACAGGTAGATAATCGGCAGACCTAGCCATTCCGGCTCGAAGCGAATCAGCTTCGCAACGGTGACTCCGGAGTAGCGTCCCATCCGAACGTCCAGGAGCATGATATCCGGACGACATTCAGCAAGCGCCATAATGACCTTCTCGGGATCGCTGATGACGTGCACATCAAACCCGGCTCCCTGAAGTACCAACTGATAGTGTTTCGCCAGGTCTTCGTCGTCATCCAGAATCAACACCTTGCCGGGAACAGCCTTGCTTCGCTCGTCAATCAGACGCTCGATCCGCTCCGCCAGTAAGGGCACATCCAAAGGCTCCGAAAACAGCGCATCAGCGCCCATTTCCGCCAGGGTATACCGGCTATCAAAGTCGTTATGGTTACCAGTGCAGATCAGCGGCGGGGAGTTAATGCCATACTGCCTTTTGAGAAGTTGGAGTGCGCTGGCGATACTGGCAACCGCCTCTTCACTGGTAATCACGGCCAGTGACCCGGCACACACCTCACCGCTCAGGTTCAACAGCTCCGACACATCCACCCTGTCGACCGTGAAGCCATGGTTTGTCAGGGAATGTTCCAGAAACACACTGACAGGATTCGGCAGGTCGCAAAGAAAAACCGTGATGGCGGCTTCCGAAGGCGCCAAAACGGGTTCCGCGGGCGCGACATCGACACTCTCACGAGACTTGTTGTCCGCCTGTTCCAGAAATGTTCGCAATTGACGGGCGCGGCTGAAAAACTCTGGCGTCAGGACTTCTTCCAGAGCAAGTGTCCGGCCGGTTCCCGCTGCGACGCCTGGACCAGGTTCAATCAGTGGCTTCAGGGATTGCTCCAGTTGTCGCGCCTCCGAGCCCAACGCCCCCAGGCCGAAGGTGCCGGCTGAGCCGGCCAGCCGATGCAACAGGTGGTACGTTGTCTTTACGACGGCTCTGCGCTCCTCTTTGCTGGCCTCCTTGTCGGCTATACGTGAGAGGAATTCTTCAAGCTGGTTCATATCCCTGACGGCTTTCTGCCGAAAACTCTGGCGCAAGCTATCAAGCTTTACTGCAATCTCCGCCGATGAATCCTTCGCCATTCCAAACCCCGACAATAAGCACTGAACTATGCCTGATATTCTACGGCAATTTCAGCTAGTCTTGACGACATATAACAAGATCATGGCCTACTCAGCGATGTCCCTATTGAAACTCACAGGTTCCCTCTCTCTTGGCAGCCGTGTTGCCCTGATAATTCTGGGTAGCAGCCTGGTTACGGTGCTTGTGATTGTCAGCATAGCCTATCAGGCTCTGGTGGATGACTTTGAAGATCTTCTCACCCAGCGCCAGGCCCTGGAAACTACCCGTATGGCCGAACGCGTCGACCAGAAGATCGAACTCCGGCTCAATGCGCTGACCGCCTTTGCTTCCCAATTGCCCGATGGCGATAGCCTACCACCGGCCCCGAAGCTGCAGGCGGCACTCAAGCGCCAGTCAAAGCTGCGGGAACTGTTTCCTGCCAGCCTTCTGGTTTTCGATGACCAGGCCCGAGCCATTGCCGAGAACATCCCGGTTGAAGGCAGAATTGGCACCAGCTATCTGGATCGCGCCCATTTCAGGAGAGCACTTGAAACACGTCAGCCGCTTGTCAGCAAGCCGATTGTCGGCAGGGTCACCGGTAAGCCACTGTTATCATTTCTTGCGCCCATATTATCCGATAAGGGAGACCTGCTCGGCTTTGCCGGCGGGACCCTGGATCTGACCGAAACATCCCTGCTGCCGGAACTGAACTCCCGCAACGGCGTTTCCGCAGGCGTGACGCAACGCATCATTGATACCGAGAACTTCCTCCAGGTGGATTCCGGCAGCGGCTCCCAGGACATTCTGCCGCTGCCAAACCCCGGCGAAGATAACCTCATCGACGCAGCCCTGTCCGGCATCACTTTTGGCCAGGTGATCGACGATCAGGGTGAACTTCTCATCTATGCCGCTCATCATCTGCAGAGACTGGGCTGGATGTTTGTGCGGGCGGTCCCCTATGGCCGGGCAACGGTTCCGGCCCGTGAATCCTTCTCACGCTTCGCCATCATCGCCCTGTTGGTCGCACTGATTCTGGCGATCATCAGCTATATCCTGGCGCGGGGAACCATGTCGCCACTGGACCGGATGACCGCCCGCGTTCAGCGAATGTCAGCACAACCGGATTCCGCATTCCGACTCCGGGAGGTCGGAACCGCGGAGGTCAGGAACCTAGCCAGGGCTTTCAATCAGTTACTGGCAGAACGGGAAGCACTGGCCAACATGAAAGATCATTTCATGTCTTCTGTCAGTCATGAGCTACGGACGCCTCTGACCTCGATGAACGGCGCTCTGCGCCTCATCGCCTCCGGTGCCACCGGCAGGCTCGATGAAAACACGCAGAAGATGGCCAACCTTGCGCTCAGAAACGGGGAGCGCCTGCAGTTACTGATTTCCGACCTGCTGGACCTCAACAAGTTGTCCGAAGGCAGCATGAAAACCGAGATCTGTGCTACCCGACTCGCGCCTGTCGTGTCGGAAGCGATTGGGGACAATGCCACCATGGCCGCAGACAACGGGGTCACGCTCACCTGCAAGGTGGCGGAGGACCTGACCTGCCTAGCGGACAGCCATCGCCTGCGCCAGGTTCTGGATAACTACATCAGCAATGCCATCAAGTTCTCGCCGGTAGACGGGAGCGTGTCAGTCAGCGCCGGGAAAACCGCTTCCTCACGGGTCAGAATCACCGTCAGTGATCAGGGCCCGGGGGTTCCGGAGACCTTTTCAGGGGAAGTGTTCAAGCGCTTCGCCCAGGCAGAAACCGGCACCACACGGTCCATTAAAGGGACCGGTCTCGGGCTGGCGATCTGTTATGAGCTGGCGAAGTTAATGAACGGCAGCGTGGGCTATTACAACGACAATGGCGCTCATTTCTGGATCGAATTACCGACGCCCGAGACACCGGTCACAGAGTCAACACAGACGGAGGCCCAAGGATGAGTAGATCCGCGAAGGGAGTGCCAGAGGGTTCTCCGCAGGCGCCTGCCTCGGAGGTCATGCAAAGCCTGGAAAGGCAGAACACGGCGCTCGCCATTCTCAACGAACTGGCGGTTGAAACTCCGGGGACCCTGGATCAGAGAATTAACAGGGCCCTGGAACTCGGCAAACAGCACCTGTCACTCGACGTCGGTATCGTCAGCGAAATAACCAGCCACGTCTATACCGTCCGATGGTTTCACGCCCCCGCCGAATCCGGCCTGCAATCCGGCACCGCCTTTCCGGTAGAAAAGACCTACTGCGCGCTGTTGCTTGGGCAGGGAGAGAACCTTGCCATTAACCATATGGGCCAATCGGAGTTTCAGCACCACCTCTGCTACAAAGAATTCGGACTCGAAAGCTACATCGCTGCCCCGATTGAGGTGGACAACCGACTGTTCGGCACGCTCAACTTCTCCTCCGGCAGCCCGAGGGAGGTCGCTTTCACCGAGGCCGACCGAATGTTTGTCGTATTGATGGCCCGATGGATTGCCAGCCTCCTCCAGCAACATTCCCACGAGAACACCCTGAGGAAGTTGCTCGAAAACGTTCCCGGCATGATTTATCAATACCGTGCGTTTCCCGATGGCCGATCCTCGTTTCCCTACGCCAGCGAGGGCATCCGGCACGTGTACAACGTCAGCCCGGAATCCGCAAGATCGGATGCCAGCGCAGTGTTCGATGCCATCCACCCCGAGGACCGGTCACGGGTGGCGGAATCCATCAGGCACTCAGAAAGCACGCTCCAGATCTGGAACCATCAGTATCGGGTCAAAAACTCGGCTCAGGTATGGAAATGGGTGGAAGGACGCGCCACCCCCGAGCGCCTGCCGGATGGCAGCACCATCTGGCACGGGTTTATTGCCGACATTGACGACAAGAAACGGGTCACCCTGGCGCTGGAGGAAAGCGAACAACAGCTGAGGGCCCTGTTCGAGCTGTCACCCATCGGCATTGCACTGAGTGACTATGTTACCGGTCGTCCCATTGATGCCAATCAGGCACTGGTGGAAAATACCGATTATACACGCGATGAATTCATCAACCTCGATTACTGGGATTATACCCCCCGCGAATTCGCACCCTTGCGGGATCAGGCCATTCGTGAGCTTCAGACATTGGGGCGTTTTGGTCCCTTTGAACAGGAAGTGATACGGAGAGATGGCACTCGTTACCCGGTCAGGATGCAGGGCGTCCTTGTGGAGAGCAAGTCCGGTCAGTCGCTGCTCTGGTCCCTGGTTGAGGACATTTCCGAGCGCAAGAAAGTGGACCGGATGAAGAACGAATTCATCTCCACCGTCAGCCATGAACTTCGCACACCCTTAACGTCTCTCGCCGGGTCACTCGGTCTGGTGGTCAGTGGCTCCCTGGGTGAGCTCCCCGAGCAACTCCACCGGATGATCTCGATCGCATTCAGGAACAGCAATCAGCTGAAACACCTGATCGACGACCTGCTCGACATGGAGAAGCTCGTCTCCGGACAGATGACCATGGACCTGGAGAGGCAGCCGGTTTCCCCCGCGATTGAAGAGAGCATCGAGAGCCTTGAGACATACGCCGTTGATCGCGCTGTCACGGTGACTTTTGAGAACAACCTCCCGGACCTTGCCGCCAGTTTCGACCGCCAGCGGCTTGGCCAGGCTCTGGGCAACCTGCTCTCGAACGCCATCAAGTTCTCTCCGGAAAAATCACAGGTGCGGGTCACAACCCTGGTCAGGCATGATCACCTTCACATCCGGGTTATTGATCAGGGTTCCGGTGTTCCAGAGAGTTTCCGGCCCCGTATATTCCAGAAGTTCGCCCAGGCCGACAGTTCAGACACCCGGGGCAAACGGGGCACCGGACTGGGGCTCGCGATTACCAAAGAAATCATGGTCCAGATGGGCGGCCGCGTGGATTTTGAATCCAGCGAGGGACAGG
Source organism: uncultured Marinobacter sp. (assembly GCF_947259545.1). Classification (GTDB taxonomy): domain Bacteria; phylum Pseudomonadota; class Gammaproteobacteria; order Pseudomonadales; family Oleiphilaceae; genus Marinobacter. The sequence continues at coordinate 109,426 of NZ_CAMYMK010000006.1, forward strand.
GCGCAACCTTCTGGCTCGAACTACCCCTGGACCAACAACCAGAAAAAAAATGACGACAACAACCCACGACCGCCGGTTTTTTCATTCGCTGATCTGGATCGCCCGACTGGGGGTGATCCTGCTGATGGTATCCGTTGCCATCATTGTCGATACCGCCAGCACCGAGAAGTTCCGCTCGGACGTGCGACAACAATGGCAGGCCCGCATCGACGACTTGAGCCTTCAGCTCCAGAGCAGAATTTTACAGAATGTCCAGACAGTGTGGGGGCTCGCGGCAAATGTGTCGGTCAACCCGCAAATCGGGGAAACGCGTTTCAGAGAGCTTGCTTCGGTTATCTTCAGGCTCGCACCCGAACTGAGAAATATCGGTCTGGCCCCGGATTTCGTCATTCGTCACATCTACCCTCTGGAAGGCAATCAGGCTGCAATCGGTCTTGATTTGACCTCGCAGAGCCTGTCCGAGGAACAGATCAACAGGCTACTGGAATCAGAACGGGCAATATTCAGCGGACCGATCAACCTCGTTCAGGGCGGACAGGGACTGGCGGCGCGTATTCCGATTTTCGAGACCGCATCCGGAGAGTTCTGGGGCGTGATCTCTGTAATACTCGACCTTCCCAGCCTTTACGAATCGGTGAACCTTGCTTCCGCCACCAGAAGCGCCGCAGCGGCATTGTCTGTGTCCGCAGATCCGGAAGACACCGCCGGCATCTTCTTCGGAACGACCGAGGCGAACTGGGAGAATCCCGTCCGAACGTCGCTGAATATGCCGGGCGCGAGCTGGACACTGTTCGCCCAGCCCGGGTCCGGCTGGCCGAATCATCCTGAATCTCCCTGGCTGATCCGCGGCACGCTGATTTTCTTCATTCTCCTGGTGACTGGCGTCACCTTCTGGCTGACCCAATTGCTGCTAAAGGACCGACAGATGCAGCAGCGCTTCTGGGGGCTGTTTGAACTCGCACCTATCGGTATCGGCCTGTACAACGCCCGACGCAGGACGCTGCTGAGGGCCAACAAAAGCTTCGAACGAATTATCGGGACCGATGCGGACTCTCTCGACTATTTCGAGATCGCTTACGACCAAAACGGAAACAGACTTCCGAATGGCCTCGGGATCATGGAGAAACTGAGCAGGAAGGTTCAGTTCAGCGGACAGGAAGGCTACCTGCCGGGACCTGAAGGGGAGCTCAGACCGGTGGTCCTGCATGGCCTGAAACTTCTCGATACATACGACCGTCGCCCCGTCATCTGGCTGATTGCCGAAGACATTTCAGAGCAGAAAAAAGCCGACCGTATGAAAAACGAGTTCATCTCCACGGTCAGCCATGAATTGCGCACACCCCTGACATCCATTTCCGGATCGCTGGGATTACTGGTGCACAACGCCGCAGGCAAACTACCGGAGAAAGCGTCCAACCTGGCCAGCATTGCGTACCGTAACAGTCAGCAACTCACGTTTCTGATCAACGACCTGCTCGACATCGAGAAGCTGGTTGCAGGCAAAATGATCTTCCAGCTGGAAGATCACCGGATTCCTGACATCGTTCAGGAGTGCGTGGAAAACATCGGAAGTTTCGCCGAAGAGCAATCAGTCAGCCTACGAGTGGATGAACTGGCCGATGTGCCGGTTCACGTTGATCGAAGACGACTGGCCCAGGCACTGGACAACCTGCTGTCCAATGCCATCAAGTTCTCTCACAGAGACTCCGAGGTGACGGTGTTCACGAAGCAGACTGACCGTACAGTGCGGATCTGCGTTCAGGATCATGGCAACGGCATTGCGCCAGAGTTTCAGGAGCTGATATTCCAGAAATTCTCTCAGGTTGATGCATCCGACCGGCGCTCGAAAGGCGGAACCGGACTGGGTCTGGCCATTACACGGGAGCTGATGACACGAATGGGGGGGCAGGTCGCCTTCGAATCAACACCCGGCAAGGGTGCCACGTTCTGGCTGGAGGTCCAGGTTGCAGGCAGACATGCGGAGTGAGTCGGAAAAGGAGCGAAGCCCGGCAGACAATGCTGCCGGACCATCACCGTCAAGCCGACGTCTTTAAGCTGACTTTAGCATCTCCCGCACCACATAGTGCAGGATGCCCCCGTGCTTGAAGTAGACCGCTTCGTTCGCTGTGTCGATCCGGGATTTCAGCTCACAACTTTCTGTTGAACCATCCTTGTATTTCACCGTCATTTTCAGGCTTTGGCCCGGTTTGATGTCACCGGACAAGCCATCAATGCTGATGGTTTCCTCACCGGTGAGCTTCAGGCTCTTGCGATCCACGCCTTCCGGGAACTGCAGAGGCATAACGCCCATACCAATCAGGTTGGAGCGGTGAATCCGTTCATAGGATTCCGCCACCACGGCTTTCACACCCAGCAGGCGGGTGCCTTTGGCGGCCCAGTCGCGACTGGAGCCGGTGCCGTATTCCTTGCCGGCGATGACCACCAGCGGCGTCCCCTGCTCCTGATACTTCATGGCGGCGTCGTAGATGGCCATTTGTTCGCCAGTGGGAACGAATTTGGTGTAACCACCTTCCACCCCATCGAGCATCTCATTCTTGATGCGGACATTGGCAAAGGTGCCGCGCATCATGACCTGGTGGTTACCCCGGCGGGAGCCGTAGGAGTTGAAATCATGGGGGTCAACCCCGTGCTCCTGCAGGTACTTGCCGGCTGGCGTATCCGGCTTGAAGGAACCGGCCGGGGAGATATGGTCCGTGGTCACGGAATCCCCCAGCAAGGCCAGGATGTTGGCGTCCTTTATGTCCTCGATGGGGTCCGGCTCCGGTCCCATGCCCTCAAAGAACGGCGGATGCTGAATGTACGTGGACTTGTCGGACCATTCATACACCTTGCTCTCCGGGAATTTGATGGCCTTCCAGGTGTCGTCGCCTTCAAAGACTTCCCCGTATTCCTTGTGGAACATGTCGGTTTTCACCTTCTCAACCGCTTCAGCAATTTCCTGCTGGCTGGGCCAGAGATCTTTCAGGTACACCGGTTTGCCATCCTTGTCGGTACCCAGGGGGTCATTGAAGAGGTCCAGCCGGACATTTCCCGCAAGGGCATAGGCCACCACCAACGGCGGTGAAGCCAGCCAGTTGGTTTTTACCAGCGGATGCACACGCCCCTCGAAGTTGCGGTTACCGGACAGAACCGAGGCCACCGTCAGGTCGCCATCGTCAATCGCTTTCTCAACCGCCTCCGGCAGCGGACCGGAGTTGCCGATACAGGTGGTGCAGCCATAACCCACCAGATTGAAGCCCAGCTTGTCCAGATCGTCCTGGAAGCCACCGACTCTCAGGTAATCGGTTACTACCTTGGAGCCCGGCGCCAGAGAGGTCTTCACCCAGGGTTTGGTTTTCAGACCCCGCGCTACCGCCTTCTGGGCAATCAGGCCGGCGGCCATCATCACGCTGGGATTGGAGGTGTTAGTGCAGGATGTGATGGCCGCAATCACCACGGCGCCCGGGTCCAGACGGGTTTTCTCGCCGTTCATTTCCATCGGCTGACTGGCGTGGTGCTCGTAGCTGTCCTCGATACCCACGGCGGTCTGCCCGCCCTCGGATTCGAGATTGGCCTCGCGACTGCCGGTCCCCTCTGCGGTTTCCATCAACAGCTCAAAGGACGCCTTCATGTTCTTCAGGGCGACCCGATCCTGAGGCCGTTTGGGGCCTGCAAGGCTAGCCTCGACTTCGCCCATATCCAGCTCCAGAGTATCGGTATACACCGGCTCGTGCCCTGGTTCGCGCCACAGCCCCTGCGCCTTGGCGTAGGCTTCCACCAGTTCGAGCTGCTCTTCCTCCCGACCGGTCAGACGCATGTATTTGATGGTCTGCTCGTCCACCGGGAAGAAACCACAGGTGGCACCGTACTCCGGCGCCATGTTGGCAATGGTCGCCCGGTCGGCCACGGGCATGTCCTTCAGGCCATCCCCGTAAAACTCGACGAACTTGCCGACAACGCCTTTCTTACGCAGCATCTCGGTGACCGTCAGCACCAGGTCCGTGGCGGTGATGCCTTCCCGCAATTTACCGGTGACCTTGAAGCCCACCACTTCCGGAATCAGCATGGACACTGGCTGCCCCAGCATCGCGGCTTCGGCTTCGATACCCCCGACACCCCAGCCGAGAATCCCCAGGCCGTTGATCATGGTGGTGTGGGAGTCGGTGCCCACCAGGGTGTCCGGGTAGGCGATGGTCTTGCCATCCTGATCCTTTTGCCACACGGTCTTGCCGAGATACTCCAGGTTAACCTGGTGACAAATGCCGGTTCCCGGCGGTACCACACGGAAATTGTCGAAGGCCTGCTGGCCCCAGCGCAGGAACTCGTACCGCTCCTGATTGCGCTCCATCTCAATGGTGACGTTGTCCTTGAAGGAAGACGCATCACCGAAGTTGTCCACCATGACCGAGTGGTCGATGACCAGATCCACCGGCGACAACGGGTTGATCATCGCCGGATCCTTACCCGCCACTTTCACCGCCTCACGCATGGCGGCGAGATCCACCACCCCCGGCACACCGGTGAAGTCCTGCATCAGTACCCGCGCCGGGCGGAACTGGATCTCGGTGTCGGATTTGCGATCCTTCATCCACTGCACCATGGCATCGATGTGACTTCGATCCACCGTGGTGTCGTCTTCGTTGCGCAGCAGGTTCTCCAGCAATACTTTCAGGGAAAAAGGTAAACGGTTGAGATCCCCGAGCGTGTCCGCTGCCTTGGGCAGGCTGTAATAATGGAAGGTTTTACCGCCAGCCTTGAGGCTGGAAAAGGTTTTCAGGCTGTCTTTACCAGGACTGTCAGTCGACATGAGATGCCTCCTTTTTCGTCGTTATCCGAACATTTCGGAAGGCTATACAGGCGCCTTTACCCCAATGTACTCCAACTGGTTTTGAATAGATTGGGGTAAATGCGCCTGTATGAGAAGTCACCTATAACTATTGCAGCGATTGGCGAGACTTCAACCACTGTTGCATGAATGCTCGTGATCACTCCGATGAATGCCACGGGCTCAAAAGCGAACAATTGTCGACCCGGTCCATTGTGGCGACGGCCAGGCTTCTGTCATTATTAGGCCCCGATCCTCTGATGGACCAGAACCAGGTTGATTGTGAAACACGATTGTCATTACCACCCGGGCGACCCTGCCAAATGGCACTGCGGCGAGTGCCAGATTCATTACTGTAGCCGCTGTATGCCAGATGCCGATAGCCGCAAACGCCAGGCCCTTTGCCCACACTGTAGCCGAGTCATGCGCTACCTTGGTGCGGCAACGGAGGCGGTGCCGTTCTGGAATCGGCTCGGGGCGTTTTTCCGTTACCCGTTCCATACCGATCCCTTGCTGGTCATCGCCATCTGCACCCTGGTACCACTGCTGACCACGCCCAACATTGTGGGGATCATCGTCACCCTGCTACTGGCCGTGGCTCTGCTGAAATACACCTATGCCGTCATCAACCACACCGCCGAAGGCCATATGAAGCCTCCGCCTCTGGCGGTCGCCTTTACCGGCAGCGGCTTTGACATTGTCATCCTGCAATTGCTGGTTTTTGCCCTGATGGGCGGGCTGGTGGGCGCGGCCGCGATGATCGGCGGGCCGCTACTGATGCTGTTGGTGCTGGCGTTTGTTGTCCTCGCCCTGCCCGCCAGCATCATGGTACTCGCCATGGAGCATTCCGTCGGCGCGGCCGTGAATCCGATGAACCTGGCGGTACTGATCTCCCGTATCGGCACCCCCTACTTCCTGCTCTACGGCTACCTGATACTGCTGACCCTGGCTTCCGGCGCCGCCCAGGACTTTGCGGTCAACCACTTCCCCCTGTGGTTCTCCCAGCCCCTGGCCGGCTTCCTGAACAGCACCTTTACGCTGATCCTGTTCCATATGCTGGGTTATCTGTTGTTCCAGTATCAGGAAGAACTGGGGTTCGCCAGCGACTTTCAGGAAACGGAGGATAAGACGCCTTCCCATAAAAAGGACCGGAGCGTCCGCCTGGATGCCGACATCGACATGAACCTCAAGGACGGCAACTACGACCGGGTTCACGCCATGCTGAAGGAAGCCCTGAAGAAGGATCCCCACAACAACCTGCGTCTTGGCCAGTTCTACCAGTTACTGGACGCCCGCAACGATACCGCCGAACTGACCCGCTACCACCCGCAACTGCTCGGGTGGCTGGCTGCCCGCAATGACGGAGACGGCATTGCCCGGCTACTGGAAACCCTGCATCGGACAGATCCCGGCTTCCGCCTCAATGATCCGGAACTGGCAGTGCAATGCGCGCGGGCGCTCTACTATCGCGGCCACTTCAAGACCCTGCTGAAACTGATGCAGGACTTCCACAAACGTTTTCCGGAAAGCAACGAACTGGCGCCGGCCTACATCCTTGTGGCACAGGCCCTGGCCAACGGCCTGAATCAGTGGGAAAAGGCCACGGCCTTTCTCAACTATGTCCAGAAACGCTGCGTGAATCACCCGGTACACGAACAGATTGCGACTTATCTCAAGCAGGCAGAAAAACGGGAGCCGTTGAAGGGCCCGAAGGCGTCGTTCCTGGTGGAAGAGTAAACAGCCGCGACCACCAGGCCGATATAGGAAAGTGTGGGGTGGGGCTTTCCAAAACCCTGCGGAGCCATGGATGGCGGAGCGGAGCGTACAGGGATGTATTCACAGCGTGTTTTGGAAAGCCCCACCCCACACTTTTCGTACACCCTCAGTTAGCCGGCAACAACTGCCGGTAGTGACGGGCCTTGGGTCCCATCTGGCGTTTCTCGAATTCTTCCACCAGTAGCCGACAAGCCTCGTCGGTCAGCAAATCATCGCCGGTGCTGCGCAAGCGCTCAAAGGCCTTTTCCGCCGCCTTCAGGTCATCATGACGCAGGCTGGTGAATAACACCCGGTTGTGATCTTCAGCGGCCAAGGGCGAATACCCTTCCCCCTTACCGAGGTATTCCTGCCAGATTTCCACCAGGCGTTCCGGTTGGCGGCGGCTGATGGTTTCGTTCATCAGTTCGCGGGTTCGATCGCGGTATTCCGGTAAGTCCGGCCGCAGTTTCGCCAGCTGATACAGGTGCTCCAGCAAAATGGGTCGATCGGGATACCGCTCCCACAAGGCTTCAAACTGCCGGCGAGCCACCTCGAACTCCATACGGCCCAGGCTGCCCATCGCCTGGGCGTAGGCGGTGGTAAAGCGCTCGTCCTGCTCTTCCTCCTCCGGTTCGAAAAACGTCTCGCGCACCTGCAGTACGCTCTTGCCCAGCAGCCACACCAGGGCCGCGCCGCCAATCAGACCACCGGCGTGGGCCATGTAGGCTATTCCGGTGGCGCCGGCGAACCAGTAATCGTAGATTTCCTTACCGAGCCAGACCGGCAGGATTGCCAACGCCGGTGCCCGAAAGTAATTGAAGTAAACGCCAATAAAGTAGAAAAAGCGGATCTTCTGCAAGCCGTAGATGGCTACGTACATCCCCATCAGCCCGGAAATGGAACCAGAGGCGCCGACCAGGGGCACCGGGCTGCCCAGGGAAAAGGCCGTAAAAACCAGCCCGGACAGGACACCACACAACAGGTACGCCAGCAGGTATCGACCGGGGCCCAGGGCTTTTTCCACAGTGAACCCCAGCAGGAACAGGAACAGAAGGTTACCGATGATATGGCCCCAGCCACCGTGCAGGAACTGATAGGTAATCAGGGTGTACAACGACAATTCCGCAGGCACCAGTCCCAGCTGATTGGAGCTGAGACGATCGATGTAGCGGGCCTGGATTGCGGTGCGCTGTTCAAGCCATTGCTGTCTCTGGGCAGGCGCCCAGAGCAATTCCCGGTTCTCCCGCATGTACTGGTAAAATTCGGGATTGACCAACAAACTGACCGCTACCCAGATCTCTTCACCGGATTCCCGCAACTGCTGGAAATCCCGCAATTCCAGGATACGCTCGGATTCACCCTGAAAACGGATCTCCCGTTGCAGGTACTCCTCATAGACCGGCGCTTCCAGTTCGGGCAAGTCGGACGCCAGGTATTCCTCAATCGCTTCTTCCATCAAGCGGTTGTCACCGCCCTGATAAAACAGGAAAACGAGCAGGCAGGTTGCAATCAGGCCCAGGGTTACCCAGGGCGGCTGTCGCCAGTTAACGGCGTTCTCGGCAGGAATAATCAGCATAGGCGGTCACAATTCATCATAATCTGTCCCTGAAACACTGCTTTTTACCACAGCATGGCCAGCTTTTCGCGCTCAAATGACAGTCAGGGTATTTCACACCCCCATTATTGGATGGCTGTCACACCATGTTCACACACATGTCATTCAATCGGGGGCAACCGGTAAGGCGTGACATGCCCGTTATCGACCATTCGCCAATTGCCGTTGGGCCCGACTAGTTAAACAATAGCCAGGAGCAGCGGTAGACCCCGGAAACAAGGACACTGACATGACCGTACTCGTACTGGACAACCCGGAATTGCTGGCAAGGGCCGCTGTGGAGGCTGGCCTTATCCTGTCTGCAGTTGAAAGCAGCCCTCGCAAGCCACACCGACTGCGTTTCCACTATGGCTTTAACAAACACACGCTGGACAGCCAGGACGTTGAGATCCTGCGCCAGCATGCGGCCTATCTGCGCCAACAGCCTGGCGTGCGCGTTCATATCCACGGTCACGCTGACAATTTCGGCGCCGAGGACTACAACGGTTTCCTGTCCCGTCTCAGGGCGACCGCCGTCGCCCGCCAACTTATGCAGGAAGGCGTGAGGGAATCCCAGATTGTCGTCAGTGGCTGGGGCAGCGCACGACCCCTGGCACGGCCGGAAGATCGGGCCGCAAACCGCCGCCTGGAGCTGGAATATCTGACCCAGGAAATGGCCGCGGCACTCTGAGGATATTTCTACAAGTGGCTGGAGGGAGAGTCAGGAAGTAACCTTCCTCCTGAGATCTCACTCAACCATAGACCTGAAACACATTCCAAAACAAAAGCAACGCCGTCACGAGGATTGCCAGCCAGGTCAGGGCCATGCCTGCCATCCTGGCCTTGTGAGTGCCACCGCGACCGTTAATCATGCCCCAGGCGTGCAGAATACGCCCGACAACGAGCGCCATACCCACCCAGTAGATCAGATGCCCGGATATGCCATTGAGCTCGGCCAGCCCCAGCATGAGCAGTCCAAGTGGCGCATACTCCACCAGGTTGGCATGGGCCCGTACCGCTGCTTCAAAATCCCGGTCATCGGTCACCCCCATACCCTTCTGGTATTTCAGGCGAAAACGCACCACGTGGGTCGACAACACCAGCAACAACAGACCGATAACGGCTGCGAATACCGCAGTAACAGGTACGATCATGCTCAGGCCTTCTTGATCGCGCTGACGATGGCCAGGAGCAAAACCGCGCCGACGGTCGCGGTCACCAGCTCACCGACAGCGCCCTGGGCCGCGAGCCCGAGCAGGCGGAAGACAAAGCCGCCAATAAAAGAGCCCACAATGCCGATACCGATATTGGCCAGCACACCAAAGCCACGGCCCTTCATGATCAGACCGGCCAGCCAGCCGGCAACACCACCGATGATCAGAAACAGAATCAGATTCATAACACGCTTCTCCCAGCCTTTCGGACGAATAGTTCAGACCCCGAAAGACTGCCCTGTTTTCTGTTCTGCTTCAAGAACATCCGCTTACGACATGGCAGAAATAGCGGCTTCCATCTCACGATGACAACGCGCCATCAACTCGGGAATGTCAGCGGTGGTCAGACCTGAGGTTTCAACGGGAGGAAGAATCCGGATCGATACTCGCTCGCGGCGACCGGACCAGCCGAGGGTGCCATCCTCATACTGACTGGCACACACCATGGTGATCGGGGCACCGGAAGCCACCGCAGCATGAAAGGCGCCTTTCTTGAATTTCTGCAGGCCGCGCCCGCGGCTGCGGGTACCTTCCGGGAAGATCCACAGGCTTTTGCGTTCCTGTACGATGGCGTCACTGGTCACCTGCATCACCGCAACGGCTTTATGGGAGCGGGCACGATCAAGAACCACATTCCCGCCAAGCCAGAATATCTGACCGAAAAAAGGGATCCAGACCAACGACAACTTACCGACGGTGACCGTTCGCGGCGGCAACAGGTCCCCCATCAGGAACAGATCGTCGTTGTGCTGATGGTTGGCGATGACAACCGTTGGTCGGTCCCGGGGCATATTCTCCTGCCCGCTCAGCGGTCGCTCCATCCCCAGAATAAACCGCCCCACCCGGGCAACCAGCCGGCCGAATAGCCGGTTGTTGTCCGGATTGAATGGCCGCGCGATATAGAGCAACAACGCCAGAACACAGATAACCGGCACACTCAGCCAGGCCAGAATTTTTCTCAGGACACCCATGGAACAACAACCCGTTTACATAATTTGGCGTGCAAGTGTAAGCCATCTTCACAACCCCGCGACAGTATCAATTTGTACGGGGGTATGAGCATTGCTGACAACCGCAGGCTGACCGGACCGCGCTTCCACGACGTAACGCAGGGGACCACGGTTATCGAGGCTGTCAAAAGGATAGCAGGTCACCAGCAGCAGGGTGTCGTCCCCAAGCTGGCCGGTATCGATCCGCTCATGGCGGCTGTCAACAATCCGCACATTATCGACTCGATAGCTGTACCAGCGACCAGAACGGGTCTGCAGCCTCAGCTCACTGCCCTGCTCCAGGTGACGCAGACTGCTGAAATGGGTGTCCCGGTGGCCGGCAATCACCACCGGGCCCGAGCCGGCGGCATTGCCCAGTACCTGCCCGGGTCCAAAGGCGAGGCTTTCGCCATGGGCACCTTCCAGCACAATCAGTGACTGACCCAGTTCGGGCAATGACAGCCGGGCCACCGGCCAGGTGTCGGCCCAGGGCCAGGGGCGGGTCTCGGTCTGCCGGGCCTGGCTCTCGGCCCAGGCCAGTTCCAGAAGCTCCTGGGCCACCACGGCCTTGAAGGGAATCCACAACCCGGCGGTCAGTACCGTGGCGGACATCATTACCATCAACAGGAACAGGCGATTCATGCGAACACCCTCCGATGCACCATCAGCGCCGCCGACGAGAACATAAGACCCAGCAGCCCCAGGGCGACCAGCAACGGCGAGAGGGTGGCGGTCTGGGGATACCGCAACATACCGGGCTGGCTACCGGCGGGCAGCAGTGTGGGCAGGTGCTCGGTTTCCAGGTCGGTTCCGACCTCCCGCACCGGGGTCTTATCCAGCGCCACAAAACTGGTGTATCGGGTCATAAGTTGGTGCTCCAGGGCGAGGCTGGTAACCTCCTCCCTGGTGGACTCATCCACCTGCCCGGACAGGCCGGTGTCCAGCAGACTGTCGATTTTCTCCCGCGCCCAGTAACGATGCAGGCCCTTGCCAGGCGCTGCCTGTTGCAGGTCCAGGGATTGTTCCCAGCGGCTGCCATCGGGCAGCCGGCCGGATACGGCCAGCTCACCGTGGGCGGCCCTGCCCCGGGTCACCTGCACCATGGGTTCACCCTTGAACAGGTCACCGGTTCGCCTGGGGAAACTCTCCGACGCCGCCTGCTGGTCCGGCCACCGGGCCCGGATATCCGTCAGCACCGGTGACTGCATCTTACTGAACAGTTCATCCAGCGGCCCGGACACATCGCCCAGGTCGCTGATGGCGGTATAGGTGCCACGGCCATAGCGGGCCGCCTCGCGCATGAAATGCATATTGGGCGCTGAGCCGATGCCCACGGTGAACAGCCGGCTGTCACCCAACTGCTGACGGATTCTGGCGAACAGCGCGGCCTCATTGCCTACCGCACCGTCGGTCATGAATACAACCTGGCGGACGTATCCGGCGGCGTTTTCATCCGCCCCGCCGTCACTTTGCCTCAACGCTACATCCAGTGCCGAGGCCATTTCAGTACCTCCATCAGCGGTCAGATTGCGGACGTAGCGCCGGGCCTGGTCCAGGTTGTAACTGTCCGCGGGTACCGCTTGCGGGTGCAGACTGCTGGTCTGGCTGTTGAACTGGATGACGTTGAAGCGGTCAGCCGACCCCAGGGTATCCAGTCCCCGCAACAGCGAGGCCCGGGCCTGACGGATGGACTGGCCAGCCATTGAGCCGGAGGTGTCGATCACGAAGATCAGCTCCCGGGGCAACTGGCGATCCTGAGTCAGGCCCGGCACCAGCAGGGCCAATAGGTAGTCCTCACCCTGCCACCGCTCGTGGAATACGGCTGCCGAGGGTTCCTGCCCCCGCACCGGGGACCAGCGCACCACCAGATCCTGGTCCATCAGTATCGTGCCATTGTCGGGGGTGACCGTAACGACGTCGCCGCTCCAGGTGCTGGTAAGACCATGACTCGGGCTGGCAACCGCAGCAACCGGGAGGCCGGCGTTGATCACCAGTTCCACCTTTGCGCGATGGCTGTCCGGGCCCACGTCCTCCGGCAGCACAGTATAGGGGCTGATCTTGTCAGCATCGGGAACCTGGGTCGTGGGAGTAGCCCAGCCGCCCTGCCACTGCTTCGGTCCATCGGCGATGGGCGTTCCCTGCATGTAACGGGGCGTCAGGGTGGTGGGCAGTCGCAGTTCAAACTCACCGGACTGGTAGCGCACCGCCTGCTGGTAGTGCAGCTCCACAGTGACCGTCTCACCCGGTGGAATGTTGGCCAGGCGGGTAGTGAACAGGTTGGGTCGCTGCTGGTCCACCCGGGCCGCCCTGCGCCCCTCTTTTTTAGCCTGATCGTACTGCCGTTTGGCTTCGGCGCGCTCCTTGATTTCACCCACGATCACTCGCTCTCCGGCGGTCATGGTCAGGGCGTAAACGCTGGCATTCTCGGGTAGCGGGAACACAAACACACCTTCCCGCCACTGCTGGCTGGTGTTCTCGAAGCTCTGGCGCAAACGGGTATCGGCGATCAGACCGCTGACCGTGACCCGGTAATCGGTGGTCAGCAGGGTGGCGGGTTCCTGCCATTGGCCGGCGCTGTCGACAAAATGGAAGGCGCCGGCGCCCTCGGTCTGGACAGAAGTCTCCATGGCTTCCGCCATCATTGAGTGGCTGGCGAGCATCAGCAGGAAGGCCAGCCAGAGGCTGACGCTTTCCATAAAGCGGATAACGCGACGCGGGGCCGGGCGAGTGGCCGCACCGCGGGATGAGGTTGCTACAGCACTGGTCAGCATCGTTGGATTCCTTTCTTTTTTGTGAATCGTGATGCTGATTTCAACTCATGGAAGCGGTCATCCTGTGTCAGAATCTGGCAGTGCGCCGGCCAATTATGATGAATTGTGGCAAAGGTGCCCCGTTTCCTTGTGATCGTGCGCAGGCGTGATTAAATAGACGCTGCACATTACCTGTACTCGCCGGAAAGGACTGAAAGGACACATGAAGCGGCACATTGTCTTGATCGAGGACGAACCCGCCATTCGCGAAAACTACCGGGACGCTTTCGAGCGCCGTGGCTATCGCGTGTCCGCCTATGGTGACCGCAGCAGTGCCTTTCAGGTACTGCGCCACAGCCTGCCGGATCTGGCCATCATCGACGTCGGCCTGGGGGATGAGCCGGAAGGTGGCTTCACCCTGTGCCAGGATCTGAGGAGCCTGTCGAAGACCCTTCCGATCATCTTCCTCACGGCACGGGACAGCGACATCGATTCGGTCCATGGCCTGCGCCTGGGGGCGGACGACTACGTCACCAAGGACATGAGCCTTGATCACCTGCTGGCGCGGGTCACCGCCCTGCTACGCCGGGCCGATGCCTGGGCGGAGGCGCTGAAGAAACCCGACGAAGTGCTTCAGCGGGGCAAACTGACGCTGAACGTGGACCGCATGACGGCCGACTGGGGAAACCAGCCTGTCGACCTGACGGTCACCGAATTCTGGATGCTCCACTCCCTGGTCCAGCATCCAGGCCACGTGCGCAGCCGGGATCAGTTGATGGAAGCCGCCAGCACCGTGCTGGACGACAACACCGTGACATCCCACATCAAGCGCATCCGCCGCAAGTTCCAGCAGCTGGACAGCGATTTCGACGGCATACAGACCGCCTACGGCATGGGCTATCGCTGGAATGCCCATGAGGTGTAAACCTTGAGCCTGAAACGCCAGCTGATCGTCGCCAGCCTGCTGATGCTGCTGATTCCCTGGGCCGGCCTGCAGTTTGTGCTGGAACTGGATGAAGCGCTGCGGGAACAGGCCACGGATCAGCTACAGGAACAGGCCAGACGGATGGCGGAAACTGCCGGTGACCTGCTGATTGGCAACTCCGTGGTGCCATCCGGCAACCCCGTTATATACGCTCATCCGGTCACCCAACCGCCCCGCATGGACGGTTATGGCGATGATTGGCCCAGATACAACGAAGAGCTTTCACAACAGGATTGGCAGAACAGTCGGACCGACACCAAGACGTCTGCCCTGCGCTGGCAGGCGGCCACTGACCAACGCTACCTGTACCTTCTGATTCGGGTAGAACATCCCGGCATTCGTTACTTCAACCCCGGCTCGCCTGACCAGCCGCACGATCGCTTGCGCCTGGTAAGCACCGAGGGCAATAACCGATCCGAGCGGATCATCCGGACACCGGCTCCCGGACGCGTCAATGCCATCACCACTGGTCGTGACCCCAACAATGATTTCCGTATTACCGGCTACTGGCAGAGTGTGGAAAACGGTTACCAACTGGAGCTGAAACTGCCGCTGCCGACAAAAGACAGCCGCCTCGGTCTGGTCGCCGAGTGGCCGGGCAAGGACGGTATCGACTCGGCTGGCACAGCCATCGACCCGCCACCAGTGCTTGTGACACGACTCCCCCGGCTGGAACAACAACTCTCAAGCCAGATGGCCAGCGGCCAGCATCTGCGGGTACTGGAGCCGGCGGGCTGGGTCATTGCCCGCCAGGCGGTGGCAAACAAGGACAACCGACCGGAGTTCGACACCCTCAGCCCGATGGAAGTGGTGGAGCAGATTGCCCTCAACGGCCTCAGATCACTGGTGCGGTTCTATCAACCGGACCCTCAGTCGATTGACGAATCCTCCATCCGGCCCAACCCCAACACTCTCCCTGATAGTGGCCTGGTACGCCACAGCGATGGCGACAGCCTCCTGATGGTGACGCAGCCGGTGTTCAACGGCCGCATCCTGGTTCTTGAACAGTCGCTGGACCAGTTGCTGTCGCTGTCCGGCAATACCCTGGGGTCGGTGATCGCCCGCAGCACCCTGCTGGTGGTGGGGCTCATGCTGGTGCTGCTGGGCTACGTCAGCTGGCTGTCCTGGCGGATCACCCGGTTACAGCGGGCGGTCAGTGCCAGCGTTGACGATGACGGCCGTATCATCGGCACTTTGCCGGAGACGCGGGCCCGGGATGAACTGGGACAACTGCACCAGCAGTTTGGTCAGATGGTCGACCGGCTACAAGGCTACAACGAATACCTGGAAAGCTTCTCCCGCCGGCTGTCCCACGAACTGAAAACACCAGTGGCCGTAGTACGCTCCTCACTGGAAAATCTGCGTCACGCCGAATCCGACAGCGAACGTCACAACTATATCGAGCGGGCCACCACTGCCACCGGTCGGCTCAGCCAGATTCTTAACGGCATGAGTGAGGCCGCCAGACTGGAACAGAGTTTCGACCATGCCGAGAAGGAACGCTTCGATCTGGCTGAGGTGACGGACCAGACCACCCGAGCCTACCAGCAACTGGATGCGAATCACCGGATTGTCTACAAAGGTCCGGCACGGGGCTGTGCCATGAACGGATCACCAGAACTGATCGTCCAGTTGCTGGACAAGCTGGTGGATAATGCCCGGGATTTCACCGCCACCGGAGAATTAATCGAAATCCGACTTTCACCGCAGGGCAAGAGCCTTGAACTGGAGGTATTTAATCAGGGGCCACCGCTGCCGGAGCACCTGAACTCCGATATTTTCAACCCGTTTGTATCCATACGAAAAGGCACGCAGGAAGGACACCTGGGGCAGGGTCTGCTGATCGTGAAGCTGATTGCCGAACATCATGGCGGAACGGTGACCGCAAGCAATGAGGCCAATGGCGTACTGTTTACCGTCAGCCTGCCCAGGCATATCCCCTTACCAAACCAGTGAGCGACTTTCAGACGACGCAGACCCGCCACTGGTCGTATTTCCCCCCGTCTGACTTTCCCCTAACCTTGTGACCTGCCCAGGATTCAAGCCAACTGACACCGTGGAGACCAATCAGCGTGGGATCAAGCCTTTCAGCCCTTGCCATTCACCCGTTACGGGACGACCTGTATGACGAGCTGCATTCCCGCCCCTTCCAGGTATTGCCAACGCCTGCCCGGGTGACCCACATTGCCGTGCTCACCACGTCCGATGAGCGTGAGGCCCAGTTCCAGCATCTACAGGAACTGCATCGCCTTCTGGGCCAGCCGGAACCCGCACAGGAAGTCAGTTGCTTCGAGAAAACCTTTGGCAACCTCAGAGTGCGGCGCGAAATGCACATGGAATTTGCGGCCTACACCTTCATTAACCTGGACCCGGCGGAAACCGGCGCGCCCTTCGCGGAAACCGGCATCAGCCTGCTTCCGGACGGCTGGCTCGATAAGCTGACAGGTACCGTCATCGCCGCGTTTCACGTCCACCTGCAAACCCAGGCCGGGCAAGGGATGGAAGACCTGAATTACGTACGCCAGCATTTCGAAGGCCACAGGCTGGTGGGCAGTAGCCCCCAGGAGGGTGCGGCACGAGTCTGGGGCACCTTCCAGCTTCACAGTGATGGTTTCGGCCGTTTCCTGGTGGCGAACCACCACATGTCCGACAGCCAACTTGGCCGCCTGACCCAGCGCCTGATGGAAATAGAGACCTACCGGCTGATGTCGCTGCTGGCACTGCCGCTGGCACGGGAAACCTCGCCGTCCCTCAACGACATGGACCAGAAACTGGCGGTGATCACCCAATCCCTGGCGGACAATGACGATGTGGACGAGCCCGCACTGCTGGCCGAACTGACCGCCATCGCGGCCCGAATCGAAGCCTTCAGGGCCCATTCCACCTTCCGCTTCTCGGCCACCCGGGCCTACCACCGGCTGGTGCTGACAAGACTGGAGGCACTCCGTGAAGATGAACTGTCCGGACACCTGACCATCACCGAATTCATGACCCGGCGACTGACCCCGGCGGTGGAAACCTGCAAAGCCGTCAGCGAGCGTCTGGAAGACCTGTCCCGCCGGGTGGACCGCGCCTCGGACATGATGCGCACCCGGGTGGAACTGGCGATCCAGAATCAGAACCAGCAGCTACTGAGTTCCATGGACCGGCGCTCCAAGATCCAGCTGATGATGCAGCACACCGTGGAAGGCTTCTCGGTGGTGGCCATCACCTATTACCTGATCGGCCTGCTCAAACTGGGGCTGGATTCCGTTTACCAAGCCGGGTTCGACATCAACAAGTCACTGGTACTGGGCATTGCCATTCCCGTGGTGATGGCTCTGGTGTATACGGGCGTCCGGGTGGTACACCATCGCTTTATCCGCATGGCAAAGCGACAATAGCCGCACTTTCAGCTACCGCTTCGGCTGGTCGTTCCCGGCGTACTGCCGGAAGAACTGCTGGGCAGTACGGCCATTGCGAACACCCTTGGCAGTGGCAAAACGGATCGCCTCCCGATGCAGTTCGTCCCGGTCTGCCACGTCCGGAAACAGCGCATCCACTGCCTGCAGATACACGTCCTGGGAAAACGGATAGAACGACAGCTGCAACCCGAACCGGTCCGCCAGGGACACCTGCTCCTCGATGGCTTCCGCCGGATGCAGCTCGCCATCGCGCATCTCGCTTTTCAGGTTGTCGGACATGAACTCGGGCATCAGGTGTCGGCGGTTGGAAGTGGCGTAAACCCGCACGTTTTCCGGCGGCAGTTCCAGCGAGCCCTCCAACACGCTCTTGAGGGCCTTGTAACCGGACTCACCCACATCAAACGACAGGTCATCGCAGAAAATCACGAAGCGGAACGGCAGGTCGCAGATATCATCCACGATCTCCGGCAGCGTCACCAGGTCGTCCTTGTCGACTTCGATCATCCGCAAGCCCCGATTCTGGTACCGGTTCAGCAGTGCCTTGATCAACGACGACTTGCCGGTGCCCCTGGAACCCCAGAGTAACGCATTGTTGGACGGCTCCCCGGCGAGGAAACGCTCGGTATTCCGTGCCAGCGCCTCCTGTTGGCGCTCGATGCCGGTCAGCGCCTGCCACTGTATCGGATCCAGGCGGCGAATCACCCTCAGACCGGATCGGTGGCGGCGCCAGACCGCGGCCGGAGTGGTCGCCCAATCTATGGTTGTTGTCTTCATCACACCTCTGTCCTATTCCGCAGATCGCCAGGTTATGAAACACTGGCAAACAGATTGATCGCAAATCAAGGAGACTTTACCGCAAATGGCTGTGAAATCCGTTGCCCTGGTGGCACACGACAACAAGAAGAAGGAACTGGTGGACTGGGTATCAGAGAACCAGACCCGCTTCGCGCAACTGGCCCTGTATGCCACCGGCACCACCGGCCGGTTACTGGGAGAAAACCTCGGGCGCGATGACATCCATTGCCTTTTGAGCGGCCCCCTGGGCGGGGACCAACAGATCGGGGCCAAGATCGCCGAAGGTGAGATCGACCTGCTGGTCTTTTTCTGGGATCCCCTGGAACCCCAGCCCCACGATCCGGACATCAAGGCCCTGTTGCGCATCGCGGCCCTGTGGAACATTCCGGTGGCCTGCAATCGCGCCACCGCGGAGTTCATTCTCACCTCAGCCTACATGACCGACGATCAGCACCGCCCCCGCAAGCCGGATTTTTCCGACTACACCGGTCGCAAGGTCAGCTGACCGGTTTACGGGCGAGAAACACCGTGTTGGTGGATTCCCGGTTCTGGAACGGATTGAAGAACGACACCACCCGCGCGTCCACATCAGTGAACAGGGTTCGCAGTGTGGCCATGAACGCCTCATCCGGTGGATCATTGGACCACATGGCGAACACCCCGCCAGGGCGCAGGTGGACCGCCATTTTGCCAAGACTGTCTTCGGTGTAGAAACTGGCGTTGGAGTCGTGCAGAAGCGCTCGTGGTGAATGGTCGATGTCCAGCAGGATGGCATCGAACAGTTTCCCCGGCTGTTCCGGGTCAAAGCCCGCTTCGGACACTGCCAGGTCAAAGAAACTGCCGAGCACGTAACGACAGCGATCATCGGCATTGAGTACTTTGCCCAGGGGCACTTTTTCCTGTTGGTGCCAGCGGATCACAGTGTCGAGGGCATCGACCACCAGCAGTTCTTCGACCCGATCGTGCCGGAGAGCGGCTTCCGCGGTGTAACCCAGTCCCAGGCCGCCAACCACCACCTTCAGCGCCTGACCTTCGGTCATCTCGAGCCCCAGGTCCGCCAGGGCGACCTCGGCGTCCACGAACATGCTGGACATCAGGAATTCTTCGCCCAGCTTCACTTCATAGATATCCCGCTCGCCGAGGGCGGGAATCCGCCGGCGGCGCAGGGTTATCTCCCCCAGCAGTGAGGGTTGACTGTCGATTTCTTCGAATAAAAGTCCCATGGATCCGTTCCGATACGCCCGTAAACCAGCCATGCTAACATTGAACGCCATGGTGGAGAGGAGTTTCTGATCTTCACGACTTACCAGGATAGAGCCAACCACAAGGAGAAACCCATGGCGAAAATCTATCAAGATAACTCTCTGTCGATCGGCAACACCCCGCTGGTCAAACTCAACCGGGTTAATGACGGTGCCACTATCTGGGCCAAAATTGAGGGTCGCAACCCGGCGTATTCGGTGAAATGCCGCATTGGCGCCGCCATGATCTGGGATGCCGAGAAACGGGGCGTTCTGAAACCGGGAACTACCATTGTCGAACCCACCAGCGGCAACACCGGTATCGCCCTGGCGTTCGTCGCAGCTGCCCGGGGCTACAAACTGATCCTGACCATGCCATCGTCGATGAGCCTGGAACGTCGCAAGGTGCTCAAGGCCCTGGGCGCAGAGCTGGTGCTGACCGAGCCGGCCAAGGGTATGCCGGGCGCCATCGCCCGGGCCGAGGAAATCGTGGCCTCCGACCCCGAGCACCACTTCATGCCCCAGCAGTTCGATAACCCGGCCAACCCCCGCATTCACGAGGACACCACCGGCCCGGAAATCTGGGACGACACCGATGGCGAGGTTGATATATTCGTTTCCGGTGTCGGAACCGGCGGCACGCTCACCGGGGTATCGCGGTACATCAAGCACACCAAGGGCAAGGACATTACCACGGTAGCTGTGGAACCTACGGATTCCCCGATCATTACGCAGGTAATGGCGGGCGAGGAGCCGAAACCCTCACCCCACAAAATTCAGGGTATTGGTGCCGGTTTCGTGCCTAAAAACCTCGACCTTTACCTGGTGGACCAGGTGGAAACGGTCAGTAATGACGATGCCATTGCCATGGCGCACCGACTGATTCAGGAAGAGGGGATTCTCTGCGGAATATCCTGCGGTGCGGCGGTTGTCGCGGCGATACGGGTCAGCAAACAGCCAGAGAACAAAGGCAAGAATATTGTGGTGGTACTTCCGGACTCCGCCGAGCGCTATCTGTCGTCTGCGCTGTTCGCGGATAGGTTTGGCGAGCAGGAGAACGTTCAGTAAGAACTCATAGCACCGACTGCAGGCAAGGAGGCCACAGCCGGTGCGTGTGCAAGCTAGCGGTGCCCGTCCGGGGGCGTAAGCAGCTGCCCTGCGCCTGAAGCCACTGCTGCAACGCTCCGATAGGAGAGTTTCGATAGTTTGTGGTGCGTGAGCCTAACGGCCTGACTCCAGGGTCGGGTCACGGGAATGCGGTGCAGCACATTGAAGGTCTCATCGGCAATGGACAGGTGCACCCGTTCCAGTTTTCCGGCACCCTGCGCAATACCATGGGTCAACACATCCGCGACGCCCAGCCACCACTCACGACCATGTTCATTTTCGGTTTTCATAGCAACCACTCCACCAGTTGCCGGGCCACATCGGGATGATGCGCCAGACGAATGTGATCCACCCCCGGAAAGCTCGCCATGCCGGCAAGTTTCCATCCGGTGCGTTCTTCACCACGGGCACTGGCCTCATGGACCAGCGCATCCCCGAACAGGGCATTCACCGGATGCGTCCGGGAACGGGCCAACAATCCACACACCACAAAATGCCGTACCCCCGGAACCAGGGGCGGCTCTACCTGCCCCTCTGGCACCACATCGCCCCTGGAAAGATTGCGGATGCCTTCGCTGCGCAGATCAATCACTTCACCGGCGACTCGCAAATAGTCACGGGGAGCTCGATTGAGCAGATCCGCAGTGGCTTTCGCCCCTTTTGCCAGCCAGGAACCGTCGTGAGGCGAGCCAAGATAGACGCAGTCAGTCAAGCGCTCCATCCAGCGATGGTTCAGAGCTTGCCCATAATGACAGGCACTGCGGATCAACAGCCCTCCCATACTATGGCCCATGAGAACGATACGCTCCAACGGAACCGGCCAGGAAGACACCAACTCTTCCAGCACTGCCGCCAGCGCTTCACCATTCCGGTAAATGGGCCTTCCCGTGTTATAGCGCAGGGTAAGCGGTGTGATCTCCCGGGAGGCACTGGTCAGCAGGGAGCCGTAACTCAATCCGCTCCGCCCTGGGAACGTCCATACGGACTCCAGCTCCATTAGCCCATGAATTGAGAGGCAAAGAGTGGAACCGGGGGTTTCCAGCTGCGGGGCCCGGTAGTCCAGCGGGCCGTGTCCGTGGAAAACCTCCATGGGAACCGCCAACGGATTGTTTCGCTCCTCCAGCCAGTCTCCGAGGAAACCGCTGAGGATTGCCGAGGCGTGTCTTTGCCAAACCGGGCGGGTGTCTGACTTCATGCTCTTGCGCGTCCAACTGATTATGTAGACGCACCAGTCTACCGGGATAACCAGCACAGCGATTGGCCGAACCTTCACCCGGCTATGGCACAGTTGCAACTGGCCCTCAGGCGGCCTCGCCGCCAGCCGGCGTTTCCTCGCCAGCATCCCGGCCCTGCTCCGCTTGGGCCTCCGCCTCTTTCATCAGCACCATGCCTCCCTGCAGCAACAACGACTTGAGGCGCGGATCTCCCTCCTCGGCGATGCCAAGGGCAAACGCCGCCAACGCCGATTCAAGGGGATTCTGACGAATCAGCTCACGCAAAACCTGCACTGGAGAACCAGCACCGGAGCGGGATGGAGCGCCTTTCGACAAACTCCGGGCCGGACGCGTCAGACGATAGAACACCAGGGCCAGCAAGAGAAAACAGCTCGCGCCGACCACGGCCATGGCCGCGGATTCCCCCATGACAGGGGTCAGGGTCAACGTCGCGGCGGTGACCAGCATATAGAACCCGGTAATCAGCAGTGCAGTGAGCAAGACCAGCGCCAGCATAAAGCCAAGCACGGCGGCAACGGCCTTGCGCACGGCACTCTGAACTCTCGGGGAATCAAGCATGATCAACGATCGAGCAGGCGCCCGACCAGAATCCCGGCAAGAAACATGATGAGAATACTGAGGAAAGGCCGCTCCTCGATTTGGTGCTCCACATCATGAACCGCCTTGCTTCCTGCATCACGGGCGCGATTCAGGGCTTCATCACTGCGCATGCGCACATGATCCAGCGCTTCTCGGCTCTCGCGAACCACTTCGTCCTTCAGACTGCTGATGTTGCTTTTCTGTCCATCAGCAACGGCTTTTGTCAGTTGAGCAAGGTCTTCCCTCAGGGCCTGAAGGTCCTCTTTGACACGACTGTAATCGTCTTTTGCGGATTTCGCTTCCATTTCCCGCCTCCTGTCAGCTTGACACTGCGTTTAGGCATTCCGATGACGAATTCACATTGATCCCGCCAAAGCATAAAACCCGGTCGGGAACTCTTTAAACGTAGCACAGGCCCAGACGTATGGTGTGACAACACTCAATCAGATTCAGTTACAGAGACCGCAGGCTCATCATCACGAGTTCGAATATAACTGGCGAACCTTGGCAGGCCGGTACTCGTATGGCCGCTGTACCTGAACGTGATGACTGCCCCTTCAGGAGGAGGATCGTCACGCTCCTCGTCCGTGAAACCAGTACCAATGCGAAGCTTTCGGCCACTGTCGAGTTCCACCAGCAGCGCCCCCATTTTTCCCCTCAACCGCCCCTTTCCCGGCAGATGCCCACGGACCACCGCCTCGGCATCCTGATAACGCTTTACCTTAAGTAGATCCCGCGATCGCCCCGCTCGGTACAGACTGTCCCCATGCTTGAGCATCAACCCCTCGCCACCGCGGGCAATCACCTCGTCCAACTGTTGCATCAGCTGCTGATGGTCAGTTGCCGCACGTTGTTCGACCAGGACCAGGTGATCAATGCCAACCTCGCTGACCGTGGAGCGGAGTATCTTCAGGCGCTCACTGAAAGGCCGATCCTGCCAGGGCATATCAAACACCATGAAGCGAATCTTCCGCCAGTCGCTGTCACGGGGCTCCAGCCGCCGGACCGCACCCGACAACTCGGCAAACCGTTCGCGGCCCATCCACAACTCACCATCCAACGGCCGATCCGGCAGATCCCGGATGAACCAGTCGGGTGCATGGAACACATTTCCCTGTCTGGACAACAGCCGGGAGCCATCCCAATAGGCCCTGACGCCATCATACTTCTCACTGACCCAGTAACCTTCAAGAGACATCCCCTGCTGATAAACATCCGCCAGCGGCACGCCTGGCGGAGCCGCCTCGGAAATCCCCACAAACAGGAGTTGGATAATAAGAACACAACGACTGGCCGTTGCGAGTAGACGTGAAAACATTGCAAATCCCTTGCATCAGACAGGGGGAAACTTCCTGTTTCCCGTGAGACTTCATTCCAGCTTCAACCGCTACAGGTTTCGTTCACCTTCTTGCGGAAACGTTCCCGGATCCGGGTGTTCTCCGACTCACTGACGAACACCCGCTCACCCTCCTCATTCAGGTTATAGAAGGTCGAGACGCTGTCCATGTGCTTGAGGCGCGCACGAAGCCTGGTACATAGTTCCGCACGCTTCGCTGCCTG
Source organism: uncultured Marinobacter sp. (assembly GCF_947259545.1). GTDB lineage: Bacteria > Pseudomonadota > Gammaproteobacteria > Pseudomonadales > Oleiphilaceae > Marinobacter. The sequence continues at coordinate 133,459 of NZ_CAMYMK010000006.1, forward strand.
CTTCTCGGCCTTGGCATCCGCAGCACGCTGCTGATCCCGCTCCTGCTGCCTCTGTTCCAGGAACGCATTCATCTTCTGCTGACGGTCACGGGCGGCGTCATCCACCCGGGCCGGCGCGGACTCCACTTTGACTTCCTGACTGGCCGCCTGCGCTGGCGGGCGGTCACCAAAATGGGTGCGGCCTTCTGAGTCTACCCAGCGGTAGACTTCCGCCAGGCTAGTGGTGGGTGATAGAAGCAGTAGGGTTAGCAATGTCCTTATCAGCATGTTGAATTCCTTTTGAATCACCATATGGCGATACTGTTCATGAGCTAAGATGTTCCGAAACCTGACAAATGAACGCAGTTACTGAATTCAGCTCCATTTTTTGAGTATCAATAATGATTTTCCTTACCAAATATCTCTTCAATTTCTTTCGGCCATTTACACTTGAATGGGCTAACACTCCACCAAATAATAGATGGCATAAAAATAATCATGAAAAAGTGAGCAGTTACAATTCCAACCGCCGAATCGGTCCCGGATTTATTCATAAACTCTCTATAGTTTGACTCATAAAGGTTTCCATCATCCTCGTTGTTCACCCCATCTTCGTAACATCTGACGATAAAATTCCAGTTTCTATAGAGGTCATCCTCTTTAAAATACGAAGAAAACTTTTTACGCCGCATTCTCTTTTTAGGCAACTTCCCACAAAAATAATAATCATCCCTCAGATAGACATGGGAGTAGTATTGTTTTTGCCACACAACACCGGCCCCGAAATACTGCCAATTGTATGAAAATACAACTTCAAGCTCATCCCATGGGATACGATAATAGGTACCCCAATGTGCAACGTAGACATACCCTTTGCTCCGATCAGCCCGGACAGGCAATGTTAATGGGGCCAGAACCTCAAATAAGTAAAATGCCACCCATACAGGCACAAAAAATGCAGCTGTTGCCAAGAGCGCTTCCCCGGAAAACAAAACATCAACTGCCCACATCACTACAATCGCAAGCATCATGAAAAGATTTATGACACCTAGCATTATTGTCCGAAACCTCGGAAATGCAGATCGAATGTCAACGAATCGATCACATGTGTAGGCGATACTATGTGACATATTCTCTGAAGAATCTGAGAAACCATCTACTTTCTTCGCCGGAGGGCTTGCCAGTCTGGCCCCTCGTGTGCGGAATACTCTCTTATCCAGCATTCCCTCCAGATTCGTCTCGGGGAAATCACAGCTCAAAGGTGAGTCTTTCATGAAGCAATAGCAGCCATTAAGGTAGACTTCAAGATCAATGATAGTTAATTTTTCCAAAAATCGACTCGACCTCTTTCGGCCACTTGTATTTGAAGGGAGAGAATTTCCACCAAATAACGGTTGGCATAAGAAAAATAAAAACCAGATGACCAAAAAGTTTAGCTATTACAGACTTCCCCTGCATCCCGTCCAAATATGAGTCGTAATTGGCCACTTCAAGATTAATTAAATCTTCAGGAAGTTTTCCTCGATTAAAAAACCTCAAAACAAAGTTCCACCTCCGATAAAGATCTTCCTCTTTATAGCAAGAAAAAATCTTCTTGCGCTCCAGCTGCCTTTTGGGATGCCTTCCACAGAAATAATACTTATCCCAGAGATAAACATGAGCGTAATATTGCTTATCCCACATGACGCCTGAACCAAAATATTGCCAATTGTATGAAAAAGCCACCTCTAGATCTTCCCAAGGGATCTGGTAACAGGTACCCCGACGTACAACGTAGACACACTTACCGTCGCGATCGATTCTGACCGGTAGCGTTAGTGGAAAGAAGATCTCGAATAGATAGAACGCAACCCATACTGGCACAAGGAAGGCCGCTGTTGCCATTAGTGCTTCCGAATAGAAATTATCGATAAACCACATTAGTAACAGAACGATCACCATAAATAGATTTACCACAACCAGCATCCCTCGTCGGAAAAGGGAAAATGCCGTCCGTATATCTATAAATCGTTCGCAGATGTAAGCAACAGCCAATTCCATATCTTCCGACGAATCAGAAACACCAACCACTGGCTTCGCCGGCGGACTCGCAAGCCGCGCCCCCCGCGTGTGGAATACCCTGGTTTCAAGCAAGCCTTCCAGATTCGTTTCCGGAAAATCACAACTCAAAGGCGAGTCTTTCATCGACACTCAACTCCTCTACGTCATTGCCATTTAGAATGAGGCGGAGTCCGTTTTCGCCCGTGATTTTCCGGCCATCCTTGGCGTACTCAATCAGCATTTCAAGCTGGTCACACTTGTTGTGGTTGTAGTGGTCAAACCGATACAAAACACCCTCAGCAGAAGCATCTAAATGTCTCCGCCTGTAAAACAGGTCTGTGATATCGTTCGGTTCATCCTTCGCAAACCAGTTCGTGTCTACTTCGAACAGCTTTATGGAGTACGTGCAGTCCCGATCACTATAAGCTGGGAAAAACACCACAAAGGACGTCATTTCCGACATGACCTGATGCTCACCCCGGTTAATGTCCCAATGCCTGCCGATGTGCTCGGTTATCCGCACAATGGGAGAGAACAGCATGTAATAAAACGCATCCAGCTCCGCTTCGAAATAGCGTCTGACTTCGACGCCCTCATCCGGAGAAATGGCGGTTCGGCTTTCCTCCAACAGCTCTCCGCTCGATGGCCTGGACTGCTCATCCCAGTATCGCATCGTGGGCGCGTTACCCCAGAAAGACAGCGACAGGAAATCTTCAATCCGGGATCGAGCAATATAGGCCTGCACCATGCCGATCGCGACGGAAATTATGATCATCGCAACACCTATGGCCACACCCACACCTAATGAAAAAACCCCAATCGCGGCCAAACCGGGTAAAACAAGGAGACTGACACTGAGCCCAAATTGGACGCTTCCTAAGGCTACGGAGGCGTGATGTCCAGTTTCCAACGACTTGTTAATCGTCCTCAACTCCAGCCACATCGTTAATATCGGCCCAGCGATCGCAATAGTCTTAACCATTCCTTTTGCAATTAATTTCGTTACAAGTCCCACCACCCTGAGTTCTTTAGAGGCACCAAGGACCGCTGAAACCTTGGACCCTGTTGTCGCTGACATCCTCGTTTTCAGCGCGTGCACGTGTTCGGAATTTGCCAATAAAGCGCTGCCGTTAACGACACCTTCGGCCACATTGGCCAGACTATCCATAAAAGGCAGCCAACGGTCGAGGGCCGAGCGATCACCCAGCATCACGTCTTTCTGGGTCTCTTTCAAACCTGAGAACAGGTTGGCCATATTGATCGCCTGGAAGAAGGTCACCGCCCCAATAAACTTTCCCCGGTTCTCCTTGATACGCTCAACCAACGGATCAAGGCGTGTGTGAATCCACCCGAACGGGTTGTCTCTGAGATTCGGATCAAGGTGGAACACATCCATCAACCCTTCACGCAGATAACCCCTGATCCTGACATCCGCCATGCCGGCTGCCAGTGGTGTCAATGAGAGTTCAGACAGGTTGTGACCCGAGGACGCGTCCAGCGATCTGCGATTAACTTCCAGAAGTAGTTCTGTTGCGTCATTCAGATTAATTTCACGTTTGTGGAGCTCGATGCCGTAACGTTTCGAGACATGCTTGATCCACTTCTTCCACTGTGGGCGGGTTTGTTCGTTTTTGGCCCACTCCCCCATGGCCGCAGCGGGGGCGGCAAACTCCAGCATTAGAGTGTCGGTGGCGAGATTTACCGGCACATGCGCCGGCATGTCATAAATTCGATCCACCACCTTCAAGCTGCCATAATCGAATTCGGGGAGATCTTGCAGTTTGTGAGTAATCCTGTTTGCAACGGATGAAAGGAACAGCACACTTTTGAGTAAAGTTTCTACAGTACCGGCCCCGTCATCTTCTGCGACCATCCATTTCTCTGCGTCTTGCTTCCCTTTTTCCGCACCGACGTAACCATCGAGGATATCTGCAAGCTCTTTCTCGACGGCTTCAAACCCAGCTGCACAGTATATATCATTGAACTCCAGCTTCTTTGCCAGCTGCACAGAGTCAATCCATCCTTTCCAGTCATCAAATATGCGGCCACGTGCCTGGTCGTACTCTTCGATTTTCTTATGGTAACCCTCTACAAACGCATCCTTGTCAGCGGAACGAATGCGTTCTTTCAGTTCTTCTGCCGCCTCATTCCGCTCGTCTTCCGTTTCCTTCTTGGTGGCTTCGCGGGCGATGAGCGCGTCCACCATCTGGGAGGTGGTGTAGGCATATGCGTTCTCCTCCGCGTAATTCTTAATCAGATTTACATGAAGGGCATGCAGCTGGCCTAACTCTGAGGTGATACCAATTTCATCGACAAGGGCAACGCAGTACGAAAATTCAGTTTCTTTTTTGCACTGCCCCTGAAAATCCGACTCACTGACTCCCTGTGCAAAATCCGTCAGACTCCACTCGAAATCCATTGGATCTGGCCGAAAATCTTCAACCACTCCGTTTATAGCTTCGGTTTCACTGATATTTACGCCTTCACGATTTTCCGGGAGGCCACTCAAGTCGAACGACTGCATGTGTTCTTCACGAACTTGCACATCCGTTCGTACCAGTTCCTGCAAACGCACAGTCCATCGATGCTGTACAAATTTCAGAAGCACCGTGCCTTCCGCAGGGTGATGTATGGCGGGCAGAGCACTTTGAGCATCGGCATCTGGCAGCAGTACAGAGTTCACACCGGGCTGCACTTCCGTTATCTCGCCTTGCTCGTTGACTCGGTATTCATGCAGCGTTCCGAAAACTTCGGAGAACATGTAGACCCAACCGGGCGTCAGTTTGCGAACGCAGTAATACGTATTTCCGATGTCAACGGAAGGTGGGCGGAAGTTCGCAGGCAAAGTGACCTTTTCCTGACTGATCGCCCAGCGCACCGGATACAACGCAACGGTTTTGAGCTGGAGCGGACACATCTGTGCCGCTGAGTCGATATCATCAGCACCCTGTAAAAACGCTGAGCTGTTAGCACTACCCATAAACCAGTCCCTCCATTGACTTTTTCTCAGCGAATTCTGCAATTCGCGCTATGGCTTTGTCTGGTGCTGCGGAATTCTCTTTCCACAGGCTCTGCACATCACTGTCTTCGAATGCAAGGTGCCCAAGCCAGCCAATCGTATTGATATACAGGGCGATATCGCGGGTACTGTACAGCCCCCGCGCTTTCGCCGCGTCGACTAGCGTAGAAACTACGCCCCAATCAGGCTCGTTTGCGTCAGGTTGTTGAAGCAGATGGGGGAAGTAGTTCGAAGTGTGAAGCTCGAGTTTTCTGAGGGCTGTCTGCTGTGCCGCCCTTTCCATGGCAACTTGGTGTTCCTCACGAATATTGAACACTTCTATCTGCCGCTCACCTGACGGCTGGTCATTGTAAAAGTGCTCCCATTCACCCCTGCGGCGATCCTGAATGGCAAACAGACTACAGGGCCCCATCAATCGCCTCACATCTTCACCTGATGAATCCAGCTTCAACAGATGCCGCGCGATTTCGGGATCATAGAACCGGAAAACAACCTCATCACCCGTAACCAACCTGGCCATAAGCAATCCACGCAGGTGATCCATGACCTCCTCAAAGTGGCAGTCAGCCTGCAATACGATGGCAGCACCCTGGTGCTTCCAATCCTCGAAGCATTTAAGTGCCAGGGAACTATCCATTCCCGCTTCAACCAACCACGGCGAGATTTCCAACAGGTCAGCGAGTTCCGTTCCCCTGTATAGGGCATCGCAAAGAGGCCTTTCTATTTCACGATAAATAACCTGGGATAAGTCATTCACTTTTGCGCCATCAATAAGAATGAACGTTTTGCCCTTGTCGGAAAGTCCAGCCAGGTTACCCATCAGATCGCACCTTGTGATTCTGGTGTGCAGATCTGGCAGATACCCTTACCCTGATTCGCGGCATTCTTGATAGCGCGTATCTGGTCGGGCTTGGCCATCGGTCTTTGGGGCGTCTCCGGCAGCTCTTCAGGCGTCACAGCCCCCCCATTCTTGTCCACCAACCCTGGCATCTCCGGCACCTGAACCTTCTGCCCACTGCCCTTGCCCGGCGCGCCACCCGCATTCATCCTGATGGCTGCCCCACCCATAGCAACGCCGCTGGGATCGATCTTCACAAAGCTGCCGCCGGCCTTGAGGGTAATTTCGGCACCCGCTTCGATCACGGCTTTCTGGCCGGCCTTGATGTGCAGTTCGGTGCCGGAGTCGCTGAGCCAGGCGGTGCCGGCTTTCAGGTGCAGGGTGCCGGTGACGTTGAAGCTGTGGTCCTTGCCGGTTTGTTCCCGTTTCTCACCGTCCACCGTGGCGTGGTCATCGCCCTTGGTGTGGGCCTTGCGGTGGTTGTCCACTGTCAGGTGGCTGTCGTTCCGGACGACTTCGGTGCGGTTGTTTTCCGTCAGCAGGTCCAGGTCTTTCTGGGCGTGGACGTAGATCTGTTCCTGGTCCGCTTCGTCCTCGAACCGGAGTTCGTTGCTGCCCTCGCCCTTGTGGGTCTGGGTTTTGAGGGTGGTTCTTGTCTTGTGTTCCGGCAGCGCGTAGGGCGGTGTGTTGGTGGCGTGGTAGGTCCGGCCGGTAATGATCGGCTGGTCCGGATCGCCGTCCAGGAAAGAGACGATGACTTCGTGGCCGATTCTCGGTAAGGCCATGAACCCATACTGGCCGCCGGCCCAGCCCTGGCTGACTCGCA